>NZ_CP132507.1:1313112-2601224 GCF_032191775.1 Rhodoferax mekongensis | reverse complement strand
ACAGCAAGGTAAAACGGTGTCTCTCAAGTACAAGATCCGGTTCTTCCGAGAACTGCAGGCGTTCAAGGCAGCTGGCGGAAAGGTGGACAAACTCTTCCCCATCTACTCCGACTATAGGGAGCAGGCGGGCTCGGCAACCGGGCACTACTTCCATCAGGATCTGCTGGTAGCAGGTTACATTGCGACAAATAAGCCCGATCGCCATATTGACGTTGGATCGCGGATTGACGGGTTTGTGGCCCACGTCGCCGCATTTCGCCCCATCGAAATCATCGATGTGAGGGAGCTGGCGGATACGGGGCATGGGAACATCCGGTTCAAGCGCATGGATCTGATGAAGTCTGAAGCGGTCGAGGCGGAGATTTGTGACTCCCTGTCCTGCCTGCATGCCATCGAGCACTTTGGACTGGGTCGCTATGGAGATCCTGTCAATCCGTCGGGGCATCTGACAGGGTTTCGCAATCTATTGAAGATGCTGAAACCGATGGGAACACTTTATATCAGCTTCCCTATCGGTGACGAAGATCAGGTTCAATTCAACGCGCACCGGATATTCAAACCAGACAGCATTCTCAATTGGCAGTCCGAGTTCAGGCTGGAGTTGTTGAGTTTTTCATTCGTCGATGATGCAGGTTCACTGCACAAGGAAGTTCCAATCAATGCTGTCCCTGCCGGTACGCAGTACGGCTGCGGCATCTATACGTTCCGGAAGCACTGACGATAACTCGTCAGATCTATCCGCTTAGGCAGAAGTTCCATGTGGCCACGTCAGGTTATCGCGCGAATCGAAGGTGGTCTCGGCAACCAGCTGTTTCAGTATGCTGCGGCGAGATCGCTCGCTGATCGCCTGAACTGCGAGTTGGCGCTTGACCTCCGCGGTCTGGCCGAAAATGGCGACCGTCCGTACCAACTGGATCTGTACAAAACCCGTTGCGTCATTGCAGACACTGCATTGCTGGACAGATTGCCGCCATGGCGATCCTCCCGCGCCAGCAGAGTGCGGTCCCGCATTGCGCAGTGCCTGCCGGACATCTACTCCTATCCTGTCTTCTGGCCAAACGACTTTTCTTATGACCCACGCTTTGATTGCATCAAACGCCCAGTCTTCATGGTGGGTTATTGGCAGACGGAAAAGTACTTTTCCTGGAACCGTTCACACCTGTTGCAAGACCTGCAACTCCGGGTGCCATTGAATCCGCGTCATTCGGTTCTGACACGGATGAGTTCTGTAAACAGTGCGGCGCTCCATGTGAGGCGTGGTGATTATGTCAGTAATCCGGCTGCTGCCGAGTTCCACGGCACCTGCGATACCGCGTATTACATGCAGGCAGTTGCTGAGCTGAAGAACAGGCAAACGGATGTGGAACTGTTCGTGTTTTCCGATGAGCCAGAATGGGCACGAGCCAACCTGAAGTTCGATGTGCCGACGCACGTCGTGGACTGCCATACGCCTGAACAGGGGCACCTCGATCTGGAGTTGATGCGTCACTGCCAGCACCACATCATCGCGAACAGCTCCTTTAGCTGGTGGGGCGCCTGGTTGTGCGAGTCCTCTGGACAGCATGTCTATGCTCCCCAGCGCTGGTTTCAAGACGCGGGGACCAACACATCGGACGTCATTCCACCGCGTTGGCACATTGTTGGGGCAGAGCGTGGCCGGACAGGTACGCATATATGACGTCTCAAGAGACCATGAACCACCTAGTTCCCACACTATCGGTTGTCGTGCCTGTGCACAATGGCGCGCTCTGGCTGGCCGAAACTTTGACGTCCATCTACGGGCAAACCTGGTCGGACTTCGAACTCATTCTTGTAGATGACGCTTCGACAGACAACTTGCGCGAAGTGCTGTCTGCGCACCCTGATCGCCGGCTGCAAGTCCTGCATCTCGAGAGAAATGCTGGTGTGGCAGGTGCTCGGAACGCAGGTATTGCCAAGGCGCGTGGGCAGTACATTGCATTTTGTGATGCAGACGATCTGTGCGATCCCCGGCGTTTTGAGCTGCAACTGGCCTATCTGCAGACACATCCGGCCTTGGGAGCCTGCGGTACGGCGTTCACGTGTTTTGATACGGAAGAGCGGGAGACCGTCATCAATCCAGCCACAGATGCGGATATCCGGCACGCGCTACTGCGCGGCAACTGCTTTGGCATGTCGACCATGATGGGACGGGCTGAACTCTTTCGCTGCCATCCATTTGACCAGTCAGCCGCACCGACCGAAGACTACGACATGTGGACCCGACTGGCCAGTTCGGGCGTCCCATTGGCGAACCTGTCGCAAAGCCTGCTGCGCTATCGCATCCACGCCCAGCAGGCCAGTCAACAGAAAGCACAACGTTTGGATCAACTGGCACGCAAGATCCGCAGCCTCTATTGCGCGCGCCTGATCGGCGCAGATGGACTGGTCGAGCGGCTGCAGATGGAAAATATTGAGTTGGCCGACATGGATGAAGCGGCCAACCGCATCCTGGCGTTCTGCGCTGACACCCGCGAATTTGCACCGTCCGAATTCCGATTCATGTTCGCCTGGATGTACCAGAAGCTGCCTGCGCACGGCCTGCAGCCCTGGATGGCGTGGCGCCGCCTGCAGTCCAGGCTGGGGATTGCGCTGAACAGCACCTACCGTATCAATACCGCGTTACTCGCCTTGTTACCAAGGGTGCTGACGCAGCGCCATTTCGATACGCTGGTAAAGCTCAAGCGTTGACCAAGCTGCACATTCAATGCACAAGACTTCCACATGAGGCGCGTTCAATTCGTCAATACAGCAGGCACAGCCTGGCCTTGGGACAGGCAGTTCCCATCACCGAACGGTGTGTGGAAGGGCACGCAATACGCCTTTGACGAATTGAAGGAGGGGCAGCCAGACTGGCTCGTGGTTTACGACGGCTGGCCTGCCGGGAGCGAATTCCACACCTCGGTGCCATTGCAGCGGCGTATTCTGGTGTGTGCTGAGCCGGAAAGTTTCCACCGGTATCAGTCGCACTTTCTGAGACAGTTCGGCCACGTGATCACAAGCCAATCGAGAGTAAAACACCCGGGTGTCATCCGTAGTCAAGTGGGCATCAACTGGTTTGCAGGGGTGCGCTTCAATGGGGTAGCGGGCCCCCACACTGCGGTTCTGCGGTTCCAGGATTTTGAGGTCAGCAACCCGCCGAAGACCAAGTTGTGCTCCGTGGTCTGCTCCACTAAGGCAGTTACAGCGGGGCACCGCGCGCGGTTGGCCTTTGTGCGGCAACTCCAGGCGGAATTGGGCGACCAGGTCGACGTGTACGGACGTGGGTTTAGGGAGATCGCCGACAAGGACGAAGCCTTGGCAGATTACCGCTTTCACATTGCACTGGAAAACTCTGTACAGCAAGACTACTGGACCGAGAAGCTGGCCGATGCCTATCTGCGTGGCTGCTTTCCGATCTATGTAGGATGTCCCAATCTGGATGCGTATTTTCCGCATGCAAGTTACGACCGGATCGACATAAGCCATCCCCGACGTGCAATAGCCCGCATCAAGGAAATTCTTGCCAGCGATATGGATCACCATCAGGCGGCGGAGCTGGCCGAGGCCAAGCGCAGGGTTCTGTGGGAGCACAACATATTTGCCCTGCTTGAACATGTATACACACAGCTTGAGTCTTCCCCACAGAAGGGAGTCCTTGCGCCGCTAGAATCACCTGTGCCCTTGCTTAGCGACCATCAGGCCAAGGACTTCAAGCTGAGCCGACGCATAAAGCGCATGCTCTGGAATCTGTTTGGAAAGACCGGACGCTGAGCCGGTGTCCAGGCAATTGTCAGGCGCCTTGCGATGTGTGCGAAAAATGATGTGACTGAATCCAAATGAATAATCCGAGATTGACGGTGGTTGTGCCAACACGGGAGCGGGCTGATACGCTACGGCACACGTTGCGTACACTGATTGCGCAGGACTATCAGGACTGCGAGTTCCTTGTCAGCGACAACTTCAGTCAGGATGACACGTCTGCGGTGGTCGCCGAGTTCTCGGATACGCGATTACGTTATGTCAACACGGGCAAGCGCCTGAGCATGGCGCAGAACTGGGAGTTCGCGCTGGATCATGCGCGTGGTGAATTCATCACATACATCGGTGATGATGATGGCTTCATCCCTGGGGCGCTTGCCGGTGCCATGCGCATCATCAATACGCATGGCGGGCTTGCGCTGGTCTGGGAGAAGGCCGAGTACTGCTGGCCAGACTACATCGATGCGGGCATGCGCAATTCAGTTTCCACGCGTGTCACGGACTTTTCTCTGACCCACTTGTCGGGAGCTGAGGAGCGAGTCCGAGTACTGGCTTTCAAGACCGGCTACACTAGGCTACCGTGCCTGTACAACGGCATTGTCGCGAGGCAATGCATGCTGGACTTGAAGAAGTCTTCGGACAATGGGGTCTTCTTCAATGCGATTTCCCCAGACGCTTATTCTGCGATTGCCCTCAGTGTGAGGCTCGGGAAGTATCTGTCGTCAAACTATCCGTTTTCGGTCAGTGGTGCATCACGACACAGCAACGGCACATCCTTCATGAAACGTGGCACAGACGGGAAGGAAGACAACCCCACGACCAAGTTCTACTCGGAGAATCCGCTTTCCTATGACGAGCGTCTGCTGTTGGCACCGTCCATTCCGGTCGTCGTGATGGGGGAATATTTGCTGATCAAGCAACACATGCCCTCGCTAGGATTGAGCGAACCCGATTGGGGGCTGTACGTCAAAAAGCTCGTTAAGGATGCCGGCGACTCGGCCCGACCATCCGCGGTTTTGCGGTCCGCAAGGCACACTGCGGGCAAGCTCGGCCTGAACCTGACCGCACCAGACATCCCTGACCCGGAGCCGATGACCGCAACTGCTCGTACCAGTCTGGAAGGCGGTGTCATGCACCTCCGACCAAGTACGCAACTCGTGGAGAACATTTTTGATGCATGCCTGCTTGTGGCAACACTTGCGGGCGACCCAGAGTGGGTCAAGTACTCCTCCAAGTCAATCAACGGCCGATCTTGGGTTCCCAAGATCTTTCGAAAGACCCATTGACCAGGCAGCATAGGGCATTACAGATGAAAGCAGTGATACTTGCGGGCGGTCTGGGGACACGTATCTCCGAAGAGACGCATCTCAAACCGAAACCGATGATCGAAATCGGCGGCAAACCTGTGCTCTGGCACATCATGAAGACCTACTCAGCCCATGGGGTGAATGACTTCATCATCTGCTGCGGCTACAAGGGCTACGTAATCAAGGAATACTTCGCGAACTACTTTCTGCACATGTCAGATGTGACGTTCGACATGGCAAGTAACCAAATGGAGGTTCATCAGCGCAAGGCAGAACCCTGGCGTGTGACCCTGGTCGATACCGGGGACGAGACCATGACCGGTGGCCGCCTCAGGCGAGTGCAAGAGTATGTCCGGGATGAAGACGCTTTTTGCTTTACCTATGGGGATGGGGTATCGGACATTGACATTACGCGCGAGTTGGCTTTTCACAAGCAACACGGCCGATGGGCTACCGTCACGGCCGTACAGCCTCCGGGGCGCTATGGGGCGTTGCAGATGAAAGGCGAGCGCGTCGCCGGATTTGCCGAAAAGCCCAGGGGGGACGGGGGACTCATCAATGGTGGATTTTTCATACTGTCGCCCAGATGCATAGATTTGATCCCTGGTGATGCGACAAGCTGGGAAGCCGAGCCTTTGAGTCGACTTGCCGCCCAAGGAGAACTCATGGCCTTCCGGCATGACGGTTTCTGGCAGCCGATGGATACGCTGCGTGAGAAGAACATGCTCGAAGAGCTCTGGGCCGGAGGCAACGCGCCCTGGAAGGTTTGGTCATGAAGGCGGCATCTATGCCCTCCACCGACTTCTGGCGCGGCAAGCGGGTGCTGGTCACTGGCCACAGCGGTTTCAAGGGTGGCTGGCTCACACTTTGGCTACACCGTATGGGGGCGCAGGTGACGGGTATCAGCCTTGCACCGGCTACCAGCCCCAGCCTCTTTGAACGTGCAGGTATCGATGCCCTCTGCACAAGCCATTTCATCGATATCCGCGACAGGCAGCTTCTTACGTCGGCAGTACATCAGGCGGTACCGGAGATCGTATTTCACCTCGCTGCGCAGCCACTGGTTCGTGCCAGCTACCGTGACCCCTTGGGCACCTTCGAAACAAATGTTCTCGGAACGGCCCAGGTGCTGGAAAGCCTCCGTGCTCTGTCCAGCGTCCGCGTTGCCGTCATGGTGACCACAGACAAGGTCTATCGCAATGAAGAGTGGCAGTGGCCCTATCGTGAAACGGATCCCCTAGGCGGGCATGACCCCTATAGTGCCAGCAAGGCGGCCAGTGAAATCGTGATCGCCAGCTACCGCGATGCCTTTCTGGCAGCGCGGGGAGTCATCATAGGTAGCGCAAGGGCCGGCAATGTCATAGGTGGTGGGGATTGGTCCGAAGATCGCCTGATCCCGGATGCTGTCCGCGCCTGGGAGTCGGGCGCCACACTTCAAATTCGGCGCCCAGACGCAACGCGGCCATGGCAGCACGTTCTGGAACCCCTGGCGGGCTACCTTGTCCTGGCGGAAAGGCTCCACGATGGTCGTGCTGCAGCAGGGGCCTACAACTTCGGGCCCCTTACAAGTGAGGCTGCGTCGGTCAGGGAAGTCATCGATATTGCCCGCCAGGCTTATGGGGCCGGTCTGGTGCAGTACGGCAATGCCGATGCCGGGCCCCATGAGGCCGGATGGCTGGCGCTCGAGATCGCCAAGGTGCGCCACGCGCTCGGTGTGGAGCCGCGCTGGGCGCTGGACGCAACCGTGCACAGGACCATGGCCTGGTATCGGAATCTGCGCGAGGGTGTGGACGCCCGGGCTTTGTGCGAGGCCGAGATCCAAGCCTACGCGGAGTCGCAGGCATGAGCTGTTTTTCCTTTACTGCGCTGCCGATAAAAGGCCTATGTCGCGTCCAGCGTGAGCACATCGGGGACTCGCGAGGCTTCCTGTCGCGGTTGTTCTGTGTCGATGAACTGCGGGCAGCCGGCTGGGAGCATCCGGTGGCGCAGATTAACCACACATACACGGCCCGTCGCGGCACCGTTCGCGGAATGCATTTTCAGCATCCACCACACGCCGAGATGAAGCTGGTGAGCTGTGTACGTGGCGAAGTGTGGGATGTCGCCATTGATTTGCGTGCCGGCTCGCCGACGTTTCTTCATTGGTATGCAGAGCACCTGTCAGAAGAGAACGGCAGTGCCTTACTGATACCTGAGGGCTGCGCACATGGGTTTCAGTCGCTTACCGATGACGCGGAACTCATTTACTGCCACTCTATGGCTTATGCTCCCCAAGCCGAAGGTGGGCTCAACCCGCTCGATGGGCGCTTGGGAGTAAGTTGGCCCTTGGAAGTCGTGGAAATGTCGGCGCGTGACTCCGCTCATCCCATGCTTGACTCTCAATTCAAAGGTTTGACGCTATGAAGTGCCGCCACTGCGGAACAACGCTGGTTCACACGTTTCTTGATCTCGGTTTTGCCCCCCCCTCAAACGCCTACCTGAGCACTGAGGACCTGCGCAGGCCCGAGAAGTACTTCCCGCTCACGATCATGGTGTGCGATACGTGCTGGCTGGTTCAGACGGAGGACTACGCACAGGCTGATGAGCTTTTCAGCGCAGAGTACGCCTATTTTTCAAGCACTTCGACAAGCTGGCTCGCCCACGCGGCGGACTATGCGCGCAAGATGACGGCCACGCTGGGGCTGGGGGCTGACAGCTTTGTCATCGAGGTAGCGTCCAACGACGGTTACCTGCTCAAGAATTTTGTCGCCGCCGGCATTCCCTGTCTTGGCATAGAACCAACGGCCAGCACTGCCGCTGCGGCCGAGAAGTTGGGCATACCTGTCTGGCTCGAGTTTTTCGGCGAGCGCCTGGGGCGCGAACTCACAGCTACAGGGAAGCAGGCGGACCTGATTGCGGGCAACAATGTCTATGCACATGTGCCGGATATCAACGATTTCACGCGCGGCCTCAAGGCAGCGCTCAGGCAAGGCGGGACCATTACGCTGGAGTTCCCGCATCTGATGCGGCTGATCGATCAAGTTCAGTTTGATACCGTCTATCACGAGCACTTCTCATACCTTTCGCTGTACACAGTCGGTCGTATCTTCACGACTTGTGGCCTGCGCGTTTACGATGTCGAGCAACTATCGACCCATGGTGGGAGCTTGCGCGTCTATGGCTGTCACGATGACGACGCCCGCACCACGACAGTTGCAGTGCAGCAATTGTTAGTGCAGGAGCAGCAGCAGGGCTTGCAGCAACTGGAGACGTACCTGACCTTCCAACCCAAGGCAGATGCAATCAAGGATGCCCTGCTGGCATTTCTGCTGGAGCAAAAACGCCTGGGCCGCAAGGTTGCAGCCTACGGAGCGGCCGCCAAAGGCAACACGTTGTTGAACTACGCCGGCGTCAAGCCCGACTTGCTGGCCTTCGTGTGCGACGCGGCGGCGGCCAAGCAGCACAAGTACATGCCCGGCAGCCATATTCCCATCCTCCCACCATCAGCCTTGCAGCAGCGGCATGTGGACTACCTGCTCATCCTGCCGTGGAACATTGCTGCCGAGGTGCGCCAGCAGTACGCATGGCTGCGTGAGCAGGGTACCCGCTTCGTGACGGCGGTTCCGACCCTGGCGATCGACTAGGTGCCGGGTGCACACATGAAGATTCTTGTTACTGGCGCCAGCGGCTACCTCGGAAGGTACATACTCCCATTGCTGAAGGCAGCTGGCCATGAAGTGCACGCCGTGTCCAGCCACGACCGGGCAGGGGATGCAGGTGTGCCATGGGAGCCTTGTGACCTGCTGGCCCCCGGACAGGCCAGACAGTTACTGGACCGTGTGCGTCCCGAAGCGCTTATTCATCTAGCGTGGTATGCCAAACATGGCAGCTTTTGGACGGCACGCGAGAACCTGGCATGGGCAGATGCTACGGCACACCTGCTGGAGGCGTTCCGTGTCTCAGGAGGGCGTCGCGTTGTGCTGGCCGGCACCTGCGCCGAATACGATTGGTCGCAAGGGTATTGCGTTGAAGACCGAACGCCGACGAATCCGCGTACGCTGTACGGGAAGTGCAAGGATGCAACCCGCCAGTTCGTGCAGACCTATTGCGAAGAAAGTGGACTCTCGTATGCTTGGGGTAGGGTGTTCTTTCCCTACGGAGTTGGTGAGCCTGCCGGACGCCTGCTGCCTTCGGTGCTGCGTGCGCTGCACCAGAGTGAGCCGGTGCGGTGCACCCACGGGCGCCAGTTTCGCGATTTCCTTCATGTGAGCGATGTCGCGGCAGCGCTGGTGCACTTGGCCGTTGGGACGGCCGAGTCAGGTGTCTTCAATATTGCCTCCGGGCAGCCCGTGCGCCTGGGCACGGTGGTAGAGCTCTGTGCGTCGCATTTCGAGCGCGCTGAGCCCCTACAGCTTGGTGCGATACCCGTCCCGGCTGACGACCCACCAATGCTTGTAGGCAGTGCGGACAAGCTGATGGCGACGGGTTGGCGCCCGCGGGTTACGCTTGAAGAAGGTATTGCAGGCTATGCAAGGTCATATATTGATAAAGGAAGATGAGATGAACCCAGTCCAACAGTTTGCTGAAGAAAGAAATCAAATCTGTGCCGCGCTCGGCAGCAGCAGCCAGGCGCGCGAAGTAACGCGCGCCTGGATCAACTATGCCCAACAAAGCAAGTACTCCTACCAGTTCGACTGGATGGGTCGGCCGGTCATCCAGTACCCGCAAGATATCGTGGCCATGCAGGAACTGATCTGGCGACTCAAACCGGATCTGATCATCGAGACGGGCATTGCACACGGTGGTTCGCTGATCTTCAGCGCCTCGATGTTGGCACAGATTGACATGTGCGAGGCGATTGAGAGTGGGGAGAAGATGGATCCTCGCGTATCGCGTCGCAAGGTGCTAGGCATCGATATCGATATCCGCGTGCACAACAAGAGCGCCATCGAAGCCCACCCCATGGCCTCGCGAATCCAGATGATTCAAGGTTCCAGCGTGGCTCCCGAGATCGTGGATCAGGTGCGTGCAATCGCCAAGGACTTTCAGCGGGTACTGGTCTGCCTGGATAGCAATCACACGCATGAACATGTGCTCGCAGAACTCAAGGCCTACGCGCCTATGACAACGATTGGCAGCTATTGCGTGGTATTCGACACGGTAGTTGAAGACATGCCTGCCGAGATGTTTCCTGACCGTCCCTGGGGCCCGGGCGACAACCCCAAGACGGCTGTCTGGGAATACCTCAAGATGAACAAGAGCTTTGAGATTGATCGCACCATCCCCGACCGCTATCAGATCACTGTCGCTCCCGACGGCTTCCTGAAACGAGTTGGGTGATGGTCACAAAGTGGTTTCCCGTTAGGTGTTGCGCCTGCGGCTATGCGTCAGCAGACGCTGCCAGCGTAGCCACAGGCGCACGGCCCATTCGTCGCGAGGCATTTTTCCGGTCAGTAGGCTGAACACGGTCCGTGCGCCTTGATAGAGGTAACGCCGGCGGGTTGGGTGCCCTACTTGTAATTCGAGAGCCTTTTCGGGGCAGAAGTTCAGAAAATGGTTTAGGGTACCAAGTTGGTGATCCGTGCTGTACAGATTGGGTTGCATTTTCCGCATCCAGGCCTCTACATCCTTGCGTGCTTCAAGCCATTCCTGGTAGAACTCGCCGGCACTATGACGGCCTGTTTCGAAGCGTGCGCCGCGCCACTCGAGCTTATCCGTCGCGGCACGGGGAAATAGGGAAATGGAGTGGTTGAGTAGCTCGCGCCACAGACTCAGCATTTCGGGATGGTATTTGAAGTTGCTTGGCGGAGCGTGGAGATCAAGACGGAAGGCCGGTACTAGGTTAGGGAAGTAGCGGTCTTCCGGTACGTCCAGTTTGCCTCGTAGATTGCCGTACGCGTGACGCAGAATGATGTCCGAATGCACCCACGGCTTTGCGTTGACCAATGAGTGCTTCGAATAGCGGACCTGTGAATCGAAGAATCTGAGCATGTCCGAGGCGTGACCACCAATAAAGAAATCTCCAACACTGTAAGGCGACCAACTCAACATGTTCGGGAAGAACAGGAATCCCGACTGTCCCGAAGCACGGAAGTCGTCAAACAATTCGTCAACCTGTAGCATGTGATCGAGCAGTGTTGGGATGTCGACATACTGGTCCGTTCTGACTCGAAGTATGTAGTCTGGCGAAAACCTTCCGATTGCTTGGCGCACGCCCTCAAGACAGCCATATGCTTGGCGCAACTCGTTATTCGGTGCGTCCGAAAAGAAAGTCTGTTGTGGCCCAGGATCTTGCAGTTGCAGCACCTCCAATTTTTCGTCCCGTACAGTAACAGCCTGCCCATGCCAGGTTGAGAGGACGTAACCATCAACCACCGCGCGCGTCGTGTCGATCAGGCGCTGGACATTGGTATTGCAGTCGAAGGCCTGCGTCTGGGTTCCAGCACCGCTGTTCCCGGCTGAGACCATGGGCCCCTGAATGACGAGGGTGATACGGTGGTTGGCGATCATCTTGTGATCAAAGTGAAGTAGGTCGCAAACCTATACGACAGCTTGCTTCAGATAGACCAACAGATCCTCGGGTGTCCCGATGCCGTGCATCGCTTCGATGGAAATGTTGTAGGTGCCAATTCTCTTGCCCATGTTGATCGCATAGTTGTAGGTGGGGCAGGTGTAGTACTCGCTATTCACTCGGTCTCGCTCAATAAACATGTCGATGGCCGCATCCACAAAGTCGCTGCCATGACGGTAAAGATAGATGCCAACGGTGGCGTACTCAGAGATGGCCTTTTTCTCCTGTACTTCAGTGACCAGTTCGTTGGCGTCGAGCTTGGCGAACGACCACTTGGGGTCGCGTTGCGTATCAATGAACGTCAAAATGGAGCCGTCCAAGTTTCGTTCGGTGCAGTCGTCAATGAAGTCTGCGATGTTAGTGTCTATGATCTGGTCTGAGTTGGCGATCAGAAGCGGCGTCGAGTTGTTGATGTACTTGCGGGCGTAGAGCACGGTGCATGCAGTGCCTTCGGTCAGTTTGCCGATGGGGATGAAGGTGGCGTTGTAAGTCTGCTCAATTTCCTTCACCAACGCTGGCTCGGCATCCATATGTTCCTTGCGGGCGATAAGGATGTAACGCGCGTCCGGGTAAGCCAGGTTTTCAAGGACGCGAACAATCATGGGCTTTCCGCCCACATCAATGAACGGCTTCGGTTTGCTGTAGCCGGCCTGGCTGAAACGGCTGCCGGCACCCGCCATAGGAATCACAATATTGATCATGCGGGATCTCCCAAGTATTTGTCGTTGTTCGCGCCGGGAAATTTCACGACGGTGGTGATAGTGTCCTCAAGCACTTCAAAGTCTGTCGACTGGTTAGGTTCGATGACGATGATGTCACCCTTCAAATATTCGATTCCGTTCATGCGGACGCGGCCGCTCGCGATCACAGTGATCTCAGTCGATATCTTGTGGTAATGGCGGCTTTCGCGGTCGCCCTTGCGGTATTCCTTGACGGCGACCTCAACGTCATTAGTGCGGATCAATGTTGGGTCAAAGTTGCCGACAAACCAGCCTTTGACCATATCTTCAAGACGAGCAATTTTCATGGTGCAGTGTGTGGTGCAGCGACTAACAGTTCTCGCGTCGAAGCAGGTGGGCTTCGTAATCATTCACCTTCTGGGGTGTATAAAAGGTGTGGTAGCGCTCGGCATCAACGCCAATTGTTCGGATCTTTTTACCCTTGAGAATCATCTCATTGAGGCAGGGCGCAATGTAGAAGCTGCCGTTGACACTGGAGTCCTTGTGGATCATGCTCATAGCTGCTTCCACAAAGTCTTTGCCGTGACGGAAGTAGTACAGCCCCGCGATCGCGTGACGGCTGATGGGGCGTTTTTCTGCAGTCTCGGCGACAAGACCCTGCTCGTCGAGGCGGACATAAGACCAGCGGGGGTGCACCGATTCAAAGGTCACGACGCCCGCATCGGCATCACGCAGTTGATTGATCAGCGCCGAGACGGGGTCATCGAACAACTGGTCTGAGTTGGCAATTATGAGGGGGTGATGATTGGCAATATGGCTGATCGCCATAAGTGCGCTACATGCGGCACCTTTGGTGTCGTTATCCAGTTTGACAATTTTGCACTGGTGCTCAGTAATGATGTTCAGCGTGCTGTCGAGGTGAAACTTGCGGCAGTCCGCACTGCCCACGACGAAGATGAACTGTACTTTGGGTCCGGCGGCGGCAAGGTTTGCCACCACGCGCTCAACGATGGTTTTCTGACCGATTTCGATTAGTGGCTTTGGGAAGGGGTATTCAGTCTCGGGGAAATGCTGGCTTCTGCCAGCCATAGGAACCAGAATGTTGATCATGATGCACGTCCTTCGATGCGTGTGATGTGGGCCATGATGTTCTGGTAGTTGACCTCCTCGACTTCATCGACCTCCATCAACCAGGCACCGCTGGCCTTGGCTGCTTGGAGGCCTTTCTCATTGTCTTCAACCACAAGGCACTCCTGGGGCGACAGGCCCAAGCTCTCGATCGCCTTGGTGTAGATTTCCGGGTCGGGTTTGCCAATTTTTACGTCCTGATTGGACAGAAAGAGGTCAAGGTAGTCGATCAGCGCGGCTTGTTGCATCATCACCTGTACGGTCTGGCGGATAGAGTTGGATGCGACCGCGAGCTTGTAGCCCTCTTGCTTGAGGCGGGAAAGCGCATATTCGTGGAAGAAGCGTGGCTTGCAGCGGGCGTAGACAATCTCCATGGTGTATTGTTGCTTCATCTCGTTGATGAAGTCGTGCAACTCCACTGGCAGTCCGCGTTCCGTACTCAACATCTCAAGTTTCTTCTTGGTTGGGAGTCCGTCGTAGGTGACCAGATGGTCGTAGCGGCTGATTTCCATGCCAAAGAGTCCCAAGGCCTTATTCAATGCCTCGTAGTGCCAGTCCTTGGCTTCGATGAGTACGCCGTCCATGTCGAAGATGACGGCTTTAATTTTGGTCATTCAAAATACCTTTGTGCCTGTTCTGGAAAGTCTGTGCACAACATCATCTTGTTGCATCCGATACGTGCTTCCAGCTGTTTGTAGTGTTTCCACTCCTGCGTATTGTCTCTCCGGTGCAGATCAGGGGAAACAATGCATAAAGACTTTCCTTGCGCCAGATGCTGTTCGATGACAGTGTCAGTCAACCAGTGCCCATTGAACTCATCGAGCCAGACGCCCTCTGCCAGTTCATAGTAGGGCGGGATGGGTTCAAATTCGCTGTGGCGGGTATAAGTTCGGAACTTCAGGCGAGCGTATTGCAATCCGTCCGGAACTGCCATATCAAACACAAAGTAGTTCTCAATTTCGAATTGCAGTAGCAGTGTCTTTAGTTCCTGTTGCAAGCCGTCCGCTTTGATGTTCAGTGCCAAAGGCAGAGGCTTGCGAAATGAGCGATAGATATCGAAGAAGGTTTCGACGAGCATGGCGTCATGGTCAGGCATGTCATGCGATATCACGAGCCTGCTGCCACGGTCGCGCAAGTCCGTTTCTGTGCCGAAGCCCAACGAAAAGCTGCGCTCGAATGCGATTCTGGTGTTTTTTTCGGCTGCTTCCTTCCAGTAGCCGCGGTGAGAAAGGATGATCACGATGACTCAGGTTCTAGTAAGTGTTCAGATTCTGCCCAGGCCCCTGCGCAACCGACGCCCGCTGCGTGAAAACCAATTGCCACCCTCAGCCGGCCAGTCCATGTCCCGCTCCCAGGCGGATTGGTAAATGACGCCGCAGTAAAGACGGGCTAGTTGTTCGGCTCCGATTCCTCGACGCTGGTCTTGATCGAACTGCCAAGCATAGTGATACACCTTGAACAGTGCCTGGCAGGGCAGTAACGGCACGGCCTGGTAGGCCAACAGCGCCTCGCCATACCAGCGCGATTCGATGGGTGCTTGCGTTATGGCATCGGCAAAGCTCATGCCCTTGGGTTGCAGGTAGCGTTCATCCAGGCTATGCCAGACGTCGCGGTGCCAGACCAGCGGGAAGGGGCCAAAGCTGTAGCGCCGACCCACACGGCCAAAGAGTTGCTGCACCAGGTCTGCTTCGCGCTGAAAGGCATCCACAACACGCAGGCGCTTCTGGCGAAGGGCGTCCTCCAGCAAGTCGTGGGCTTCGTCCAGCATGGTGTAAGGCGTCCCACCAGGTGCCAAGAAATCGGCCTGGCCGAAGGGGCGGATGAAGAGTGCGTCAGAGTCCAGGCAGACGCAGGCGCTGGAGATGTTCATGCGCCAGAACTCGGACTTCACTACCTGTTGAGCCACGCTGCCCGGCATGTTGGTCACTTGTGCCGCATTTATGCGTGGTGAGGCGCGCAGGATGTCCTCGTCGGCCATCAGATCCACATTCAGGCCACTCAGGTGTTCGCGAAACAGCGGCAGTTCCGTCTGTGGAACCGAGACATAGAACGACAAGTGTTCGACATTGAATTCGCGGACGGACTGTGCGAGCCGCACCACACGGCGCAGATCGGTGCTGTAGCTCTTGCAGTAAAGGGCCAGGGGTTTCATCCGCGGCGGTCTTCGTAATCAGTGGCCACTTTCCAGTAGAACTGCAAAGGGTTGGTGGCGCGCGCCACCATGATGCGGCGCAGCGTGTAAGGGTCAGCACCAGCATGCACGCGACCACGGTGGGTGGTGGTGGCGGTAACGTAGCCGGCTTCGCACGCCATTTGCTGATGTGCAGGCAGATGCCACCCATACGGATAGCAGAAGTGGCGGACCTGGCAACCCAAGGCTCGTTCCAGTTCTGTTTTGGACTCGAAGATTTGCGCGCGCGCTTCTTCATCAGGCAGTTCTGTCAGCTTGGCGTGCGTGCGTGTGTGGGATCCGATGTCCATTCCGGAGTCACGCCAGCGCTGCCAGTCTTGCAGGGACATAAGAGGCTTTTCGGCCACGATGCCGCGATCCCAGCTGTTGGTACCGCCGATCAGACTGCTTACGCCGTAGCAAGTGGCCGTAAAGCCCTGTTGCTTCAATACGGGCAGAGCATGCTCCACGTTGTTGCGATAGCCATCGTCGAAGGTAATGCCAGCGACCTTGCCACTCCTCTCGCCTTTCAAATAGGGCTCCAAGTCACGCATGGACAGGCCTTTGTAACCCATCAGCCTGAGCATCTTCATCTGCCAGGTGAAAGAGGAGGGGGCTACGACCAGGCCGCGCAGGGGCGTACCACGCGGCGGCGGCGCATCGACCTGGTGATACATGAGGATTGGGATATTCACATTGCCCATCTCAGGTTTGCATCCGATTCAGGTTGGCGTAGTAGCTGCCTTTGGCCAATAACTCCTGGTGGGTGCCGCTTTCTACGATGCGGCCTTGGTCCAGTACTAAGATTTTGTCAGCATGCTCAATGGTGCTCAGCCTGTGGGCAATAACGAGCGTAGTGCGGTTTTGCATCAACGTGGTGAGAGCAGTCTGCACCTGACGCTCGCTCTCGGTATCCAGTGCTGAAGTTGCCTCGTCCAGGATCAGGATCGGCGCGTTCTTCAGCAGTGCCCGCGCGATGGCGATGCGCTGCCGCTGGCCACCGGAAAGCTTTGCGCCATCTTCGCCGATGGGGGTGTCCAGACCTTGCGGGAGCTGTTGGATGAAGTCCCATGCGTTGGCGGCCTTGGCCGCCGCAATAACGTCCTCTCGCGTGCACTCGTCACGGGCGCCAAAAGCAATGTTGGCCTCCACGGTGTCGTTGAAGAGCACAATGTCTTGACTGACCAGTGCTATGTTATGGCGCAGGCTTGCAAGGGTGAGTTCGCCGATGTCCACGCCGTCGATGCGAATCTTCCCGGCTTTTGGGGCGTAGAAACGGGGTATCAGCGCGCTGATGGTTGTCTTCCCCCCACCGGACGCACCGACCAGAGCATAGGTCTGCCCAGCAGGCATCCTAAAGTTCACATCAATTAAGGCCTGCCGTTCCGCGCCAGGGTACGCAAAACTCACCCGATCGAATTCGATTTCACCGCGGGCATGTGGCAGTTCCTTGATTCCGAGGTCAGGTTCGACTTCTGAATCCAAAAATCGGAAGACGCTTTCACATGAGGCCAAACCACGCTGTAATGATGAGTTGATGGTCGTCAGCTGCTTGATCGGAGAGATCAACATTAGCAAGGCAGTAATGAATGATACAAAACCGCCGGCTGATGCACTTGCACTCCCAGTCGTCTGGCTAAGCGCTAGGTAGATGATAAGTGCAACAGCGAGCGACGCTGCGAGGTGTGTGATAGGTGTGATGGCGGATGCAGGGACAGCCTCTCGCATCATCGAACGACGGTAACGTTCTGTCTCGTCGTAGAAGCGCTTTAGTTGTTGTGTATGGCCACCATAGATCTTGATCACCTTGTGGGCTGCCGCAGATTCCTCAATGCTGTGAAACAACTGTCGAACCATTTCCATGGTCGCCCTGCTGGTAGCTCGCATACGATTCCCGAAACCTCTGACTATCAGCGCGACTAGAGGCGCAATCACGAGTGTAAGCAACGTTAGCTTCCAGTCGAGGTAAATCAAATATGAAAACAAAGCAACAGCGGTCAAGGACTCCCTCACGGCTGTTACAAGAACATTAGTTGATGCATCACTAAGATTTCCCGAGTCCACCATAACTTGAGAAATAAGCTTAGCTGGCGACAGATCATGAAACGTGTGGGTCTGTAGCAAGAGTATTTTTGCCAACATCTGTCTCCGGATGTCAGTTGTGAGCCTTGCAGAAACCCAAGTCATTAGATAGCTAGTGCTGAAGGAGAGTAGTCCTCTTACCGCAAAAAGCAGAACAATCCCCATTGGAATTGCCCAGATAAGGCGAGAATCCTCCATCTTGAAACCTTGATCCAAAAGGTACTTCATGATGGCGGGAAATACTGGTTCAGTGGCGGCTGTCCCCACCATACCAATGATCGCTAGTGTGAAAGCTTTCCAATATGGTTTTAAGTAACCAAGTAGTCTGAGATACAGCTCACGGTTACTTGCCTCGGTGCGTTGCGTTGTCATGAACTATTTCCTGTTGTGTGAGGCAATGGCGCTCTCCAAGCACTCCCTTTTTGCACTTCTAACGCTTTCACATACCGATAGAAGGTGCCTTCAAAATTTCCAACTGCAATCACAAAGCCTGCCCAGCCGTCAAGAAAACCAAGCTTGAATACGTAGTGCTTCCAAAAAGCCCAAGTCCCGTGCCCCAATGCACTCCACATATTGATTCTCTTGTGCTTTATCTTCTCGGCCCCAAGACTGGAATAGCGATTTGCCTTGTGCATAACCTCGGCCATGTTCTTGAAGGGAAATTGCCAAATGGCAGATTTCATGTGCCCGATGGGTAACTTGGAGTGCAATACATACCCCTCGTGCACAGGCTTTAAGTCATAGCTCATTGCTCCGCGACGGAACAACTGAGGTTGGCGGTAATTGGGGTACCAGCCGGAATGTTTTATCCACCGCCCCATGAAAAAGTTGCGTCTTGGAGTGTGATACACCTCATGAACATCGTGGCTCTTCACCAACTGTTGGATTTCTGCTGCGGCCTCCGGGGTGCAGCGCTCGTCGGCGTCCAGACTGAATATCCAGTCCATGCTGCATGCTTTGATGGCCTGGTTGCGCAAATCGCCAAACCCCTTGAAATCCACTTGAATCACCTTAGCTCCCAAACTCTCTGCTACCTCCGCGGTTCCGTCTGTACTGTGTGAGTCCACGAGGATGAGCTCGTCTGCCCATTGGACGCTTTGGATGGCGGCACTAACTTTCTCAACTTCGTTGAAGGCAATGATGTAGACAGATATGGTGGGCATGGGGTGGTAACATCCGGCGGGCACAAGCCACTGGGCTTTGAAGTGGGCGCCGAGAGTGATTTCTGACTTCAAGCGGCGGCCTAGTCTAGTCGAAAATGCCTTCCAAAGAGCTAATCTCCATAGTCATTACAACCTACAACCGCAGTGATGCGCTTGGATGTGTGCTATCCGCGCTCGAGCGGCAGTCGGACCGTGACTTTGAGGTGATCGTTGCAGATGATGGCTCCAGCAATGCGCACGTTGCCAACACACGCTCCATACAGAGCAACGTCAATTTTCCTGTGATTCATGTTTGGCATCCGGATGTTGGCTTTACCGCTGCCAAGGTGCGTAATCTGGGGGTAGCCCAGGCTTCGGGTGACTACCTTGTTTTGCTGGATGGGGATTGCGTCCCTGAGGTTGACTTTGTTAGGCGCCATCGAATGCTGCAAGAGAAAGGGCATTTTGTGAACGGCAGCCGCGTCTTATTGGGTGAAGGATTGACCCAAAGTGCGATTTCTAAGGAAGTCGACTTGACAGATCAATCCACGTGGTGGTGGCTAGGAAGAAGGTTGAGTGGACAAGCAAGTAAGTGGACTGCCAAGTTCCGCTGGCCTGATTTGTCTATCCGCCGGCAACCCGAATTTCGGTGGAAGGGCATCCGAAGTTGCAACATGGCTTTACGCAAATCGGACTACGTAGCGATCAACGGGTTTGATGAAAGTTTTGTGGGGTGGGGGCATGAAGATGCCGACTTTGTATTGCGCCTGCACAATGCGGGGCTTTGTCGCAAGAACGGTTTTTTCTCAACCGAGGTCTATCATTTGTGGCACCCCGAGAGTAGCCGTGACTTGGAAAATGCGAACGCGCTGCGAGTCAGGGAACGAATCACGAGCAAGCAGATCGTAGCCACGATTGGTTACCAGCAAAGCTTGGGGTTTGATCAGGTACAGGTCTACAGACGGTGATAATTCGGGACACGATGAAAAAATTCTGGTTCATTTGCTTTTGGAGTTTGGCTGCGTTGCATGCGCACGCCCAGTTTCGCGTAGAGGTTTCTGGTGTGGGAATGACACAAATTCCCATCGCAATCGCAGCTTTTCGTGGGGAGGAGCAATCGCCCCAAAAAATTGCCGCCATTGTCCAGGCCGACCTTGAGAGAAGTGGTCAATTCAAAGGGGTGGAGTCCGTTCCCGGCTTGG
The DNA here is from genome assembly GCF_032191775.1 of Rhodoferax mekongensis. NCBI lineage: Bacteria > Pseudomonadati > Pseudomonadota > Betaproteobacteria > Burkholderiales > Comamonadaceae > Rhodoferax > Rhodoferax mekongensis. Next base: position 2,581,204 of record NZ_CP132507.1, on the reverse strand, counting down.
ATGAGAGCGCCCGACCAGATATGGGCGTCATGCGACAACGGGGAGCCGACGCATTGGTGGCCGGAAGCATTTCACGTTTGGCAGACGGGCGGTTCGATGTCCGTTTCCGCTTATGGGATGTGGTGCGAAATCAGGATTTGGGCGGTCAAAGTCACGCTGTGCTGTCTGGGGATCTACGTCTGGCGGCTCACCGAATTGCGGATTTTGTCTACGAACGCATGACCGGCGATAAAGGCGTTTTCTCCACCAGGATTTCCTACGTTACCAAGGCCGGTGCCAACTACAACCTGTGGGTCGCGGATGCGGATGGTGAGAATGCGCAGAGTGCATTGAGTAGCCCTGAACCTATCATTTCACCCGCTTGGGCTCCGAATGGCAATCAATTGGCGTATGTATCGTTTGAAGCACGCAAGCCCGTCGTGTATGTGCATGATGTGGCGACCGGGCGTCGTCGTCTTGTGGCCAGCTTCAAAGGCTCCAACAGTGCTCCCGCTTGGTCTCCAGACGGGCGGTCTATCGCGCTGACGCTCAGCCGCGATGGTGGGTCGCAGTTGTATGTGATGGATGCCAACGGTGGGGAGCCCAAGCGTTTGATGCAATCCCCAGCAATCGATACAGAACCCGTTTACACCTCGGATGGCAAGACCATTTACTTTGTGAGTGACCGGGGTGGATCCCCGCAGATCTACAGGGTTCCTTCAAACGGCGGAAATGCGGAACGCGTAACTTTCACGGGGAACTACAACATCTCTCCCGCCTTGAGCCCGGATGGAAAGTGGTTGGCTTACGTATCCCGGGTGAACGGCGCGTTCAAGCTGCATGTGATGGATATTGCAAGTGGAGCGGTGTCCGCGATCACAGAGACAGTGGCCGACGAAAACCCCAGTTTTTCGCCGAACAGCCGACTCATCATTTACGCAACTTTGTTGCAGGGAAAAGAAGCACTCATGACTACCACCTTGGACGGGCGTATCAAAGCGCGTCTTGCGGGCCAAAGTGGTGATATTCGGGAGCCCGATTGGGGTCCGGCTCAAAAATAACTTGGCTATTTAACTTGGAGTTACAAAATGAAAAAGATGGTTTTGCTGGTGTCTGTAGTCGCTCTTTTGAGCGCTTGTGGTTCTTCGGTCAAGCTGGACAAAGTGCCTGTGGAAGACAAATCTGGGCAGGCAGTCAATGCTGGTTCATTGGGCACTGGCACGAATGATGGAGCAGGCGTTGCAAAGAGCAACGTTGCAACGGTGACCTTGGACAAAAACGCGCAGGACCCCGCATTAAGCGCTGCATTGAAGACGGTCTACTTCGACTACGACAGTTTTGTGATTCGCTCCGAGTTCCAAGCGACCTTGGAGGCGCATGCCAAGTACTTGAAGGCTGACAAGGCCCGCAGGGTGAGTATTGAAGGTCATACCGACGAACGCGGTGGCCGCGAATACAACTTGGCGCTGGGCCAGAAGCGGGCAGAAGCTGTGCGAAAGGCGCTGCAACTTCAAGGCGTTCCTGACGCACAAATGGAGGCTGTCAGCTATGGTAAGGAAAAGCCGGCCGTTCTGGGTAACTCCGAAGCCGCACTGGAAAAGAACCGTCGCGCCGAGTTCAGCTACCGATAAATCATGATGTCTTCTTTGATGAAGCGATTTGCGCACGCTGCCCCGGTAGCGCTTTTATTGTGTTTAGGGGCAGGGCAGGCATTTGCAGGCCTGTTTGACGATGAAGAGGCACGTCGCGCGATTCTTGATCTACGCCAGCGCATAGATGTAATGCGCAACGACAGTGATCAAAAGATCTCGGAAGAGTCGAAGCGAAACGCCGAGGAGGTTGCGCAACTTAGACGCTCACTCCTGGAGATGCAGAATCAGCTTGAGGCTAGTCGTGCAGACACGGCCAAGCTTCGTGGCCAGGTAGAACAACTTGCGCGAGATCTGGCGGAGGCACAGCGCAAACAAAAAGACTCTTCGCAACTTCTTGAAGATCGTCTGCGAAAACTGGAGCCTTCGAAGGTGTCCGTGGACGGTCGCGAGTTCTTTGCAGAACCCTCTGAGAAGCGCGATTTTGAAGCAGCGCTTGCTGTATTTCGCAAAGGCGACTTTGCTGCTGCGCAGGCAGTGTTTCTTGACTTCCTGAATCGTTATTCCACCTCCGGATATCGCCCTTCGGCCCTGTTCTGGTTGGGTAGTGCGCAGTACGCGACCAAGGATTACAAGGACGCGCAAGCCAATTTTCGTAGTCTGGTGCAGCAATCGTCCGATCATGTGCGTGCGCCAGAGGCTTTGCTGGCGCTGGCCAACTGTCAGTCCGAGTTGAAAGACACCAAGGCCGCCAGAAAGACGTTGGAAGAACTAATGGCGAGTTATCCGTCGTCAGAAGCTGCGAGCGCTGCCAAGGACCGTTTGGCTCGTTTGAAGTGACCGGCATTTCTTCAGGATCGGTTGAGGCGGCTGACCTCAACCGCCGCTTTTCGGGCATGGACCGGCTCTTTGGAGTTCAGCCGGCTGAGCGCTTGCGCAATTCGCATGTCGCTGTTGTAGGAATCGGCGGTGTAGGTTCCTGGGCTGCGGAAGCTCTTGCTCGGAGCGGAATTGCTGCGCTGACATTGATCGATATGGACCATGTGTCCGAATCAAACATCAACAGGCAGTTACATGCTCTGACCCGCACAATCGGTATGTCCAAGATCGAAGCGATGCGGGAACGCATTGCGGAGATCAATCCTGCCTGTCGTGTGGCGCTTGTCGACGACTTCGTTGATGAGGACAACTGGCCCGCAATTTTGGGTGGACAAGTAGATGCAGTCATTGATGCGTGTGACAACGTCAAGGCGAAAGTGACAATGGCTGCGTGGTCACGTGAGACCAAGGTCCCATTGGTGTCTGTCGGTGCCGCTGGTGGTAAGCGTCTGGCGCATCTCGTGGATATCTCTGATTTGAGTCAAACCACGCATGACCCCCTGTTGGCGCAGCTACGCTACCGCCTTCGGAAAGCACATGGGGCGCCCAAAGATGGAAAGAAAATGAATGTCGCCTGCGTGTACAGCAAGGAGGCCGTTCGTGGGCCAGATGCCTCCTGCGCTGTGGAAGGGGATGGAACGTTGAATTGCCACGGCTACGGTTCCTTGGTGAGTGTGACGGCCACCTTTGGAATGTGCGCAGCTGGTTGGGTTATCGATAAATTATCAGCCTCAACTCATTTAGCCTCAAAAAAGACGCTATAATTTGAGGCTTCGCAGGGTTCAATAAGCAATTAGTGAGCACTGTCGGGACCATAGCTCAGTTGGTAGAGCAGCGGACTTTTAATCCGTTTGTCGTGGGTTCGACCCCCGCTGGTCCCACCAGATTTTTGACGACGTTAGGGAATTTAGCTCAGCTGGTAGAGCAGCGGACTCTTAATCCGTAGGTCGAGAGTTCGAATCTCTCAGTTCCCACCACTGATATAGTGGACATTAAAACCCGCCTTCATTCGAAGGCGGGTTTTTTATTTGGGGCTTGCGCCCCGTCAGTCGTTTCATCCCTCCAACTTGGCCGTCAGTTCGAGCCAAAGCTCTTCCAGCTTTTGCAACTCCGCGTTCACTGCCTTTAATCGCTTGCCGGCTTCCGCAATCTCTGATGGATGCGGATTGGTAGAGAGCTTGGCCTCCAACTCTGCACCCTCGGCATTGAGAGTTTCCATGCGTAACTCGGTTGCAGCGAGGTCTTTTTTCCACTTCTTCAGTTCGTCTGCAGTTGGGCCAACTTTCACAGCGACAGGGGCCGTCACAGATACTGCAGGAACTCCAGCCTTGGCCTCTTCTTTGGCAAGCTCTCGCTGACGCTTGGCTTCATCCAACAGGTATTTCTGGTAATCGTCGAGATCGCCATCGAAGGGCTCGACCCCACCTCGGGAAACCATCCAGAACTCATCGCAGACCGATCGCAACAAGGCCCGGTCATGACTCACCAGCATCACGGTGCCTTCGAATTCGTTCAGCGCCATGGCCAGCGCTTCGCGTGTTGCCAGATCCAGGTGATTGGTCGGCTCGTCCAGTAGCAGCAGGTTGGGGCGTTGCCACACGATCATGCACAGCACAAGTCGGGCCTTCTCACCACCGCTCATACTTCCCACGGCCTGCTTGACCATGTCGCCGCTGAAGTTGAATGTTCCCAAGAAGCTGCGGAGGTCCTGTTCACGGGTCTGCTGTCCGGCAATTTTGCCGGCAGCGGTCATGTCCTTCACCAACCGGATCATGTGCTCCAGCGGGGTTTCGTCAGGCCGGAGCACGTCCAGTTCCTGCTGGGCGAAATAGCCGATGTTCAGGCCCTTGCCTTCGGTCACTTCGCCACCCAGAGGCGCGAGATCCCGGGCCACGGTTTTGACCAGCGTGGACTTACCTTGTCCGTTGGCACCCAATATGCCGATACGCTGTCCTGCGAGCACCGATTTGCTGACGTTATGGACGATAGTTGTAGGTGGAGTGCCCTTGGGCGCTTCCTCAGGCGCCGGGTAGCCGAAACTCACGCCTTGCATGGAGAGCATAGGGTTGGGCAGGTTGGCCGGCTCCTTGAACTCAAAGCTGAAATCGGCTTCCGACAACAGCGGCGCAATCTTCTCCATCCGGTCCAGGGCCTTGACCCGGCTTTGAGCCTGCTTGGCTTTGCTGGCTTTGGCCTTGAAGCGTGCGATGAACTTTTGCAGGTGGGCGATCTTGTCTTGTTGCTTGGCGTAGGCGTTTTGCTGCAGCTCCATCTGTTCGGCGCGCATATCTTCAAACTTGCTGTAATTGCCGCCGTAGCGCACCAGCTTGCCCATGTCGATGTGCAGGGTCACGTTGGTCACCGCATCCAGAAACTCGCGGTCGTGGCTGATGACGACCATGGTGCCCTCATATTTCTTCAGCCAGGCTTCCAGCCACACCAGCGCGTCCAAGTCCAAGTGGTTGGTGGGCTCGTCCAATAGCAGCAGGTCACTGGGGCACATGAGGGCACGGGCGAGCTGCAGGCGCATCCGCCAGCCACCGGAGAAGCTGTTCACCGGTTTGTCCAGTTCGGTAGTTTTGAAACCCAGACCCAGAATCAGCGCTTGAGCGCGCGCAGCCGCGTCATACTCACCGGCGTCGTGCAGGGCTGTGTAGGCATTGGCCATGCGCTCGTAGTCCTCAGTCGCCTCTGCGGCAGCCACCTCTGCGCGCGCAGCGCCAAGTTGCGTATCGCCTTCGACCACAAAGTCGGTGGCGCCTTGCTCGGTCTCCGGCATGTCCTGTGCCACCTGGCCCATGCGCCATTGGGCGGGGATGTAGTACTCGCCTGCATCTTCATGCAAATTGCCGTTGAGCAAAGCAAACAGTGAGGATTTGCCCGCCCCGTTGCGGCCCACAAGGCCGACCTTTTCGCCTGGATTCAAGGTCACCGAAGCGCCTTCGAGCAACACCTTGGCGCTACGGCGCAGGGTGACGTTTTTCAATGTAATCATGGTCTGGGAAGGGCTGTGACGCCGTCAATAAAAGGCTACCGGATGCACTTCATCGGGTAGTTCGGGGTATCCGGCGTGCGCTCACCGGACCCTTGGTAAAAACTTAATGCTGCTGGAAACGTGCCAGTGCGTCTAGGGTCAGTAGCAGCACCTGATCTTCACCGGCACTCGTCTCTAACCACACCACTTCCAACCCCGGAAAGGCCGCTTCGAAATATGCACGCTCGTTGCCGATTTCCAGCACCAGTACGCCGTCTTCCGACAGCTTGGGCGGAAGCTCTGCGAGCAAGGTCCGGATGAAATCCATGCCATCACCGCTGCCGCCTGCCTGATTGCCGTCGAGGGCAATAAAGGGTTCCGCCAAATATTCGGCGGGCAGAGCGGCCATGCTCTTTGCATTCACGTAAGGCGGGTTGCACAGAACCAGGTCAAAGACGCCGGGGATGGCCTTTAAGCCATCAGACTCCAACAATTTCACCCGGTTTTGCATTTGGTGCTTATCCACATTGATACGTGCAACTGCCAAGGCGTCCATCGAAATATCAGCACCAGTCACTTCCACGTCCGGATAGACCATGGCGGCCAGAATGCCCAAGCTGCCGTTGCCCGTACACAAGTCCAGCACGTGATGGGTGCTTTCTTGGAGCCAGTAGTCGATGCTGCCATCGACCAAGAGTTCTGCGATCAAGGAGCGCGGAACAATGACGCGTTCGTCTACATAAAACGGCACACCTTGCAGCCATGCCTCCTGGGTCAGGTAGGCCGCTGGTTTGCGCGTGCTGATGCGTGCTCCCAAAAGCGTAGCGGCTCGCGCATATTCCTCGGGCGCTACAGGCCGATTTGACTCTACATCCTCGTCTGACAAGCCCGTATCCAGCGGCAAGCCGAGTGCGTGCAGTACCAGCCAAGCGGCTTCGTCCGCCGCGTTGGTGGTGCCGTGGCCGAAGGACACGCCAGCTTCTGTGAGTTGCGCGGTGGCCTGTGCGACCAGTTCTTTCACATTCATGCGGTTTCCGCCTGGTTCAGGTTCTCAAGTACCCGGCGGTAAATGTTTTTCAGAGGCTCGATGTCCGCGAGCTTCACGTATTCGTTGATCTTGTGGATGGTGGCATTGGGCGGACCGAGTTCAATCACTTGCGGGCACACCTGGGCGATGAAGCGCCCGTCACTGGTACCGCCGGTTGTGGAAAGCTGGGTCTCCAAACCGGTTTCGGACCGAATGGCGTCGCGCACGGCATCCACCAAGGGGCCTGGCGTCGTCAGGAATGGCAGGCCGCCTATTGTCCATGCCAGGTCATAGTCCAGCTCATGTTTGGCCAGCACGCTGGCCAGCCGTTTTTGCAGGCTTTCGGGGGTGGACTCGGTGGAGAAGCGGAAGTTGAAATCAATCACCACATGGCCGGGAATGACGTTACTGGCCCCGGTACCGCCATGGATGTTGCTGACCTGCCAGGTCGTCGGCGGGAAAAACGCATTGCCCTTATCCCATTCGATGCCCACCAACTCAGCTAGCGCGGGGGCAAACCGATGGATCGGATTTTTGGCAAGGTGCGGGTAGGCGATATGGCCTTGCACTCCTTTGACCGTGAGTTTGCCGCTCATGGTGCCGCGCCGTCCGTTTTTGATCATGTCGCCGGTTTTTTCCACTGAAGTGGGCTCGCCCACAATGCAGTAGTCCAGCACCTCACCGCGCGCCTGAAGTTCTTTGCAGACCACGACGGTGCCGTCCAGAGCAGGGCCTTCTTCGTCACTGGTCAGGAGCATGGCGATGTTGAGTTCTGGGGCAGGGTGTGCAGCCAAAAACTCTTCAATAGACACCACAAAAGCCGCCAGGGAGGTCTTCATGTCGCTCGCGCCGCGGCCGAAAAGTTTTCCGTCACGGTGACTGGGGACGAATGGCGCACTGTCCCATTGCTGGGCAGGGCCGGTGGGCACCACATCGGTATGCCCGGCAAACACCAAGGTTTTTGCTATGCTTTTGGAAGCTACTTGCGCAGATCCCGTGAGCCCTGCAGGCCGCTTGGCCCACAAATTGGTGACTCGAAAATCGTCCGGTCCACTTTCGATGGTTTCACACACAAAGCCCAAAGGGCGCAAGCGATCGGCGATCAAGGCCTGGCATCCGCCATCAGAGGGCGTCACCGAGGCCATGGACAACAGTTGCTCGGTGAGCTGCAGCGTTTGCGTCATCAGTGTTTCACATCCAGGGTAATTTCCGTGAAGGAGGCTTCGTCATCTTCTTCCGGCACCGCGGCAGCCTTGGCCACCTTGGTGAAATCGTTTTGCAAGCGCCACATGAGGTTGGTGGGCGAGTCGGCGTGGGCCAAACCTTCTTTGCGGTCGACCAGTCCGTCCTGAATCAGGCGGGCGATGTCGGCTTCGAAAGTCTGAGAGCCCTCGGCCATGGACTGCTCCATCGCTTCCCGCACCGCTGAAAAGTCGCCTTTTTCAATCATTTCGGCCACGAGCTTGGTATTGAGCAACACCTCTGCGGCCGGTGTCCGCAGTCCGGATGTGGTGCGGAGCAGGCGTTGCGAGACGATGGCCCGCAGGGCGGTAGCCAAGTCTCCCAGCATGGTGGGGCGCACCTCCACCGGGTAAAAGCTCAAGATGCGGTTCAGCGCTTGGTAGCTGTTGTTGGCGTGCATGGTGGCCAGGCACAAATGCCCTGATTGGGCATAAGCAATCGCTGCCGACATGGTTTCCTGGTCCCGGATTTCACCGATCAGAATCACATCCGGAGCTTGGCGCAAGGCGTTCTTCAAGGCCACCTGCAGGGAGGCGGTGTCGGTTCCGACTTCGCGCTGATTGACCACCGACTTTTTGTTCTTGAACAAAAACTCCACCGGGTCTTCAATGGTCAGGATGTGGCCGGACACGCTCTCATTGCGGTGGTCCAACATCGACGCCAGCGTCGTGCTCTTGCCCGCACCTGTGGCGCCCACCATCAGCAGTAGGCCACGCTTTTCCATGATCAGGTCGGCCAGCACCGGGGGTAGCTGCAAGCTGTGCAAAGGAGGTACGTCCACGCTAATGAAACGGATCACCGCCGCAATGGTGCCGCGCTGGCGCATGGCGCTGACCCGGAAACGGCCTACGCCGGCCAGGGGGAAGCCTACGTTGAGCTCACCATCGCGCTCCAGAATCTCAATGTGTTGGGGTGACAACACCTCCGCCAACAGATTTCTGGGCGCATCGGAAGGCAGGGTCTGGCTGTTGATCGGTACACACTGGCCGTTGATCTTGATCAGCGCAGGGGCGTGCGCCGACAGATATACGTCAGACGCCTTCTTCTCACTCATGAGGCGCAGGATGCGCTCCATGGTGCCTGAAGGCTGGGGTGTGGTGGTCGTGGCCATGGTTGCCTTCCGGTTGGGGGAACTTAGTCGCGCAGCAAGTCGTTCAGGCTGGTGGTTGAACGGGTCTTTGCGTCCACCTTCTTGACGATGATGGCGGCATACATGCTGTATTTGCCATCGCCCTTGGGCAGGCTGCCGCTGACCACCACAGAACCTGCGGGGATGCGGCCATAGCTTACGGTGTCGGTTGCGCGGTCATAGATCGGAGTGCTTTGGCCGATGTAAACGCCCATGGAAATCACCGAGTTTTCTTCGACGATCACGCCTTCCACCACTTCGGAGCGCGCGCCCACAAAGCAGTTGTCTTCAATGATGGTCGGGCCGGCCTGCATAGGCTCCAGCACACCGCCTATGCCCACGCCACCGGACAAGTGCACGTGCTTGCCGATCTGGGCGCAAGAACCCACAGTCGCCCATGTGTCGACCATGGTGCCTTCGTCCACATACGATCCGATGTTGCAGTAAGAAGGCATCAGGATCACTCCCTTGCCCTGGAAGCTGCCGCGACGCGCCACGGCAGGCGGAACGACGCGAACACCGGTCGCCTTCAGGGCTTCAGCGCTCATGCCGGCGAACTTGGTGGGAACCTTGTCATAAAAGCCCAGATCACCGGACTGGATGACTTCGTTGTCCTTGAGGCGGAAGCTCAGCAACACCGCCTTTTTGATCCATTGGTGGGTGGTCCACTGGCCCACGCCCTCGCGGGTGGCGACGCGCAAGCGCCCAGCGTCGAGTTCGTTCAGCACATGTTCCACGGCTTCACGCACTTCAGCGGGTGCGGATGCCACAGAAATGTTGGCGCGGTCTTCCCACGCGGCTTCGATAACGGATTGCAATTGTTGGCTCATGGTTTTTTCAGGGTTGTAATCGGAGAAAAGGCTTCGAGGTCCGGCACTTCAAGCGCTGCGACCCCGAACGAATTGGACGATGCGCTGCGCTGCTTCCACGCATTCGGCGGTCTCAGCCACCAATGCCATGCGGATGCGCCCGGCGCCGGGGTTGTGCCCGTTCGCCTCACGCGCCAGGTAGCTGCCGGGCAAAACGGTCACATTGTAAAGAGCGAGCAGTTCCCGGGCGAACTCGGTGTCACTGCCATTGACATCCGCCCACAGGTAGAAGCCAGCGTCCGGCAAGGTGACGTCCATCACGTCTGCCAACAATGGTGTGACTTGGGCGAACTTGGCGCGGTACTTGGCGCGGTTGTCCACCACGTGGTTCTCATCGTCCCAAGCAGCAATGCTGGCCGCCTGTACGACAGGGCTCATGGCACTGCCATGGTAGGTGCGGTAAAGCAAAAACTGCTTGATCCAGTGTGCATCACCTGCGCAAAAACCGCTGCGCATGCCGGGCACGTTGCTCCGCTTGGACAGGCTGGTGAAGGACACCAGATTCTTGAAATCGGCGCGGCCCAATTTGGCTGCAGCTTCCAATCCACCCAGTGGCGCCTCATCGCGGAAGTAAATTTCGCTGTAGCACTCATCCGAGGCAATGACAAAGCCGTACCTGTCGCTCAACGCAAAGAGCTTTTCCCACTCGGACAGAGGCATGACCGCGCCGGCAGGGTTTCCGGGGGAGCACACATACATGAGCTGCGTAGACGCCCATATGCTTTCCGGAACGCTGTCCCAATCCTGGGCGAAATTGCGGGAGGGCACAGAAGGCACAAAGTACGGCTGCGCACCTGCCAGCAGGGCAGCACCTTCGTAGATTTGATAAAACGGATTCGGGCACACCACCTGCACGGTGCCATTGCTAGCTGCCGGATTAATGACTGTCTGCGCGAAGGCAAATAATGCTTCCCGGGACCCGTTGATGGGCAATATTTGCGTCGCGGCATCCAACTGCAGGCCATAGCGTCGCTGAATCCAATTCGCCATGGACAGGCGCAGTTTTGGATCACCTGCAGTGGCGGGGTAAGCCGCCAAACCACTTTCACCCGATTGGATGGCATGGCAGTAGGCGTCTTTGATGAGTTGGGGGGTAGGGTGACGGGGCTCGCCGATGCCCAAGCTGATAGGGCTGAACGCCGGGTTGGGCACAACGCCCGCAAACAACTGGCGCAGGCGCTCAAACGGGTACGCCTGCAGGCTGGACAAATTCGGATTCATGGGGCGGCATTATCCCTGAGTCGTCGTTAAACTTGGGGCTTCGGCCCTCGGGGTCCATTCAGATCGATTTTGAGGAGTAAGCCATGTCTGCAGTTCCGACCAATGGTGCCGGCAACCGTTATCTCAATATTGCCGGTGCATTGGAGCAAATCGGTGACGAAGGCGCTTTGCGCGAAATGCTTCCCATGGTTCTGGACTCCTTGCAGCGTGACGTTCCCGCGATCACGGAGCTGCTGACAAAAGGGGATGTGCAGGGCGCCAACCACCTGCTTCACCCGCTCAAGGGCTTTATTCCCATCTTTTGCACCGCTGAATTGGTCGCGAAGGTATCGGAAGTGGAATTCATGAGTAAAAAGGGGGATGCTCCCACCGTAGCTGCCGCGTATGCCACGCTGGCGCCTGAGTTGCGTGTGTTGGAGGCAGAAGTGGCCGCCTATCTGGGTAGCCCGACCTGAGAGGGTTCGCGGCTGGAGGTATGCCGAACTGCGGGTTGCTGCACGGTATGATCCAGCGCTTGCGAGCCACTGGGAAGGCTCTGCAATTCTCAATAAAATCAATTACTTAGCGCTTTCTACATCTTCCTGTGCGTCTCAACTCCATCAAGCTCTCGGGTTTCAAGTCTTTTGCTGAACCCACCAACTTCCTGCTGCCCGGCCAGCTGGTAGGCGTGGTCGGCCCCAATGGCTGCGGTAAGTCCAACATCATGGATGCGGTGCGCTGGGTGTTGGGCGAGAGCAAAGCCAGCGAGTTGCGTGGTGAGTCCATGCAGGACGTGATTTTCAACGGCACCACTTCCCGCAAGCCTGCGAGCCGCAGCAGCGTGGAACTGGTGTTTGACAATGCCGACCACCGGGCCGGCGGCCAATGGGGCCAGTTCGGTGAAATTGCGGTTAAACGGGTGCTGACCCGCGATGGCACAAGCAGCTATTTCATCAATAACCAACCAGTTCGCCGCCGTGACGTCCAGGACGTGTTCCTCGGCACCGGTTTAGGGCCCCGTGCTTACGCGATCATCGGGCAGGGCACCATTTCCCGCATCATCGAGTCGAAACCGGAAGAACTTCGCTTGTTCCTCGAAGAGGCTGCGGGCGTCTCCAAATACAAAGAGCGCCGCCGTGAGACCGAAAATCGCCTCTCCGACACCCGTGAAAACCTCACGCGCGTGGAAGACATCCTGCGCGAGCTGGGCACCAACCTGGAACGCCTGGAAAAGCAGGCCGAGGTTGCGCAGAAATACAACGCGCTTCAGGCCGAGGTCACACTCAAGCAGCACCAGCAATGGTTCTTGAAGCGGGCCGAAGCATTGGCCGACAAAGCCAAGGTGCAGTCCGAAGGTCTCGCTGCCGTCAACGCTCTCGAAGCCCGAATGGCTGATCTTCGTCACATCGAGGCAGATCTGGAAACGGTGCGCCAGGCGCACTACGCCGCAGGTGACCAGGTCAATCAAGCGCAAGGCTTGTTGTACGAAGCCAGTACCGATGTGGGCCGCTTGGAAGCGGAAATCCGATTTGTGGTCGAAGGCCGTCAGCGCGTCGAGCAGCGCTTGATCACCCTCAAGGAACAGATCGCCCAGTGGGCCACCCGCAAGGACGATGCGCAGGCCGAAATGGAGCGCCTGGCAGAGCTGGCCGCCTTGGGTGAAGAGCAAACAGAACTGCTGGCTGCCCAAGTGGAAGAACAGGCCCAGCAACTTCCCGACCTGGAAGAGGCATTGGCCAAAGCGCAGAGTGCCGCCAACGACCAACGTGGCTCTGTGGCGCAGGTGCAGCAACAGATTCAGGTGCTGGCCGCGGAGCAACGCGGCATCGAAGAGCAAAGCCGCCAGTTGGAGACCCGCCGCGACCGGTTGATGACTGACCGCAATGCACTGTCTGCACCGGACGAATCCCGGTTGACAAGTCTGCAAGAGCAGCTGGAAGCCGTGCAGGAAGCGCATCAGGTGGCGGATGCGCGGCTGCAGGACCTGCAGGACGCGGTCCCCCAGCTGGATGAGGCCCGCAAGGAACAGCAGCTTGCCGTCAACACCGAGTCCTCCCGCCAAGCGGACCTCTCGGCGCGCCTGGAGGCGCTCAAAGCGCTGCAGGAAAAGGTCAAGACCGATGGCAAATTGCAGCCTTGGCTGGCCAAGCATGGCTTGGATCATTTGCAAGGCCTGTGGAGCCGCATTCACATTGAGCAAGGCTGGGAGAGCGCCCTGGAAGGCGCATTGCGGGAGCGCTTGGGTGCGTTGGAGGTGTCCCGTTTGGAGATGCTCAAGGCATTTGCCGTGGACGCGCCGCCTGCCAGACTGTCCTTTTACACCCCACCGCAAACCACTTTGCCCGAACGCGCGGGTGCCTTGCCCCGTTTGGCGGACTTGCTGCGCGTGAATGACGCGGGCCAGAAAGCGGTTCTGACCGACTGGTTGCAAGGCTGCTTTACTGCAGGCAGCTTCGAAGAAGCGTTAGCTCAGCGTGAGAAGCTGCAGCCCGGTGAGAGCATCTATGTGAAAAGTGGCCATGTGGTCACAAGCCACAGCGTCAGCTTTTATGCCCAGGACTCCGAGCAAGCCGGCTTGTTGGCCCGCGCCCAGGAAATCGAGAACTTGGAGAAACAGCTCCGTGCCCAGGTGTTGATTGCCGACGAATCCCGCGTCGCGCTAAGCCGCGCAGAGAGTGCGTACGCCGAGAGTGCCCAGCGATTGGTCAGTGCCCGCCGCGAGGCCGCCGAAAGCCAGGGGCGCGTGCATGAGTTGCAGGTCGAGACTCTGCGTCTGTCCCAGATGCTGGAGCAAACCCGTGCCCGCAGCGCCCAGATTGATGCCGATATGGCGGAAGTTGAAGCCCAGTTGGACGATCTGCAAGAGCGTCGCGTAGAAGCCGAAGCACGCTTCGAGTCACTGGACATGCAGCTGGCAGACAGCCAGGAACGTCATGCCCAGCTGGACGAGCGCGTGATTGAGGTCCAAAACAAGCTGAGCCAGTGCCGCGAACAGCAGCGCAGCCTGGAGCGACAGGCGCAGGAGGCGGTGTTTGCCCAGCGCAGTTTGCAAGCGCGCAATGCAGAACTCTCTCGCGCAATCGAAACAGCCATTCAACAGAACCAGAGCATCCAGGCCGAAGAACAGCGTGCGCAGGACGAGCTGCACCGCCTGACGGACGCAGCGGCCCAAGCCGGCCTGCAGAATGCTTTGGCCTTGAAGCTGGAGCGGGAACAGGCCTTGGCCGCCAAGCGCAGCGAATACGACGATCTCACCGCCAAGTTGCGTGCCAGCGACGAACGCCGCTTGCAACTGGAGCGCGAGCTGGACCCGCTGCGCCAGCGTATTACCGAATTCCAGCTCAAGGAGCAGGCTGCGCGGCTGGGCTTTGAGCAGTTTGAGGCCCAGCTGGCGGATGCGCAGGCGGACCTCGAGGCTATTGAGCAGAGCATCAAGGACGGCAATGTGCGCCTGTTCGGCATGCAGGGGGACATCGACCGCCTGAACCGCGAGATCGCAGCCTTGGGTGCCGTGAACCTGGCGGCATTGGAGGAGCTGGCTGCTGCCCGCGAGCGCAAGCAATTCCTGGACATGCAAAACGTGGACCTGACCCAGGCCATGAACACGCTGGAAGACGCCATCCGCAAGATTGACGCGGAAACCCGTGAGTTGCTGTCCGGCACCTTCGACCAGGTGAATGCCCATTTCGGCCGCATGTTCCCCGAGCTCTTCGGTGGGGGCAACGCACGACTGGTCATCACCGGTGACGAAATTCTGGATTCCGGGGTGCAGGTGATTGCGCAACCACCCGGCAAGAAGAATCAGACCATCCATTTGCTGTCAGGTGGCGAAAAAGCACTCACCGCGATTGCATTGGTGTTTGCGATTTTCCAGCTCAATCCTGCGCCTTTCTGTCTGCTGGACGAGGTGGATGCGCCGCTGGACGACGCCAACACCGAGCGTTATGCCAAGTTGGTCGCCAGCATGAGCAAGGGAACTCAGTTCCTGTTTATCAGTCACAACAAAATCGCCATGGAAATGGCAGAACAACTCATCGGTGTCACGATGCAGGAGCAGGGCGTATCGCGTATTGTTGCGGTGGACATGGAGTCCGCTGTCCACCTCGCAGAGCTCACTTGAACACCGCAAAAGCTAAACCTACATGAGCAATTTACAAATCGGATTGGCAATCGCAGGTGGTGTGGTGCTGGCAGCAGTGGTTGCCCACGGCGCTTGGTCGTCGCGTCGCAATGCCCCTCGTCAGGCCTTGCCGCCCCAAGACCCTGTGGATGGTGAGCTCGCACAAGAGCCTGTGCTCACCGAGGTCGATGCTGAAACGCCAGCCTTCAATCTGCCCCGACCTCCGGTGCGACCGGCTATGGACTCGTTGATCGACGTGATTGCCACGGTAGCACTCGACCCATCAACGCCTGCCGTATCCGGCGAAGCGGCCATGGCTGCCATGCCTGCGACCCGCCGTGCGGGCACCAAGCCCTTCTCCGTCGAAGGCTACAACTTGCACACGCTGGTGTGGGAAGTTCCTGCTCCCGGGCAGCGCTACGGCGGCTTCCAAGCGGGTGTGCAGCTGGCCAACCGCTCCGGTGCGCTCAATGAGATCGAGTATTCCGAATTCGTGGTGAAGACGCAGGCGTTTGCAGACGCGATCAACGCGACGCCTGAATTTCCTGAAATGTTGGACGAAGTCGCCCGCGCCCGCGAGCTGGACCACTTTGCCAGCGCCCATGACGCCCAGCTTGGCTTTACTATTCGCGCCCGCAATGCATCCTGGAGCCCCGGTTACATCCACCAGAATGCAGCCAGGCTTGGCTTTGTGGCGGGCGTTATTCCCGGTCGCATGGTGCTGCCTGCATCCGTGGAAGGTTTGCCTCCTGTGCTGGTGCTGGGCTTTGACTCTCAAGCTGCTTTGGCAGATGACCCGGCCCAGAGCGCTATTCGAGAACTTTCGCTGCACCTCGACGTAGCGCAGGTGGACAGGGCAGAGCGGCCGTTCGAGCGCATGCGCGAAACGGCGGATGCGCTGGCGCTTGCCATGGAAGGCGTAGTCACAGACGACAACGGCCAGCCCCTGGCTGCGCAGACGATGGACGTGATAGCGGCTGACCTCCAGGTACTTTACGACACGCTGGAGCAGCGCGACATTGCCGCCGGTTCGCCGATTGCCCGTCGCCTTTTCAGCTAAGTTTCTTTCCGATTTATGGCAACGCTGGACTTGTTTTCATCCGAGCCGGCAGCGCCGGACTCTAGCTTTCACGAACGCCTGCTTTACCTGCGGGAAGAATTGCACCGCCTCGGCCATGCCTACTACGTGCTGGATGCGCCTTTGGTGCCCGATGCTGAATATGACCGGCTGTTTCAGGAGCTCCAGGAGTTGGAGGCCGCTCATCCTGAGTGGGTGACACCTGACTCCCCGACGCAACGGGTTGGCGGGCAAGTGCTGGATGCCTTCACCAGCGTGCGCCACGCGGTGCCCATGCTCAGCATACGCACCGAAACCGACACCGAATCCACCGGCGCACTCGCATTCGATACCCGCGTCCGCAAAGAGCTGGAGCTGAGCGAGAGTGACGCTCCGGTGGAGTACGTCGCTGAGCTGAAGTTTGACGGCTTGGCGATGAACCTGCGCTACGAGCAGGGCGTGCTGGTGCAAGCGGCCACACGGGGCGACGGTGAATATGGCGAAGACGTGACCCAGAACATACGCACCATCGGCCAGATTCCCTTAAGGCTGCCAGCGGGCGTGCCTGCCGTTCTGGAGGTGCGCGGTGAGGTCTATATGCGCCGCGATGATTTCGAGGCCTTGAATGAACGCCAGCGCGCGCGTATTGCCGCAGGCGAGAAGGGTGAAAAAACCTTTGTGAACCCGCGCAACGCGGCGGCAGGCGCTGTGCGGCAGCTGGACCCGGGCATTGCAGCCCAGCGGCCCCTGAGCTTCTTTGCTTACGGACTGGGGGAAGTCACTCCGGCCAGCGAGGGCGGGCCCGTGTTCGGCACCCACTACGCCATGCTCCAGACCCTTAAATCATGGGGTTTTCCGGTTGCAGCGCAGGTGAAAATTGCGCGAGGCGCTCCTGAATTGATAGCGTATCACCAGCGTATTGGAGTGGGCCGCGATAGCTTGCCATTCGATATTGACGGCGTCGTCTACAAGGTAAATAGTCTAGCCTTACAGCAAAGGCTGGGCTTTGTCACGAGAGAGCCGCGCTGGGCTGTGGCCCACAAGTACCCGGCACAAGAGCAACTTACCACCGTGCTCGCTATTGATGTGCAAGTGGGGCGCACCGGCAAATTGACGCCAGTGGCCAAGTTGGCTCCGGTCTTTGTGGGTGGCGTCACCGTTACCAATGCTACCTTGCACAATGAGGACGAGGCCCGCCGCAAAGACGTGCGGGTGGGCGATACCGTCATCGTGCGCCGTGCGGGAGATGTGATTCCTGAGGTTGTCTCTGTCCTGCTGGAAAAACGAGCTGGTGAGGCCCCCCCGTTCACCATGCCTCGCATTTGCCCGGTGTGCCAGTCCGCTGCGGTGCGGGAGGAGGGCGAGGCCGACTACCGCTGCACCGGTGGCCTGTTTTGCAGTGCCCAGCGCAAGCAAGCCATCCTCCATTTTGCGCAACGCCGCGCCGTCGAGGTGGAAGGCCTGGGCGACAAACTCGTTGAGCAACTGGTGGATGCGAACGTGATCCGCAATCTGCCAGACCTCTACCGCTTGGGCTTGAGCGCTTTGGCCAGCCTCGACCGCATGGCCGACAAGTCAGCACAAAACATCGTGGATGCGTTGGAAAAGTCCAAACAAACCACCTTGCCACGCTTCTTGTTCGGGCTGGGTATCCGCCACGTGGGCGAAGCCACGGCCAAGGAACTCGCCCGCCATTTCGGCACGCTGGACGCCATAATGGATGCGGATGAGGAAGCACTGTTGGCCGTGTCTGACGTGGGTCCCATCGTCGCCCAAAGCATTCGCACCTTTTTCGACCAAGCCCACAACCGGGAAGTGGTGGAGCAATTGCGTGCGTGCGGCGTCACCTGGCCCGAAGGTGCCCCTGCGGATGCCGGCCCCAAACCTTTGGCTGGCAAAACGCTGGTGCTCACCGGTACCTTGCCCACCTTGGGGCGGGATGCAGCCAAAGACCTCATTGAGGCCGCTGGTGGCAAGGTCAGCGGCTCTGTGAGCAAGAAAACGCACTACGTGGTCGCAGGAGCAGAAGCCGGCAGCAAACTGGACAAAGCCAATGAGCTGGGTGTTCCCGTGTTGGATGAAGCAGGCCTCTTGGAGTTGCTGAAATGACTGTGCGTGAGATTCTCAAGATGGGCGATCCACGCCTTTTGCGTGTGGCGCAACCGGTCACTGAGTTCGACACCGATGCGCTGCACCTGTTGGTCACCGACATGCTGGACACCATGCGGGCTGCGAACGGTGCGGGCTTGGCTGCGCCGCAGATCGGTGTGGATTTACAACTCGTAATCTTCGGTAGCAACGATCGTAATGCCCGCTACCCGGACCGGCCTATTGTGCCGCCTACCGTGCTTTGCAATCCGGTGATTACCCCACTGGGTGATGCAGAGGAGAACGACTGGGAGGGGTGTCTATCCGTTCCGGGCTTGCGGGGCCTGGTGCCAAGGTGGTCGCTCATCCGCTACACCGGCATTGACCAGTACGGTGACGCTATTGACCGCACCGTGGATGGTTTTCATGCTCGGGTAGTGCAGCATGAATGCGACCATGTGTGGGGCAAGCTGTACCCCATGCGGGTGCGGGACTTCCGTCAGTTCGGCTACACCGAGGTATTGTTTCCGGGCATCGCAGCCGCAGAAGACGATGGATGACTCTCTCCATGCACCCGCTTTGAGGCACTGTGCTGTACCAAATGCAGTTTTGCGAATAAGCTCTAGCGCAACCTTGCAGGAATGCGGATGTATCGACGAATCAAAAATCATCTGCGAATGAATGTGGCCAGTCTCGGACTTGCATCCCGGGTGGTGGCTTCGTTCATCCTGGTGTTCGGACTCATGGGGAGTGTTGGTCTTTATTTGATGAAGCGGAGTCTCTTGCCGACCTTCGAGACCATTGACCGCAAGGCCGCCTATGACGCGGCGAAACGGGTATTGAGCGGCATTGACGAGCAACTTGTTTCCCTCAGTGTGTTGAACCACGACTGGGCGTACTGGGATGAGATGTATGAGCACCTACTCAAACCCAATCAGAAATTCCAGGTGAGCAATATCGGACCGGCGGCGATGGCCACGTCGAATCTGAATGCAGTAATGCTGATGAACCTCAAAGGTGAGGTGATCGGTTTCGGGGCCCGGGCGCTGAGCAATGAGCGTACCCCGCAAATGCGGGACATCTTGGGTATCTTGCTCGGACGCTGGCAGGGGGAGGCCCAGCACATTCCGGTCACGAAATGTGGCCTATCCTGGGTGCTGGAGCGTCCTGCCAGCATATGCTGGACTGGCGTCGTTCACAGTGATGGAAGCCACCCACCGTCAGGGACCGTCGTGATGGTCAGAGAGTTAGAGCCCGATTCCCTGAAAAATATAGCTGCGAATGCCGGGATCGATTTCAAGCTGGATGCCCTAGGCGAGGTAAAGGGGCGCTCTTCTGAAAAGGAATCCTCACTACAGATGGCTAAGTTCCAGTATCTTCCGGCGCTTGAGTTGACGTTGATCAGTCAAGACACAGTGATTGACATACAAAGTGCCCTTCCAGGCCTCAATGGAAGAAGTTTCGCTCGTGTTGACATGAGGATCGAGCGTCAATGGATGGTTCAGGCCGAGAAGCTCCTCACAGACATGATGATGCAGTGGGCCGTGGTTGCTTTCGTTTCGGGGTTCATGCTGATCAGCGTAATTCAGCGTTGGCTGGTGCGTCCCGTTGCCCGTCTACGCACTGATCTGGCTTCACTCGGAGAGAGCAAACGGTGGGACAGTGTTTTGAAGTACGACCGTCCAGATGAAATTGGTGAACTCACCAAGGGAATCAACGCCTTGCTGTTGGTACTTCACGAGCAGGTCCGCAAGCTTGAAAGTGCCTCCCGCACTGACGCCTTGACCGGGATTGCCAACCGCCGGAAGCTTGACGAACGTATGACGCTGGAATTGAGCCGTTTGGCTCGTCATGCGGTTCCGCTATCACTGCTACTGATTGATGTTGATCATTTTAAAAGATACAACGATACATATGGTCACCCCGAGGGGGATGCCGCTTTAAGGAAGGTCGCCGCAGTACTGGCTTCCTGCTCGCGACAGCAGGACCTCGCAGCGCGCTTTGGCGGCGAGGAATTCGCCGTCCTTCTTCCGAATACCGACGAGTCCGGAGCCCGGTCTGTCGCTGAAAAAATCATGCAAGGCATGTCCGCGTTGAACATCCCGCACGCACAATCTCCGACGAGTCCGCGATTGTCAGTGAGCATTGGCGGGACAACCTGGTCGGAGATCCAGTCAGGTGGCGCAGAAACACTGATATCGCAGGCGGATAAGGCGCTTTACGTTGCCAAGCGCGACGGACGCATGCGGGCGAGCTTCTATAACGGCTGAAGAGGTCGAGGTTTAGACCGACAGGGCGTCCAAAATCTCGGTCTCGATATCGATTTGTGCCCTGTTGTGTTGAAGCTGTGCACCATGGATCAAAAAGGTGTCCTCCACCCGCTCACCCAGCGTAGCTACCTTGGCCAGTTGCACCACGATCTGGTGCTTGGCCAGTACACGGGCAATGCAATAGAGCAGGCCCAGCCGATCACTGGCAGAGATGTTCAGCAGCCAACGCTGCGCCTTTTCATCCGGCTTGAGCGACACGCGCGGCGCAATCGGAAAGCTCTTGACGCGGCGTGACACCCGGCCTCGGCTGGGCGCCGGCAGCGGCCCTGCCTCGGCAATGGCTTGCGCCAAGCCGTTTTCAAGCAGGCTGGTCATTTCGCGATAGTGCTCATCCATGTCGGCTGAAGTGACGACCTGGAATGTATCGAGTGCGTAGCCTTTATTGGTGGTGTGGATACGGGCATCCAGAATGCTGAAGCCACCCTGATCGAAATAGCCGCAGATTCTGGCAAAAAGGTCTGGCTGGTCTTGGGTATAGACCACGACCTGCAAGCCTTCGCCCACCGGCGAGCGGCGTGCTCGGACAATCGGATGGTCAGTTGCCACCAGCCGGGACAGCTGCTTGGTGTGCCAGGCAATGTCCGTCGCATCATGGCGCATGAAGTAGCCCACATCGAGCGTGTCCCACAAGGGCTTGTGGGCCTCAAAGGGCAGGGCGTACAGGGCCACCATCACCAGTGCCTCGCGCTTGCGTTGCTCCACTTCCGCATCGGGATCCGGTGCACGTCCGCCCAAGGCTCGGGCGGTATATTTGTAGAGGTCCTCCAGCAGCTTGCCCTTCCAGGCATTCCAAACTTTGGGGCTCGTGCCGCGAATATCGGCCACCGTCAACAAATAGAGGGCGGTGAGGTAACGCTCGTTGCCCACCCGCTTGGCAAATTCCCGGATCACGTCCGGGTCCGACAGATCCGACTTTTGCGCAATCCGGCTCATGGTCAGGTGTTCCCCGACCAAAAACTCGATCAGCTTGGCATCTTCGGTGGGCACACCGTGTTCCTTGCAGAAACGGCGCGCTTCGACGATGCCGAGCTCGGAATGATCGCCGCCCCGCCCCTTGGCAATGTCGTGAAACAGGGATGCGATGTACAGAATCCAGGGCTTGTCCCAGCCGGAAGCCAGTTGGGAGCAAAACGGGTATTCGTGCGCGTGTTCGACCATGAAGAATCGCCGCGCATTGCGTAGCACCATCAGGATGTGCTGGTCCACGGTGTAGACGTGGAACAGGTCATGCTGCATCTGCCCGACGATTTTGCGGAACACCCACAGGTAGCGCCCCAGCACCGAAGTCTGGTTCATCAGGCGCATGGCGTGGGTGATACCGTCCGGTGCCTGCATGATCTGCAGAAAAGTCGCCCGGTTCACCGGGTCGCGCCGGTATTTGGCGTCCATCAGGTCACGGGCGTTGTAAAGCGCCCGCAAGGTGCGTGCTGACAGGCCTTTGATGCCCACAGTGGTCTGATAGACCAGAAAGGTTTCCAGAATCGCGTGCGGGTTGCGGCGGTACAGGTCATCACTGACCACATCAATCATGCCGGCTTTGTCGTTGAAGTGATCATTGATGCGGCGGGGCGCATGGGTGGAGGGGTTGAGCCGCTCCTCAATGTTCATCAACAGAATCTGGTTGAGCTGGGTCACGGCCTTGGCTGCCCAGTAGTAGCGCTTCATCAGCGCCTCACTGGCGCGCACCAGTTGCCTGCGGTCGCCCTCCGGCGAGCCAGCGGTGTATCCGAAGGACTCGGCCACGGCATTCTGGAGGTCAAAAATCAGGCGATCTTCGCGCCGCTTGGCAACATAGTGCAGCTTGGCACGGATCAGCAGCAGCAACGCTTCATTGCGCTCGATCTGCTTGACCTCGAACTCGGTGGCCAGGCCGCCACGTGCCAGGTCGCCCCAGTTGTTGCCATAGCCGGCCGCCTTGGCCACCCACAAGATGACCTGCAAGTCACGCAGCCCACCGGGGGATTCCTTGCAGTTCGGTTCCAGTGAATAGGGGGTGTCTTCAAACTTGGTGTGACGCTGGCGCATTTCCAGCGTTTTGGCAACAAAAAAGGCCTTGGGGTCCATAGCCTCGGTGAAGGCTTTGCGGAAAGCCTGCACCAAATCTGCGTTGCCTGTGATCAACCGGCACTCCAGCAAGGCAGTCTGAACCGTGACGTCTTTTTCGGCTTCTTGCAAGCAGTCCGCCAAAGTGCGCACGCTAGAGCCGATTTCCAAGCCGACATCCCAGCAATTGCCAATGAAGGCCTCAATGCGCTTTTTGAGCTCCGAGTCTGCGTCGGCCGAGTGCCCATCGGGCAACAAGACCAACACATCGACGTCAGAGTGAGGAAACAACTCCGCGCGACCGTATCCGCCCACCGCCAGCAGCGCATAGGGTTCCGCCAAGCCGGCGCCCGACCAGAGCTGCCGCAACACCTCGTCCGTCAGGTCCGCCATGCGCTGCAAGACCTTGCGCACCTGGCGCACCGTTGCTTTCGGGGATGCAACCAAATCCAGCAGTTGTGCTTTGCGCGCCCGGTAGTCGGTGCGCAGGGCTTGCAGCTCGGTCATTCGCAGAAGCCGGTCAGGCAGTCACAAAATCAGGCGTCGCAGGGCTGCCGGCGGAAAGGGTCAGCACCTCGTAACCGGTCGGTGTGACCAGCACCGTGTGCTCCCACTGTGCCGATAACGAGCGGTCCTTGGTGACAATGCTCCAGCCGTCTTTCTCGGGGCCTTCCTTGATCTCTTTGCCACCGGCGTTGATCATGGGCTCGATGGTGAAGGTCATGCCTTCCTTGAGCTTCTCCAGGGTGCCGGGGCGGCCGTAGTGCAGCACTTGGGGCTCTTCGTGGAAGACCTGGCCGATGCCATGCCCGCAAAACTCGCGCACCACGCTGAAGCCCTTGCCCTCGGCAAACTTCTGGATAGCATGGCCAATGTCACCCAGATGCACACCGGGTTTCACCATCTGGATACCCACCCACATCGCTTCGTACGTCACCGAGCACAAGCGCTTGGCGGCAATCGAGCAATCCCCCACCAGGAACATGCGGCTGGTGTCGCCGTGCCAGCTGTCTTTGATGACGGTGATATCAATGTTGACGATGTCGCCCTTTTTCAGAGCCTTGTCATTGGGAATGCCGTGGCACACCTGTTGGTTCACCGAGGTGCAAATCGACTTGGGGTAGGGCGTATTGCCGCCACCGGTGTAGTTCAGGGGCGCAGGAATGCCACCCTGGACCTGGGTGATGTAGTCGTGGGCCAGTTTGTCGAGTTCGTTGGTCGTCACGCCGGGTTTGACAAAAGGCGTGAGGTAGTCCAGGACTTCGGAGGCCAGTCTGCCCGCGATGCGCATGCCGGCAATGCCTTGGGCGTCTTTGTATGTGATAGTCATGGGGCAGGATTATCCCATCCGGCAGGGCCGCGTGAGGATGCGGGGAAAAGCGCGTCGCGTCGGCGGGTAAAATCCGGAGCTTCCATGCGCGTCCCCAGTCAGCGGCCGTGTGTGGATCACCACTCCCCAACGCTCCAGCCCATTACAAGGCCACCACCGTGACCCTGCACATCACCTCTTTCGAGGGCGGTAACGCCCTGAGCAATTTCCGCGTCCAACAACTCCTGCCCGCCTTGCAAGGTGTGAGCGACAAGATTTCCGGCATTGCAGCCCGTTTTGTGCACCTGGCCGCCACCGAAGCGGCTCTGGACAAGCCCCTGGCCGACAAGCTGGCCGCCTTGCTGACTTATGGTGACCCGTACACCGGTCCGTCTGAAGGCCCCGCGATCGTGGTGAGCCCCCGGTTCGGCACGGTGAGCCCCTGGGCCTCCAAGGCGACTGACATCGCCCACAACTGCGGCCTGGCCGTGAAGCGCGTAGAGCGTCTGGTGGAGTACCGCCTGACCCTCAAAAGCGGTTTGCTCAGCAAAACCGCGTTGACGCCCGAGCAGTTGCAGGCCGTGGCCGCCTTGCTGCACGACCGCATGACCGAGAGCGCGATGTTAGATCGCACTCAAGCACAAGAGCTGTTCAACGCCCTGCAACCCGCGCCCATGGACCATGTGGACGTGTTGGGAGGCGGCAAAGATGCGCTGGTGAAGGCCAATACGCAATTCGGTTTGGCCTTGGCTGCTGACGAGATTGACTACCTGGTGAACGCCTTCACTACGCTGGGCCGCAACCCCACTGACGTGGAACTGATGATGTTCGCGCAGGCCAACAGCGAGCATTGCCGCCACAAAATCTTCAACGCCCAGTTCACCATCGACGGTGTGGCGCAGGACAAGAGCATGTTCGGCATGATCCGCAACACGCACCAGCTGCACCCCCAGTACATGCTGGTGGCCTACTCGGACAACGCCTCCGTGATGGAAGGCGTGCAGGTCGAGCGCTTTACAGCCAAATCGGCCACTGGCGCCGGTGAAGTCAGCGCGGCCAGCTATGAAAAACATAGCAAAACCAATCATATCCTGATGAAGGTGGAAACCCACAACCACCCCACAGCCATCTCCCCATTTCCTGGTGCCTCCACCGGTGCGGGGGGCGAAATCCGTGACGAAGGTGCGACCGGCCGCGGCTCCAAGCCCAAGGCGGGTCTGACCGGCTTTACCGTCTCCAAGCTATGGGGCAGCACGCTTGGCAAGCCCGAGCACATTGCCAGCCCGCTGCAAATCATGGTCGAAGGCCCCTTGGGCGGTGCGGCGTTCAACAACGAGTTTGGGCGGCCCAACCTGCTGGGCTATTTCCGCGAGTACGAGCAGACAGTCGCTAGCGATGTGGACACCGTGGCACGCGGCTACCACAAGCCCATCATGATTGCCGGTGGCTTGGGCGTGATTGACGCCGACCAGACCCACAAGATTGAATTCCCCGCAGGCAGCCTGCTGATCCAGCTGGGCGGCCCCGGCATGCGCATCGGCATGGGCGGCAGCGCGGCCAGCTCCATGGCCACCGGTGCCAACGCGGCCGAACTGGACTTTGACTCGGTGCAGCGTGGCAACCCCGAAATCGAGCGCCGCGCGCAAGAGGTGATCAACCAGTGCTGGATGCAAGGCGATCAGAACCCCATCCTGGCGATCCATGATGTGGGGGCGGGTGGTTTGTCCAACGCATTCCCCGAGCTGACCAACGACGCGGGCCGCGGTGCGCGCTTTGATCTGCGCGCCGTCAAGCTCGAAGAGTCCGGCATGGCACCCAAGGAAATCTGGTGCAACGAGAGCCAGGAACGCTATGTGCTGGCCATCGCCCCTGAGTCGCTGGCCACGTTTGAAGCGCTGTGCGAGCGCGAGCGATGCCCGTTTGCGGTGATTGGCGTGGCCACTGAAGGGCGCCAACTCCAATTGGTAGACGAGGGCGCAGAGTCGCCCGTGGACATGCCGATGAACGTGCTATTGGGCAAGCCGCCCAAGATGCACCGCGACGTCAAGACGGTGGCTCGCCAGTTCAAACCGCTCGACCTGACCGGCGTGGACTTGCAAAAAGCCGTCATCGATGTGCTGGCGCACCCCACTGTGGCCTCCAAGCGATTCCTGATCACCATTGGCGACCGCACCGTGGGTGGCCTGACCCACCGCGACCAGATGGTCGGCCCCTGGCAGGTACCCGTGGCCGACTGCGCGGTGACCCTGGCCGACTTCAAGGGTTTTGCCGGCGAAGCCATGTCCATGGGCGAGCGCACGCCGCTGGCAGCTTTGGACGCGCCCGCTTCCGGCCGCATGGCGGTGGCAGAAGCCATTACCAACCTGCTGGCCGCCCCCATTGAGCTGCCCCGTGTGAAGCTGTCCGCCAACTGGATGGCCGCCTGCGGCGAACCCGGCGAAGACGCCGCGCTGTACGCCACGGTGAAAGCCGTGGGCATGGAGCTGTGCCCCGCGTTGGGCATTTCCATCCCGGTCGGCAAGGACAGCCTGTCCATGCGCACCCAATGGAAAGACGCCGGCACCGACAAAAAGGTGACTTCTCCCGTGTCCCTGATCGT
Organism: Rhodoferax mekongensis; assembly: GCF_032191775.1. NCBI lineage: Bacteria > Pseudomonadati > Pseudomonadota > Betaproteobacteria > Burkholderiales > Comamonadaceae > Rhodoferax > Rhodoferax mekongensis. Next base: position 2,554,770 of record NZ_CP132507.1, on the reverse strand, counting down.
CAGCGGTTTCGCCACCTTGCAAGATGTGCGCGGCACGCTGACGCCTCAGCTCAACGCGACGGAAGACACCACGCTGGTGTTGATCGACTTGGGTAAGGGCCAGCACCGCATGGCCGCCAGCATCCTGGCGCAAAGGCTCGACCAAGTGGGCGACAAGGTGCCCGATCTGGACGACGCCCAAGACTTGGTGAATCTGGTCAACGCTGTGAATGCACTGCGCGCCAAGGGCCAAGTGCTGGCTTACCACGACCGTGGCGATGGTGGTCTGCTGGCCACCGTGGCCGAAATGGCCTTTGCCGGTCGTGTGGGTGTGGCCCTGAATGTGGACATGCTGGTCACCGAGGGCGACGGCATTTCTGACAGCCGCATGGACGTGGGCGACAGCAAGAACTGGGTAGGGCAGGTGGGTGCCCGCCGTGAAGAAGCCACGCTCAAGGCCCTGTTCAGCGAAGAGCTGGGTGTGGTGTTGCAGGTGCGCACGTCAGAGCGCTCGGAAGTGATGGCCACTTTGCGTGAGCACGGGCTGTCCAAGTTCAGCCACTTCATCGGCAAGACACGTCCGGCCGCTGACAGCATCGATGCAGGCAAGGGCGAGCTGCAAATCTGGCGCGATGCGAAGAGCATCTTCAGCGCCAAGCTCTCCGACCTGCACCAGGTGTGGGATGCCGTGAGCTGGAAGATTGCGCAGCAGCGCGACAACCCCGTGTGTGCCGATGCGGAACACGCAGCCGCTGGCGCTGAGAACGATCCTGGCATGCATGTTTACATGCCCAACAAGGCCCTGGCGCTCGTGGAATCTGCGCAAGCAGCTATCAAATCAGGAGCGCCTGCTATTCTGAGCAGCCGCCCCAAGGTGGCGGTCCTGCGAGAGCAGGGCGTCAACTCCCATGTGGAAATGGCTTACGCTTTCACCGAAGCTGGCTTTGAGGCCTATGACGTGCACATGACCGACTTGCAGACCGGCCGCGCCAAACTGCAGGACTTCAAGGGAGTGGTCGCTTGCGGCGGTTTCAGCTACGGCGACACCTTGGGTGCAGGCATTGGCTGGGCGCGCAGCATCACGTTCAACGACGTTCTGTCTGAACAGTTCAAGGCCTTCTTTGCCCGCCAGGACACCTTTGGCTTGGGCGTGTGCAACGGTTGCCAGATGTTTGCCGAGCTGGCCGACATCATCCCCGGCGCGCAAGACTGGCCACGCTTCACCACCAACCAGAGCGAGCGCTTTGAAGCCCGCCTCTCGCTGGTGGAAGTGCTGGAGTCACCATCCCTGTTCTTCACCGATCTGGCCGGCATGCGCCTGCCGATTGCGGTGGCGCACGGCGAAGGCTACGCCAACTTCAAGTACCGTGGCAATGCGGACAAGGCGATCGCCGCCATGCGCTATGTGGACAACACAGGTGCTGCGACCGAAACCTATCCGTTCAACCCGAACGGCAGCGCCGGTGGCCTGACAGCGGTCACCACCGCAGATGGCCGCTTCACCGCCATGATGCCGCACCCCGAGCGCGTGTTCCGCAACATCCAAATGAGCTGGACCAGCCTGGACAAGAACGAATTCAGCCCCTGGATGCAGCTGTGGCGCAATGCGCGCAAGTGGGTGGGTTAATCCCCTGAGCGGGACACCTGTTTGAATCAAGGGGCCTGCGGGCCCCTTGTTTTTGGATTTACAGTCCCCAGCTGTCGACTTCCGGCGGCAGTCAAGGTGGTTGCCGCCGCTCAACTTTAGAAAGTACCTGATGTCCGATCTGATCAGCAAACTGCAGTGGCGCTACGCTACCAAGAAATTCAATCCCGCCAAGGCAGTTCCCCAGGAAAAGCTCGACCGCATCCTGGAAGCCATCCGCCTGACCGCGACCTCCAGCGGCATGCAGCCTTATGAAGTCATCGTGGTGAGCAACAAGGAAGTGCGCGAGAAGATCGTGCCGGTTGCATGGAACCAGGCGCAAATCACCGATGGCTCACACCTTCTGGTGTTCGCGGCGTGGGACAACTACACAGCCGACCGTATCAACGCAGCCTTCGACTTGGTCAACACCGAGCGCGGTTTCGTCAACGAAGGTTGGGAAAACTACCGCAAGATGATTTTGGGTGCCTACGTGCCCCGCGACGCTGAAGTGAACTACCAGCATGCTGCTCGCCAAGCCTATATCGGCGTGGGTACAGCGTTGATTGCCGCTGCCGAAGAGGAAGTCGATGCCACCCCCATGGAAGGTTTTGACCCCAAGGCCGTGGACGAGATCCTGGGCTTGGACAAGCGTGGCCTGCGCAGCGTGGTGATCATGCCCCTGGGCTACCGCGCCGACGAAGGCGACTGGCTGGTGAACCTGAAGAAGGTGCGCCGCAGCCGCGAAAACTTTGTGACCGAAGTGAAGTGATACGCCTGCGCCGTCTGATCCAGCCGCGCAAGGCAGCCTTCTGGCTGATGCTTGCGCTCAATGGATTGTCGACGGCGCTGGTCTGGATTGTTCAGAACCGCAACCTGTCACCGATCGCTTCGGTGATCGTTGCGGTTTTTGCCATTGGCAATGCGGTGCTGGGACTGCGGTTTGCGTGGCATCTGCTGAATGCACCTGCAGAAAACGAAGACCCGACGCCGGGCCCGCGCTAGCCCTTAGTGCCCGAACTCCTGCTTGGGTCGGGTCTTGTGGAAAGTCATGGGCACGCCCTGTGCCGCTTCCAGCAGCTCTTTGCGACTCTGGTTGGCCACACTGGTTTTCATCTTGCCCACCACATGCATTTCGCAGGGTTTGCAGTCAAAGCGCAGAGTGAGCTTTTCTTTTCCGTTGATGAGTTGCAAAGGCTCCGCCTTCACTTGGCCTTGCACACCGGTCACGCCTTTGGCCTGCTTGGGGCAGAGACTTAAAGAGAAGCGCACACAGTGCTTGGTGATCATCAGGCTCACTTCGCCCAGTTCTTCCACCGCCTCATAGGCCGGGGCGATGACTTTGACGCCATGTTTGACATAAAAACCGTGGGCCGCCTGGTTGAACACGTTGGCGAGGTAGCTGAGCGTGTCTTCGGGGTAGGCGACCGGTGGCTCCACCGCCACACCGGGCTGCAGGCGCACAAAGCCGGTTGCGCGGGCCCGCTCCAGGGATTCCACCGCTTCACGCCGCAGCGGGTTGAGCACAGAGGCGGGCACAAACCAGGGTTGGCTGAACTGCACTTGCACGTCAAGCGCCGCAAAAATGGTGGTGCCCATTTTGCGGACGTTGTCCTTGAGGGTGTCCATCGCCGAGCCATTATCCTTGGCCAGTTCGCGGAGCAGGGTGGTGCGGGCGGTGGCGGCGAAGCCGTCCTCATCGGTCACGGTGAGCGCAATGCCCTCTGGGACTTCTGTCAACACGGCCCACACGCCGATGCGTCGGTCGCTGCTCTTTTTGTCGAGGGTGCGGGTCCAGTTGACATCGCGGTTGCGGTTCACTTCCACGCCTTTGCGCAAGTCTTTGAAGCCGGGCATCGGGTCTTTGGGGAACACGCGCCACAGGCCTTTGACGGCATTGATGGCTTCTGCGCGGTTGATGGCCAGGCCCACCAGTTCTTTTTGCAGGTCGTAGTAGCACAGGCCGTCGCCATTGCTTAAGTGTTTGCTGCGGTCCATCAGCTCCAGTTCCACGCTGTCAGCATTGACCTTGGTGACGTAGCCTATGGGCTGGCCCGGGTTCTTGGGGGTGTCGAATGCCCCGATATCGATCTGGCGGCCCTGCACAAAGTAATCCGTGAACTCGCGGTTGAAGTTCTGGTTAGGGTCGGGCTCGAAGGTGAAGGTGGTGGTGCCACTGCTGCTTCGGGCCAAGGGTTGGTCAGAGTACTGACGGTCCTCGATCAGCCGGTCCAACAGCTTGCGGTAGTGGGCGGTGATGTTTTTCACATAGCCCATGTCCTTGTAGCGCCCTTCGATCTTGAAGCTGCGGATGCCTGCGTCCACCAAAGCGGCCAGGTTCTCGCTCTGGTTGTTGTCCTTCATGGAGAGCACATGCTTGTCGTGCGCCACAAAGCGGCCCTTGTCGTCCACCACCTGGTAGGGCAGGCGGCAGGCCTGGCTGCATTCACCGCGGTTGGCGCTACGCCCGGTATGGGCCGCGCTGATGTAGCACTGGCCGCTGTAGGCAACGCACAAGGCACCGTGGATAAAGAACTCCAGCGTGCATTTCTCAGGATCGGTGGCGGCTCGGATGGCCTCAATCTGCCTGGTCGTGAGTTCGCGTGCCAGCACGATTTGCGAGAGCCCCACGTCCTGTAAAAAGCGTGCTTTCTCAGGCGTGCGGATATCCGTCTGGGTGCTGGCATGCAGCTGAATGGGCGGCATATCGATGGCCAGAAGCCCCATGTCCTGCACGATGAGGGCATCTACACCGGCTTCGTAGAGCTGCCAGGCCTGCTTGCGCGCAGGCTCCAGCTCGTCATCCCGCAGGATGGTGTTCATGGTGACAAAGATGCGGCTGTTGAAGCGATGCGCATGCTGCACCAGCCGCGCGATGTCGGCCACGCTGTTGTCGGCACTCGACCGTGCCCCGAAGCCGGGTCCGCCGATGTAGACCGCATCGGCGCCATGGTTGACGGCTTCGATACCGATGTCAGCCGTGCGGGCAGGCGCCAGCAATTCGAGTTGGAAATCTTGCAAAGACATGGGGCGGAATTATCCCGCAGGTGCCTGGCGTATGCATTAGAGCTGGCTACACTCACCCGCTCCCATGAGCACATTACCCACTACCCATTGGCCGCGCGTATTCCTGTTGTGGGGCTGTGGCATTCTGGCGGCCCTGCAGTTCGCCAAAATCTCCCTCGCTTTCCAGCTCCTCCAAACCCACTATGGAGTGAGCCCCGCACAGATGGGGTGGGTACTGTCGATGGTCGGGGTGGTGGGGCTGACTCTGGGTGTCAGCATGGGCTTGCTGGCTACCAAGGTCGGGTACCGGCGGCTGCTCGTGGGTGGTTTGTCGCTGGGGGCCGTTCTGGCTGCGCTTCAAGCGCTGGATTTGCCCTTTTATGCTTTCTTTGCAACCCGTGTGCTCGAGGGCGCCTCCCATCTGTCCGTGGTGGTCGCCGCCCCCACGCTGATGGCAGCTGCTGCCGGACCACAACACCGCTCGGTGGCGATGGGCTTGTGGAGCACCTTTGTAGGTACCGCGTTTGCCTTGTGCGCCGCCTTCGGTCCCTCTTTTCTGACGTTGTACGGCGTTCATTCGCTGTTTGCCTTGCATGCGGCACTCTTGTTTCTGGCATGCGCAGGGGTCTGGCGCTTGATTCCTGAAGACGCTGCGCGGTTGCCGGATCCCGTACGCACCAGTCTCTTGGCACGCCATGTGCGCATCTACACCCAGTGGTCCACGGCCTTGCCGGGCCTGTGCTTCTTTTGCTACACCGGTATGGCCGTCGCATTGCTGACTTTTCTGCCCCAAGCCTTGCCGCCCGGCCAACAGTGGGCCGCTGCAGCGTTGCCGTTTACCGGCATGGCAGGCACCTTCGGGGCGGGCTGGCTTACCCGGCGCTTAAGCCCCATGCGCCTGCTTCGCTGGGTGTATCCCTTGCTGGCCTTGACGGGTTTTGCTTGCGCTTTGGCAGCGTCGGCCCAATCGGGTTACACGGCAGCTGCTTTGTTGCTGATGGCTATCTCCGGCTTGGCGGGTGGCACGGCCTTCGCGTTGATTCCGTTTTTGAACAAAGATGCGGCTCAACAAGCGCGTGCCAACGGGGCTGTCGCCCAGATGGGTAATCTGGGGGCGACCTTGGGTCCGCCCACTTTTGCGTTTGTTCTGGCTCAGCAGCCCGCATGGGGACTCGCACTTCCGGTGGTGGTTTTGGCCGTGCTCGGAAGCACCATCTTGCGTTGGGGCAGGCGCCAACAAGATACCCCGGTTGTGCACTGAGCTGCCGTTTAGACTGCAGGCATGACTGTTCGCCGCTTTGAGAATCTGGACGTGATCCGTGGCTTCGCCATGGTGTGGATGACGTTCTTTCATTTTTGCTTCGACCTGAATAACGCCCGCCTCATCCAGCAGGATTTTTACCGGGACCCGCTTTGGACCTGGCAGCGCACCTGCATCCTGAGCCTGTTCCTGTTGTGTGCCGGGGCAGGGCAGGCCGTTGCACAGCGCCAAGGTCAAAGCTGGCGCCAGTTCGCTCGGCGATGGCTGCAGATTGCGGGTGCGGCCGGGCTGGTATCGCTGGGCTCATGGTTCATGTTTCCCAAGAGCTACATCTATTTCGGGGTGCTGCACGGCATGGCCGTCATGCTGCTGCTCGTGCGCCTGATGGCACCGTTGGGTGTGTCGTGCGCAGGCGCCGGAGGGCTGGTGATTGCTACCCATTTGATAGCTGGCTCCGCAATATCTGCGGGCGCCAGCAGCTTGTTTGGCTTGGATTTTGATGGACGCGGGCTCAATTGGCTGGGTTTGATTACCCGCTTGCCCATCACTGAAGACTATGTGCCCTTGTTCCCTTGGCTGGGCGTGATGTTGCTGGGATTTGCGGGCATGCAGTTGCTGCTGAACCGATCCCCCCATCTGTCCCCCAAAACGCCCGGCACCAGAGCCCATAGGGCATTGGCACGCTTGGGCCGCTACAGCCTGAGCTACTACTTGCTTCACCAGCCGGTGATGCTGGGCCTCTTGTGGCTGGCCGGCTTTGGGTTTTAGGCAACAAAAAAGCGGCCTGAGCCGCTTTTTTGAGTGAACCGGAGTCCGGGACTTATTCGACCTTGGCTTTGGCGCGCAGGTCTTCCTGGAACTTGGCCAGCTTTTGCTGCTGAAGCTGCTGGGCGATCTGGGGTTTCACGTCTTCGTACTTGGGCAGCTGGGCTTCACGCACGTCTTCCAAACGGATGATGTGGTAACCGAACTGGGTTTTGACGGGGGCGTCTGTCATCTTGCCCTTGGACAAGCCGGTCAGCGCATCAGAGAACTCTTTCACGTAACTGCTGGCATTGGCCCAATCCAAGTCACCGCCGTTGGCGCCGGAGCCCGGGTCCTTGGAATTCTTCTTGGCTAGGTCTTCAAACTTGGCGCCTTTTTTGAGCTGGGCGATCAGGGCTTTGGCCTGATCTTCTTTTTCTACCAGGATGTGGCGTGCGCGGTATTCCTTGCCGGCGTTGGCAGACGCAAACTTGTCGTACTCAGCCTTGGTTTCTTCGTCGGTGACGGGGTTCTTTTTCTGGTAGTCCGCAAACAACTCACGGATCAGGATGGACTGACGGGTCAGTTCCACCTGGTTTTTGTACTCTTCGGTCGCATCCAGACCGCGGGCCTGGGCTTCTTGTACAAATATTTCGCGGGCAATTACCTCTTCCCGCAACTGACCCTGCATTTCAGGGGTCACAGGGCGGCCGGAACGGGCCACCTGCTGGGCCAGGGCATCCATGCGTGTCTTGGGAACTGCCTTGCCATTCACGATGGCGACGTTTTGCGCCAAGGCGGAGGAGGCGACCACCATCAGGCTGGCTGCAGCCAAGGCGGACAAAATGTACTTCTTCATACCGTTTCCTTCAGGAATGCTTTAAATCTGAGAGTTGCCAGAGGGCGAGGCTTCGGCCTCAATGGCCAAGGCGTGCAGGCCCTGATCAATGAAATCTTGCAACGAATCATACACAAGGCGATGCCTTGCTACGCGGCTCACACCGGTAAATAAGGGTGAAGCAATCTTCACCCGGAAATGGGTTCCAACCCCGCTGTCATTGGCCCCGACGTGGCCTGCGTGCTGGTAGCTTTCGTCGATCACTTGTAGTGTTACAGGTTGCAAACGTTCGCGCAGCCGTTGCTCGAGGTTGGCGGCGGTGGGTTCGTTGGCGCTCATGGGGTGGGCGGGTCCTGTTTGGAGTCATCGCCTTTCAAGTAAGGCGAGATGTACAGCCCCTGTCCGATCAGAAAGGCCAAGGGAAACACGTAGCCCCAAAGCTTGAAATTAGCCCAGGCGTCTTCGCTGAAATAAGTGGCCACATAGGCATTGCTGAGGGCCATGAAGGCGGTGTAGAAAACCCATGCCACATTGAGCTTGTTCCAGACGGCGTCAGGCAGCTCCAGCTGGCTGCCCAGCAGGGTTTTCAAGTAATTGATTTTCATGCCCCAAAGGGCCACAGCCAGCGCGATCGCCATGCCTGCATAGAGCACCGTGGGCTTCCACATGATGAAGCGTTTGTCATGCAGCGCGAGCGTGATGCCACCGAACACCAGAATCATGCCCAGCGTGATCTTGTGCATGGTGCTGAGCTTTTTGTCGATCCAGTAAATGATCGCCATCTGGGCCACCGTGGCGGCCATCAGCACCGGGGTGGCAAAGTAAATGGCTTCGTCTTTGCTGATGCCAAACCAGTCGTGCAGCTTGTAGGCTGCAAAAAACAGCAGGATGGGGATGAAGTCGAGTAAGGTTTTCATTTGGGGGTGAAGTGTAGCGAGGCCGAGTTCATGCAATAGCGCAAACCGGTCTCGGTGGGGCCGTCGGGAAACACATGGCCCAGATGCGCGCCGCATTGGCTGCACACCGTTTCCACCCGCACCATGCCGTGGCTGCGGTCGGTGATCTCGGTAATGGCGCCCGGGATCGCCAGCGAGAAGCTGGGCCAACCGCAATGGGCGTCAAACTTGGTGTCCGAGTCAAACAGCTTGGCACCGCAGCACATGCAGTGGTAGCTGCCATCGGCCCAGTGGGTCTCGTACTTGCCGGTGAAAGGGCGCTCAGTGGCTGCGTGGCGCGTCACCTGGTAAGCAACCGGCTCGGCGCCTTTCTCGGCCAACAAGGTTTTCCATTCGGCGTCGGTTTTCTGGATGGGGAATGTCATGGGAACTCCTTCAATGGGTGGATGCACGGCAGCCCTTAAAGTTCAGGAACTGCAGCTGATGGAGATGTGCGCGGCCCAGTCCGGGGGAAAGCCTGCCCACGCATCGAACTCAATATGTTCGTCGTACGGCGTCTCCAGAACTTTCAGCAAATCAGCCACCATGCTGAAATCTTTTTGCCGCGCCGCCTGAATAGCTTGCTCGCCCAAGTGATTGCGCAGCACATACTTCGGATTCGACTTCAGCATCAAATCGGCTGCCATCGCCTGTGGAATATGCGCGAGCAGCTCTGAATATGATAGCAACCAAGTATCAAACCCGGCACGGTCCAGGAAGAGGTCGCGCACCGAATCGCCTGCCGAGGCTTCATCCCTCACCCAGTGGCTCAGTCGGCGCCAGAAGATACTGAAGTCCACTTTGTCAGCGGCCAGCAACTTCAGGATGCCTTCGATCACCGGCTTGTGCGCCACTTGCACTTCGCTGAAGCCCAGCTTGGCGGCCATACGCCCGGCAAATGCACGGGGATAGATGTCCTTGAACGTCTCCAGCGCGGCAATCGCATGCTCCTGCTCGTCAATCAAGGGCATCATGGCCTGGCCCAGGCAAAAGAGGTTCCAGTAGGCCACATTGGGCTGCTTGTAAAAGGCGTAGCGGCCGCCCGTGTCAGAGTGGTTGCAGATATGAGCGGGGTCGTAGGCGTCCATGAACTGGAAGGGGCCGTAATCGATGGTCAGGCCCAGGATGCTCATGTTGTCGGTGTTCATCACCCCATGGCAAAAGCCCACCGCTTGCCAGTGTGCCACCATGTGGGCGGTGCGCTCCGTCACGGCGGCGAGCAGCGCGACGTAGGGGTTGCCGTTCCAGCGCGCGTCTGTGCGGCAGTCGGGGTAGTAGTGGTCGATCACAAAGTCGGCCAAGATTTTCAACTCGCCCGGCATGCCGTGGTGACAGAAGTGCTCAAAGTGCCCGAAGCGGATGAAGCTGGGGGCCAGTCGCGTGACGACTGCGGCGGTCTCTACGGTTTCCCGCCGTACCGGAGCATCCGACCCGGTCACGCACAGCGCGCGGGAGGTGGGGATGCCTAAGCCGTACATGGCCTCGCTGGCCAGAAATTCGCGGATGCTGCTGCGCAATACCGCCCGGCCATCGCCCATGCGGGAAAACGGTGTCAGCCCGGCGCCCTTGAGCTGCACTTCCAAGCCATTGAGCTCCCCCAACAGGATGGCACGGCCATCCCCCAGTTGCCCGGCCCATTGGCCGAATTGGTGGCCGCTATAGACGCTGGCCAACGGTTCACTGCCCTGTAGAAGCCGGTTGCCCGTAAGGGCTTGCAGCACTTCGGGGCTATCCAGATGGTTCGCATCCAGCCCTGCCCAGCGGGCGGCTGATGCGCTGGTGCCTACCCAATAGGGAGCGGGGAGTGGCGTGGGTTGCAGAGGAGCGTAGAAAGCTTCACCGAGGCCCGCGAAGCGGTTATTCCATGGGAGAGGGAGGTCCAGCGGCTCTGGCGCGGGGGGCAAATGGGGCATGGGTGAATTGTCCCGCATATGACTAATTCAGCGTCTTGCAAGGGACTTGCGCGCAGTACTATGTGTGTCGCCGAAGTTGCAACAGAATGTTTCCAGCCTTGGTGTGTTCTCCATAAAACGTAGATAGAGGTGACTTGATGTTAGGTCTGATGCAAAGCCAGCAGTTGCTGATCTCCACCTTGATGGACTTCGCCGAGCGCCACCATGGCGAGGGCGAAGTGGTGTCGCGCAGGGTCGAAGGCGATATCCACCGCACCAACTACCGGGAGGTCGCCGCCCGTTCCCGCAAAGTCGCAAATGCTCTCGATGGTCTGAACCTTGCCTTCAGCGACCGTGTGGCCACCCTGGCCTGGAACGGTTACCGCCATCTGGAGCTCTATTTCGGGGTGAGCGGGTCCGGTCGTGTGTTGCACACCCTGAACCCGCGCTTGCACCCGGACCAGATCGTCTGGATTGCCAACCACGCCGAAGACCAGGTGCTGTGCTTTGACATGAGCTTTCTGCCCATCGTGCAGGCTGTGCATAGCCGCTGCACCACCATCAAGCATTTCATTGCGCTCTGCGATGCGGACAAGCTGCCAGCGGACACCGGTATTCCCGGTCTGCAAAGCTACGAAGCCTGGATCGCCCAACAGCCCGCCACCTACACCTGGCCCGAGTTTGACGAGAACTCCGCCTCCAGCATGTGCTACACCAGCGGCACCACTGGCAACCCCAAGGCTGCGCTGTACAGCCACCGCTCCACCATCCTGCATGCCTTCGCCAGCGCATTGCCGGACTCCTTGAACATGAGTGCCCGCGATTCGGTGTTGCCCGTCGTTCCCATGTTCCACGTCAATGCCTGGGGCCTGCCGTACTCGGCGGCCATGACTGGCGCCAAGCTGGTGTTCCCCGGTCCTGCGATGGATGGCAAATCCATTTTCGAATTGATTGAGGCTGAGAAAGTCAGTTTCGCAGCAGGTGTGCCGACCGTCTGGCAAATGATGTTGTCCCATGTGCAAGCAGGAGGGCTGCGTTTTTCGACCCTGAAGCGCACGGTGATCGGTGGCTCGGCCTGCCCGCCGGCCATGATCACCGCCTTCAATGATGTCTACGGTGTGGAGGTGCTCCATGCCTGGGGCATGACAGAGATGTCCCCTTTGGGCACGGTGTGCACCTTAAAGAACAAGCACCTGACGCTGGAGCCCGCTGACAAGATGAATGCACGCCTCAAGCAAGGCCGTGGCATTTATGGCGTGGACATGAAGATTGTGGACGGCGAGGGTGCCGAGTTGCCTTGGGACGGCAAGGCCTATGGGGATCTGCTGGTCAAAGGCCCCTGGATCATCAGCGAATACTTCAAAGGCGAGGGAGGCTCACCGCTGGTGGATGGCTGGTTCCCTACCGGTGACGTTGCCACGATCGACGCCGATGGTTTTATGCAAATCACCGACCGCAGCAAGGACGTGATCAAGTCCGGCGGTGAGTGGATCAGCTCCATTGATGTGGAAAACATCGCCATGGCACACCCAGCAGTGGCCATGGCCGCCTGCATTGGCATGAAACACCCCAAGTGGGACGAGCGCCCCATCATTGCCGTGGTCAAAAAGCCGGGCAGTGAAGTCACCCGTGATGATCTGATTGCTTTCTACGACGGCAAGACCGCCAAATGGCAAGTGCCGGACGACGTGGTGTTCGTCGAAGCCATTCCTTTGGGTGGCACGGGCAAGATGCAGAAGAGCAAGTTGCGCGAACTCTTGCGTGAGTACAAGCTACCCGGTACCTGAGTCGCTTCCGAGCGGGCAAAGCAGGTTTTTTCCATAGGGAAAACCCTTTGTCCCAGCGGTGACAAAGGGGCTTTGCGGGGCGGGCAAAGCTCCTACAATCTTTAAAAAAGAACGATCGTTCTATTTTGAGATAAACCTCACCCACGGAGCCTGCATGACCGCCCAGTACCAAGTCCATGGCGATATCGCCGTCATCACCCTGAACAACCCACCGGTCAACGGTTTGGGCCTTTCCACCCGCCAGGGAATTGCAGACGGCATGGCCCAGGCTCATGCCGATGCGGCGGTCAAAGCCATTGTGATCACCGGCGCCGGCAAGGCGTTTTCCGGCGGTGCGGACATCACGGAATTCGGCAGCCCCAAGGCCCTGCAAGAACCCAACCTGATCAGCGTGATCAAGGTGCTGGAGAACTCTGCCAAACCGGTCGTCGCAGCCATCCACACCGTGGCCATGGGCGGTGGTTTGGAGTTGGCATTGGGTTGCCACTACCGCATTGCAGCGCCCGGCACCAGCATTGCATTGCCGGAGGTCAAACTCGGCCTGGTACCCGGTGCCGGCGGTACCCAGCGCCTGCCACGCGTGCTGGGCGTAGAGCCCGCACTCAACATGATTGTCAGCGGCGAGCCCGTCAAGAGCGAAATGCTCGCCATGCTGCCTGGCCAGAAGCTCTTCGACAAGCTGTCTGCTTCCGCCGAAAGCCTGGCTGAAGAAGCCCTGGCCTTCGCCCGCTCGGTGGCGGATGTGCGCCCCTTGCCACTCGTGCGCGACCTGAAGTGCAAGCATCCGCAAGGCGATGCTTATTTCCAGTTCGCCCGCAACATGGTCAAGGGCATGAGCAAAAATTTCCCGGCACCTGCCAAGTGCGTGGATGTGGTGGAAGCCGCTACCAAGAAGAAATTTGACGAAGGCATGCTGGTCGAGCGCGAGGCGTTCATCAACCTGATGTTCACTGCGGAGAGCAAGTCCCTGCGCCACCTGTTCCTGGCGGAGCGTGCAGCATCAAAAATCGCGGATGTGCCCTCGGATACAGCGCAACGCGCTATCAACTCGGTAGCAGTGATCGGCGCAGGCACTATGGGTGGCGGCATTGCCATGAACTTCCTGAACGCCGGCATCCCCGTCAAGATGCTGGAAATGAAGCAAGAAGCTTTGGACCGCGGCATTGCCACCATCCGCAAGAACTACGAAGCCCAAGTGGCCAAGAAAAAGCTCAAGCAAGACAAGTACGAGCAGCGCATGAGCCTGCTGACTACTACCCTGAGCTACGATGACCTCACCGGTACTGACATGGTGATCGAGGCGGTGTTTGAAGAGCTGGGCGTCAAGGAAGCCGTGTTCAAGGAACTGGACCGCGTGATGAAGCCCGGTGCCATCCTCGCCTCCAACACCTCGACCTTGGACGTCAACAAAATCGCCAACTTCACCCAACGCCCTGAGGACGTAGTGGGCCTGCATTTCTTCAGCCCTGCCAACGTGATGAAGCTGCTGGAAGTAGTGCGTGGCGAAAAGACCGCCAAAGACGTCATGGCGACCGTCATGTCGGTCGCAAAGAAGATCAAAAAGACCGCTGTGGTGTCCGGTGTGTGCGACGGTTTCATCGGCAACCGCATGATCGAGCAGTACGGCCGCCAGGGCGGTTTTCTGCTGGATGAAGGCTGCACCCCCGAGCAGGTGGACAAGGCCATGGAAAAATTTGGCATGGCCATGGGCCCCTTCCGCATGGGCGATCTGGCGGGCAACGACATCGGCTGGGCCATTCGCAAGCGCCGCTATCTTGAGAAGCCGCACATGAAGTACAGCAAAACGGCTGACTTGCTGTGCGAAAAAGGCCGCTTCGGCCAGAAGACCGGCGCAGGCTGGTACGACTATGTGCCCGGTAAGCGCGAGGCCATCCCGAACGCCGAAGTAGTGGCCATGATTGAAGAGCACCGCAAGGCGCTGGGCATTACACCCCGCAAGATCTCGGACGAAGAAATCGTGCAGCGCTTGGTGTTCAGCCTGGTCAACGAGGCCGCCCACATTCTGGAAGAGGGCATCGCCGCCAAGGCCAGTGATATCGACATCGTTTACATCTTCGGCTACGGCTTCCCCGCCCACCGCGGTGGCCCCATGAACTACGCCGACGAAGTCGGCCTGTTCAATGTGGTGCAAGCCATGAACCGCTTTGCCCAGAACCCGCTGGACGATGCCAAATTCTGGCAACCCGCTCCTTTGTTGGCCAAGCTGGCCGCTGAAGGCAAAACCTTCAACTGAGCCGCCGCCGTTCAAGCCCACAGAATCAAGGAATTACCATGACATCAGCAGTAATCGTTTCGACCGCACGCACGCCTTTGGCCAAAAGCTGGAAGGGGTCCTTCAACATGACGCACGGCGCCACGCTGGGTGGCCACGCCGTGGAGCACGCCATTGCGCGCGCCGGCATTGATGCCGCCGAGGTGGATGACGTCATCATGGGCTGCGCCACACCCGAAGGGGCGACAGGCGCCAACATCGCACGCCAGATCGCATTGCGTGCCGGCTGCCCGGTCACCGTCTCGGGAATGACCATCAACCGTTTCTGCTCCTCCGGCCTGCAAACCATTGCGACTGCGGCGCAACGCATCATCTCCAATGAAGGCGATGTGTATGTCGCGGGTGGTGTGGAGGCCATCTCTTGCGTGCAGCAGGAAATGAACATCCATATGCTCAATGACCCGTGGCTGAGCAAAAACAAGCCCGAGATCTACTGGAACATGTTGCAAACCGCTGAGAACGTGGCCAAGCGCTACAACATCAGCCGGGACGCCATGGACGAGTACGGCGCTGCCAGCCAGCAAAAGGCCACCGCTGCATTGGAGGCGGGTCTGTTCAAGGCCGAGATCGCCCCCATCACCGTGACCATGGGCGTAGCCGACAAGGTCATGGGCCTGATGACCAAGCAGGTCACCGTGAGCGACGACGAAGGCATTCGCGCCGGCACCACCAAAGAGGGCATTAGCGGACTGCGTTCTGCCGTGCCCGGCGGCCTCATCACGGCAGGCAATGCCAGCCAGTTTTCCGATGGCGGTGGTGCTGTGGTCCTGATGCATGAAAAACTGGCTGAGCAAAAAGGCCTGCAACCGCTGGGCCGTTTCCTCGGCTTTGCCGTGGCCGGTTGTGAGCCTGACGAAATGGGCATTGGCCCCGTCTTCGCCATCCCCAAAGTCTTGAAGCGCCTGGGCCTGACCATGAACGACATCGACCTCTGGGAGCTCAACGAAGCTTTTGCAGTGCAGGTGCTCTATTGCCGCGACAAGCTGGGCATCCCCGCAGACCGCCTCAATGTCAACGGCGGTGCGATCGCCGTGGGACACCCCTACGGCGTGTCCGGCCAACGCTTGACGGGCCATGCACTGCTTGAAGGCAAACGCCGCGGCGCCAAGCGCGTCTGTGTGACCATGTGTATCGGCGGCGGCATGGGTGCTGCAGGTGTGTTTGAAGTGCTGTAACCCGCACGACAGCTTTTGCCATCTGAATCGAGCCGGCCTGCGCACAATTCGCAGTCCGGCTTTTTTTCTATGAGACCTTGTCCATGACCCTGCGCACCACCCTCGATTTCCTGCTCCACGACTGGCTGGACACCACCGGCCTCACCAGCCGTGAGCGTTTTGCAGACCACAACCGCGAAACCATTGACGCCGTGTTGGACACCTGCGAACGCATTGCGCGGGAGAAGTACGCGCCGTTCAACCGCCTGGTGGACACGCAGGAGCCTCACTTTGATGGCGAAAAGGTCACCCTGCCGAAGGCCACCCACGATGCGTTCAAAGCCTATGCAGAATCCGGCATGTTGAGCGCTGCGCAGGACTACGACATAGGTGGCATGCAGCTGCCCTACAGCGTGGAGGCCGCAGCGAATGCATTTTTTGCCTGTGCGTCCGTCAGCATAGGCTCCAGCTTGCTGTCGGTGGGCAATGCGAATTTGCTGATGGCACACGGCACCGAATTGCAAAAGCAGGTGTTCGCCCACAAGGAGTTTTCCGGTCAATGGTCCGGCACCATGTGCCTGAGCGAGCCCCAGGCCGGCTCGTCTCTGAGTGATGTGGCCACGCGCGCAGTGCCGGATGGGGAGGGCTTTGAGTCTGACCCGCTGGGCGCGCGTTACCGCCTGCGTGGCAACAAAATGTGGATCTCCAGCGGCGAGCACGAGCTCACGGAAAACATTGTGCACCTGGTGCTCGCCAAGATTCCGGATGCGGACGGCAAGCTGATTCCGGGGACCCGCGGCATCTCGCTCTTCATCGTGCCCAAGAAGATGGTGAATGCGCAGGGTGAGTTGACGGGCGTGCGCAACGACGTGGCCCTCGCCGGGCTGAACCACAAGCTGGGCTGGCGCGGTACGACCAACACCTTGCTGAACTTTGGCGAGGGCAAGTTCCCCGTCGATGGCCAAGCGGGAGCCGTGGGCTACCTCGTGGGGCAGCCGGGCAAGGGTCTGGCGTGTATGTTCCACATGATGAATGAGGCCCGGATTGGCGTGGGCATTGCAGCCACCATGCTGGGCATGGCGGGCTACTACGCCTCACTGGACTACGCCAAAGGTCGCCCGCAAGGGCGCCCCATTACCGGTGCCGGCAAAGATGCCGCCGCTCCGCAAACCCGCATCATTGAGCACGCCGATGTGAAGCGCATGCTGCTCACGCAAAAGGCCTATTGCGAAGGTGCATTGGCTTTGGAGCTGTACTGCGCCCGCCTGATTGACGAGCAGCACACCGGCTCCGCACAAGACGCGGAAGAAGCCCGCCTGTTGCTCGAGGTGTTGACCCCGATTGCCAAAAGCTGGCCCAGCGAGTGGTGCCTAGAGGCCAACTCACTGGCCATCCAGGTGCACGGCGGTTATGGCTATACCCGCGACTTCCCGGTGGAGCAGTACTGGCGCGACAACCGCCTGAACATGATCCACGAAGGCACCCACGGCATTCAAGCCATGGACCTGCTGGGGCGCAAGGTGCTGATGGAGGAGGGCAAAGGCCTCACGCTGCTGAGCCACCGCATCATGGCCACCGTGAACCGCTGCAATGGTATTCCTGTACTGGCGCCCCATGCCAAGGCTTTGGCCCGAGCGTTGCAGGATGTGGGCGTTGCTACCCAGAAGGCGTGGTCCACCGGCGTGCCCGGCGAGGCCTTGGCCAATGCCGTGCCGTACATGCAAGCTTTCGGCCACACCGTGCTCGCCTGGATCTGGCTGGACGTGGCCGGCTGCGCGCTGGACAACGACCCGCAGCAAGAGTCCTTGGTGACGCAGGGGCATGTGGGGTGCGCAAAATTCTTCTTCCACTATGAGCTGCCGAAGATCAATGCCTGGCTGGGTGTGGTGCAATCGAGGGATCTGACTTGTGCAACATTCCCCGAAGGAGCTTTCTGATGGCATTTTTCAAGAAATACAACGGCACCACCAACGCCCGCTTGGTGCGCATGGAGCGCCTGATCTGGACGCTGATTTACGGCGGCCTGCTGGCTATCGTCTTGGGCTATTTCATTGACCAGCAAGAGGCGCAGGACGCAGCGCTGTTCTACAACTTGGGCGGCCTGGCGGTGGCCGGTGGCGTGGTGATGGTGTTCATCCGCTCACGCCTGCGCGAGGAATAGTCCCCGGAGTGACGGCATATCGCCGCCGGGACAGGCGGCATGCACGGCACTGCGCACAATGCCGTCCACGTTTTTGACAACCAAGGGCAGACACCATGACACGCACCATCCAACAACTCTTTGACCTCACCGGCAAAACCGCGCTCATCACCGGCGGCTCCCGCGGCTTGGGCCTGCAGCTGGCCCATGCTTTGGGAGAAGCCGGCGCCAAGGTGCTGATCAGTTCACGCAAAGCAGCAGACTTGGAAGAGGCGTGTGCCGAGTTGCAAGCCGCGGGCATCGACGCGCGTTGGGTCGCTGCCGACTGCGCCAAAGAGTCCGAGATTCAGCGCTTGGCCGATGAAACTCTGCAGCGCCTCGGCCACGTCGACATTCTGGTGAACAACGCCGGCGCCTCCTGGGGCGCACCCGCTGAAGACCACCCGCTGGAGGCCTGGGACAAGGTGATGAACCTGAATGTGCGGGGCTACTTTTTGCTGAGCCAGATCATCGCCAAGAAGAGCATGATCCCGCGCAAAACCGGTCGCATCATCAACCTGGCCTCGATTGCCGGGCTCAACGGCAACCCGCCTGCCATGCAAACCATTGCCTACAACACCTCCAAGGGCGCGGTCATCAACTTCACCCGCGCTTTGGCTGCCGAATGGGGCAAGTACAACATCACCGTCAACGCCGTGTGCCCGGGTTTCTTTCCCAGCAAGATGACAGCCGGTTTGTTGCAAGCCATGGGCGAAGATAACCTGGCCGCTGCCGCACCACTCAAGCGCCTGGGCGACGAAGAAGACCTCAAGGGCCTGTGCGTCCTGTATGCGTCCGACGCCGGCAAACACATCACCGGCCAATGGCTGGCGGTGGACGGCGGCGTGAGTGTGGTGACAGGGGGATGAGCAGCCTCTGGGAAAAAGCGGTGGGCTTCGGCGTTGAGATTCCCTTCGTCACCCACCTCGGTTTCGAGCTCAAGGTGTTTGAGGGCGGGCGCTCTGAGATCCGCTACACACCACGGCCTGAACACCTGAACTCGTTCAACGTCACCCATGGTGGCGCGCAAATGACCCTGCTGGACGTGACCATGGCCAGCGCGGCTCGCAGTGAAACACCTGAGCTGGGTGTGGTTACGATCGAGATGAAGACCAGCTTTATGCAACCCGCTGTCGGCGCCCTGACTGCCAAGGGCGAGCTCATGCACCGCACCGCCACCATGGCCTTTACCCAGGCCACGGTCTATGACGCAAACGGAAAAGCCTGTGCCCACGCCACCGGCACCTTCAAGTACATGAAACGCCTGGCCACCGGCGCACGCAGCGTGAACACACTGAACGCACCGGGCACCGGCATTGCCACCGACTAGCGCTTTATGGGCCAAATGTGCCTCTGGCGCCCGTTAAGCAAGCGCGAGCAGCTATCAAAAGAATAGCGTTTGAGGAGATAGCATGCACAGCGAGACCGATTTCCCGGCGACCCACACGGTGTTCAACCAGGCCGAGCCCTTGGCAGATACCGATCTGCTGGCGGGCAACCAAGCCTTGCAGAGTGCACTGGTGTTTCATGCTCCGGGCATGGATACGTCTGCGCTGCATTCCCTAGGCAAGCAAATGGGCAGCCGCGCCATGCAGACCCATGCGCGCTTGGCCAACGCCCACCCACCGGTGCTGCATAGCCACGACCGGCTGGGCCGCCGGGTGGACCAGGTCGAATTCCACCCCAGCTACCACGCGCTGATGGATGCCGCCGCCCAAGCCGGCCTGCATGGCAGCCCCTGGGACCCGGCGGCGGGTGAGGGCGCCCACCTGCGGCGGGCGGCTGCGTTCATGCTGTTCACCGAGGCTGAGCCTTCCATCCTATGCCCGATTTCCATGACTTACGCAGCGCTGCCGGCGCTGCGGGGCAACCCGGCTGTGTTTGAAGCCTGGGCACCGGGCCTGATGGCGCGGGCCTATGACCCCGGGTTCAAGCTCTACCGCCACAAACGCGGCCTGACCATGGGCATGGGCATGACCGAGAAACAAGGCGGCTCTGACGTGCGGGCCAACACCACGCAAGCCATCCCCGATGGCGAAGATGCATGGGGCCCGCGCTTCAAGCTGCTGGGCCACAAGTGGTTTTTCTCGGCCCCCATGTGCGACGCCTTTCTAGTGCTGGCGCAAAGCCCGGCGGGCTTGTCCTGCTTTTTTGTGCCCCGCATCTTGCCCGACTTTGCGGATCCGCAGTCACCCGGCACCGTGAATGCCATCCGCATCCAGCGCCTGAAAGACAAGCTGGGCAACCACGCCAACGCCAGCTCCGAAGTCGAGTTTCAGCACGCCACTGCCTGGCTGGTGGGCGTGGAGGGACGCGGCGTGCCGCAGATTCTGGAAATGGGCACCATGACCCGGCTGGACTGTGCCCTTGGCACCACCGGCCTGATGCGCCAGGCGCTCAGCATCGCGCTGCACCACACCTCGCAGCGCCAGGCCTTCGGCAAGGCCCTGATCGAGCAGCCGCTGATGCGCAATGTGCTGGCCGACCTTGCTATCGAATGCGAAGCAGCTTGCGCACTCTCCATGCGGCTCGCAAGCGCTTTTGACCATGCATCTGACCCGCATGAACTGATGATGGGCCGCCTGCTGACGCCGGTGGCCAAGTACTGGATCTGCAAGCGCGGCGCTGCTTTTGCCCAAGAAGCCATGGAATGCCTGGGCGGCAACGGCTATGTGGAAGAGGGCGGAGAAGGCACCATGGCCCGCATCTACCGCGAGATGCCGCTCAACTCCATCTGGGAAGGCGCCGGCAACATCATGGCGCTGGACCTGCTGCGCGCCCTGCGCAAGGGTGATACGGCCGCAGCCCTGGCCCGTGAATTGGCTCCCGCCCGCGGAGCCCACCCCGCACTCGACAGGCTGGCAGCATCCTTGCCCACGCGGGTGGAACTCATGGCTACCGAGATGGAAGCCCGCCGCCTCGCACAAGACGTGGCACTCGCCGTGCAAGCTGCGCTCTTGTACCAAACGGCTCCCTCTGCGGTGTTCGAGGCGTTTTGTGATTCACGGCTGGGTGGCAACTGGGGCTACAGCTTCGGCACCCTGGGTGCTGAGGTGGACTTTGACGCCATCCTGCAGCGCGCCATGCCTTATTGATTTTTCTGGAGAAACCCATGACTGACCTCATTCTTCACCACTACCCCACCTCGCCTTTTTCTGAAAAGGTGCGCCTGGTGCTGGGCTACAAACAGCTGGCCTGGAAGTCGGTCATCATCCCAGCCATCATGCCCAAACCCGATGTGGTGGCCCTGACCGGCGGCTACCGCAAAACGCCGTTTCTTCAAGTCGGCGCTGATGTGTACTGCGACAGCGCCCTGATCTGCGAAGTGCTGGAGCAGCTGCGGCCCACACCGACCCTCTACCCCGAAGACGACAAGGGCCTGAGTCGCATCGTTGCGCAGTGGGCGGACAGTACTTTGTTCTGGGCCGCCATGGCCTACAACCTGCAGCCCAAAGGGGCGGCCAGCATGTTTGAAGGCGCCCCCCCAGAGGCGGCCAAGGCCTTCGGCGCCGACCGCGCCGCCATGTCCAGCGGCATGACGCGCCTGCGCCCTGGTGACGCTGCTGCGGCCTACAAGAGCTACCTGCGCCGCATCGCCAGCATGCTCGAAGGCCAGGACTTTTTGCTAGGCAGTGCCCCCTGCGTGGCCGACTTTGCCGCCTACCACCCGTTGTGGTTTACCGCCAAACGGGTGCCAGTGATGGCCGACATCCTGAACGCGACCCCCTCAGTACAGGCCTGGATGGCACGCATGGCAGCCATCGGTCACGGTAGCTTTGAGAAGCTGTCTGCTACAGAAGCCATAGCAGCTTGCGCAAATGCGGCGGGCGCTACAGCCCCATTGGACACCTATTTCCAGGACGAACACGGTATCCCTTTGGGCAGCGAAGTGACCATCGCCGCCGAAACCTTCGGCCAGGAAACGACGGCCGGCACCTTGGTCGCTGCCACCCGCACCCGCTTTACCTTGAAGCGCGTGGACGAGCGCGCCGGTACCGTGCATGTGCACTTTCCGCGCATCGGCTATGTGCTTAAGGCGGCGCAGGCATGAGTTTGGACATCCAATGGCATTGGCTCACTTTTGATGCGCTGAGCTGCGACCAGTTGTACGAATTGCTGCGACTGCGCAGCGAGGTGTTTGTGGTCGAACAGAACTGTGTGTTCCAGGACATGGACAACCTCGACCAACAAGCCATGCACCTTCTGGGAGTGAGGGTGGCGGCGGGTTCTGCGCAGGTCAAGGAGGAGCCCGCGAAGCGGGCGGGGGACACGGAGCAGAGCCCGCTGCCACTCTCACTCCCCAGCGAGTTTGTTGGGCAAACTAACGCGGAACTCATTGCTTACGTGCGATGCTTTCCCGCCGGCGTAACGTTCGACGAAGCCAGCATTGGCCGCGTGGTGACCAAGCCCGACACCCGCGGTGGTGGGCTCGGCCACTTGTTGATGGCTGAGGCCGTCAAAGCGCTGGAAAGCGAGTGGGGCCCTCAACCGATTCGCATCGGCGCGCAAGCCCACCTCAAGTCCTTTTACGAGCGACACGGCTTTGTGGATGTGGGCAAGCCCTACATCGAAGACGGCATTCCGCACCTGGAAATGCTACGCGGCGCCTGAAAAGCAGCGCTGACCTATACCCATAACGAGGAGACCCCCTGTGATTCCAAACTTTCAAGGCAAAACCGCCGTACTGACCGGCGCAGGTTCCGGCTTCGGGCTGGAATGCGCTCGCATAGGCGCCCGGCTGGGTATGAACCTGGTGCTCGCCGACGTGCAGCAAGACGCGCTGGACAAGGCGGTTGCCGAAATGGAAGCCGCAGGCGCCCGGGTGCTGGGTATGCGGGTCGACGTGTCGCAGGCTGCGCAGGTGGAGGCGCTGGGTGCTGCCACGCTGCAGCGCTTTGGCGCGCCGCATCTGGTGTTCAACAACGCGGGCGTAGGAGCAGGGGGCCTGATCTGGGAGAACACCGCCCGCGACTGGGAATGGGTGCTGGGCGTCAACCTCATGGGCGTGGCCCACGGGGTGCGGGTGTTCACCCCCATGATGCTGGAGGCCGCCAAGCAGAACCCTGCTTGGCAGGGCCACATCGTCAACACCGCCAGTATGGCCGGCCTGCTGAACGCGCCCAACATGGGGGTTTACAACGTGAGCAAACACGCCGTGGTGTCGCTGAGCGAGACCCTGTACCAGGACCTGGCGCTGGTCACTGATCAGGTGTCTGCCAGTGTGCTGTGCCCCTTCTTTGTGCCGACCGGCATCAGCCAGAGCGAGCGCAACCGCCCCTCGGATGCGGCTCCAGCCCAGCTCACCCGTAGCCAGATGATCGGCCAGGCCATGACCGACAAGGCAGTGACGAGTGGCAAGGTGACTGCCGCACAGGTGGCGCAAATGGTGTTCGATGCCGTGGCTGAAGGCCGTTTCTACATCTACAGTCACCCCAAAGCCATAGGCTCCGTCCAGACCCGCATGGAAGATGTGATGCTGGCCCGCAACCCTACCGACCCGTTTGCCCACAAGCCCGAATTGGGCATAGAACTGCGAAAAGCCCTGCGAACTCCAGCCTGAAGCGCGGCAGCTTGAGGTAGAGTAATCTCCAACGCAGAGGCATCATTTTTGATGCAGCCAACTTGGAGCCATCGATGCGCTGGAAAGCCCTTACCCGCCGGTTTCTTCTACTCGCAGGCCTGGCCTCCGTGGGGCTCAGTGCTTCTGCTGCGGGCCTGCAAGTTCAGGTGCAGGACAAGAACGGCAAACCCCTGCCCAATGCGGTGGTGTTTCTGGAGTCGGCAGACGCCAAGTCGGCCTCCAAGCCCCTCAAGGGCATTGAGGTGGTGCAGGCTGCCAAGCAGTTTTCACCCGCGGTAACGGTAGTAACCACGGGCACTTCGATTCTTTTTCCCAACAACGACACGGTGCGGCACCACGTGTATTCGTTTTCGCCTGCCAAGACCTTTGATTTGAAGCTGTACGCCGGTGTACCTGCTAACCCAGTGGTGTTCGACAAGAGCGGCATCGCTGTGCTGGGCTGCAACATCCACGACAACATGGTTGCTTGGGTAGTGGTGGTGGACACGCCCTATTTCGGAAAAACCGATGCCCAGGGCCATCTCACCATCGATGCACCCGCCGGCAGCTACAAGCTGCGCACTTGGCACGCCAGCTTGCCGACCGGCGCAGCCGCCGCAGAGCAGGCCCAAACCGTCGGCGGTGGCAATGCGCCCGTCGTCATCAAACTCGCGGGGAGTGCGGCTTGATTCTGGGTAGGATTTACGACCGGTGGGGAGTGGGAACCAAATTTGTCGCGTTCTCACTGGTGCTTTTGTTGCTGATCCAGGCTGCGGTGTACGGCGTAGTGCAGGGCAGTATCAAAAGCAATGTAAGAGCCCAACTCCAACAGGAACTCGCAATCGGCGACCGGGTGTGGTGGCAGCTCATTGACCAGAACACCGAACGGTTGCGCTCGGGCGCGGATGTGGTGGCCAAAGACTTTGGTTTTCGCTCCGCCTTGGGGACGGGTGACATTGAAACCATTCGCTCCACCATGGAGAACTTTGGTGCTCGTGTGAAGGCCACGATCACTGCCTTTTACGACCCGCAGTTTGAACTCAAGACAACCGGGGCCGATATGGCGTTGGAAGACAAGCTATTGCCTGTGCTTCGCCGTGTGGCCTCCGAATTGGGTACCACAGACGCCAGCTACAAGATCGAGCTGATTGACGGAAGGCTGTACCAGTTTGTCATGGTTCCCGTCAAGGCACCGCTTACCATCGGGTGGGTGTTGATGGGCTTCGAGCTGGAGCAAGCGCAGGCAGACGCCATGTTCAAACTCTCCGGCGTACATATCGCGTTGCTAAGTGATGGCAAGCAAGTCCTGCTGACCAGTGTGTCATCGGATAACGCATCGGAACTCAAGGCGCTGAATCCTGCCACCGACCTAGAGATCGCTGGAGAAACCCTGGTCGTACAAGAGAGTGCCCCGCGGCCCCAAGTCAACGGCTTTCACACTTACGTGCTTCGTTCGCTCGATGAGGTTGTGGCGCCTTACAGAAACGTTCAACTCGCTTTGCTGCTGATCACTGCGGTTGGTCTGGCACTTTTTGCAATAGGCAGCGCCCTGCTTGCGCAGCGTGTAACCGTTCCGCTGCGCGCCTTGGCAGGCGCGGCAGAACAACTCAGTCGCGGAGACTATTCGCAGTCTTTGCCGGCCATGCGCCACCGGGACGAGGTCGGGGACTTGTCCCGCGCGTTTGACCAGATGCGCACCAGCATCCAGGGCCAGCAACACGAAATCATGCAGCTGGCTTATTGGGATCGACTGACTGGTCTGCCCAACCGCACCCAGTTTCGCGATCTCATCAAGCAATCCATTCAGGCCAGCAGCGCAGGGGGCGGCCCGGCTCATCCCGTCACCGTGATCATGCTGAACCTGGACCGCTTCAAACACGTCAACGATGTGTTGGGCTATGCCTTTGGCGACCAATTGCTCAAGGCGGTGGCAGACCGCTTGTCTACCCATATCCCTCCCGACCTCGGGACGGTGGCCCGCCTGGGTGGCGATGAATTTGCCGTCATGGTGGAAGACCAAGACGCCACCCAGGCCACCCCGATTGCACACCGCATTGCCATTGCCTTTGAGGCCCCGCTCAAGCTGGAAGACCAGACCGTCGATCTGAGCGCCGGCATCGGCCTCGCATCCTGGCCGCAGCATGCGCAGGATGTGGACATGCTACTCAGCCGTGCCGAGATTGCCATGTACGTGGCCAAACGCAAAACGACCGGCATCCAGATTTACGATCCTGCGTTGGATTCTTCGAGTACCCAGACCCTGTCCTTGCTGACCGAGCTGCGCCATGCAGTGGAAGACGGTCAGTTGCGTCTCTATTTGCAGCCCAAGCTCAACCTGTCGGACAACACGGTGATTGCTGCCGAAGCACTGGTACGCTGGCAGCACCCTGTGCGTGGCCTGGTGCCGCCCATGCAGTTCATTCCGTTTGCGGAGCAGACTGGCTTTGTCCGCCAACTCACTTTGTGGATGTTTGAAGAAGTGGCCAAAGAGTTGCCGCGCTTGCGAGCTGACGGCCGCCCCCTGCGCGTGGCTATCAACCTGTCTACCCGTGACCTGCTGGACCAGGACTTCCCGGCCAAGCTGGATGCCATGATGCTCAAGCACAACGCACCGACCAATGCCTTCTGCCTAGAAATCACCGAGAGCGCCATCATGGACGACCCGCAGCGTGCGGAGGCCACCTTGAATCGTCTCTCGGAACGTGGATTCAAACTCTCGATTGACGACTTCGGCACAGGCTATTCGTCCTTGGCCTACCTCAAGCGGCTACCAGTCAATGAACTCAAGATCGACAAATCGTTTGTGATGGGCATGGAGAACGACGAGAGCGACGCCAAGATCGTACGCTCCACCATCGATCTGGCGCACAACCTGGGCCTGAGCGTGGTGGCTGAGGGGGTAGAAAACCAGGCCATTCTGGACAAGCTGGTGGAACTGCAATGCGACGAGGCGCAGGGCTACTTCATGAGCAAGCCGATTCCGCTGCCGGACTTCATTGCCTGGCGCGCCAAACACCAGGCGTCGCAGGCCGCTTGATCTACGCGGCCACTAGCAGGCCGGCCCAGCGGCTGCGGTAGCTTGCAGCCACCCGGTACGTGTTGAGCTGCACACCCACGGTGTCTTCCAGATTCACCCCGTAGCCGCCCCCCATGGTGATGACCGCCGGAATCCGGCGCTGCCAGCACCAGTCCAGCACACGGCGGTCGCGGGCCTCCAGACCATCAGCCGTGAGCTTTAGGCGGCCCAGACGGTCGCCTTCATGCGGGTCCGCACCCGCGAGAAAAAACACCATGCCGGGGGTGAAGCGGCCTTCCAGCTCTTGCAAAGCATGCTCCAGGGTGCTCAGGTACTCCGCATCCGCGCAGCCATCGGGCAGCGGAATGTCGAGGTCGCTGTCCTCCTTGCGGAAGGGAAAGTTCTTGTCACCGTGCAGTGAAAGTGTGAACACCGATTCGTCGTGCCGGAAGATGCTGGCCGTGCCGTTGCCTTGGTGCACGTCGAGGTCAATTACCGCCACTTGCAGGGGCTGCCGGCGGCTGCCATCGGGGTGGCGGCTGCGGCCCCATTCGGCTTGCAGCACACGGGCAGCCACTGCCAAGTCGTTGAACACACAAAAGCCGCCACCCTTGTGGGCATAGGCGTGGTGTGTGCCGCCGGCAAGGTTGGCCGCCAAGCCCTCAGTCATTGCCACACGCGCCGCAGCCACGGTAGCACCCACCGAGCGCAGGGCGCGTTCGGCCATCGCCGGGCTCCAGGGGAAGCCGATTTCGCGCAGTACGGCGGGCTCAGCGGTGCCCTGAAGAATGGAATCTATGTAGGCCGGCGTATGCACCAGCGCCAGCTCGCCCTCGGTGGCAGCGGGTGCTTCTGTTAACTGGATGGACGACAGCTCTGCGGCGATGCGGTCCCGCAGCATGCGGTACTTGGCCATGGGGAAGCGGTGGCCCTCGGGCAAGGGCAAAACGAACTGGTCGGAGTAAAAGGCCTGCATGCGAGGATTGTGGCAAACCACGCCCATCCACGGGCCTTGAGGGCTATGCGTTGGGGCCTTCCATCAAGGGCTTGGAAATAGCGCCCGAAAAAATGAGAAAATACGTGTTTTCACACCAACCTCAACAGGATCGCCACATGGGCAACAAAATCTTTACCGAAGCCGACCGCAAAGCCACTCCACGTCCTACCCCTCTGGCCGGACAAAGCCTGCCCACCCCCGGACGTGGTCAGCGCGTGAGCTTGGAACGTGGTGTTGCCACACGCAGCAAGAAGAACCCCGGCAAGCGTCACCGCTAAGCCCTGCATCCGCTGGCGACCCCGCGTCGCCGCATGCAAAACAAAAAGGCCCTCTGTTGAGGGCCTTTTGCTTTTGGGGCGATGCGCTGTGAGTTAAAGAGACAGCATGACACCGATATTGCTGCGGGGTTTTTTATCTTTTTGAATGGCTGCAACAGGCGGCGGATTCAACCGGTCGATGCAACACACTAAAACCTGCGCGAGCAGAAGGAGTGTTGCAGATGAAGTATCGAACGCGAACCTACTACACAGACAGTCAGAAGGCGCTCATGTGGGAGCGCTGGAAGCAAGGGTGGACGCTGCACGAGATTGGCAAGCTATTTGATCGCCACCATGGATCGGTGCGCCAAATCCTGGCAGAGACAGGTGGAATCCGCCCACCAGAGCGTCGCCGTTCCTGTCTTGCACTGACGTTGGCAGAGCGTGAGGAGATTTCGCGTGCGGTGGTGGCTGGCTTGTCGATTCGAGCGATAGCGACGACGCTCGGACGTGCCCCTTCGACTGTCAGTCGTGAAATTAAGCGTAACGGCGGCCAAGAGAACTACCGCGCGAATCAAGCCGACCAAGCTGCATGGAATCGGGGGCATCGCCCCAAGGTCTGCAAGTTAGTGCATAACCGTGCCTTGGCTCGCATCGTGGCAATGAAGCTGCGGATGCTCTGGTCACCGGAACAGATCGCAGGCTGGCTCAAGCATACTTATCCGTGCGACGAAAGCCATCACGTGTCACACGAGACCATCTACCGCAGCCTGTTCATCCAAGCACGTGGCGCCTTGAAGAAGGAGCTTTTGGCCCATCTGAGGCGTACTCGTGGCATGCGTCGGTCTCGTCACTACACGCAGAAGACGGCAATCCACGGACAGATCATCGACGCTGTCTCGATCAGTGAGCGGCCACTCGGCGTTGAGGATCGAGCAGTACCTGGTCACTGGGAAGGGGACTTAGTCTTTGGCAGTGGCAATAGCCAGATCGCAACACTGGTTGAGCGTCAGACGCGGTACGTGATGCTAGTCAAACTCGATGGAAAAGACTCGCAAACAGTTGTCAGCGCGCTAATCAAGAACGCTCAAAAACTGCCGCAAGAGCTCTATAAGTCATTGACTTGGGACAGGGGTACGGAAATGCATGGACACAAGAAGTTCACCGTAGCCACCGACATCCAAGTCTACTTCTGCGATCCGCAAAGCCCATGGCAACGTGGAAGCAACGAGAACACGAATGGGTTGCTAAGACAGTACATGCCAAAGGGCATGAACCTCTCGGGTTTCTCTCAGGTTCAACTCAATGCAATTGCCAGACAATTGAATGAGAGGCCGCGCAAAACGCTCGGCTTCCATACACCCGCTGAAATGTTCAGCGAATGTGTTGCATCGACCGGTTGAATCCGCCGCTGGGAGCGGACTTTGGTTACTCTCTGAAGCAAACCTTCAGCAGGGTGCACCAATGGCATTGGAAGCGAAATCCAAATACTCCCAAAAAGCTGATAGCGGTCGAGAATTTGTCTATCTACTCAACTTTAGAGCGGAGCCATATTTGCCCCAGTATTGACAAAGCTAGTGATATTGGGGGAATCGCAAGTGAAAAGTGGTATGGGCCTGTCAGTACAGACGCTGCTCCAAAGAGGCAACCGACAGAAATCCATCTCGGTAGGGTCTTCCAATCACGCCCTGCATATCGACAAAGTGCAATCAATGCAATCCATCCAAACAACCCAGCCAGCGTTGCAAAATAATCTCTCAATAAATATGTCAACAACTTGAAGTTTGAGTTCGTGTATGCGCCCCAAACGTCATTAATGGGGTTGTCAACATCCCACATGACGAAGTGACTTATGAATAAGGGAATCCACCAAAAAAAGAGAAAGGCACTAACAAGCGCAGAAAGCAGGGCAATGACGGATAGCAGTATTCCTAGGATTCGCATTAGTTATTAAGTCAAAAGTTCAATATTGGTGACTGTGGGCATTGATTTGCGCAAATTGAAATAGCTTAAGCCTACCAACTGAGATGACAAGCCCAATGACCGCTCCCGCTGCAAAGCAGTCGAGGCAATGCCTAGGGACATGCAACGCCAGAATCTCAAAGTGATCGGCTGGCTGCTAAGCGGCGCTTATCGGGATTCATGTATTCATCAAGCCGCATACACCGCCTCCCAAGACACAAACCCTTTCACCTCAATCGGGTTGCCGCTTGGGTCGCGGAAAAACATGGTGGCTTGCTCGCCCGGTTCCCCCGCAAAGCGGATTTGAGGCTCCAGCACAAAGGCCACCTTGTGCTGCTTGAGACGGTCCGCCAGCGCATTCCAGTCGTCCATCAGCAGGATCACGCCCAAGTGCGGCATGGGCACCATGTGCGCGCCGACCTTGCCGGTGTTGGTGGTGTGAAAGGGCTCGCCCAGATGGAGTGAAATCTGGTGGCTGAAGAAGTCGAAGTCCACCCACGTGTCGGTGCTGCGGCCTTCGCGGCAGCCCAGCACGGTGCCGTAGAAGGCACGGGCCTCGTTCAGATTACGGACATGAAAAGCCAGATGAAACAGTGCGCGCATGGCGTCCTCACAAAACACAGTGCGGCCAATGGTAGCCGCGTTATTGCAGGGTCGCAGGTGCCACGCCCAGCCGCCACAGCGTGGTAACTTCGCGGCTGCGGGCGCGGTGCAAAGCATCCTGTACGTCGAGCGCTTTGGCGTGTTGCGGGCGGGCGTCACAGCGGCCCAGCACCACAAGGCCGGCAGCACCGATGGCATCCGCCAGCATGGTGGCGCTGCGAAGGCCCAAGCGTTCTGCCAAGTCGGAAATGATGAGCCAGCCTTCGCCGCCCTCCCGCAAGTGGGCGGGCAGCCCTGCCAAGAACGCCAGCAGCATGCGGCTGTTTTCGTCGTAAACGGCGTATTCCACAGGCGCACTCGGGCGCGCGGGCAGCCAGGGCGGGTTGCAGACCACCAAATTCGCACGGCCTGCCGGAAACATGTCGGTCTGCTGCAGGTCTATGCCCGCGGTCACCCCCAAGCGGGCAAAGTTTTCCGTGGCGCAGGCCATGGCGCGGGCGTCCTGGTCAGTAGCGACGATGTGCATGTCCTGGCGCCGGGCCAGCACTGCCGACAACACGCCCGAGCCGGTGCCTATGTCAAAGGCCACAAAGGGTAGGGCGTTGCGCACGTCCTTGCCTGACTGGGCGGGCAGAGGCGCGGCGGCCACCAAGTCGATATATTCCCCTCGCACCGGCGAGAACACGCCGTAGTGCGGGTAAATGCGGTTGTCGGGCCCGATGCCCAAAGCGGCTATTTCGACGCCGTTTTTGCGCCACTCGCTGGCGCTGCGCATGCCCAGCAGGTCGCGCAGGGAGGCGACGCTGGCCGGTTCGTCCACCGCCGCTGCGCCCCAGGCCTGGGTGCAGGCCAGCTTGGCGTCCGGCGCGCGGCGCAGGGGGATGGCGTAGACCGCATCAAACGGCAGCAGCACCATCGCCAGAATGCGGGCGCGCTGGGCTTGGGCCTGGCGGTGCAGGTGAAAGACTTGCGGGTCCATGGCTACGTCGGCGGAGGCGGGTGGCGTTTTGTTGGGTGTTACGCCGCGGTTTTTGCGCCGGGGCGGGGTGTCTATGCGGCGCTGCAGTGCTTGCAGCAGTTGGCGGGCGTTGTTGAAATCGCCGCGCCACAAGAGGGCTGTGCCGCCGCAGGCCAGCTGGTAGGCGGCGTCGGCCGTCATGGTGTCGTCGGCCAGCACGACTTTGGCCGGGGCTGCGGCGTCGCGCTCCGAGCGCCAGAGGGCGGAGCAGGGCTGGCCGTGTTCGGTCCAGTGCACAAGCGGGCGGGGGGCGGCAGAAGGCGGGGTGCCGACGCTGTGGGGGGAAGAAAGCATCGGTTTGCCGTCTGAAAGGAATGGACAGCGTTTGTAACCCAGAAAGCGCCTCTGCACGCGGCTTTATTGAAAGTTGGCGTACTTCTTCAGAATGCCGTCATAGACGCCGTTGGCCTGAATCAGCTTCAAGCCCGTGTTGAACTGGTCGCGCAGCGCGGCATCCTTGAAAACCGCTTTGCGCGGACTGAGAGGAAAGATCGGGTGAACAGTAACTGGCTTGCTGACATCGACCTTGGCATCCAGTTGGCTGGAGAGGTAATGCAGGATGCGTTTGTCACCGACGATGACATCCACCCTTTCGGTGAACAAGAGGTTGTTCTGAATGACCTGTTGCGGGTATTCCTGGTAGCGGGCATGCCGGCGGGCCACCGCTGCAAAGCGCTCACCCAAAATCATGCTGGCATTCTGGAAGGCGCCTACCGAGTAGCTGGACAAATCCTCAATCCGCTTGATGCTCAGCTTGTTCGCCGAAAGCGACATGGCAACGTTCTGGTAATTGATGTAGGGCTCCGAGAAAAAGCCGTCCCCCCCTATGCCTTCGTCCACCGTGAGCAGGATGTCAATTTGGCCGGCTCTGTGCAACATCAGCCCGCGGGCCGGTGGCAGCTGTTGGGGCCGCATGGTGAGCCCCACTGCAGCCAGCGCTTCACGCGCGATGTCCACTTCCAGGCCCGATGTGCCTCCGTCCATGACATACGGCGGCTTGTTCAGGCCCATGGCTACCGTTACCGGTTGGGCCTGTCCACGCAGCGGCAAGACAATGCCCAGTACCCCAACCAGGGCGGCCAGAACTACTCGGAGACTTTGTCTGCGCATGGGGACAGTGTAAGGCGATCGGGTGTGGCACACTCCCGCCCTTGATCGATTTCCCGTGCCGGTTTTGACCGGCTTTTTTCGCAATGCAGAAAATCATCGCGCAGATTGCGCAAGAAATCCGGGTGCGCCCCCAGCAGGTCGAGGCCGCCGTGGCCTTGTTGGATGGCGGTGCCACCGTGCCCTTCATCGCCCGCTACCGCAAAGAAGTGACGGACGGGCTGGACGATATCCAGCTGCGCGAGTTGGAAGCGCGCCTGAGCTACCTGCGCGAGCTGCGTGACCGCAAGGAAGCAGTGGTCAAAAGCATTGAAGAACAAGGCAAGCTCACACCCGCTTTGTTGGCCGCCATCGACGCAGCCGCGACCAAGCAGGAAGTGGAAGACATTTACCTGCCCTTTAAGCCCAAGCGCCGCACCAAGGGCATGATCGCCCGCGAAGCCGGCATTGAGCCGCTGGCGGACAAGCTGTTTGCCAACCCGCAGCTGGTGCCCATGGACGAGGCACAGGCCTTTGTGCTCAAGGAAAAAACCGAAGCCGGCGACGACTTCACCACCGTGCTGGCGGTGCTGGACGGCGTGCGCGACATACTGAGCGAGCGCTGGGCCGAAGATCCGGTGCTGGTACAGGACCTGCGCGAGTGGCTGTGGCAGGAGGGTCTGTTCCGCTCCAAGCTTATGGATGGCAAGGACGAGAACAACGCCGACGTGGCCAAGTTCCGCGATTACTTTGACTACGACGAACCCATTGGCCGCGTGCCCAGCCACCGTGCGCTGGCGGTGTTCCGGGGACGCTCGCTGGACATTCTTGATGCCAAGCTGGTGCTGCCCGAGCCGGTTTCTGCATCAAATCAGGCTTTAGCGCCCGCAGCATCTGCGCAAGCAGCTACAAATTCTGTAGCAAAACGACCTGCAGCGGTGGTGTCTTTGGCGGAAGGCCGCCTGGCGCTCAAGCTGGGCTGGAGCCACCAGGGCCGCCCCGCCGATGACTTGATCCGCAAGTGCGTGGCCTGGACCTGGAAGGTCAAGCTCAGCCTGTCGACTGAGCGCGACCTTTTTGCCCGTCTGCGGGAAGACGCCGAGAAGGTGGCCATCAAGGTGTTTGCTGACAACCTGCGCGACCTGTTGCTGGCAGCACCTGCCGGCCCGCGCGTGGTGATGGGTCTGGACCCCGGCATCCGCACTGGTGTGAAAGTGGCCGTGGTCGATGCCACCGGCAAGCTGGTGGACACCGCCACCGTGTTCCCCCACGAGCCACGCAAGGACTGGGAGGGCTCGCTGCACACCTTGGGCAAGCTGTGCGCCAAGCACAGCGTGAATCTGATTGCGATTGGCAACGGCACCGCCAGCCGCGAAACGGACAAGCTGGCTGCCGACCTGATCAAGCTGCTGGCCAAGATGGCCGCCCAGGCCGGCGCGCCCGAGATCAAGGTAGACAAAGTGGTGGTGAGCGAGGCAGGCGCCTCGGTGTACTCTGCCAGCGAATACGCTTCTCAAGAAATGCCCGATGTGGACGTGAGCCTGCGCGGTGCGGCCTCGATTGCCCGCCGCCTGCAAGACCCACTGGCCGAGCTTGTGAAGATCGACCCCAAGAGCATTGGCGTGGGCCAGTACCAGCACGATGTGAACCAGAGCGAACTCGCCAAGACGCTGGACGCGGTGGTGGAAGACTGTGTGAACTCGGTGGGTGTGGACCTGAACACGGCCTCCGTGCCGCTTCTGAGCCGCGTATCCGGCCTGTCCGGTACCGTGGCCAAAGCGGTAGTGCGCTGGCGCGAGTCCAACGGCGCCTTCAGCAGCCGCCAGGATTTGATGAAGGTGACCGGCCTGGGCGCCAAAACTTTTGAGCAGAGCGCAGGCTTTTTGCGCATTCGCGGTGGCAGCAACCCGCTGGACATGACAGGCGTGCACCCCGAGACCTACCCGGTGGTGGAGCAAATCATGTCCAAAACCGGCAAGCCGGTGGCCGAGATCATGGGCCGGGCAGACATGCTCAAGACCCTGAAGCCCGAGCTGTTTGCCAATGAGCAGTTTGGTGTGATCACCGTCAAAGACATCTTCACCGAGCTGGAAAAGCCCGGCCGCGACCCGCGCCCGGACTTCAAGGTGGCGCGCTTCAACGACGGCGTGGAAGACATTGCCGACCTGAAGGAGGGCATGATCTTGGAAGGCACCGTGAGCAACGTGGCCCAGTTCGGCGCCTTCATCGACTTGGGCGTGCACCAGGACGGCCTGGTGCATGTAAGCCAGCTGGCGCACAAGTTTGTGAACGATGCACGCGAGGTCGTGAAGACCGGCGACATCGTCAAAGTGCAGGTGGTGGAAGTGGATGTGGCCCGCAAGCGCATCGGCCTTACTATGAAAATAGGAGCTGCTCCCGCAGGTGCCAAGGGCGCTGGAGGCCAAAGAGCCGGTGATAACCGCTACCAGGGCCCGGCCCGTGGCGAGCGCCAGGTGGGCCGCTACCAGGACAGCGCACCGGCTGCCGGCAACGCCATGGCCGCGGCATTCGCCAAGCTCAAGCGCTGAGTCTTTGCCAGCACGCGGCGCCCTCTGCAGGCCATAATCGAGCGTCATCGTTTGTAGCTTGCGGAAGGCCCGTCATGAATCTCAGCGCCTTGCTGGAGCAGCAGTTCCATCTGCCCAGCATTCCCAAAGTGGTCGCCTTGCTGCTGAGCGAACTGGAACGCCCGGAGCCAGACCTCCACAAAATCAACCGGCTGATCAGCACCGACCCGGCGCTGACCACCCGTTTGCTGCAGCTCGCGAACTCCAGTTTTTTCCAGCAATCCGGCAAGATCAGCACCGTGTCGGAAGCTTTGGCCCTGCTGGACCTGAGCCACGTGCAGACCATGGCGCAAGCAGCCGCTGCGGCCGCGTCGCCCAAGGCCGTGCCAGGGGTGCATTTGCCGCAGTTCTGGGACTACAGCCTGAACGTGGCCAAGCTCTCGCGCTCGCTGGCCACCTTGGTGCGGCTCAACCCACAAGCCGCCTTCACAACTGGACTGATTCACGCGGTGGGCGAACTCGCCATGCACCTGGCCATGCCCGAGGTGTGCGTCATGTTGGACAACGAAGTGCCCGCCCTCGGCCTGAACCGTGCGTTTGTAGAGCGCAGTGTGCTGGGCTACTGCTATGCCAGCGTGGGCGCCGGCTATGCCCGCATGTGGCAATTCCCCAAGCCCATGGTGGACGCCATTGAGCACCAGTACGCGCCGTTTGATAACAACGTCTACGAGCCCCTGGCCGGCGTTATCCACCTGGCGGCGTGGCGCGCACGCGGCAAGGAGGCCCACTTGAACGACAAAGGCCTGGCCGTGACCTACCCCGACGCGGTAGGTGTGGCACTGGGCCTGAACATCGATATGGTGCTGCAGCAAGACCCTTTTGACTGGGCAGCCCATACCTGACTGGATCATGAAAGCACTTCGAATTTATGCGGGCCCGGTGGCCCGCGCGTCTTTGGCGGCCCACGGCCTGCAACCTCAACATGTCGCCACCATTCCCGGTGCCGCCGGTGGCCCCAAGGGGTTGATTCTGGGCGCGATGGACCGTTTTTTGTTCGGGGAATGGCTGCCTCGCTCGGACCAGGCGGTGGATCTGGTCGGTGCGTCGATTGGTGCCTGGCGCATGGCAACCGCTTGCCTGAACAACCCGGTGACTGCGTTTGAACGGCTGGAGCACGACTATATTCACCAGCATTACGAGCTGGCACCCGGCCAGAAGCGGGTGACCGCGGACCAGGTGAGCGAAACCTTCGGCCGCAGCCTGCAATCGTTTTACGGCGGGCGTATTCCCGAGGTGCTGAACCACCCACGCTACCGGCTGCATATCGTGACTTCGCGCGGACGCCACGTGTTGCACACCGAGCACGGACTGCGCACGCCACTCGGCTACCTCGGCGCCTTCCTGACCAACACCGTGCGGCGCAAAGCCATGGGTGCCTGGCTGGAGCGGGTGGTGTTTTCCAGTACGGTGGCCGGTCAGGGTAGGGCAGCGGCCTTGCCGTTTGCTACCGGTGATTACCGCACCCGCCAGGTGGCCTTGAGTGAAGGCAACTTCAACCCGGCGCTGCAAGCCAGCTGCTCGATTCCCTTTGTGCTTCGCGCCATCCAGGACATTCCGGGTGCCCCCAAAGGCGCCTATTGGGATGGCGGCATCACCGACTACCACCTGCACCTGAACTACCCCGGTGCCGGCAGCACGCAAAACGCTATCAATTCAGGAGCTTCTCGCGCACATTCCACGGGCGCCAGCGGCCAAATGAATGCCCCAAGGCTGGTGCTATACCCGCATTTCCAGAAGAGCGTGGTGCCTGGCTGGCTGGACAAAGGCTTGAAGTGGCGGCACCGCAGCAGCCCGTTTCTGGACACCATGGTCGTACTGGCGCCCAACCAGGATTGGGTAAAAACTTTACCGAACAGCAAACTACCGGACCGCACAGACTTTACGCACTACGGCAATGATCTGGATGGACGGGTGAAGGCATGGACAGCCGCCACCCGTGCCAGCCAGCAGATGGTGGACGAGTTCATCGCCTGGCTGGACAAGCCCGACATGAACCTGGTGCACCCCTTATGACTTCGCTGCGACTTCCGACTCTCGCCCTTGCTACCTGTCTCGGTTTTGGCCTTTTCAGCTTCACTGGCCCGGTGCAAGCGGGCCCCTTGCTGGACCGTATCAAACAGCACCTCGTGGAGCGGCGCGAGGCCATGGGCAAGGGAGCGTCCGAAGAGGCCTTGGAGAACCCGGACGGAATCACCATCAGCGACAGCCGCCTGAAGGTGCTGCGCGACGTCCCTTATGGCAACGACCCCAAGCAAAAAATGGATGTGTACTTGCCGGACAACCCGGCAGGCGGACCTGCGCCGGTCATCTTCATGGTGCACGGCGGCGGCTGGCGTACCGGCGACAAGCGCCACAGCAATGTAGTGGACAACAAAGCGGGACGCTGGGTGCCCAAAGGCTTTGTGCTGGTGTCGGTGAACAACCGGCTGTTGCCAGAGGCCGATCCCCTGGACCAGGTCCGCGATGTGGCCCGGGCCCTGGCCAATGCGCAATCCAGAGCGCCGGCCTGGGGCGCCGACCCCAAACAGTTTGTGCTGATGGGGCACTCTGCCGGTGCGCATCTGATTGCCCTGCTTTCTTCCTCCTCCAACTACGGCCCCCAAGCGGGCGCACAGCCCTGGCTGGGGTCTGTGCTGCTGGACAGTGCGGCGCTGGATATCGCTCCCATCATGCAGGAGCGCCACTTCAAGCTCTATGACGCGGCCTTCGGGACGGACCCGGAATTCTGGAAAGCGGCCTCGCCCTTGCAGCAACTCCACGCGGCGGCCAAGCCCATGCTGGCGGTATGTTCCACCCGGCGCGAAGATTCCTGCGCCCAAGCCAAAGCCTTCAGCGCGCATGCCACCACGCTGGGCGTGCGGGTACAGGTATCAGGGCATGACCTGAGCCACGGGGACATCAACAAGGAACTGGGCCTTGCCAGTAGCTATACCGAGGGAGTCGAAGTGTTCATGGGCACTCTCTCTCCACAGATTGCGCAGCGGTTGCGCTAGGTTTTAACGGCGAGGTACCGGGCGGCCCATTCCAGGACGGTGTCTGCAGGCATGGGTTTGGCGATGCCATAGCCCTGTCCCAGTTCACACCCCAGGGACAACAACTTTTCGGCTTGCGCGGAGTTTTCCACCCCTTCAGCGATCACAGCGCGATCGAATGCCCGAGCCAGTCCCACAATGGCGCTGACAAGGGTGCTGTCTTCAGGATCGGTAAGAATGCCATCGACAAACATGCGGTCAATTTTGATGGTCTCGGCCGGCAGCCGCTTCAGATAGGAGAGGGACGAGAAACCGGTGCCGAAGTCGTCCAGCGCGAAACTGACGCCCAATGCCTGGCACTCTCGCATCATCTGCCGCATCTGCTGGACATCTTGCAGGGCTGCCGACTCCAGGATTTCGAGTTCCAGCTGCTGAACCGGAGCATCAGGGTACTTCTGGAACAGGGCGCGCAGTGCGTCCACAAAGTCCGGACGATGGAAATGTCGAGCCGCGATATTGACGCTGATGACCCAGTGCTGGCCCGCGGCAACCCATTCCTGCAGCTGGAGCAAGGCCTGCTCCATCACCCAATGGCCTGTTCTCGACGATGAGATCTGTGTTCTCAATGAGTGGGAGAAAGGTATTGGGACCGAGCAGGCCATCTTGCGGATGTTGCCAACGCAACAGAGCCTCAAAACCGATGATCTTTCCGGTTCGCATATTCACCTTGGGCTGGTAGAACAAGCGGAACTCTTCGTCAAGCAGTGCCTGGCCGATTCTGGATACACGGTTGAAGGTGGTCTGGACTTCTTCATCCAGCCGCGCATCAAAGAAGTGCAATCCACCACGACCAGCCTGCTTGGCCTGATACATGGCTTGATCCGCGTGGCGAAGCAATGTGTCAGGACTGGCCTTGTCTTGGGGATACAGCGCAACGCCTGCGCTGGCCGTGCAACTGACAGTAACTTCATCAATCTCATAGGGTTGCGCAAGCCTGTCCAACAACACCCGGATCCTGGCGTCCAGCTCTGGGCTAGCCGCTGCACTGCCGCGCAGCAGGACAACGAACTCGTCGCCCCCCAGTCGGGCGATGTCACTGCTGTCGTCTACCAAGCTGCGCAAGCGCAAGCCGACTTCTTTGAGGAGCCGGTCGCCCACCCATTGCCCATGGAATTCATTGATACGTTGGAAGTCATCGAGATCCAGCAAACAGACGGCCAAAGATTGGCCGGCTTCGCGGGTCTGGAAAATGGCATGGGTGAGACGCTCCGCCAAGGCTGTCCGGTTGTTAAGCCCTGTAAGAGCGTCATGCCGGGCTTGCCAGGAAATTTTCTTTTGCAGTTCCTGGGTCTCGGTCACATCACGGAACACCAGTACGCAACCGGATACGTTGCCACCGTTTTGGCGTATGGGGGAGGCGGTGAACTCAATGGCGTAGCGCTCACCCGAGCGATGCACCAGCAATTGGTTGAGCGCATGGACCGGCGCATGGACCTGATGCAGCCGGTTGACCTGCAAGCCCTGTGGCAAGGGCTGGGAGCCGTGGTCGAGGCGAAAAATGGACGACAGGGGGAGCCCCAAGGCCTGATCAAGGATATGACCCGTCAGGTATTGGGCGGCTTCGTTCATGCTTTCAATGCGACCGTCAGCGTCAGTCGTAATGACCCCATCTGCGATGGATGACAGGGTGACGAGTGCCCTCTCTTTTTCTGCCTGCAGCGCTGCTTGGGCATTTTTGCGATCTGTGATGTCAACCAGCGCGCCTATAGTTCCCGCTTGGGTTCCGTCTCTCAATGTAAAAGGTGCCCGGAAATACGCCATGTCCCGAACCTGATGTTCATCCACTTGGATTTGAATCTCGTGGTCTTCCCTCGGAACCGCCTCTTTTCGAAAAAGGTTTTGCCCTCTTGGAAAATTGGCAAAGTCACTGCGCAGACGTCCACCGACCACGGTACCGGATGAGAGGTTAAAGAAATCCTCCCAGGCTTTATTGACCCCCAGGCAGGTACCATCCTGGCCGCGCACAAATACTGGCAAGGGCAGGGCATTGATGAACTGGTGGGTGAAATGCACCTGTTCGCTGTGTTCTGATTTGCTTTGCTGAAGTGAGAGCACCAGTCTTTGGATCTCTGCGGCCATGGCATTGAATGTTTTGGCGACTGCACGCATCTCCAGCGTACCTGTTTCCTCCATGCGAGCATCAAGCGCCCCGGAACGCAGGGCATTGGTCGCAAGATTCAGGCGGTGCAGCAAGCGCGCATTCACGCGCAATAGCAAGGTCAGCAGGGTGAATACAGTGACGATGATCAAAGCTGACACAGGCAACTGTCGCATGACGGTATGCCAGCCCTGCTCCAACGCGTGGTCAGCGCGCATCTCAACGTGCAGTGTTGCAAGCGATCCATCAGGTGCTTGCAAATCGAATTGCATGCGAACCGGAGGCAAGGTCGCCAAGGAGGCAAACCACGCAGGCACTACCGGCTCGTTGGTACGGCTCCTTTGGGCTGTTTGGGTGTTTCCAAAAGCGGACCACTCCAGAGATTGAATGTCCGGATGCGCATGGCGGATTCAACCGGTCGATGCAACACACTAAAACCTGCGCGAGCAGAAGGAGTGTTGCAGATGAAGTATCGAACGCGAACCTACTACACAGACAGTCAGAAGGCGCTCATGTGGGAGCGCTGGAAGCAAGGGTGGACGCTGCACGAGATTGGCAAGCTATTTGATCGCCACCATGGATCGGTGCGCCAAATCCTGGCAGAGACAGGTGGAATCCGCCCACCAGAGCGTCGCCGTTCCTGTCTTGCACTGACGTTGGCAGAGCGTGAGGAGATTTCGCGTGCGGTGGTGGCTGGCTTGTCGATTCGAGCGATAGCGACGACGCTCGGACGTGCCCCTTCGACTGTCAGTCGTGAAATTAAGCGTAACGGCGGCCAAGAGAACTACCGCGCGAATCAAGCCGACCAAGCTGCATGGAATCGGGGGCATCGCCCCAAGGTCTGCAAGTTAGTGCATAACCGTGCCTTGGCTCGCATCGTGGCAATGAAGCTGCGGATGCTCTGGTCACCGGAACAGATCGCAGGCTGGCTCAAGCATACTTATCCGTGCGACGAAAGCCATCACGTGTCACACGAGACCATCTACCGCAGCCTGTTCATCCAAGCACGTGGCGCCTTGAAGAAGGAGCTTTTGGCCCATCTGAGGCGTACTCGTGGCATGCGTCGGTCTCGTCACTACACGCAGAAGACGGCAATCCACGGACAGATCATCGACGCTGTCTCGATCAGTGAGCGGCCACTCGGCGTTGAGGATCGAGCAGTACCTGGTCACTGGGAAGGGGACTTAGTCTTTGGCAGTGGCAATAGCCAGATCGCAACACTGGTTGAGCGTCAGACGCGGTACGTGATGCTAGTCAAACTCGATGGAAAAGACTCGCAAACAGTTGTCAGCGCGCTAATCAAGAACGCTCAAAAACTGCCGCAAGAGCTCTATAAGTCATTGACTTGGGACAGGGGTACGGAAATGCATGGACACAAGAAGTTCACCGTAGCCACCGACATCCAAGTCTACTTCTGCGATCCGCAAAGCCCATGGCAACGTGGAAGCAACGAGAACACGAATGGGTTGCTAAGACAGTACATGCCAAAGGGCATGAACCTCTCGGGTTTCTCTCAGGTTCAACTCAATGCAATTGCCAGACAATTGAATGAGAGGCCGCGCAAAACGCTCGGCTTCCATACACCCGCTGAAATGTTCAGCGAATGTGTTGCATCGACCGGTTGAATCCGCCCATCCAAAGTGGCGAGCAAGTACCGTTGTCTTTCGGTGGCTGAGGCATTCAAGCTTTGCTGAAGCAAATTTTCCGGAACGTATCTCCCTATCATTTCCAGTTGCAGCGCCCTTTGTTGTGAGGCGTCGCTGACCGTGTCTCTGATGAGCAAGTGGTAGCGTAACAAACTCACCACAACCATGATCACCAGGATGGCGATGTACAAGCGCGGGTATGTACCGCGCAGCAGCTGCGTTTTGACTGAGTCACGAGGCTTTTCTTGGGGCATGGATAACGAACTTCATCAAAGCCCTGAGCACCATATCTCAAGGTGAAACGCAGTGTATCTGTCCCACTGACATTGAAATTACTCGTGGTGCACTGAGTGACTCAAAGTGATTGCAGCAGCATGTGCCGGTAATCGTCTGCGGTCGCGAGACGGGGATTGGTTTTGTGGCAGTGGTCCGCCAGGGCGCCGGTGATGATGCGGTCAAACAAGTCCCCGGTGACGCCCATGGCAGCCAGACCGGTGGGCAAGCCCAGCCGGGCGTTCATGTCTTTTACCGCCTCACCCAGGTCAGAGGCGGACGCCACACCCATGGCGTGGGCCATGCGTTGCAAGCGCTTGTCTTTTTGCACGGATTCAGCCGCCGCATTGAAGGCGATGACTGCCGGCAAAAACATGGCATTCAGGGTGCCATGGTGCAGGCGAGGGTCCACACCGCCCAGACTGTGGCTCAAGGAGTGAACACAACCCAGCCCTTTCTGAAAGGCCATGGCGCCTTGCATGCTGGCGCTCATGAGTTGGGTGCGGGCCTCCACGTCACTGCCGTTGGTGGTGGCACGCTCGATGTGTGCCCATGCCCGCTCCAGACCATCCAGCGCAATGCCGTCTGCCGGCGGGTTGAAGGCCGCCGCCATGAAGGTTTCCATGCAATGCGCGACGG
Source organism: Rhodoferax mekongensis (assembly GCF_032191775.1). Lineage (NCBI taxonomy): Bacteria > Pseudomonadati > Pseudomonadota > Betaproteobacteria > Burkholderiales > Comamonadaceae > Rhodoferax > Rhodoferax mekongensis. Next base: position 2,512,303 of record NZ_CP132507.1, on the reverse strand, counting down.
CATCCATGCCGGTGGCCGCCGTCAGACGCGGTGGCAGGCCCAAAGTGAGTTCCGGGTCGCAAATCGCAGTTTTGGGCACCAGGTGCCAGCTATGAAAGCCGAGTTTGCGATGGTCATCCACGATGATGATGGCGCCGCGCGCCACTTCGCTGCCGGTGCCGCTGGTGGTGGGTACCGCGATCAAGGGAGCGACCCGCTCGGTGATGCGCGCGGAGCCACCCTCGATGGTGGCGTAGTAGGTGAGGGGGCCTTCATGCGTGGCGGCAATAGCAACACCCTTGGCGCAATCGATCGCGGAGCCGCCGCCCACCGCAATCAGCCCATCACAGCCCTGCGCGCGGTAGAGGGCTGCCGCCGCTCGAACCGCGGCCTCTGTGGGGTTGGAGGGGGTCTGGTCAAAAACCGCCACGGGCATGCCACCCAAGGCATCCAATGCTTTTTGCAGAATTCCGGCCGATTTGACACCTGCATCGGTCACGATCAATGGGCGGGTGATGCTGGTGCGCTCGCATTCGCTGCGTAATAACCGGATGGCGCCACACTCGAACTGAATCTGGGTCACGTAATAGATCAAAGCCATGGTGCCGCCGTGTAGGATTGAACGAATCCCCACTGTAGCGATTCTTCCGCCTGCCATGAGTCACCATTTTGACCACCACGCCAACCCGCGCACGCTGCTCACGCCGGCCACCCTGAAAGTGGTGGACAGCATCGCCCGCGCCGGCCATGTGCCCATGCACGCGATGAATGCAGCACAAGCCAAAGCGGCCTACGCGGCAGCAGCCAATGTGCTGGAACTCCCGGTACAAAAGCTGGCCCGTGTGGAGGACTTCACCATCCCTGCACGGGATTGCTACGCATTGCCGGCACGCCACTATGCGCCCACCCACGGCACCTTGCCGGTGCTGCTGTACTTGCACGGCGGCGGCTTTACCGTCGGCAACATAGCCACCCACGACGGCTTGTGCCGCCGATTGGCCCACCTGGCGGGATGTGCAGTGGTGTCTCTGGACTACCGGCTGGCGCCGGAGTTCAAATTTCCCACCGCCCATGAAGACAGCTGGGACGCACTGCAATGGATTGCGCGCCATGGCGCGGCCAGGGGGCTGGACGGCACCAAACTGGCCATCGGAGGGGACAGTGCAGGGGGCACTTTGTCTGCAGCTTGTGCCATCGAAGCGCGTGACCATGCGCTCCCACTGGCATTGCAGTTCTTGTTCTATCCGGGCTGCGCCGGCCACCAGAACACGGCCTCCCACAGGCGATTTGCCAAGGGCTTTGTGCTGGATGAAGCAAACATTACCTATTTCTTTGAACAATACATCCGCACACCCGCTGACCGTGATGATTGGCGCTTCGCCCCTCTGGACGGCTTACGCGCGGATGGATTCGAGGCAGACCTGAGCGGAGTGGCACCGGCTTGGATCGGCCTGGCGGAGTGTGACCCGCTGGTGGACGAGGGGGTGCAATATGCAGACCGGCTTCGCATGGCGGGAGTGGCTGTGGACTTGGAGATTTACCGCGGCGTCGTACATGAATTCATCAAAATGGGCCGTGCCATCAGCGAGGCCGCGACGGCCCATGCGGATGCGGCCAGAGCCTTGCGCGCCGCTTTTCACCTGACTTGAGGAAGCTCAGCCATGACCCTTACGCGCAATGACTTCCGCTTCTTTCACACCCTGCGGGTGCGTTGGTCTGAAGTGGACATGCAAAAGATTGTGTTCAATGCCCACTACCTGACCTATCTGGACACTGCCATGGCCGACTATTGGCGCGCCTTGGCGGTACCTTATGAGGCTGCGATGGTGATGCTGGAGGGCGACCTCTACGTCAAAAAGGCCACAGTGGAATACCACGCCTCTGCCCATTACGACGATCTGTTGCACGTGGGCTTGCGTTGCGAGCGCATTGGCACCAGCTCAATCCACTTCAGTGGGGCGATTTTTCAGGGCGAGAAGCTGCTGATCACGGCCGAGTTGGTTTACGTGTTCGCACACCCCGCGACCCAAACCTCGCGCTCAGTTCCTGAACCGCTACGCCGCTTGATGACAGACTATGAAGCGGGCAAGCCTTCTGTTCGTGCTCACACCGGGGCATGGGAGTCGCTGGCGGAGCAGATTGTTCCACTGCGCCACCGGGTGTTTGCAGCCGAGCAGGGGATTGATGAAGCGCTCATGTGTGACGAGGCGGACGCTACCGCCATCCATGCCGTCGCTGAAAATGGACTGGGCCAGGTCGTGGCAAGCGGGCGTCTCATGCAGCATGAGCCTCGCATGGGCCGCATTGGGCGCATGGCCACCGAAAAAGCATTGCGGGGCCAAGGTCTGGCCCGGCAAGTTTTGCATGCGTTGATGGCCGTCTCCAAAGACCGGGGAGACACAGGCATCGTCTTGCATGCGCAAGTAAGCGCGGTGGGCTTTTATCTCCGGGAAGGATTTGTCCGGCAAGGCGCTGAATACATGGAAGCCGGCATTGCGCACCAGACGATGGAATTGCGCTGGGCCTGAAACCTTGGAAAACTTAAAAACCCAGTGATGCCAGCAGGTCGTCCACGTCGTCCTGCTTGAGCGCAGTCTCTGCCGTTTGAGGTCCTTCCAGGACATGCGTATCTACCGAAGCGGCAGCGCTTGATTCATTGGTTTTCGGCGCTCCCACCGTTTCGGGGGAGCTATCGATCAGCAACTGGACCAACTGCATTTCGGTGCGCGTGATGATGTCGATCACCTTTTTGATCACCTGACCAGACAAGTCCTGAAAGTCCTGCGCCATCATGATGTCGCTCAGGATCTCGGATTGTTTGGACGAGAAGGCCGCCGTGGAGTGGGCGAACTTTGCGCAAGTGACCAGCATTCCGCGGGCTTTGTCCGTGCTCAGATCGGGAGTCTGGGCCAGGCGGCTCAGCGCCTCGCCCAACTCATTGCCACGACCGGAAAGATCGTCACAGTCGGGCTTGGCCACCTCAACCAAAGTCAATACCTTGTTGGCGGCGTCCTCGGTCATTTTGCCGACGTAGGCCAGGCGGTCACGCGCATTGGGAATTTCCTCCACGATGTTGTGGAGCTGGTTGTGTCCCAGCACCGACAAGGCCTCGTGCATTTCCCGGGTGATTGCACCCAAGCGGGCGAAAGCTTCTTCTTTGGTGAGCGATGTGGACATAGGCGGGCGGATTCCCTTCGGCGCGTTGTCTTTCTTTACCTATTATGAGGGGCTAAGGGGGCAACGTCATCCGTCTAGCCGAAAATTCAGAGGATGAATACCCCTCAAATATCTTCCAAGAGGGGATACGGAAGTGGCAGAAGCTGGATCTCGGCATCTCCGACACGCAAAAGTCCATCGGTGGCCGCCAACTGAAGAGACACGATGACCACGGATCCCCCCTGAGGATCATGCGCCGCCTGGACGACCAGCCCCACGGGCTGTTCAGCATCGCCATTGGCGAAGACCTCCTGCCCAGCCGAAAGTAGCGATGCGCTTTGGCCGACGAAAGCCCGACGCTTGAGGGTGCCGCGGAACTGGCTGCGCGCCACCACCTCCTGACCCGGATAACAACCTTTTTTGAAGCTCACGCCCCCCACCGATTCGTAATTCAACATCTGGGGCACAAAGGCTTCAACCACAGGAGCGGTCAATGTGGCGACTCCACTCATTACCTCGCCCCATTGCCAGACCGGCAATCCCATTTCCGGCCCTTCCGGTGCGCCAAGATTAGCCGGCCGGATCAGGAGCTGACGAGGCACGCCCGCCGCAGGATAGAGGTTGATGATCGAATCATGATCAATATCCCACTTGGCCCACGCCGGATATGCACCAGCAGCTATATTTTTTGTAGCATTACCCGCAAGTCCCCAAAGGGCGAAATCTTCCGATGCATCGGTAAGTTTGGCCTTGGCACGCATGACGAACATCGACAGTCGCTTCAAGGTGGTGGGCAGCAAATCCCGGCTGCACACCAAAAGAATATCCCCATCAGGGGCTTTGATACCAACAAACGATGCTTGCATGCGTCCCTTGGCGGAACAAAAGGCGGCAAGACGGGCTTGGTCAGGCCCAAGAAGCGCAAAGTCTTGCGTCAATTGACCATGAATAAACTTGGCGGCGTCTTCGCCATGGATAAGGATCACGCCCAAATGGTTCAAGCGAGCGATGCCGTCGGGCAGGGAAGTGGAGGGCAACAGGTTCTGACTGGTCATAGGCTGAATTATGATTCCCCGTTTCATCCTGACTGAGAGTAGGGCTGTGCGCTTTTTGATTGCGGTTGTTCTGGCAGTAGCTGCCCTGTTTGCCGCAGGATTTGCGTGGGTCCATGCACCACTGGCGCAAAGCGCTGCCAGCGTGGACCTGAATATTGAGCCAGGTAGCAGCCCCAGAGACGTGGCGCGCTTGGTCGCCGCTGCCGGAGTCAAGGTCCAGCCCGACCTGTTGTATTGGTGGTTCCGGATTTCAGGGAAGTCCCGCAACATTCGGGCGGGCAGCTATGAGTTGCCGGAGGGCACCACGCCCATGACGCTGCTGCAAAAGGTAGTTCAAGGTGATGAAGCCTTACGTTCCGTGACCCTGGTGGAGGGCTGGACCTTCCGCCAAGCCAGACAGGCACTGGCCAAGGCCGAAGGTCTGCGACCTGACAGCAAAACCATGTCTGATGAATCAGTGATGGAAGCCTTGGACAGGAGTGGTCAACACCCCGAAGGGCGCTTTTTCCCGGACACTTACACCTACTCCAAGGGCAGCAGTGATCTGGCTGTGTTGCGGCGGGCCATGCGCTCCATGGATCAACACCTGGAAGCGGCATGGAAACTCAGGACTCCCTCGTTGGCGCTGCAGAGCCCTGACCAGGCACTGGTACTGGCGAGCATCATCGAAAAGGAAACAGGGCGCACTGCAGACCAAGGCCTGATTTCAGCCGTATTCAACAACCGCCTGCAGATCGGCATGCGTTTGCAAACAGACCCGACGGTAATTTATGGCTTGGGTGACAAGTTTGATGGCAACCTGCGGCGTACTGATTTGCAGAACGACTCGCCCTACAACACCTACACACGCAACGGCCTGCCACCCACACCTATTTCGCTTCCCGGCCGCTCAGCATTGCTGGCGGCGGTCAACCCGCAGAGCTCCAAGGCCCTCTATTTCGTGGCCCGCGGGGATGGCAGTAGCCACTTCAGCAATACCCTGGACGAGCACAATAGGGCAGTTGACAAATACCAAAGAGGGCGCTGAGTTGTCGGCTATGCAAGGACTATTCATCAGTTTTGAAGGTATCGATGGTGCGGGCAAGTCCACACACATTGATGCTGTACGACAAGCTTTTTTGGATGCAGGCCGTACCGTCACATTGACCCGGGAACCGGGTGGAACGCCCTTGGCCGAACAGTTGCGCAACATGGTGTTGAACGACCCGATGGACGCCATGACCGAGGCCCTGCTGGTGTTTGCAGCGCGTCGTGACCATGTGCAAAAGGTGATCGTTCCAGCGCTGCACAAAGGGGATGTCGTGTTGTGCGACCGTTTTTCGGACGCCAGTTTTGCATATCAAGGTGCAGGAAGAGGCTTTGACTGGCAAATGTTGGAAACCCTGGAGTATTGGGTGCAGGGTAAGCTGCCTTCGCAAGGTGGCAACTCCCCGGCAGACCTATTGAAGCCTCAAACCACCATCTGGTTCGATTTACCCCCGGCCGTTGCTGCTGTCCGGCTTGCTGGCGCCCGGGTTCCGGACAAGTTTGAGTCGCAGCCACAAGCTTTTTTTGAGCAGGTTGCAAAGGGCTATGCACGTCGTGCCTCATCGGATCCAGTACGTTTTGCGCGTATTGATGCGGACCAAACGCCTTCAGAGGTCCGACGTGACGTAATAGCGGTCCTATCCGAACGAGGCTATTTTCCGGCATGACGCAGGACAAGACCTTTCCAATGGCGCCTTGGATTCAACGGCAGACGAGGTCGCTCTTAAGCCAGCGCGGTCATGCATGGCTATTGCAAGGTCCCTCGGGGCTCGGGCAATACACTTTGGGCCTAGCCTTGGCCAGGGCATGGCTATGTGAATCCCCAGGCCCCCATGGCGCCTGCGGTACTTGTGGAAGCTGCCATGCCATCGATGTGCGCACCCACGCAGATTTGTGTGTATTGATGCCGGAGACCACCATGCTCGAGCTGCTTTGGCCGCTCAGTGAGAAAGCGCAATCCGAAATCGACGACAAGAAACGCAAACCGAGTAAAGAGATTCGTGTTGACGCCATGCGGGAAGCCGTAGAGTTTGCGCAGCGAACAAGCGCGAGGGGCAGGGGGAAAGTGGTGCTGGTATTCCCCGCGGAAGACATGAACCACATCACGGCGAATGCCTTGCTGAAGACCTTGGAAGAGCCGGTGGGCGATGTGCGGTTTGTATTGGCCAGTGAATCTGCGCATCAGTTGTTGCCTACCATCCGTAGCAGGTGTATAGCTCACACCATGGAATGGCCATCCCCAGATGAGGCCAGCGATTGGCTGGTGGCGCAGGGCCTTTCACGGGACGTGATTCCTTTGGCACTTCAGGCTTCAGGCGGCAGGCCAGACGATGCCTTCGCTATCGCGAGTGCCGGTTCCGCGCTGGAAGCCTGGCCCCTGATACCCAAAGCCTTGCTGGCAGGAGATACGACTGTCTTCAAGGACTGGGGAGCTGCGCTTCAGATCGACGCTGCACACAAGGTGTGCCACGATTTGATGCTTCAGTTTTCCGGGGCTGAGCCCCGGTTCTTTCCAAAGACCTCATTGCAAGGCATAAAGACGGATATCAAGTTGCTAGCTCAATGGTCCAAACAGTTAGCTGGTGCAATGAAAACCATGGAACATCCCTTAAACGCAGGGTTGATGGCGGAAGCTCTTGTCTCTCAGGCGCAATCCGTCCTAAACTCTGGCGACCCAAGGAAAAAATGAGCAGCACCTCTACCCCCAGCGCCCGGCCCAGCGTTATCCAGCTCTCCATCAAGGAAAAGGCTGCACTCTACGCTGCGTACATCCCCATGTTTACCGAGGGTGGGGTTTTCATACCTACTACCCGTGACTACAACTTAGGTGACGATGTCTACGTGCTTTTGTCCTTGCCTGAAGATATGCAGCGCTACCCTGTTGCAGGGAAAGTAGCATGGATCACTCCGGCAAAAGCTGCCGGGGGAAGAACCCAGGGCGTGGGCATTCTTTTTCCCAAGGACGAGAAGTCGAGAGCACTCAAGCTCAAGATCGAAGAGATTTTGGGTGCCCATATGGCATCTGATCGTCCCACCCAAACAGTCTAAAGATTCACTTCATCGGGACTGCCTGCGACTCCGTTCCTATGCATGCACCCGATATCACATCGGGTACCGCATGTTTACAGACTCCCATTGCCACCTTACTTTTCCAGAGCTGGCACTCAGTTGGCCCAGTATTTCCGAAGCCATGCGGGCCGCCAAAGTGGACCGCGCTTTGTGTATTTGCACGACTCTGGAAGAGTTTGAAGCTGTTCATTCATTTGCACTTTCCGTTCCGCACATCTGGGCTAGCGCAGGCGTACATCCTGACAACGAAGGGGTCAGGGAACCGGACCTAGAAACGCTGTTGTTTCTCGGCTCACTTCCCAAGGTAATTGCGATTGGAGAAACGGGTCTGGACTACTACCGTCTCGGCGACAGAAGCATTGCTGATATGGAATGGCAGCGTGAGCGCTTCAGACTCCACATCAGAGCAGCGCGCCAATTGGGTAAACCGCTGGTTATCCACACGCGAAATGCATCGGAGGACACCCTTAGGTTGCTCAAGGAGGAGGGGGAGTGCGGAGATAGCCGGAGCGCCGGTGGCGTGTTCCATTGTTTTACCGAAGATACATTGGTCGCCCGCCGTGCGTTGGACCTAGGCTTCTACATTTCTTTCTCTGGAATTGTCACCTTCAAGTCAGCGCAAAGCATCCGGGATGTTGTTGCCATGGTTCCCCTCGATCGCCTGTTGATCGAGACGGATAGTCCTTATTTGGCTCCAGTGCCCCACCGCGGAAAGACCAACAATCCTTCCTACTTGCCCTTCGTCGCACAAGAACTTGCCAGGATCAGGGACTGTTCCATTGAAGATATTGCGTCCGTTACCAGCAGGAACTTTGAAGAATTATTCAAGGTAAAGACATGAGAAATTACATTAAGTTTCTGGTCTATGCCTATGTTTTCATTGGATTTTCTGTCTGTAGAGCTGGATCCTATGAAGATTTTTTTCTCGCCATAGACAAGGACAACGCGGTCGTCGTTGAATCGTTGCTGCAGCGTGGCTTTGATCCCAACACAGTCAATCCCCGTGGCTTGCCGGCACTGTTGGTTTCTATCAAGGCACCAGCGCCGAAGATTGTGAAGCTTCTCTTGGCCCATCCGGAACTCAAGGTGGAAGCTCGCAGCCCCCAGGATGAAAGCGCCTTGATGCTTGCAGCCTTTGCCGGTGATCTGGCACTCTGTGAGGCATTGGTCGCACTGGACGCTGATGTGAATAAGCCCGGATGGACTCCATTGCACTATGCAGCGACGAATGCACATCTTGCTGTTATGCAGTATTTGTTGGATCAATTTGCCTATGTGGATGCGACTTCTCCCAACGGGACAACGCCGTTAATGATGGCCGCAATGTATGGGAATAGTTCCGCGGTAAAGCTTTTGCTGGAAGCTGGTGCAGACCCTGGCTTGAAGAATGACAAGGGTCTAGGCGCTTTAGAGTTTGCCCAGCAAGTAAAGAAAGAAGAATCTGCAGCCATCATTGCGGCCTTCATACGGGCAAGACGACCCAAAGGTGCTTGGTAGCTGCTATATACGATGTATATTATGTTAAGTTAAATCACAAAACAACTACCGGATTTCGAAATGAACAGTCGGGACCGTTGAATCGGAAAATGATGCTCCAAGCGCTAATTGACCGCTTCCATGCAACACGCACTCCTCGCGTCTAAGCAAAATATCACCGGGAGCATCATCCGAAAAACGAACCCATGTCCCATAGGTACTTAAGTCGACCAAAATAACCCCGCCATTTCGCCAAACCAATTTGGCATGGTTACGGGATACACGGGGATCTGAAACGACAAACTCCGCAGACTTGACACGACCGATCTGCGCAGGCAACTCATACGATCTAAACGAGGCCACGGTTTCGCCCCAACGCAGGCAAACCTCCTTGCCCAACACATCACGGTCATTCCCGAAATCAGTCACCAATTGAGCCTGCATAGTCAAAAAGTCTGAGGGCTCTTCCTCACGCCACTCAATCTGGTACACACCGCAAGCCTCAACCCGTCCACGTATATGAATGGGCCCGAGAGAACGGGTAGACACACCACGCCCGAGCGAAACTGAATCAACTACAGAATCACTCGCCCAAATCTGATTGGGGCCACAAAGATCACAAAGTCTTGCAGCCACATTGACTGCATCACCGTAGCAATCACCTGCCAGTTCCTCGATCTCACCCCTGGAAACACCGATTCTGATCGGTAACCGAACATCGCTACTCTGGCGATGCTGTCCTTTGGAGTGCGCCCTCTGCGCTTCAACAACAAAATCTATAGCTTTCGCGTTATCGGCAAACACCACCATCACACCATCACCCAAAGTCTTGACCAACCGCCCCCCGAAAGATTGCGACAAATTCGCAATCCACGAGGTGATAGCAGTGATGGTTTCGGTAGCACGGACGTTTCCAAGCGCACCAAAAACAGCGGTGCTCCCATGGAGATCCGTAAATACAACAGTGGATTGAACGCCCATCAACTCTTTCCGAAACTTTGACTATCAGGTCGGAGTTTATTGCATAGACATGGCCTGAATGATGCTTAAGTGTTTGCTGTCATGTAATGTTCATGACCTTTGGCTATCCTCAAAAAACTGACGCTAAGGCGACATGGATGTTGCAAAGTGATGACAGGCTCAGGCGTAACCCTATTGCGCACGAAAGCGACTTTCTCTATCGTCTGGCAAAACCAAAAAGCAGGAAATATGCGTTGGACATCATCTAGTTTCATCAATGGAATACAAACCCTGTTCAGGGGCAACTCTAATGAAAGAGGCGAAGCCTCTTCAAGTTCAATCCAAGAAATACGCGAAGCAATGTTGCGCGCCATGGGCAGCGCAGCCTCTACCCAATTTCCAGTCATCCAGCTCAGGGTGACTTACGCGGACGATGTCCAAGACCTCTGGTACTTGCGAGGAGATGTACTCGCAGCCATTGCGAGTTTCGACGGCGAGGCATTGGCTCGGGAAAAATTAGCTGCTATCAGTGAACTTTTTGTAGGTCTGGTACCGAGTACGTTGACCGCCAAGTCTGGGATGCTAAAACGCTAACCAAATCTAGTGTCCCCAAAAAAGCATTGCATCTCTGCCCGACACAGCAAGATCGGATTTCTTCCCAAATGGAATTAACACTTTCGTTTGAACATGTCCATACGGCAAGTTAGTCAGTATTGGAACGTTGACTCGAGTTCTAAGCCACTCGATCACCGTAGAAAACTTAAAACCCTTGTCGTGGGACCCCAACTGATATCCAGTGAATTGTCCAAATAGGATAGCTTTTTGACGACTCAAAACACCCGAGTACAAAAGTTGCGTCAACATGCGTTCTATGCGATACGGATGCTCGGCGATATCTTCGAGGAACAAAATTCCTCCGTTAATGCTTGGTAAGAATTCTGTACCAATCAAGGTGGAAAGCACGCAAAGGTTCCCGCCCCAAACGACTGAATCACTTGCAAGCTGGACATCTTCAGGCGGAATAAATCCGGATTTATCCTGACGCCAACCTGCGCCCTCCCCCTGCCCCAACATCAAGTCGTGGAAGCAGTCTTCCATGATGTCGTCCGGCTGTGAGTCCTGTGTAACAGGCACTCCAAAGCCCTCACAAAGTGCTGGGCCGGCCCAAGTGATACGTCCTGTCTTTGCAAAAACGGCTGCTTGGAATGCTGTGAAATCACTGATGCCTACAAAAGATGTGCCGAGATCGATCGCCTTTGCTACATCCGCATAGTTAATCTGCCCAAGTATCCGGGTGATTCCATACCCTCCCCTGCTAATCAGGGCAATGTCTGCCCGACTTTCACACGCCCGCGAAATAGCCCTCAAGCGTGATTCATCATCGCCAGCGAATCGCATATGACTCGATAAAGCGTCCGAATCTACTTCGACTTCATAACCCAGGGCTTGGAGTCGCCGGACGCCTCGCCTGAATGCAGCTTTGTCCCTAACTGCGCCCGATGGAGAATAGATATATACAGATTTATTCACTCGCCCATTATCCCTGTTCGACCATACGAAAAAGCGCCTCTTCGACTTCCTCGCCCAACTCGAAACGGTTGGAACTGACTGGACGGTGTAAACAAATAGACCCGTCGATATATTTGTGAGCGAACGAACTATGCAACCTACCCTTAAAGATTGCAGTATGCCCGGCGTCCGGAAACGGGGCCGTTGCAACTCGATACTGAGTGGGGCTTAAGTCTGCCAGAAAATGCTGTTCGCCCGCCCGCCAGGGTCCGATCATTGTTTTCACAGAATGGGCTTTACCGGCGTCACGATAGGAAACCTCGCTATCGCAGCGATCCAAATGCACGAGTTTTGTTGCGACCCAATTAGTTGCTTGAACCAATGCTGAAGCTATGTTTGCGCTTGCACCTAACGCAATGATGGTTTGGGGGATCATGTTCAAGTGGGAAAGCAAATCGCGGAGTACCCCAGCATGCGCCTCATCGCTATGCCATGCAGCCTTCTTGGGCTTGTCACTAAGTCCGCACCCAATCAGATCCGGGCAAATGGTGCGCCATCCCGAAGACTCAAACTTCGAAACCAGTGAGACAAATTGCTCAGACCAATACGGGAACTCATGAAGACAAAGTACGGTTTTACCTGAGATTGCAGGGTGGACATCTCGATAGTGCAACCTGAAACCTTCACGCCCTAAATGGAAATGGCTGGGCATGCTGCTAGACAATAAACCTTTGAAACGGGACTCTGACGTACGGAGCGAATCCTCTCTCAATGGAATTGAGGATACGATTTTTCTCGCACGGCTACGTTCAAAAAAACGCACTAGGATGTCAGAGCACTCCTGTGAAAGCACGCCACCTGAGACCTCGGCGTGATGATTGAGCGTGTCCACCGCAAACAAATTCAATACAGACCCAGCGCAGCCTGTTTTGGGATCGGCAGCGCCAAACACAACACGCGCTATCCGGCCGTGGAAAATCGCACCACTGCACATAGCACACGGCTCAAGCGTCACGAATAGCTGAAGTCCGGATAGTCGGTGAGTGCCACAGACTCTAGCCGCTTCTTTGAGCGCTACTACTTCTGCATGGGCGCTTGGATCATTCCATTCAATGGTCCTGTTACGCCCTCTCGCGATAACTTGACCACCTTTTACGACGACTGCACCGACTGGTACCTCACCAGCCGACTCTGCCTCGATCGCTTGCTCTAGGGCCAGCGACATGAAATATTCGTCAGATTGAAGCAAAAGCACCGCGGGCTAGTAGCCATTCTTTTAACAAGGATGAAGTCATCGGCTTGGCATAAAAATAACCTTGACCCTCATGGCACCCCAGATCTTTGAGTCGCGCCGCCTGCTCAGGAGTCTCAATACCTTCAGCAATGACCTTTAGCTGAAGATTACGTCCTAACTCAATCACCATCGAAGCAATATGACCGCCCAAAACATCGCCACCCAACTCTGACACGAAAGCGCGGTCAATTTTCAGACGGTCGATGGGTAATTGACGGAGCTGACTGAGCGAAGAATATCCAGTACCAAAGTCGTCAATGGCAATAGAGATGCCGAGTTGACGTACTCCATGCAAGGTCTCCAGCATGAACTCGGCGTCTTCCATCGCCACAGATTCTGTAATTTCCAGCTCTAGGCAACTGGGACTGATCCGGGTATCGAGCAATGCCGAATTCAGCTTTTCAAGAAACTCTGGGTGACGGAACTGGATCTGCGAAACATTCACTGACATCCTTACTTCGCCGAGCCCCATTCCCTGCAACCTGACCAATTCATGGCATGCCATTCTGAGCACCCAATCCCCTATCGCCACAATCATCCCCGATGCCTCTGCAAGGGGAATAAAACGGTCAGGTGGCACAAATGTGCCGTCCTCATTACGCCAGCGAATCAAGGCCTCCATTCCGGTCACCGCACCTGAGACGAGATCGACTTGTGGCTGGTAGACAATGAACAGTCGCTCACTTTCGACCGCACTACGCAGACTCTGTAGCAATCGGACTCGCTCTCTTATGTCAGAGCCCATTTCAGCTGAGAAGAAAACAAAGCTGCCTCGCCTGCTTTTCTTAGCCCGCTTGAGTGCGATATTGGCATCCTTTAATGCATCTCGACCGCAAACGCTGCCAGCAAACAAACACGTCAACCCCATGGTCGCGGTGACCACCATGGCGTCGTCCTGTACGAGAAAAGGTGTCCGAAACAATGCCAGTACGCGAACCGGATCGACCACTTCAGATGGGCCCATTAAACCGAAAGTATCACTCCCAATCCTTGCCAATACGGCATCAGGACCAAGTTCCAACTTTAATCGGTCTGCAACCGCTTGAAGCAATCGGTCACCTTGCTGATGCCCAAGTGCATCATTGATTTCCGAAAAGTCGTCAATGTCGAGAATGGCCATCATCTCGTTGTGAAGGGACGGGTTGGCCAATCTCTCATCACTGATATCGATGAACTTGTTACGGTTGGGCAGACATGAAAGACGGTCGTAGAATGCCATCTCGTCAAGCTTGCGGATCTGCTCATAGGCACGCAATGCCGCAGTGACGGTGGCGTAAAGTTTGGTCCGTGTCAGCTCTGACTTCGTCTTGTAGTCGTTAATATCGAAATCATGAATGGTCTCGATTTCAGGCGCGTATCCGGGCTGCCCTGTACGCAAAATAATGCGTAAATCCGTTAGTTTCAGTTCCTTGCGTATGGTTTTTACCAACGCAAGTCCGGCGTCTTCGCGCTCCATCACCACATCAAGAAGCACGATGGCTACGTCAGCCTCTGTGCGGAGGATGTCCGCTGCCTCGGTAGCAGAATAAGCATGCAAGAACTCTAATTGACGCCCAAGAATCAGAACACCCGACAATGCAAAAGTCGTTGCCCTGTGAACATCTGGCTCATCATCAACAATCAAAAGCCTCCAGGTCAACTCCTTTTCGAAGCCGATGGTTGCGTCATCATCCAAAAACTGAAGTGCATCAGTGTCTGGATGTGGTTCCAACAGATTCCCAGTACTCATGGAAACATTGTGCATCAAGCCGCGAACGAAAGCCAAATGAAAAACGGACATCAGGGCTAGTCCCTAGATGTCCGCTTCTTGCCTAACACGTCTGAACTACAGAGACATCACTCCCACTCAATAGTGGCAGGAGGCTTGCTACTCACGTCATAAGTCACCCTATTGATGCCACGAACCTCGTTGATGATTCGTCCTGACACTGTCTTCAACAGGCTGTAAGGAAGTTCCGCCCAGTCGGCGGTCATGAAATCACTGGTTTGAACCGCTCGCAAAGCAACAACATAGTCGTAAGTACGACCATCCCCCATCACACCAACGCTCTTGACCGGCAGAAAAACGGTGAACGCCTGGGACACTGCGTCGTACCAGGTTTTTGGCGGCTTCCGGGGGTTTACCCCCGGCAATGTCGCACCCTCGTAAGGAGTTTTGCGAAGCTCTTCAATAAAAATTGCATCTGCGCGACGCAACAGATCGGCGTATTCCTTATTCACAGCACCCAGAATGCGAACCCCCAGTCCGGGCCCAGGGAAAGGATGCCGGTACACCATATCGGCAGGCAGGCCAAGGGCGACACCCAGTTCACGCACCTCGTCTTTAAAGAGTTCACGCAGTGGTTCGAGAAGCTTCAAGCCCAACTGCTCCGGCAAGCCACCAACATTGTGGTGACTCTTGATGGTGACTGCTTTTTTGCTCTTGGCCCCGCCGGACTCAATGACATCCGGATAAATGGTGCCTTGCGCAAGCCACTTCGCACCATTTTTGCTTTCGCCAGCAGCCGTGAGTCGTGCAGCTTCTGCTTTGAAAACCTCGACAAACTCCCGGCCGATAATTTTTCGCTTGGCTTCCGGATCACTGACACCAGAAAGGTGGCCCAAGAACTGGTCAGACGCATCCACACGAATCACTTTGGCATGCAGCTTTCCTACAAACATGTCCATGACCATGTCGCCTTCGTTCAATCGAAGCAGACCATGGTCAACAAACACGCAAGTCAATTGGTCGCCGATGGCCCGGTGAATCAGGGCGGCGGCCACCGAAGAATCGACCCCACCACTCAGTCCCAAAATGACTTCTTCGTTGCCGACCAGCTCCCGGATTTTTTCCACGGCCTCAGCAATGTAGTCACCCATAATCCAGTCAGGACGAGCGCCACATATCTCGAGTACGAAGCGCTCCAGTAATTCCTGCCCTTTGCGGGTATGGGTCACTTCCGGGTGAAACTGAACTGCATAAAATCCGCGCGCCTCATCAGCCATGCCGGCAATAGGGCAAGAAGGATTGGACGCCATCAGAGTGAAGCCCGGCGGCATTTCTGTAACCTTGTCACCATGGCTCATCCAGACATCCAGCACGCCATGGCCTTCGGAATTGGTGCTGTCCTGAATCCCCTCCAGAAGCTTGGTGTGACCATGTGCACGAACTTGGGCCGAACCAAACTCACGGGTATGACCGGCCTCAACCTTGCCCCCCAATTGTTGGGCCATGGTTTGCATGCCGTAGCAAATCCCCAGAACAGGTACGCCCAAATCGAAAACGGCTTGCGGAGCCTTGTCTGTAGCCTCTTCGTAGACGCTCGCATGACTTCCGGACAAGATCACACCCTTAAGATCTCCGTCTGCAGCATAGGATTTAACCCACTCACCTGTGACGTCGCAGGGATGCACTTCACAAAAGACATGGGCTTCGCGAACCCGGCGTGCGATAAGCTGAGTGACTTGCGAACCGAAATCAAGAATCAGTATTTTTTGGTGCATGAGTGTGCGGAATCAGTCAGCGCGGTAGTTGGGGGCTTCTTTGGTAATCTGCACATCGTGCACATGGCTTTCACGGATGCCGGCAGTCGTAATCTCAACAAACTCTGCCTTGTCCTGCATGTCGGCAATCGTCGCGCAACCACAATAGCCCATGCTGGCCCGGATGCCGCCAGCCATCTGAAACACAATCGCCACCATGGAGCCCTTGTAGGGAACACGACCTTCGATTCCCTCGGGCACCAATTTATCGGCGTTGGGATTACCTGTGCTGGACTCTTGGAAATAGCGGTCTGCACTGCCTTGTTGCATGGCGCCGATACTTCCCATTCCACGATAGCTCTTGTAGCTGCGGCCTTGGTAAAGAATAACTTCACCCGGGGCTTCCTCGGTCCCAGCGAACATGCCTCCCATCATCACCGTGCTGGCTCCGGCTGCAATGGCTTTTGCAATATCGCCGCTGTAACGGATGCCACCGTCGGCAATCAAAGGCACACCGGTTCCACGCAATGCAGTGGCAACGCTGTCAACCGCCATGATTTGAGGGACACCCACACCAGCCACAATGCGCGTGGTGCAAATCGAACCAGGGCCGATACCGACTTTGACAGCGTCAGCTCCAGCCTCCACCAAGGCAAGCGCTGCGGCTCCAGTGGCGATATTGCCACCCACCACGTCCACTTGAGGGAAGTTCTGCTTCACCCAGCGTACCCGGTCGATCACACCCTTGCTGTGTCCATGCGCCGTATCCACCACAATGGCATCCACCCCGGCAGCCACCAGCGCTTCGACGCGCGCCTCTGTGCCCTCACCCACCCCCACTGCAGCCCCGACGCGCAAGCGTCCTGTGGCGTCGCGCGCGGCGTTGGGGAAATTCAACTGCTTGGTAATGTCTTTAACGGTAATCAGTCCCTTGAGCTCAAAAGCCTCATTGACGACCAGCAGACGCTCGAGCTTGTGCTTGTTCAGTAGCGCTTTAGCGGCCTCTGGCGTCGTGCCATCGGGTACGGTGATCAAGCGCTCACGGGGGGTCATGATCTCACGCACAGTCTGGTCGTACCGGGTCTCAAAGCGAAGGTCGCGACCCGTCACGATACCGACGACTTTACCGCCATCGCAAACGGGGAAACCGGATACACCTAACTGGTCTGACAGCGCCATGACTTGGCGGACGGTGGTTTCAGGCGTGATAACCACTGGGTCACGCAGCAATCCGGACTCATAGCGCTTGACCTTTGCCACTTGCGCGGCCTGTTCGGCTGGAGTCAGGTTTTTGTGAACAATGCCCATACCACCCTCTTGCGCAATGGCAATTGCCAGGCGGGCTTCGGTCACCGTATCCATCGCGGCGGACACCAGCGGCAGATTCAGTGCGATATTGCGGGAAAAACGGGTGGCGAGACTGGTGTCCTTAGGCAGGACTTGGGAGAACGCTGGTACCAACAACACATCGTCGAAGGTCAGCGCTTTGCCGAGAAGGCGCATGTCAAAGCTCCAAAAATCGAATTGTACCCGCGCCGTCATGGTCGCCTCACGCCCAAAGCGCTAAACTTCGGATATGAACCTGATCAAGCCCCTCTTAGCCATAACCTTGACCATCGCCTCATTCAGCGCTGTGGCTCAGTGGCAGTGGATAGACAAGGATGGAAGAAAAATTTTTAGCGACCGGGGGCCCGGACCTGAGGTTCCCGAGAAAAACATTCTGAAACGTCCAGCCGGCAGCAAGCCTGCTACAGCGTCAGTTGCCCCGGAGGCGGCGAACACCGGCGCTTCTGCGCCAGACGCAGTGCCCGTCCTCCCAAAAGACGCAGGTGTAGACAAAGCATTGGATGCCAAGAAAAAACAGGCAGAAGCAGCGGAAGCAACCAAGAAAAAAGCTGAAGACGAGCGCATCGCCAAAGCCAAAGCCGACAACTGCAAACTGGCACGCCAAGCGAAGGCAACGTTTGATTCAGGCGCCCGCATATCTCGTACCAATGCGGCCGGCGAGCGCGAGTTTCTGGATGACGCAGCCCGAGCAGCTGAGGCGCAGCGCATTCAAGGTGTCATCGACGCTGACTGCAAGTAGCAGAATCAGTCAGACCGCAAAGAGCGTCAGTATCCAGCCTTGCCACCCACACGGCGCCGCGCAAACAAACCTGCTGACTTCGCGCCTTGTTTTGCGAAGCGCTCTCTGCGAGCTACTTTGGGATCTACCCTCAGATCGCGAAGGATTTCAATGCGATCTCCATCCCGCAATCGGTCCTTGAGGCCCGCCTTCCGCCCCCAGACACTCACGAGCAAAGCGTCAACCAGGTCCGCCGACAAGGCGTTCAGCAACTTACTTTCAAAAATGGCCTCTGCCACCAGAGCACCGTTTTTCATCGACAGTTGACACTGCTCGATTCGACGCGTTGCAGGAGCATAAACCACCGTCACTGACAGTGTGCCGTCTGGCGTCAACGTCGTCGCCTCAGTCGCCATAGACCTGCTGTGCGCGCTTTACGAATGCATCCACGAGGTTTGCAGCGATCTTGTCAAAAACAGGTCCCACCAGCTTGCCGAGTGTGGCATTCTCGAAACCGTAATTCAGCGCAAGGCTCACTCTGCAGGCACGTTGGCTGCCATCGCCCACCGCCGCAAAGCTCCACGCGCCATCGAGATTTGAAAAGGGGCCTTTGACGAGCTGCATGCCGATACGCTGCGCATCCACATGGGTGTTGCGTGTGACAAAAGTCTGCCGGATACCGCCGAATGAAATGCCCACCTCGGCGGTCATGCCAGCTTCATCCTGCTCGAGCACTTGGGCGTGATCACACCATGGCAAAAACTGGGGATACCTCGCGACATCCGTCACCAAAGCATACATTTCGGCAGGGGTGTACCAGATCAGGACGGACTTGTTGACAGTTTTCATAGAATGCAGAGTTGCGCGGGATTGTAGACAAGCCCCAATGCGTGTCTTTCAATTCTGCCCGTTGCCCCCACTTTCACTCCATGGCCAAAAAACCCGAAACTGCCTCCCGCATCGCCGACAACAAAAAAGCCGCCTTCAATTATTTCTTTGAGGAGCGCTTCGAGGCTGGCCTTGTGCTCGAAGGCTGGGAGGTCAAATCCCTGCGCGAAGGCAAAGTGCAGTTGACCGACGGCTATGTGGTCATTCGCGATGGTGAAATGTTCATCATCGGCCTACAGATCAACCCTTTGCACACGGCCTCCAGCCACGTCAGTCCGGACAAAATCCGCACCAAAAAGCTGCTGCTACACAAGGAAGAAATCAAGCGCCTGACCGGCAAAGTTGAACAAAAGGGCTATACGCTAGTGCCCATCAACCTGCATTGGAAAAACGGGAAAGTGAAGTGCGACATCGCCCTGGCCAAAGGCAAAGCCGAGCACGACAAGCGAGACACCATCAAAGACCGCGAGGGCAAGCGGGAAGTCGAACGCGCCATGAAAGACCGAAACCGTTGAATTTTTTCTGGCGGCATGGAATAAACCGTCATGGTCCGGCGTTTATCTGGTAAGCACGCATCCCGCGGGCTTTACAACTCCGGAGTACTCCATGAAATTTCTCGCGATCGCCACACTTTCCGCCGCCTTGCTGGGCGGCTGCGCGGCCATGGCGCCATCGGCACCCGTTGCCGTGAATGGCGGCATTTTGACGGGCAGCAACGGCATGACCCTGTACACCTTTGACAAAGACACAACCGGCAGTGGTAAATCGGTGTGCAATGGTCAATGCGCGATCAATTGGCCCCCACTGATGGCCTCGGACACCGACAAGGCCAGCGGCGACTACAGCATCATCACCCGCGATGACGGCAAGAAGCAGTGGGCTCTCAAAGGCAAACCCCTGTACTTCTGGATCAAGGACGCCAAGCCCGGAGACGTCACCGGCAATGGCGTGCAAAACGTCTGGCGCACCGTCACCCCCTGATTGACCATGGATGCAGCGCAGCTCAAAAATCAGATCCCTGCGCTGCGCCGCTACGCCAGAGCGCTTACCGGCAGCGTATGGGCCGCGGATGATCTCGTGCAGGACACACTAGAACGTGCCTGCACGAAATGGACCTTATGGACCGCAGGCAGCAACCTGCGCGCATGGTTGTTCACCATCATGCACAACATCTACGTCAGTGATGTACGGCGAATCATCCGGCATCAAGCGGCGACCGATCCGGAAGGGCTTGAGGGAGAAGCCTCCGGCCTCACTGCGCCCACGTCTCACGCTGACAGTCGCTTGGACCTGCAACGTTGCCTGCTCCAACTCCCCGAGGACCAGAGAACCGTCCTCCTGCTGGTGGCATTGGAAGACATGAGCTATGCAGAAGTGGCCAAGATCACCGGCAGCCCCTTGGGTACCGTGATGTCAAGGTTGTCCCGGGCCCGGACACGTTTGCAACACCTGATGGATGGATCGCCCGCCAGCAGCAAACGCGGTGCGGACGTTGTTCCTCTCCAACGAGTCCGTTGAGAGTCTGCCTATGAATCACCCCTCTTCCCCTCCCCCGCGCCCGGATGATGTGCATGCCTGGGTTGACAGGCGCCTGCCGGAGGATCAGCGCGCGACATTGGAAGACCAACTACGGGAGCACCCCGCATTACTGGCAGATGCACAGGAATGGAAACGCCTGAACCAACGCATCAGTGAATTGCACGCTGACGTTCTGGATGAACCATTGCCGACGCATCTGCTGCAGGCGGCGTCACAACTCGGTCAGCGTCAACAGCAAAGAACCCAATGGATTCTCTGGGGTGGTATGGCTGCCAGCGTGTTGTTTGCATTCGGAATGGGCTGGTTTTTGCAACCTGTGCTGAGCGGGTTCAATAATGGCACTTACGCCAGCCAACAGCGCAGCGAAAAGGCATTTGTCATGCAGGCTAGTGTGGCCCATGCCGTGTTTTCGCCGGAAGTGAAGCACCCCGTCGAAGTCAGTGCAGCAGAACAACAGCATCTGGTTCAGTGGCTTTCCAAACGCTTGGGGCGCGAACTCAAAGTGCCCGATCTGTCTGCCCAGGGCTTTCAGCTGATGGGCGGGCGTCTTTTGTCGGGGGATAGCGGTGCCCGCGCCCAGTTCATGTTCGAGAATGCCACGGGCAAGCGCGTCACCTTGTATGTGGGGGGGCTCACAAGCACGACCGACGCATCCCCCACCGCGACCTCGTTCCAGTTCAGCCAACAGGGCCAGAACCTCAGCTTTTACTGGGTAGACCGCAATTTCGGTTATGCCCTGACCGGCGATTTGGACCGCCCTGCCCTCATGGCCTTGTCCGAAACTGTGTACGCCCAACTTCCGCGCTGAGCGAAGTCGCAGGTTCGCCTCAGAAAAGCGTACGCAAGGGGTGAGCGTTCGTGGGCCATGGGCTGTCAAAGAAAGGGGCCACCATGGCGGTGGTCACATCCTCAATCCGTGCCGGGTTCCACTGTGGCTGGTGGTCCTTGTCCACGGCAAGTGCACGGATACCCTCCACCGTTTCACTGCGCGCTCCGGCGCGATCCAAATGGCGGGTGACGAAGCAGTGCCGCACCATGTCACGCTCCATCCGCAAGTCCTCGGCCAGGCTCATGGTGCGCGCTCTGCGCACCTGCTCCAGCACCACATGCAGCATCAGCGGCGAACGCTTGCGCAAAGTAGCCGCCGTATGTTGCGCCCACTCAGACCTGTCGGCCTCCAGAGCACCCACGATAGACTGCACATCCGCCAGAGAAAAATAGGCATCAATTTGATCTCTAGCG
This sequence comes from Rhodoferax mekongensis, assembly GCF_032191775.1. NCBI lineage: Bacteria > Pseudomonadati > Pseudomonadota > Betaproteobacteria > Burkholderiales > Comamonadaceae > Rhodoferax > Rhodoferax mekongensis. Next base: position 2,490,582 of record NZ_CP132507.1, on the reverse strand, counting down.
ACCATGGAATCTGCGCGAGCAGCTATGGAAAATGTAGCAATCCAAGCGTCAAGTGAACCTGCAGACTCCCAATCCACACCAGCCAAGGCATCCCAGGCTTCCTGGAGTCGGCCTGCGTCCAGCACGTAGTCCGCCAAACGCACCGCAATGGCAGCGTCTGCGCCAATCACCTCACCGGTCAAGGCCAACCACTCGCCGGTACTACCCGGACAACGGCTCAAAAAATAGCCCCCGCCTACATCCGGAAACAGGCCTATATTGGTTTCGGGCATGGCCATTTTGGTTCGCAAGGTCACGAAACGGTGTGATGCACCTTGGCTGATACCCATGCCCCCGCCCATCACGATGCCGTCCATGAATGCCAGGTAAGGCTTGGGGTAGGTGTGGATGAGGTGGTTCAGTGCGTACTCCTCCGTGAAGAAGTCCTCCAGCGCCGGGTCGCCTGCCAGTGCCGCAGCGTGGAAAAAGCGGATATCCCCGCCTGCACAAAATCCTCCGAAGGGGCCTTCTTTGTTGCTGCCGCGGATGGCCACTGCATGGATACTGGAATCGTCCTTCCACGCCAAAAGAATCGTGGTGAGCGAGCGCACCATACCCAAGCTCAAGGCATTCAATGCTTTTGGCCGGTTCAAGGTGATGTAACCCACCCCACCGCTCACCTCGGTAACGACATCCAGACCCCAGTCTCCGTGTTTCATTTGCGTTGTCTCCATCCAATCAGTTCATTCACCAGCAGTGCACCGATGACCAAGGCACCGCCGGACAAAACAGCACTCCCAGGCACTTCGTTCGCGCCCAGCCATGCCAGCAGAATGCCGAAAATGACCTCCAGCAATTGAAGCAAGGATATCTCTGGCGCCTTCAGCACCTGGGCGACCCGCACGCTCAACACACAGGGCACGGCGAGCTGAAAGACGCCCAGAAATCCCAACAGGGCCACGTCATGTGCAGTTGCCTGCAAGGGCAGCGCCAAGGGCAAGGTGAGGATGCACGAAATCACGCCGCCCACCCACACGGCGGGCATCAGGTCGATGTCATGCCCATGGGTGTGTGCGTGTTGCGTCACCGTCCAGTTGGTCGCGCCTGCAATCGGCACACACAAGGCGACCAGGGTTCCCCACAGCGTGATGCTGTCGACTTGGGACGCATACATATACACAATGCCCGCGCCTGCCACCATCACCGCCACCCAGGTGCGTGCCGGTATCCGGTGCCCGATGAAGATGCGCGCCATCAATGCGGTGAGCAGCGGCCCCATGGACATGGTGACCAACACATTGCCTACCGAGGTCAGGGTGAGCGCCACCATGAAGGCGGTGAACATCACGCTCCAGCACACGCCTGAAAGCCAGAAGGCCGGTGTGGCACTGCGCAGTTTGGCGAACACACCCCTTCCGCTGACCACGGGCAGGATCACCAGCAAACTGATCACCGTAAAAAACGAGCGCCAAAAGGTCACCTCGAAGCTTCGCGCAGATTCCAAATGGCGTGTCACCACGCCGGCGGTGGACCACATCAGGGCGACCAACACCATCAGCAAGACAGCGCGGTTGTGGGTGAGCTTCATGCAGTTTCCTGTGCTGACATGCCTTGAAAGCAGGCATGGTGAAAACAACAACGCCGCGGGACCAGCTGAGCCGGACCGCGGACGTTGATTCCCCCTGCGGGGCGTTCATGCACCGGCTCTCGCCGGCCCATGAATTACTCGCGGGATGCGCGCTTGCGCTCGTGCTCTTTCAGGTAGCGCTTGCGCAGACGCACCGATTTGGGCGTGATTTCGACCAACTCGTCGTCCTCGATGAATTCGACGCCGTATTCCAAAGTCAGCTCGATCGGGGGAGTGATCTTGATCGCATCTTCCTTGCCGGACACGCGGAAGTTGGTCAGCTGCTTGGTGCGGGTTGCGTTCACCACCAGGTCGTTGTCACGGTTGTGGATACCCACAATCATGCCTTCGTACACCGGATCATTCGCCTTCACGAACATGCGACCGCGGTCGTCCAGCTTGCCCAAGGCGTAGGTGAAAATTTCACCGTCGTCCATGGAGATCAACACACCGTTCTTGCGGCCACCGATGTCACCCTTGTGCGGCTCATAGCTGTCAAAGATGTTGGAGATCAGGCCGGAACCACGGGTCAAGTTCAGGAATTCGTTAGAGAAGCCAATCAAGCCACGGGCAGGAATGCGGTATTCCAAACGGACACGGCCACGGCCGTCCGGTTCCATGTTGATCAACTCGCCTTTGCGTTCGCCCAGTGCCTGCATCACGCCGCCCTGGTGCTGTTCTTCGATGTCCGCGGTCACCAGCTCGATAGGCTCGTGCTTCTCGCCATTGATGTCCTTGAACATCACGCGGGGCTTGGACACGGCCATTTCATAGCCTTCACGGCGCATGTTTTCCAGCAGGATGGTCAGGTGCAGTTCACCACGACCCATGACTTCAAACACGCCTTCTTCATCGGTTTCGTTGACGCGCAGCGCCACGTTGTGTTGCAGTTCCTTTTGCAGGCGGTCCCAGATCTGGCGGCTGGTAACGTACTTGCCTTCACGACCGGCCAAGGGGCTGGTGTTCACGCAGAAGTTCATGGTCAGGGTAGGCTCATCGACCTTCAGCATGGGCAGTGGCTGGGGATTGGCTGGATCGGTCACCGTCACGCCGATACCGATATCTTCGATACCGTTGATCAACACGATGTCACCAGGACCGGCCAGAGGTGTTTGCATGCGGTCCAGGCCCTGGAAGGTCAATACCTGATTGACACGGCCCTTCACCGACTTGCCGTCCGGCCCCTCCATCACCACCACATCTTGCATGGGCTTCAGCGTGCCTTGGCTGATACGGCCCACGCCGATGCGTCCGACGAAGCTGGAGAAGTCCAGTGCAGAGATTTGCAACTGCAAGGGTGCTGTCGGGTCACCGGAGTTCGGTGGAACGTGCTTCAGGATGGTGTTGAACAGGGCCGACATGTCGGGGCCCCACTGCTCACCGGGAGCGCCTTCTTCCAGGGAAGACCAGCCATTGATACCGGAGGCGTACACCACGGGGAAGTCCAGCTGCTCGTCGGTCGCCCCCAGTTTGTCAAACAGGTCAAATGCAGCGTTCACCACCTTGTCGGGGTTGGCGCCGGGTTTGTCCACCTTGTTCACAACCACAATAGGCTTCAGACCCAAGGCCAAGGCCTTCTTCGTCACGAATCGGGTCTGGGGCATGGGGCCTTCTTGCGCATCAATCAACAGCAACACGCTGTCGACCATGGAAAGGGCACGTTCCACTTCACCGCCGAAGTCCGCGTGTCCGGGGGTGTCCACGATGTTGATGTGGGTACCTTCCCAGCTCACGGCGCAGTTCTTGGCCAGAATCGTAATGCCGCGTTCTTTTTCGATGGCGTTGTTGTCCATCACGGTGTCAACCACTTTTTCGTGCTCGGCAAAGGTGCCGGACTGACGCAGCAACTGGTCAACCATGGTGGTTTTGCCGTGGTCAACGTGCGCAATGATGGCGATGTTTCGGATTTGTTTACTCATGGTTCACTTTCTGCTTACGCCCCAAGGGCCAAGGTTTCGTTACTCTGTTTCAAACTCTGTTCCAGGGCCTGCTGCTGGCCCAAGGTTTCGCTGATCTCCTGCGGACTCAGCAAACGCACGGGGATCAACTCCCCGGCTTTCACCTGTGCCGTGCCCAACAGGGCCTTCGGCATCGTGGCGTAGACCGCCACTTGCTCGGCATCCGCCCACGCTCCGCGCCTGCGCATGCCACTCAAAAATCGTGCCGCATTCTCACTGTCCAATGTGACAGACACATGCTGCGGCAGCATAGCCTCGACGGGCAAGAGACACGCCAGCCGCTGCTCTTCGGTCATGGCCTCCAGGGCCTCCAGACTCACACACTGGCTGGTATCGAACCCACCCGTGCGGATCCGGCGCAAGGCGCTCAAATGCGCACCGCAACCCAAAGCCTCGCCAATGTCCTCACCCAGGGTTCGGATATAGGTTCCCTTGCTGCACTCCACTACTAATTTGATAGCTGGTTGTGCAGTATCCATGGGCGCTGGCAGCTGTTTCAATGCATAAATCACCACATGGCGGGGCTCGCGCTCCACCTCAATCCCTGCTCTCGCGTACTCGTACAACGCCTTGCCGTCCTTCTTCAAGGCACTGTGCATGGGCGGCACCTGGGCGATGGGCCCGGTGAACTGCTGCAACACGGCATCCAACTTTGCTTGCGAAACATCTACCGGCCGCTCACTCAGCACATCGCCTTCCGCATCGGCCGTACTGGTTTTAATGCCCAGCCGCACGGTAGTTTCATAAGCTTTGTCCGCATCCAGATGCATCTGGCTGAATTTGGTCGCCGCGCCAAAGCACAAGGGCAACACGCCTGTAGCCAAAGGATCCAGCGTTCCGGTGTGTCCTGCTTTTTCAGCCCGCAACAACCATTTGGCTTTCTGCAAAGCCTGATTGCTGGACAGGCCGATCGGCTTGTCCAGCAACAGCACCCCATGCACAGGGCGCCTTGCAACCCGTGCACGTGGCGCGTTCATGTGTTTAATCCTCTTTGGCGCGCGATGACACCGCGCGTGCTATCAAGGCATTCATGTCAGCCGCACGTTCCGTGGTCTGGTCAAAAATGAAATGCAATGTAGGCACCGTGTGGATATGCAAACGCTTGAACAGACCGGCGCGCAAAAAGCCCGCAGCCTGGTTCAGACCTTCCGCCGTCTCCACCGGATCGCCAACCAGCAAGCTGAAGAAGACCTTGGCATGGGCGTAGTCAGGCGTGACTTCCACGCCCTGGATCGTGACCATGCCTACCCGCGGATCCTTGAGCTCACGCGCGATCAGCTCGGCCAGATCCCGCTGGATCTGGTCGGCTACCTGAAAGCTGCGATTGGGTGTAGCTGACTTTTTGCGCACTCGGGTTCTCTCGCTTACAGGGTACGGGCGATTTCTTTGACTTCGAAGAACTCCAACTGATCACCTTCTTTGATGTCGTTGTAGTTCTTGAGCTTGATACCGCACTCGAAGCCTTCCTTGACTTCGCGTACATCGTCCTTCATGCGCTTCAGGGAGTCCAGCTCGCCGGTATAGATAACCACGTTGTCGCGCAGCAAACGGAAATGCGCGTTGCGGGTCACAAAACCGTTGGTCACCATACAGCCAGCCACCGTGCCGATCTTGGACGCCACGAACACGGTGCGGATCTCGGCCATACCGATGATCTCTTCCCGCTTCTCGGGCGCCAGCATGCCGGACATGGCTGCCTTCAACTCGTCTACAGCGTCGTAAATGATGTTGTAGTAACGAATGTCCACGCCGTTGCCTTCAGCCAGTTTGCGTGCACCGGCATCGGCACGGGTGTTGAAGCCGATAACGATCGCTTTGGATGCAATGGCCAAGTTGATGTCGGACTCGCTGATACCACCCACGGCGGAGTAGACCATTTGCACTTTGACCTCTTCGGTCGACAGCTTGAGCAAAGAGGTTGCCAATGCTTCCTGGGAGCCCTGCACGTCGGCCTTGACGATGATGGGCAAGGTCTTGACGTCGCCAGCACCGATATCGGAGAACATGTTTTCCAACTTGGCGGCTTGTTGCTTGGCCAACTTCGTGTTACGGAACTTGCCAGCACGGTAGGTGGCGATTTCACGGGCACGACGTTCGTCGGACAACACCATGAATTCATCGCCGGCCTGAGGCACTTCGGTCAAGCCCTGAATTTCCACCGGGATGGAGGGGCCGGCGGTTTCGATCTTGTGACCGTTTTCGTCCAACATGGCACGCACGCGGCCATACGTCTGACCCGCCAACACCACATTGCCCACCTTCAAAGTACCGGACTGCACCAGCATGGTGGCCACAGGACCGCGACCTTTGTCCAGCTTGGCTTCAATCACCAAGCCCTTGGCCATGGCGTCTACGGGAGCCTTTAGCTCCAGCACTTCAGCCTGCAGCAGCACTTGCTCCAACAACTCGTCAATGCCCATGCCGGTTTTGGAAGACACAGGCACAAACGGAGAGTCGCCACCATATTCTTCCGGCACCACTTCTTCGACCACCAGCTCCTGCTTGACGCGATCGGGGTTGGCATCCGGCTTGTCGGACTTGGTAATTGCCACCACCAAAGGTACGCCAGCCGCTTTCGCGTGCTTGATCGCTTCCTTGGTTTGGGGCATCACGCCGTCGTCGGCCGCAACGACCAAAATGACGATATCGGTAGCCTGTGCACCACGGGCACGCATGGCAGTAAACGCCTCGTGACCCGGGGTATCGAGGAAGGACACCATGCCTCGGGGGGTTTCCACGTGGTAGGCACCAATGTGCTGCGTAATGCCACCGGCTTCGCCCGCAGCCACTTTGGCACGGCGGATGTAGTCCAACAGTGATGTCTTGCCGTGGTCCACGTGGCCCATCACGGTCACCACAGGTGCGCGTGGCAAGGAAGGCGCTTCCTGGCCTTGCACTTCGTCGTCGGTAAACGCTTCCGGATCATCCAGCGCAGCTACCACTGCTTTGTGACCCAGCTCTTCCACCACAATCATGGCGGTGTCCTGGTCCAGAGGCTGGTTGATGGTGACCATCTGACCCAACTTCATCAACTGCTTGATGACTTCAGATGCCTTGATCGCCATCTTGTGCGCCAGCTCGGCAACCGTAATGGTTTCTGGTACGTGCACTTCAATCACACGTACTTCCACCGGAGCAGATTGCTGGTTGTGGTGGTCATCACGATCACGGTCATTGCCGCGACGGCCCTTGGGACCTGCGCGCCAGTTGCTGGAACGTCCAGCGCCTGCGGTGGTGTCACCACGGGTTTTGAGTTCTTTCTTCTTGGCAGTGTCGCCTGCCCAGCTGCTGGACAGCTTGGCGGACTTGACTTCCTTGCCATTGCCGGCCGGTGCGCCCGCACCCGGTGCGCCGGCTGCAGGTTTTGCCGGTTTGGCAACCGCGGAACCGTTGGCAGGCTTGTGCAATGTGCCTTTCATCGCGGCCTTGGCGTCCGCTGCCGGCTTGGGTTCTTCCACCTTCTTGGGCGCAACCATGACCTTCTTGGGCGCAGCCATCATCGAGCGGATGGCGGCAGCTTCGGCTTCCGCCTTGCGACGACGCTCTCCCAAATCGGCAGCACGTGCCGCCTCTTCAGCAGCAGCGGCCTTGGAGGCCTGTGCAGCGGCAGCAGCCCGCTCCTGGGCCGCAGCCTTGGCCGCAGCTTCGCTAGCCTGCGCGGCAGCCACGGAATCGACGGTTTCTGCAGCAGGCGCAGCAGCAGCCTTGACTGCAGACTGTGCTTGTGCCATCGCCTGTTCTTTGGCCAATCGGGCCGCAGCTTCTGCCTCGCGCTCAGCGGCAGCAGCCTGTTCTGCCGCCGCCTTGGCGCGAGCTTCCTGTTCTTCGCGCTCCCGTCGGCGTTGAGCCAGCTCCTCCTCTTGGCGACGGATCAGCTCAGCCTGACGGCTGGCCTCTTCTTCGCGTCGCGCCAACTCCGCGTCTTCCAACGCTTGAGCCGCCTGCGCAGAGACAGCATCCTGCTCCTCCACCTCGGTTGCGCCTTCAACACCATCATCACGGCGGACAAAGGTGCGCTTCTTGCGCACTTCCACCTGGATGGTCCGGGCCTTACCGGTAGCGTCAGCCTGCTTGATCTCGGTAGTCTGCTTCTTCACCAGTGTGATCTTCTTGCGTTCAGGGCTGGCGGTGCCATGGCTGCTTTGCAAGTAGTTCAGGAGGCTGTGTTTGTCAGCATCAGTCAGCACGTCGGCGGCGGAGGCTTTGGGCACTCCGGCAGACTTCAGCTGTTCGAGCAAGGTATCGGTAGATTTTTTGAGTTCATTGGCAAACTCGGCAACGGTCGTACTGGTCATATTCTGTGAAACCTTTCATGACCGTTACTCTTGAGAAGCGCCGTCATTGGTAAACCAATGCTCACGCGCCTTCATGATCAGGGCCTTGGCCTCGTCCGCAGACTGGCCGGTAATATCTGTCAATTCGTCCACGGCAAGGTCAGCCAGTTCATCGCGGGTGTGAACACCGCCATCTGCCAGTTTGCCGATCAGTTCAGGCGTCAAGCCCACCAGGTCGCGCAGATTCTGCGAAACCTCTTCCACGCTCTCTTCGTGGGCAATTTCCATGGTGAGCAACGCGTCTTTGGCGCGATTGCGCAGTTCATGCACGGTGTCTTCGTCGAAAGACTCGATTTCCAGCATTTCCTGCAGGGGCACATAGGCCACTTCTTCGAGGCTGGTGAAGCCTTCGGCAATCAGGATGTCGGCGATTTCCTCATCCACGTCCAGCTTTTCCATGAACAGCTTGCGACCGGAATCCGTTTCGTTTGCCAGTTTCTGGGCAGACTCGGCGGCGTCCATGATGTTGATCTTCCAGCCGGTCAGCTCAGAGGCCAAGCGGACATTCTGACCACCACGGCCGATGGCGATGGCAAGGTTCTCTTCGTCCACCACCACGTCCATCGCATGACGCTCTTCGTCCACCACGATGGAAGTCACGTTCGCGGGCGCCAGGGCTCCGATGACGAACTGCGCGGGATCTTCGCTCCACAACACGATGTCGACACGCTCACCAGCCAACTCATTGGTCACACCATTGACGCGGGTTCCACGCACACCCACACAGGTACCGATGGGATCTACGCGCTTGTCATGGGACAACACTGCGATCTTGGCGCGGGAACCCGCATCACGTGCGCAGGACTTGATCTCCAACAAGCCTTGTTCGATCTCTGGCACTTCCTGGCGGAACAGCTCGATCATGAACTCCGGCGCAGAGCGCGACAACACGATGGGCGCACCGCGCAATGTCAGGTCCACTTCCATGATCATGGCGCGAACGCGGTCACCTGTGCGCAGGTTTTCCTTGGGGATCATTTCGCCGCGGCGCAGACGGCCTTCCACACGGCCGCTTTCGACAATGATGTCGCCCTTGTCCATGCGCTTGACGGTGCCGACAAAAATCTTTTCGCCGCGCGACATGAAGTCATTGAGCAACATTTCGCGCTCGGCATCACGGATCTTTTGCAAAATGACTTGCTTGGCGGCCATTGCACCGATACGGCCGATAGGCACCGACGCCACAGGCTCTTCGATGTACTCGTCAACTTCGATATCGGGGATTTGCTCTTTGGCTTCAAACAGCAGGATCTCTTGGTCAGGCAGTTGCAGACCGGCCTCATCAGGCACCACATGCCAGCGCCGGAAAGTTTCGTAGTTGCCGCTGTCACGATCCAATGCGACACGGATGTCCACATCACCGGCGTACAACTTTTTGGTCGCCTGGGCGAGGGCCGCCTCCACGGCGCCCAACACCACATCACGCTCCACGTTCTTCTCACGGGAAATTGCTTCCACCAGCATCAACAGTTCGCGATTCATGCCATGACTCTCCTGAACACTCTAATCAACCAATACAAAAACGGATGGTGTGACAAACGGGCACTCAGGCCTCGTCCGCCCGCCCTTGGCCGCCACGGCCTTTGAAATTCACAATGGGTGCCAAACGGGCATCCCGCAATTCGTCGAAAGCAAAGCCCAGCGCCTGCAGGGGCGGCGGCACACGCTTTTTGCTGACTTTCTGACCGGGCTTGACTTCAGGGGCATCGCTCCAGACGATCTGCCATCCTGTGCTGCCATCAGCCGCTGCCACTCGCTCCAGCGTGCCACGGAATTTTTTGCGATTCGCATTGACCTGGCCATTGGCGGCAGCCCCCATGGGCGCCTTCAAGGTAATGTCAATCACATGACCAACAAAACGCTCGAAATCCTGGGTGTGACGCAGGGGGCGATCGATACCGGGCGAGGACACCTCGAGCCGCTTGTATTCCACGCCATCCACTTCCAGCGCGAACTGCAACTGGCGAGTCACTTTTTCACAGTCTTCCACGTTCACAAACTGCTCGGACACAGGCTGCCCTTCAACAGGCGCGACCCAGGGCAAATCGATGGTAATGCGCAGCAAGCCTCCTGCAGAGCGTTCAATCTCTACCAAGTCATATCCCAGTCCTGCTACGGTTTGTTCAACGATTTCCTGTAATGCCACGTCTGTAAAGCCTGCCTAATGTTGAGCAATGAAATGCGAGTGAAAAACGATAGCCCAAAAAAAACGGGCGGTGATTACCCGCCCGTTTGGTCGTGAGCTTTGGATTGTACTCGAAAAGCGCGCTAAGTCCCTTGATTCTTAAGGAAATTACGTACTCGCCGCGAGAAGCTTGACCGTGTAAGGGTGCACAGGTGCCTCCATGACGGCTTCAACACTACCGGATTCCACAATTTTGCCCCCCTGCATCACCAGTACCCGGTGCGCCATGGCCTTGATGACCGCTACATCGTGGGTGATCAACAGATAAGCAAGCCCACGTTCTTTCTGGAGTGACTGCAAAAGACGCAACACCTGCTGCGCCATGGTGACATCCAAGGCGCTGGTGGGCTCGTCCAGCACGATGACGGAGGGCTCCAGCACCAATGCCCGCGCTATCGCCAAACGCTGGCGTTGCCCACCGGAGAACTGATGGGGGTAGCGCTGCAGAATGGCGGGAAACTGCTGCTCTCCCATGCCGACCACTTCCAGCGCGGTCAACACGCGCTGCCGCCGCGCGTCTGCAGCCAAGTCCGGCATATGCACATCCAGACCCTCGCCCACCAGCTCCTCCACCGTCATCCGTGGCGATAGGGAGGAAAAAGGATCCTGAAAAACCACTTGCACCTGTTTGCGCAGCCCAACATCACGCGCAGCTTTGCCGGACCACGTTTTGCCGCCTACCCGGACCACTCCCTCAAAAGCCGTCAAACACAGAGCCGCCAGCGCCAAGGAGGACTTGCCAGAGCCTGACTCCCCCACAACGCCAAGCGTCTCGCCGCGATGCAACTGGAAGTCGGCGGAGTGCACCGCAGTGAATCGCCCGCTGGAGAACCACCCCCGAAAACCCGGCCTGGGAATGGGGTAGGTCACTTGGACCGATTTGGCTTCGAGCAAAAAGGGTGCACCGGGTGCCACGGCAGGCACATTGCGCACCGGCAGGCTGTCCAACAGTTGGCGGGTGTAGACGTGCTGGGGCCGTGCAAACACTTCTGCCACTACGCCCTGCTCCACGATTTCACCCTTTTCCATCACCGCCACGCGATCCGCAAACTTGCGGACCAGATGCAAGTCATGGGTGATCAGCAACACGGCCATGCCCTTGCGTCGTTGCAAGTCGGTGAGCAAATCCAAAATCTGCTGCCGAACGCTCACGTCCAGCGCGGTGGTGGGCTCGTCCGCCAGCAGCAGTTTGGGCGCACAGGCCAAAGCCATGGCGATCATGGCGCGCTGGCGCTGTCCGCCGGAGAGCTGGTGCGGGTACGCAGCGGCACGGCGCGCAGGGTCGTCAATGCCCGTTTCCGCTATCAATTCAATAGCTGCTTGCACAGATTCCTTGGGCGCCAGCCCCTGTTTTTCTTCCAAAACTTCTGCAATCTGCCTGCCAATGGTGAATAGCGGATTCAGCGCCGTCATGGGCTCCTGAAACACCATGGAGATGTCTTGCCCGCGTATGCCGCGCAGCTGCCGCTCCGGCAGGGCCAACAAATCAACAGGGCCGGATGCGGACACAAAGTCCGCAAGCCCCGTCACGCTGGCACCTTGCGCCAAACCCAGCAAACTCAATGCAGTGATGGTTTTGCCGGAGCCGGACTCTCCCACGAGCGCCAGCTTTTCCCCCGGCTGGATGTCGAAGTGGATGCCGCGTACCACCTCCCGGCCACCGAACGCAACCCGCAGCCCTTCCACGGTTAGCAAGGCAGTTGGATTGCTCATGTGTCCTGCTTCCGGGGATCCAGGGCGTCTCGCAGTGCATCACCCATCAGGGTGAGCAGCAGCAAAGTCACTACCAGCACACAAAACGTGGACAACGAAATCCACCAGGCATCGATATTGTTCTTCCCTTGGGACAGCAGCTCGCCCAGTGAAGGGGTACCGGGCGGAACGCCGAGGCCCAAAAAATCCAAAGAGGTAAGCGCCAGAATCGCCCCACTCATGCGGAATGGCAGGAAGGTCACTACCGGCGTCAAGCTGTTGGGCAGGATATGCCGCAGGATGATGGCCCGGTTGGACACCCCCAGGGCTCTGGCTGCGCGCACGTAATCCAGCTGGCGATTGCGCAGAAACTCGGCCCGCACATAGTCGGACAAGCCCATCCAGCCGAACAGGCTCAGCAGTATCAGCAGCAAGCCCACACTGGGGGCAAACAGGGCGCTGAAAATGATCAACAGATAAAGCTCCGGCATGGAGCTCCAGATTTCGATGAAGCGCTGAAACACCAAATCCGTTTTGCCGCCCAAAAAGCCCTGAATCGCTCCGGTCAGGATGCCAAGCAAGACACCGGTCACGGTCAGCGCCAACGCAAACAACACGCTGACCCTGAAGCCATAGAGCAGCTGAGCCAGCAGATCACGGCCCCGGTCATCTGTGCCCAGCCAGTTGGCGGCGCTGGGCGGTGCCGGGTTGGGCGCGGTCGCAAAGTAATTCAGTGTCTTGGGGCCGTAGCGGTTGGGAGCGAACAGCGCCCAGTTGCCCGGCTCGGAAAGCTTTTGCTGAATGAAAGGGTCCAGGTAGTCGGTCGGCGTGGCGAAGTCGCCGCCGAAGGTGGTCTCCGGGTAGTCCCTCACCAAGGGCCAATAGGTCGTGCCTTGGTACACCACGACCAGCGGCTTGTCGTTGGACACCAGCTCGGCCGCGAGGCTCAGCAACACCAAGGCACAAAAAATGATGAGACTGGCAAAACCCAGTCGGTTGCTGCGAAAGCGCCGCCAGGCGCGCAGGGAAAGAGACGAGGACAAGGAATTCACTGAGACACCCCATCATCGAATACCACTGCGTTACTGCCGAGGTAACGCACGCTCAGAATGCCGTGGAACCGGCTCTGCCGGGCCACAGACATGGCCCCCCTGAGGGGGGAGGCAACCAGAGGTTGCTTCAGGGGGCTAATCGAAAGTAACACGCGGGTCCACCCAGGCATAACAAAGGTCTGACACCAGCTTGGTCACCAAGCCGATGAGCGTAAACAGGTACAGGGTGCCCAAGACGACCGGGTAATCACGCCGGATCACGCTCTCGTAGCTCAAAAGGCCCAGGCCATCAAGCGAAAACTGGGTCTCGATCAGCAGGGACCCCGTAAAAAAAGCGCCTATGAACGCAGCCGGAAACCCGGTCACGATGGGAATCAAGGCGTTGCGCATCACATGCTTCCACAGTACTTTGCGCTCGGGCAGGCCTTTGGCTCGGGCGGTCAAGACATACTGCTTGCGGATTTCTTCCAGAAAAGAATTTTTGGTGAGCATCGCGATGGTGGCAAAGCTGCTCATCACCATTGCTGCGACCGGCATGGCGATGTGCCAGAGGTAGTCCGTCACTTTGGCGCCCCACGACAAGCTCTCCCAATTTGCCGATACCAGCCCGCGCAGCGGAAACCACTGCAACTGCCCGCCAAACACCACCAGCAACGCCACGCCCAGCACGAAACCGGGAATGGCGAATCCCACCAGCACCACGATGCTGGTCACCAAATCAAACCGGGAGCCCGCGCGGACCGCCTTGGCGATGCCCAGCGGGACCGCAATGCCGTAGCTCAAAAAGAAAGTCCACAGACCCAGACTCATGGAGACCGGCAGCTTCTCCCAGATCAGCTCCGAGACTTTGCGGTTCTGGAAAAAGCTGGTACCCAGATCAAAGCGGGCGAACTGGGTAAGCATCTGCCAGAAGCGCTCTGGCGCCGGTTTGTCAAAACCATACAGCGCTTTGGCCTGCTCCAAACGCTTGGGGTCTACCCCTTGCGCGCCGCGATAACTGATGCCGCCTTCCGCACCCACACCGGCACCTGCCTTGGCTTCCGCCAGATACTGCTCCACGGGTCCTCCGGGCACAAATTGCACCACGACAAAGGTCAGCAACAGCACGCCGAACAGCGTGGGCAGCATCAACAACAGCCGTTTGAGTGTGTAGACCATCATGGCTTGGCCCACCAGGTGTCAATGGCCCAACCTTCGCCCTGGGCGTAGGGCGGCATCTGCGCGGGCTTCTCCAGGCGCCAGGCGTTGTAGGCAATACGGTGTGTCGCCGCAGACCACTGGGGTACCAGCACATGGCTGTGGGCGATCACCCGGTCCAGCGCGCGGCAGGCGGGCAACAAAGCTGCCTTAGATTTGGCGCCGGTCATGTGCTGAATCAAAGCGTCCACTGCCGGACTCTTGATGCCACTCAAATTGCCGGAGTCTTCCTGGTCTGCCGCTTTGCTGCTGAACAAATCCACAAACTCCTGACCGGGATTCTGGGTACCCGCGTAGGCGATGGAGGTGATGTCGAATTCGAACTTCTGCAGTCGTTGCTGGTACAGCGCAAAGTCCACCGGGCGGAACTTGAGCGTGACGCCGATCTTCTCGAGATTACGCGCCCACGGAGTCACCACCCGTGCACCGGCCTCATTGCTGTCCAGGTACTCCAGCTCAAAGGCCTGGCCTTTGGCGTTGCGCAAGGTGCCGTCGCGGTAGGTCCAGCCGGCCTCTTTGAGCAAGGCTTGGGCTTTGCGCAAGTTATTGCGCAGGGAGTCTTCACCGTCAGTGCGCGGAGGTATCGCCATATTGCCGAAGGCAGCGTCCGGCACTTTGCCTCGCCACGGATTCAGGAGTGCCAACTCTTGTTCTGGGGGCAGACCGGTGGCCTGGCAGTCGGTGTTGCCAAACAGCCCCTGCACGCGCTGGTAGGCGCCGTAAAACATCTGGCGGTTCATCCACTCGTAGTCCAGCGCCAGACCCAGGGCTTGGCGCACCCGCACGTCCTGCAACAAGGGCTTGCGGGTGTTGAGTACATAGCTCTGGAAACCCGTGGGCAACCGGTGTTTGAACTCCGCCTTGACCAACTCGCCGCTGTCAAACTTACGCCCGGTGACGCGTCGCGCCCAGTCCCCCGCAGAAAAAAAACGCATCAGGTCGAACTCGCCCGCCTTCAAGGCCTCCAGTCGGGCCGTGCTGTCTTTGTAAATCTTGACCGTGATGCGGTCAAAGTTAGCGGTACCCCGGCGCACGTTCAGATCACGCGCCCAGTACTGCGGGTCACGCACATAGGTAATGTCTTTGCCGAAGTTCACCGGGCCCACTTTGTAAGGCCCGCTGCCGATGGGAATATCCATCACGATCTGGTCGAAGGGCTTGGGCTTGCCACCCTCCTCGCCCCATCGGTGGCTGAAGACTGGCAGCCCGCCCACGGTCAGCGGCAGGTCGCGGTTGGGCTTGGCAAAGCGGTAGCGCACGGTGCGTTCATCCAGCACATCCACCCCCACCACGTCTTCCAGCAGGGTCCGGAAGCCGGGGGATGACAGCGGGCCTTTAAGCATGTCAAAGCTGTGCTTCACATCGCGCGCGAGCACCGGATCGCCATTGTGAAAGCGCGCTTCAGTCCGCAATACAAAGGTGGCGCTCAAGCCATCTGCTGACACGCTCACGTCTTTGGCAAGCAGCCCGTAACCTGCCGCGGTCTCATCCAATGCGCCGGCGAGCAGACTGTCAAACATCAGGCTGCTGAGGTAGGCAGGCGCCGAGCCCTTGACGGTGAACGGGTTGTACTTGTCGAAGGTGGAGACTCGCAAGTTGCTGACCAGCCGCAACTCACCACCTTTGGGTGCGGCCAGATTGACGTAACTGAAGTGGGCAAAGCCCGGCGGATATTGCAGGTCGCCCCAGAGTGCATAGCCATGCGCTGCCCACGCGCTGCCTGCCATGAAACTCCACAGTAATGCCACCCATTTCCGCATGCGACAATTCTGCACCAGACCACGCATTTTTATGAGGACGATATGGGCTTTTTAGCAGGCAAGAAGTTGTTGATCACCGGAGTGTTGTCGAACCGCTCCATCGCCTACGGCATTGCCAAAGCATGCAAAGAACAAGGCGCCGAATTGGCCTTCAGTTATGTAGGCGAGCGTTTCAAGGAACGCATCACTGAGTTTGCTGCCGACTTCGACTCCAAGCTGGTCTTTGACTGCGATGTGGGTAACGATGAGCAGATCGACCAGTTGTTCAAGGACCTGTCTGTTCACTGGCCCACCTTTGACGGATTTGTACACAGCATCGGCTTCGCACCCCGTGAAGCGATTGCAGGTAACTTCCTGGACGGCCTGACCCGCGAGAATTTCAAAATCGCGCACGACATCAGCGCCTACAGCTTCCCGGCGATGGCCAAGGCAGCCCTGCCCTACCTGACACCCAAAGCGGCTTTGCTGACCCTGTCGTACCTGGGCGCCGAGCGCATCATCCCCAACTACAACACCATGGGCCTGGCCAAGGCCTCACTGGAAGCCAGCGTGCGCTATCTGGCGGAAGCCGTAGGCCCCAAGGGCATTCGCGTGAACGGCATCAGTGCCGGTCCGATCAAGACACTGGCTGCCAGCGGTATCAAGGACTTCAGCAAGTTGCTGAACATGGTGGCCGGCGCCTCCCCCATCCGTCGCAACGTGACGATTGAGGATGTAGGCAATGTGGCTGCCTTCTTACTGAGCGACTTGGCCGGTGGTGTGACTGCAGAAATCACCTACGTGGACGGCGGCTACAGCCAGACCATGGGCGTGACCGCAGAGATTTAAGCCAAATACGCCGCTCGCGCCCATGGAATGTGCGCGGGCAGCTATCAAAAAAAGAGCGCCTGTAGAGTGATCTGCCGGCGCTCTTTTCTTGGGGACTCTGGTCCCTTGGGGGTGAATCAAGCCTTCACACAGTCAGCGTAGTATCGGACCTTGCCGTCTTCTCCCACTTCACTTACCAGACCGTGCACATCGGTCTCAAAGCCGGGGCACTGGGCGTTGAACTCGCGCGAGAACTTGAGGTAGTCCACCACTTTCTTGTTGAACACCTCGCCAGGCACCAGCAATGGGATACCGGGTGGGTATGGGGTGACCATGCCCACTGACACACGGCCTTCCAGGTGGTCGATTTCCACACGTTCGGTCTTGCGCAAGGCAATGTGCGCGTAGGCATCACTGGGTTTCATGGCAGGCACCAGATCGCTGAGGTACACCTCGGTGGTCAGGCGGGCGATGTCGAACTTGGCATACAGCTGGTGAATGTGGTGGCACAAGTCCGCCAGACCCATCTTCTCGTAGCGCGGGTACTTCTGCACAAACTCAGGCAACACGCGCCACATGGGTTGGTTCTTGGCGTAGTCATCCTTGAACTGTTGCAACGCGGTCAACATGCTGTTCCAGCGGCCTTTGGTAATGCCGATGGTGAACATGATGAAGAAGCTGTACAGGCCGGTCTTCTCGACCACCACGCCGTGCTCAGCCAAAAACTTGGTCACGATGGAAGCGGGAATACCGGTCTTGGCGAACTTGCCGTTCAGGTCCAGACCGGGCGTCACGATGGTGGACTTGATCGGGTCCAGCATGTTGAAGCCGTTGGCCAGCTTGCCAAAGCCGTGCCAGTTGGCCTTTGCGCTCTTGGACTCGCCCTTGATGATCCAGTCCGCGGCCTTGCCGATGCCTTCGTCGGCCAATTTGTCCGGTCCCCAGACCTTGAACCACCAGTCGTCGCCGTACTCTTCGTCCACCTTGCGCATGGCGCGACGGAAATCCAGTGCTTCGGCAATGCTTTCTTCCACCAACGCAGTTCCACCGGGTGGCTCCATCATGGCTGCGGCCACATCGCAGCTGGCAATGATGCTGTACTGCGGGCTGGTGGAGGTGTGCATCAGGTAGGCCTCGTTGAACAAGTGCTTGTCCAACTTGACAGTCTGGGAGTCCTGCACGAGCACGTGGCTGGCCTGGCTGATGCCGGCCAGCAGCTTGTGGATGGATTGCGTGCTGTACACCACGGCCTCCTTGGGGCGCGCGCGGTTCTTGCCCATGGCGTGGTAGGTGCCATAGAACGGGTGGAACGCCGCATGCGGCAGCCAAGCCTCGTCGAAGTGGATGTTCTCCACGTAGCCATCAAGCATGCTCTTGATGGTTTCGGTGTTGTAAAGCACACCGTCGTAGGTGGACTGCGTCAGCGTCAGGATGCGTGGCTTGATCTTTTTGGCGTCCACGCCCTTGAGCAGCGGATTGGCCTTGATTTTGGCCTGAATGTTGGCAGGCTCAAACTCACTTTGCGGAATCGGACCGATGATGCCGAAGTGGTTGCGCGTGGGCTTCAGGAACACGGGAATCGCCCCGGTCATGATGATGGCGTGCAGGTTGGACTTGTGGCAGTTGCGGTCCACGATCACGATGTCACCGGGCGCTACCGTGTGGTGCCACACCATCTTGTTGGAGGTCGAGGTGCCGTTGGTCACAAAGAAGCAGTGATCCGCATTGAAAATGCGTGCCGCATTGCGCTCGGAGGCACCGATGGCTCCGTTGTGGTCCAGCAACTGACCCAGCTCTTCCACTGCATTGCACACGTCGGCGCGCAGCATGTTTTCACCATAAAACTGGTGGTACATCTGGCCCACCGGGCTCTTCAAGAAGGCCACACCGCCCGAGTGCCCCGGGCAGTGCCAGCTGTAGGAGCCGTCTTCGGCGTAATCCAGCAGCGCCTTGAAAAACGGAGGCTGCACGCCCTCCAGATAGCCCTTGGCCTCACGGATGATGTGGCGCGCCACGAACTCGGGCGTGTCCTCAAACATGTGAATGAAGCCATGCAGTTCGCGCAGGATGTCGTTGGGAATGTGGCGGCTGGTCTTCGTTTCGCCATACACATAGATCGGTACATCCAGGTTCTTGCGGCGCACTTCTTCAATGAAGTGGCGCAGGTTCAACACCGCAGGGTCCAGATCCGGACCGGGGGTGAACTCTTCATCGTCAATCGACAAAATGAAAGCACTGGCGCGGCTTTGTTGCTGGGCGAACTGGCTCAAATCGCCATAGCTGGTCACGCCCAGAACTTCGAACCCTTCCGACTCGATAGCCTGTGCCAGGGCACGAATGCCCAAGCCCGACGTGTTTTCCGAACGGAAATCTTCGTCAATGATGATGATGGGAAAGCGAAACTTCATCGAAAGGCTCCAACGACGGGCTAAAAAAGGCAAACAGGCGCGAAGTGTAAGGACTTATTGCGGCAAGTCCGCGGCACGGTCATTCAATTGGCCCACAATGTGGCGTCATCAATACAACCGGAGTCCGCCCCATGTCAGAACCCACCCTCTGGTGGCTGCTCACAGGTGCCATCGTGGCGATTGAGCTGCTCACTGGCACGTTTTACCTGCTTATGTTGGCAGCGGGAGCCGTGGCAGCAGCACTTGCGGCCCATGCCGGCGCCAATGTCACCACGCAGCTCGTGCTGGCAGCTCTTGTAGGCGGCGGCGCAGTGGCAGCATGGCACTTGAAACGGACCCGCCGGAATGACGAGCCCCCTGCGCAGGCCAACCCCAACGTCAACCTCGATATCGGTGAAACTGTGCAAATCATGGCTTGGAATCCGGATGGAACCGCCAGCGTGCAGTACCGTGGAGCCCATTGGACCGCTATTCATCGCACCGGAGTCATTCCGGTACCGGGAGCGCACCGCGTGGCAGAAATGGTGGGCAACCGCCTGTTGGTCGACAAATCGTAAGAAGGAAACCCTATGGAAATCGCAATCGTACTTTTGGTTATCGCCGTGATTTTTGTGACGCGCTCCGTCAAGGTCGTGCCGCAGCAGCATGCATGGGTGATAGAGCGGCTCGGCAAGTACCACGGCACCCTCACCCCAGGCTTGAACTTTCTGGTGCCCTTCATCGACAAGGTGGCCTACAAGCATGTGCTGAAGGAAATCCCGCTCGATATCGCCAGTCAGGTCTGCATCACCAAGGACAACACCCAACTGCAGGTGGATGGCATTCTGTATTTCCAGGTCACCGATGCCATGCGCGCCAGCTACGGCTCCAGCAACTACATCGTCGCGATTTCTCAACTGGCGCAAACGTCCTTGCGCTCGGTCATCGGCAAGCTGGAGCTGGACAAAACCTTTGAAGAGCGAGACATCATTAACGCCCAAGTCGTCGCAGCGATTGACGAGGCGGCCTTGAACTGGGGCGTAAAAGTACTCCGCTATGAAATCAAGGACCTGACGCCGCCCAAAGAGATCCTGCATGCCATGCAGGCCCAGATTACGGCAGAGCGCGAGAAGCGAGCCTTGATTGCAGCTTCTGAAGGCCGTCGCCAGGAGCAGATCAACATCGCCACCGGTGAACGCGAGGCCTTCATCGCGCGTTCGGAGGGCGAAAAGCAGGCCGCCATCAACAGCGCACAAGGTGAGGCTGCCTCGATTACTGCGGTGGCAGAAGCTACCGCCTCCGCCATTGAACGCATTGCAGCAGCCATCCGGCAACCCGGCGGTGAACAGGCAGTACAACTCAAGGTGGCCGAACGCGCGGTAGACGCCTATGGCAAAGTGGCCGCCGATGCGACCACGACCTTGATCATCCCCGGCAATATGAGCGAGGTGTCCGGCCTGATCGCCACCGCCATGAAAATGGTGCAGTCCAGCAAATAGGCCTAAGACGGCGGGCAACAAAAAAGCCCGTAACGCTTGCGCGCTACGGGCTATCTGTTTTCTGGCGGAGCAGGCGGGATTCGAACCCGCGGTGGGTTTTACCCCACGCACGCTTTCCAGGCGTGTGACTTAAACCGCTCATCCACCGCTCCAGAGCCTCGTATTCTAGCCCGTAATTTTGCGCATTCCGGACTCCAGCGAAAACTTTTTGGAAAAAGTCCGTGCGACTGAGCACGCGATTCCTGCACACCACGCACTACGATTGCTTGGCATCCCGCGAACGGGTGGCAGCTTCTCTGACCGCGGAACGCACTGCGTCTTCGAGGTCCGCCATCACAGCGGGCAAAAGCAGTTCCACCTGAGCCTGCAAGCTCTGTCGCAAAGCATTCTGCACCTGGTGCTCCAGATTGGGTAACAGACGCTCCATCACCGCAGCCACCAACGCATCTTGAGTCAAAGGACTTGGCACGGGCGCTTCAGCCGACGGCTGCATGGGCTCCTCAGAAAGAGGTGCCGATGGCTTTACAACCTCAGTCAAGGTCGGCAAAAACCGCGGAGTCGCCTTGGGTGCCTGCATCACTCAGCCCCTTTCAGCTTCAGATCGTGCCGCTGAATCTCGTAACCTTGCTGCACATAGTGCTTCCATCGGTTGCGCGCCAAAGCCCGGTCGTCATCGTCTACGGATACCACTTCAATAACCCGCTCAAACTGCACAAAATCGGCCGGAACCGCGGTCGTCAAATTTACCAATACGCTATGGTTTTTCAACGCACCGTGCACCCTGGACGTCAAAACTACCGGGCACATCGCATGCGGTGCTTGCCCGTCATCCACGGCGTGCACCAGAAAATCGGTGGGAGAGGTCGCCCAAAGGCTCGCATCCAGGTACTGCACCTGCGCAGGTGGTGCCAGGACCGTCAACCGGGCACCCCTTGCT
Organism: Rhodoferax mekongensis; assembly: GCF_032191775.1. Taxonomy (NCBI): domain Bacteria; kingdom Pseudomonadati; phylum Pseudomonadota; class Betaproteobacteria; order Burkholderiales; family Comamonadaceae; genus Rhodoferax; species Rhodoferax mekongensis. The sequence goes on along the minus strand of NZ_CP132507.1, from coordinate 2,469,168 downwards.
ACTGCCTTGCGCAGCAGGCGCCCCACATATTCCAATTTGTTGGGCGCACCGAAATGGAACGCGATGTCAGTCACTTGCCTGCAACCCGGCTCAAAAGAAACTCGACCAAGAGGGGCACAGGACGGCCGGTAGCGCCTTTTGCACCGCCGCTCTTCCATGCGGTCCCCGCGATATCCAGGTGAGCCCAAGAGTATTTGTCGGTAAATCGTTGCAAAAACTTGGCAGCGGTGATGGCACCGCCCGCCCGTCCGGCCACATTGGCAACATCCGCAAAGTTGGTCTTGAGGCCTTCTGCATAGTCATCGTCCAGGGGCAGGCGCCAGCACAGGTCGCCAGTGGCCTCACCCGCATGGAACAGTGCATCACCCAATTCCGGCTTGTTGGCAAACAAGCCGCTTCGTACGCCGCCCAAAGCGACCATGCAGGCACCTGTCAGTGTGGCGATGTCAACCACGGCTGCAGGCTTGAAGCGCTCGGCATAAGTCAGAGCGTCGCACAAGACCAAGCGCCCTTCGGCATCGGTATTCAGTATTTCAATGGTTTGCCCGCTCATGCTGGTGACAACGTCCCCGGGTTTGACCGCCTTGCCATTGAGCAGGTTCTCACAGGCAGGAATCAAGCCCACCACATTGATGGCGGGCTTGAGCTCTGCCAGAGTCCGGAATGTGCCCAGTACGCTGGCAGCACCCGACATGTCAAACTTCATTTCATCCATCTCGGCTGCAGGCTTGATGGAAATGCCGCCGCTATCAAACGTGATGCCCTTCCCCACCAGAACCACCGGAGCTTGCGCCTTGGGCGCTCCGGAATACTGCAGCACGATGAAGCGCAAGGGCTCGTCGGAACCTTGTGCCACGGCCATGAAGGAGCCCATGCCCAACTTGGCCACTTCTTTGGGCCCGAGTACCTCGCAACTGATCTTGGCAAACTTGGCCAGGCTTTGAGCGGCCTGCCCCAGCAGCGTGGGGGTTGCGTAATTGGCAGGGCGATTCGCCCATTCCTTGGCAAATTCCACACCACTGACGGTGGCTGCGCCTGTATCAAAAGACGCTTTCACTTCAGACGCATTGGTGGCAGCCACCAAAACCTTCTGCAAAGTCCGGGGCTCAGGCTTGGATTTGGTGTGCGTATAGACGTAACTCGCATCTGCAACCGCCAGAGGTACCGCGCGTACTGCATCTTCCTGCGCGGGGGCGGCAAACGCTACCACCAGCTTTTTGAGACTGGTGGCCTTCAGGGCAGACGCACAGGCGGCCAGCGCACTGCGCACTTGGCGCGCGCGGCCTTCACCGATTCCTGCCAGCACGACCTTGGTGGCGTTGAATTGCACCGGCCGGTACATAGAGAGCACGGTGCCCGGCTTGTCGGCAAAGTCCCCCTGCTTCAGGGTTTGGGCCACGAGCATGGACAATTCATCTTTGCCGGCCTTGAAATCCTGCGCGACCAGCAGGATCAGCAAATCAGCTTTTTCATTGGCAAGGGCGACAAGGTTCAGAGGCTTGAGTTCAAAGTTCATAATTCACGCTTTCGTTCTGCACAATGTTATTCCATTCCTCCATCCGCAAAGAACTAGGCCGCAGTTTCGGTGCCACCCTGGTGGTGCTTGTCACGGTCGTGATGACCATGACCTTGTTGCGCACCTTGGGCGAGGCATCGCGCGGCACCTTCAATCCGGCGGACGTCCTGATCATCATGGGCTACACGGTGCTCTCGGACATGCCCACCATACTCTCCATGAGCCTGTTCATTTCCGTGTTGAGCGTGGTGACACGCATGTACCGGGACAGCGAGATGGTGATCTGGTTCGGCAGTGGCCGTGGGCTCTTGGGCCTAGTGCGCCCGCTCATGCGATTTGCCTGGCCCGTATTGGTCGTGATCCTTGCCCTCGCATTTTTGATCCTGCCCTGGTCGTTCAGCAAGATTGAAGATCTGCGCGACAAATACGACAAGCGTGGAGACATCGCCCGCATTGAACCCGGCCAGTTCCAGGAATCTGGCAATGGCGATCGCGTTTTCTTCATTGAGAAAGACAGCAAAGGCCAGCAGACCGGCAAGAACGTCTTCATAGCCACCCATGAGGGCAACAAGGAAACCATCACCAGTGCGCAATCCGGAACGGTGGAAGTGATGAACGGAGACAAGTTTCTGGTGCTGCAAAACGGTCAACGTCTGGAGCGCAGCACCGGCAAAAATGACATCACCCTGAGCACCTTCGAACGCTACGGGGCCCGGGTAGGTGCTGACGACAACTCTGCGCGGGACTATGCCCCCTCCAATGCAAAAACCACACTCGAGCTGATGAAGACGCCCACAGCGCTTCATTTGGGCGAATTGTCCTGGCGCGCCGGTTTGGCACTGGCGGCCTTCAACCTGATCTGGATCGGTTTAGCTGCCGCCGGCGCCAATCCACGGGCAGGTCGCAGCACCAACCTCATCTTCGCGTTTCTGGCGTTTGTGGTGTATTTCAACTTGCTGGTGCTGGGCAAGAATTGGGTGGAGAACGGCAAGGCGGAGCTCATTCCCATGCTGCTGCAGTTGCACGGCGGCGTTTTTCTGCTGTCCATGCTGTGGCTAGCCAAACGGCATAACCACTGGACCCTGCGCCTGCCCCGCCGAAAAACGGTTGTTGGGAGCCCCTCATGAAGACACTGCGCAAGCTCCTGTATGGGGAAGTCATTACCGCGGTGGCTTTGGTGACACTGGGCTTCATGGCGCTGTTTTTCTTCTTTGACATCGTCGAAGAGTTGCAATCGGTCAGCCGCATTGCGTCCAGTGGCTACCAGGTGCCGCAGGCGTTGATCTATGTGGCGTTGATGATTCCTGCCCACGTCTATGAACTCTTTCCCATCACGGTGTTGATTGGGACGATTTTTGTGATGGCACGCTTGGCACGCAGCTCGGAATTCACCATTCTGCGCACCAGTGGCCTCGGCCCTTGGCGGGCCCTGCGTACCTTGCTCGCGCTGGGCTTGGGCTTTGTCCTGTTCACTTTTGCCGTTGGCGACTATGTCGCTCCCTTGGCTGACAAAACTGCGCAACTGCTGAAGTCCCGTTTCCAGGGAAAGATCAGTGTCGGCAAGACAGGTGCTTGGCTCAAAGAGCGGCAGGCCTATGGCAGCTATTCAGTCAATGTGGGGGCACTGTCGTCTGACGCGACCTTGAAAGATGTACGCGTCTATGAATTCGACAACCAAGGCAAAGTGGTGTCCCTGACCGAAGCCAAAGCCGGCACCTTCGGCGATGACGAATCGTGGATGCTGACGCAGGGGGTACGCACCGAATTCACCAGAGGGCCGGACCAGGTTTCGAGAGTAGACCGGGTGGCTTTTGAGAGCTTCCGGTGGCCCACCCAAATCAGCGCGGAAATGGTGGCGGCAGCCGTGCTCCGCCCCGAGCGCATGGGCACCATTGATCTCTTCCAGTACATCCGCCACCTGAACGCCAACGGACAGAGTGCGCAAAAATATGAAATCCAGTTCTGGAAGAAGGTGTTTTATCCACTGAGCTGTCTGGTGATGGTCGTGTTGTCCTTACCTTTCGCCTATCTGCATTTCCGCTCAGGCAGCATCGCGGGCTACACCTTTGGCGGCGTGATGGCGGGCATCAGCTTTGTGCTGCTGAACAACGTGCTCAATGACCTGGGCAACCTGCAGGGCTGGCAGCCGTGGATTACGGCGGCGCTCCCGGGCTTGATTTATTCCTTCTTCTCTTTGGCTGCCTTCACCTGGCTGGTACTCCGACGATGACAAGTTCCTCCCCCCGCAACGCCATCGTGCTGTTTGCCCATGGCTCCCGCGACCCTCTTTGGCACAAACCCATGGAGGCGGTTGCCGAGCGTATACGCGCGCAGTCCCCTGAGGTGGAAGTCACTTGTGCCTACTTGGAACTCAGCCAGCCAGACCTGCCGGATACGGCCGCCAAGTTGGTGGCAAACGGCGTGAACCACATCACCATCGTGCCCATGTTCCTGGGCGTGGGCCGTCATGCGCGCGAAGATTTGCCGGAGTTGGTGGTGCAACTGAAAGCGCAACATCCTTCAGTCACATTCCACCTGCAAGCCGCAGTGGGTGAAGATGCGCGCCTTCTGGACATGCTGGCAAAAATAGCGCTCAGCCCCGCTTGAAGCCATACCCCTGAGGCATAATGAATTCCATCTTTAGTTGGAATTCGATATGAACCTCCACCAATTCCGCTTCGTCCAAGAAGCCGCGCGACGCAACCTCAACCTCACCGAAGCCGCCAAGGCGCTGCATACCTCGCAGCCGGGGGTGTCCAAAGCCATCATCGAGCTGGAGGAAGAGCTGGGCATAGACATATTCGCCCGGCACGGCAAGCGCCTCAAGCGCATCACCGAGCCCGGCCAGCATGTGCTCAAAAGCATTGAGCTGATTCTGCGGGAGGTCAACAACCTCAAGCGCATCGGCGAGCAATACAGCTCCCAGGACAGCGGCACACTGTCGATCGCCACCACCCACACCCAGGCGCGCTATGTGCTGCCCGAGAAAGTGGCCCAGTTGCGCACCGCCTTTCCCAAAGTGAACGTCAGCCTGCACCAAGGGGCCCCGGACCAAGTGGCGCGCATGCTGATCGACGATGTGGCTGAAATCGGCATCGCCACCGAATCGCTCTCCAACTACACCGAGCTGGTGACCCTGCCCTGCTACGAATGGCAGCACGTGCTGGTGCTCCCCACCGACCACCCGTTGGCCCAGAAGGAACGCGTCACCCTGGAAGACGTAGCCGCAGAGCCGCTGATCACTTACCACCCGTCTTTCACTGGCCGCACCAAGATCGACCAAGCCTTTGAAGCTCGCAAGCTGGAGCCCCGCATATCGCTGGAAGCCATCGACTCCGACGTGATCAAGACCTATGTGCGCCTGGGCCTGGGCATTGGCATTGCAGCCGAAATGGCAGTGACCGATGTGGTGGAAGACATGGAGAAAAACGGGTCTAGGGGCGGCCTGGTGGTACGGCCTGCCGGCTACCTGTTCGGCCAGAACGTCACGCGCGTGGCCTTCAAGCGCAGTGCCTACCTGCGCAACTTCGTGTTCACTTTTGCCGAGTTGCTCAGCAACCGCCTGAACCGCGCCCTGATTGCCAAGGCGATGGAGGGCCATGTCAACGACTATGAGCTGTGAGCTAGCAGCCCCCCAAGGCGGCCTGCGGCCACCTCCCCCCTCAAGGGGGCGCCACCTGCGGCCCGGCGAAGCCGGTTCCGCGTTGGCAATGAACAAGACACTTCACTCCTGCTTTGTGTGATTTCATGACTATTGCATTTACACCCACCCTGACGAGCCGTCTGCCGAATGTGGGCACGACGATCTTTACCGTCATGTCAGCGCTCGCCGCCGAACACAAGGCGGTCAATCTCGGTCAGGGCTTTCCGGACTTTGCGTGTGACTCCAAACTGGTTGATGCAGTGACATCAGCCATGCAGGCCGGGCACAACCAGTACCCGCCCATGACCGGTGTGCCGGCATTGCGGCAAGCGGTGTCGGCCAAAATTGCGGGCCTGCACACCAAGACCTACCAGCCCGACAGTGAAATCACCATCACCGCAGGTGCCACACAGGCCATCATCACGGCCATTCTGGCCATCGTGCATCCGGGCGACGAAGTGATCGTTCTGGAACCTTGCTACGACAGCTACGTGCCCAACATCGAACTGGCCGGGGGCGTGGTGGTGCGCGTACCCCTGACGCCCGGTACCTTCCGGCCCGACTTCGTCAAGATCAGCGCGGCCATCACGTCCAAGACCCGCGCCATCCTGATCAACACGCCCCACAACCCGAGTGCGACAGTGTGGAGCCGCTCCGAGATGCTGGCCCTCCAAGACCTGCTGGCGCCCACCAACATCCTGCTCATCAGTGACGAGGTCTACGAGCACATGGTGTTCGACGGGCAGCCTCACGAGAGCGCTTCGCGCTTTTCTGGCCTCGCGGCGCGGGCGTTTGTGGTGTCCAGCTTCGGTAAAACGTTCCATGTCACCGGCTGGAAAGTGGGTACTGTCGCGGCACCCGCAGCATTGACTGCCGAGTTCCGCAAGGTGCACCAATTCAACGTGTTCACCGTCAATACCCCGGTGCAGCATGCGCTGGCGGCCTACCTGGGCGACCCCGCACCGTATGTCAACCTGCCGGCGTTCTATAGCGCCAAACGCGATCTGTTCCGCGCAGGCTTGGCCAGCACCCGCTTCAAACTGCTGCCCAGCCAAGGCAGTTACTTCCAGTGCGTGGACATTTCTGAAGTGAGCGACCTTAACGAGGCGGACTTCTGCCAGTGGCTCACCCGCGAAGTGGGCGTGGCAGCGATTCCGCTCTCCGCCTTCTACGGCAACGGCTTCGATCAACGGGTCGTGCGCTTCTGCTTCGCCAAAAAGGACGAAACCCTGGAACTGGCGTTGGAAAGACTCAAAAAGCTATAAGTTCATCTGGCGAGAAGCTCCGCTATTGTTTTTATAGCTTCTCGCGCATATTCAGCGCGCGCTGGAGGTCTATACAGATGAAATTCTCAGTCTTTGCGTGGCTCAAACCGTATGTCGGCCGGTGGCGTGTTGGGGGCGCATGCCTGGCACTCTGTCTAGCCTTCGCAACCCCCTTGGGGCACGCAGATTCACTGCGCACCGAGACCGTGGCGCAGGGACTGGAGCACCCTTGGGCTTTGGCGTTTTTACCGGACGGTCGGTTTCTGGTGACCGAGCGCCCCGGCCGTCTCCGTATGGTGGATGCCCAAGGTCGGATAGGGGTTCCGATCACGGGGCTTCCCAAGGTGGACGCCCGAGGACAAGGCGGCCTGTTGGACCTGCAGCTCGACAGCGAGTTTGCCGGCAACCGGCTGATTTACCTCTGCTATGCCGAGGCAGGGGAAGGCGGCAACAGCACAGCGCTTGCGCGTGCACGCCTGAGCCCGGATGGCAGCCAACTGACAGAGCTACAGGTGCTGTTCCGGCAACAACCCAAGGTGCAGAGCAGCGCTCATTTCGGCTGCCGCATCGTCGAAGGCAAACGCAACGGGAAGGCGGATGGCACCCTGTACCTCGCCCTCGGTGAACGCTTCACCCGCAAGGAAGACGCCCAGACACTGAACAACCACCACGGCAAAGTCATCCGCATCCTCAAGGACGGCAAGGCTCCGGCAGACAACCCGTTTGCCACCCCTGAAGCTCGCCAAGCAGGCGCACTGCCCGAGATTTGGAGTTATGGCCATCGCAACCCTCAAGGGCTGGTGCAGGCTCCGGACGGCAGGCTGTGGGAGATGGAGCACGGCCCCCAAGGCGGTGACGAAATCAACCTGATAGCACCCGGCCGCAATTACGGTTGGCCAGTGATTACCTATGGCGAAAACTACGGTGGTGGAAAAATCGGCGCCGGCATTACCACCCAAGCGGGCATGGAACAGCCGCTGTATTACTGGACGCCATCCATCGCCCCTTCCGGCATGGCCTTCGTATCCAGCCAGCGCTATGGAAAAGAATGGGTTGGCAATCTGGTCGTGGGCTCCCTCAAGTTCGGTTATCTCGTCCGCCTGGAGCTCAGCGCACCTTTCGCCGGCACCGTGGTCCGGGAAACCCAACACCTGCAGTCGCTGGGCGAACGGGTGCGCGACGTCCGCCAGGGACCGGACGGTTGGCTCTATCTGCTGACGGACCACCCGCAGGGCCGCTTGTTGCGTGTACTCCCCCGCTAAATCAGGTCGCTGCTAACGCAAGTTTCACCGCCTTGTCATTGAAGTTGGCTGTAATGCGCCCTTCGTTGGAGAAGGACCATGCAACTACTGAAAACCGACAAAGCGCGGACGGAATTGCAAATCGGCAACCGCACCCTGGGTCAGCGCGAACGTGCCCTACTCATTCTTGCGGACGGCCGAAATACCGTGGAGACGGTGAACCACCTCTTTGGTGGTGAGGCCCTGCGGCTGGCCACGCACCTGATGCACAGCGGCTATCTGGTTCCACCGCAGGAACCTGCTGTCCGGACAGAACCCGCCAAACTTGCCAGAAAACCAACACGCGTTCCAGAAACCGCGCCCGCTGGGCCCCCTGCCCCCTTGATGACCGAAGTAGTCACCCCCGCCGTGTCGGCCGACAACTTCGAGGGCAAGCGCTCGCTGGCAACGACACGGATGTTTCTGTTCGACATCTGCGAGCGCATGTTTGTGCGGCGTGACCCGGAGCGCGCCGAAGCGTTCCGCGAAGCGCTGCGCAACGCCAAAGACCGCGAATCCATGTTGGCTGCAGCGCGCGACATGATCAGCGCCGTGGAAGACATCGCCGGTCATGAGCGCGCCGACTCCATCAGCGAGCGCATAGCCATGCTGCTGCCGCCCGAGGGCTAAACCCAAGGGATCGGGAATGAGTCAAGTCAGCTCTGGATCTGCGCCCAGGCCTTGTCCAGTCGCTTCACGCTCACCGGCTGGGGGGTGCGTAGCTCTTGGGCAAAGAAGCTGACACGCAGTTCTTCTAGCAACCAGCGGAACTCCTGCATGCGCTCATCCACCGCGCCTTTGCGTTCCGCCACCAGCCGCCAGTAGCGTTGCTCCTGCGGGCGCAGTTCGGTCAGGCGGGCTGCGTCACGGGCCGGGTCGGCACGGTACTTGTCCAGCCTCAGCGTGATGGCCTTGAGGTAGCGGGCCAAATGCTGCAGGCGGTCCCAGGGCGTGGTCTGCAAAAACTTCTTGGGGATCAGGCGGTTGATCTGCTGCTGGGCGTCACTGGTGGCATCCGGCGCGTTTTTGGTGTCCTTGATCTTGCGGGCCGCGGTGGCGTACTCCAGCAGGATCACGCTCGCCATACGGGCCACTTCGTTGGCGATCAGGGTCAGGCGGCCCCGCCCTTCTTCAATCCGCCGTTTGAAAGCGAATTCGTCGGTGGGCAGCGGGTCCAGCAGGAAGGCCCGGTCCAGCGCCACCGCGATGATCTGCTCGCGCAGCTCTTCTACGGTTCCCCCACCGCTGCCGTTCTCGGCCTTGCCCACATTCATGTAGCTGACCGCCATTTTTTGCAGGTCCGGGATGTTTTTTTCCAGGTACTTGAGGGCGTCCTTGATCTGGATGGCAAACAGGCGTCGCAGTCCGGCGCGGTGCTTGGCGGCGGCTACTTCGGGTTCGTCAAACACTTCCACGGTCACCGCATCTCCGGCGTCTATGAGTGCGGGAAAGCCGATCAGCGTTTGGCCGCCTTTACGGATTTCCAGCAACTCAGGGAGTTCGCCGAAGGTCCAGGCGGTGAAGCGGCCGTCGAGGATGCTGGGTGTGTTGCTTTTCTGCGAGGTGGCATTTGCTACGGATTTTGTAGCTGCTTGCGCAGGATTGGCGGGCGCTGAGCGCGGGTTTGACCGGGCGCCCTGCTCCCTGATGTCAATTTGCCCCGCCCGCTTTGCGGGCTCCTCCTTGACCTGCGCAGGACGCCCGGTCAAACCAGCTCCTGGCGTTGCACTGGCTTTTGTGCTCGCTGACTGGTTTTGTGCCAGCTTCAAGCTGGCCAGCGCTTGGAATGCGCCGCGGGCCTGGCTGCCCAGCTCAGCTTTCAATGCACCCAGGTTGCGGCCATGGCCAAGCTGTCGGCCGTGTTCATCGACCACCCGGAAGTTCATGAAGAAGTGCGGGCTGAGCATGTCGACCTTGATGTCGGCTTTCACAATGTCCAGCGAGGTTGCTTCCCGCACCAGCTTCAGCACGGCTTCCACCAGCCCGCCGGTGCCAAACTTCTCAGGCGCATTCAGGGCTTCGGCAAACTTGGCTGCGGTGTCGGGCAGCGGCACCAGGCGGCTGCGGGGGCGCTGGTGCAGGGTCTTCAGCAGGGCCTGCACTTTGTCCTTGAGCATGCCGGGCACCAGCCATTCGCAGCGCTCGTCGTTGACCTGGTTCAGCACAAACAAGGGCACGGTCACGGTCAGGCCGTCGCGGGCATCGCCGGGTTCATGAAGGTAAGTTGCAGCACAGTCCACGCCACCCAAACGGATGGTTTTGGGGAAAGCCGCGGTGGTAATGCCTGCCGCCTCGTGGCGCATCAGCTCTTCGCGAGTGAGCTTGAGCAGGTTGGGTTGCTTTTTGACTTCCTCGCGGTACCAGCGCTCCAGGCTGTAGCCGCTGCACACATCGGCTGGCAACTGTTGGTCGTAAAAGGCGTAAATCAGCTCGTCGTCCACCAGCACATCCTGGCGGCGGGCTTTGTGTTCCAGCTCTTCAACCTGCTCGATGAGCTTGTGGTTGGCGGCCAGAAAAGGCAGCGTGGTTTCCCACTCTTTGCCGACGAGCGCTTCGCGGATGAAAATTTCCCGCGCACCAGCCATGTCCACACGGCTGTAGTTCACCCGCCGGCCGCTGTAGACCACGATGCCGTAGAGCGTGGCCCTCTCCAGCGCCACGACTTCGGCGGCTTTCTTTTCCCAGTGCGGGTCCAGCAGCTGTTTTTTGAGCAAATGGCCACCCACCTGCTCCAGCCATTGGGGCTCAATGGCAGCGATGCCGCGGCCGAACAGGCGTGTGGTTTCCACTAGCTCGCTCGCCACGATCCATTTGCCCGGCTTTTTGGTCAGGTGGGCGCCGGGGTGGGCAAAAAACTTGATGCTGCGTGCGCCCAGGTACTCGCCGTTCTGCCCTTCTTCGAGCTTGCAGCCCACGTTGCCCAGCAGGCCGGACAGCATGGACAGGTGCAGCTGCTCATAGCTGGCGGGCTTGGTGTTGAGGCGCCATTTGTGTTCGGCCACCACGGTGTGGAGCTGGGTGTAGATGTCCTTCCACTCGCGTACGCGGCGGATGTTGACGAAGTTTTGGCGCAGGAGTTGTTCGTATTGGCGGTTGGTGAGTTTGTGGGTGGCGGTGTGCGCCGACCCTTGTGCGCTCGCTGGGAGCTGGGGTCGGCGGGCGCTCTGCTCCGTGTCCCCCGCCCGCTTTGCGGGCTCCTCCTTGACCTGCGCAGAACGCCCACCGCCCCCAACTCCGGGGTGTGCGGGCGAACTTCCGCCTCTTGCGTCATGAATCCACTTCCACAGTTTCAGATAGCCGGTGAACTCGCTTTTTTCGTCGTCAAATTTCTGGTGTGCTTGGTCAGCCTGTTGCTGGGCCTCCATGGGGCGGTCGCGGACGTCTTGCACGCTCAAGGCGCTGGCAATGACCAGTGCTTCGTCCAAGGCTTCGCGGCCACGGGCTTCGAGCAGCATGCGGCCTACGCGCGGGTCCAGCGGCAGGCGGCTGAGCTCCTGGCCCAAGGGCGTGAGTTCATTGGCATCGTCCACCGCGCCTAGCTCATTGAGCAGCTGATAGCCATCTGCAATCGCACGGCCGCTGGGGCGCTCCAAAAACGGGAAGTCTTCCACTTGCCCCAAGTGAAGCGACTTCATGCGCAGGATGACGCCTGCAAGCGAGGACCTCAAAATTTCCGGGTCGGTAAAGCGCGGGCGACCGTCAAAGTCTTTCTGGTCGTACAGGCGTATGCAGATGCCGTTGGCCACGCGCCCGCAACGGCCGGCGCGCTGGTTGGCGGCTGCCTGGCTGATAGGCTCTACCAGCAGCTGCTCCACCTTGCTACGGAAACTGTAGCGCTTCACGCGCGCGGTGCCTGCGTCAATGACGTATCTTGTGCCTGGCACTGTCAGCGAAGTTTCGGCCACGTTGGTGGCCAGCACGATGCGACGACCAGTGTGGCCGTCAAAAATGCGGTCCTGCTCGGCCGGGCTCAGGCGGGCAAACAAGGGCAACACTTCGGCATTGCGCATGACCGGCTGGTGGCTCAGGTGCTTGCGCAGGTGATCGGCCGCTTCGCGGATTTCGCGCTCGCCAGGCAAGAAGACCAGGATGTCGCCTTGGTTATGCGGGTCGCGCCACAGCTCATCGACGCCATCGGCGATGGCGTTGTTCAGGTCGTACTCGCGGCTTTCTTCAAAGGGGCGGTAGCGCTGCTCCACGGGGAAAATGCGGCCGGACACAAAAATCACCGGCGCAGGGCCTTTGGATGACTTGAAGTGATCCGCAAAGCGCTGCGCATCGATCGTGGCTGAGGTGACGATGATCTTCAGGTCCGGGCGGCGCGGCAGGATCTGGCGCAAATAGCCAAGCAGGAAGTCGATGTTGAGCGAGCGCTCATGCGCCTCGTCGATGATGATGGTGTCATAGGCATTGAGCAGGGGGTCGGTCTGCGTTTCGGCCAGCAAAATGCCGTCCGTCATCAGCTTGACCGAGGCGTCCTTGCCCAGTCGGTCGTTGAAACGTACCTTGTAGCCCACTACCTCGCCCAGTGGTGTTTTCAGCTCCTCGGCAATGCGCTTGGCCACGCTGCTGGCCGCAATGCGGCGGGGCTGGGTGTGGCCGATGAGCTTGCCACGCTGGCCAGCGGGGTAATTGAGCTTGCCGCGCCCCATGGCGAGCGCGATTTTGGGCAGCTGGGTGGTTTTGCCCGAGCCGGTCTCCCCGCAGACGATGACCACTTGGTGCGCCGCAATGGCGTCCATGATTTCGTCGCGTTTGCCCGACACCGGGAGCGACTCTGGGAATTCGATTTGCAAGGGGCTGGCAGTCAAGGCGTGGTCTTCGTAGAGAATTGCGGATTATCCCAGTCCTGACAAACCCTTACCGGCCTCCCCCGCCCCTCAATGACCTCTGTCTTCAACTTCACCTTTGTGCCCTGGTTCCGTTCGGTTGCGCCTTACATCCACAAGTTCCGCAACCAGACCTTTGTGGTGGGCATTGCCGGTGAAGCGATTGCGGCGGGCAAACTTCCGCACTTGGCCCAGGACCTGGCCATGATCCAGAGCATGGGCGTGAAGATTGTGTTGGTGCACGGCTTCCGGCCGCAGGTCAATGAGCAGCTTTTGGCCAAGGGCCACACCCCCAAATACAGCCACGGCATCCGCATTACCGACGAGGTCGCGCTGGACTGCGCGCAAGAGGCCGCCGGCCAGCTGCGTTACGAAATTGAGGCCGCTTTCAGTCAAGGATTGCCCAATACGCCCATGGCGGACTCCACCGTACGGGTGATTTCGGGCAACTTCATCACCGCGCGCCCGGTGGGTATCGTGGATGGCGTGGACTTCCAGCACAGCGGTCTGGTGCGCAAGGTGGACATTGCCGGCATCACCAAAACCTTGGACATGGGTGCCATGGTGCTGCTCTCGCCCTTCGGCTTTTCGCCGACCGGCGAGGCCTTCAACCTGACGATGGAAGAAGTGGCGACCAGTGTGGCCACGGCCCTGCAGGCGGACAAGCTGATCTTTTTGACCGAGGTGCCCGGCATCCGCATGGACCCGACGCTTCCCGCCAGCGAGGACAACCCGATTGACACCGAACTGCCCCTCGCAGCAGCCGAAAAGCTGCTCAAGGAGCTGCCCACCGCCAACTTGCCCACGGACACCACCTTCTATTTGCAGCATTGCGTGAAGGCATGCAAAAACGGCGTGGAGCGCAGCCACATCATCCCCTTTGCGGTGGATGGTGCCATCCTGCTGGAGGTGTATGTGCACGACGGTATCGGCACCATGGTGGTCGATGAAAAGCTCGAAGAACTGCGCGAGGCCACAGAGGAAGACGTGGGCGGCATCCTGCAACTGATTGAGCCCTTCGAGAAGGACGGCACGCTGGTCAAGCGCAGCCGCACCGAGATCGAGAGGGACGCCGGCAACTACACCATCATCGAGCACGATGGCGTGATCTTCGCCTGTGCGGCGCTCTACCCCTACCCGGAAGCCAAAACGGCCGAAATGGCAGCACTCACCGTGTCACCTGATGTACAGGGTCAAGGCGATGGTGAACGCGTGTTGAAGCGCGTGGAGCAGCGCGCCAAGGCGGCAGGGCTGGACAGCATTTTTGTGCTGACCACCCGCACCATGCACTGGTTCATCAAGCGCGGTTTTGTGCAGGTGGATCCGGACTGGCTGCCCGAGGCCCGCAAGCGCAAATACAACTGGGACCGCAAGAGCCAAGTGCTGGTCAAGAAACTGAGCTGAGGGCGTCTGGGCTCATTGCCGGCCGCCAGCGCGGCCGGATTCCCGAATCAGCGCTGGCGGGCGCTGCGCCAGACCATCAGGCTGCCGAACACGGCAAAGGCGCTGAAGCACACGAAGGACCAGTTGGCGATCGTGCCACCCAGGAAGGTCCAATCCACCTTGCTGCAGTCGCCCCCACCCCGGAATATCATGGGCAATGCGCGCTTGAGGGGGAAGGTCTCGATCATGCCGTAGAGGTCGCGCCCGCAGGACACCACCTCGGGTGGGTACCACTGCAGCCAGCTCTGGCGAGCAGCCACATAGGCACCCGCCACGGCGAGTACAACCATGAGAGCCCCACCTGTGACATGCAAGCCTTTTCGGCTGCTAGCGCTCGTCAGTGCTGCGCAAACAGCTACCAAAATGAGAGCATATCGCTGCACGATGCACATGGGACAAGGCTCCAAGCCAACCACATGTTGCAGATACAGACCAAACACCAGCATGGCCACACAGGCCAGTGCCACCATTGCGAACGCGCGGCGGGGCGCGTTGTCCATCCAGCTGAAAACCAAATTCAAAATTGTGTCCTTGTGGGTTGAGCCCAGCCCGCTGTGGGCACAGGCTTTGTGCATTTTGGTGCCATCTTAGGTGCTGAAGTTCCCGCAATCGCCGTGGGTGAGTTCAAAGCGAATAAGATTCGGCCTTTCGTTTTCACACCATCGATGAGGTTTCCCCATGGCACGCACCGTTAACTGTATCAAGCTGGGCAAAGAGGCTGAAGGCCTGGATTTTGCGCCCTACCCCGGTGAGCTGGGCAAACGCATCTGGGAAAGCGTGAGCAAGGAAGCCTGGGCCGCCTGGCTCAAGCACCAGACCATGCTGGTCAATGAGAACCGTCTGAACCTGGCCGATGCACGCGCGCGCCAGTACCTTGCGCGTCAGATGGAAAACCACTTCTTCGGCGACGGTGCCGACGCTGCACAAGGCTACGTTCCCCCGAGCGCCTGACAGGCAGCCCGCGGTGCAGATGCACGCCCCAGCGTCTGCGCTGCTTCACACCAGTGGCTTGCCCGCCGCATGGGCGGAGCGAAGGGCCTGGTCGGTTCTGGACACCTCTTTTGGAGCCGGAGATCGCTTCATGGCCACCTGGCTGGCTTGGCGGGCAGATCCGCAGCGGCCGACCATGCTGCACTACGTGGGACACATTAGCCTTGAGGACTACGAGCAATATTTCTCGAAGCCCTCTCTCCGTACATCCGATGACTATCAGGCGCTTCACAAAGCGGCATCAGACCGGGTGCAGGGCATTCACCGGCTGCTCCTGGACAAAGGCCGGATCTCGCTGACTCTGTGCATCGGCGATAGCAAAGCCTTCTTTGCAGACCACCACCTGTTTGCCGACACCCTTTGGGTGGATGCCCACCATCTGGGTTGGGACAAATGGACCGCCAAGGCACTGGCGCGTCTCTGTAGCCGTGGCGCAACATTGATCTCCGACCTACCCGAGGGGCCGAATACTGCCTGGCTGCGAGAAGCGGGCTTTGTGCAGATCACGGCAACACCCACATCGAACGCTCTTCGGGCGACTTTTGACCCGCCTTGGAAACTGGGCGCCAAAGAACCGCCAGTCGCGAAGTTGCGTTCCTCGTCAACCTCGCACTGTTGCGTGGTAGGTGCCGGCATTTCCGGCGCCAGTGTGGCCTACGCCTTGGCACGCCGGGGATGGCGAGTGACGGTACTGGACAAAGCAGCACATCCGGCAGCTGGTGCATCGGGCCTACCCGCAGGTTTGGTTGTGCCTCACATCTCGGCGGATGACAGTCCACGCTCGCGTTTGTCTCGGGTTGGTGCCCGCCTGATGCTTCAACACGCAGAAGAGCTGCTAAGCCAAGGCGCGGACTGGGCCATGAGTGGAGTCTTGGAGCACCGGTTCAGCGAGGGGCCTGACCGGTCGCATACCCATGCAGGCTGGATCAAGCCCCGTGCTTTGGTAGATGCGTGGCTCGCCCATCCATGCATCACGGTGCGATATGGCGCCGAAGTTCATCATTTGGAACATCAAGACACTACGTGGTCGCTATTGGATACAGCAGGCGACAAGCTTTTGGATGCGGACATGGTGGTGTTTGCCAATGCCTATGGTGCACGAGCCATGCTCAGCGCATCTGAGATGGCACCCCACAGAGCAGCGACCCTGCCCCTCACACTGGGCGATCTGCAAGCCGTGCATGGCACCGCCAGCCTGGGAACGGTGCCGACAGACGTAGCCCGTGCGTGGGGCACCCTGCCGCACAACGGCAATGGATGCTTTATCTCGATTCAGCAAAGCAGTGATACGTCTTATTGGCTAGCCGGCTCCAGCTTCGAGCCCGACACAGAACCCACTGCTGCAACCATGGGCTTGCATCGAATCGCACCATTGTCGGAACAACATTCCAACAACTTGGCCCGGCTCCATGTGCTGTTACCAGATGTAGCCGATGCCTTGGCCCCTCAGTTCCACGGCGGGGGACCCGACAGCTGGTCAGGCACACGGTGTGTCACGCACGATCGCTTGCCGCTGGCCGGTCCCGTGGATGCGCAGGGGCGCAATGGTTTGTGGATGCAGGTGGGCATGGGGGCCCGGGGACTCACCTTCTCCGCATTGGGGGCGGAACTGATCGCGGCCCGTATCTGCGGCGAGCCTTGGCCTGTCGAGTCAAGTTTGGCCCGCTCCATGGACTCTCAGCGTCTACGAAAACGCCGCGCCGTACGCGAAGTGGAAAGTGATAGAACCTAGGGCGGAGCCCGAGGCCTCAGACCTTCTGAAACGCAGCAAGAACCTGCTGGGGATTGAAAGGCACTTCCAACAAGGCCGAACACCCCATGCTCTCTGATAACCGCACCGACTTCCAATCAGGGCTGGGCATCACCCCGATGACATTCGGCAACGGCTCGGGAAGATCCTGAAAATATTTTGCATATCGCCAAGGATCCTGGGTGACCGGATCCACGTACACGACGGCGAGGTCATAGCGGCGCGTGGCCAAGCGGTCCGCGCAGTCCTCAAGAGATTTCACTTCGTCCACGACCAACAGTCCGGCCAAGGCCAAGCGCGTGCGCAGGTAATACGCCCCAACGAGCGGAATGCCTACAAACAGGGCACAACGGATACCCGGCGGTGTTGGGGCTTGCGGGGGGGGCGACTCCGCAAAAATGTCGATGTCGACATCCTGGGAGCTCGCGAACAATTCGTCCAGCATCTGCACCAGTGCCGCCCAGTCGACAGGGCGCTGCAGCGCACGCCATGCACCGAGCGGAGCTGAATCGCCGACGGCAATCATTTTCAGGTGCGGGTTAAATCCCGGAGAAACCAAGTCCAGACCGGCTTCATAGCTGTCCACATCAATCACCGCCACATTGGGCGACGCGGCGTCCTCGGGCTTCCAGAGCACGTAATTCGGCCCGTCGGTCCGCGACACCCGGAAGATGGTGTTCAGCGAATGCCGCTCGGCATCGCTGAAACCCACCACTTTGACCCAGACCGTGATTGCCATGTCGAATCGGAACCCGCGAAGGCCTCAACGCTCCTTGGAGTAAGGACGGCCCAGAGCTTGAGGTGCCACGGCCTTGCCAATAAAACCTGCCAACAGAATCACTGTCAACAAATAAGGCAAGGCTTGAATCAGCTGCACGGGAACCTCACCCAAACCGCTGATCTGAACACCTTGCAGTCGGATCGCGGCCGCATCAAGGAATCCGAACAACAAACATGCCCAGAACGCCCCGACCGGATGCCAGCGACCGAAAATCAGCGCCGCCAATGCCATGAATCCACGCCCTGCCGTCATATTGGCTGAGAAGTTGGCACTTTGAGCCAACACGAGATAACTACCCGCAAGTCCGCAGAGCACACCGTTGATGGTTAATGCCGCATACCGAAGCCCGGTGACCGAGACTCCGGCGGCGTCCACCATCTGCGGGTTCTCGCCGACCGCACGCAGGCGCAAACCGAAGCGCGTGCGGAACAACACCCACCATGACACGGGCACCAGCGCCAGCGCCAGGTACACCAGAGCGTTATGGCTCAGCAAGCCCTCCCCCACTACGCGACCTATAAAAGGAATTTGGGCGAGCGCCTGTTGCAAGCCCGGGAACAGGGCCTTGATGCGCACCTCGGTACTCACAGGTGGTGTCTGTCCACCCTGGGCAAACCAGGCAATTCCCAGTACGACGGTCATCCCGGCCGCGATGATGTTGATCGCCACGCCCGAGACCACCTGATCACCCTTGTGGCTGACGCAGGCCAACCCGTGCATCCAGGACAAAACGACAGCCACCATGACGCCCAGCAAGAGAGCCAAGGTGGTGGACTGGTACGCTGCGCCGGCTGCACCGGCTGCGAATGCTGCGAACAGCATCTTGCCCTCCAGTCCAATGTCCACCACACCGGAGCGCTCAGAGAACATGCCAGCCAAAGCGCACAAGATCAGCGGCGTGGACACCCGCAGGGTGGAGGCCAACATGGCCGCAAACAATGCCTCATCCATGTTGCACCCCCGACTTCACGCCTTTCACCGAGATCTTGCCCAAAACCCAAGCCAGAACCGGTGCGATGACGTACACCATGGCGCCCGAGAACAAAACAATAAAGCCCTGCAACATGACCACCATCTCCCGGCTGAAACCCGGTACTTCGAACGCCACTTCTGCGCCACCTTGGAACAAGGCACCGAAAAGCACGCTCGCAAAAATAATCCCCACCGGATGGTTACGCCCCATCAGTGCCACTGCGATGCCGGTAAAGCCTGCACCACTGACGAACTCCAACAGCAGCTTGCCGTTGACACCCGCAATCTCGTTCATACCCACCATGCCTGCCAGCGCCCCGGAAATCGCCATGGCAATGACGATCTGGTGGCGTACGTTGATGCCGGCATACTCGGCAGCGCTTTGGCTGGAACCGACGGCGCGCAAACGGTAACCAGCGCGCGTACGCCAAAGAAACAGATAGACCGCCAGTGAGGCCAGCAGAGCCAGAATCAGGCTGGTGTTGAGAGGGGAAGCGTCCCACTCAATACCCATAGCCGCAAGCGCATCCTGCATGCTGGGCAATTTGGCCGATGCAGCAAAAGCCGCCGTTTCCACCGCCATGGAACCTGCCGGGCGCAACACATTCACCAACAAATAAACCAACAAGCTACTGGCGATAAAGTTGAACATGATGGTCGTGATCACCACGTGACTGCCGCGATACGCCTGCAGATAAGCGGGTACCGCAGCCCACGCCGCACCGAACAAGGCACCGCTCACCAGCATCAAAGGCAGCATGGCCCAAGCCGGAAGGCTATTTGATAGCCACAGGGCAACCAAACCGGTGCCCAGCCCACCCAGAATCGCCTGCCCCTCTCCACCGATATTGAACAAGCCACCGTGGAAAGCCACGGCAACGGCGAGGCCGGTGAAAATGAATGTCGTGGCGTAGTACAGGGTATAGCTGATACCCCGCTGGCTGCCGAAAGCGCCGTTAACCAGCACCGAGAGTACTTCCGCAGGATCCTGCCCCACCAAAGCGACCACGCCTGCCGCAGCCAACAAAGCCACGGCAAGACACACCGCAGGCAACAGCACCAAATCCGCCCAACGCGGCAAGGTGTAATTGGCGTTCATTGCGGGCCTCCCGTCATCAACAGGCCGATACCTGCCTCGGTGCAATCTTCAATGGCCAACTCACCCGTCACCCGACCTTGGTTCATCACAATCACTCTGTCTGATAGCGCCAGGATTTCGTCCAGTTCGCTCGAAACCACCAGCACCGCGCAGCCGGCATCGCGCATGGCCCGCAGCTGGGAATATATGAATTCAATCGCACCGATGTCCACCCCACGCGTGGGTTGACCGACCAACAAGACTTTCGGCGCCTGCCCCAGTTCACGGGCGAGCACCAGCTTCTGCTGATTACCACCGGAGAATTTGCTACTCTTGAGTTCTGGGTCACGTGGGCGCACATCAAAGCGCTCCATCAATGCCGCAGTGGCTTTGCGCATGCCGGCATGCGACATCCAGCCTCCGCTAGAGTACTCCGGCAGGCCATCGTAGCCCAGCACTGCCGATTCCCAGGCCACGAAGTCCATCACCATGGCACGCGCATGTCGGTCTTCCGGCACATGGGCCAGACCCAGCTCCCGTGCCTTTTGGGGATCCAGCCATCGGGGCGCCTCAAACTGGGCCGCACCCAGCGCCAAACTGCCGGAATCTGGGGTCAGTAACCCGGACAGCACATCCAGCAGCTCACTTTGCCCATTGCCGGACACCCCAGCAACACCCACAATTTCGCCGGCACGCAAGTCCAGGTTCAGACCATGAAGGCGCACGACCTTCAGAGCGTCTTTCACCACCACATTACGCACGGACAGCAAGGTATCGCCCGCCTTGCGGGCTTCGCCCTCCAGCCGCCCCATGTGTACCTTACGGCCCACCATGGCTTCAGCCAAACTTTCCACCGAGGCCTGCGCAATCGGCAGCTCCTGCACCACCCGTCCACCGCGCATGACGGTCACGTTGTCACACAAACCCATCACCTCCTTGAGCTTGTGGGTGATCAGCAAAATGGTGGTTCCCTGGCTGCGGAGCACCCGCAACACCTTGAACAAATGCTCGGTTTCCTGCGGAGTCAACACCGCAGTGGGCTCATCCAGAATCAGAATCTTGGCGCCGCGGTATAGAGCTTTCAGAATCTCTAGCCGCTGCCGGTCACCCACCGGCAAATCAGCCACCAGACTATCCAGCTGCACTTGCAAGCCCGTGGCCTGCATCAAGGTATCCAGCTTGCTGCGCACTGAGGCATCCGCCTTTTGGAGCAACCAATGAGGCTCAGCACCGAGCATGACATTTTCCAAGGCCGTCAAAGTGTCCACGAGCATGAAGTGCTGGTGGACCATGCCGATTCCCTGCGCAATAGCGTCATCTGCATTGCGAATGATCACGCGCTGGCCTTGCACCTCAATCACGCCGCTATCGGCCTGATAAAAGCCGTACAAAATGGACATCAGGGTGCTCTTGCCCGCGCCGTTCTCGCCCACGATCCCGTGCACCGTTCCGGCGGCTACACGTAAATCCACATCTGCATTGGCTGCAACTGCGCCGAAACGCTTGTTGATACCCTGCATATGTATCGCCGGTGGCGTCGATGCCGTTGGCGTTGTGCTCTCTACACTCAAATCCTGCTCCTCAAGAGGCTCTTGCATTGAAGCGAAAAGCCCACGGCACGTGCAAGCACCGCGGGCTTTGAAATCGAACCCGGACTGGCACCTGCGAGCATGTCAGCTGCAGGTCCACAGTCCGTCAGATTACAGTTTGCAGGCGTTATCTGCCATGAAGTCTGCAACCTTGATCTTGCCGCTGATAATGTCAGCCTTGGCAGCTTCCACCTTCTTCTTCATTTCAGGGGTGATCAACTTGGCGTTGTTGGCATCCACTGCGTAGTCCACGCCGCCTTCTTTCAGGCCCAACACCGTCACCCCGGCCTTGTGGCCCTTGGCAACGTTGTACACGGCGGTGTCCACGCGCTTGAGCATGGAAGTCAACATGGTGCCGGGTTGCAGGTGGTTCTGGTTGCTGTCCACGCCGATCGCCAACTTGCCGCTGTCTTTGGCAGCCTGGTACACACCGATGCCGGTGCCGCCGGCAGCCGCGAAGACTACGTCCACGCCTTGAGAGAACTGTGCTTTGGCCAATTCACCGCCGCGTGCGGGGTCGTTCCATGCTGCACCTGTGGTGCCGGTCATGTTGCCGACCACTTCAGCCTTGGGGTTGGCAAACAGGGCGCCCTGCTTGTAGCCGCACTCAAACTTGCGGATCAGGGGAATGTCCATGCCGCCAACGAAACCGACCTTGCCAGTCTTGCTGGCCATGGCAGCGATCGTACCCACCAGGAAGCTGCCCTCTTGCTCCTTGAACACGACGGACTGCACGTTAGGCAGGTCTACCACCATGTCAATGATGGCGAATTGCAGCTTGGGGAATTCCTTGGCCACTTTTTCAATGCTGGAAGCCTGGCCGAAACCAATGCCGATGATGGGGCTGGCACCACGCTCTGCCATGCGGCGGATGGCCTGCTCGCGCTGGGACTCGTTGGTGATTTCGAAAGACAGGTATTTCTTGCCTGTTTCCTTTTTCCACTTTTCGATACCGTTGTAAGCCGCTTCGTTGAAAGACTTGTCGAACTTGCCGCCCATGTCGAACACAACGGCAGGGTCTGCAGCGATAGCCTGGAAACTGGCGGCCAAGGTAGCGGCCAACAGTGTCATGCGTACAGGAGATTTAACGTTCATAGCTTCTCTCAGTTCTCAATCAAGTTAAAAAATCAGTTTTACCAACCAGTCAACGGCAGGAATGCCGTCTTTTCCACCCATTTGCCGCTTACCGCAGACAACGCCACACTGTAGTTCAAGAATCACAGCGGACTCCAGTGTCTGCATCAGGGCTTCTCCGTATATAACTTAATTGTTATACACCTCTTAACCCGTTTCCATGCAGGCGGTTTACAAAGTTCCGCGCCCCGCCTCCAACAACGACGCCCCGATCGCGCTCGCCAATCGGGCATTGTTCAGCACCAACTGGATGTTGGACGCCAGACTGTCCCCGCCGGTCAACTCGCAGACCCGTGCCAACAAAAACGGAGTGGACTCTTTGCCACCCACCCCTTGGGCCTTGGCTTCCGCAAGCGCCTGCTCAATAGCTGCGTCAATCGCATCCCGCGGCATGGCAAATTCAGGAGGGATGGGATTCGCAATTACCATGCCACCGTCCAGACCCATACTCCACTTGGCGTGCAGTACTTGAGCAATGGCAGCAGGAGTATCCAAGCGGTAATCCACCCGGAACGCGCTATCGCGTGTAAAGAAGGCTGGCAGTGAGGAAGTTTGGTAACCCACAACGGGTACGCCATGCGTTTCCAGGTATTCCAGGGTCAAGCGCAAATCCAGGATGGACTTGGCTCCGGCACATACCACGGCGACCGGCGTGCGCGCCAGTTCCTGCAAGTCTGCAGACACGTCAAAACTTTCTTGAGCGCCACGGTGTACACCGCCGATGCCACCTGTGGCGAACACGCGAATGCCGGCCATCGCCGCGATGATCATGGTGGACGCCACGGTAGTCGCCCCTGTGGCGCCGGCCGCCACAATAAAAGGCACATCACGGCGGCTCACCTTCACCACCTCGCGCCCGCTACGGCCCAGTTGCTCGATATCCGCTTCAGACAGGCCTGCTTTCAACCGGCCATTCACGATCGCAATGGTGGCCGGAACCGCGCCATGTGCACGAACCTCGGCCTCTACCATCAATGCGGTCTTCACGTTTTGCGGGTACGGCATGCCGTGGGAAATGATGGTCGACTCCAACGCCACCACGGGAGTCCCGTTGTCCAAGGCGTGGCGCACTTCGGGTGCGATGTCTAAGTAAGGATTCAAAGTCATGCTGGTAGGCCCATTTGCTGCCGCACGGCGGCATGTGTCAATTCCGGAGAGTTGGCGAATGTACTTGATAGTGTGAGCTCTGCGCAGGCCACACCGTAATCCACGGCATCTTTCATCGGTGACCCACGCACCAGGGAAGCCACAACCCCGGATAACAATGCGTCCCCTGCCCCCGTACTGCTTACCACTGGAACGTGGCGGGACGGCCGGAATACAGGCCCCTCACCACGCTGCCCCCAAGCCGAGCCGGATGCACCACAACTGATAAGCACCCGCTCAACGCCCGAATCGAGGAAATGCTGGACCGCCGCGATGCATTGCTCAGGGGTACCCACAGGGAGACCACTCAGGGCTACTGCTTCCATATGGTTGAGTTTGAGCAGTTGAATGGATGGCAGCGCCCCGGCAATGCGCCTGCACTTGGCCACTGATACACCATCCACAGCCA
Source organism: Rhodoferax mekongensis (assembly GCF_032191775.1). Classification (NCBI taxonomy): domain Bacteria; kingdom Pseudomonadati; phylum Pseudomonadota; class Betaproteobacteria; order Burkholderiales; family Comamonadaceae; genus Rhodoferax; species Rhodoferax mekongensis. The sequence goes on along the minus strand of NZ_CP132507.1, from coordinate 2,445,343 downwards.
CCTTGCGGCCAAGGCGCAGAAGGTAAGCAATCGTCGCCCCAGGCAAATTGCAATCGAGGAGCAGCCATGCTCCGGTGTTTTCCAGCGCGGGTGCAAGAGAGCACGCTGATGGTGTCAGGCTCTCCAGAATGCCCATGTCATTCACGGCCATGGCCACCTCGCCGTCTGGCTGGTGCATGGCCAGGTAGGTTGCAGTGCGTTGGCCAGGCACCGTCACCACGGATGAAACCCCTACTCCCGCCGCGGCGGTACTGGCGAGCAGTTGTTTGCCGAAGGCGTCATCACCGACTACTGACACCAGGTCGACGGAAATACCCAAGCGCGCGATATTCTCGGCCATATTGCGGCCAACGCCCCCTGGTGAGTAGTGAATGGCGCCAGGCGTGGAGTCACCCGCGCTCATGACGCTGCCCGCTTTGGCACTGATATCCATGTTGGCACCCCCGACGACGGTGACAGGGCAAAGAACATCAGGCGCAGCAGAAGTCATTAGGGTCTATATCAAAGAACTTATCCGGGGCTTGCAAATTCAGCGTCAAAATAGACGGTTTCGCAATCAGAGAGTGCTGTTGATGATACTTGTGGCTGGCTCTGCCAATCTGGACTTTGTGGTCCGCGCCCATCACATTCCCGCCCCGGGCGAAACCGTACTCGGACGCGATTTCCAAACCTTCCCCGGAGGCAAAGGCGCCAACCAGGCAGTGGCCAGCGCGCGGGCGGGCGGGGCCGTCACGCACATGCTGCTCGGCTTGGGGCAAGACGCCTTTGCCACCCCACTTGAAAACTCCCTCCAATCGGCTGGCGTGCACATGCACATCGTGCGCACGCCCGGTCACCCTACCGGGACCGCTTTTATCTGTGTCTCCGATGACGCGGAAAACGCCATCACGGTGGCTCCCGGCGCGAACGCGGAGTTACGCCCGGACCATTTGCCATCTTTGGCGGGCTTCACGCACCTCCTGCTGCAACTCGAAACCCCTTTGGACACAGTCACGGCATACGCCCGTGCCGCGCGCGCCCAAGGGGTGAAGGTCGTTTTGAACGCAGCCCCCGCCCGCGCTTTGCCCCCAGAGCTGTTGGCCCATATCGATGTGCTGGTGGTCAACGAAGGTGAACTGGCCGTGGTGTCGGGTCATGAAGGCAGCATTGCCGACTGCCTGAGCCGTGTGGCGGTGCGTACCGTGGTGGTCACTTTGGGGCACCGTGGTAGCTGCGCGCGCCACAACGGTGCATTCGCACTCCAAAGCGCATTCCCCATTTCACCGGTGGACACTACGGGTGCCGGAGACACCTTCTGCGGCAGCTTGGTCGCCGCCCTCAGCCAAGGGCAGCCATTGGTCGACGCCCTGCGCTTTGCCAGCGCTACCAGCGCCATTGCGTGCACCCGCTGGGGTGCCCAATCCAGCATTCCTGAAACCACGGAAGTGGAAGCCCTCTTGGCGTCTACGCCCCCGACCAGCACCGAAGAAGCACAAGCACTGCGCACCTTCTGCGGCCTGAACTGAAACCCAACTGTTCCAGTATTTTCAAAGAGTCACCCCATGAGCACCAATACCTCCGCACTCGCAGCACGCAAAGTGATTTATGACACCGACCCCGGTGTCGATGACGCCATGGCCCTGTATTACGCACTGGCTCACCCCGGCATCGATGTCGTGGGTATCACTACCACCTTCGGCAACGTCACCGTGGAGCAGGCAGCTACCAACGGTCTGTACCTGACAGAAATTGCAGGCCGCAAAATCCCCGTGACCCTGGGCGTCAAGACCCCTTGGCTCAAAGCCCCCGGCACCCCGCCCGACTTCATCCATGGTGGCGATGGCCTAGGCAACCTGCCCTCCCGCGTGGCAACCACCAGCGTGCTGGACCCCCGGCCCTCCGCGCAATTTATTGTGGACATGGCCCGCGCCCACCCCGGCGAAATCACTCTGGTCGCTGTCGGCCCCTTGGGCAATCTGGCCACCGCGCTGAAGCTGGAACCCAAGCTGCCCCAGCTGCTGCAAGAAGTCATCATCATGGGCGGCACCGTCGCGGAACCCGGTAACGTGTCCCCCGTGGCGGAAGCCAATATCTGGAACGACCCGCACTCTGCAGACTTTGTTTTCACCGCCGGCTGGAAGCTCACCATGGTGGGCCTGGATGTGACCCACCAGCTGATCGTGCCCCTGGCTCTGTTCAAAAAAGTGGCAGACCACCACAAGCACGTCGCGACAGACACCCTGCACCATGCCGTGAGCTTCTATGCGGACTTCTACAGCGGCATCTACCCGCATGTGGCCAAAATCCACGGCTGCTTCGGTCATGACGTGCTGGCCTTTGTGGCGCTCACCAACCCTGAGCTGTTTGAAATCCAGACCGGCCGCATACGCGTGGCGACGGAAGGACCCGCCAACGGCCAAACCATGATGCGCCGCAAGGACATCTTCTACCCCCAACCCGGTTGGGGTGACGAGGTGCCCGACACCCACGCCTGCTTGCAGCTCAAGGCCGATGAGGCTCTGCAGCTGATTGAATCCACCCTGATGTCCAACTGGCTGTAAACGCCTGCTCAACCGATCTGATTGCGCGAGAAACCGCCATGCACTTACCCGTCGTTGACTTCACCAGCCCCACCGCTCCACAAGAGTTTTGCAAAAGCCTGCATGAAACAGGCTTCGGCGTCCTGAAAAACCACCCCCTGAGCCAGGAACTGGTGGAAAGCATCTACGCCGAATGGCTGGGCTTTTTCAAAACCGAGGCCAAGGCGAAGTACCCCAATGACCCGGTTAAGCATGACGGGTATTTTTCGCCCAGCGTGTCAGAAACGGCCAAGAACTTCACCAAAAAGGATTTGAAAGAGTTCTTTCATATTTACCCTTGGGGCCGCTACCCCGCTGAAGTGAGTGATGCTGCCCAACGCTACTACGCTGAAGGCGCCAACTTGGCCGCCACACTGCTCAACTGGGTGGAAGAAAACTCCCCCCCGGAGGTGAAGGCACGGTATTCCATGCCCCTGCCCGCCATGATTGAAGGCAGCGATCACACCCTGCTCCGCGTGCTGCATTACCCGCCCCTGCGTGGCGACGAGGAGCCCGGCGCCGTGCGTGCCGCGGCCCATGGCGACATCAACCTGCTGACCATCCTGCCCGCCGCCACCGAACCCGGCCTGCAGGTCTTGGGCAAGGACCAGGCTTGGCACGATGTGCCCTGTGACTTTGGTCTGCTGATCGTCAACATCGGCGACATGCTGGCCGAAGCCTCCGGCGGTTACTACCCCAGCACCGTGCACCGGGTGCTCAACCCCACCGGCGAAGGTGCGACCAAGTCACGCATTTCACTGCCGCTGTTTTTGCACCCTCGCCGCGAAGTGGTGCTCTCCGAGCGCTACACCGTAGAAAAATACTTCAACGAGCGCATGGAAGAGCTGCGCGGCAAAAAGTACTGAGGTGCGCCCGGGCTGTGATGTGCAGACTTCCGGCCCGGGTGAACTTTGGCAGCGCATTGCTTGGCGCTGCTGTTTTAGACAAAATTGGCCGCTAGCGCTCTAGGAATATGCGCAAGTAGCTACTTTTTTTGTAGCGAATGGAGCGTGCGAGCGTTCAGGATAGACCTCAGTAAGGCAGCTTTGGGCCAACTGCAGTCATCCATGAACGACTGCTTTCGGGCAATGGGATACCATTCACCCATGGGACGCCTTTTGCTCATCCTGCTGGTCATGTTGCTACCTCTGCGCGGTTGGAGCGCGGAGCGCATGGTCCTTCAGATGATCCTGAGCCAGGCAGCGCTGCAAGTGGCTGATGAGCAGATGGCCATGTCTGGTATGCCCGCAGACTGCCCCATGATGGCCCGGCCCGCATCGGAAGCGGAGAAGTCACCCACACCGTCCAAGAGCCACATCGGCTGCCAGACCTGCCAACTGTGCATGACGCTGGCAACACCGAGCTTTCCATCCACCGATCTATTGACCTATGCGCGGCAGACCCATCCAGCGTCCACCAGCGCCAGCTTCATCAGCGCCGACCTCGCGCGCCAGGTCAAGCCACCCATCCTCTAGTCCTTACAGCACAAGTACGTCCGCACCACGCGGGTTTTGTTGGGGCTGAGTGCCCCGCTGACAAGGATTGTCATGAAACATTGGATTTTGGCCATCGTGCTGGCCTGTACTACGTCCGTCTGGGCCGCCCCTGACTGGACACAAGCACGCATAGTCACCCTCGAACCGGAGCGACCCCGGGTCACACTCAAACACCAGCGCATCGAGAGCATCGGCATGGAGGCCATGACCATGCCCTTCAAGGTCGATGGAGCGATCAAGCTGGATAGCTTCAAAGTCGGTCAGAAGGTCCGCTTTACCGTCGCTGCAATGGAAAACCACCTGGTAGTGGACCAGATGGAGCCCGTCAAATGAGCGGCCGCGTACGCAGCCGGATGCTGGGCTGCCTGGCTCTGACGCTATCCCTTCCAGCCTTCAGCGGGCCCATGGGGTTCAAGGACAGCTGGATGGCGATGGGCGACTTCAGACCCAACTGGCAGGAGGCCTTTACCAACTACGCACTCACACCACGGGATGCGATTGGGGCTTCTACGCTCTACATGCGCTCGGATGACGAGAGCAAGAGCCGCCAGCTGGTGGACGCCACCTACACCCGGTTGGTGAAGCGCTGGAACCTGCCAGACGCCCAAGCCAACATCTGGTTCCTGGGTGGCCTGGGCAACGTGACCGGCAATGACTTCTCCGGCTCCAAGGCCATGGCATCTCCGGGGATTCAGGTGGACTATGAAACCACCCGTGTCTACGTGTCGGCTACGACCAGGCTGTACCGCGCTGACGGCATCAACCATGACTACGCATCTGCCCGCCTGGGTTTCTCGTTCTACGAGGTGGATTACGACGAGATCCAACCCTGGTTGATTGTTGAAGCGCGGCGCATGAACGGCCTGTCAGACAAGACGGAGGTCACTCCCATGCTGCGCCTGATCCACAACCGCTACTTCGTCGAACTGGGGGTCAACAACAGCTCCCAGGCTCGCATCAACTTTATGTACATTTTTTGAGGAGTTCATCATGAACAAACTAGTCATTACCTTGGCACTCGCGCTTGCCGCATTGCCGTCCTTCGCCACCACCAGCATCAAGGCGACCGTCAACGGCATGGTGTGCGCCTTCTGCGCCCAGGGCATTGAAAAACGCGTCTCCAGCATGCCGGCCACCAAAGCGGTCTATGTAGATCTGAAAAAGAAGACAGTCGCCATTGAGGCCAAGGAGGGATACTCCTTGGATGCGAAGGCAATCACCGCCGAAATAACCGACGCCGGCTATGACGTGGTGAAGCTGGAAACCGTGCAGAAATCCGTTGAGGAGATTAAGGCTGAAATCAAGGGGGGTAAATGAGTGCGGATGGCGTCACAGAATCCCGCAGCAGCTTCTGGACTTCGGTGGCGAGCCTGTTTGCCACCTCCAGCACCCTGGTGTGCTGCGCCATTCCGGCACTTCTGGTGGCCATGGGTGCAGGCGCGGCGTTGTCCTCACTGGTTGCGATCTTTCCGCAGGTCGTCTGGTTGAGTGAGCACAAGGAGGCTGTCTTCGCCCTGGCCGGCGTGATGATGGCGGGAAGTGGGGCCTTACAGTGGCGCAACCGCCATGCGCCTTGCCCTACCGATCCGGCCTTGCGCGATGCCTGCATGCGGACTCGCAAGGTCTCTTGGAAGGTGTACCTGCTGAGCGTGGCTTTCTATCTCATGGGCGGTTGGTTCGCCTTTATTCAGCCTTGGTTGAGCGAATGAGGCGGCGAAGGGCGTCCACGGACGCCTTTTTTACGCAATTCACAGTTCGCTCTTTCGCTTTAACGCAACCCATGAATCGAATGTCTGCTATTGGGTGGAAAATTTCAGCTCAGCACTTCCGCTTTGGATCGAAAGCCAGCATCCCTCAACCCCTTTCCCCCACTCCCTGCCCCCATATAACCAACCCTCATACCTCCATAGCTAAAAAGTAGTTTTCAATCTAAGCTGGCCCGCCTACATTCGCCTCCATGCAAGATTTGGCGTTTGTATTGGCGGGCTTTTTTGTGGGCTCCATCGTAGGGCTCACCGGTGTAGGGGGCGGCTCGTTGATGACGCCAATCCTCATTTTCTTTTTCGGAACCAAGCCCCACCTGGCGGTAGGCACTGACCTCCTGTTTGCGGCCTTCACCAAAATGAGCGGAACGGTCAAGCTGGCGCGCTCACGCCACATCGACTGGCCTGTGGTTCTGAATCTGTCCGCTGGCAGCATCCCGGCCGCACTCACCACTCTGTATGTGTTGAAGCAGATGGACTCCACCAGCAACACGGTGCAGCACATCATGACCACCACCTTGGGCTTTGCGCTCCTGCTCACGGCGGCGGCCACCTTGTACAAGGCTATTCGCGGAAAAGTAGGTCCGAAGACGATTGCAGCGGGGAATGAAGCCGCAGCGGCACGCCCCCGCCATTGGAGCCTGCCGCTGTTGTTCGGCGCCCTGATTGGCACGCTGGTTACACTCACGTCCGTGGGCGCGGGCGCCATCGGCGTCACGGTGTTGATGCTGCTTTACCCCATGTTGCCCCTGCCGCGCATCGTGGCGGCGGACATTGCGTATGCAGTGCCCCTCACCCTGGTGGCAGGCATGGGCCACGCGTCCCTCGGCTCGGTGGACTGGCCCATGTTGGCCAAACTGCTGGCAGGTTCGCTCCCCGGTATCTGGGTGGGCTCGCACCTGATGTTCAAAACCCCGGAGCGGGTGATCCGCTCCCTGTTGTCCCTGCTACTGGCTTATGCCGGTTTGAAACTCATCGCTCTCTGATCTTTGCTGCACCACGTCTATGTACCAATACACCGAATTTGACCGCCAGTTCATCCGCGCCCGCGCGGCCCAGCACCGCGACCAACTGGAGCGCAACCAGGCCGGCACTTTGAGCGACGACGAATTCCGCCCCCTGCGACTGCAAAACGGTTGGTACATCCAGCGCTACGCGCCCATGCTGCGCGTGGCTGTGCCCTACGGCGAGCTGTCCAGCGCCCAGCTGCGCGTGCTGGCCCGCATTGCCCGCGAGTACGACCACCCGAGCAAAGAGGTGTTTGACAAAGCCATCGGCACCCAGGCCACATGGGGCACCACCCACCTGCCGGTGGGCTACGGCCACTTCACCACCCGCCAAAACGTGCAGTTCAATTGGATTCCGCTGGCCAAGAGCGCCGACGTGATGGACCTGCTGGCCACTGTGAACATGCACGGCATCCAGACCAGCGGGAACTGCATCCGCAACATCACCAGCGATGAGCGCGCCGGTATCGCCCCCGACGAGATTGCCGACCCCCGTCCGTTTGCCGAAATCATGCGCCAGTGGAGCACGCTGCACCCTGAGTTCGCCTTCCTGCCCCGCAAATTCAAGATCGCCATTACCGGCGCGACAGAAGACCGCGCTGCGGTGCGTTGGCACGACGTGGGCCTGCACCTCATCAAGAACGAGGCGGGCGAGCTGGGTTTCCGCGTGTTTGTGGGCGGCGGCATGGGCCGCACCCCGGTCATCAGCACCGAGATCCGCGCCTTCCTGCCCTGGAACCAGATCATGAATTACCTGGAGGCGGTGGTGCGCGTTTACAACCGCTGGGGCCGCCGCGACAACCTGTACAAGGCGCGTATCAAGATTCTGGTGAAGGCAGAAGGCCAGCGCTATATCGACGAGGTGGAAGCCGAGTACGAGCAAATCATCACCCGCGACGGTGCGCCGCACACCATTACCCAAGCCGAGCTGGACCGCGTTACCGCATGTTTTGTGCCGCCAGCGCTCACCGAACGTGCGCCAGCAGCTACCAAAACTGTAGCAATCCCCGCAGAGCGCCAAAAGGACTATGACCGCTGGTTGCAGCAAAACGTGGCCCCGCACAAGAATCCTGCGCTGCGTGCCGTCACCCTGTCGTACAAGCGCCTGGGCCAAGCCCCAGGAGACGCGGATGCCGACCAGCTCGACACCGCTGCCGCTTTGGCCGATGAATTCAGCGCCGGTGAAGTGCGCGTGACGCACGACCAGAATTTGCTGCTGCCTTGGGTGCGCGCAGAAGACCTGCCTGCCCTGTGGGTGGCTGCCAGCCACGCCGGCTTGGCCCGCAGCAATGTGCGCCTGCTGACCGACATGATTGCCTGCCCCGGTGGCGATTTCTGTGCCTTGGCCAATGCCCGCTCCATCCCGATTGCTGCCGCCATTACTGAGCGCTACCAAGACATGGACGAGCTGCACGACCTGGGCGAGATTGACCTGCACATCAGCGGTTGCATCAATTCCTGCGGCCACCACCACAGCGGCCACATCGGCATTCTGGGCGTGGATAAAGACGGCAAGGAGTGGTACCAGGTGTCCCTGGGCGGCTCGGACGGCTCTGCACTGAGCGGCGAAGCTGTGCCCGGCAAGGTGGTGGGCCCCTCGTTCGGAGCCCTCGAAGTGCCCGGCGTCATCGAAGCCCTGCTGGACACCTTCCGCCAACACCGCGTTGGCCGCGAAACCTTTATCGACTGCGTCAAGCGCGTGGGCTTTGACACCTTCAAGGCGGCAGCCAACAGCGCCCGCCTGGCCGACAAGCACGAAGACCTGCACGCCCTGCCCAAGTCAGCTGGCTACGCCAAAGACGCCCAAGAAGCCTGAGCCACAGGCCGCCGAAAGAAAGAAAACACTATGAAATTGATAGCTGCTTCCGCACACTCCACGGGCGCTGAGGGCCTAAAAGTCATCGAACTGGCAAACACCGAAGACCCCCGCGCGCTGGACCTCTCAGGCGTCGCCCGCATCGACCTGAACTTTCCTAAGTTCACCGACGGCCGCGCGTACAGCCAGGCCTTTTTGCTGCGCCGCCGTTTGGGCTTCACCGGCGAGCTGCGTGCTACTGGTGACGTGCTGATCGACCAGCTGGTGCAAATGGAACGCACCGGCTTTGACGTGGCCGTTCTGCGCGCTGACCAGAACATCGACTTCGCCCAGCGCCAGTTCGACCGTTATCGCGGCTTCTACCAAGGCGACGCGGTGACCGTGAAGCCGCACTTCGCCCGCGAGGGCGATTCCATTTCCACCCGTGAAGGCGAAGCGGCATGAGCGCCGAAACATCCTCTTTAGGCAACCGTTTCGCGGTGCAAGTGCAGCCTGCAGGCAGTGCCATGGCTCGCAATGCTGAAGCCAGCGGCGAGTACGTCATCAAGCTGGCGGAGGCCCAAGGCGTGCTCGCCCAAGCGGCAGCCCAATACGCAGGTGTAGATGGTGGGGCTGCCACCGTCACCCAAGCGTCCAGCCTGGGCGCTGAGGACGTGGTCATCAGCCACCTGATCAACAGCCTGAAGTTGGACATCGGCATCTTCGTACTGGAAACCGGTGCCCTGCACAAGGAAACCCTGGATCTGCTGGAGCGCTTCAAGGCGTCCAGCCGTGCCGCGGTCACGGTGTACCAGCCGGTGAATGAATCGGTGGTCCAGTTTGTGGACCGCGAAGGCAAAGACGCGATGTACAAGAGCATCGCCCTGCGCAAAGCCTGCTGCGGCATCCGCAAGATGGAACCGCTGGAGCGCGCGCTCAAGGGCAAAGACGCCTGGATCACCGGCCTGCGCCGTGAACAAAGTGGCGCCCGCGCCGATGTGCCCTTGGTGGACAGCAGTGAAAAGCGCGTCAAGATCAACCCCCTGGCCAACTGGACCTGGGGCGATGTCTGGCATTACATCCAGACTAACAAACTGGACTACAACCCCCTGCACGACCAGTTCTACCCCAGCATCGGCTGCGAGCCTTGCACCCGTGCCATCAGCCTGGGTGAAGACTTCCGCTCCGGCCGCTGGTGGTGGGAAGACGAAGCTGCCAAAGAATGCGGCCTGCACGTGAAACATGAAGAAGCCAAAGCATGAACGCCATGACTGAACCCACCCATTTCGACCGCCTCTCCAACCAGCATCTGGATGCGCTGGAAGAAGAAACCATCTTCATCCTGCGCGAGGTGGCGGCTGCGTTTGAGCGCCCCGCCCTGCTGTTCTCGGGCGGCAAGGATTCGCTGGTCATGCTCAAGTGCGCAGAGAAGGCCTTTGGCGTCGGCCGCATTCCCTACCCCCTGCTGATGATCGACACCGGCCACAACTTCCATGAAGTGACCGACTTCCGCGACTTCCGCGCCAAGGAACTGGGCGCCGAATTGATCGTGCGCAGTGTTGAGGACTCGATGGCCCGTGGCACCGTGCGCCTGGCCCACCCGGGCGAGAGCCGCAATGTGCACCAGTCGGTCACGCTGCTCGAAGCCATCGACGAGTTCCGCTTTGATGCCTTGATCGGCGGTGCCCGCCGTGATGAAGAAAAGGCCCGCGCCAAGGAGCGCATTTTTTCGCATCGCGACAGCTTCGGCCAGTGGCAGCCCAAGGCCCAGCGCCCTGAGCTGTGGACCCTGTTCAACACCCGCTTGCAGCCCGGCGAGCACTTCCGCGTGTTCCCCATCAGCAACTGGACCGAGCTGGACGTGTGGCAGTACATCGAACGCGAAAAAATCGCGTTGCCAAGCCTCTACTACACCCACAAGCGGGATGTGGTCGAGCGCAAAGGCTTGCTGGTCCCGGTCACCGACCTAACCCCGGCCAAGGAAGGCGAAACCATCGAGAGTCGTGACGTGCGTTTCCGCACGGTAGGCGACATCACCTGCACATGCCCGGTGGAAAGCCTGGCCGCCACCGCTGCCGACATCGTGATCGAAACCCTGCAAGCGGACGTGAGCGAGCGTGGCGCCACCCGCATGGACGACAAGACTTCTGAGGCTTCCATGGAGAAGCGCAAAAAGGACGGATACTTCTGATGACTGCTACAAATACGATTGCTGCTCCCGCACATTCCACGGGCGCTGGCAGCACAAATGACACTTCATCCGCCCTGCGTTTCATCACCTGCGGCAGCGTGGACGATGGCAAGAGCACGCTGATCGGCCGCCTGCTGGTCGACAGCAAGGCGGTGCTGCAAGACCAGTTGGCCAACGTCTCCAAGAGCGGCGAGGCTGACCTGGCCCTGTTTACCGACGGCCTCTCCGCTGAGCGCGAGCAAGGCATCACCATCGACGTGGCCTACCGCTACTTCGCCACGCCCACCCGCAAGTTCATCATTGGCGATGCGCCCGGCCACGAGCAGTACACCCGCAACATGGTCACTGCCGCCAGCAGCGCCCACGCTGCCGTAGTGCTGGTGGACGCGACCAAGCTCAAGTGGAATGTGGACGGCTTGGTAGACCTGCTGCCCCAGACCCGCCGCCACAGCCTGCTGGTCAACCTGCTGCGCGTGCCAGGCATCATCTTTGCCGTGAACAAGCTAGACGCCTTGGGCGATGACGCCACGGCCGCCTTCGCCAAGATCAGCGAGGCGCTGCAAGCCTTTGCAAAGCAAGCCGGCATCGCCGTGACAGCCACCATTCCCATGTCCGCCCTCAAAGGCCACAACGTGGTGGAAGCCACGCCCGGCTGGTGCGGCTACCAAGGCCCGAGCCTGTTGGCTTTGCTGGAGACCCTGCCCGTCACCGCCGCTGAGACCGATGTGCCCTTCGCCTTCCCGGTGCAGTGGGTGGAAAAGTTCCACAACTCTGCCGACACTAGCCAAGGCCGTCGCGTGTTCTGGGGCCGTGTGGCGACCGGCACGGTGCAAGTTGGCGACACCGTCAGCATCCACCCTAGTGGCCAGACTGCCGTGGTAGCCCAGGTCGTGAACCACGCCCGCGTGCCTGGCAGCGTCACTGCAGGCCATGGCGCCGGCATCACGCTGGACCGCGAAGTAGATGTGTCCCGTGGCGACTGGCTGTTGGCGCAAGTCACGCCGGCTGCAGACTCGGACGACGAATTTGCCGACACGCCCAAGCCCCGTGCTTTTGCCGAAGCCACCCGCGAAATCAAGGCCACTGTGGCCTGGATGGACGATGAGCCCCTGGTTGCCGGCCGCGTGTACCTGGCTCTGCATGGCCACCGCTGGATCAAGGCCAAGGTCAAGCGCATCGTGCACAGCCTGGATATCAACACCTTGCAAGAGCACGATGCCACCGAGATTGCGCCCAACGCCATCGGCCATATCGAGCTCGCTTTGCAAGAGGCGATTACCGCGGTTCCGTACGCGCAAAGCCGTGTGTTGGGCTCGCTGATTCTGGTGGACACCGCCAGCCACAAGACCTCCGGCGCCCTGCTGCTGAGTTGATGCAACGCAAAGGAGATGCCCCTGTGACAAGGGGCGTCTGCAAAACCCAATAAAATCAAGGGCTTGGCATTTATCCGCCAGCCCTCTCATCTACTGCTCTCAAACAACATGACACACATCGTCACCGAAGCCTGTATCAAGTGCAAATACACCGACTGCGTGGACGTGTGCCCCGTGGATTGCTTCCGCGAAGGCCCCAATTTCCTGACGATCGACCCCGATGAGTGCATCGACTGCGCCGTCTGCATTCCTGAGTGCCCAGCCAACGCGATCTACGCTGAAGAAGACGCACCCAAGGACCAGCAGCACATGATTGCCCTGAACGCAGAACTCGCCCGCCTGCCCGGCTGGAAGAGCATCACCAAGCGCAAGGCCCCTCTGCCGGATGCCGACGACTGGAAAGACAAAACCGGCAAGCTGTCGCACTTGATCCGCTGATCACTGAGTCGGCATGGCTGCCCCTGTGATTGAAGCCGATGCCGTCGTCATCGGAGCAGGCCCGGTAGGCCTGTTCCAAGTGTTCCAACTGGGCCTGCACGAAGTGCAGGCCCATGTCATTGATGCCCTGCCCTACGCGGGCGGCCAATGTATGGAGCTCTATGCCGACAAGCCGATCTACGACATTCCTGGCACCCCGGTCACCACCGGCCGCGGCCTCACACAAAGTCTGCTCCAGCAGATAGCGCCCTTTCAGGCGCAGATGCATTTCTCCCAGTTGGTGGAGTCCGTCAACCGCCTCGACGATGGCCGCTTATGCCTCGTCACCGACGCCGGCACCACCTTCATCACCAAGGCCCTGATTGTTGCCGCTGGCGTGGGCGCATTTGTTCCGCGCAAACCGGCCATCCCCGCGCTGGAAGCCTTTGAGGGCCGGCAGGTGCACTACCTGCATGACCGAGCGTTAGCGGACGGTAGCTTTGCAGATAGCCATGTCGTCGTGTTGGGTGGTGATGAGTCCGCCGTCGTGGCGGCACTGGAGGCTGCACAGCCCTCAGGAAACGCGCGTGGCCCCGCCAGCGTGACCCTGATTCACCGACGCGATGTATTTGCCGGAGAACCCGACACTCTGCAATTGCTGGAATCAGCCCGCGCAGCAGGGAAAGTTCGGGTGCTCGCTGCCCAAGTCACGGGTTGTGTGACAGCGAGTGATCAGCTCAAAGCATTGCAGGTATTGACCGCCGAGGGAACAGAGACCTCTGTCACAGCCGACCATGTGTTGGTGCGTTTGGGCATGTCACCAAAGATGGGCCCTATTGCCGAATGGGGTTGGACCCTCGAACGCAAGCAGGTTCCGGTCAACACCGAGAACTTCCAAAGCGAGATTCCGGGAATTTTTGCAGTCGGGGACATAAATTTTTATCCCGGAAAGCGAAAATTGATTTTGAGCGGCTTTCATGAGGCTACACTAGCGGCCTTCGGCGCGATGGCCTTTATTTCTCCCGAGAAAAAAGTGCACTTGCAGTACACCACCACGAGCCCGCGTTTGCACCAGCTCCTAGGTGTTGGAACCCAAGAAAAAAGTTAGCGTCAGATTCAAAAATTTAGCGTGTTTCCAAAATCACCGAAAAAACACGCTATAATTTGAGGCTTCATTCCTCAATAGCTCAGTCGGTAGAGCGCCGGACTGTTAATCCGTAGGTCCCTGGTTCGAGCCCAGGTTGAGGAGCCAAAACAACCCGCAAGGGTATTTAAAAACCCCGCTGCGAATGCAGTGGGGTTTTTTCTTTTACGGCAGGATAGTTGCTGCATGAAAGACCATTACGCCAGTCTCGGATTGAACAGCGCGGCCACCTTGGCTGACATCAAAAAAGCCTTCCGCCAAAAGGCTGCGCAGTTTCACCCGGACCGCAATCCTGATCCGAACGCTGCGCTGTACTTCCGAGAAGTGCAGGAAGCCTACGATGTGCTGTCGGACACCGACAAGCGTCAGGCCTATGACGACAATCGCAGGCGTGGCCTGCTCGATAGTCCGATCGATACCGCCCGCGACATCTGGTCCACCTATTTCTCCCGCATTCTTTGAATTGGCAAACTGCATGAGCCTCTCCCCTTTCTTTCACCATCTGCGCAGCGCTTACCAAGCCGAGCTGGACGATCTGGCCTCGGATTCCGAAGGCACCAACGTTCTTGCCAAGAAACTCGCGGAACGTCGCAAAGAGCTCAGCTTCCTGATGAGCATGCTGGAACTGAGCCCTGAGATGGTGGCCGTGGTGTTCCACCAGGGCTTCCGCTTCAAGCGCACCACCGTGATGGAAGACTTAGTGCGCCAGGAGTCTGAAGACCTGCCGGAGTGGGATGCCGTATCGGATTCGGTGGACTTGATGCCTTGGGCTCAAAACCTCGCGCAACAGGTCTTGCAACAACCTGCTGGCCCCTGGTTCATGAGCGTGGCAGCAGCCTTGGAATACTTGCTGACCAAGCCGGACGCCCGATTCGCGCAATCGGATGGCGCCGATGACGAAGACGGCGACGACCGTGACGACATCGAACGCGACCCCGAAGGCATGGATGAAGACGAGCGCCAAAGCCGCGTGAGCGAGGAAGAAGGCGCTGCATGGATGGTTGAGCAAGGCTTCGACCACAAAGACTGATCCCCCACCTGTCACCCGGAGAGAACACCCCCATGAGCCAACTAGCCCTGATTGAAAAAACCCAGGCACTTATTGCTGCAGGCGATATCGTCGGTGCGGAATCGGTGTTGACCGAACTGGCCGACGCCGAGGGAGATGGTGCCTTGATGGTGGTCTTGGAGCAATTGCCGCCCAAAGACATTTTGGCTGTGATACGCGAGTACGACGACTCCAAAGCGTCCATCGTCAATTTGCTGATCACACCCCAGCAGTTCGCGCATGCAGTGGTCATCGAAAAGCAATACAAAGACCTGACTCGCACCCACCTGCGCGGCATGATGAATTCGGTAATCTTCCGGGAAGACGCAGACCCCATCGAGTTCTTGACCGCTATTGGCGACCTGGAAGGCGGAAGCGAGGCCTTGGCCGACTACTTCACTGAAAAGTGGAGCCGGGTAGAAGCCTTTGCCCGCAGCGGTACCTTCGACACGGTAGAAGACGATGGCGAGATCTTGTCGGAGCAAGCTTTGTACCAGTCCGCCTACGTACGCCCCAAGATGGATCTGGACGAAGTGGCCGACCAGGACTGGATGCAAATGGCGTGGTTGCTGCGCAATGAACTACCCGACTTGTTCATCGAAATGCTGCTCGTACTGCGCGCCAAGGCCCGGGCATTCGACTTGGGACTGGACGAAGAAGATGAGCCGGAAGAGGAGGACGACGGCAAAGTCGAGACTGGCGATACCGACCGCGGCAAGGCCACACCTGCCGCCCGGGAAGACGACGAAGAATCTGCCATCTAACCCTCACTTTCCCGCCATGTCAGCCGCACAGCAAGCTGTTTCGCTTTTTGACGATCGCCCATTTTTCGAAAAGGCACTGGCCCACGGTGTGCGCCACGGCCTGATCGGACAAGACAAACTCGATGCCATTTGTGCCGAAGCGCCCAAAGGCATGGTGCAGATCGCCCGCTATTTCGGTACCGAATTTTTGCGGCCTGAGCTGGAGCTGGCCAGAGACCGCATTGTCAATCTGGTGAGCCTGCACCTCGCACACGCCTCACAAGGCGACCTGCAAAAAGCGGCTGAACTCCTGCGCGATAACAGTTTCCTGTCCCGCTCCAAAGCGGGCTCAGACATGCTGAAAGCGCTGATCACCATGCCGCAGACCACGCACTTCGGCATGAACGAACGCAGCGGCTTTCGTGATGAACACATTCCCCTGCTGGCCAAATGGAGCCTGCGGCCGCTGGCCGACTACCAGGCAGAGCTGGCCAGCCGCAGCCATGCGACGGCCGTGGTCGAAGCCGCCATCTGGATCGCAGGCCGATTGGGAGTGGATGCAGACGAGCTAGAGGAAGCCGGTAAAGACGCTGAGGCCGTGATCCGGACTGCATTGCTTGCTATAGCCTGTAAACGCAGCACATTGCCGGACTGGGTTACCTTTGAAAAGATGATTCTTGCGCTGCGCAAGCGCTACCTTGCCAAACCCGGCAAGCTGCCCTTGACGCTGCCTGCAGACCTACCCTCCGAATGGCTTCCAGTGGTGGAGTCCGTGCGTGATTCAGTCTGGGAAGACTCCGCAAAATGGTTGGAGTCGGCCGTTCCTGCCCGCAAGCTGTTCGACCAGACGCCCGCATTCATGGGGCGGTACTTCTGGGTGGAAGACGCTATCAGCGAAGTGGAGCAATTCGATCGATCAGTCTCTAAAGCCTGGGCCAAGGCCACCGGTGGGAATGACGACGAGAGCTCACTACTCACCCTTTTCCTGTGCATGGCCGCAGGCAGTGCAGCGAAAACCGTATTGACCGAAAAAGCGGCCTCCACCTTAGTGAAGAAAATTCGCAAAACAGGGCTGCAAACCGCCCTTCCCCTGCAATTCATCCAGGACCATGCACCTGCAGAACATCTGGAAGACTATGCGAGCCTGTGGACCAACTTCATCGAAGAGGCGTCGAGCACTCTGACCAGCGACCACGATTACACCTTCAATGACGCGGTAGCCTTGTTGCGCCGTGAATGCAACATCCAAAGCTGATCGCGTCAAGGCGGAGTTGAGGGATAAACACCCGCCAATATTTGCCAACTCCGCAAAAAAAGTTAAAATTAACAAATCGAGTGCTGCCGACCTGGCAGTGCTTATGGGTAAACCCGTTGAAAGACGGGGACACAAAGCCACCGACCTACAGCAGCAATGCCATGGTAGCGGGGCCGCCGATGAGAACATGTGTACGCACGCATTCCATTGAACGTTGTGGCCCTCCCTTGTTTCCCGGAGCAGTTGCCATGACGAGATTCGAAATCCAACGCAATCATCAAAACCAAAGCGTCCATACCAAGTGGCCATTGGCTGCAGTTTGCCTTTCTGCAATTGCAATGCTCAGCGCCTGTGGGGGCGGCTCCAATCCGGCAGATCAGGTGGCGTCAGGCACCGTGACCATGCAAATGGACGTGCCAACCCTGCCCAGCGCTGTTGCAGAGCAGGTCGCAACGCCTTTTTCTCAATCGGAGCCCAGCCCGGACGCAGAGCCTGTTTTCACGCCTATGGCGGCTGGAACGAATACCGCAACCTACACACCTGCGCAGATACGGGCTGCTTACAGCCTTCCCGACCTGCCTGCGAGTGGCACGGCAGTCACAGCAGTCAAGGCTGCACAAATGGGTGCCGGACAGACCATCTACATCGTCAACGCATACCACAACCCTAATGCGATTGCCGAGCTAGCCGTGTTCAACCAAAAATTCGCGCTACCGACATGCGCTACCAAAATCATAGCACCCACCGCAGCATTACCGCTGGCTGCAGCATCAACTAATGCATGTGAATTCTCTGTGGTGTACAACACTGCCGCTGGAGGCATGACTGCGACAGCGCCTGCTTACAACTCCGGCTGGGCGACTGAAATTGCACTCGACGTGCAATGGGCGCATGCCACCGCTCCGCTCGCGCGCATTGTCTTGATCGAAGCGCCGGACGCCTCCCTCAACAGCTTGTTGGGCGCCATCAAGCTGGCCAACTCCATGGGACCCGGGATTGTTTCCATGAGTTTCGGCGCAGCAGAAGGCAGTTGGACAGCGTCGGTGGACTCGGTATTCACCGCACCCAAGATGACCTATCTCGCCGCAACGGGTGACTCCGGTATGGCTGTCTCCTGGCCTTCGGTGTCCCCGAACGTTTTGGCCGTAGGCGGGACGACATTGAACTACAACGGCACAGGCACACGGTCAGAAGTGAGCTGGTCCGGCACCGGAGGCGGCATCAGCGCCTATTCCGCGACGCCCAGCTACCAATCGAATGCCGTCCCGGGCATGGGCTTTACCAGCCGCCGCGTGGTAGCGGATGTGGCCTTCAACGCCGACCCGGCCACTGGCCAATACACCGCCGTGATGACACCCGGCAGCTCCACGGTGAACTGGATGAGCGTGGGGGGCACCAGCCTGTCGACCCCACAATGGGCCGGGCTGATTGCCATTGCCAACGCGAGCCGCGCGCAGGCTTCCAAAGCAGCGCTGGGCCTACCCCACTCTGCCCTCTACAGCCAACTGGCCACAGTACCCGGCACTTACGCGAGTACTTTCGCCGACATTACCCGGGGCAGCCATGGGACCTGCAGCACATGTGCATCGAAGGTGGGATACGACCAGCTTACCGGCCTCGGGACACCCAACGCCACCAGCTTGGTGAACAGCCTTACGGGGACCAACGCCAGCGCCGCGCCTGTCGTACCTTCGGCAGCCGTTAGCGGAACGGTAGGAACTGCGCTTTCTTTCACTGTATCGGTGAATGCATCCAACCCCGTAACCTGGACCCTGAGTGGCGGACCAGCGGGCATGACCATTAGCAATGCGGGTGTTATCACCTGGCCCACGCCATTGGTAGGCACCTACGGCCCGGTCATCACAGCGAAGGACACTGCGACTGGTTTGACCGGCCAAGGCACCTACAGCGTAACGATTGCAGCCGCCAAAGCGCCTACCCTGACAGCAACCAGCGTGATCGGGCGCCCCGGCGTTGCCCTCTCCTTTGCAGCGACTGCCGTGTCCAGCAATCCGGTGACCTACGCCATCAGTGGCAACCCTGCGGGTATGAGCATCAACACCGCAGGCTTGGTGACGTGGGCATCGCCCGCGCTGGGGACTTACTCCGTCACGGTATCAGCCAAAGACACCAAAACCGGACTGACCGGCACAGCCGTCTACTCCGTCAAAATAGCGAATGCAGGTCCGGTCATCACCTCAGCAGCCATCAATGGCACGGTGGGTAAGGCCCTTAGCAGCAGCATCAACATCAGTGACGCGACTGCAACATCCTTCCGGATCTCCATTTCAGGTGTTCCACTGGGCATGACTTTCTCTTTGAGTGGCATGAACGTCATCGCAAGTTGGACCAAGCCTGTTGCCGGGACCTACAGCCTTAAAGTAGTGGTCACCAACAACAACGGTTTGAGCACTCAGGCGACTATTCCTGTCACCATCAAATAAGGAATGCCGCTTTGCGGCTATCCAAGCGCGAAGTCGCTATCGAAGCTGAAAGATCCGGCGCATGGGTACCCACTTCTGGCCCTCCGGGGTCCAAGGGGTAGGCGCCTGGAATGTCCACATCAGCGTTTCCCACCTGACAATGGCTTCGTTGTTCAGCGAGGCATGCGCCATTCCAGCCTCTGAATACACATTGGGGTCAACTTCCATGACCATGAACATGCGTGTTCCGAGCCGGTAGATTTCCATACCCAGAACGCCTTGCGCCAACAAGTGCTCGCGTACTTCGGGCCAAATGGATTCATGGGCTTTTTCGTACGCCGCAATCTTGGCTTCATCGTCCACCAAGTCCAAAGCCAAGGCGTAGCGGGTGTTCACATTCATGACAATGCCCGGTCCAGGTGGGTATAGCCGCCATCCACAAACACCCATTGCCCGGTCGTGTGTGAGGATGCATCCGACAACAGGAACACGCACATGCGCGCCATCTCCTCTGAAGTGGTCATGCGTTGACCCAAAGGAATTTTTGCCGTGATACCGGCCAGCTTGTCTGCAGGATTCTCAAAACTGTTGATCCAACGTTCGTAGAGGGGAGTCATCACCTCCGCAGGGATCAACGCATTGACGCGTACCCCATCGTTCAACAAAGCTGCCGCCCACTCTCGCGTCAAGGACAGTTGCCCCCCCTTGGAAGCACAGTAACCGCTGGTATTGCCTTGCCCAGTCAAGGCTGTTTTGGATGACACATTCACGATGGCACCTTTGCTTGCCTTCAGGTGCGGAACACAGTAATGCGCCATCACGTAGTAGTGAATCAGATTCCGCTCGAGGGACGCAACGAATTCGTCACGACCGGCCTCCAGACCCACACTGTCATTGACGCCCGCGTTGTTGACCAAGCCATCCAGTCTTCCGAAGCGCTGCATGACCTGTTCTACGCCCCGGCCACAGGCAGCCTCATCGGATAACTCAAGCTGAAAAAACATGTAATCCGTCGCGCTTGCCTTGAGTTGCGCCTCGAACTCAGGAGAGAGTGCGCTTTTGCCGAACACGACTGGAATCGCGCCTTCATGCGCCAGCGTCAGGGATATGGCGGCACCGATTCCACTGCCTCCGCCGGTCACGATGAACACTTTGTCTTTCAGATGCAGGTCCATTTTCTTCCTTCAAATTCGAAGCTTTTCAGGCTTCCGAATGCACACTCAATCCGTAGCAGCGAATCGCATTACCTGACCAGAATGCCTCCTGCTCGGCCATGGTGAGCCGGGTTTTGGCCCACTTCTGCACCAAACCATGCACGACGTCATAAGGGGCAGCGAGTTGACACACCGGCCAGTCAGAACCGAACATCAAGCGATGGGGCCCGAAAACCTCCAGCGCATGGTCAAAACAGGTCCACATGATTTTGTTGTCGGTCTGGCTGATCCCGTTGCCGGACTTCCAATCTGTTTCCGTGACGAGCCCAGATAACTTGCAGACCACATGCGGCAGGGTGGCGAGACTCCGCATGCTGCTCAACCATCGCGAAGGGATTTCAGGGTTGGTCACCCAATCCCGGATTGCCGGTTTTCCAAGGTGGTCCAAGACCAACCAATGACCATCGTGCTTCGCGCAAAAGGATGCAACTCCAGGCATCTGATGATCGAACACCAGCAGGTCATAAACCAAGCCTGCCTGTTGCACTGCCCGCAACCCCTTCGAATTTGCCGGATTGTTGAGCCACGCATTGACGTCGGCCTCGTCCTGCAGGATGTGGCGGATGCCACGCATCGCAGGGTGCGCGGTCCAGCGCTGCAAATGCGCCTCAAGATCCGGCGCCGCCAGATCTGCCCAACCCACCACGCCTAAAACTTCAGGGTGGGTATCAGCGACCTTGAGCAAAAAGTCGGTTTCCTCCACCAGGATGCGTGCTTGCACTGCGACCACACCATCAACACCTGCGACGCGCATGGCACCCTCGCAATCAACAGGCATGCAGTCCCTCTGCAAATCCGGCATGGTGTCGGTGATCCACGGGAACTCCTCAGCCCGGTAACGCCAATAGTGCTGATGCGTGTCGATCTTCATGCTGTCGCCAGGCGGAGCTTGTGGGTGTAATGAAGGAGTGACTCCGCCTTCATCTCGATGGAAAAACCGGGCGCCTTGGGTGGCATGTAGGCTGCGTTTTCGATCACACAGGGTTCGAGGAAATGCTCGTGCAAGTGGTCCACAAACTCGATCACCCGCCCCTCGCGTGTGCCGGCAATGCAGAGGTAATCGATCATGGACAGGTGCTGTACATACTCACACAAGCCCACACCGCCTGCGTGCGGGCACACCGGCAAGTTGTATTTGGCCGCCATCAGCATGACCGCCAAAATTTCATTCACGCCACCCAGTCGGCAAGAATCAATTTGCACCACATCGATGGCACCTCGCATGATGAGCTGCTTGAAGATGATGCGGTTCTGGCACATCTCGCCGGTTGCCACCTTCACAGGGTGTACCCCTTCACGGATGACGCGGTGACCTTCAATGTCGTCCGGGCTCGTGGGCTCTTCAATGAACCATGGCTTGGCAAAGGCCAGCTCACGTACCCATTCCACCGCCTGATTCACCTCCCACACCTGGTTGGCGTCAATCATCAAATGCCGGTCGGGCCCCAGCACCTCGCGAGCGATGCGCAAACGACGGATATCGTCCGCCTTGTCGCGACCGACTTTGAGCTTGATATGGTTGAAACCAGCATCGGTAGCCTCTTTGCACAAGCGGCGCAGCTTGTCGTCGTCATAACCCAGCCAGCCTGCCGAAGTGGTGTAACAGGGGTAGCCCTCACGTCGCAATGTTTCCATGCGCTCTGCTTTCCCCACCGCACGCTCCCTCAACAAGGCCAGTGCCTCCTCTGGCGTAATGCAGTCGGTGATGTAGCGGAAGTCAATCAGCTTCACCAGTTCTTCAGGGCTCATGCGCGCCACCAGTTCCCACACCGGCACACCTTGGAGCTTGGCCCACAAGTCCCACACCGCATTCACGACTGCGCCAGTTGCCAGGTGAATGGCCCCTTTGTCCGGGCCGATCCAGCGCAGCTGGCTGTCTGAAGTGATGTGACGCCAGAAACGCCCCATATCAGCAGCTACCCAGTCCATGTCCAGACCGACCACCAGATGCCGCATGGCCTCGATCGCCGCACAGCAGATCTCATTGCCGCGCCCGATGGTGAACGTCAAGCCGTGACCCTCCACGCCAGGACGGTCGGTTTCAAGGACCACGTAGGCTGCGGAATAGTCCGGATCCGGGTTCATCGCATCCGAGCCATCCAAATGTTGGGACGTAGGAAAGCGCACGTCCACGACGCGCATGCCGGTGACTTGGGTCATATCAGGCCTGTTTGGTTATCTGTGTTTGGCTTCCCAGGCCTTCGATGCCCAGGTGAATGGTTTGACCTGCACGCAGGTAAACCGGAGGTTTCTGACCCATGCCGACGCCGGGTGGAGTACCTGTAGAAATCACGTCGCCGGGCTGCAAGCTCATGAATCGACTGAGGTACGAGATGAGGAACTTCACCCCGTACACCATGGTGGACGTGCTTCCGTTTTGATAGCGCTTGCCATCTACCTCCAGCCACATGGACAAAGCCTGTGGATCTGGCACTTCATCTGCGGTAACCAGCCAGGGGCCCGTCGGACCAAAGGTATCGCAACCCTTGCCCTTGTCCCAGGTGCCGCTGCGGTCGAGCTGGTATTCGCGTTCGGACACATCGTTCACTACGCAATAGCCAGCAACATGGGACATTGCATCGGATTCGTCAATGTAGCGGCCGCCTTTTCCAATGACCACGCCGAGCTCCACTTCCCAGTCGGTCTTGACCGAACCACGAGGAATTTCGACGTTGTCATCGGGACCCACAATGGCACTGGTCCATTTGTTGAAGACCACGGGCTCGGGTGGCACCTGCATGCCGCTCTCGGCCGCGTGGTCGGAGTAGTTCAGTCCAATGCAGATGAACTTACCCACGTTGCCCACACAGGCACCCAGGCGCAAGTCTTTCTGCGGAGTGCCGGCCACCAGGGGCAGGCTCTCAATATTCACGCCACGCAAACGCGCCAGGCTCTCAGGCAGGAGCGCGGCACCAGCCACATCAGCAATGTGCCCGGAGAGGTCGCGCACGCGGCCCTGGGCATCCAATACACCGGGCTTTTCCTGTCCTGGCAATCCGTAGCGTACTAGTTTCACAGTTCTTCCTTTTCAGTCAACAAAATTCAGGGCACCCGCGGAAGTGGCCCTGCCAGACCGCCGGGTACGCCCCTCTCTCGCAACCGGCAAGAGAGGGGGAGCGGCAAAGCCGCTCAGGGGGTGATTTCAGTCGTAAAGAACGGCCGCGATCTTGGCGTCCTTCATGTTGGTCTTGTCGTAATAATAGAAACCGGTGTCGATGATCTTGGGCAACTTCTCACCCTTGAGCGCCTTCACAGCTGCTTCCACCGTCTTGTAGCCGATGCCCACGGGGTTTTGGGTGATCGCACCGGCAATGGTGCCGTCGTTGATCATGTCCTTCTGGGCCTTGCCGGAATCAAAACCGATAATGACCACACCAGTTTTCTTGGCTTCCTTCAGGCCCTTGCCGGCGCCGATCGCGGAGCCTTCATTGGTGCCGAAGATACCCTTGAGCTTGGGATAGGCTTGGGTCAGGGTCTTGGCGATTTCAGCCGACTTCAAGTGGTCACCACCGCCGTACTGGATGTCCACCACCTTGATCTTGGGGTACTTGGCCTTGATCTGGTCCACGAAACCATCACGGCGACCTGTGCCGGTAGTGCTGGTCTGGTCGTGCCCGATCACGGCCACTTCACCTTCACCACCAATTTTTTCAGCCATCTTGTCGGCGGCCAACGCAGCTGCCGCTTTGCTATCGGTCTGTGCAGTGGTCAACACAATGTCACTGTCCACACCCGAGTCGAAAGCAATGACCGGAATCTTGGCGGCCTGGGCCTTTTTCAGCAGAGGAATGGCAGCCTTGCTATCCAACGCAGCAAAGCCGATAGCTTTGGGGTTCTTGGCCAACGCAGCAGAGAGCATGTCAATCTGCTTGTCCACTTGCTGTTCGGTTTCTGGACCCTCAAAGGTTACCTTGACTTTGTAGTCTTTGGCAGCCTGGTCAGCACCTTGCTTCACGGCTTGCCAGAACTGGTGCTGGAAGCCCTTGGAGATCAAGGGAATGTAGATTTCCTGTGCGGTAGCGAAGCTGGAAAAGCCAGCCAGTGCGAGGCCGGCGGTCAGTGCCAGCAATTGACGTTTTGCATTCATGGTTTGTCTCCTGATGGATAGGTTTATTGCTTTCAACGGAATCACGAAAAACTCAAACAGGGTGGTGGCGTAATCGGTGGCCTGGTCTCCTTACTTCTTGTTGCGGCGCAGGTTGTCGGTGTAGACCGCGAGAATGATGATGAGACCTGTCAACACCATCTGCCACTCCTGGGCGACCGACATGATGCGCAGACCATTGATAAGAACACTCATGATGAAGGCGCCGATGATGGTGCCCAGAATCGTGCCCACACCGCCGCTCAGCGACGTGCCGCCGATCACCACCGCGGCAATCGCGTCCAGCTCATACCCCTGCCCCAAAGCGGGCTGCGCAGAGTTCAGGCGCGATGCAATCAACAAGCCGGAAATGCCGCAGATGCCGCCAGCAAAGGTGTAGATGATGACTTTCCAGCGGTCCACATTCACCCCGGACAAGCGCACGGCCTCTTCATTGCTGCCCAGTGCAAAGGTGTAGCGCCCCAAGGCTGTTTTGTTCAGGACAATGGCACACACCACTGCCACGATGAACATGATCAGCACTCCGTTGGGGATGGGCAGTGAGGGAATCAATTCGCCGATCAGTGAGCCCAGCGCGATCTGGTCAAAGCCTGCGACATCGCTGAAATAGATGGGGCGTGTATTCGTGATGATGAGTGACACGCCTTTGAGCAGCATCATCATGCCCAAGGTCGCGATAAAGGGGGGCACTTTCAGTTTGGTGATAGCCAGTCCCGACAGGGCACCGCACAGGCATCCCATCCCAATCGCCAGCACGATGCCGAGCGGCATCGGCAGGCCCAGGTTCACCATAAACACCCCCGCCATCACGGCGCAGAAGGTCATCAGCACGCCAACCGACAGGTCTATCCCCGAGGTGATGATGATGAAGGTGCTGGCTATCGCCAGCACTCCGATCACGGTGGTCGACTGCAAAATGCCGATGATGTTGTCTTGCGTCATGAAGGCGTCGGGCTTGAGTACCGTGAACACCACGATCAGCGCAATCAGGCTGGCGAAGGCCAGCAGTTTCTGCTTGGCCTGCCCTCCCCCTGCGCGAACAGGTTCTGTAGAGTCTTTTTTGGCATTCATATAGCGGTTCTGTCCCATTCGAAATAAGTCTGATCCATGGTTGCCACTCAAGCCGCCATGGTTTCCCTGCGCGTGGCGAGTTCCATCAGGGTTTCCTGAGTGGCTTCATCGCCGCGCACCTCACCGGTAATCCGTCCTTCGCACATCACCAGGATGCGGTGGCTCAGTAGCAGCACCTCCGGCAGTTCACTGGAGATCACCACAATCGCCCGCCCTTGTGCGGCCAGGTCATTCAGCAATTTGTAAATTTCGCTTTTGGCACCCACATCGATACCGCGTGTGGGCTCATCAAAAATCAGCACTTCACAGTCCTGCACCAGCCACTTCGCGATCACCACTTTCTGCTGGTTACCGCCGGAGAGCAACCTGGACATCTGGTGAATGGAGGGAGTCTTGATGCGCAGCTTGTCCACCATCGTGCGGGAAACATCAGCGATGGCACTCTTGTTCAAGAAAACGCCCCAACGCAACCACCGTGACAGACTGGGCAGAGTAATGTTGGCCGCTACGTCCATGCCGGTAGCCAAACCGAAATGCTTGCGGTCCTCCGACAAGTAACCAATCCCTGCATTCACAGCATCTTGCGGAGAACGCAATGGCACCGGCTTGCCGGCGACACGCACTTCCCCCGAATCCACGGGGTCCGCACCGAATACGGCACGTGCAACTTCGGTACGACCCGCACCCATCAAACCGGCAAAGCCCAGAATCTCGCCACGGCGTACGCGAAAATTCACATCCCGGATGGCGCGACCGCGGTTGAGCCCCAGCACCTCCAACAGAACCTCATTGGCAGAGGTATCGGGTATGTGCTTGTCTGATTGCTCCAGCTGGCGCCCCACCATCATCGCAATCACTTGCGACATGGGTGTGTGTGCAGGTACGGTGTCGATGTAACTTCCGTCCCGCATCACGGTGATGCGGTCTGCAATGCGTTGAATCTCGTCCATCTTGTGCGAGATATAGACGATGCCAACACCTTCACTCTTGAGCTGCCGGATGATGCGAAACAGCTCTTCAATCTCTGCATTGTTCAAGGCTGCGGTCGGCTCATCCATGATGAGCACACGCGATTTGAAGGAGAGTGCTTTCGCAATTTCCACCATCTGCTGTTTGGCCACCGTGAGGTCTGCAATCCGGGTCGATGGCTCCATGCGCAGATTCAGGCGCGCAAACAATGCATGCGTATCCTCGTTGAGTTTGGCCTCGTCCAGCAACCAACCTCCCGCCTTGCGCGGCTCACGCCCGAGAAAGATGTTTTGTGCCGCTGTCAAATGCGGCATCAGATGCAGCTCCTGGTGAATGATGCCGATGGCCAGCGACTGCGCGTGGGCCGGACTGTGAATATCCACTGCCTTTCCATCCACCAGCACTTCGCCATCATCTTTCTGGTAAACGCCCGCCAGAATCTTCATAAGGGTCGATTTACCCGCACCGTTCTCGCCCATCAGGGCATGCACCTCACCGCCAAGCAAATCAAAGCGCACACGGTCTAGTGCCTTCACTCCAGGGAATGACTTGCTGAGTTGACGAACCTCGATCAGTGGAGCCGTCGACATGGTGGAGTTGCTCATCATGTGCCCGGCGTTAGATCGTGACACCACCATCGACCAGCATCGTCTGCCCCGTCACGAAACGCGATTCGTCACTTGAAAGGTAGACCACCATGGGCGAGATATCTTCCACCAGCGCCAGACGCCCCATGGGTTGGCGGGCGATGAAATCTTTTTCCGCCTGCACAGGGTCTGCTGCAGAGGCAATGCGCCCTCGCAAAGAAGGCGTGTCTACCGTGCCGGGGCACAAGGCATTGGCGCGCAAACCGGCCTTTACGTAGTCTGCCGCCAAAGATTTGGTCAAGCCGATCACTGCGGCCTTGGTGGCTCCATAAGCACAACGATTGGCAAAGCCTTTGATACTGGACGCCATGGATGCCATGTTGATGATGGACACACTGCCCTGCTCTGCAGCGGCCTTGGCCAGCATGCCCGGCAAGAATGCCCGGGTCATCCGAAACATGCTTTTCACATTCAAGTCAAAGCTCAAGTCCCAGTCTGCTTCTGTGCAGTCCAACACCGATCCGTTGGCCACCATTCCGGCGCAATTGAACAAGGCATCCAATGCAGGCATGCTTGCTGCCAGTGCAGAAACAGCTTCGTTACTCCGCACATCCAACACCGAAGTACGAATGGATGGTTGCTCAGCAGCCAGCGTCTCCAGAAAAGCTGCATTGATATCGGTAGCGATGACATGGGCACCTTCCCTCGCACAGGCCAGCGCACTGGCACGACCTATGCCTTGTGCAGCCGCCGTGATCAACACCGTTTTACCTTCCAACCTGCCTGCACCCATGGATGACACCCCGTTTGCTTAAATTCAAATATGAATAAATAATTCACCGATGAAGAAACTGTAATTCGAAAGTAAAAACCTGCGCTCAGTACTTTCCCTAGATTTATGAAGACAGTTGACACGTGCACCCTGCATCGAAAATACAGCGGCGAGTTGACATGCAATTGGTGCGATAACGACAAGACCACGAAAACAGAGACAAGCGATGACCGACAAAGAACTGAAGCCCCGTGGCAGACGCCCCAAAACCGAAGAGATTGATGAGTCCGGCCTCCCACCAGAGGACCGTTATCGGGCCCCGGCCCTGGACAAAGGCCTGGACATTCTCGAGCTGCTGGCGAGTCAAGCCCACGGCCTGACCCGCGCGGAAATCGTGAAAGAGATGGACCGCAGCGCCAGCGAGATCTACCGCATGTTGGAGCGCCTGGTGGCGCGACAGTATGTGATGCGCAACCCGTCCGGTGACCGCTATGCCCTCAGCCTCAAACTGTTTGCATTAGCGAACATGCACCCCCCCCTCAGCCGCCTGATTAACCAGGCATTGCCGGTCATGGACGAGTTCACCCGCAAGGCCGAACAAAGCTGCCATATGGGTGTGTATGACCGCGGCAATGTGCTCATCAGCGCCCAAATCAGCAGCCCCAGCGGATGGAGCTTTTCGGTACAACGCGGTGCGCGCGTGGGTTTGCTCGACACGGCGTCCGGCCATTTGCTGCTGGCGTATGCCAACCCCGACAGTTATCAGCGCATGCTGGCCGAGCACACCCCTCTGGATGGCGAGGTCCCGATTTCGCACGAAAAACTTGCTGCCACCCTGCAGTCCATCCGCGATCAAGGTTACCTGGAGCGGGACAGTGCGCAGACTTTCGGTGTGACGGATGTTTCATTCCCTATCCTGGGACCGGACAACACAGCGCTGGCGACCTTGACCTGCCCCTACATACGGCGGATTGACCGTCACGTGGGGCCTGATATCGCCCAAGTGCGCCAGTTCCTGAGAGAAGCTGCAAAAACCCTGTCTTTTAGCCAAAGCGCTGTCCACGGAAAGGGTTAAAGTGAAGGTGCCCATCCCCAGTTACCAAAGGCACGACCATGAGCACGCCACTCAACACCAAAACAGCGCCTAGCAGCAGCCACACCGCCGACAGCAAGTTCCAGCTGCTGCTCTTCCGACTCGGTGACTCTGCCGGCAGCGGGCGCAGCGAGCTCTTCGGCATCAATGTGTTCAAGGTGCGTGAAATTGTGGTCGCCCCCGAAATCACCAGCATCGTCAATGCTCCGGCCCATGCCATGGGCTTGGCCAATGTGCGGGGGCAATTGATTCCAGTCATTGACCTGCCCGCCTTGTCCGGTTGCGTGCCCAAAACCAACTCCAAGATCGTGCTGGTTACAGAGTTCGCACGCACAACCCAAGCCTTCCTGGTGGATGAAGTGGTAGAGATCATCCAGCTGGACTGGAAACACCTTCTGGCCGCAGACAACAACAGCTCAGGTCTGCTCTCCGGCGTGGCCCGGATTGATGGCGATGTCGCGGATTCACGTCTCGCACAGGTGCTCGATGTAGAGCAGATCATCCGCAACGTATTCCCCAATTCACAAACGGACTCTGCCAACAGCAACATCCAGAAAATCAAGCTGCCCGAGGGCACCAGCATCTTGTTTGCGGACGACTCTGCCATTGCCCGCATGCTGGTGGAAGAGAGCCTCAAGACCATGGGTGTGGCTTATTCAGCAGTGAAGAACGGCAAAGAAGCGTGGGAGCGCTTGGGTCAAATCCACAGCGATGCCGTCAACCATGGCAAGCGCGCCAAAGACGAGGTGGCCCTGGTGCTGACCGACCTGGAAATGCCGGAGATGGATGGCTTCACCCTCACCCGCAGCATCAAGAACGACAGCCGCTTTGCAGGCATTCCGGTCATCGTGTATTCGTCGCTCACCGGCAGCGCCAGCGAAGGCCACGCCAGTGGTGTGGGGGCGGACGCCTATGTCGCCAAGTTCGAACCCAACGAACTGGCCAACGCGATCAGCACCACCCTGACCCGGGGTTGAGCATCCTGCGCACTAGCGCAGGTGCTTGAACAACTTGGCCTTGAACAGCTCGGGGATGCCCATCTGCCGGGGCCCGGGCTGCACTGTGAAAGACTCGCCCGCTTCCAAAGTGCCGGGCGCATCCACTGCAAGGTAAAACCCGCAGCGCCCGCTCAGGGCCATGGCTTTCACCGCCGAGCTGAAGCCCATTGCCGCATTGAACTTGAAGCACGGCTCCCGCGGCTGAACCACCCGCAAGGCACAGTGTTGAAACCGCAGCACATCGCCCACCCACACATCCTGCTCCAGCAGACCGGACAACGTGAGGTTCTCCCCCATGGCACCGAAGGGCAGTTGATCATCGATGTCGGCCACGCCCGCCTCCCGACGCGCCTCGCGCCAGAACTCGTAGTGTTCTGAGGGATAGGCGTAGACCGCCTTGTCCAAGCCCCCGTGAACCGACGGGTCGGCCTGTTCGTCGCCCAACAGCCCCAGAGGCATCACCGGCACCGGGCCGGTCACCGCGGTTTTGCGGATCGCCGTCAGAATGCTTCGCCCCTGGATCTGCACCTTGCGGGCAGTGCCGGTTTGCACACTGAGCAGTTGGCAGTTCATGCGCTGACGCCTTACAGCTGTTGATGGGTCGTCTGACCGCTGCGGCTGGAGTACTTCGTCAATGCATCCATCTTCTCGACCTGCACCGCAGCGTGCCGGCCGTGATAGACCTGCTGACGCAGCCAATCAAACTCTGCATGTAACGCAGCGTCGTCACTCAAACGGGTGGCCCACACACGCTGATCGGCATTCCAACGGTAGCCCCGTGCTTTGAGCAGGTCCTTGGCTTCAAACGGTGCGTTCGTCGCGCTTAAGCGATAGCTCGGGTTGCGCGCGGACTGCAGCAAATGGGCCAAGCCGGTGCGGGTTGCGCCCGAGAGTGCTGGCTGGATTTGCGGCAAAGGGGCGGCTAACACTGCCAGCAAGGCGTGGCAATCCATCTCAGCGCGGTGTGCGTCGTAAAACAAGCCCAGCTCTTGCGCCAGGCTCTCCAGTTTGGCGGAGCTGCGGCCCATTGACTTCCAATCCAGATCAGCAAACGAGCACGCCCAGGGCAGCGCCGCAAAGGCCGGCAGGCGGCTCTCCACAAACGGACGGTCAAACCCTGCGTTGTGGGCGATGACCACATCCACCTCTTGCATGAGCTCTGCCACGCGCGCCTCGTCCAGTGTTTGGCCCCGCACATCCGCATCCTGAATACCGGTGATAGCCACCACCTCGGGGGGAATGGCTTTGCCCGGGTCCTCCAAGCCGTCATACACCTGCACGGGGCCCACGGGCAAGCCCGTGGCGGTGTCGATATCAACCCTCAATAGTGCGAGTTCGATGATCTTTTCTTTGGCCTGATCCAAGCCTGTGGTTTCCGTGTCCAGCACCAGAATGGTTTTCACCTCGCCCGGCGCTGCGCCGGGCCAATTCAGGCAGGGCTTCAACCTGCGCAGCAGCTTGTAGTCCGGGTGCGCCTCCAGCGCGCGGGCCATGGCTTCCACATCCATAGGCGTCGTCACCGTGGCTGCAGGTGTCACGGGTTTGGCGACTTTGGCTGCCTTGGAATTGCGAGTGGCACGCTTGGGCGGCTCCAGATCGAGCGTGGGCAATTCAGCCAAAAAAGAGAAGCCGAGTTGGGGATGGGGGGCTTGGGTCACGGGGCACCTGCAAATGACGGGAATCCCGTTGCCGGGAGAGGCCGCCATTATTGCCCCTATCATCCCTGCCAACTGCCCTTCACCCCCAACTACTGCCATGCAAATCACGATTCTTGTCGGCACGGTCAATGGCAATGCCAGCAGCGTCGCCCAAGCCCTGCAATTCTGTGTGGACGACATAGACGCCACCATCGACATCCTGCCCATGGACGGGCTCACCATCAGTGCGTTCGATGCCCCTGGCGTCTTTATCGTTTGCACGTCCACCACCGGGGTGGGCGATGTGCCTCCCAACGCCGCCGGACTGCTCAACAGCCTGGACACTGAGGCCAAGTTCCTGGGCCATGTCCGCTACGGTCTGGTCGCCTTGGGGGATAGCAGCTATGGCGACAGCTTTCTTGGCGGCGGCAAACAGTTTGACGCCAAGCTGCAAGACTTGGGTGCCCGCCGAGTGGGCGACATCTGCGAGATTGACGCGATGGAGACGATGCAGCCCGAGGAAGACGCAGTGGAGTGGCTCAAGACCTGGGCCGTCCAGTTGGCGACACTTACATAACAAATAAGCCTCCAGCGCAGGCAGAATATGCGCGAACAGCTTCTTTTTTGATAGCAAAACCATGCCCGAACCTATTGCCGCCACACCCGCCAAAATCATCCGCCCGCTCAAGGGCACCCGCATACTGAGCCTGGCACTCAACCTGCCGGGGCCGGCTGCGCTGATGCGCTGCCTTGACATGGGTGCAACCTGCGTCAAGCTGGAGCCCCCCGCCCCCGCAGGCGCACCGGTCGGGTCGTCTGGCGACCCCATGGGCCTGTACAACCGCAAAGCCTATGACCAGATGCACCGCGGCATGCGGGTGCTGGCCGCCGACCTCAAAACCGAGAAAGGCCAGCAGGCACTGCACAAAGAACTGGCCAAGGCCGACGTGCTGCTCACCTCCTTCCGGCCCAGTGCGCTCAAAAAACTCGGGATGGAATGGAAGGCCCTGCGTAAGCGGTACCCCCGGCTCTCCATGGTCGCCATCGTGGGGGCACCGGGCGAGCGAGCCGAAGAGCCCGGACACGACCTGACCTACCTGGCAGAAAACGGCCTGGTGACCGGCCTCGACTTGCCCCCTACCCTGTATGCCGACATGGGCGGCTCGCTCATGACCAGCGAAGCCGTGCTGCAAACCCGGTTGCACCAGCACCAAAAAGGTAAAGGTGTGTATCTGGAAGTCGCCCTCTCCGAGGCGGCCGCTTACCTCGCCCTGCCCCGCAGCTGGGGTCTCACATTGCCGGGTTCTGCAGTGGGCGGAAGCCATGCAGGCTACCGCGTCTACCCTTGCAAGGACGGGCGCGTGGCACTTGCAGCGCTGGAGCCGCATTTTTCCAAGGCGCTGGCTGAGGCCGCGGGTCTGCGACAATCGCACCCCTTGGCCATGTTCTCCCCGGAGACCCATGCCGCCGTTGCCGCTTTTGTGGCCGGCAAAACCCGCAAGCAGCTTGATGCGCTTGCCACATCCAAAGACATACCCTTGTTCACGCTGGCTTAAAGAGGCCGGCGGGGCCTTTTTTGCTTGCATTGATGACCGCTGTTCGCCTGCCCGCCCACCACCAGTTCCGCCTGATCGATATCCTCAAAGTCGTTGCAGCCCAGTGCATCGTGCTGCATCACTTTTCGGCCTACGGGCCTTTGTCTGAAGCCGCGTCGGACGCTCTGCCCGATGTGATGGCTTGGCTCTATGACAACGCCCGCATGGCCGTGCAAGTCTTTCTGGTGGTCGCCGGTTACCTTGCCGCACGCAGCTTCGCCCTGACCAAACGACCCGCCACCGCCATGCTGATGGGCCTGTGGCAGCGCTACGTGCGGCTGGCGTTCCCCTTTGTGGCTGCACTGCTGCTCACCGTGCTGTGCTCGGCGCTGGCACGTCCATTTCTGGACACGGCAGTGGTACCCGCCGCGCCCACTTTCACCCAGTTTTTGGCCCACGCCAGCTTGCTGCACAGCGTGCTGGATGTGGAGTCGCTCTCGGCGGGCGTGTGGTACGTGGCCATTGACTTCCAGCTGTACGCGGCTCTGGCATTGCTGCTTTGGGTGAGCCGGGGCAAACGCTGGCTCAGCATGGGCTTGGTGGCACTGCTGTGTATCGCCTCGGTAACCTGGTTCAACACCGATGCCAGCTGGGATGCGTGGGCCTTGTACTTCTTCGGTGCTTATGGCCTGGGTGCCTTGGCCTGGTGGGCCGGGCTGCGGGCTCGCCATGGACTCTATGCCATCGTGCTCTATGCCACTGCCTTGAGCGCGGGCTTGGCATCGCTTACGGTGAACTTCCGCGAGCGCATGGCCCTGGCCATCAGCGTGTCAGCCGTGCTGGCCAGTTTCGGCAGTTGGCAGCTGCGGCTGCCCCGGTGGCTGGACTACTTATTGGGTCAACTCAGCCGCACTTCGTATGCACTCTTTCTGGTGCACTACTCGGTGCTGCTGTTGGCCAATGCCGCTTGGGCCGAGTTGGGCTGGGAAGACGGCGATGCCGCCCTTTTCTTCATCGCCGGCAGCTGGTTTGTAGCGCTAGGCGTGAGCTACCTGTTTCACACCCAGGTGGAGCAGCGTATCGAGCAGTGGCGTAGCGCGCCCAAGCCCGTGCTGCAAGGCCCCACGGCCCGCCCCTAGCCCCTGCCTTTAAATCTGCACCCGTGTTCCGAGCTCCACCACACAGTTGTCGGGCAGGCGGAAGAAGTCCGCTGCATTGCCGGCATTGCGTGACATGAGGGCAAACATGCGCTCGCGCCACAAAGCCATACCGTGCCCCTTGGTAGGCACCACAATTTCCCGGCTCAAGAAGTACGAAGTTTCAAACAGGTTGATGGCAATGCCATGCGCCTTGCACAGCTCAAGGGCCTGCGGGATGTCCGGATTGTTTTTGAAACCGTAGTGCACCTCGACCCGCCAGAAGCCACTGACCAGCGGCTGCACCTTGACGCGCTCTTCAAATGGAATCCAGGGCACGTCATGGAAGACCACCGTCAGGATGATGTTGCGCTCATGTAGCACCTGGTTGTGCTTGAGGTTGTGCATCAAGGCTTGGGGTACCGTGTCCGGGTTGGCCACGGCGTACACGGCGGTGCGGGGCACCAGATGCATGCTGTCCTGGCTCAGCGACTGCACAAAAGGCAAGAGTTCAGGATCGTCCTGACGCAAGGAACTCAACAAGAGTTCGCGTCCGCGACGCCATGTGGCCATCACCATGAAGATAGCCGCGCCCATGACCAAGGGGAACCAACCACCTTGAAAGAACTTGAGCGAACAAGCCACCACCAGCATGCCGTCCACGATGATGAAAAAGGCAGTCGACGCTATCGCCAGCGGCAAGGGCAGACGCCAGCCCTGGCGCACAACAAAGAAGGTCAGCACCGTCGTAATCAACATGGTCACAGTGACTGCGATGCCATAGGCGGCGGCCATGGCCGACGAGCTGCCGAACCCGAACACCGCCAGCAATACGGCCACCAGCAATAACCAGTTCACCCCGGGCATGTAGATCTGGCCAGCCTCTTTGGCAGAAGTGTTGATAACCTGCATGCGTGGCAAAAGCCCCAGCTGCATGGCCTGGCGGGTCATGGAATAGCATCCGGAAATTACGGCTTGCGAAGCAATCACCGTTGCGAGCGTCGCCAGAACCACGGCAGGAATCAGCCAGGCTTCAGGAAACATGCGAAAAAACGGACTTTCCAGGGCAGAAGGGTCACGCATCAACAAAGCGCCCTGGCCCATGTAATGGATGGCCAGCGCTGGCAGCACTAGGCCGGTCCACGCCCATTGGATAGGACGCTTGCCGAAATGCCCCATATCGGCGTACAGCGCCTCGGCGCCGGTGAAAGCTAGAACAATGGCACCCAAAGCCACAAAGAGGTGCCAACCCTGTGCCGCGAGAAACGAGAATGCGTTTAGAGGATTCAGTGCCGCAAGTATGGCTGGCTCCTGCGCAATTTGGGCCACCCCCGTCGCTGCCAACACGCCGAACCACACCACGATCACCGGTCCGAAAAATTTGCCTACTGCCGAGGTGCCGAATCGCTGGAATGCGAACAGCGCGATCAACACACCGGTGCAGATAGGCAGCACATAAGGCTTGAACGCAGGGGTAATCACTTCCAAGCCCTCCACCGCACTCAACACCGACACGGCGGGCGTCAGCACACTGTCCCCATAGAAAAGGGCTGCCCCCATGACCCCGATGAGCAGCAGCGTGATGCGTCGGCGCGGCGTGGTACCGGCCGCTTTGGCCGCCAGGGCGGTGAGCGCCATGATGCCGCCCTCCCCGTTGTTGTCCGCACGCAGTATGAGTAGCACGTACTTGAGAGTGACCACCAGCATGAGGCCCCAGAACACCACCGACACCGCGCCTATGAGGTGCTGTGCATCCAGCGGGATGCCCGTGGCGGGTCCGAAGATTTCCTTGACGGTGTAGAGCGGGCTGGTGCCTATGTCGCCGTACACCACACCCAGTGCGCCCAGTGTCAGCGCGGCAGTGCCGCCATGATGTTCTGCATTCCGCATACATTCTTTGAGAGTTGTGAGGACTCTCACTGTGCGCCTGAACGCATCAGGATCGCATAAGGAATAGGTGCGAGGGCTACACCGTGGCCAGCCGGTAGCCCACGCCCACTTCCGTCAGCAGGTGGCGGGGCTCCGCGGGGTTGCGCTCCAGCTTGGCGCGCAACTGCCCCATATACAGCCGCAGGTAGTGGGTGTGGTCCACAAATTCGGCACCCCACACATCCAGCAGCAGTTGCCGGTGGGTCACCACTTTGCCCGCACTGCGCACCAGGCGGGCCAGGAGATTGAATTCGGTGGGAGTGAGGTGCAGCGCCGCACCTGCCAAGTGCACCGAACGGGCTTCAAGGTCGATCTCCAGCCCATCCAAGGTGTGGCGCGTGACCGCCGCGGCCACGGTGGTGCCCCGGTGGCGCAGCGCCACGCGGATACGGGCTAACAGCTCTGCCACGCTGAAGGGTTTGACCAGATAGTCGTCAGCCCCGGCATCCAGCAGCTGCACTTTTTGCGCCTCTTGGTGTCGGGCCGATACCACCAGCACCGGGAAGTTGTGCGTCAGCCGGACGCGCTGCAAGAGCGCAGCGCCGTCGCCGTCCGGCAAGCCCAAGTCCAGCAACATCAGGTCCGGCGTGGCGTTCTCCACCATGGAGCCGGCCTCACTCAGCGACACCGCCGTGCGCACGGTGAAACCCTCCAGGCTCAGGGCCTGGCGCATCATCTCGCGGATGCTGCGATCATCCTCCACCACCAGCACTTGCAAGCTCATGGTGCATCTCCCGAGGGTGCCAAGCTTGGCTCAACCGACAAAGGCAGGCACACCCGGAAGCTGTTGCCGCCTGCTTGGCGGGCCCGCAGGCTGATGCGGCCACCGTGGGCTAGCACGATAGCGCGGCACAGCGCCAAACCCAAACCCGCGCCCTGTTTTCCTGACCGATCGCCGCGGGAATAAGGTTCAAAGATTTGCGTCTGCAATTCTTTGGGAATTACAGGGCCACGGTCCTGCACCAGGATCTGCATGTGGCCGTTATACACGCGCACTTTGAGGTCCACCGCGTCTTCGCTGTATTTCAGGGCGTTATCCAACAGGTTGTCCAAAAGCTGCGCTATCAACACGGCATTCACCCGCACCAGCGGGAGACCCGCAGCCAAATGCAAGCGCAAGCGTGTTTCTCCACCCGCCTGCCGATGACGCGCCACACAAGCACCGGCAATCTCTTCCATCGATTCCCAATCCAGCGCCAGAGGCTGGTCGCTGTTGGCCAGTTGCACGAGCTGCAAGGTGTTTTCGGTGAGGCGCGACAAATGGGTGGCCGAGAGCACGATACCGTCCAGCAAGGTGGCTTGCTCATCCGTCGTCATCTTGTCGCGCTGGGTGAGCAGTGAACTGGCATTGCCTACCATGGCTGCGAGGGGTGTACGCAAGTCGTGCGATACGGCCGCCAGGAAGGTGTTTTGCAGTTGCTGACGGGTGTTGCGTTCGTTGGCCATGGCCATCTCGCGGCCCAAGCGCAAACGCTCCAGGGCTTGGGCGAGCAAAGCACTGAGGGCTTGGGCATGTTCCCGTCCTGCGTCATCCGATGCCTCGATGTTTTGCACACAGACCGCTCCATACATTTGCTGCCCGCTTCCCAAGGGCAGGTACCAGGCATTCAAGCCGGGCCAGCGTCCGGTGCCGGGCCCCAACACTGCCGCTTCACGCATGGCCGCACGCAGACCGTCTTGCATCGAGGGCGTGATCTCTGTAGCGGCGTCGACTCCCGACAGTTGCCCGTCAGATTGCAGAGCCAGCACGGTAGGTCCGTCAAAGGCCTGAGCCACATGCCGTGCGCCTGCGCGGGCTGCGGCAGCGGCGTCAGTGCAAAGCGAAAGCTGCGAGGCCAGGGTTTGCAACTGCTCGGCACGGCGGGCATGCAAACGGGCCAGTGCCGTGTTGCGGCGCAGGCGCTGGCTGAGCTGGCTGATGACCAGTGCCACCACCATCATGACGACCAGCGCCACCAAGTGTTCCTGGCTGTCCACAGCAAAGGTCCATCGCGGCGGCACGAAAAAGAAATTCAAACCCACCACCGCCAGCACCGCGCAGGCCATGGAGGCAGCAGCTGGCAATACGTAGGCGCCGACCACCACGGCCAGCACATACAACATGGACTGGGTCATGACGGTGATGTGCGCGTCCAGCAACAGACCAACGCCAGTTGGCACGGCCAGCAGCACCAGGAGCCAAACTGCATATCGGCCAGTACGGTTATCGGGAGTAAGCGTGGGGCTGTTTGTCATGATGGGGCAGCGTATCACCGCGGGTATCAGGATGGCATAAGTGCCCAAGTAAAATCGCGCCTTACAACTCAAGGAAAGACTCGCTATGGGCGCGCAATGGAAAGCAAAGGGCAAAGCCCTGGTGGCCGATGCCAAGGGCCGGCTGTTTACCAAGCTGGTGAAAGAAATTACAGTGGCCGCCCGTGGCGGCGCGGACCCCGCTGCCAACGCCAAGCTGCGCTTGGTGGTCGAGCAGGCCCGCAAGGTCTCCATGCCCAAAGAAACGCTGGAGCGTGCCATCAAAAAAGGTGCCGGGCTGACAGGCGAAGTCATCAATTACGAGCACGTTATCTACGAAGGCTTTGCGCCTCACCAAGTGGCAGTGATGGTGGAGTGCCTGACCGACAACGTGAAGCGCACTGCCCCTGAAATGCGCGTGCTGTTCCGCAAAGGCCAGCTAGGCACCAGCGGCTCGGTGGCGTGGGATTTCAACCACCTGGGCATGATTGAAGCCGCCCCGACCGCCGCCGACTCCGACGCTGAAGTGGCCGCGATTGAAGCCGGTGCGCAAGACTTTGAAGCCGGTGATGAAGAAGGCAACACCGTGTTCTACACCGACCCCGCCGACCTGGACCTGGTCGCCCGCGCCCTGCCCAACTTCGGCTTCAACGTGCTGTCGATGAAGCTGGGCTACAAGGCCAAAAACCCTGTAGACCCCACCAGCCTGAGCGCCGAAGCGCTGGAAGAAGTGGAAGCCTTCCTGGCCGCCATTGACGAAAACGACGACGTGCAAAACGTGTACGTGGCGCTGGCAGGTTGAAGCAGTTTCCCACCGCCACCCTGGCGGCACTCTGGGCGGCAGTGTTGGGTTGGGGCATCTACCAACACCGCCTGCCGCCCTTGGTTTTGGGGCTTGGAGTTGCGCTAAACCTAGCCACCTTCTTTGCTTACAGGTTGGACAAGCATGCCGCCCGCAATGGCCAGTGGCGAACTAAAGAAGACACGCTGGACCTGTTCGGCTTGGCCGGCGGCTGGCCCGCTGCGCGACTGGCGCAGCAGATGCTGCGACACAAAACCGTCAAGCCCGGTTTTCAGGCGATGTATTGGCTGACGGTGTGGTTGCACCTCGCTGCACTGGGCGCCTACGTGTTCTGGGACCGGATCAAACCGCTCCTGAATTCATAGCTGCCCGCGCATATTACACGGGCGCCAGAGGCAGATTCGACTCAAATCCGCCTCTGCACACCTATCAGGAAGCCAGTTCCAGCGGTTTGCTCTTCCAGATCTTGTCAGCGTATTCGCCGATCGTGCGGTCCGCTGAGAACGGCCCCATGGCGGCCACGTTGCGCAGGGCCATGACAGACCAAGCCTCTTTGCTCTGGTAGGCCACGTCCACCTGCTCTTGCGCGGCGATGTAGGCGGCGTAGTCGGCAAGCAGCAGATAGTGGTCACCCCAGTTCACCAGCAGGTCGTAAATGCTCTGGAAGCGGCCGGGCTCGTCCGGGCTGAAGACGCCATCACGGATGGCTTCCAGCACCGCAGTCAACTCGGCGTTGCCCTCGGCGATGGCGCGTGGCTGGTAGCCGGCGGCGCGGGTGGCGGCCACTTGTGGCGTGGTCAGGCCGAAGATGAAGATGTTGTCGGCACCCACGTTCTCCAGGATTTCAACGTTGGCGCCATCCAGCGTGCCAATGGTGAGCGCACCGTTCAGGGCGAACTTCATGTTGCCCGTGCCGGACGCCTCGGTGCCGGCGGTGGAGATTTGCTCCGACAAATCGGCCGCAGGGATGATGCGCTC
The DNA here is from genome assembly GCF_032191775.1 of Rhodoferax mekongensis. NCBI lineage: Bacteria > Pseudomonadati > Pseudomonadota > Betaproteobacteria > Burkholderiales > Comamonadaceae > Rhodoferax > Rhodoferax mekongensis. The sequence continues at coordinate 2,405,072 of NZ_CP132507.1, read as the reverse complement.
GGCCAGGCTCACGCTGTAGTTGGGGATGAACACGACTTTGAGCAGATTGCCCACACGAGGGTCGTTGTTGACGACCTTGGCAACGCTGTTGATCAGGTGAATGATTTGCTTGGCCATATGGTAGGCCGAGGCTGCCTTGCCGGCAAACACCACGACACGGGGCACCGTCACCGAGCCGGGGTTGTTGATGATGCGCAGGTAGCGGGTGATGACGTGCAGCACATTGAGTAGCTGGCGCTTGTATTCGTGAATGCGCTTGACCTGCACGTCGTAGAGCGCATCGGTCGGGATGGTCAGGCCCATGTTGGCCTGCACCCAGGCAGCCAGGCGCTGCTTGTTGACCAGCTTGGCGCCCTGGAAGGCCTCGATCACCTTGGGGCTGGTCAGCACCGCATTCAGGCCGCTGAGCTGGGTCAGGTCACGGCGCCAACCGGTGCCGACCTGCTTGTCCAGCACGGCCGACAAGGCCGGGTTGGCCTGCGCCAGCCAGCGGCGCGGGGTGATGCCGTTGGTTTTGTTGTTGAAGCGCTCAGGCCAAAGATTGGCAAAGTCAAAGAAGATGCTTTCCTTCATGAGCTCGGAGTGCAAGGCCGACACGCCGTTGACCGAGTGACTGGTCACCACCGCGAGGTAGGCCATGCGCACACGGCGCTCGCCGGCTTCATCCACCAAACTGACCTTGCGCAACAGCTCGGGGCTGCCGCCGCGCAGCGATATCTGGTGCAAAAACTGGGCGTTGATGTCGTAAATGATTTGCAGGTGGCGCGGCAGGATGCGGCCCATCATCTCGACTGGCCAAGTCTCCAGTGCCTCGTGCATGAGGGTGTGGTTGGTGTAGCTGAACACACCCTGGCACAGGCGCCAGGCATCCGCCCAGGGCAGGTGGTGCTCGTCGAGCAGCAGGCGCATCAACTCAGGAATCGCCAGCACCGGATGGGTGTCATTCAAGTGGATGCTGACTTTGTCTGGCAAGCTCTCGAAGTTGTCATGGGTGCGCAGGTAGCGGCGCAGCAAGTCTTGCACGCTGGCGCTGCAGAAGAAGTATTCCTGGTGCAAGCGCAGCTCGCGGCCGGAGGGCGTGGAGTCGTCCGGGTAGAGCACGCGGGACACGTTCTCGGAGTGGTTCTTCGTCTCCACAGCGGCCATGTAGTTGCCGCGGTTGAAGGCGCCCAAATCAATCTCTTGGGTAGCCTTGGCGGACCACAGACGCAAGGTGTTGGTGGCCTTGGTGGCGTAGCCGGGGATGATGGTGTCATAGGCCATGGCTTGCACATCGTGGCTGTCCACCCACTTGTAAGCGTCACCTTCTTTCACCACATGGCCGCCGAACTGCACGCGGTATGTCACCTCCGGGCGAGGGAACTCCCAGGGGTTGCCGTGGGTGAGCCAGTAGTCCGGCACTTCCACCTGGCGGCCGTCCACAATGGTTTGCTTGAACATGCCGTAGTCGTAGCGGATGCCGTAGCCAAAGCCGGGAATATTCAGCGTGGCCATGGAGTCCAGGAAGCAAGCGGCCAAGCGGCCCAAGCCACCATTGCCCAAAGCAGCGTCGGGCTCCAGCTCGGTCACCGCGTCGATATCCACCCCGAAGTCCGCCAAGGCTTGCTTGACTCGCTCGCGCAGGCCCACGGCCAGCATGGCGTTGCTGAAGGTGCGGCCGATCAAAAATTCCATGCTGAGGTAATACACGCGCTTGGCGTCCTGGGCGTACTGGGCGCGGGTGGTGGTCATCCAGCGCTCGACAAGCTGGTCGCGCACGGCATAGGCGGCGGCGTGCAGCCAGTCCTCAGGGCGGGCGGCTTCCGGGTCTTTGCCCACCACAAACATCAGTTTGTTGGCGATGGAGCGTTTCAGGGATTCGAGGTCGCGCCCGGGCGCATCAAATTCAAAAGTCACAGGGGCACTCGCAGTAGGGGAAGAGGTGTGGGTCATTCTTGAATCAACCTTTGGTAAAGCTGGGTGTAGTGCCCGGCGGCAGTAGCCCAGTCGAAGGCAAGCTTCATGCCGGTTTGGCGTACGCGGTTCCATTCCGCCTTGCGGTGGTAAAGGGCAAAAGCGCGGCGCACCGCTTTGCGGTAGGCGGTTTCGTCAAAGGCATCAAATACAAAGCCGGTGGCAGTGCGGTCTTCCAGGGTTTCGAGATCGCTGTCCACCACCGTGTCTGCCAAGCCGCCTACGCGGCGCACCAAAGGCAGGCTGCCGTATTTGAGGCCATACATCTGGGTCAGGCCACAGGGCTCAAAGCGCGAGGGCACCAGGGTCACGTCACTGCCTGCGAATACCCGGTGGGCAAAGGATTCGTCGTAGCCCAGTTTCACGGCCACCCGGCCGGCATGGGTTTTGGCGCGCTCGGTGAAAGCCTGTTCCAGCCAGGTGTCGCCGCTGCCCAGCACCAGCAATTGGCCACCTCGGGACACAATTTCGTCCAGCCCGGCCAGCACCAGCGGCAGTCCTTTTTGTTCAGTGAGGCGGCTCACCACGGCGAAGAGCGGCGCATCCGGCTCAATGGCAAGGCCCATGGCGCCTTGCAGCATGGCCTTGTTGATCGCTTTGCCTGCCATGTGGCGGGCGTCAAAATTTTGTTCCAGCAAGGCGTCGCTGGCAGGGTTCCACACCGTGTCATCCACTGCATTCAGGATGCCGCTCAGGGCATCCCGCCTTGCCATCAGCAAACCGTCCAGCCCGCAGCCCTGCTCAGGCGTCTGGATCTCGCGGGCATAGGTGGGGCTCACGGTAGTGATGTGGCTGGCATAAAACAAGCCTGCCTTCATGAAGGAGAGCTGGCCATGGAATTCCATGCCCTGCACGTGAAAAGCTTCGCCCGGCAGGCCCAAGTCGCCGAAGTATTGCGGGCCAAATATGCCTTGGTACGCCAGGTTGTGCACGGTAAATACCGAGGGTACCCGCGTGGCGCCGCGGTCGGCCCAGAGCTTGAGGTAAGCGCTGGCCAAACCTGCGTGCCAGTCGTGGCTGTGCACCAGTTGGGCGCGCCACAAGCTGTCCATGCCATGCGCCAGATGGGCTGCGGCTTGGCCAAGTGCCGCGAAACGGCGGTGGTTGTCGCCATAGGGCTGCTTGTTGGCATCTTCATACGGATTGCCCGGTCGTTCGTAAAGGCCAGGCGCTAACAGCACATAAGCGCCCTGCTGCATGTCGCCGCGGGCGAGCGCCGGCAAGTCGCCATAGACGACTTCCACCATTTCGCCCCACGGCATCACAAAAGCGCCCACCGGACTGGGGTTGCGCAAGCCCGCCACGATGGCCGGAAAGCCAGGCAACAGCACCCGCACATCGCAGCCGGCTTCATGCAAAGCCGCCGGCAGCGCACCGGCAATATCAGCCAGCCCTCCGGTTTTAAGCAGAGGGAATATTTCGGCACTGACTTGCAGGATGCGCATAGGTTCTTTCTTTACAGAGGGGGGAGACGCGCAGCGGCTCAGGGGGTGCTTAACTTCTTGAGCATGTCTTTGGTCACCAGCACCACGCCGTTGTCGGTGCGCTCAAAGCGTGCCGCATCTGCCACCGGGTCTTCTCCAATCACCAAGCCATCCGGCACTTCCACACCCCGGTCAATGACCACACGGCTCAGGCGACAGCCACGGCCGATGGTGACTTCGGGCAGCAGCACGGCCTGGTCAATCACGCAGAACGAATGGATGCGAACGCTGCTGAACAACACCGAGTTGCTGACGATGGAGCCCGACACAATGCAGCCGCCCGACACCATGGTGTTAATGGCCTGGCCGTGCTTGCCGTCCGCGTCCTGCACAAACTTGGCAGGTGGCAACTGGCGCTGGCTGGTCCAGATGGGCCAGTTGGTGTCGTAAATATCCAGCTCAGGGGTGACCGAGGCGAGGTCGAGGTTGGCTTCCCAAAAGGCGTCGATGGTACCCACATCGCGCCAGTAAGGCACGGCGTCCGGGGTGGACGACACACAGGACATGGAGAAGGGATGGGCCACCGCCCTGCCCTCGCGCACCACGCGGGGAATCACGTCTTTGCCGAAATCGTGGCTGGACTCAGGGTTGGCTAAATCGTCTTCCAGCAGATCGTACAGATACTTGGAGTCGAAGATGTAAATGCCCATGCTGGCCAGAGACACAGCATCATTGCCCGGCATGGCGGGCGGATTGGCGGGTTTCTCGACAAACTCGGTGATCTTGCGGCTGCCGTCCACGGCCATCACACCAAAGGCAGTGGCCTCTTCGCGTGGTACTTCAATGCAGCCCACGGTGCAGCCAGCGCCGCTCTCCACGTGGTCTTTGAGCATCAGCGAGTAATCCATCTTGTAGATGTGGTCGCCGGCCAGCACCACCACGTACTCAGGCTTGCTGCTTTGGATGATGTCCAGGTTCTGGTAGATCGCATCGGCCGTGCCGCGGTACCAGTGCTCCTCGTCCACCCGCTGCTGGGCGGGCAACAGGTCGACCATCTCGTTCAGCTCAGCACGCAAGAAGCTCCAGCCACGCTGCAAGTGGCGCAACAGGGAGTGCGACTTGTACTGGGTGATCACGCCGATGCGGCGGATACCGGAGTTCACGCAGTTGGAAAGCGCAAAGTCAACGATACGGAACTTGCCACCGAAGTACACCGCAGGCTTGGCGCGCCGGTCGGTCAGCTGCTTGAGGCGGGAGCCACGGCCACCCGCCAACACCAGGGCGATGGTGCGGCGCACCAGCATATGGGGCTGCATGTGGCGCTCTTGGAGCGCGAGGTTGCGGGCGTTGTCTGTAGTACTCATGATTTTGTCTCCTGTCGCTTGGTTTTGATGTGATGAAAGTGAGGCCTGCGCTTCTGCGGCTCAGGTCGTCACAGTGGGTTGGTTCATGCCGGTGAAATGGCGGATGCGTGCCACCATTTCAGCCAAGGCAATCAGGGGTTGCAGTGCCTCTTGGGCGGGGATGTCCTGACGAGTGGCATCGGGCTCATGGCGCTCCAGGTAGATGCGCAAAGTCGCGCCTTCGGTGCCGGTGCCCGAAAGGCGGAACACCACGCGAGAACCATCGGTCAGCACGATGCGCACGCCCTGCTTCTGGCTCACGCTGCCATCCACCGGGTCGGTATAGGCAAAATCATCCGCAAAGTCCACCGGCAATCCGGCGATGGAGGTGCCACCCAAGGTTGGCAGAGACGCGCGCAAGTCGCGCATGAGCGCATCGGCCTGCTCGGTGGGAATGCCTTCGTAATCGTGGCGGGAATACACGCAACGGCCGTATTGCGCCCAGAGCTCGCGCACCAGCTCCTCCGCCGATTTGCCGCTGGCGGCAATCAGGTTGAGCCAGAACAGCACGGCCCACAAACCGTCTTTTTCGCGGACATGGCTGGAGCCGGTTCCGTAGCTTTCTTCGCCACACAAGGTGACTTTGCCGGCATCCATCAAGTTGCCGAAAAACTTCCAACCCGTGGGGGTCTCGAAACACGGAATGCCCAGCGCCTTGGCGACGCGGTCCACAGCAGTGGAAGTCGGCATGGAGCGCGCGACACCCGCAATGCCAGCGCGGTAGCCCGGCACCAAGGTGGCATGGGCTGCAATGACGGCCAGGCTGTCGCTGGGCGACACCACAAACTTGCGGCCGACGATCATATTGCGGTCAGCGTCCCCATCGCTCGCAGCACCCATGTCCGGGGCATCGGCAGCGAACAAATGGGCGATCAGGTCTTCGGCATTCACCGGATTCGGGTCCGGGTGCAAACCACCGAAATCTTCGAGTGGCGTGCCATTGACCACTGTTCCTGCTGGAGCACCCAGCTCGCCCTCCAGCAAGGCTTTGGCATAGGGGCCGCCCACGGCGCACATGGCGTCATAACGCAGGGTGAAGCCGCCCGCAAACAACTTGCGGATGGCGTCAAAGTCAAACAAGCCGCGCATCACTTCGGCATAGTCGGATACGGGGTCAATCACCAGCACCTCAGTGCTGCCGATGTGTTGGCTACCCAAAGTGTCCAGGCTGATGTCGGCCGTATCCATGGTGCGTATCTCACGAACGACCTTGGTGCGCTCAAAAATCGCCTCGGTGACCCTCTCAGGTGCGGGGCCGCCGTTGGCCACGTTGTATTTGATGCCGAAGTCACCCTCCGGACCACCGGGGTTGTGACTGGCGGACAGCACGATGCCACCGCTGGCGCCATGGCGGCGGATCACAGCACTGACAGCAGGGGTCGACAAAATACCGCCCTGCCCGACGAGTACCCGGGCATAGCCCTTGGCTGCAGCCATACGCAAGATGGTTTGAATGGCCACGCGGTTATGGAAGCGGCCATCGCCCCCCACCACCAGCGTCAAGCCGGCAGCATCCGGCAGCACATCGAATAGGGCTTGAACAAAGTTTTCCAGGTAACGGGGCTGCTGGAACACGGTAACTTTTTTGCGCAGGCCCGAAGTACCGGGGCGCTGGCCGTCAAAAGGCGAGGTAGGTATGGTGATGCGTGACATGGTGGTGTGACAGTGGTTGGGTTTGAATCTAGAAAACAGGCCGCATAGCGCTGAGCAAGACCAGACTATCGGCTTGTACTGTGAATAGGGGACTGACCGTTGAAGCGGGTTCGGCCCCGACACTTTCCGAGGCTGTATCCAGGCAAAGATGCCAATCGCCCGCCGGCAAGGTGAATGCTTGTGCCGAGGCCGATGGGTTGAGCAGCAACAGGACCGCTTCCGAAGTGCCGAGCTGCAATTGAACCGCCAATGGCCCGCCCTGAGGTGCTTCCCAATCGCCAGCTTCCAAGGTGCGACCGTCGGACAATGCCCACATTGCCACCGGGCCGGACCCAGCTTCACCGGCATGGCTGCGCCACCATCCGGTGGCCTGCAAGGCCGGCAGCGCACGGCGTAACGCAATGGCACGGGCGACAAAAGTGCTCAGGTCGTGGCGAGTCGCTTCCCAATTCAGCCAAGTGATGGCGTTGTCCTGGCAATACGCGTTGTTGTTGCCGCCTTGGCTGTGGCCCAGCTCGTCACCCGCCAAAAGCATGGGCGTGCCCAGCGAAAACAGCGTGGCGGCCAACAGAGTGCGGCGGTGGCGTGCACGGGCTTGCACCACTTGCGCATCGTCACTCGCACCCTCCACCCCATGGTTGACACTCAGGTTATGGCCATGGCCATCGCGGTTTCCCTCTCCGTTGGCGTCGTTATGACGATGGCAGTAGCTCACCACATCCATCAGGTTAAAACCGTCATGCGCCGTCACAAAGTTCACGCTGCTGTATGCCGCGCGACGCAATGGACTGAAAGCCTCTGCGGAACCCGCCAGGCGGTTGGCCAATGCACCGCGGTGGGTACTGTGTTGCAGCCAAGCGCTTCGCTGCGTATCGCGGAAACGGTCGTTCCACTCCAGCCAACCCGGTGGAAAAGCACCCACCTGGTAGCCGCCAGGCCCGATGTCCCAAGGCTCAGCCACCATCATGCAATTGCGCAGCGTCGGATCCTGCGCGATCGCCATCAACAACGGGGCATGGGGATTGAAGCGGTAGTCTGTCTCCGCAGTTCCACGGGCCAGGACGGGCGCGAGGTCAAAACGGAAGCCATCCACCCCATAGTCCGTGACCCAGGTGCGCAAGCTGTCCATCACGGTACGCAAGACCACCGGGTGGTTCAGATTGACGCAGTTGCCGCAACCCGTCCAGTTAAGGTAACGGGATGCGTCGCCAGGCTCCAGGTGGTAGTAAGTGCCGTTGTCGATGCCACGCAGACTGAGCAGGGGGCCAAATTCATCGGTCTCCCCCGTGTGGTTGTAGACCACGTCCAGAATCACCTCTATCCCTGCTGCGTGCAAAGCATCGACCATGGCCCGGAACTCGGTGCGGGGAGTGCTGCCGGCGGTGCCGCTCCAATACCGGATTTCCGGCGCGCTCCACGCGATGGGGCTGTAACCCCAGTAGTTGGACAAGCCCAGGCGCTGCAAACGCTCTTCATCGGCACGGAAGGCAACGGGCATCAGACTCACGGTGGTGACGCCCAGCGCCTTCAGATGTGCAATGGCTGCAGGATGCGCCAGGCCCGCATAGCTGCCCCGCAGCGCCTCCGGCACGCCCGTATGCAGCCGGGTGAAGCCTTTGACGTGCATCTCATACATCACACGTTGCTCGGGCCGCACCACGGGCCCGGGATTCACAGTTGGCAGCGGCGCACAAACGCGTGCTTTCAATGCGGTAGCGGCATTGTCCCGGCTATCGGGCAGCTGCCGGCCGCGCGCGGAATCCGGCGTATGCGCCCAGTGAAGGTCCGAACCGTCATAGCGCCCCAGCACCTCGCGGGCATAGGGGTCCAACAGCAACTTGGCCGGATTGAACCGGTGGCCTTGCTCGGGTGCCCATGGCCCATGGACACGAAAGCCGTATACCTGCCCCGCACGCCCGCCGGGTAGCAGGCCGTGCCACACATCGCCTGTTTTGGCGGGCAAGGGCAAGCGCTGCAACTCGGTCAGGCCTGCCTCATCAAAGAGGCACAAGTCCACCGAAGTAGCGTTAGGCGCTGCCAAGGTGAAATTCACCCCCTCCGGCGCGAGGGTGGCGCCCCACTCGGCAGCATTTCCCGGCAACATGCTCGACAAAGACATGGAACGACTCATTCTTCTCCGGGAATGAGCACAAGGCATGCCAGCGGCGGCAAAGTAATGACCAGCGACTGACCCAAGTGATGCGCTGCGACCGGCTCAGTGCTTCGCGCGCCCGAACTCAGGCTGCTGCCGCCATACACACCGTTGTCGGTGTTGATGATTTCGCGCCAGGCCCCTGCCACCGGAACACCGATGCGGTACCCGGGTCGAGGCACGGGTGTGAAGTTACAAACCACCACCACGACCCGACCGTCTTTGGCCCGCCGTTGAAAGGCGATCACGGACTGTGCGGAATCGTCATGGGCAATCCACTCAAAGCCCTCTGGCTGCACATCCTGCTCATGCAACGCAGGGAACGCGCGGTACACGCGGTTCAGATCACGCACCAAACGCTGCACCCCCTGATGCGGCGCTTGTTGCTCCAGATGCCAAGGCAGCTGTGCGCCGTCGGCCCACTCAGTGGGTTGGGCCAACTCGCATCCCATAAACAGCAATTTCTTGCCCGGGTAGGCCCACATGAAACCGTACAGCGCACGCAAATTCGCAAACTTTTGCCATTCGTCCCCCGACATCTTGCCAAGCAAGGACGCCTTGCCATGCACCACTTCGTCGTGTGACAGGGGAAGCACGAAGTTCTCGGTAAACGCGTACATCAACCCGAAGGTGAGTTGGTTCTGGTGGTACTTGCGGTGTACCCCGTCCATGGAGGCGTACTGCAAGGTGTCATGCATCCAGCCCATGTTCCATTTGTAATGAAAGCCCAGGCCACCGCTCTGCAAGTCCGGAGACGGCGGACGGCTCACACCGGGGAACGCTGTGGATTCTTCTGCGAGTGTGATCGCTCCAGGACGCTCGGTACCCACCACATGGTTCATGCGGCGCAAAAATTCGATGGCCTCCAGGTTCTCTCGGCCACCGTGTTTATTGGGAATCCACTGCCCCGCCGCACGGCTGTAGTCCCGGTACAACATGGAAGCCACTGCATCCACCCGCAGACCATCCACCCCGAAACGTTCCAGCCAATACAGCGCATTACTCACCAGAAAGTTGCGCACTTCGGTGCGACCGAAGTTGTAAATCAGGGTGTTCCAATCCTGATGGAAGCCTTCTTTTGGATCTGCGTATTCATAGAGGTGGGTGCCATCAAATTCTGCCAAGCCATGTGCATCACTCGGAAAATGGGCAGGTACCCAATCCAAAATCACACCCAGCCCTGCAGCGTGGGCAGCATCCACAAAATACTTGAAATCCTCGGGCGTCCCAAAACGCGAAGTGGGCGCAAAAAGCCCCAAGGGCTGGTAGCCCCACGATCCGTCAAAGGGGTGCTCACTCACCGGCAAGAGCTCCAAGTGCGTGAAACCCATCTCACGTGCGTAGGGCACCAAGGTATCTGCTAATTCGCGGTAATTCAGCCAGCGCCATCCATCGGCCTTGCGCCAAGAGCCCAAGTGCACTTCATAAATGCTGAGTGGCTGTTGCAGGCCATTCGCGCGGACGCGGTCACTGCCCATGGGCAGGCGGGGCAACAAACCGCAAACCACGCTGGCAGTATCAGGCCGAAGCTGCGCTGAGAACGCAAAAGGGTCCGCCTTGGTCGTGATGGCATCGCGGGCGTTCCATATCTCGAACTTGTAGAGATCACCCTTGCTCACATGCGGAATGAATATCTCCCAAACACCGCACTCCCGTCGCAGCCGCATCGGGTGCCTGCGCCCATCCCACCCATTGAAGGAACCCACCACCGACACACGTTTGGCGTTCGGGGCCCACACGGCAAAGCTGGTGCCGTCGATTCCGCACATTTGGGTGGGATGAGCGCCAAGGCACTCATAGGGGCGCAAATGGGTGCCTTCAGCCAGCAGCCATATATCCATCTCCTGGAGCACGAACGGAAAGCGATAAGGATCCTCGAGGGTGGAGACTCCTGCTTGCAGGTCCTGCCAATGAACTTCTAACCTGTAATCAGGAAAAGATGCTGTGTCAGCCAGCACCAATGAGAAAACATCCGTGCCCTCATGCCGTGCCAATTCACCAAGCACTTCGCCGGATTTGCGATCCACAGCGAGCACCTTGTGTGCCGCAGCAAACAGCGCCGTTATACGCACACCGCCCGCTTCCGTATGGGGCCCGAGAATGCTGAAAGGGTCTGCATGTTGGGCCCGCATCAAGGCACCCAGGTCGTGGTCTGTCAGCATATGTCTCTCACATTCACCCGTGCTCATGGGCAACAGGTTTGTCATTGGTTTAAATCACAGCTTATTCCATAAGTCTGCAAAAAAGAACGCTCCGCTTCAGGTGATTCGTGAAAATCAAAATTTTGTAACCGTTACGACAAAAAGTTACCAACATAGTGATGCCTCGTGAGGGTGCGGTGTGCCTTGCGCATCAGGGTAAACGCTCAATGGCATAGCCCATTCGGGCTAACACGGCCGGCAAGCCCCGTGGACCGGACATGTGGAGACTCCCAACCGCGGCCAAAACTCGCGAACCACTTCGGTGCATTGCATCAATTTGGCGCGCCATGGCCGGGTTTCGCTCGTCCAACAAACGCTGCATTTGTAACTTTTCCATGGGAGTTACCACGCACTCGCACCAGTGCTCGTAGGTATCCAAGCGGCGGACATCGCCGCTCTCCCACATGCTCACCAAATCCAGCAAGCTCTCTCTGGCATGACCGGATTCCAGCTCATTAAGCCCATCGATGAGGATCTGACCTGCCTCTGCATCATCTGCGGCCAAAAGCGCCCGAAGCTGTAACTCCACGGTTTCCAGCGAAACGATTTTCATACCGCGCGCGCGCGCCATCATGGCCAGAAACATTTCTGAACCGAATTGACCATCCAACCCATCCCGGCGCGCGAGGTTCAGGGACAAACCCGCCAGCAACAATTCCGCAGGAACTTGGTCAGCGGACTCGACCGGCATGCACTGCACCTGCAACTGGCGCCCCAGTCGTGCCCGCGCACCCTCCTCCAATTTGCGTTTGGGCGTCTTGGCCAGAGCTTGCCCCATTTGCACAGCCACATCAGGATCCAGCGGGTCCAACTCCAGGGCCAATGTGTTGGTGCTTCTCAGCGCCTGCTCCAATGCAGGCCCAGCGGCCAGCCATGCCTCACGGCCCACATGCAAAGTGCCATAAAGATAGGAGCTGTGCCCGTCCTTGCTCACTCGCCATAGAAAACCCCGGTCGCGGGCCTGCCGCTGGGCCACAGAAAACATTTCGGGAGACAAAGGCTTGGGCTCGGGCGGGCACTCGTTTTCAGCGGCCGCAGTCCACGCCGATAAACCCAGCAGACAGGCACCAAGAACTCGATGCTTGAATGATTGCCAAAAGGTTCTAGCGTTCATGGGCTTTGCGAACCGTTTTGCGCAAGCGCTCAACCATGGCTGCTGTGGCTTCATGGCACATATTCAGACTGACGCGGGTACCGCCATCCCAAAATTGAAAATCCTGCATCCCGGCTGGAGCGACACATGCTGCGGGTTGTGGCACCGCTGCCGCGCTCAATTCCAACAGCTCTTTGCTGAGCTTTTGCATGCGCTGCACCTCAGACACGTAGTTGCGCTCTGTGTGCACGACCTCCAGCATCTCAGGACCCTGCAGCGTACGGACCAAGCGGCAACGGCCGTAATCCCTGGGTAGCACTAACCTGAGAGAAAGTTTCTTGTCGCGGGAGAGCGCCTGCCCATCCACCAGAATGAAGCTGCGCTTGTCCCGATCAAAAACGAAAACTGAATACAGACCGGTTTGCGGATTTTGCGTGACCACATCTACGAATCCGTTTCGCAGGGAGCGCACCTCATCAGGGGCCTTGTAACTCTCCGCTTTCACGACAGGACAGCGCTCGACCAGGCTTTCAAGCGTGCTCGATTCGTATTGCTGGATGGCCTTCGGACTGTTACTGAACTGAATGGGCGCCTGGGCCCAGGCAAAGGCGGGCAACAGCAACGCTATCGTGATTACCCTGATCATTTTTTGGAAAAAGTCCGACATTTATTGAGAGAATGGCGCCGGCACTGCACGTGCAACCAAAAACAATAGCTTAGCGCCATCGGGCAGCCGCACTCCGGTTCGTCGAAGCCAATCCTTTTATTTCGTCACACATCTACCCATGAAAACATCTATCCAGTTTCCACAGTCTTCTTCCGGCGCCTATGTGGGCGCCACTTTCGCGTGCCTGGGCTTGGGCGCCGGTGGTTTTCTGCTCGGCCTGTGGAATGCTGAAATGCAGCTGAACGAAAAAGGCTACTACTTCACCTTGCTGGCCTTTGGCTTGTTCGCCGCCGTGTCGCTGCAAAAATGTGTACGCGACAAGCTGGAAGGAATTCCGGTCTCCGGCGCCTACTATGGCATCTGCTATCTGGCGGTAGGTCTGTCGTTGCTCTTGTTGGGCACCGGTTTGTGGAATGCAACCCTGCTGCTATCCGAGAAGGGCTACTACGCCATGTCCTTCGTGCTCGCCTTGTACAGCGCCGTTACCGTGCAAAAGAATGTGCGAGACAAAAAGGCCATCGCCGCCGGCGACGACGGCGACACCCTGCAGTAACTAGCGAAATCAGCGCGGCTTACGAACCGCCTTGAATGAGGGTTTGGGCGCTCCGGTGTCACGGGGCGGCAAACCGGTGTGCTGGGTCAGGATGCGACCCTTGACCGGCGCTGCGGCTTTTCCGAGTGGCTGCACCCGAGCGGCGGCAGACTTCACCGGAGCCACCGTCGAGTTCTTTTTGCGGGCGCTCTGATATCCACCGTCCACCAGGGGCTGGAAGGTCGGAATCAGGTGGTGCTTGCCATTGCCGATCAGGTCAGCGCGGCCCATCGCCTTGAGCGCCTCGCGCAAGAGTGGCCAGTTGTTGGCGTCGTGGTAGCGCAAAAACGCCTTGTGCAAGCGGCGACGCTTTTCACCCCGCACGATGTCCACCGTTTCCTCTTCACTCTGGGCGGTGCGGTGCACCCGCTTCAGGGTGTTACGACCGGAGTGGTACATGGCCGTAGCGGTGGCCATGGGGCTGGGGTAAAAGGTTTGCACCTGGTCTGCGCGGAAGCCGTTTTTCTTGAGCCAGATGGCCAGATTCATCATGTCCTCATCGCTGGTGCCAGGATGGGCTGCGATGAAATATGGAATCAGGTACTGCTTTTTGCCTGCTTCGGCGCTGAACTTTTCGAACAGCTGCTTGAACTTGTCGTAGCTGCCGATGCCGGGCTTCATCATCTTGGTGAGCGGACCCAGTTCGGTGTGCTCCGGCGCAATCTTCAGATAGCCGCCCACGTGGTGCTGCACCAGTTCTTTCACGTACTCCGGGCTCTTCACCGCGAGGTCGTAACGCAGGCCGGAACCGATCAGGATCTTCTTGATGCCCTTGAGGGCACGGGCGCGGCGGTAGATCTTGATCAGCGGATCGTGGTTGGTCGTCAGGTTCTGGCAGATGCCGGGGTACACGCAGCTGGGCTTGCGGCAAGCTGCTTCAATCTCGGGGCTCTTGCAACCCAGGCGGTACATATTGGCCGTGGGGCCGCCGAGGTCAGAAATCGTGCCGGTGAAGCCTTTGACCTTGTCGCGGATATCTTCCACCTCTTTGATGATGGACTCTTCCGAACGGCTCTGGATGATGCGGCCTTCATGCTCGGTGATGGAGCAGAAGGTGCAGCCGCCGAAGCAGCCACGCATGATGTTCACGCTGAAGCGGATCATCTCCCACGCCGGGATTTTGGTGGCGCCATCATGGCTCCCGTTTTCATCGGCGTAGGTCGGGTGGGGGCTGCGGGCGTAAGGCAGATCAAACACAAAGTCCATTTCCGCCGTGGTCAGCGGAATGGGCGGCGGGTTGATCCATACATCGCGGGCGGTCGCGCCCTCGCCGTGCGCCTGCACCAGCGCGCGGGCGTTACCGGGGTTGGTCTCCAAGTGCAGCACCCGGTTGGCATGTGCGTACAGAATGGGATCGCTCTTGACCTGCTCATAGCTGGGCAGTCGGATCACCGACTTTTCACGCGGCGGCACCTTGAGCTTCGCTTTACCGGACAGCGCGGGGTTCGCGAAAAAGGTCAGAGGCGCAATGACTGCATTGACGTCCGCTTTGGAGTCTTTTTGGGCACTAGCGCCCATGGAATCTGCGCGAGCAGCTCCTGAATTTGTAGCGCCCGCAGCCTCAGCGGCAGCTGCCGTGGCTTTCGCTTCATCTTCCTTGGCGCAGGTGGCGCCATTTTCGGCAGCTAGCTCGCTGGTGGTCATGTAGGGGTTCACATGGGCTTCGACCCGGCCCGGCTCATCCACCGTGGTGGAGGTGATTTCGAACCAACCCTTGCCCGTTTCGTCCTCAGGTCGACGCACAAAAGCGGTGCCCCGCACGTCTGTGATGTTCTCGACCGGCTCCTTCGCAGCCAAGCGGTGGGCAATTTCCACAATCGCGCGCTCGGCATTTCCATAAAGCAGCAAATCGCACTTGGCATCCACCACGATGCTGCGGCGAACCTTGTCGCTCCAGTAATCGTAGTGCGCGATGCGGCGCAGACTGCCTTCGATGCCACCCAACACAATGGGCGTGTCTTTGAAGGCCTCGCGGCAGCGCTGGCTATACACAATGGCCGCCCGGTCCGGGCGCTTGCCGCCCACATCACCCGGCGTGTAGGCATCATCACTGCGTATCTTGCGGTCCGCGGTGTAGCGGTTGATCATGGAATCCATGTTGCCGCTGGTCACCCCCCAGAACAGGTTGGGTTTGCCCAGCGCCTTGAATGCTTCAGCACTGGTCCAGTCCGGCTGGGCGATGATGCCCACGCGGAAGCCTTGTGCCTCCAACATGCGACCAATGACCGCCATACCGAAACTCGGGTGGTCCACATAGGCATCGCCCGTAACGATGATGATGTCGCAGCTGTCCCAGCCCAGCTTGTCCATTTCCGCGCGGCTCATGGGCAGGAAAGGGGCGGTGCCAAAGCGGGACGCCCAGTACTTGCGGTAACTGGAAATCGGCTTGGCGGCGCGCGCGAAGAAGGAGACGTCGACTGGGGCGTTCATAGGAGTCCGGGGGATAACCCGCGAGTGTAAGGTTTTAAGTCCGCCAACGCACTTTTAGGGGCTTAGCAACGGGCACCGCAATTCCGAAATCGCAGGGCCAGTCGCCTCAGAGACTTTTCGCATTCGGAACTTTTTATTACTTTCGACTTCCGAAAACGCCAAAAGCGCATTTTCCACCGGTACAAACCCCCATGCCCTGAGTTGGGGCGGCACCAAATTTGCTGTGCTTAGCCCGTAGAATGATTTTTCTTGTTTTTCAACCGCCGGCACTGTCCGGCAAATCTAAGGACTTTTCCATGAAGAAACTCCTGCTGGCACTGGCAGTCACCTCCGTTTTGGCTGCTTGCGGCAAAAAAGAAGAAGCTGCTCCTGCAGCGCCTGCTGCGCCCGCATCGGCTCCTGCCGCTGCTGCTCCCGCTCCCGAAGCCGGTCCCCTGAAGGTCGCCATCGACCCCACCTACGAGCCGTTCACCTTCAAGTCCGCCGACGGCCAGCCCACCGGCTTTGACGTGGACATCGCCAATGCCCTGTGCGAGCAGATCAAGCGCAAGTGCGAATTCGTGGAACAAGTCTGGGACAGCATGATCCCCGGCCTGAACGCCAAGAAGTACGACGTCATCATTTCCTCCATGTCCATCACGGATGACCGCCTGAAGGAAGTGGACTTCACCGACAAGTACTACAACACCCCCAGCCGTCTCGTGCTGAAAAAGGGCACCAAGTTCACGGACGCAGCTTCCATCAAAGGCAAGAAGATCGGTGTTCTGAAGGGCTCTACCCAAGAGAAATACGCTCTGGGTGACCTGAAGCCTGCTGGCGTGATCGTGAACTCCTACGAAGCACAAGACCAGGTCTACCTGGACATCAAGTCCGGCCGTCTGGACGGTACCGTGGCCGACTACATGGAAGTCACCGGTGGCTTCCTCTCCAAGCCTGAAGGTGCCAAGTACGAGTTGGTCGGCCCTGACTTGAAGCAGCCCCAGTACTTCGGTTACGGCGCCGGCATTGCGCTGCGCAAAGGTGAAGACAAGCTCAAGGGCGAGTTGAACGAGGCCATCAAGGCCATCCGCAGCAATGGCACTTACAAGACCCTGAACGACAAGTACTTTGCCAAGTACAACATCGACGTTTACGGCGAATAAGTCTTGTAAAACCGCATCCAACGGGGCGCATCTCTGCGCCCCGTTGCGTTGATTGCCCCCTCTGCTCCCATGAACTCCTATTACGTCGCCATATTGCAAGGCTCGGTGCTGACCATCGGCGTTTCGCTGTGTGCCTTGCTGGTGTCTATCGTCCTCGGCCTGCTGGGAGCAGCAGCCAAACTGTCAGGACGACCGGTGCTGGTTGCCCTGTCCAGCACCTACACCACCGTCATCCGGGGCGTCCCGGATCTGGTGGTCATGTTGCTGGTGTTTTACGGCGGCACCATCGGAATCAACCACTTGCTGGAACTCTCCGGCAGCAAAAAAACCGTCGATATCAACCCCTTTCTGGCCGGCGTGCTCACGATCGGCTTCATCTACGGCGCCTACATGACCGAGACGTTCCGCGGCGCCATTCTCTCCATCCCCAAGGGCCAAATGGAAGCTGCTTGGGCCTTCGGCATGGGACGCATCCGAGCCTTCATGCGCATTACTGCCCCGCAAATGGTACGCTACGCCCTGCCCGGCTTTACCAACAACTGGCTGGTATTGATCAAATCCACAGCGTTGGTCAGCTTGATAGGTTTGAAGGAGATGACCTATCTCTCCAAGCAGGCCAGCGCGGCCACCCGCTCACCGTTTGAGTTTTTCTTGTTCAGTGCAGCCCTTTTCTTGATTTACACCAGTGTCTCCCTGTTCGTGCTCCGCAAAGTGAATGCGCGTTACAGCCTGGGAACCAAGCGGGGTGAGCTATGAAGTGGCATGTCATCTTCGAGCCGCAGAACCTGCAGCTCTACATCACCGGCATCTACACCACCCTCGGCCTGCTGGCTTCATCGCTGGCGATCGGCGCCGTATTGGCATTGATCTTCGCCCTCGCGCTGACCAGCCGCTGGGCCATTCTGCGTTGGGTGGTGGGCAGCTACACCTATGTCATCCGCGGCACGCCACTGTTGATTCAGGTCTACCTGATCTATTACGGACTCGGCCAGCTGGAATGGATCCAGGCGCGCTGGGACGATGTCTGGCCTTGGACGCACTTCAAGGAGCCCTTCTTCTGCGCCTTGCTGGCATTCAGCCTGAACACGGCCGGCTACACCGCGGAAATGTTGGCCGGCGCGATCCGCGAGACAGCAGCCGGCGAATTGGAAGCTGCGCAGGCTTACGGCATGAGCCGTTTCCAGGCCATGCGCCGCATCGTGCTACCCAGCGCCCTGCGTCGCACCTTGCCCGCGTACAGCAATGAGGTCGTGATGATGCTGCAGAGTACCAGCCTGGCGAGCGCCGTGCCCAGCATGCTGGACGTGACTGCCGCTGCAAGCCGCGTTTACTCAGACTATTACCTTCCCTTCGAGGCCTACATTGCGGCCGCAGCCATCTATTTGGTAGCGTCTTTCTGCCTGATCGGTATTTTCCGCGTGGCTGAAAAGCACTTTCTTGCCTACCTCGCGCCCCGCAAACACTGACCATCATGCAACGCAAAGACCACACGCTGCTTTCCAACAGCTTGGGCAGCCATCGCAGCCTGAGCAGTTTTCATTACGGCCAGGCGGGTGCCCGCCCCAAGGTCTACATCCAGGCCAGCCTGCATGCGGAAGAACTGCCAGGCATGCTGGCGGCATTTCATTTGCGGGCTTTGCTGGACCAAGCGGAGGCCGAAGGCCGGATCAGGGGCGAAGTGATTCTGGTGCCCGTGGCCAACCCCATTGGGCTCGCGCAACGCATAGACCACAAGCCCTTGGGGCGATTTGAGCTCGACAGCTCGGAGAATTTCAATCGCCATTACCCGGACCTTGCCAAGGCCGTGTACGACACCATCAAGCCCCTGATGGGCCCGGACGCGGCCGCCAACGTGACTGCCGTGCGCAAAGCCATGGGCCAGTATCTGGAGCAATGGAAACCGGACACTGAATTGCAAAGCTTGCGCCGCGCGCTTCTCATGCTGTCCCACGACGCCGACCATGTCATCGACCTGCACTGCGATTGCGAAGGGGTGATGCACTTTTATACCGAGGAACCTTGCTGGCCCCAACTGGAGCCCCTGGCGCATTTGCTACAGGCTCAAGCGATCCTGCTGGCCCGCAACTCAGGCAGCGGTCCGTTTGACGAATGCCTCTCCGGCGCCTGGTGGCAGCTGGCAGAGCGTCTGGCCAACGATGGCATCCAAGCACCTCTGCCTCAGGGCTGCAACAGCACCACAGTGGAGCTGCGCGGCGAGTCCGATGTGACGCACGCATGGGCCCAATCGGACGCCCGGGCGGTGTTGGACTTCATGACCCACTGCGGCACCATCTCCGCGGCCAGCCCTGTGCAGATTCCTGCCCCTGCGGCCCAACCCACACCATTAGCGGGCTCTGAGACTCTGCGCACGCCAGTGCCGGGCGTCGTCGCTTATATCGCGGAAGTCGGACAGACACTGTCGACCGGTGACCTGGTTGCTGAAGTCATCAATCCGATCGAGAACACCCGTCACTCCATTCGTGCCGGAGTGCCGGGCATGTTTTATGCGCGCGTCCGAGACCGCTACGCCCATGCCGGTGCCGAAATCGGCAAGATTGCCGGCGCCACCGCCTTCCGAACCGGCGAGTTGCTCGGCGCCTGAGAAACAGCCGTCGCTCCCCTGCCCCAGACAAGCCATACCCACCATGACCGATACCAAGCCCCTCAAACTCCAGGTCGAGAACATCCACAAACGCTTCGGCAGCAACGAAGTGCTGAAAGGGGTGTCCCTGTCTGCCCATGCCGGCGACGTGATCAGTATCATCGGCAGCTCCGGCTCCGGGAAAAGCACCTTCCTGCGCTGCATCAACATGTTGGAAAAGCCTCATCAGGGCCGCATCAACGTGGCAGGCGAAGAATTGGCGCTCGTCGCCGGCCCCACCGGGGAACTGGTAGCCAAAGACCCCAAACAGTTACAGCGCCTGCGTACCAAGCTGGCCATGGTGTTCCAGCATTTCAACCTCTGGGCGCACATGACGGTGCTGGAAAACATCATTGAAGTCCCCGTGCACGTGCTGGGTGTGCCCAAAGACCAAGCCGTTGCCACCGCCCGCAAATACCTGGCCAAAGTAGGACTCTCCGGCGTGGAAGACCGCTACCCGGCCCACATGAGCGGTGGCCAGCAGCAGCGTGTGGCGATTGCGCGCGCCCTGGCGGTGGAGCCGGAGGTGATGCTGTTCGATGAACCTACCAGTGCGCTGGACCCGGAGCTGGTATCCGAAGTACTGCGGGTCATGAAGAGCCTGGCCGAAGAAGGCCGCACCATGGTGGTCGTCACGCACGAAATGGGCTTCGCCCGCGAGGTGTCGAATCACCTCATCTTCCTGCACAAAGGCCTGATCGAAGAGCAAGGGCACCCCTCCCAGGTATTGAGTGCCCCCAAGAGCGAACGCCTCGCCCAGTTTTTGTCAGGCAGCCTGAAGTAACCCAGGCTGTGATGCCATGGTGAGCCCCGAGCGCGATACCTCGACCCTGTTCGAGCACTTGCCTATCGGGGCCTACCGCGTGGCCTTGGACGGCCAACTGTTACAGGTCAATGCGGCGTTTCTTCGGCTGCACCGATGCCAGGATTTTGCGCAGCTCCACAGGCTGTACAAAGAGAGTGGTTTCAACACGTATGTCCAGCCGCAACGGCGCAAGGACTTTGAAGCCGAATTGCGCCAGCAAGGGAAAGTGAAGGACTTTGTATCTGAGCTATTCCGCTTGAGTGATGGCAAGCCCATTTGGGTGCGAGAACATGCCCATGTGATTACCGACAAGGTGGGCAAGTTGCTGGGTGTTGAGGGCACGGTCGAAGACATCACACGAGAACGCAAAGCCCGCTCCGCCCTGCGCAAGAGCGAGGCCATGTTGCGCAATGTGATGCAGACCATCCCAGACCAAATCTGGGTCAAAGACCTCGATGGCGTGTACCTGACCTGCAATGACGCATTCGCATCAGCGCTGGGCATCCAGGTCGAAGACATCATCGGAACGAGGGATGCGCATTGGGTTGAAGAATCGATTGCACAGCGCTTCCTGCTGTCTGACCAATGGGCATTGCAGGCGGGGCGCACGGTCACTTTCGAAGAAAACAACGCCTCCCACATCAACCCGGATGAACAGCTGTTTGAAGTACACAAAACCCCCATGAGAGACGCCCAGGGAAAGGTGATTGGCATTTTGGGGGTGTCACGCAACATACAGGCCCGAAAGGATGCCGAAGCCCTGCTGCGCGACACTACTGAGCAATTGGAACTCGCCATCATGGGCGCCGAACTGGGACGCTGGGACCACGACCTGAGCATGGAACCGGGCTACCGCATGGATGCCAGAGCCTTCAGCATGCTGGGGCGGGCTTCGGACGATGCCACCTTGCCACGCGCATGGAGCCAGTTCGTACACCCCGATGACCTCGCCCCGGTCGCGCAGGCCCTGCACAGCCACCTGAGTGGGCAGAGCACCGCCTATCAGGCTGAATACCGCGCCCTGCATGCCAATGGCAACTGGATCTGGCTGAGCAGCCGTGGCAAGGTCGTCCAGACCCGCAAAGACGGAACGCCCCTGCGCATGGTGGGAACCTTGATGGACATCACTGCGCGCAAACAAGCCGAGGAATCGCTTCTCGCCACGCGCGCAGAGTTACAAGCCACCCTGGACGCCCTGCCCGACCTGTTGTTCGAATTCAGTGCCCAGGGGCATTACAGAGCAGTGCACAGCCAATTCAAAGGTGCCTTGCGTTTGGCACCGGACAAGCTCATAGGCCGCACCCTTCATGAAGTGCTGCCGCGGGATGCCGCAGACGCCTGCATGCGGGCCCTCCGGCAGGCAACGGAAGAGGGTCGCTCCAACGGGGTGCAGTACTGCCTGGACGTAGGCAGCAACCAGAAATGGTTTGAGCTATCTGTAGTACGCAAACCCCGCGTGGGTGACGAGGAACTGCGCTTCATTGCCATTGCGCGTGACATCACCGAACGCAAGGAGGCCGAAGAAGCCATACGCCACCTTGCTTTCCATGACCCGTTGACAGGGTTGCCCAACCGCAGACTCCTGACCGACCGATTGCAAAACGCCATTGCCCAGAGCCAACGCAGCCGGGAACACGGCGCACTCATGTTTCTGGACCTGGACCGCTTCAAGCAGCTGAATGACAGCCGGGGCCACGAAATCGGCGACCAGCTCTTGCAAGAGGTAGCCAGACGCCTTCAACATTGCATCCGGCAGGTGGACACCGTCGCCCGACTGGGCGGGGACGAATTCGTGGTTCTACTGCACAACCTCGGGAGCGAGCCGGATGCAGCGCGCTTGCACACTTCCATGATCGGTTACAAGATTCTGGCCAGCCTGAATGAGCCCTATGTTCTGGGCGATGCACAGCACTCCACGACGCCCAGCATCGGCATCACCTTGTTTGCCGGGAGTCCGACAGAGGCGTCGGAGGTCCTGAAAAAAGCGGATACTGCCATGTATGCAGCCAAGCAACGGGGACGCAACAACGTCTGCTTTTTTGAAGATATTCCACCGATTGCGCCCTCCAAATCTGCGTGAGAAGCTCCTTTTTTCATAGCAATCGTCATAGGCGCAACCCTTAGAGGTCTGTATGCTGAACATCCTCCCCCCTCTCCTGATCGGCGTCATTGCCAGCGCCTTGCTGGTGCTCAACATCTTCTTCTGGGTGCCCGTCCTGCTGGTAATGGCAGCAATCAAGTTGGTGTTGCCGTTCACATGGGTACGCCTGCGTTTGGACCCGGTGATTCTTTCGATCGCAGAGAGCTGGATCAGTTGCAATAGCGGCTGGATGGCGCTGACGCAACGCACAGAGTGGGATGCAAAAGGTCTTGAGGGACTCCAGCCCGACAGCTGGTACATGGTGAGCAGCAATCACCAGAGCTGGGTAGACATTTTTGTTTTGCAACACCTGCTGAACCGGCGTATTCCCTTGCTGAAATTCTTTCTCAAACAGCAGCTGATCTGGGTGCCGGTCATGGGCTTGGCCTGGTGGGCACTGGAGTTTCCCTTCATGCGCAGGCACAGCGAGGCCTATCTGAAGAAGCACCCGGAGATGCGCGGCAAAGACCAGGAAACCACGCGCAAAGCCTGCGAAAAATTTTCACTCGTTCCGACCAGTGTCATGAACTTTTTGGAGGGAACCCGCTTTACACCGGCCAAACACGCCCAACAGCAATCGCCCTACCCCCATTTGCTCAAGCCCAAAGCGGGTGGCCTGGCCCTGGCGCTGCAAGCCATGGGCGACAAGTTTCACAGCATTCTGGATGTGACGATCTACTACCCCGACGGAGTTCCCACCTTCTGGGATTTTTTGTGCGGCCGATTACGGCGAGTGGTAGTGCGCGCCCGCTCCATCGAAGTTCCGGGTGAGCTCATGCAGGAAGACTACGGCCAGGACGCCGCTTTCCGCGCGGCCTTTTCCACCTGGGTCAGCGCGCTGTGGCAGGAGAAAGAAAACACCCTCGCACAACTGCAAAGTGAGTTCCCACCCAAGCCCTGACGTGAACGAGGGGCCGCTTATCTGGCGGGAGCTTCGGCAATAGCAGCCAAGGCCCTCATCTGGGCGCCCAGATCAGAGCCCACCAAATCTTTGACTGACTGAGCAGGGTTTTGCGCCGCAATGCCTTTGGCGGCAAGCCGGGCCGTGACCTCGGACACGTCCAGCTTTGCCAACTGCGCCACGGCACTCAATGGGGCCGCGGCCATCATCTGCACCGGAGCCACAAAAGGCGGCTTGGAGTCACCTCCACCCAACCGGAGAAAACTCAAACCCAGCACAGCTACAAATCCAAAGATGACGGCCTTGCCGGCCACTGTCTTGAAGTAACGTTTGAACGCCATGTTGTTGAGCAGGATGTGCATCACCACAACGATCACAAAAATCCAACTCAACCACTCGTGCGCGAGCTTGTTCAAACCGGAATCGAGGTGAAAAAACATCAACATGCCCGTGACAGACAGCAGCGTGAAGCTGCCGATCACTGCAGGTGTGATCCATGGGCGTTGGGTAGCGATCTTCATTCTAGAAATTTCTCCTTGTTACAGGAGGATTCTCAAAGCCACGGGTAAAAACGCAGTGGCTGCTTCGTAAACCCGCCGTAAACCTCAGGCGCCGGAAATCGCCTGTAGCACCGGTTTGGGAATGCGGCAGGGCTTCAAGGTCGCTGCCTGCACGCAGCCGATACGGATGCGGCCCTCTGCCAGCAGGGTTTCGCCGCGCCAGGCCTGTTGGGTGAATACCATGCTGGCAGCACCCTGCTCTTCGATGCGGACCGTAATGTGCAGCAGGTCATCCAAACGCGCAGAACTCAGATACCGGGTGTGTACCTCTGTCACCACAAACATGGTGCCCGTTTCATCGCGCAAGCGCTGCTGCTCTACACCGGCAGCCCGCAACCACTCGGTGCGGGCGCGTTCAAAAAACTTGAGGTAGTTGGCATAGAAGACGACGCCACCCGCATCGGTGTCTTCCCAATACACCCGTATCGCAAACCGGAAATCCGTCATAGCGTCGCGGCCAGTTCTTCGAGTTGCCGGGTCGCAGCGGCCCAACCCTCATGGAAGCCCATGGCCTCGTGCTGTTGCATATCGGCTTCGGACCAATGCAGGGCGCGGGCCAGGTAGTGCGTGCCTCCGCCCGGAGCATCTGCCAGCGTGATCTCACCCACCATGAAGGCCTTGCCGCTGGGCACCCATGCGCTGACAAAAGCATCGGTAAACACCAATTTGCGGCCGGGCTCTACCTGCAAAAACACACCCGCGTTCGGCATTTGCTCGCCGTTGGGTCCCACCATATGGGTGAAGAAACGCCCCCCTGCATGGAGCTCCATATCGGCATGGCTTACCCCCCAAGGCTTGGGGCAAAACCATTGGCACAGCAGGGCAGGCTCGGTCCAGCACCGCCACACGGCTGCACGCGGGACGGCCAGGCGACGCTCCAGCGTGAGCGCGAATTCGGGGGTATTGCTTGTCATGGATAACTCCTTCAAGGACTCACGAAAACCGCATCCCCGATCAATTTGATCGACACGGCAAACAAACTGACCTGCACGATGCGGTAGAACCACTGGTCTGCCAAGCGACGTGTCAGGTAGGCTCCTGCGACCGCCCCCACCAGCGCAAACGGCACCAGCCAAGCGGCGTAATGCAAGGATGCCGTTGAGTAGGGCCGCAAGTTCTGGTACGGAATGATCTTGGCGGCATTGATCACCGCAAACACAATGGTGGACGTGCCGGCAAACGCCGCCTTGGGCAATTTCTGCGGCAACATGTAGACCTGATAGGGCGGCGCCCCCGCGTGGGAAATAAAGCTGGTAAATCCCGCCAGAGTCCCCCAGAACCAGCCTTTGGCCAGATGCGGTGGCTGCGCAACGCTTGCGTTCTGGTCCCGCAACCAGAGGTTGAGACAGAACCCCACGCCTACCAAGCCAATCATCAGCATGATCGCGCGGTCCGACACCATGGACGCCGTCGCCCAACCGACTCCCACCCCTACGATGCCGGCCGGGATCAAAATCTTCAAATTCGGCCGGCTGAATTCGCGCCGGTACAGCCATACACCAGCCACATCAGAGATCACAAAAATAGGGAGTAACAGCACTGCCGCTTGGACTGGCGACATCGCCATGGACAGGATAGGCACCGCCAACATGCCGACCGCCGGCAAGCCCCCTTTGGACGACCCGACCAGAAAAGCAGCCAGACCCGCCAGCAGAAACAGTGCATCAAACGTCATGCGGAGATCATAGTGGCGCGGCCAGCGGACTACGCGCCCCCTCAAAAAACAAATAAAAAGAGCTGCTAGCGCCCGTGGGATATGCGCGAACAGCTACTTAATTCATAGCGCCTACTCAGCTCAACCCATCCGGCTTGATCTGGGCCCGCTCGATCACGGCTTTCCACCGGACCTTCTCCGCCTTGATAAAAGCATCAAACTCTTTGCCGGTGTTGCCCACTGCCAGCGCGGTCTCTTGCGACAGTTTGTCTTTCACGGCAGATCCTCGTGCAGCCTTGATGGCCTCCAACTCCAGCTTGTCGATGTTCGGCTTAGACCACTTTTTGGGTGCCAGCAAACCGTACCACTGCGTCATCTCAAAGCCCTTGTAGCCCTGCTCGGCCACGGTGGGCACATCAGGCAACTGCGGCAAGCGCTCGGCAGTGCCGGTGGCGATGCAGCGCAGCTTGCCCGCCTTGATGAAGGCCAGCAACGCAGGCGCACCGACAGAGGCCGCTTGCAAACGCCCCGCCATCAAGTCGGTGAGCATGGGGCCCGTACCACGGTAAGGCACATGCAACATGAAGGTACCGCTCACCATCTTGAGGTACTCAAACGCCAGATGCCCTGCACTGCCGTTGCCCGCTGATCCGTAGTTCAACTGACCGGGGCGAGCCTTGGCATAGGCTACAAATTCCTTGATGTTCTGTACCGGCAAATCCGGATGCACCACGTACAAGCTGGGCACCTTGGAGATCAAGGTAATGGGCGCGAAATCGCGGTCAGCGTCATAGGGCAGCTTGGGGAAGATGAACGGATTCACCGCCAAAGTGCCGATGTGCCCCAGGATGAACGAGTGTTCATCGCTGTTGTTGGCCACCTCTTGCATGGCGATGTTGCCGGCTGCGCCGGGCTTGTTCTCAACAAAAACGTTCTGGCCAATGGTTTTTGCCATCTCGCCCGCGATGGCGCGCGCCACAATTTCCGAGCTGCCACCGGGTGCAAACGGCACTACCAGCCGCAAAGGTTTGTTGGGCCAGGTGCCCTGAGCAAATGCAGGCGGCAGCCAGACGCTGCTGGCCGCGGCTGCTCCGGTGGCCAGCCATTGGCGGCGATTCATGGAAATTTCGTTCATCGGGTCTCCTCGTTATGGTGCCTTGGTATTCAATATCCGCTACGGATGATGCAAGGCCCAACCTAACAAGTTCCTATCAATTGGGCTGGGTGAACGGACCCATAATCCGCGCCATGCATATCCTGTTGGCCGAAGACGAACACAGTTTGGGCGAGTGGCTCAGCAAGGCCTTGGAACAATCCGGCCACAAGGTGGACTGGCGCAACGACGGGCGCTTGGTAGAGCTTGCCTTGGGCGACACGGATTACGACGCACTGGTGCTGGACCTGGGCCTCCCGGGCAAGAGCGGCACAGACATCCTGCGCAGCATTCGCAGCCGGGACAACCGCCTGCCGGTGCTGGTGCTCACCGCAAGAGACTCCCTGACAGAACGCGTCAACACCCTGAATCAGGGCGCTGACGACTTCCTGCCCAAACCCTTCGCCCTCGCGGAGCTCGAAGCCCGACTGACGGCTTTGGTGCGCCGAGCCCGCGGGAGCGAGCACCCCCGGTTTGCAGCCGGCCCTCTCAACTTCGATACCGTCACTCGCCAATTTACCTTGCACGGGGCCATGCTGGCACTCTCCCCGCGCGAGCACGCGCTGCTCAAGGCGCTCATCATGCGCAGTGGCGAACCGCTCTCAAGGCAGCAAGTGATGGATCGGATCTTCAGTGACGAATCCGACGTCCTACCCAGCGCCATCGACATGCTGCTGCATCGCCTGCGCAAACGTCTGGAGCACAGCGGCGTCCACATTCACACCTACCGGGGACTGGGCTATGTTCTGGAATCGGATACCCCAAGCCAGCCTTAAAGTCCGCCTGCTCGTGCTCCTGTTGCCGGTGATGGCACTGGTCACGGTGGGGAGCTTGTGGATGACCCGCAGTGAATCTGTGGCAGCCGCCAATGCCGCCTATGACCGCTCGTTGTTGGGTGCCCTCAAAGCGCTGGACCTAAACATTTCCACCGCATCGGGCGGGCTGGCGGTGGAACTGCCCTACCGCCTGTTTGAGTTTTTCCAGCTCACAGCCACGGGCAGCGTGTACTTCCGGGTCGCCACTGCCGATGGGCTGGTGGAAATCGGCAACCCCGATCTTCCTGCCCCACCACGGCCGCTTCTGGCCGGACAACCCCAGTTTTATGACGCCCGCTATTTCGATGAAACGGTCCGCGTGGGCGCCTTCATGCGGCCGCTCTCGCAAGCGGTGGAGAACTCGGGAAGCGCATTTGTCGTCATCCAGGTAGCGGAAAGCACCTCGTCACGGGAGCAATTCACCCGCAGCTTTCTACGCCGCAGTCTGTTGCGGGACGCCGTGTTTCTCGCGGCCATGGTGCTCGCGGTCATCGTCGGTTTGACGCTGGCACTGCGCCCGCTCTCGCGCCTGGCGCGCCAAACCACGGACCGCAGTGCGGACGATTTGCGCCCCCTGCCAGTGCAGGATCTACCCGGTGACATCCGCCCGCTGGTCGATGCCATCAACCAGCAATTGCACCGCACTGAACAGCTGATGGCGGAACAACGCGGCTTTGTGGACGATGCCTCGCACCAGCTGCGCACACCACTGACCGTGCTCCGCGCCCAGCTCGACTACATCCTGCGCGAGAAGGACTCGGCCTCCAAAGCGCTGGCCCTGAATGCGCTCTCTGAGGCGCTGGAGCTCGCCATTCGGGCCACCAACCAACTGCTGGCGCTGGCCCGTAGCGACACCGGCCTCACCCAACGCGAAGTCTTTGACCTGTCTGCCCTGGTGCGCGAGGTGGCTATGGAGCTGATGCCATTGGCACGCGAACGGGGGGTGGATTTTGGTGTCGATGTACCGGAACGGGGCTTGGAGGCAAAGGGAGACCGCAACCTCCTGCGCCAGGCCCTGCTCAACCTGGCGCACAACGGTCTGGAACACGGCCGCGCCAGGGGCACCGTCACCCTGATGGCCAACAGCACAGAGACAGGCTATGAGATCCAGGTCATTGACGACGGCAACGGCATGGCGGCGGACGTACTGGCGCGCGCGGGGGAACGCTTTGTCAAAGGACGGCACAGCAGGGGCTCCGGTTTGGGCATGGCCATTGCGCGGTCTGTGATTGAGGCCCACGGCGGGCAGCTACAGATACGCCCGGTGGAGCCCGGCCCCGGTCTGCACGTCGTGCTAGGGTGGCCACGATGAAACTGCTTTTCAAATCATTGTGCAGCGTGCTGATGATGGTGTGCGCCGCGGCACTTGCAGGCCCCGAAGGCGGGCGCTGTATTGCGCCTGCCAAAGCGGGCGGTGGATTCGACCTCACCTGCCAACTCGCAAGAGACATGTTGGCACAGCCCCACAACAGCCGCCCGCCCTTGGCGGTGGTGTACCAGCCCGGCGGCATAGGCGCGCTGGCCTTTAAAAACACGGTAACTCAACAACCGCCGGACGGGAAAACGGTGGTTGCGTTCTCTTCGGGCTCCTTGCTGAACTTGGCGCAAAACCGGTTCGGCCCCTACAACACCCGCAGCGTGCGTTGGTTGGCGGCTGTGGGGATGGACTATGGCGTGGTGGCGGTGCCGCGCGAGTCGCCTTACAAAAATCTGCCGCAGCTGCTGGAAGCCTTGCGTGACAAACCCGGCAGCATCGTCTTCGGCGCAGGCGGCTCCATCGGCAGCCAGGACTGGATGAAAGCCGCCCTCCTCGCCCGTGCGGCGGGCGTAGGGCACAAGGTGATGCGTTTTGTCGCTTTTGAAGGCGGCGGCGAAGCACTGTCCGCATTGGGCGACAACCATGTTCAGGTGCTGGCGGGCGATGCGGCAGAGGTCGGCCGCCAGGTGGAACAAGGCGTTGCGGTAAGGGTGTTGGCCGTGCTCTCAGAAAAGCGGCTGGCGGGCCGCTGGGCCCATGTGCCCACTGCCAGAGAACAGGGCTTTGACATCGTGTGGCCCATTCTGCGGGGCCTGTACATGGCCCCCGGCGTGTCAGACCGCGACTTCAAGGAATGGACCGACGCCCTGGCCAAGGCCGCCGGCCAACCGGCCACGGCGCGAGCGCTCACCAAAGCCGGAATGAACCCTGCATGGATTACCGGCCGGGCGCTGGACCAACTGGTAGACCAACAGGTGGAGAACTACCGCAAGCTGGCTGCGGACTTCGGTCTGGCGCCACGCACCGGCTCTTTGCAGCCTTAGGCGCCCACCCGCCTACTTGCCGCCCAGCCCCATGGACCGGGTGATCACTTCTTTCATGATCTCGTTCGTGCCGCCGTAGATGCGCTGCACCCGGGCATCGGCGTAGGCGCGGGTGATGGGGTACTCCCACATGTAGCCATAGCCGCCGAAGAGTTGCACACATTCGTCCATCACCTTGCACTGCAGGTCGGTGGTCCAGTACTTGGCCATGCTGGCAGTGGCCGTGTCGAGCTGGTCTTTGCCGATCAGCTCGCAGCACTTGTCCACAAAAACGCGGGCCACTTGCACTTGCGTTTGCAGCTCGGCCAGCACATAGCGGGTGTTTTGGAAGCTGGCGACCGGCTGGCCGAAGACCTTGCGCTCTTTCACATAATCCACCGTCCAGTCGATGGCCGCCTGGGACGCTGACACGGCCCCGATCGCAATCTGCAAGCGCTCCCAAGGCAACTGCTCCATCAAGCAGATAAAGCCTTTGTTTTCATAGGCCGCACCGCCCAGCAGGTTCTCGGCGGGTACCCGCACATTGTCAAAAAACAGCTCCGAAGTGTCCTGGGCTTTCATGCCCATTTTCTTGAGGCGTTGGCCCACACTGAAGCCGGGCATGCCGCGCTCCACCAGCAGCAGGCTGGTACCTTTGCCGCCGGCCGCCGGGTTGGTTTTGGCCACCACCACCACGAGGTCGGCATGCCAGCCATTGGTGATGAAGGTCTTGCTGCCGTTGAGCAAGTAGCTGCCGTCAGGCTGCTGGATGGCCGTTGACTTGATGCCCTGCAGGTCCGAGCCGGCCGCCGGCTCGCTCATGGCAATCGCGCCCACCATCTCGCCGCTGGCCAGCTTGGGCAGGTACCTGGCCTTTTGCTCGGGCGTGCCGTAGTGCAGGATGTAAGGCGCGACGATTTCGCTGTGCAGCCCGAAGCCGATACCGGTGAAGCCGCCGCGGGCCAGCTCCTCCATCTGGATCACCGAGTACAGCTTGTCCGCCTCGGAGCCGCCGTATTCCTCCGGCATGGTCATGCACAAAAAGCCGTTCTCGCCGGCCTTGTTCCACACCTCGCGAGCGACATAGCCCTGCTCTTCCCAGTCTGCATGGAAGGGCGCGATTTCCTTTTCCATGAAGCGGCGGAAGCTTTCGCGGAAAGATACGTGGTCCGGGGTGAACAGGGTGCGTTCGATCATGGTGTCTCCTAAGGGAAAGTCATTAGTTATTTTTACAAAGCGTTTGCTTGGTAAAAACAATATACTGCAAAACAGCTTGCAGGCGCCAGCCTGCGCAGCCGCACTCCCCAGACAACACCGGAGACCCCATGACCGAAGCCTATGTGTTTGACGCCATCCGCACGCCCCGTGGCAAGGGCAAGAAAGACGGCAGCCTGTTTGAAGTCAAACCCGTCACCCTGCTCGCAGGGCTGCTGACTGACCTGCAACAGCGCCACCAGTTCGATACCGCGGAGGTGGACGATGTAGTCATGGGCGTGGTGTCCCCCGTGGGTGACCAAGGCGCTGTGCTGCCCAAAGTGGCTGCCCTGAAAGCCGGCTGGGACTTCCAGTGCGCGGGTGTGCAGATCAACCGCTTCTGTGCCTCCGGCCTGGAGGCGGTGAACATGGCCGCGCAAAAAGTGCGCTCCGGCTGGGAAGACCTGGTGGTGGCAGGCGGCGTGGAAAGCATGAGCCGCGTACCTATTGGCTCCGACGGCGGTGCCTGGGCCATGGACCCCGAAACCAATAGCCAGACCTGCTTCGTACCCCAAGGCATAGGCGCAGACCTGATTGCCACACTGGAAGGCTTTACCCGCGCGGATGTGGATGCCTATGCTCTGGAATCGCAACGCCGCGCCACCAAGGCACAAGCTGCCGGCTATTTCGCCCGCTCAGTCATGCCGGTCAAAGACAGCCTGGGCCAGACCATTCTGGCGCGCGATGAGTTCATCAAACCTGGCACCACGCTCGAAGGTTTGGCAGGCCTCAAGCCTGCCTTTGGCGACATGGGCGGCATGGGTTTTGACGCCGTGGCCCTCACGCGCTACCCGCAGGTGGAGCGCATTCACCATGTGCACCACGCCGGCAACTCTTCGGGCATTGTGGATGGCGCAGCGGCGGTGCTGATCGGCAATGAAGCCGCTGCCAAGGCCCACAACCTGGCCCCGCGCGCCCGCATTGTGGCCACGGCCTTGAGCGGCGCTGACCCCACCATCATGCTCACCGGCCCCATGCCCGCCACGCGCAAAGCGCTGGCAAAAGCCGGGCTCAGTGTGGACGACATCGACCTGTTTGAGGTGAACGAAGCCTTTGCCGCAGTGGTGATGCGCTTCATGAAAGAGATGAAGGTGCCACACGACAAGGTCAACGTGAATGGCGGCGCCATCGCTATGGGCCACCCGCTGGGGGCTACGGGCGCCATGATTCTGGGCACGCTGATTGACGAGCTGCACCGCCGCAAATTGCGCTACGGGCTGGCCACCCTGTGTGTGGGCGGCGGCATGGGCATTGCCACCATCGTCGAGAGGCTTTAAAGACTTTTCGGCCTCTAGCGCTCGTCTTTATTGCGCAAGCAGCTCCTACTTTTATAGCATTTTCACCCACACCATGAAAACCATCCGCTACTCCCTGGACCACGGTATCGCCACCATCACCTTTGATGAGCCGGACTCCCCCGTCAACACCATGTGCCTGCAATGGCAGCAGGACATGGATGCCGTGGCCGCCCAGGTGCTGCATGACAAAGACAGCATCACCGGCATCCTGCTGGCGTCTGCCAAAAGCACCTTCTTCGCCGGCGCGGACCTCAAAGCGGCCATGCGACTGACCCCGGCGGATGCACCGCGCATCTTTGAAGAAATCGAGCGGGTGAAGCGCAACTTCCGCACCATTGAGACCCTGGGCAAACCGGTGGTCAGCCTGCTCAACGGCACGGCCTTGGGTGGCGGCTGGGAGGTTGCGCTGGTGGGCCACTACCGCATCGCAGTGGACGACCGAAAAACCCAGTTCGGCCTGCCCGAAGTCACCCTGGGCCTGCTGCCGGGTGCCAGTGGCGTGACCAAGATGACGCGTCACCTGGGGCTGATGGGCGCCCAGCCTTATCTGGTGGAAGGCAAAACCTTCAACCCCTATGAGGCTAAAGGGCTCGGGCTGGTGCACGAGCTGGTAGCGCCCGGCCCCGACGCCACAGCCGAGATGCGCGCCAAGGCGTTGGCATGGGTTGCCGCCAACCCGACAGCCCAACACCCTTGGGAAGCCAAAGGCTACAAAGTGCCGGGCGGCCTGCCCAGCAGCCCCGCGGTGGCAGCCATGTTGCCGATTGCGCCCGCAGTCATCAAGAAAAACACCCGGGGCCTGTACCCCGCGCCCGAGGCCATCATCGCCTGCATGGTCGAAGGCTTGCAGGTGGACCTCGACACCGCGCTGCGCATTGAAAGCCGGTACCTGGCCAAGCTCATGTCCGGCTCACAGGCCAAGGCCATGATCAACACCTTCTTCTTCAACCTGAACGCCATCAAGAGCGGCCAGAGCCGCCCGGCTGGCGTGCCCCGCTTCAAGCCTGCCAAAGTAGGCCTGTTGGGCGCCGGCATGATGGGCGCGGGCATTGCCTACAGCCAGGCCAGCAAAGGCATCACCACCGTGCTCAAGGACGTGAGCCAGGAAAAAGCAGACCTCGGCAAGAGCTACAGCGCCAAGATCACCCAAGGCCGTGTCGACAAGGGCCGCATGAAGCCCGAGGCCCAGCAACAGATCCTCGACCTGATCCACCCCACCGGCAGCGTGGCAGACCTGCAAGGCTGCGACTTGATCATCGAGGCCGTATTTGAGAACCGCGAACTCAAAGCCAAGGTCACCCAAGAGTCCGAGCCGCTCTTGGCACCGGGTGGTTTCTTTGCGTCCAACACGTCCACCTTGCCGATTACCGGTCTGGCCAAAGCGAGCACCAAACCCGAAAAATTCATCGGCATCCACTTCTTCAGCCCGGTCGACAAGATGAAGCTGGTCGAAATCATCAAAGGCAAAGCCACGGACGATGAGACTGTGGCCCGCGCTTTTGACTATGTGCAGGCACTGGGCAAATTTCCCATCGTGGTGAACGATTCGCGCGGCTTTTTCACCAGCCGCGTGTTCGGCACCTTTGTGATGGAAGGTGCAGCCATGCTGGGCGAAGGCATTCCCGCCGCGGCAATTGAGAACGCAGGCATCCAAGCCGGCATGCCGGTGGGCCCATTGGCCGTGCTGGACGAAACGGCGCTGACCTTGAGCCTGCACGTGATGGACCAGACCCAAAAGGACTTTGAGGCCGAGGGCAAGACCTATATCGCCACACCCGGTGAACTCGTAGTCGAGAAAATGGTGAAGCAGCACAACCGCCCCGGTCGCGCCGGTGGTGCGGGCTTTTACGAATACCCCTCTGAGAAAGGTGCCAAGAAGTTCCTCTGGCCCGAACTCAAAGGCCTGTTCGAAAAGTCCGATGTCGCTTGGGACATCACCGACCTCAAAGATCGCCTGCTCTACCGCCAAGCGATAGAAACAGCGCGCTGCCTGGCCGAGGGCGTTCTCACCAGCGTGCACGATGCCAACATCGGCTCGATCTTCGGCATCGGCTTCCCGGCGTGGACCGGTGGCGCCATGCAGTTCATCTACGGCATGGGCATCGACACGTTTGAGGCTCGGGCGGCCGCTTTGGCCACACAATTCGGAGGCGGTTTTGCCTTGAGCGATGATGTGAAATCCGCCATACGGCGCTTTCAACCCATGTACTGATCCATGCTCGCCAGACTCCTGCAACGCTTTTTGTTGGCCCTTGCCCTTGCGGGCGCCGGTTTGGCCGTGCTTTGGCATGGCGCAACAGGCGATGTGATGCTGGGCGCGCTCTTGATGCCGTGGCTGGCGGTGGTGCTCAGCACCTCCTACACCATGCTCAAGAGTCGTGCCCCGGGGGAGCCCTCAAGCATGTTCTACCGTGCCTGGTGGGGCGAAACCGTGGCCAACTTCCGCACCTTTGTACTGCGCCAGCCGTGGGCAGAGCCCCAACCCGCTGTCCTACCTGCTACGGATGGGTTGAAACGCGTGCCAGTGCTGCTGGTGCATGGTTATGTGTGCAACCACCGCTTGTGGGACGACATCGCCCCCCGCCTTCGTGCCGAGGGACATGATGTGCTGGCGATCAATCTGGAGCCTCTGTTCACCTCCATTGACCAGTACGCGGAACACATCGAAGCATCGGTACAAGCTCTGATGAAACACAGCGGGCAATCTCAAGTGGCACTGGTCGGTCACAGCATGGGGGGCCTGGCCATCCGGGCCTGGATGCGGCAATGTGGCAGCACACACGTGGCCCGCATTCTGACCCTGGGCACGCCCCATGCCGGCACCAAAGCCGCCAAACAGAACCGCACGCCCAATGGCCGCCAGATGCTGTGGGACAGCGCCTGGCTCCAAGGCCTGGCGGAATCCGAGCCCCCCGAGCGGCGCGCGCTGATGCGCATCGCACTCACCCCGCAAGACAACATTGTTTTTCCCCAACGGGCACAGACTCTGCCGGGAGTGACACCCGTGGTATTCGAAGGCTTGGGGCATGTGCAAATGTGCAGTGCGCCTGAGGTGATCAATTGGGTCGCCAACGAGCTGAAAAGCCCGCCCCTTGCGGCCTGACACTGATCCGGAACACTCCATGAGCCAACTCACCGTACGCAAACTCTTGATCGACTTGCAGACTCCATTTGCGGTGCGCTGGTGTTCCGGCGACGCATTCAAGTCCGCATTTTTCAATGCGCTGTCCATGAGCTTCCCGCTGGGCGAGCAGTACTTCATGGACTCGGTGCGTGCAGGCCTCAAAACCTTGCCGCCTGACGCGCAGCAACCGTTTGCCGCCGAGGTACAAGGCTTTGTGGGCCAGGAAGCCACCCACCGTCGCATCCACAGCCTGTTTAACGAGCAGCTTGCCCGGCAAGGCTTTGACAACGCCATGGAGCACCGGATTGCCCGGCGGCTGAAGGCCCATGCCCATCTCGATGTGCGCATGCATGTGGGCGCCACCGCGGCTACCGAACACCTGACCGCCCTGTTTGCCGACTGGATGCTCGCCCACCCCGAGGCCATGATGGGCACCGAAGACCGCTTGCGCACCTTGTGGCTCTGGCACAGCGCCGAAGAGAGCGAGCACCGTAGCACCGCCTTCGACGTGTACCACGCCATAGGGGGCAACCATGCGTGGCGCGTGCGCCTGTTCCGCTACATCACCTGGACCTTCTTCACCGACGTGGCCCGGCAGACGGTGCGCAACCTCTGGCGCGACAAGGCACTGTTCCGCTGGAGCACCTGGCGCAGTGCCTGGCCTTTTTTGTTCGGCCGCGAGGGCATCATCCGCAGCAACTGGCCGCTATGACGCGACTATCTGCGTGAAGACTTTCACCCCAGCCAACACCCGGCAGAGCGCTCAGCGCAATGGCTGCGCGACAATAAGCACCAGTTCACACCGGTAGGCCCGTTGAACGCCCCGGCAAGCTGATCCCGCGGGGCGGCAGCACCGGGCCGGAATCACCTCGCAGACCATGCCCGACACTCCAGACACCCGCCCGGCCCCGCAGTCCAAAACAGAGCTTTTTTACGCCTTTTCCATCCTTGCACTGCAGGGCTTCGGGGGCGTGCTGGCGGTCGTGCAACGCGAACTGGTGGACAAGCGCAAATGGCTCACGGCCGAAGAGTTTGTCGAAGACTGGGCCGTCGCCCAGATCCTGCCGGGCCCCAATGTGGTGAACCTGTCGCTCATGCTGGGCGACCGCTACTTCGGTTGGCGGGGCGCACTCACCGGCGTGGCCGGCATGCTGTGTTTTCCGACCATCGTGGTGTTGTTGCTGGCGGCCCTGTTCGCCGGCGTGGCCGACGTGCCTGAGGTACAAAGTGCCCTGCGCGGCATGGGCGCTGTCGCTGCCGGCCTGATTGCGGCGGCCGGTTTGCGGCTGGTGGGTGCGCTACGCAGTAA
Source organism: Rhodoferax mekongensis (assembly GCF_032191775.1). Taxonomy (NCBI): domain Bacteria; kingdom Pseudomonadati; phylum Pseudomonadota; class Betaproteobacteria; order Burkholderiales; family Comamonadaceae; genus Rhodoferax; species Rhodoferax mekongensis. The sequence goes on along the minus strand of NZ_CP132507.1, from coordinate 2,368,428 downwards.
CGCGATGGGCATTCTGACTTGCTGGGCGCTGGTGGTAGCCACCTTTGTAGCCGTCGCCCTGATGCGCCTGCCGCTGGCTTGGCTGCTGCTGGCGATAGGCCTGCCCGCCTGCCTCTGGGCCTACCACTGTCTGGGCCGGATAGCTACTGCCAACACCAGCAAGGAGCGCCTATGAACGCCCTGCCCGCGGTCCAGTGGCTGGACCTGTTTCTGCACTTCGCGGCCCTTTCGCTGTTGGCGATTGGTGGCGCCATCACCACCGCGCCGGACATGCAGCGTTATCTGGTGGTCGAACATGGGTGGATTGACAACGAACAGTTCACCTCCAGCATCGCCTTGTCGCAAGCCGCACCGGGGCCCAACATCCTGTTTGTAGCCCTGCTGGGCTGGAACATCGGGCTGAGTGCTGCCGGCGTGCCACCCGGCACCGCAGCCACCACATGGCAAGCCTATGCCTTGGCGCTGGGCGGTGTGGCGGTCACCATGACCGGCATCATGCTGCCCAGCACCACCCTCACTTTCATGGCAGCGCGCTGGGGCCACCGCAATCGCGAGCTGCGCGCGGTACGGGCATTCAAGCAAGGCATGGCCCCCATCGTGATTGCGCTGTTGGCCGCCACCGGCTGGATACTGGCCGCCAACCACAAAGGCGACGAACACCACCTAGGTTTGTGGGCCGTCAGCCTGGTGACCTGCGCATTGGTCTGGAAGACCCGCCTTCACATGCTGTGGATGCTGGGCGCCGGTGCGATTGCGGGGTGGATGGGGTGGATTTGAGGACTTTGGAGCGGTGGCCGCTCAGGGCCACAACCGGCCGTTGGTGAACGTCTGCTTCTATGCAGCAGGCCTATTCGCCAAAATACTCAAAGCATGGTCCTGGGTGCTTCAGCTTTCCACAGGCTGGGCACTGTTCTATGGGAACATGCAGGCGCATAGCGGTTACCCACTTTTGAATAGCCTGATCAAAAAGTGCAGCGTTGGACGCGTTTGCTGGACGCCAATCATCAAATCGCCCCATTCCACCGAGAGGCACTGAGCGAAAGTGTTTCGCCGCAACTCCAGCATTGCCTTCCAGGAGAGCCTTCAGGCAGTCTCGAATTGAATCAACGAAAGAGTCGCTGCGGCCATCTTCATCGCAAATTCGAAGTAGCTCCGTAGTCGTGGCCACTTCTTGCGAACAGCCCGCGCTTGGTGACACATCTACGGAGTCGCGAAGTTGAGAGTCGAGCACCGCCTTGACATTCGGGGAATGAAACACTCGACTTTCAGAAAGTCCTTGTGATGAGTGCCAGACATAAAATGCGATTAAATTGGTTGCGTCATCACACTCAGCTCCCGTCATTTCCATATTCGGAAACTTGCATACCAAGTAGCCACGGTCGTTCCGCCCGTAGGTTCCATTGATAGTCAGTGCTTCAAACTTTCCCACATCCTCCCAATAGGGGCGCGAGGCGTCTACAACTTCCCGCCACCAAGTGACTCGTCCCATTGCCTCAAATCGCATGCACTCGCGATAGACAACACAAAAGAAAACGCCACCAGCATGCAAATCCGTGAACGCTAGGGGGCCAGAGAAATAGGGGCGATTTAGTTCCATATGAGAACAATCAGTCTAGCTTGAAAGCTACTGGCATTCATCTTCCTGCAAACAAGCGTTCGCTTCGGGGTATCTCGCCTGGACTATTGCATTTCCGCCTCTTTTCGGCTGAAGCTAAGGGGCACTAGCAGGTACTCATGAATGTCTGCTTTCGAGCGACGAGCCTGATGCAGCGTACTTCCGCTTTGGGTCGACACCTGCCCAACTCTAGTGCCCTACCCAGTCCTCCTAACGCCGCCTCCACGCAAGCACCGTGGCAAAAGCAAATACCGCAATCCCCGCCCATTTCAGTGATGCACAGATGCCAGCCGCGAGATACCAGGCCGCACTGGCTGGTGTTCCCCCTGCACCAGCCCCGGTCAGCACCCAGTGCAGCAGGTTTTCCGCTGCATCAAACGCAGCGGCTGCGGGCAACAGCAAGGCGAGCCCGTGCATGGGCAGCAGGCTCTTGAGGGGTTCAAAAAAGCGGGTGCGCGCCACGGCCAGATAACCGGCAGCACCGTAGCTCCATAACAGAAGCCCATCGATGGGCAAATGGTGGCGAAACCGTTGCACGCCCTCGGGGCCCCAAGCCTGCAGCACGCGGGCAAACGCATCGGGGGTGAAGGTGAGCTGCAGCGCCACCACGCTCGGTTGCAGCGGTGCCAGATACACCGCCAACGCGCACAGGCACAGCACACTCACCACGACAGCCAGCTTGAGTGATGTGGTGGTGGGCTGCATGGCAACCGGGTTTAACGTGGGTTCTCGAAGAAGAGGTAGTTCGAGCCGTAATCGCTGATTTCGAAATACACCTTCTTTTCGCCACTATCTGCCACGAAGTTGAAGTTCTCGTCGAGCACCCCGTAGCCATAGCGGTAGGGGCGTGGCTTGCCGTCATCGGTACCCATGGCGGTGGAGAGTTTGTCGATTTTGATGAAGCGGCGCACCAGCTTGTCGCCGGCATAGAACTCCAGCACGCCGTTGGTGCCAGTCCAGTTCTGGATTTCACGGCCGAGCTTGTTTTGTTGCTCCTGGGTACAACCCATCAAAAGAAAAACGGCTGCAGCGCTCGTCGCTATTGCGCGGGCAGCTATTGACGTTATAGCAATCATGAAACTCTCCGGAAGGGTTGATTTACTTGCTGGCAGCTGTGCGCTGACGCAGGGCTTCGTACAAACACACGCCACTGGCCACCGACACATTCAGGCTTTCCACCGCGCCCTGCATGGGAATGCTCACCAGCTGGTCGCAGGTTTTGGCAGTGAGCTGGCGCATGCCATCGCCCTCGGCGCCCAACACCAACGCCACCGGCCCTTTCAGGTCGGCCTGGTACAGGTTGCTGGTGGCCTGGTCGCTGGTGCCTATGATCCAGATATTGCGCTCCTTGAGCTCGTTGAGCGTGCGGGCCAGATTGGTCACCATGAAGTACGGCACGGTTTCGGCCGCACCGCTGGCCACTTTGGCCACGGTGGCGTTGATGCCGGCCGCGTGGTCTTTGGGGGCAATCACGCAATGCGCACCGGCGCCATCAGCTACCCGCAAGCAAGCGCCAAGGTTGTGCGGGTCAGTCACGCCGTCCAGCACCAAAATCAGCGGGTTGGTGCGCTCAGCCACGGGCAACTCGGCATTGGTGGCTTCCAGGTTTTCGAGCAACTCATCCAAGGAATGGACCTGCTTGATCTCTTGCACCCGGGCGGCCACACCCTGGTGGCCGTGGCTACCGGCAAGTTTGGCCAAGCGCATGCCGTCGGCTTCGATCAGGCGTACACCGCTTTCTGCCACTTTGTCGAGAAACTGGCGCATGCGCGCGTCACGGCGGGTGGGCTCGTAGTAAATCTCGATGATGGATTGGGGGGCGGTCTTCAGGCGCACGCCCACGGCATGAAAGCCGAATAAAACTTTGGGGGAGGACATGGGAGGATTATCGACCCTGGCGCCTGCACCGCCGTCTGGGGCTACAGAGGCAATATCGGTCTTTTGTTAGTACGACCATCATATTTGATTCACTTTTATCATTTAAAATGTTTTAATGTGATATTCGCTTCATTTTTCTAATTCCATGAGCACTACCAACATCGCTGGTCTCACTGTAGGCAAGCCTGCGGCGTGGCTCATGGCATTGCCGCCATTGGCAGCCAACGCAGTGTGCGCGTTGGCCTATGTGCTGGTGGCAACGCTGGTGCACTTGCTGTTTGCCTTGCCCAACCCGCTGCTGGTGGCTGGCACTGCGGCTTCGGGTGTTGCGGTCGCGGGGGCCCTGATGTGCGGGCGCAAGGTTTTGCCTGGTCTATGGTTGGCGCGCCTGGTGTGGGACCTCTGGCTGATGGAAGGCACTTCCGGGTCCAGCGAATGGGCACTTGCCAGCCTGGGGGCATGTGCTCTGGTGCTGCAAACTGAAGTGGCGCGTGTCGCCGTGTTGGCATTGCAAATCCTGCCCAGCAAACTGCGGCGTCTGCGCAAAAGCCTGTGGATCTGTGGCGCGGGGCTGCTCGCGACCAGTGCCGGTGCCGCCTTGTACCTGCTGGTTCTGTCCCAGATGCAGGAGGCCGCAGCCGTGCAACATTGGGGCCTGCAAGCTGCGGGGCTGCTCCTGCCGGAATGGGCAGGCATCGCCCTCCTCCTGCCCCTGACCATTCTGTGGCTGCAAGATGACGCATGGCGGGAGCCCCGCAAATGGCGCGTGAGCACACTGGTGGCACTGGGCGCCGCGCTGACATTGGGGGTCACCGCACGCGCCGTATGGATGGACGAACAACAGACCTTGGCCCGTTTGCGGGACTCGAACACCGCATTGGCCCAACGTCTGGATGCCGATTTCCGCAGCGCGCATCAGGCGGTGCAGATCCTGCAGAGCCACTTGCGCAATGCGCCTCGAGAGACTGCCGCGCAATTCAGTGACGTGGCTGCTGCGATACAGGCCAGCCATCCACATGTGCAAGCGCTCAGTTGGAACCCCTTGATACCCCACGAGCAGCGCCATCAGTTCGAGCAGCGACTGCGTACCGAATACGGCCCGCAGGCAGCCTTGGTAGACCGTACAACTGACGGCACCCTGATGCCCAGCCGGAGAGCCGACTTCTATGTCGCGGTGGAACACATTGCCCCCCTGGAGAAGAACCGCGCTGCTTTGGGCCTGAACATTCATGCCAACCCCGCTCGGCGTGCTGCCATCGATCAGGCCTTGCGCAGCGGAGAGCCGGCCATCACCCCACGCATCCAACTGGTGCAGGAGACCGGCAAATCATGGGGCGCGCTGTACCTGAGTCCCGTGGCACCAGCTGGGCCCCAGACAAACACGGACCCAAAACCCACCCCAGTCGGCTTTGCCGTGGCGGTGCTGCGCATGGAGGACATTGTGGACAGTGCGGTTGAAAGCCTGCGCTTTGCCAACTTTCGTCTGGCCAGTGGTGAGGCGCCGCGACGCCAGGTAGTGCACTACCAGTTTGTAGATCAGAACGAGCCGGCCGAGACGCAAGCCTTGTTCGAGGATGGTCAAGCGGCCAAGCCTCCCATGCGCGGCCTGCTGCATAACGCCAGTCTGCTCTCGTTGCCGGTCCCGGCACCTGTGAGCCAGACCATCCGTTTTGCCGACCGCAGCTACGCCCTGCAAGCCACGCCCAGTGGCGACTTCTGGCAGGGTGAGCTCAGCCGCGCCCCATTCTTTGCGCTGGGGACCGGCATATTGCTGACCTGGCTCACCCTGGCCGCCAGTCTGATGCTGACCGGATCCACCCAGCTGCTGACCATCGCGGTAGAGCGGCGCACCCGCCAGTTGCAAGAGGCGGATGCGGCCTTGCAAACCACCAATTTGCGGCTGCAGCACCAGTCGTTACAACTGCGGTCGGTGCTTGAGGCCATGGACCAAGGCTACATGGGCTTTGACGCCGATGGCGTGCTGGTGCTCTCCAACGACAAGAGTTTTGACTTGATCGCAATGCCTCCCGGTGAGGAGCGCGAGAGCTACCTGACTGTGGCCCGCCATATCGGACGCAATTTCCAGCTGGCGCAGGCGCAGGCGCTGTCGGTGGCGCAAAGCATGTTGAGTGTGCGCAACAACAAAGAACACCATGTGTACCGCGACCTGGTGCCGGTCAAGCCCGACTCAGTGGCCAGCTACCTCGACATGCGCGTCCACACCTTTGAAGACCCCACTCTGCGCACCATCGTGCTGCTGCACGACACCACGCCCGAGATGCAGCTGGAGCGCTCCAAGTCGCAGTTCATGTCATTTGCTGCACATGAAATCCGCACCCCACTGACGGTGATCCATGGTTATGCCGACCTGCTGGCCACGCGCACGCTGAACGCTGACAGCGTCAAGGAGATGGGGCTGCAGATACTGCGCAAATCCCAGGGACTGAATCAGTTGCTCCAACGCATGTTGGACCTGTCGGAGCTGGACATGAACGGGCTGGATATCAAGCGCACCCGCATCACCGACCTGGGGGCCCTTTGCGCCATGGCCGCCCGGGGCATTCAGATACCCGAGGACCGGGAGCCGCCTGTCGTTCAGCATATGGACCCGATCCCCTGGTGCCGTGTCGACCCGGTGGCGATCACCATGGCGGTGACGGAGCTACTGCACAACGCCTATGCCTTCAGCCCAGCGGGCACTCCGGTCACGATCCATGTGGGCCCGCTGAATGAAGATGTAGACAACCCCGGTGGTGTACGCATCCGCATCAGCGACCAGGGCCAAGGCATGACGCATGAAGTGCAGCAACACATCTTTGAGCGCTTCTACCGCGCCGACAGCTCCGGCAAACACCCCGGATTCGGCCTGGGCCTGAGCACCGCCAAACTGATTGCGGACCTGCACAAAGCCCAACTCCACATTGAAAGCACACCACAGCAAGGAACGGTTGTCACCATCGACATCCCCCAAGGGGACGTTTAGGCCAAAATCAGCCCTTGGCGCCCGGGGAATGTGCGCGAGTAGCTACTGATTTAATAGCAAAAAGGCCCTCAGGCAGCCACCGCTTCGGGGACGACCCGACCCGCCTCGATAAGGATACGGCGGTCACAACGCGCAGCGATGCTTCGGTCATGCGTCACCAGAACCAGGGTAGTGCCTTGCTCGCGGTTGAGGTCGAACATCAGTTCCATGATTTTTTCACCGGTGGCAAAGTCCAGGCTGCCGGTGGGCTCGTCGGCCAACAACACGGCCGGTTTGACCACAAAGGCGCGCGCCAGCGCGACGCGCTGTTGCTCTCCGCCTGAGAGCACCTTGGGATAAGAATTCAAGCGCTGGGACAGGCCCACGCGTGACAGCATTTCGGTGGCGGCAGCACGGGCGTCTTTGCGGCCATCCAGTTCCAGGGGCAGCATCACGTTTTCCAGTGCAGTCAGATTGCCCAGCAACTGAAAACTCTGGAACACGAAACCCACCTGCCGGGCACGCAGCGCGGCGCGGGCATCTTCGTCCAGGGCGAATAGGTCCTGCCCGGCCAAGCGCACGGTGCCGCCCGTGGGCGTATCGAGACCGGCGATGATGGACAACAAGGTACTCTTGCCGGAGCCCGAAGCCCCCACAATGGCTGCGGTCTCACGGGCATTGAGTGCAAAATCAATGTCGCGCAGGATCTCCAGCGTGCCGGTGGAATCTGTCACCGCCTTGAAAACATGCTCAACCGAAATAATGGAATCACTCATGGGGCTCTCTGTAGTTCGTAGACACTGTATCGCGCTGCTCATTTTGGCCTCTTTTGCAGGGGCAAACACAGCGCATGCCAAAGAGTCCCCTGCATCTGCCAAAGTGCTGGTGCTGGGCGATTCGCTGAGCGCGGAGTACGGGCTCAAACGCGGTACCGGATGGGTTGCTCTGATGGAGCAACGCATGGCAGCCGACAAAGTAGCCGCCACGGTAGTCAACGCCAGCATCAGCGGGGACACCACCTCCGGCGGCAGATCCCGTCTGCCTGCTTTGTTGGCGCAACACAAACCCACCTTGGTCGTGATTGAGCTGGGTGGTAACGATGCCCTGCGCGGGCTGCCGTTGAGCATGACGCAAGACAACCTGATGGCCATGACGCGCGCGGCCCAGGCCAGTGGTGCCAAAGTGCTGCTGGCGGGCATGCAAGTGCCGCCCAACTACGGCCAGGATTACACCAAGCGCTTCAGCGAAACTTTTGCCACGGTAGCCAAATCCACCAAAGCGGCTTTGGTGCCATTTTTGTTGAAAGGTGTCGCCGATGCGCCCAATGCAGCGGCCCTGTTTCAGGCGGACCGCATTCACCCCAAGGAAGAAGCGCACCCGACCATTCTCAACACCATGTGGCCGGCAATAAAAAACCTCTTGCGGTAGACGTACCCCAAGAGGTTTGGCCGCTGTGAAGCGACGGTTGGCGGATTGAGCCGATCAGGCCGGGGGGGCTTCGTCAGGCGCTTGAGCCGCCGCCGAGGCCGCTTGTTCCGCTGCCTCATTGGGGGTCAACTCCACGCCGTCGCCCGTCTTGCGCTCGGCTTTTTGCTTGAGCTTTTCTTCTTTCTTTTTACGTTTGGCCAGTTCTTTCTGACGTTTTTCGTATCCGTAGTTGGGTGTTGCCAAAGTGTGCTTTCGTTAATTGAGGCCACTGTAACACCTTGCCGCACCCTCACGGCGACGCGGCCGGGTTTTCGACCGGGTTCACCGGACTTTCATCCAAGGGCCACTGCACAGCGCCGCGGTACGCATGCCAGGTCGCATGGCCCAACCAAGGCCCCACCAGCAGCAAGCCTAGGTGCCAGGGCAACGCCATGGCGACCGCGAGCAGGCCGGTCAGCAAAGCGCCCCACAACACCATGACGCCCGTGTTCTTCAAAAACACCTCAATGCTGGTGATCGCGGCAGAAATGGCATCGGTGTCCCTGTCCAGAATCATGGGAATGGACACGACGGTCAGCGCAAAGACCAATACGGCAAATCCACCGCCGACCACGGCATACGCGAAAACAAACTCGAGGTTCTGCGGATTGAACACCGCTTGCACCACGCCAGTCGTCGAGGGCATGCCGGTATTGAAAAACACCGCAAACACCACCAGCGATGCCCTGCCCCACAGCAACTCCAACACGATGAGCACGAGCACCAGCATGGCCATGCTGGGAATATGGCGGTCCCAACAAACGATGGAGGCACCCAGCGCGGGCGGTATGCCTGCCTCGCGACGGCGGCTGACCTCATAGAGGCCCATGGCCAAAAACGGGCCAACCAATAAACAACCGGAGGCAATGGTCATGGTGTACTCCGGGCTGTTTCTGAACACGGCGCCGAGAACCAGCGCCATGGTGGTGAACGCAATGCCATAGAAGAGTGCAATGCCGGGATGAGCCATTAGGTCACTCGCTCCCCGCCGCAGCCACCGGAAAGGGTCCATCAACTTCAACGGGAGAATCGTCTTCCGGGGCGCCTCGGAGGGCGGTGGCACATACGGAGCCGGCTCCAAATCAGGCGAGCGCACGGCACTGGTGGCATCGAGAGATTCGGTAGGCGAGGAAGTGGTGCTCATGCGCGGCAGAATACGCCGACACCCGCCACTTGCCTACTCAGGAAAACGCGCAGTCAGCGCAAGACTTCCAGTGCCTGGGCAATATCGGCCTGCAAGTCGGCCAGATCTTCCAGGCCAATAGAGAAGCGCACCAGCGTTCCCCGCAGCAGATGCTCCGGCCAAATCGTACGCATGCTTTCCAGTTCGTAAGGCACCACCAGACTGATAGGGCCGCCCCAGCTGTAGCCCAGCTTGAACAGCTTGAGAGCGTCGCAAAAGGCATCTGTTTGGGCTTGGGTAAACCGGGAGTCCAGCATCACACTGAAGAGACCGGCGGCTTTGCCCTCTTCCCCACCCGTCAGAGCCATCCAGTGGCTGTGCCCGGGGGACTCCGGCAAGGCCGGATGCAGCACCTGCACAAACTCCGGCTGGGTTTGGGCCCATGCCGCGAGGCTGCGTGTGGCCACATCGTGTGCGCGGTAACGCAATCCGATGGTAGGCAGGGAGCGCAACACCGCTTCCACATCGTTCATGCCAACCCCGATACCGAAGCGCATATGGGTCAACTTGAGCTTGAGGTGCAGCCCGGGGTTGCGGGTGATCACGCTGCCCATCAATACATCGCCACCGCCGCTCGGATACTTGGTCAAGGCATGCGCCGAGACGTCTACCGCCACCGGACTGCTGGCACCGGGGACGAGGTCAAACGGGTTGAAGGCCAAGCCTGCGCCCCAGGTGTTGTCGAGCGCGGTGAGCACCTTGCGGCGCTGGCAAATCCGCACCATTTCAACAATGTTGGGAAACTCCAGGCTCACAGAGCCCGCCGCCTCCAGCCACACCAGCTTGGTACGGCTCGAAATCTGGGCTTCCAGATCCTCAGGGTCCATCGGGTTGTAGTACTGGTGGGTAATCCCCCACCCCATCAACTCGCCTTCGACGATGGACTTGTTGGGTCCATATGCGTTATCCGGCAAGAGGACCTCGTCGCCGCTTTTCAACAAAGACAGCGCCACCAGTCCCAGCGCCGCGAGGCCACTGGGAACCAACAGACACTCTTTGCCTCCCTCCAGGGTCGCGAGGCGCTCTTCCAGCGCATAGCTGGTGGGGGTGCCGTGCAAACCGTAGGTGTAGGCGGACTTGTCTTTCCATTCGCGGCTGCGCATGGCAGCCACGGTAGGGAAGAACACCGTAGACGCTTTGAATACGCCGGGTTGCGGCGCTTCAAAACCAGCTGGTGGCTGGTACGGATGATGAATGAGGTGGGTGATCCGGTCTGTCATGCGGCGAAATCTGTGAAGCGCTGGAGCGTCAAACGCTCCACTTCTGGATCAGCTGCTGGGGACGCAAGGAGTCGTAGCTCTCAAATGGCTGGTGAATCCAGGGGTTGGTCGGCAGGAACTCCACTGAGTAGTCGGGCGTAAACACGCTCACCGCCTTGGTCCAGATCACCGCGCTACGCAACTCGGTGATGGGGGCGTAGTTGTTCTTGAGCTGATTGATCACCGCGTTCAAGGTGTGACCGGAATCCGCCAAATCGTCAACCAGCAGCACTTTGCCAGCGATTTCACCCTTAGGAGTGGTGATGTAGCGGGCAATGTCCAGGTTGCCTTGCTGGGTGCCGGCTTCAGCGCGGTAGGAGCTGGTAGACATGATGGCCAGCGGCTTGTCAAACACGCGCGACAAGATGTCGCCGGGACGCATGCCCCCGCGTGCCAGGCACAAGATGGTGTCGAACTCCCAACCGGACTGGAACACCTTGATGGCCAGCTTTTCGATCAGGTTGTGGTACTCGTCATAACTGACATAGAGATGCTTGCCGTCTTCAGTCAACATCAGCGTGCTCCTAAAAAAGTAGCTGCTTGCGCAGGATTTACGGGGGCTAGAGGCTCAAATAGCATTCAAAATCGGTCAGTCAGCGAGGTAGGGATGGCGCATCATGATGGTGTGGTCGCGGTCCGGGCTTGTAGACACCATGTGAATGGGCACACCAGTGACTTGCTCAATGCGTTGCAAGTACAGGCGAGCTGCCACAGGCAACTTGTCGTACTGGGTCACACCGACGGTGCTGTCACTCCAGCCTTCCATGACCTCATAAATGGGTTTGCAGCGCTCGATCTCGTCCGCGCCCATGGGCAGGATGTCGACTTTTTCGCCATCCACTTCGTAGCCGGTGCAAAGCTTCAACTCCTTGAGACCATCCAACACGTCGAGCTTGGTGATACACAGGCCGGACAAACCGTTGACTTGGGCGGAACGCTTTAGCAATGCAGCATCAAACCAGCCGCAACGGCGTGAGCGACCGGTAGTTACGCCCTTTTCAGCGCCCACGGTGCTCATGTGGTAGCCGGGTGTGCCGGGCACTTCCCACTCCAACTCGGTGGGGAACGGACCACCGCCCACACGGGTGCAATAAGCCTTGGTGATCCCCAGGATGTAATGCAACATGCCGGGGCCCACACCGGAGCCTGCTGCGGCATTGCCTGCCACGCAGTTGCTGGAGGTGACGTAGGGATATGTGCCGTGGTCCACGTCCAGCAATGTGCCTTGGGCACCTTCGAACAAGAGGTTGGCGCCTGCCAAATGGGCCTCGTTCAACTCTCGCGACACATCCGCCATCATGGGCTTGAGCAAGGCAGCGTGTTCCATCGCTTGCTGGAATACTGCTTCAAACTGCACGCGGCCATTGGCCATGAAAGGCGCCAACAAAGGGCCGAAATCGAACGCTTCAGAACCCAGATAGGTCGCGAGAACGTGGTTATGCAGGTCCAGCAGTTCGCGCAGCTTGGCCGCGAAGCGCTCAGGGTGTTTCAAGTCTTGAACGCGCAAGGCACGTCGCGCAATCTTGTCTTCATAAGCGGGGCCGATACCGCGGCCTGTGGTGCCGATCTTGGCCGTGCCGCCTTTTTCGCGGAAGGCCTCACGAGCCACATCCAGCGCCACGTGGAAAGGCAGAATCAACGGGCAGGCTTCGCTGATGCGCAGGCGCGAGCGCACTTCTACACCGGCTTTTTCCAGACCTTCAATTTCTTCAAACAACTTGCCTGCTGACAACACGACGCCGTTGCCGATGTAGCACTTGACGCCGGGGCGCATGATGCCGGAAGGAATAAGGTGCAATGCGGTTTTGACGCCATTGATGACCAGCGTGTGGCCCGCGTTGTGACCACCTTGGAAGCGGACGACCCCTTGGGCGCTTTCCGTGAGCCAATCGACCAGCTTGCCCTTGCCTTCATCGCCCCACTGGGTGCCGACGACCACTACATTTCGACCTTTGGTTGTATTCATTTCGCTCTGGATTAAATAGCTGTTACGACCCACTGACCAGCGGCTTGCACCAGCTCACGGTCGCAATGGAACTCATCGACTTCACTTTCGTGTCCGGGAAGGACACACACCACGGTTTCGCCCTGCCGGCGCAAATCCGCAATTGCTGCTCGCAAGGCCGCAGCCTCACCCCAAGGCGCGCGAATCGCAGCCCGCAGGGGGCGCATATCGGCTGCTTGGGCCAATACCTTGACATCCAAACTGAAGCCCACGGCAGGACGTTTGCGCCCGAACACCGAACCGACCTCGTCATACCGGCCACCACGGGCCAGGGCGTCACTCGCCCCTGCTGCATAAATCGAAAAGCGCATGCCGGTGTAGTAGGCATAACCGCGCAAATCGGCGAGGTCAAAGGAAACCTTCACACCCTCCAGATGACCTGCCAGCCATTGCAGATGTTCCAGCGCTTGGCTGATTCCTGGCAAGGCCGGCAATTCTTCACGAGCCTGCTGCAGTACATCTGCATTGCCGTACAGGTTGACGAGGCCACGCAAAGCAGCGCCAACGGGCTGTGGGCAGGATTGCGTCAACTCTGCCAATGCGCTGCTGTCCTTGGATGTGAGAGCAGACAGAACTTCGTTCTTTTGAGCGCTGCTCAAACCGGACTCGTCGAGCAAACTGCCCACTATACGGGCGTCCGCCATGTCCACTGTGAGTACACCGACCTTACAGGCCTTCAGGGCGTCCAAGGTGAGTGTCAACACTTCCAGGTCAGCTTCCAGCCCTGCATGACCATAGATTTCTGCGCCGAACTGCAAGGGCTCGCGAGTCGCATGAGGGGCAGCAGGTCGGGTATGCAATACAGGCCCGCAATAGCAAAGACGCGTGACTCCACTGCGGTTCAACAAGTGCGCATCTATGCGTGCCACTTGGGGCGTGCTGTCTGCACGCAGGCCCATCATGCGGCCGGATATCTGATCGACCAGTTTGAAGGTCTGCAAATCCAACGCTTCACCGGTGCCGGAAAGCAGTGACTCCAGATGCTCCAGCATAGGTGGCATCACGAGCTCGTAGCCATAGCATCGGGCCATGTCCAGCAGATCTCGACGTATTTCTTCGATGTGGCGGGCCTCGGAAGGCAGCACATCGGCAATGTGATCCGGAAGGACCCAAGCAGACATGGAATTGAGGGGAGGCTGTTAAAACCGAGATTTTACCGGCCTTGAGGCTCGGATTTCAGGGCAGCAGCCACCAAATGCAGAACAATCCGCACAGGATGCTGCACAAGCCGAAGAAACGTATCTGCCCATCCTGCAATTGCAAGAGCTGGGAAAACAATTTGCGCCACCCTTGGGGTGATGCAAAAGGAAACAAACCCTCCAGCACCAGCACCAAAGCCAGTGCCATCCAAAGTGCGTCAGCGTTCACGCTACTTTTTGGCCGCAGCTGCAGCGTTACCGCCACTGCGGAAAGTCTTGAAAAACTCAGAGCCGGAGGGATCCAGAACCATCACGTCACTCTTGTTGGCGAAACTGCTCTTGTAGGCTTCCAGGCTGCGGTAGAACTGTGCAAACTGGGGGTCTTTGCCGAAGGCATCGGCGTAAATCCTTGCAGCCTCCGCATCGCCCTCACCCTTGATTTTCTGGGCGTCACGATAAGCATTTGCGATCGTGATTTCGCGCTGGCGATCTGCATCAGCACGGATTTTTTCACCTTCTGCAGCGCCCGTGGAGCGCAGCTCATTGGCCACGCGCTTGCGCTCTGCCTCCATACGGCGGTAAACAGACTCTGTGATGGCTTCCACGTAATCAACCCGGGTGATACGCACATCCACAACGTCTACCCCCCAAGGTTTGGTACCACGCACCTTGTCCAGAACCTCCGCTTTCACATCAGACATCAGGGCTTCACGCTTGAGGGACAAGAGTTCTTTTACCGTACGCTTGTTGATCTCTTCCTGGAATGCGTTACGCACCACCCGGTTCAACTGGCTAGCTCCGGCGCTCTCATTCAGGCCTACGTTGCGGATGTAGTCGGAGGGCTCAGTGATACGCCAACGCACATACCAGTCGATGACCACGCGCTGTTTTTCAGCCGTGAGCATGGGCTCGGCATCTGTGCTGTCCAAGGTCAACAAGCGCTTGTCGATATAGGACACATTCTGAAAAGGTGGCGGAAGCTTGAAGTTCAAGCCGGGCTCGGTGATCACTTCCTTGATTTGACCCAAGGCATAGACCACGCCGAATTGCCGCTGATCCACCACGAACAAGGTGGAACTAGCCAGCGCCAACAGCACCAGCAACGAAGTGAAGATAAGTCCGATACGGTTCATAGTGTTGTCCTAGCGCACGTCGCGTTCACGGGTTCTCGCGGCATCGCGGCTGCGTGGATCGTTGTTGCCAAAAGTTGTCGCAGGAGCGGCAGGCGCAGACTGAGTGGATGTAACGGGACCGGAAGCCGGTTCAGCCGCAGCAGGCGCGCCTGTTAGCTGCAGCACTTTATCCAAAGGCAGGTAAAGCAAATTGCCACCCTGCTTGGAGTCCACGATGACCTTCGTCACGTTGCTGTAGATCTGTTGCATGGTATCCAGGTACATACGATCCCGCATGACCTGAGGCGCCTTCTGGTACTCGGCATACACCGATCGGAAACGTTGGGCATCACCTTGCGCCTGCGCTACTACACGGGCTTTGTAGGCGTCAGCCTCTTCCTTCAATCGGGAAGCGGAACCGACCGCGCGGGGTACCACATCGTTGGCGTAGGCTTGGGCTTCGTTCTTGGCACGTTCACGCTCCTGCCCGGCCTTCAAGACATCATCAAACGAAGACTGCACTTGTTCAGGTGGGCGAACTCCGCCTTGCTGAAGGTTGACCCCGACCACCTCAACGCCAACCTTGTAGCGATCCAGAATGGTTTGCATCAGGGCACGTACCCGCGGGGCAATCTGATCACGCTCTTCAGACAGCGCCGCATCCATTTTCATCTTGCCCAATACTTCACGGATTGCCGTCTCGGCAGCCTGCACGACCGCCTCACTCGGATTCTTGCTTTCGAACAAGAAAGCTCGCGCATCGCTCAAACGGTATTGCACTGCGAATTTGATGTCGAGAATGTTTTCATCCTCAGTCAGCATGGCCGACTCTTTCAGTCCAGTGGCCTTGAGAACCACATCGCGGCCGACATCCACCGATCGGATTTGACTCACGAATACCAATTCATGCTTCTCAATCGGATATGGAAGACGCCAATTGAAACCCGCGTTCACCGTGGATTTGTATTTTCCAAATTGGGTAATGACGGCCTGCTGGCCTTCTTGCACGATAAAAAAACCCGTGCCCAACCAGATCAGGACCAACACTCCGACAATCAAGCCAGCGCCAATACCAGCATTCTTCATGTCAGGTTGAAAGCCGCCGCCATTGCCTCCAGCGGGTTTCTTGCCTCCGCCGAACAAGCCAGCCAGTTTCCGGTTGAAGTCCCTCCACAGCTCATCAAGATCGGGGGGGCCGGATTGGGACGTATTTTTGGGGCCGCCGGACTGCGGCCCCGCAACAGGCGAAGGCCGCTCCGCCTCGGGCTTGGCCTGACCCTCTGGACCCTGCCCTTCCTGCTTGTCGTCACCACGCCCCCAACGGGAATCGTTCAAATTGAACACATTACGCAACCAGGGTGCCAATGGCATGCTCTTCATTCGAAACGCAGATAGTTTCATGGAATCTTCTTTAGTGCTGTGGGGCGCATTGTGCCAATTCACACACCGTCCCCAGAGGGCTCAGGGTGAATTGACGGCAAGTCATTCAAATCTGTCGCAGATTTCGCAATTTCGGCCAATTTTTGGCGCAATAAAGGCATTCCGGTCAAGTTGCGCGCGCTTACGAATATACGTGGAGTCTGTAGTCCCTGGATTTCATAGGTATCTTCCAAACGCAAGGGTTGTGCATCTGCGGAAATAGCGTCAACTTTGTTGAAGACCAGCAGTTGAGGAATGTCGTCGGCACCAATCTCTTTGAGCACTGCCTGGACTTGGGCGATTTGCTCCGGAAAGTCCACATTGGCAGCGTCTACGACGTGAAGAAGCAGGTCAGCATCAATTGCTTCCTGCAAAGTTGCCTGAAAAGCATCCACCAAACCATGGGGCAAATCCCGAATGAACCCTACCGTGTCGGACAAGGACACTGATCGATTGGCTTCACCAAGATACAGTTGACGGGTAGTGGTGTCCAAGGTGGCGAACAGCTGATCAGCTGCGTAGGCGCGTGCCTTTACCAAGGCATTGAACAGTGTGGATTTGCCCGCGTTGGTATAGCCGATCAATGAAATGTTGAAAGCATCACGGCGCTCGCGTTGACGGCGTTGCGTCTGTCGCTGTCGCTTGACTTTGCCCAAACGCTCTTTGGTTCGTTTGATGTTCTCGCTGATCATCCGGCGGTCCAGTTCAATCTGGGTTTCGCCGGGCCCCCCGCGTGTTCCGATACCCCCTCGCTGACGCTCCAAATGGGACCAGCGGCGTACCAAACGTGTGCTGAGGTATTGGAGTCGAGCCAATTCAACCTGCAACTTGCCTTCATGACTCCTCGCCCGTTGTGCGAAGATCTCAAGAATCAAGAAGGTCCGGTCATTGACCGGAAGCTGCATGTGCCGCTCCAGATTTCGTTGTTGACCGGGACTAAGCGACTGGTCAAACAAAATTTCGGTGGCACCGGTCTGCAGCGCTAGCTGCCGGATTTCCTCTGCTTTTCCGGAACCTACAAACAACGCTGCATCGGGAGCGCGGCGTTTACACACAACACGCCCCACGGGTTGCAAACCAGCTGTTTGAGCCAGAAGTCCGAGCTCTTCCAGCTCAGAATCGAAATTCGGACCACCCAGATCGACACCAACCAGTATGGTTGGCGCCAATTTGCTTTCTTGGGGATTATTCAATGGGAGAAAAATTCACTGCGGGAGGATCCAAAGGATCCCCCACTTTTGAAGCATCAAGCAGATGCTGCTTCGTCACCAGCGGCTGCCAGGTTCACTGCGCGTCCGGGAACAATAGTTGAAATGGCATGCTTGTAAACCATTTGTGTCACTGTATTGCGGAGCAAGACCACGTACTGGTCAAAAGATTCGATCTGTCCCTGCAACTTGATGCCGTTCACCAAATAAATGGAAACAGGCACATGTTCACGACGCAAAGCGTTCAGGAAAGGATCTTGGAGGAGTTGGCCTTTGTTGCTCACGATATTCTCCGTGTTCAAAAAATGATAAGGGTTTGACGATACCACACATGCTTTGAGCCCCTCCTACTGACGAGGAGTTTACGCATAGGGACTAGTCAAGTAACTTGCTGCTTGACTTAATCTTTATCAGCAAATGGGTTTTGAGAAGACTTCATCTCGATACGCAAAGGTGTTCCCACCAAATTGAACTCCTTGCGGAAGCGACCTTCCAAAAACCGCTTGTAGGCTTCGGTCACATGCTCCAGGGAGTTTCCGTGGATCACGATAATGGGCGGATTCATCCCACCTTGGTGGGCATAACGCAATTTGGGCCGGTATGCGCCGGTCTTCTTCGGTGTCTGGAATTGCACCGCCTCCAATAGCAGACGGGTCAATACCGGCGTCGGCATCTTGCAATTGGCCGCTTTGTGCGCTTGAGTAATTGCTCCCCAGAGCGGGCCTAGGCCCTGGCGTTTTTTAGCCGAGATGAGATGCAATGCAGCGAACTTCAAGAAGCCCAGACGGGTCTCTAAAGATCGTTTCACCAACTCGCGTTGGTATTCGTCAATCGCATCCCATTTGTTAACCGCCACAACCACAGCCCGACCGGATTCCAGAATATAGCCCGCTATGTGGGCGTCCTGGTCAGTTACGCCTTGTTCAGCGTCGATCAACAACAAGACGACGCTGGCAGACTCAATAGCCTGCAACGTCTTGACGACCGAGAATTTCTCGATGGCCTCAAACACTTTGCCCTTTTTGCGCAATCCTGCTGTGTCTACCAATTCAAACTTCTGACCTTCCCGCTCAAAAGGGACAGAAATGGCATCCCGCGTGGTACCGGGCATATCAAATGCCACCAAACGCTCTTCACCCAACCATGTGTTAATCAGTGTCGATTTGCCTACGTTTGGCCTGCCTGCGACTGCAAGCTTAATCACGGAAGGATCAGACGGTTCAGGGTCCTCCTCCGGCTCTTCAAGATGCAACGCGTCCAGCGCCATCTCGACCAAAGAGCGCATGCCCTGACCATGGGCAGCAGATACTGGGAAGACCTCACCCAAGCCTAACTCAAAGAATTCAGCAAGCTGAGAGCCGGCTTTCATGCCTTCCGCTTTGTTAGCCACAACAAGGCAGGGCTTGCCAAGCTTTCTCAAATAGTTGCCGATGTCATGATCCTGCGCGGATAGCCCCGCCCGAGCATCCACCACGAATACAACCACATCAGCTTCAGCAACCGCCTGCCGGGTTTGCTTCGCCATCTCTTTGAAGATGCCGCTTCCGGCATCGGGTTCAAAACCACCGGTATCGATGACAATGAATTCCTGCTTGCCGTGTTTGCCATTGCCGTAATGGCGGTCACGCGTCAAACCGGCATAGTCGGCAACGATCGCGTCACGGGTTTTCGTCAAGCGATTAAACAAGGTCGACTTCCCGACATTCGGGCGCCCCACAAGGGCTATAACAGGCTTCATTCGGGACCTCTCTTATTCTGGACGGAAGGCAAAAACACCTCCCTTTTGGGTCACAACGACCAACGTTTTTCCAGCAAGGACAGGCGACGCCCCCAGTGGTGAACCATCGAGCACCAAACGCCCCAAAGAGGAGCCGTCTGTTTTTGACAATAGATGCACGAGTCCGGCACTGTCAGGTACCGCCAGAGTTTCTCCCAAGAGCAAAGGTGTTCCCAAATCTCGCCACTTCAGGGTCGCCAATTGCCATGCAACCTCCCCATCAGCGCGCCGCCATGCCAAGAGCCTGCCATCGGCCTCTGTGCCAAACACCAACTTGTCATCGCCAGAAACACCAGTAAATCCGTTGGCAGCTCTGGACCAAATCACCTTTTGATTCGCCAGACTGACACACGCTACTGCATTCTGATAGGCGCGAAGGCACACATCAGACCCCAAGCGACTGACTCCTGGCATCAGGTCCACCAGGCGGTCTACCTCATTAGTCCCGCGACTGACGGAAACTGGAATGTCCCAACGCTGGGTACCTGTCAATGGATTCAAACCCACTAACCGCCCACCGATTCCTGCCACCAGGGTATCACCCGCAGGGAAAAGTACAGCGGCCCGGTCCAACACCAGGCTATCGCTCCCCCTTTGTTGTTGCCAAAGGCGCTTACCCGTTTCGCTGTCGAAAGCAATAAGTGTCCGGTCCGGAGTGATCACAAATATGCGTCCACCAGCAACCAGGGGTGGCGTTACGGCGACGGAAGTCAACTTTTGTTGCCAGATCCGCTTCCCTTTCTGCAACACAACCAACTCCCCATCGGTCGTGACGACAGCCGTCTTTTCGCCATCTGCTCCGACACCAGCAGAAATTTTCTTGCCTAAATCTGCCGTCCAGCGGACGCCCCCGGTATTCGAATCCAAGC
This sequence comes from Rhodoferax mekongensis, assembly GCF_032191775.1. NCBI lineage: Bacteria > Pseudomonadati > Pseudomonadota > Betaproteobacteria > Burkholderiales > Comamonadaceae > Rhodoferax > Rhodoferax mekongensis. The sequence goes on along the minus strand of NZ_CP132507.1, from coordinate 2,348,535 downwards.
TCGAAATGGATCCTGAACTGGATGCCACATAGACGTCGGAGCCAACCAGCTTTACCTCAAGCGGGAAACCGACCTCCCCAATCGATGCAGACCAGACCTTCTTCACCGCCAAAAGTGAAGCCGCGGGAGCGAGTTCTGCTGGCTTGGGCTTAGACGGACCGGCACAACCAGCCATCACGACGGCCATTACCCCTACCATCAGAAAATTAGCGGTCCGTCGCATGTTCAGATTTCGACTCACTTCGATTCGCCGGCACCTAGCGCAGCCAGTTTCACTTCCACCAAACGACGGTATTGATCACGCTCAGCCAAATGTTTGATCGCGTCCTTGTACAAAGCCACCGCTTCTTCGGTCTTACCCTGCGCCATCATGAGGTCGGCTTTTTTGTCTGCAACAAGCCCCATGAACTCGACGGGAAATTTGCCATCCAAGATCTTCGCAGCCGCATCAAAACTCTTGGCCTCAATCAACAAACCCACTTGTCGTATTCTCGCCAATGCCGCCAATCCTGGGTCCGCGCTACTCTCAGCAACGGTGGTCAACGCAGTTTGGGCCACGTCAGGTTTTCCCGAGAGGTAAGCCACTTTGGCAAGGGTGAGACCTGCTTGCTGGGTATACACGGTTGAGGGGAATCGCTGGCGCATATCTCCATAGGCACGGTCTGCAGCAGCAACATCGCCACCAGCAATAACTCGATCCACTTCTTCATACATGGCGGAAGCTTGTTCAGCCTGCCGCTTGGACCACCACTGATAACCATTCCACGAGGCAAAGGCACCAAACACGATGATCAACAGCCAGGAAATAGCGTTTCCATACTGCTTCCAAAAATGTTTCAGTTGATCGAGTTGCTCTTGCTCTTCGAGATCTAAATGATTTGCCATGTTGAACCTGGTTTAAACGGTTGGATAAAGGCTAGCAGCCCATGTTGCCATCTCATCTATCCGAAGAGTGGCTTGCGGAACATTCGAATCCCGCAATGATTTGACAGTGACCTGTCCGGAAGCGAGTTCATCAGGACCAAACACGAAAGCGAACCGTGCGCCCGAAGCATCTGCTCGTTTGAATTGAGACTTCATGCTGGGCATCCCTTCAGAGGTGCTGGCTTGCATCTGGACAGAAAGCCCAGCCTCCCGGAGAACATGCAGCGAAGGCATCACAGCTTGCAGGTTTGCGACATCTGTAATAACGGCAAAAACATCCAAACCCGGTTGCCTCAGTGCCACGCCCGACTCTTTGATTAACTCCAGAACGCGCTCAACGCCCATGGCCCATCCCACTGCGGGAGCTGGCTTTCCGCCGATTTGCTCTATCAAGTAATCGTACCGGCCGCCCGCACAAACGGTGCCTTGGGATCCCAATTTCGTAGTGACAAACTCAAACACCGTCAAGTTGTAATAGTCCATTCCCCGAACCAAGCGAGGGTTCACCGTGTAGCTCACTCGGTGAGCATCCAGTATTTTTTTCACCGTTTCCAGATGCTCTCTGGAAGCATCACCCAAGAAATCGATCAACTTGGGAGCGGACTCGATCACAGCCTGCATTCCGGGATTTTTGGAGTCCAGAAGGCGGAGTGGATTCAGGTGCAAGCGCCGCTTGGCTTCTTCATCCAGCAGATCCAGATGGGATTCAAAATGCTGGATCAAGGCAGCTCTGTGCGAGTTGCGTTCGTTTGGCTGCCCCAGACTGTTTATCTGTAACTCGATATCCGCCAAACCCAACTCTTTCCAGAGCATGTGGGCCATCAGAATCACTTCTGCATCGATTTCAGCGCCACCGAACCCGAGTGCCTCTGCCCCGATTTGGTGAAACTGCCGGTACCGCCCGCGCTGTGGTCGCTCATGCCGGAACATGGGCCCCATGTAATAGAGACGCTTAGGACCGTTGTAAAGCATCGAATGCTCCACAGCTGCGCGCACAACTCCCGCTGTATTCTCCGGCCGCAAAGTCAGCGCCTCGCCATTCAAACGGTCTTCAAAGGAATACATCTCCTTTTCGACGATATCCGTCACTTCACCCAAGCCCCTCACAAACAGGGAGGTAGGTTCAACAATAGGCGTGCGTACATTTTCAAAGGAAAAGCGCCGCATTAATTCCCTTACGCGGGCCTCCAATGCTTCCCATACCGCAGATTCCGGCGGCATGATGTCGTTCATGCCTTTGACGGCAACAATCTTGTCCGCCTTGCGCGGACTATTCTTCTCGGACATAAGCTCTCAAATACTGGGGGTACGGGGCGTGAAACGCTCCCGGATGTAGTTTTCCACTACGTTCTGGAAATCAGCGGCGATAGACTCGCCGCGCAAAGTCATGCGTTTCTCTCCGTCAATAAAAACGGGCGCTGCCGGAGCTTCACCGGTACCGGGAAGACTGATACCGATATCGGCATGCTTACTTTCTCCCGGTCCATTGACGATGCAGCCCATGACTGCGACCTTCATGTTCTCGACGCCGGGGTACTGTGTACGCCATACAGGCATCTGGTCCCGCAAGAAGTCGTCAATTTGCTTGGTCAGTTCCTGGAAAGTGGTACTGGTGGTTCTTCCACACCCCGGGCAAGCAGTGACGCTTGGAACGAACTTGCGAAGACCCAGAGACTGAATAATTTCTGATGCGACCACTACCTCTTGCGTTCTGGCCTCGCCAGGTGCAGGCGTCAAAGACACTCGAATAGTGTCGCCGATACCCTCCTGCAACAGAATTCCAAGAGCAGTTGCGGAGGCTACCGTACCTTTGGTGCCCATTCCAGCCTCAGTCAACCCAAGGTGCAATGAGTATTTTGAACGCTTAGCTAATTCGCGGTAAACCGCGATCAGGTCCGTGACGCCGCTCACCTTGCAGGAGAGCGTGATCTGATGCCCCGCCAGCCCGATCTCCTCTGCGCGCTGAGCAGACTCCAAGGCTGAAGTGATTAAAGCCTCATACATCACCTGCTTGGCATCCCAAGGGTTAACTCTCTGGTTATTCGCATCCATCAAACTGGCGAGCAATTCTTGATCAAGGCTTCCCCAATTCACACCAATCCGAATCGGCTTATCCCATTGAATAGCGGCTTCAATCATCTGAGAAAACTGACGATCACGCTTGTCGCCTTTACCCACATTTCCCGGATTGATACGGTACTTGGACAGGGCTTGGGCACAGTCGGGAAACTCACTCAACAGCCGGTGACCGTTGTAGTGAAAGTCGCCGATCAAGGGCACTGAGATACCCATACGATCCAACTGCTCACGAATGTAAGGGACTGCCTGAGCAGCCTCAGGAGTATTCACTGTAATGCGCACCAATTCAGACCCTGCCAAGGCAAGTTCCTTCACCTGGATGGCGGTACCGATTGCATCCTCTGTGTCCGTATTGGTCATGGACTGGATACGGACCGGCGCATCGCCACCCACAGTCACAACGTGACTGCCCCATTTGACGACAGACTGCAAACTAGTGCGCGCCAAGGGTTGCGCCAGGGCGATAGGCATTTGCTGCTCCACTACTTCACCTCAAATCTGGCAACGTTGTCTCTGGAAACAGTCGACATACTGAAGGGTTTGCCCCGCACTTCGACATCCACCATGTCTGCCTTGCCGACTACGACGGCCAATGGAGGTACACCAGTGGCAGAAGTGATGCCATCAGCCTGCAAAGTTCTACGAACCAATACAGCACCAGCGGAGTCAACAACCTCCACCCACGTTGTACCTTTCGCGCGAATCACAATCATCTCGGTTGGCTTTTGCACCGGGGCCGAGCTTGCAGGTAACGCCACCTCAGTCACTGGTTGCTTCACCAGCTCCGCTGGAGATGGTCCTGGAACTACCTCTACCGGAGGCAATTTTTCTTCAAGTTTCTCTGCAACTGGCACCGGTTCAATGGCTGGCTCTTTAGGGGGAGCAATATTTACTGGAGTTACATCGGCTTTTGACGCGAACTCAGGCAAGTGCATTTCCGGCGCAAAAGCAATACCCAATACAGCCAACAGCAATAGTGACACCACGATCACAACAGGTCGTTTGAGTGCGTCTACAAACCCGACGGATGCCGCTTCACCAGGAACCTTGAATGGAGCGTTGATGCCTTTATCCCCTGCCTCAAAACTGGGCTTGACGGTCTGGGGGAGCAGCTCAAGGATGGGGGCTGAATCGACTTTCAGAGCTCTGCAGACACTAGACGCCAATGCTCTGACGAACACCGCATCCGGCAATAAGTCTGAACGATCCGCCTCCAAAGCCTCCAGCTTCTTGACAGGCACCTTCATGGACACGGCCAGAGCAGCAATATGCAGTCCTGCCGCCTCGCGGGCATTTCGCAAAAGGCGGCCAGCCGTTACGGGCGCTGCAGCGAGCGTCGTTTCTGGCAACTCAGGGAGCGCGCCACTCATCTCAACCTTATTCATCGAATGCTCCCCTATCAAAAGAACCCGCTTCTTTGGACTGCCCAAACCGTTTCCGGAGTTGCGCACCGAGTTGCGTCATCGCATCCTTGTTGCCCAACATCTGCTCAATCTTGATACCCAACCAGAGTGACTCCGCATTTGCGTATTCACTATTGTTGATCCTGCGAACGTGAAACTGTGCCTTGGCCAAATCCCCACGCTGCATCAACAAAAGTGCAAGGTTGTAACCTGCTACAGGGTTTGAAGGATCCAATTCATTTGCTCGCGTCAAACTGGCAATCGCATCGTTGCGAGCCCCGGCCTTCACTTGGCAGACACCCATTGCCATCCAAGACTTGGAACGCTCGTTGTAGTTCGGATTTGCAATAGCCCCCATGAACTGCGTGTAGGAGTCTTGGGCACGGCCTTGTTGGCAAAGAAGCCAACCGTAATTGTGTTGCACGCTGGCAGCCTGAGGATTGAGTTGCAATGCGCGTTTGAAACTTTCCTCTGCCAAGGGGAAATCATTCAAGCGCATGTATATCAAGCCGCGCAGATTGTGCGCCTCAAAAAGCCCCGGGTCCGCGCTAATTGACTGCTTCAGTTCGTCCAAAGCAACCGTAGTTTGGCCATTGTTGTAATAGCCAGCGGCTAACTCCAAGCGGATTTTGGCGCGCTTACGGGCAGGTGATTCATCTGAATCTGTTAGTAAATCATTAGTGGATGCCGGCGTTTGCGCGCCACCTGCACAACCTTGCAATAAGCCGATAGCCAAAGCAAGAAAAATCATCGACACGACAGCACGGCCAAATGGCCGCAGAGCTAGCGTCAGCGCGGAAAATCCATCAGTCATTTCGCATCCCATCATTACCGCGCGTTTCGAAATCGCGGACCTGCTGGAGCATAACCGTGCGTTGCTTGGAAATACGAGTCCCTACGTTCGTACGGTCTTTGACATCCCCGGCGAGTTGACCGCAAGCGGCATCAATATCGTCTCCACGGGTCTTTCGGATAGTAGTCACCAAGCCACCATCTAGCAGGATGCGTGCGAAAGCTTGAACTGCATTGTTAGAGGAACGCAGCAATCCAGAGGCAGGAAAGGGATTGAATGGGATCAAGTTGAACTTGCAAGGAACGCCAGATTCTTTCACCAGTTGCAACAATAACTTGGCATGCTCTGGGTGGTCATTGACCCCATCCAGCATGCAGTATTCAAAGGTAATGAAGTCGCGAGGCGCATGGGCCAAATACCGGCGACAAGCCTCCATCAATTCCTTGAGCGGGTACTTTCGATTCAAAGGAACTAGGTTATCCCTCAGCGAGTCTTCAGGTGCATGCAAAGATACAGCGAGGGCTACGGGACAATCCTCCCCCAAGCGGTCCATCATTGGAACTACGCCTGACGTCGAAACTGTGACTCGGCGGCGTGACAGCCCGTAACCATGGTCATCCAACATGACTTTCAAAGCCGGAACGAGCGCCGCATAGTTCTGCAAGGGCTCGCCCATACCCATCATCACGACGTTGGAGATAACCCGATCAGACACCCCCAGGTGGCTGCGTAAAAAGTGCTCAGCAAACCAAAGCTGCGCCAGTATTTCCCAAGTTTTGAGATTGCGGCTGAAGCCTTGGTGCCCGGTCGAACAAAATCTGCACCCTACTGCGCATCCGGCTTGGGAAGATATACAAAGTGTCCCGCGGTCAGACTCGGGGATAAAGACCGTTTCGACAGCATCTCCATTGCCAACATCGAACAACCACTTGATGGTACCGTCTGCAGAGATATGTTGAGTGATTACCGGCAGGGCACGTACTTCTGCATGCCCCCGTAATTTGTCCCTGAGCGACTTGGCGAGATCGCTCATATCATCAAATTGGCTCGCGCCTTTTTGATGCACCCAACGGAACAACTGGGTAGCCCGAAACTTCTTTTCGCCTAGGCTTTCGCAGAAGGCGGCCAGACCCTCGAGATCAAAATCGAGCAGGTTGACCGCCATACTGAATTAACGCGAGTAAACGTTCATGCCGGGGAAGAAAAAGCCCACTTCCACTGCCGCTGTTTCAGGAGCGTCAGAACCGTGAACCGCATTGGCGTCGATGCTGTCAGCAAAATCGGCGCGAATGGTGCCGGGAGCTGCCTTTTTAGGGTCTGTTGCACCCATCAAGTCACGGTTTTTGCCGATGGCTCCTTCACCTTCCAACGCCTGGATCATGACGGGGCCGGAGATCATGAAGTCCACCAAATCCTTGAAAAAAGGACGCTCTTTGTGCACAGCATAGAAGGCTTCTGCCTCACCGCGGGAGAGGTGCGCCATGCGTGCAGCAACAACCTTCAAGCCGGCTGCTTCGAAGCGGGCGTAGATTTGACCGATCACGTTCTTGGCCACTGCGTCGGGCTTGATGATGGAGAGAGTGCGTTCGATTGCCATGTTGATTCCCAAAAGTATAAAAAATTAATTGCCCGTGATAGACAAAGCCGATGATTTTAGCATCGGCATTAGCGGCTTCGACCACCATTGCGTCTTTGTCCGCCACCGCCGGGCCGGCCACGGCCATTGGACTCTTGCCGCTGCCTGGAAAAACTGTCTGCACCGATGTAACCCAGAGAAGTTTTCATCGGATCAGGCTGCGCTCCACCTTCCTGGCGTCCTCCCTGACGCGGAGACTTTCCATTGGCCTGACGAGCAGTGCCTCCTTGACCGCTCGCACCTTTCGGGGAAGCCGGACCCCGACCGCCTTGGCGAGGGCCACGGCCTCGGGGGCGGGGAGCACCCGCAGCCCCATTCGATTCCTCGCGGGCTCTGGGCTTGCCCGCGCTCGCTGCTGCCTGCATCAGGGCACGGATATCGGTCTCATCCAGCTCCATCCAAGCTCCACGCTTGAGTCCACGAGGCAATACCATGGCCCCGTAGCGGATACGGATCAACCGACTGACCGCATGCCCCACAGATTCGAGCATGCGCCTGACTTCGCGATTCCGACCTTCGGAGATAGTGACCCGGTACCAGCAATTGGAGCCTTCGCCACCACCGTCTTCTATGGAGCCGAACTGGGCTACTCCGTCATCCAATTGAACCCCATCCAAAAGGGCCTGCTTTTCATCTTTGTTCAGAGCCCCCAATACCCGCACCGCATATTCACGCTCCAATCCGAAGCGAGGGTGCATCAGGTTATTGGCCAATTCGCCCGAACTGGTAAACAAGAGAAGCCCCTCTGTATTCAGGTCGAGGCGACCAACCGATTGCCACTTTCCTTGGTGCAGTTTAGGCAACCTGCGAAACACGGTCGGACGGTTTTGCGGGTCGTCATGCGTAACTACCTCGCCAACTGGCTTGTGATACGCAATGACTCGGGCAGGTGGCGGCTCAATTCGGAAACGGATAGGCTTCCCGTTTACTTTGATGTTGTCACCAAATTGAATGCGTTGGCCAATGTGCGCCGGCTCGTTATTGACAGAGATTCGTCCCTCGAGAATCAACTGCTCCATTTCAAGCCGCGAACCCATACCGGATTGAGCCAACACTTTGTGCAACTTGGGCGTTTCTGCTTGGGGCAACAGAACCCGCTTGGGCAACACGACATCTTCTGCTTCTTCATCCGCGTCAAATTGACCGGAGATCACATCATCGAAACGATTCGTGCCCTTCGGCAATGCCGCCTCGGTAGCCATTTGCTGCTGGGGCGCGCCAGACGGTGTCACAGCGGCATCAGGCGTCAATTCGTTCTCGTTCATGTTTGTGTTCCGTTATCAATTTCTTCTAGCGCGGCCTGAAGTGGCATCGCCATTTGTTGCTCGTCTGGATTGCTTGCTCCAACTGTTCCATGATCAACCACCTCGCCCGAAGCTCCCAACAGCCCCTCTAGTCCAGCCATGGAATCTTCTCCGCGCTCTGGCGATTCGAGAATTGGCAATTGATCCAGGGACGCAAGGCCCAAATCATCCAAAAACTGCTTCGTGGTTGCGTACAGCGCAGGCCTGCCAGGTGCCTCACGATGCCCGATCACCTCCACCCATCCCCTATCTTCCAATTGCTTGATCAACAATGAACTGATGGTGACGCCACGGATGTCTTCCATGTCACCTCGGGTAACCGGCTGCCTGTAGGCAATAATGGCCAATGTCTCTAGGGTTGCGCGGGTGTACTTGGGCGGCTTCTCGGGGTGCAATCTGTCCAGATATTCCCGCATTTCAGGACGGCTCTGGAATCGCCATCCACTCGAAACGCTCACTAACTCGACACCCCGGCCCACCCATTCAGTTTGTAACTCACTGAGCAAACTCTTCACAGTGTCAGCGCCAATTGCATCGGCAAACAATTCACGCAAAGCCTTGACAGTCAAAGGCTGCTGGGCACATATCAAAGCGGTTTCAAGAACACGCTTGGCATCGACCATATTCATAGTCTGTACGTAATGATGGAGAGCCGGAAAAAATGGCAGACCGGAAACGATCGCACCGACGGTAGGAAGGGCCTTGGCCGCAACTTGACTACCCTACGAGAGACGTAGCTACAAACCTCCCGGTTTGCAAGCTTGATTGTACCCGAGGCCCAATTCAGCGCAAAGCGCCATGAAATCAGATGGCGGGCCACATTCAAATTCCAAAGACTCTCCCGAAACGGGATGCTTGAATGCCAAACGGCAGGCATGCAGAGCTTGACGAGTCATTTCCCCCAACACAGCTCCTCCGTATACCGCATCGGCCACCAATGGATGGCCGATGTGCGCCATATGGACCCGGATCTGATGGGTACGCCCCGTGTGCAAAATGCACCTGACCCAACAGGCTACTTGACTGTTGCTGATCAAACTGAAGTCTGTTCTCGCCTCTTTGCCGGATTGATGTACCAGATCGACCACCGCCATTCGCAGTCGATTACGCGGATCTCGTCCGATAGGAGCATCGACTTCTTTCAATCGCGTCCAAGGCCAAGTCTTGTGTGCAATCGCGAAATATTGGCGACTTACTTCCCTCGCGGCTATTGCATTTACGAGAGCATCCATGGCAGTCCTTGATCGGGCCACCACCATCAATCCACTGGTGTCCTTGTCAAGCCGATGGACAATCCCCGCCCGTGGGACCAGCGCGGCATGCGGACTGTAGGCCAGCAGACCGTTCAGGAGTGTTCCGCTCCAATTTCCGGGCGCCGGATGAACCACCAACCCTGCTGGTTTGTTGATAACCAATACGTGTTCGTCCTCGTGGACCACGTCCAGAGCCATGGGCTCAGGCTTGAAGGCCTGGCTTTGCGGGGTTGGCTTGAGCTCCACAGTAAGCTCCTCACCCACCTTTACCTTGCCCGAAGTCTTGGTAACGACTTTGCCATTAACTTGTACGAACCCGGATTCAATAAGTTGCTGGAGATAGCTGCGCGAAAACTCCTGAACACTGAATGCCAGTGCCCGGTCAAGACGCTCACCATGCAAAGATGCGTCTAATGTGAAGGTGCGGAACTCTGCTTCGCTGGCGATATCAGACGCCTCATCCGCCTCTGCTTGCACAGAGTGCGCCGATATAATTCCAACGGTTTGATTCAAGAAAGTCCCCAAGATGCTGCGTGCGAAATTATCGGTCGTTTGTGCCACGATGCTGACGACCATGGCGACACTGCTGGCAGGTTGCTCCAGTGCACCGGTAGACAAAACGGCAGGAATGAGCCCCAACCGACTGTACGCCGAGGCCAAGGACGAGATGGGGGCATCCCAATGGGACAAGGCCGTACCGCTGCTTGAAAAGCTGGAGGCCAGAGCCGCTGGTACCCCACTCGCACAACAAGCTCAGTTGGACAAAGCCTATGCACAGTTCAAGGCAGGTGAACAAGCCCAATCTTTGGCCACTTTGGAACGCTTCATCAAACTCCACCCTGCCAGCCCTGCATTAGATTACGCCATTTACTTGCGGGGCATCGTTAACTTCAATGACGACCTGGGCTTGCTGTCATCCATTACCCGTCAAGACCTCGCCGAACGGGATCAGAAGGCGGCCAAAGAATCTTTTGAATCATTCAAAGAGCTGACGACACGATTCCCTGATTCGAAATACGCACCAGATGCGCAACAGCGCATGAATTACATCGTGGGTTCCTTGGCGCAGTACGAAGTGCATGTCGCCAAGTACTACTACAAGCGTGGTGCGTATCTGGCTGCCGCCAACCGCGCTCAGCAGTGCATTACCGATTACCGCGATGTTCCAGCCACTGAGGAGGCACTTTTTATCCTCTACAAGTCCTACGACGCCTTGGGCATGGAACAGCTTCGTGACGATGCCAAACGTGTGCTTGAAAAGAACTTCCCCCAGTCCGACTTCCTGCTCAAAGGCGGGAAAGCTAATTCAGATCCATGGTGGAAGATTTGGTAAGGGCCTTGAGTTCTGCCTGAAACTGAGTGTCGTCCTTGACGATACGCATGACAGGCAAGGCTGACAGTAACTTGCGCCCGTAGCCCATGGAGCGCAGTCGTACATCGCACACCACCAGCACACCGCGGTCTGACTCCCTGCGGATCAGACGCCCTACCCCTTGTCGTAAGGCTACGGCAGCCATGGGTAGCTGAACCTCATTGAAAGAGCTCCCCCCAGCCTCATCCACTTGCTTACATCGGGCTTGGAGTAGCGGGTCATCCGGCGGCGCAAAAGGTATCTTGTCGATCAGCAGCAATTGCAAGCTTCGGCCGGGAATGTCTACCCCCTCCCAAAATGAGGCAGAGGCCACCAGCACACACCCTAATCCTTCCCGTTGCTGGAAGAGCTGCAAAAGTTCTCGCTTGGAGCTCTCACCTTGCACCAACACAGCCATATCCAGGTGGGGGAAAGGAGCTTCCGTATCGTTTCACCTATCAAGCGCATGGCACGCAAAGTGGTGGTTAAGACCATGGTCCGTCCGCCAAGAATCTGGGCGCCCTCTGCTGCCAATGCAGCAACGCGAGCGCCATGGTTGGGGTGGGACGGCGCAGGAATCGCGCCGGGAACGTACAGCGCGGCCTGATGCGCGTAATTGAAGGGACTTTGAACCTTCAAAACCTTGGCACCGTGAAGCCCTGCAGAATTCACAAACCAAGCCACATCTGAGCCGGGGCCCAAGGTTGCAGAAGTAAAAGTCCACGACACCCGGGAACCAGCCTCCAGTGCGCCCGTCACTTTGCTCCGCATCGCGTCTGATATGTCCATAGGGGACTCCACGAAGCGCAAACGGGTGCTGTTATCCATCCAACGGATCAATCCATCTTCCGCCGGAAGAGCAGCCCGATCCAAGTGATCTTTCAGTACCGACGCCCGTTCAGCCAAGGCAGCCAGCTCCGGGTGCGCATCTGCCACTCCTTGAAGCGCTTGCAATAGAGTGCCATGGACCTGCAACAAGCGCCCCAGGCGACGCTCCCACAAACCAGGCGACAGTCCTTCCGGAACAAGGGCTTGCCATGGCAAGCGAGGGGTGTTTGCAGCGCTCTCCTGACACACTAACTGCAAGTCCACAACCGCCATTTCCAGTTGCTCCACCAGCAGCTGCCAATCGGCCATGCCCCGAGCCCATTGCAAACACACAAACACGACATCCCGCCCCAGATTCAGCAATTGCAGGGTCGACCATTGCCGCCCGAGAAATTGGACTCCGATGTCATTGAGCTGGTGCGCCTCGTCAAAAACCACCGCATTCACGGTCGGGAGAAGTTCAGCGACTCCGGATTCACGCACGTTGGAGTCCGCAAAAAACAAATGGTGGTTAATGACCACCACGTCCGCGGCCATGGCATCCCGCCGCGCCTTATAGAGATGGCACTCCTGGTACCGAGGACACTTTGATGTGGTGCAGTTTTCACGGGTAGATGTGACCAGCGGAAGCAGCTGCTGCGACTCTTCCAGCGCAGGCACCTCTGAGACATCTCCGGTTCTGGTCGCCGTCACCCAGCTCTCCACCTGCCCCAACAAACGCAAGGGCGCTGCGCTTTGCAGGATTCCGGAATGGCGTGCATTGGCCAATCGGTGCAAGCACACATAACTGCTGCGCCCCTTCAGCAAAGCTACGCGTACCGGAATTTTCAGTATTTCCAGTAGCTCCGGAATGTCGCGCGTGAAAAGCTGGTCTTGCAACGCTTTGGTGGCCGTAGAAAGGAGCACCTTTTGTCCACTCAGCAAAGCGGGCACAAGATATGCATAAGTTTTCCCTACCCCCGTACCTGCCTCAACCACAAGCACTCCACCGTCTTGCATGTTGGCGGCCACCGCACTCGCCATTTCCTGCTGGCCTTGGCGGGGCAAATATTCCGGCACTGCACTTGCCAAGGGGCCGCTTGAAGCAAAGACCCGGGCAACCCGGTCTCCGAGGGGCAGATTCATGCTAACGCGTCCGGACTCAGGCTGAATTCCAAGGCAACAATCTCGTCGCGTAGAGCGAGGCGCCTTTTCTTGAGGCGTCGCAGCTGCAAATCATCGCGCCACCCGCCATGCAAGGTTGCGTTATCGATGCACACGTCCATCTCATGATGAGCCATCCTCAGTTCAATTAGCCGGCGCTCAGGATAGTGAAGATTGGTTTCCAAAGGTAAATGCGCCCCGCTAGGTGGTTAAACTGGTTGTGTGGTCCGGGATGCGTTCGATAATACGGCGGTTTGCATCAACCCGGCTCCCATTTACCCTTTAACTGCACACCATGTCCTCTGGCTACCGCCTTAGCGCTTCCACCGGCATCCACAAGGGTGACCGAGAATACCAACAAGACCAAGTGTCTTTGTTCAAACACCCGAGAGTGAACGGTTGTTTGTTGGCCATCGTGGCGGATGGCATGGGCGGTCGCAGTGGCGGCCGAAAAGCCTCCGACCAGGTCATGTTGACGGCCAAGCAGTTATTCGAACGTTATGACCCGGATACGGATGACTCCGTAGCCACTTTGCGTCAGATGGTTCAAGAGGCCCACATCGTTATCAAGCTCACAGCAATTTCCTCCGAAGAAGAACCACACAGCACACTCGCTGCATTCCTGATCAACCCCGGAGGTGACTGCCACTGGGCACATACTGGAGACTCCCGCGTGTACCAGTTCCACGGTAACCGCTTTATCAAGCGAACTATGGATCACTCCTATGTGCAGGCGCTGGTCAATCGAGGGGAAATCACCGAAGAGCAGGCAGCCACCCACCCGCAATCCAATATTTTGATGGGTTGCTTGGGCACCGAAAACGACCCTCCGGTCGACTTTCACTTCATTCCCAAGTTACGCACTGGAGATGTGTTGATGGCCTGCAGTGACGGGGTTTGGCACTACTTCAACAATGGCGAGCTCGGTTCCGTGTTGTCTACCCTATCCCCCCGCGAAGCCACCGAGTTTTTGATTGAGAAAGCACGCTCCCGGGCCCGAGGCGGCGGCGACAACCTGTCGGTGGTGATCGTCAAAGTGGAATCCTTGCACCACTAAGGCGTGGTAGGCAAGGACTCAGCCCTGTCTTTTTTTTCCTGCAAACGTTTTTCCACTTCCGATTTGTGTCGTGCTGCTTCGTCCTGCTTGGACTCAAATGCTGCGCGATTGGCGGCGGCCTGCACGGGCGTAATCGAAGGCGTTTTTTCTGGAGCTGAAGCCGCCCGCTTGGCTGGCGTTGGTGCTTCTTTTCGTTCTGCGGGGAGCGATGCAGGCTTTCCTTGTGCATCCAAGGTTTGCTCAAGCGCTTGGGCTTGCTTCTCATTCAGTCGTTCCCATTGTTCACGGGTGCGTTCCGCACGCTGCGCATCCCGCAAAACGAGTTCACGCTTGCGCAAGACTGCCGCTTGTGCGCGCCGCTGGGTGGCTACTTCAGACAGGCAGGCATTCACTGCAAAGCGCTCGTAACACAATGCCTCGGCATTGCGACTCTCGGCCTGCAATTTCGCGCGCTCAGCCTCGACTGCTTGGAGAGAATCGCCTCCTTGCGCAAGGGCCATAACGGACAAAAGCCCTAGGCAAATACCAAACAGAACGCGCATCATGTGAGTCGCGTATCCACCGTGCGACGCTCCAAATCCAAAAACTCTTTGGACTGCATCTCTGTCAACCGGGAAACGGTGCGGGGAAACTCATGCGACATCGGGCCCTCGGTATAGAGTGCCTCCGGTGCTACATCTGCAGACATGATGAGCTTGACGCGCCGGTCATACAGCACATCCACCAACCAGGTGAAGCGCCGGGCTTCTGATGCCATGCGCACCGGCATGTGCGGCACACCACTCAGAAAGACGGTGTGGAAGCGCGACGCGATCTCCAAATAATCATTCTGCGAGCGGGGCCCACCACACAGCGTCTTGAAGTCAAACCACACTACCCCCCCTGCCTTGCGCACGGCACTGATCTGGCGCGACTCGATATTCAGAAGCGGGTCTTCATCATGCTGCTCGGCCAGCGCGTTGAAGGTAGCCGTCATTGCGGCGTCCGCCACCGGGCCATTGGGCACGTGGTAGAGCTTGGCATCTTCGAGGGTACGACGGCGGTAATCCGTACCGTTATCCACGTTGAGAACTTCCAGCTTGGCGTTCAACAGGGCAATGGCCGGCAGGATTCGGTCGCGGTGCAGGCCGCCGGGATAAAGATCATCCGGCTTGAAATTCGAGGTCGTCACAAAACCCACACCGTTGTCAAACAGGGCGTTGAGCAAGCGGTGGAGGATCATGGCGTCGGTAATGTCCGCCACGTGGAACTCGTCAAAGCAGATCAAGCGGTAGCGCTTGGACATGCGCTTGCCCAACTCGTCCAGCGGATTCACCGTACCTTGCAGGTTTACCAGTTCGTGGTGAACCTCACGCATAAACTCATGAAAATGCAAGCGGGTTTTGCGCTCGAGCGGCACGGCATTGAAAAAGCAATCCATCAGAAAGCTTTTGCCCCGCCCTACCCCGCCATACATGTACACGCCCCGCGGAATCTCAGGCCGGTTGATCAGCTTCTTGAGGGCATTCGAGCGTTTGGCTTTATAGGCAGCCCAATCGTTGGCACAGCGCTCCAAGGCCTCCACAGCGCGCAACTGTGCCGGGTCAGCGGTGTATCCACGGGCCTTCAACTCCGCCTCGTAGGCTTCTTTGACGCTCAATGCATGCTCCGGTATGCTACAAAAAGAGAAGCTGCTAGCGCACGAATGACGGGCGCTAGCAGCTTGTTTGGCTTACAACGATCAGAAGTTCAGCGTACGCTTGTCCACTGCCAACGCTGCTTCCTTGGTGGCTTCACTCAAGGAGGGGTGTGCATGACAGATGCGGGCGATGTCTTCCGCACTGGCTTTGAACTCCATGGCCACAACGGCTTCGGAGATCAACTCCGAGGCTTGCGGACCAACGATATGAACGCCCAAGATTTCGTCGGTCGTGGCATCGGCCAGGAACTTCACGAAACCGGTGGTGTCGCCCAGCGCACGTGCGCGGCCATTCGCCAGGAATGGGAACTGACCCGCCTTGTAGGCCACGCCATCCGCCTTGAGCTGCTGCTCGGTCCGACCCACCCATGCGATCTCGGGGCTGGTGTAAATCACCCAAGGAATGGTGTTGAAGTTCACGTGACCGTGTTGACCGGCAATGCGCTCAGCCACGGCAACGCCCTCTTCTTCCGCCTTGTGCGCCAACATGGGACCGCGCACCACGTCGCCCACCGCCCAGACAC
The DNA here is from genome assembly GCF_032191775.1 of Rhodoferax mekongensis. NCBI lineage: Bacteria > Pseudomonadati > Pseudomonadota > Betaproteobacteria > Burkholderiales > Comamonadaceae > Rhodoferax > Rhodoferax mekongensis. The sequence goes on along the minus strand of NZ_CP132507.1, from coordinate 2,332,562 downwards.
CGGGCAGGTTGGTTTTGCAGTCGGCATCCACCACGATCGCACCGCGCTCGTCCAGCGCCAGGCCCACAACCTCGGTGTTCAGACCGATGGTGTTGGGCACGCGGCCAATGGAGATGATTAGCTTGTCGACATCTAGCGTCTGGGCTTCGCCCTTGGCGTTGGTGTAGGCAACGGACACGCCTTTCTTGCTGTTCTTGATCTCGCCGACCTTCACGCCCAGCTCAATCTTCAGGCCTTGCTTGGTGAACGCCTTGTGCGCTTCCTTGGCAACACCTTCATCGACCGCGCCCAGGAACACGGGCAGGCCTTCGAGAATGGTGACCTCGGCGCCCAGACGCTTCCACACAGAACCCATTTCCAGACCGATTACGCCAGAACCGATCAGGCCCAGCTTCTTGGGCACGGCACCGATGTTCAGAGCGCCGTCGTTGGACAGGATGTTGACTTCATCAAAAGGCGTGCCGGGCAGTGCGCGGGCATTGGAACCGGTGGCGATGATGATTTGCTTGCCGGTGATCGTTTCCTCGGTTGCACCTGCGACCTTGATCTCGTAGCCGCCTTCGGCAGCCTTCACGAACGAGCCACGGCCATGGAAGAAGGCGACCTTGTTCTTTTTGAACAAGTACAAGATACCGTCGTTGTTTTGCTTTACCACGGTGTTTTTGCGGGCAATCATCTTGGCCACATCCATGCTCACACCCTTGACCTCAATGCCGTGCTCGGCAAAGTGGTGATTGGCGTGGTTAAAGTGCTCGGACGATTGCAACAAAGCCTTGGAAGGAATGCAACCCACGTTGGTACAAGTACCACCGGGAGCGGGGCCGCCAGCGGCATTCTTCCACTCGTCGATACAGGCCACATTGAAGCCCAGCTGGGCGGCACGGATGGCAGCAATGTAGCCACCGGGGCCGCCGCCAATGACGATCACGTCAAAATGTTTGCTCATGAATTTCTCGCTTAAAAAATGAGCCGCAACGCAAGAGGTGCCTTCACCAGTGAACACCGCAGAACCGGCTTTGCCGGGCTGCTGGTGTTGCCCCTGCTAGGGGGTGGCGAAGCGACACGCAGTGCGCGCAGCCTGGGGTATGCCTTAAATGTCGAACAGCAAGCGTGCTGGATCTTCCAGCGCTTCCTTCATGGCCACCAGACCCAGCACCGCTTCGCGGCCGTCGATGATGCGGTGGTCATAGGACATCGCGAAGTAGTTCATGGGGCGAACCACCACTTGGCCGTTTTCGACCATGGCGCGGTCTTTGGTCGCGTGCACACCCAGAATGGCGGACTGGGGCGGGTTGATGATGGGAGTAGACATCATGGAACCGAAGGTGCCGCCGTTGGAGATGGAGAAGGTACCGCCGGTCATTTCTTCAATGCCCAGCTTGCCGTCCTTGGCCTTCTGGCCGAACTCGGCAATCTTCTTCTCGATATCGGCAAAGCTCATCTGGTCGGCGTTGCGCAAAATGGGCACCACCAGGCCGCGGGGCGAACCCACAGCGATACCGATGTCAAAGTACCCGTGGTACACGATATCGGTGCCATCGACCGATGCGTTCAACACAGGGAACTTCTTCAAGGCGTGCACAGCAGCCTTGACGAAGAAGCTCATGAAGCCCAGCTTGACGCCGTGTTCCTTCTCGAAACGCTCTTGCATGCGCTTGCGCATCTCCATGACCGGGGCCATGTTGATTTCGTTGAAGGTGGTCAGGATGGCATTGGTGGACTGGGACTGCAACAAACGCTCAGCCACGCGCGCACGCAGGCGGCTCATGGGCACGCGCTGCTCAGGGCGACCGGCCAAAGCATCCGCCAGATTCACCGAAGGTGCAGCCACTTGAGGCAAAGACTTGGTGGGAACGCCCGTGGGGATTGCGGCAGCAGCTACCACTTTAGGAGCAGCCGCAGCAGCCAACACGTCACCCTTGGTGATGCGACCGTCTTTGCCTGTGCCTTCAACGCTGGAAGCAGCAATGCCGTTGTCAGCCAACAACTTGGCTGCAGCGGGCATGGCAACGCCTGCCTTGGAGTTGCCGGCTGCAGCAGCGGCCACTGGGGCTGCGACAGCCGGCGCAGCGGCGGGAGCGGCAGCAGCAGGTGTGGAAGCGGAAGTTGTAGCACCAGCCACAGCAGCCGTGTCGATGCGGGCGATCAGCTGCTCGGCAGCGACGGTGGCGCCATCGGCGGCCACCAATTCCACCAGCACACCGGCTGCGGGAGCGGGCACTTCCATGACGACCTTGTCGGTTTCGACTTCAATCAGGATTTCGTCGACAGCCACTGCTTCGCCGACCTTCTTTTTCCATTGCAACAAAGTTGCTTCCGCCACAGATTCAGACAGCTGTGGGACTTTGACTTCTACGATTGCCATATCTAATTCTTTCCGTAATGTGTTGGGGGATGAAGTGCTGCTGACTTACTTGGTCAGAACAAAGCCCTTCAATTTCGCAAAAGCAGCTTCCACCAGCGCTTTTTGCTGCTCTTGGTGCAGGTGGGCGTAGCCCACTGCAGGAGACGCAGAGGCAGCGCGGCCTGCGTAACCCAACTTCTGTCCTTCCAGCATGTTCTCGTGGATGTAATGTTGCACAAAGAACCATGCACCCTGGTTTTGTGGCTCGTCCTGGCACCACACCACATCGGTGGCATTGGGGTACTTCTTCAGTTCGGTCGCAAACGCTTTGTGCGGGAAGGGGTACAGCTGCTCCACACGGATGATGGCCACATCGTCCTGGCCCTTTTCTTCGCGCTTCTTCACCAGGTCGTAGTAAACCTTGCCGGAGCAAGCAATCACGCGCTTAACCTTGTCACCCTTGAGCTCTTTACTCTCGGGAATCACGGTCTGGAATGCGCCTTTGGTGAACTCGGACAAAGGTGATGTCGCATCCTTGTTACGCAACAGGCTCTTGGGCGTCATGATGATCAACGGCTTGCGCAGGTTGCGCACCATCTGACGACGCAGCACGTGGAAGATCTGGCTGGCCGTGGTGGGCTGCACGATCTGCATGTTGGTGTCTGCAGCCAGTTGCATGAAGCGCTCCAGACGGGCCGAGCTGTGCTCAGGGCCTTGGCCCTCGTAACCGTGGGGCAGCATCAAGGTGATACCGTTCACACGCCCCCACTTCACTTCGCCGGACGCAATAAACTGGTCAATCACCACCTGGGCGCCGTTGGCGAAATCGCCGAACTGGGCTTCCCAGATCACCAGCGTGTTCGGGTCGTTGGAAGCGTAGCCATACTCAAAGCCCAACACCGCCTCTTCCGACAGGATGGAGTCGATTACTACGAACGGAGCCTGGTTGTCGGCCACGTTCTGCAAAGGCACATAAGTACCGGCATCCCACTTCTCACGCTTCTGGTCGTGGATCACGGCATGGCGGTGGGTAAAAGTACCACGTCCGCAATCCTCGCCCGACAGACGCACGGGGTAACCACTGGCCACCAACGAAGCGAAGGCCATGTGCTCACCCATACCCCAGTCCACATTGATCTCACCGCGGCCCATGGCTGCACGGTCGTCGTAGACCTTTTTCACCAACTGGTGGGGCGTAACGCTACCGGGGATCTTGGTCAAGCGCTCAGACAAACGCTTCCACTCGGTCAATGGAATGGCGGTGTCGCCCGCGTCAGTCCACTTCTTGCCGAGGAACGGAGACCAGTCCACCGAGTACTTGCTCTTGAAGTTGGTCAGCACAGGGTCCACAGTGTGCTTACCGGCATCCATGGCGGCGCGGTATTCCTTGACCATGGAGTCGCCAAGGTCTGCACCCAGGCCTTGCGCAGCCAACTTGTCGGCGTACAACTTGCGGGTGCCGGGGTGGGCGCCGATCTTTTTGTACATCAAGGGCTGAGTCAGGGAAGGTGTGTCCTGTTCGTTGTGGCCCAACTTGCGGTAGCAAGTGATATCCACCACCACGTCCTGCCCAAATTCCATGCGGAACTCCAACGCCAGTTGGGTCGCCAACACCACGGCTTCCGGATCATCACCGTTCACGTGCAACACGGGCGACTCGACCATCTTCACGATATCGGTACAGAACGCACTGGAGCGCATGTCGCGGGGGTCGGAGGTGGTAAAGCCGATCTGGTTGTTGATGATGATGTGCACCGTACCGCCAGTGGTGTAGCCACGGGTCTGGGCCAACGCCAATGTCTCCTGGTTCACACCCTGGCCACCGAAGGCCGCATCGCCGTGCACCAGCACGGGCAGCACTTGAGCACCCTTGGGGTCGCCACGGCGGTCCATACGGGCACGCACAGAGCCCTCCACCACAGGGTTCACGATTTCCAGGTGAGACGGGTTGAAGGCCAAGGACAAGTGAACGGGGCCGCCAGCGGTGGACACGTCCGAACTGAAACCCTGGTGGTACTTCACGTCACCAGCAGGCAGGTCCTCAGGGGCAGTGTGGTCAAACTCGGCGAACAGGTCCGCAGGCATCTTGCCCAAGGTGTTGACCAGCACGTTCAGGCGGCCGCGGTGGGCCATGCCAATCACGATTTCCTGAATGCCCTTGGCACCAGCTTGCTGGATCAGCTCGTCCATGGCTGCAATAAAGCTCTCGCCACCTTCGAGGGAGAAGCGCTTCTGGCCCACATACTTGGTGTGCAAGTAGCGCTCCAGGCCTTCAGCCGCGGTCAGGCGCTCCAGGATGTGCTTTTTCTTTTCTGCGTTGAACTGGGGCTTGCTGCGTGTTGCCTCCAGCTTTTGCTGCCACCAGCGCTTCTGATTCTGGTCGGTGGTGTACATGTACTCCACGCCGATGGTGCCGCAGTAGGTTTCACGCAATGCGTTCATGAGCTCACGCAGGCTCATGGACTCTTTGCCGAAGAATGTATTGCTGATGTTGAAGACCGTTTCCTGGTCAGCATCGCTGAAGCCGTAGAACGCGGGCTCCAGCTCGGGAATCTTGTCGCGCTCCATGCGCTTGAGGGGATCGAGATCCGCCCAGCGGGCGCCCACATTGCGGTAGGCGGCAATCAATTGCTGCACTGCAGTGCGCTTGCGGCCCATCTCGGAGTCCGCGCCACTCGCGACGACCGTGTGTTTGACACCTTTTTTCGCCAGATCAACGAACGCGTTGATCACGGGCATGTGGGCTACGTCTTTGGCTGTGGTGCCGTCCGCAGCGGGAACGTGCTGCAAGGCATCAAAGTAATCGCGCCAGGTATCGGGAACGCTACCAGGGTTGGCCAGGTAGTTCTCATACATCTCTTCGACATATGGAGCATTGCCACCGAACAGGTAGGTGTTGTTTTGGTAGGTTTGGTACACGGACGAGCCCGTGTTCGCACCATTGGAGCTGGAATCACTCATATTTCGCTGACCTCCGTTCCCCTTCAGGGAACATTAGCTGGTTAAAGCTGGTTAATTAACCTTCCGCGACACGGCTGAACCGATTGGCGGATGCGACTGTGGCATGGGAAGGGCCTTCATTGCAGGGCGGATTGTGCCACCGAATGATTTTTGGGGAAAGTAAAGTATGGGCGAGGGTATGCACTTCTTGCATACCCTCATGCCGATTCAAGCTAACAGATCGCGGATCTGTTGAAGCGCGCCAGGATCTTCCATGGTGGTCAGGTCGCCGGGGTCACGCCCCTCACACACTGCCTGAATGGCGCGGCGCAGCAATTTGCCACTGCGCGTCTTGGGCAACACAGAGACGAACCGCACCCGCGCTGGCCGCCCCACCGCACCAATGGTCTGGTCCACCACTTTCATGATCTCGCCCTCCAGCTTGAGCTTGGCAGCATCGTCGGTCAAACCGCTGGCATCCTTGAGCACGGCAAAAGCAACCGCCACCTGCCCTTTGAGCTGATCCGCCACGCCCACCACTGCCACCTCTGACACATTCGGGTGGCTGGAGATGCTTTCCTCAATTTCACGGGTCCCCAAGCGATGGCCGGCCACGTTAATCACGTCGTCAGTCCGCCCCAGGATGAAGAAATACCCGTCCTTGTCGCGCACTGCCCAGTCAAAGGTGCTGTACAGCTGCTTGCCGGGAATACTGCTCCAATAGGTTTTCACGAAGCGCGCATCGTCTTTCCAGACGGTTTGCATGCAGCCGGGGGAAGCGGGCCTTCGATGGCGACCACGCCTTTCTGGTCGGGGCCTGTCAGTTCTTCGGCCGTGTTTTCGTCGATCAGCTTGATGTTGTAGCCGTACATGGCCACGCCGGGGCTGCCGAACTTGCTGGGTGCTTTTTCCACGCCATTCGCAATGGTCAGGATGGGCCAGCCGGTTTCGGTCTGCCAATAGTTGTCGATGATGGGCTTGCCCAAGCTCTCGCTGATCCACTGTGCAGTGGGTTCGTCCAACGGCTCGCCGGCCAGGAAAAGCGCCCGCAGGCTGGACAGGTTGTACTTGGTCAGCATGGCTGGGTCCTGCTTTTTCAAAACCCGCACAGCCGTCGGGGCGCTGAACATCACCGTCACCTTGTATTTCTCCACCAGGCTCCACCAGACGCCTGCGTCGGGACGTGTGGGCAACCCTTCGTACATGATGGTGGCCATGCCTGCAATCAGCGGCCCGTAAATGATATAGCTGTGCCCCACGACCCAGCCGATATCGCTGGTGGAAAAGTAGGTTTCGCCGGCGTTGCCGCAGAAGATGTGCTTCATGCTGGCAGCCAGGGCCACCGCATAGCCGCCGGTGTCGCGCTGCACGCCTTTGGGCTTGCCGGTGGTACCGCTGGTGTACAGCGTGTAGCTGGGGTGGATGGACTCCACCCACTCGCAAGGCACCACTGCATCCAGATGATTCAGGCGTTCAGCGCCCCACAGATGGTCGCGGCCAGCTACCAAATTCATAGCAGCCAGTTTGCGGTCCACCAACAATACGGCGGCCGGCTTGTGGCTGGATGTGGCGATAGCCTCGTCCAGCAAGGGCTTGTACTCCACGACCTTGCCACCGCGTGAGCCGGCATCGGCACTCACAATGACCACAGGCGACGCATCTTCAATACGGGAGGCCAGCGACCCTGCTGCGAAGCCGCCGAACACGACGGTGTGGATCGCACCAATCCGTGCACAGGCCAACATGGCAAATGCTGCTTCCGCAATCATTGGCATGTAAATCAGGACCCGTTCGCCCTTCTTCACGCCCAATGACAGCAGCACAGCCGCCATGCGCTGCACTTCGGCGTGCAACTGCGCAAATGAATAGACGACTTCCGAATTGGTTTCGGTGGACACCGCGATCAGTGCCGCCTGGTCCGGCCGCGTCGCCAGATGGCGGTCCACTGCGTTGTGGCACAGGTTGGTGGTGCCGCCTACAAACCACTTGGCAAAGGGTGGATTGCTGTAGTCACATACCTGGGCAGGTGCGGTTTTCCAGTCAATCAGCCCTGCCTGCTCGGTCCAAAAGCCATCGCGGTCATCGATGGAACGGCGGTAGAAATCAGCGTAGCCTGTCATTGTTTGTCTCCGGTCGGGCCTATAAAACTGAATTCATAATTATGGAGAGCCAACTTGCTGCAAGCTGACTTTTCCCCTGCCCGACACTCCACTCATCAACAAGCCACAAAAAAGCGGCAGTCTTTTCAGACTGCCGCTTACTGAATAAGCCGCCGCGCCAGCGCCCTGAACTTATTTGATCAAGGCCTGCGCTTCCTTGAATACAGGGTGCTCTGCGGTACGAATCCATTCAAAAGCCACCATCTCGGTCGTTACCAGTTCGGCGCCAGCGCCAGCCAAACGGTCGAAAGCAGCATCACGGTTGCGCTCGGTACGGGAGCTGCAGGCATCTGAGACTACCCAGACTTCAAACTCGTCTTCGAGCAAATCCAGTGCTGTTTGCATCAGGCAGACATGGGCCTCACAACCGGCAATCACAATTGCGCTGCGCTCAGACGCTGCAGGCTTCTGCAAATGCTTGGGCAAGCTGCGGGCATTGCCCTGCACCGGCTTGGCCGGCGGGCGCAGCCATTCGCCCAAACCCTCTTCAATGGCGCTGAACTGCATTTTGTTCAGAACCCGGGCCCGCGCCTCGTCCAAAGCGGCCTTCACTTCCGGCACGGTATGGCCCAGGCCAGAAGGATATTGCTCTGTATAGAAAGCAGGCACTTCCAGCAAAGCGGCCAGCTTGGCCATACGCACGGCGTTGGCCACCACCAATTCAGACTCGAACATGGCAGGCATCAAACGGGTCTGGTAATCCACCAGCACCAGCTGGCTCATGTCCACATCGATCAACATGGGGAAATCCTTCTCAAAAAACGTGGGGCGAGCATAACCGCCCCGCAGTGGCCCACTCAGCCGAACAAATCCACTTGCAACTTGGCGGGGTCATCCTGCTCGGCTGGCGCTTTGCCTTCCAGCTGGGTCGCCAATCGGTCAAGATAGAGCGCAAATCCATCAAAAGCCACGTCATTGATGGCAAACATGCGGCGCGAATCCCGTAACAACAGTACGCCCAACGCCGCAGACAACAGACCCGCCACCTCAGAGGGCAGCCGCGAATTCGCACATCCCAGGCCCTCCAGAGCCTCTGCCACTGGCTCCAAAGACGTTTGCAAATCCTGAATCAATTGCCTCACCACTGTTACCTGAGGCTCGCCAGAACCGTCAGATGCCAGCAAATGGAGCACGATGCCCGTATCTCCGGGGCGGGCGAAAAAGTGCGCCAACCAGGCGTTGGCCCGCGCATGGAGCAAGGTGCCGGGGTTGGTTTTGGACAGTTTGGCTTGGGCCGCTGCCGACCGCGCCCCTTCCAGGGTCTCTTGCAGCACCGCAGCCAGCAAAGCCTGCTTGCTCGGGAAATAGGCATACAGCGCGCCCGGCGTGTAGCCGGCACGCGAGGCAATCTCGCGGACACTGGCGGACTCCAAGCCGCCCTCAGCAATCGCCGCGCGCACTGCCTGCAGCACCAGACTGCGCCGTGTGTCTGCCAGTGCCTGTTGGCGCTTTAACTTGAGCTCCATCCGTCACACCCCGCGAAGAAAAGCCAATACGATCAACGATTTTAATAAAATCGATTAATTTAAACAAACAACAAATCGCTGAATATTGTTTAATTATTCATCGTCGGATTTCGCTTGAATCCTTAAAAATTCAGGATTCTTGAAGTAAATCAAATAGTTAAGTGTGTAACTGAAGGTGTCACATTACTTGACACATGGAGACAAGCTCACTAGAGTGCGCCGATGCGTTTTGTTCTGCTCCTCACACTGCTGCTTTCCTTGGGCCTCGCCCACGCGGAACCGGCACCTGCTCCGGCCTCCGGCGATGAAATGTCCCGTTTCATCAACGACCGCGGCTTTCTGGCCCGCATCGGGGATGTCGGTAACAAGGTCACTAACCGTGCCTCCGAGCTGGTCATGAACTCCATGGCGTTTCTGGGCGTGCCCTACAAACGCGGCGGCACCCAAGCCGACACCGGTTTTGATTGCAGCGGCTTCGTGCGCGCCATCTATGAGCAGACCGCCGGCCTTTTGCTGCCCCGCCAAGCGTCCGAACAGGCCGCTGCGACCCAGAAAATCGACAAACACGAACTCCAACCCGGTGACCTCGTGTTCTTCAACACCATGCGCCGCGCGTTCAGCCATGTCGGCATTTATGTGGGCAACGGCAAATTCATCCACTCGCCAAAGCCCGGTGCCGAAGTGCGTGTGGAAGATATGGGCGTTAGCTACTGGGCAAAGCGTTTTGACGGCGCCCGCCGCGTGAACGCCGAAGAAGCCCAGCAGGCCCCTGCCCGCTAAGCCGGACAGTCACACGGCGCAGGCCGTACCGGGTTCCCCATGAATCTGGATCTTTTCAGCGCAGAGGACACCGCGCCCCCAACTCCCTATGAGATTGCGCCCGGCGCCTGGGCCCTGCCGGGAATTGCCTCCACCCATGCGGATGCGCTTTGGGCAGGTATCCACAAGGTCATCCAATCCCATCCGCTTCGCCACTTGGTCACCCCCGGTGGCTCGCGCATGTCGGTCGCCATGAGCAACTGCGGCGACTTGGGCTGGGTCAGCGACGAAGCGGGCTACCGCTATCAAGGCACAGACCCGCTCACGCAAACTCCTTGGCCGGCCATGCCCGAAGGTTTCCGGGAAATGGCCATATCGGCCGCCGAACAGGCCGGCTACCCTGCGTTTGAGCCTGACGCCTGCCTGATCAACCGCTATGCCCCCGGCGCGCGCATGACCCTGCACCAGGACAAGAACGAGCGCGACTACTCTGCCCCCATCGTCTCGGTTTCGCTGGGCCTGCCTGCTGTGTTTGAGCTAGGTGGCTTGGAACGTGGCGACAAGGTACAACGCCTGAGCTTGCAACATGGCGATGTGCTGGTCTGGGGCGGGCCGGCACGGCTCCGTTTCCATGGCGTGCGCGCTGTGGACCCCGGCCAGCACCTGCTCACTGGTGCCCACCGGTTCAACCTGACCTTCCGCAAAGCAGCCTAGGGACAACCCCAAGGCGCTTTGGGGAGCGTGCTCAAAACGCAGCGCAGGTGACAGCAGGTCGCTGCACAAGCCCCCACAATGCCGCCTGTCACACTCCCCTCTTTCTGGAGCCCCGAATGAACTCACCGTTTCAAGATGCCGACCCGCAACTGATGCAAACCACCTTCGAGGCTCAGCGGGCCACTGCGCTGGCCTGGCGCCAGTCCACCGCGGCCGAGCGGATTGAACGTCTGGAGCGGCTGCGCACCAGCTTGCTCGCGCACAAAGAGGCCCTCTACGAGGCCTTTGCCGCCGACTTCCACAAGCCCCGCTTTGAAGTAGACGGCACCGAAATCGTGCCCAGCCTGGACGAAATCCGCCACAACATCAAATGCCTCAATGGCTGGATGCGCCCTACCCACATCCGCGCCACCGAACTCACCATGGGAAACAGCGCCCATGTGCAGTACCAGCCCCGCGGCCGCTGCCTGATCATCGCGCCCTGGAACTACCCGCTGTACCTGATGCTCAGCCCGCTGGTGTCCGCCTTGGCTGCAGGCAACACCGCCATCCTCAAGCCCTCGGAGATGGCGCCGCGCGTGGCCCAGGTGCTGGCCAGCATCGTGGCCAAGGCCTTCCCGGCGCATGAGGTAGCTTTGTTTGAAGGGGCACTGGCCACCTCGCAAGCCCTGCTGGCCATGCCGTTTGACCACATCTTCTTTACCGGCTCACCCGCCGTGGGCAAGGTGGTGATGGCGGCTGCGGCCAAGAACCTGACCAGCGTGACCCTGGAGCTGGGCGGCAAGTCCCCCACCATCGTGGATGAGACCGCCGACCTGCAAAAGGCGGCTGAAACCATCATGTGGGGCAAGTTCGTCAATGCCGGCCAGACCTGCGTGGCGCCCGACTACCTGTATGTGCACGCCTCGGTGCGAGATGCTTTTGTGGCCGCCTGCCAGGCCGTGATCAAGGCCCGCTATGGCGACAGCGCCCAGAGCCAGCGCAGCAACGCGGACTTCACACACATCATCAACCAGCGCCATACCCAGCGCATCGAAGGCCTGCTCAAAGACGCCACTTCGCGCGGCGCACGGGTGCTGAGTGGCGGCGAGGTGGACACCGCCGGCAACTACATCGCCCCTACTTTGGTCGACAACGTGCCCATGGACTCCACCCTGATGCAGGAGGAAATCTTCGGCCCGGTGCTGCCCATCATTCCCTACACCGACCTGCAGCAGGTCATTGCCTCCATCAATGCCGACCAGAAGCCGCTGGCCCTCTACATCTGGAGCAGCGACCAGAGCAACATCGACACCGTACTCACCAACACCAGCTCAGGGGGCGCCTGTGTGAACCACTGCGTGCTGCACGTGGCCCACGGCAACCTGCCCTTCGGCGGGGTCAACAACTCCGGCATCGGCAGCTCGCACGGCATTTACGGTTTCAAGGCCTTCTCGCACGAGCGTGCGGTGCTCAAGGGCGGCTGGCTGCCCAGCATCCGCATGTTCTTCCCGCCCTACACGGCAGGCCGCACCAAACTGCTGAACTTCTTGGTGAAGTGGGTCAGCCGCTAGAAGTTTGAGACGGTGCCGGGGTGGTATCGTGCGGCGATGAAAACACAGATAGACCACCTCGTCGTTGCAGCCCACACCCTGGAACAGGGTGTGCAGTGGTGCGAAGCCACCCTCGGCATCACCCCGGAAGCCGGCGGCGAACACAGCCAGTTCGGTACCCACAACAAACTCTTCAAGATCGCGACGCCCGCCCACCCACTGGCGTATTTCGAGATCATTGCCATCAACCCCGGCGCCAAAGGCCCGGCCAACCCCAACGCCAAACGCTGGTTTGACCTGGACAACCCCGAGTTGCGTGTCGCAGTGGCCCAAGAACCGCGCTTGGTGCACTTTGTGGCCGGCACCGATGAACTGCAAGCCGCCCGCATTGCCCTCAAGAACATCGGCATCGACCGCGGCCCGGCCATGCCCGCCAGCCGCCACTCGCGCAAAGGCGTGCTGCACTGGCAAATCACGGTGCGTGAAGACGGCTACCGCCTGTTTGAAGGCTGCCTGCCCACACTCATTCAATGGGGTAAACCGGACGATGCCGAGCCCCTGCGCCTGCACCCGCGCAACAGCCTGCCGCGCAGCCGCGTCAGCCTGGACAGCATCGGGGTGAGCCACCCGAGCGCGGCCAAACTGCAAGCGGCTTACGCGGCCATCGGTCTGGAAGGCGTGGCCATATCGGAAGGCCCGGCCAACCTGAGCGCCACCCTCAAGACGCCCAAGGGCCTGGTCACACTGCAAAGCATGGGCATTTAGCCTGCGGGTGTTGACGAAGATTTGCTCTTCTTTTGATAGCTGCTCGCGCACATTTCACGGGCGCTAGAAGCCATTTTGATCATGAACCGCAAGCGCACACCGCCTCTGCCTGCCGCCCCTAGCCCCCCAGAGCCCGACGCTGATGGCACCGTCATCGGCCAGTTCCGCCCCCGCATCACGTTGATGACGCTGGGCCGGGGCGAAGGGCTACTGGGCCTCAAGCCTCAGGGCAAGCTGGGCCCCCGAGGCGACAGTGTGACGCTGGCGCAGTTCGACTGGACCTACCGTACCCCGGCTGGCGACCGCTGGGAGACACCCGCCCCCAGCTCCATCCTCAACAGTCGCCCGGCGGAATTTGCAGAGTTGTTCGACACCGGTGGCCCGGTCGTGCGCCTGCAGCGCAACCTGGTGGCCGAGGCCGACGCCATGGACACGGTGTGGGACATGGGCTTTGTGCCGCTGGCGGACGCCACCTTCCAGTGGCGCAGCCAGAAGCAGCGCCCGCATCTGGGCAGCGTGTGGACGCTGCCGCAGGAAGAGCACTTTGGTGACTTCTGGGCCGACCAGGTGCCCCAGCTCCAAGCCCAAGGCTGGACGGTGGTGGTGCAACCGGGCTTTGCGCACGAAAGCGTGGCTGTGGAACGCTGGAAGCTCATCCTCAGCCCTGACACCGGCGAGGTGCTGGGCAAGGAGCTGGCCAGCCCCTTGGTGAAGCCCGCACGCGGCGTGGAAAAATTGGCCTTGCCCGGGCGCGAAGGCGAATGGCTGCTCAGCTTGGGGATTGAGATTGAGGGCGAGACACTGGACCTCGCGCCCATGCTGGCCAACCTCATCAAGCGCGACCCGCGCTGGCTTACCGCCAGCTACCTCGACACGCTGGACGACCTGGCCACCGTGTCGCTGCGCGCGCCGGGCGGCAAGCGCATTGATGCCGAAGCCGGACCGCTCAAAGCCATCGTGGGCGCCATGGTGGATTTGCTGACCGACCCGCAACGCATGGCGCCCAAGGGCCCCTTCCAGCTCGGCGCGTGGGAAGCCCGCCGCATCAACACCCTGCGCGCCTGCTTGCTGGACGCCTCGCGCGTGGGCGCCCACCAAGGCTGGCAACTGGAAGGCGATGTGGGTCTGGCCAGTCTGGCAAAACGGCTGCACACCATAGGTCAGCCCCAGCCCGTGTCGGCGCCTGCCGGCTTGCAAGTGCAACTGCGCCCCTACCAACTCGAAGGCTTGGCTTGGCTGCAATATCTGCGCGCGCAGCACTTGGGCGGCATATTGGCCTGCGATATGGGCTTGGGCAAAACCGCCCAGGCGCTGGCCCATGTGCTGCTGGAGAAACAGGCTGGCAGGCTGGACCGCCCGGTGCTGGTGGTGCTGCCCACTTCGCTGCTGTTCAACTGGCAGGCCGAGGCGAGGCGCATGGCGCCGGATTTGCGGGTGCTGAACCTGCACGGCCCGGACCGCGCCGCCTTGTTTGCCGACATGCCCGCACACGACTTGGTGCTCACCACCTACCCGCTGCTGTGGCGCGACATCGAGGCGCTGGCCGCGCAGCTCTTTCATCTGGTCATTCTGGATGAGGCGCAGATGGTCAAAAACGCGGCCAGCCGCAGCGCCCGCGCCCTGCGCCAGCTGCAAAGCCGCCACCGCCTGTGCCTGACCGGCACGCCGCTGGAAAACCACCTGGGCGAACTCTGGGCACAGTTCGACTGGCTGATGCCCGGCTTTCTGGGCGACCAGCGCAGCTTTGCCGCCCGCTGGCGCAAACCGATTGAAGAAAACGGCGAGACCGTGCGCGCCGCCCTGCTCGCCCAGCGCGTGCGCCCCTTTATCTTGCGCCGCCGCAAGCAAGACGTGGCCACCGAGCTGCCGCCGCGCACCGAAGTCATCCAGCGCGTGCAACTGCAGGGCCGCCAGCGCGAGCTGTACGAAAGCGTGCGCGTGGCAGCCGACAAACAGGTGCGCCGCGTGCTGCAACGGCAGAACTTTGCGGGCGCGCAGATCAGCATCCTCGATGCGCTGCTCAAGCTGCGGCAGGTGTGTTGCGATCCGTTCTTGGTCAAGGGCAGTGAGATCGGGGCCGACATGGAGCGGGCCAAACTCCACGCGCTCATAGACCTTTTGGCCCCGCTGGTCGATGAAGGCCGCCGCGTTCTGGTGTTTTCGCAGTTCACCGAGCTGCTGGAGCTGATTGCCGATGTGCTCTCGGCACTGCGCCTGCCCTTCTTGAGCCTGACCGGCAACACCCGCCCCGCCCAGCGCGGCGAAGTCGTGCAGCGCTTCCAAAGCCTGGACGTGCCGGTGCTGCTGGTCAGCCTGAAAGCCGGCGGCGTCGGGCTCAACCTTACCGCCGCCGACACCGTCATCCACATGGACCCATGGTGGAACCCGGCGGTGGAAGAACAAGCCACCGCCCGCGCCCACCGCATCGGCCAGGACCAGCCGGTGTTCGTCTACAAACTGGTGGTGGAAGGCAGCATCGAAGAACGCATGCTGGAGCTGCAGGCCCGCAAACTCGCGCTGGCCGACAGCGTGCTCGGCCACGACGCCGAAGGCGCTGCCAAGTTTGATGAAGCCGATTTGCAAGCGCTGCTGGCGCCACTGGGCGCGCTCATGGAGCAAGGCCAAACGCCGGAAGCAGCCGCGCGGCGCTGGGGGCGGACGGGGAGCCGCGTGGAAGGCGTTTAGGCATTAATTCGGCATCTGGCGCTCTTGGAATGTGCGCTAGCAGCTATAAAAAAAATAGCACTACGTCGATCCACATGAGCATTAACCGCTTCACCAGTGCTATCGCGCCGCCCGAAGACACTGCCGTATAGTCCTGCCCATTCACCCCAGCTCCGCCATGTCTGATTCGCAGTCCACCACTCACCCAGCCGTTACCGCTTCCATCCCCCTGCAAGCTGAACCCGGCCATCTGATCCGGCGAGCGCACCAATTGGCGGTGGGCACGTTTGCCAAGACGCATGGCAAGCAGATCACGCCGGTGCAATACGCAGTGTTGCGCGCGCTGCAGGATACGCCGGGCATGGACCAGGTGACGCTGGCGGACCGGGTGGCGCTGGATACATCGACCACTGCCGACATTGCTGCGCGGCTGGATGCCAAGGGCTGGATCGTGCGGGAGCTGATGCCTCGCCGCCAGCGCGCGCTGCGCCTCACGCCTGAGGGCGAGGCGGTGCTGGCCGAGATGCTTCCGCGCGTGGCACCCATGTACGGGCAATTGCTGGACGCCCTTGAGCCCGCCGAGCGCGAGGAGTTTTTGCGCCTGCTGCGCAAGTTTGTGCACTTGAACACGCCAGCCCCCGAGGACGATGCCGATATGCCGGACCAGCCGTCCGACAGCGCATAGCCCAAAGCCCCCGACCTCGACCTCGACCTCGACCTCGACCTCGACCTCGACCCCGACCAGCCATCGGATTCATCCCTTTTCAAGGGAAAACCCTCATCCCCAGCCCCTAGCCGTGGAATTGACTTCGGTCTATGATTCTCGTCATTCAGCATACTGAATGAAGATTTCCCATCCAAGGAGCCAAGCCATGTTTCCTCTCAACACCTGGTACGTTGCTGCCCGCAGCGAAGAGATCCCTTCTGACCGCCCCTTGGGCCGCCGCATTTGCAACATCCCCATGGCGCTGTTCCGCAACAGCGCGGGCGTGCCCGCCGCGGTGGAAGACTTCTGCCCGCACCGGGGCGCCCCGCTCTCGCTGGGCAAGGTCGAAGGTGACACGCTGGTCTGCGGCTACCACGGCCTGGCCATGGGCTGCGATGGCAAAACCGTGTCCATGCCCTGCCAGCGCGTGCGCGGCTTTCCGGCCAATCGCAGCTTTCCGCTGCATGAGGAACATGGCTTTGTGTGGGTCTGGCCCGGCGATGCCACGAAGGCGGACGTGGCCAACATTCCGAAGTTCGAATGGCTGGGCAATCCGCAGTTCGGCTACGGCGGCGGCTTGTACGAGATTGCCTGCGACTACCGCCTGATGATCGACAACCTGATGGACCTGACGCACGAAACCTATGTGCACAGCACCAGCATCGGCCAAAAGGAAATTGACGAAGTGCCCTGCCAGACCCGCGTGGACGGCGACCATGTGATCACCGAGCGCTACATGGAAGGCATTGAAGCGCCCCCTTTCTGGAAGATGGCCCTGCGCATGAACGGCCTGCCTGACGACCAGCTGGTGGACCGCTGGCAAATCTGCCACTTCACGCCGCCAAGCCACATCATGATTGAGGTGGGTGTGGCACTGCAGGGCCACGGCGGCTACAAGGCGCCGGACGAGTTCAAGGCCGCAAGCTGGGTGGTGGACTTCATCACCCCCAAAACAGACACGTCCATCCACTACTTCTGGGGCATGGCGCGCAAGTTCAAGCCGCAAGACGCCGAGCTGACCGCGCAGATCCGCGAAGGCCAGGGCAAGATTTTTGCGGAAGACCAAGAGATGCTGGAGCGCCAACAACAAAACCTGCTGGCCTACCCCGAGCGCAAATTGTTGATGCTGAACATCGACACCGGGGGCGTGCAGTCCCGCAAGGTGATTGACCGCGTGGTGGCCGCAGAGCGCAACCCGGCTGCGGCAGAGGCGGCGGCATGAGCGGGCCCACCCAGCCCCCTGTGAGCACGCCTGCAACGTTGCAGGTCAAGGTAGCGGCCAAGCGCACCGAAGCGCAAGACATCTGCAGCCTGGAGCTGGTGGCAACAGACGGTGGCGCCCTGCCCGCTTTCACCGCCGGCGCGCACATTGATGTGCACCTGCCCAATGGGCTGGTGCGCCAGTACTCGCTGAGCAACGCGCCCAGTGAAACGAAGCGCTATGTGATTGGCGTGCTGCGCGATGCGGCGTCGCGCGGCGGCTCCACCGCCGTGCACGACCTGGTGGCCGAGGGCAGCACGCTCACCATCAGCACCCCGCGCAACCTGTTCCCCCTGGAGAGCGCGGCGCCCCACCACCTGCTGCTGGCCGGTGGCATAGGCATCACACCCATGCTGGCGATGGCGGAACACCTGGCGGCGACCGGTGGTGCTTTCACCCTGCACCACTGCAGCCGCAGCCGTGCACGCACGGCCTTTGTGGACCGGCTGGCTGCAGCGCCGTTTGCAGCACACACCCACCACCACTTTGACGATGGCGATGCGGCCCAAAAGCTGGACATTGCCGCCACCCTGCAAAGCGCCCCGGCAGGCACCCACTTGTATGTGTGCGGTCCGCAAGGCTTTATGGACGCGGTGCTCAGCGCAGGCCGCGCCGCCGGCTGGCCGGAGGAGCACTTGCATCGCGAGTACTTTGGTGCAGCGCCCACCGCCAAAGCCGACGACGGCAGCTTTGAGCTGCAGATAGCCAGCACCGGCAAGGTCATCAAGGTGCTGCCCGACCAGACGGCACTGGAAGCGCTGCATGCAGGCGGTATCGATATCCCCATGTCGTGCGAACAAGGCGTGTGCGGCACCTGCCTCACCCGCGTCAAAGCCGGCACGCCTGACCACCGCGACCAATACCTCCTGCCCGAAGAACAGGCTGCGAACGACCAGTTTCTGCCCTGCTGCTCCCGGTCGAAAAGCGCGCGTTTGGTGCTGGATTTGTAGTCAAATAAGCCTCTGGCGCCCGTGAAATAAGCGTGGGCAGCTCCTGAATAGATAGCAAAAGCCGCCCTTGAGGCGGCTTTTTTTCGTCCATTGCAGGGCCGATGGGGAAAACCCTAGAACTTTTGGAGGCGCAATCGCCCCACAATCCGGCCAACTGGTCTTACCAATTTACCTTTTAGCCAATCAACGTATGCCGTTTCAACCCATAGAGCCCCGCCGGTTGTACCGCCAGATTGCGGACCAGCTGCGCCAACTCATCCAGACCGGCGAATTCGCGGTGGGCAGCAAGCTGCCGGCCGAGCGAGACCTGGCCACCAAGATGGGCGTGTCCCGCCCGTCCGTGCGTGAAGCGCTGATCGCGCTGGAAGTCGAAGGCCTGATCGAAGTCCGCATGGGCTCGGGCATCGTGGTCATAGCCCGCGAAAGCGTGCGCATGCTGGACAACGCGCCCGGCCCGCTGGAAATCATCCGCGCCCGCCAGCTCATCGAATGCGAGCTGGCTGCACTCGCCGCGAAAAGCACCGACCCCACCCTGGTGCCTGACCTGCTGGAAACCCTGCGCGACATGGAGGCTGACATCGCCGCGCGCACTCTGCCCATACGCGGGGACCGCGCCTTTCACATCCGCATCGCGCAGGCCAGCGACAACAGCGCTTTGCAAGCGGTAGTCACCCAGCTGTTTGACGAGCGCAATGGGCCCCTGTTCCAAAAACTGGGCGGCCACTTTGAGCGCGAAGCCACCTGGAAAGCCGCGGTGGACGAGCACCGCGCCGTGGTCGACGCCATTGCCGCGCACGACCCCGACATGGCGCGCGCTGCCATGAGCGGCCACCTGGACCATTCGCACGAACGCTTCTCTGCCGGCTGGACTACCCCCACTGACGCCTGACCCGACCGGACACCCTGACCATGAGCCTTGCCTGTACCTTGAATGGCCCGCTGAATCTCAGCGTGGAACACCACGACACCCAGAACCCCGGCCCCGGCCAGGTGCGCGTGCGGCTGGGCGCAGGCGGCATCTGCGGCTCCGACCTGCACTACTACCAGCATGGCCGCGCGGGCATTTTCGCGATCCGCGCGCCCTTTGTGCCGGGGCATGAAGCCTCGGGCGTGGTGGATGCGGTGGGCGACGGGGTTACCAAGGTGAAGGTCGGCCAGAAAGTGGCTGTCAACCCTGCCCACCCCTGCGGCATGTGCCCCGCCTGCCGGGCCGGACGCAGCAACCTGTGCGAAAAGATGGTGTTTCTGGGCAGTGCGGCCATCTTCCCGCACATCCACGGCTTCTTCCGTGAGCACTTTGTGATGAATGAGGCCCAGCTCACCGCCATTGATGAAGATGTGAGCCTGGGCGAGATTGCCTGCGCCGAGCCGCTATCTGTGGGCCTGCATGCTGTGCGCCGCGCGGGCGAAGTGCTGGGTGCCACGGTGCTGGTGACCGGGGCAGGCACCATAGGCTGCATGTCGGTGATTGCTGCGCGCCTGGCCGGTGCAGGCCGTGTGATTGCCTGCGACCCCAGCGAGCGGGCCCGCGAGATGGCGCTGACCGTGGGCGCCGACGAAGCTTTGCCCGATGCATCAGCCTGGAGGGGACGTGTCGATGTGGCGCTGGAAGCCGCCGGCCACCCTGCTGCACTGGCGGGCTGCCTGGCTGCGGTACGCCGCGGCGGACGCGTGGTGCAGGTGGGCACCCTGCCCGCAGAGATTCCTTTTCCGGCCAACGACATCATGTCGCGCGAGCTGGACTACGTGGGCGCCTTCCGCGCCGATATCGAATTCGACTGGGCCGTACAGGCCATTCGCAGCCGGCGGGCCGATGTGCGCCCGCTCATCAGCGCCCAGTTGCCGATCAGCCAATCGAAAGCGGCCTTCGATCTGGCATTGGACAGAGGCCGCAGTACCAAAGTGCAGTTGATTCCCGGCTGATTCATCAAGCGGACCCGCCTGCGCAACTTTCACAACAAGAGGAGACAAAGAGCATGACATTCAAACGCATTTCGCTGGCCCTGGCTGCAAGCCTGGTGGTCGCCGCCCCCGCTTTCGCGCAGACCAAGCTCAAATGGGCCCACGTCTACGAGCCCAGTGAGCCGTTCCACACCGCGTCCGTCTGGGCTGCGCAGGAAATCCAGAAGCGCACCAACGGCCGCTACCAGATTGATGTGTACCCCGCCTCGCAGCTGGGCAAGGAAAACGACATCAACCAAGGCCTGGCCTTGGGCACGGTGGACATCATCATCTCGGGCTCCAGCTTTGCGGCCAAGGCTTTCCCCCGCATCGGAGTGACCTACTACCCCTACACCTTCCGCAACGTAGACCACCTGCTGGCCTACACCAAGAGCGACATTTACAAAGAGCTGACCGCCGGCTACGAGCAAAAGAGCGGCAATGAAATCATTGCCACCACCTACTACGGCACCCGCCACACCACCAGCAACAAGCCGATTGCCAAGTGCGCCGACATGAAGGGTCTGAAGATGCGCGTGCCTGACGTGCCCGCCTACCTGGCCATGCCGCGCGCCTGCGGTGCCAACACCTCGCCGATTGCGTTTGCCGAGGTCTACCTCGCACTGCAAAACGGCACGGTCGAAGCCCAGGAGAACCCGCTGCCCACCATCGAAGCCAAGAAGTTCTATGAGGTGCAAAAGCACATCGTGCTGACCGGCCACATCGTGGACCACCTCAACACCGTGGTCGCTGGCGCCTTGTGGAAAAAGCTCTCGGACGCTGACAAGAAAATCTTCACCGATGTGGCCCTCGAAGCCGCTGCCAAAGCCTCCAAGGAAGTGGCTACCCGCGAAGGCGAACTGGCTGCCATCTTCCGCAGCAAAGGCGTGAGCGTGACGGACGTGAACACCAATGAATTCCGCGACACCGTGCTCAAGAACGTGCCTTTCGAGCAGTTCGGCTACCAGAAGGCTGACTGGGACCGCATCCAGGCCATCAAGTAAGGCGACACGACATGACGCTTCACAGCTCCCTGCCCTTGTCGGGCGGCGCAGCCGAATCACGTCCCGTCGAGACCAGCGCGGAAGCGCTGGTCGCCAGCTTCGCAGAGGCCGACCAGCACACGGTCGACCTCTCGGGCTACGGCGTCGAAGACTGGATTTGCCTGGGCTTTTTCTGGACCATGGCCGGCCTGGTTTTTCTGCAGTTTTTCAGCCGCTATGTGCTGAACGACTCGTTTGCCTGGACCGAAGAACTCGCCGTGTACTGCCTGATGCCGGTGGTGTTTATCGGCGCCTCCATGTGTGTGCGCCGTGTGCGGCACATTCAGGTCAACCTGATTTACCGCTACCTGCCGGTGCCTGCAGGCCGCGTGCTGTCTACTGCCGTGGACATTGCGGCACTCGCCTTCTACAGCTACGGTGCCTGGTTGGTTGCGCGCTATGCGCTGGCCGTGGACAACGAGCCCATGACCACCATCAACTGGAACAAGAGCCATGTGTACTGGCTGGCCTTTGCCGGCTTTGCACTGATGAGCGTGCGTGCCTTGCAGGTGGGCATTGAGAACTGGCGCCGCGGCTTCTCCCCGCTGCAAAACCCCGGCTACTTCGACGGCTCGGACGACTGAACGGACTCCCCCATGTTGCTACTCATTCTTTCTTTTCTGGGCCTGATGCTCTGTGGCCTGCCGGTGGCGGTGTCCATGGCGGGTGGCTCGTTGATTTACATCCTGGTGTCCGGCACCGTGCCCGACATCGTGTTGGCGCAGCGCATGATTGCCGGCATCGAGTCCTTCCCGCTGCTGGCGGTACCCTTCTTCATTCTGGCCGGCAACCTGATGAACATTGCAGGCATCACCAGCCGCATCTACGATTTTGCGGTAGCCCTGGTGGGTTGGATGAAGGGCGGCCTGGGCCAGGTGAACATCATCGGTTCGGTGATTTTTTCGGGCATGTCCGGCACCGCCATTGCGGATGCCGCCGGCCTGGGTTCGATTGAAATCAAGGCCATGAAAGAGCATGGCTACAGCACCGAGTTTTCGGTGGGGGTGACTGCCGCTTCGGCCACGCTGGGCCCCATCATCCCGCCCTCCCTGCCCTTTGTGATTTACGGAATGATGGCCAACGTGTCCATCGGCGCCTTGTTTGTGGCGGGCATCCTGCCCGGCTTGTTCATGACCGCCCTGATGATGGCCACGGTGGCTTACTTTGCCCGGCGCA
The DNA here is from genome assembly GCF_032191775.1 of Rhodoferax mekongensis. Classification (NCBI taxonomy): domain Bacteria; kingdom Pseudomonadati; phylum Pseudomonadota; class Betaproteobacteria; order Burkholderiales; family Comamonadaceae; genus Rhodoferax; species Rhodoferax mekongensis. The sequence continues at coordinate 2,310,142 of NZ_CP132507.1, read as the reverse complement.
ACGGCTGGGGCGGTGACGTGGCATTCCACTGGGGGCGCCTGGGTGGCGCAACACTGGAAATCCTGCTGGTTCTGGCCTTCCCGATGGCAGTGTGGTTGGCGGTGAAAGCCGGAGCCTCGGTCAATATGGCTACCGGAACAGCCTTTGTCGCGCTCATGGTGCTGGACTGGCGCTTTAACTTCTCGGCGGTACTGGCGCTGATGGCGCCTGTGATCCTGATCGGCGGCATGACCATGGGCTGGTTCACGCCGACTGAAGCGGCAGTGGCCGCGGTGATCTGGGCGCTGTTTCTGGGTCTGGTGCGCTACCGGTCCATGACCCTTCGCACCCTCGCTCAAGCCACTTTCGAGACGATTGAAACCACTTCCTCGGTGCTCTTCATCGTGACGGCTGCGTCCATCTTTGCCTGGCTGCTGACCACCACACAGGCCGCGCAGGCTTTGGCAGACTGGATTCTGTCCATCACCAGCAACAAGTGGGTGTTCCTGCTGCTGGCGAACTTGCTGATTCTGTTTGTGGGTTGCTTCATCGACACGATTGCCGCCATCACCATCCTCGTGCCCATCCTGATCCCCATCGTGCTGAAACTGGGCATTGACCCCATCCAGTTCGGCATCATCATGACGCTGAACCTGATGATCGGGCTGCTGCATCCGCCGCTGGGCATGGTGTTGTTTGTGCTGGCACGCATTTCCAAGCTGTCGGTCGAGCGGACCACCATGGCCATCCTGCCTTGGCTGGTTCCGTTGATCGTGGCGCTGATTGCCATCACATACGTTCCCGCCATCACGCTGTGGCTGCCGCACCAGATGGGCCTGCTGAAATGAACCCGGTCATTCGCATTCACCCGGCGGACGATGTGGTGATCGCCCGGCAGCAGTTGCTGGGCGGCACTCGCCTCGACTCGGAAGGCATCACCATCTCCGGACTGATTCCGCCGGGCCACAAGGTGGCGGTGCGCGCCATTGCGGCGGGCGAACCGGTGCGGCGCTACAACCAGATCATCGGCACCGCCACGCAGCCCATAGCTGCGGGCCAGCATGTGCACACCCACAACCTCGCATTCAGCCGCTTTGACCGCGGCCACGCCGTGGGAGGCGATGTGCGGCCCGTAGCCTATGTGGACACTCCGGCCACGTTTGAAGGCATAAAGCGTGGTGATGGGCGTGTTGCAACGCGCAACTACATCGGCGTGCTGACCAGCGTGAACTGCTCGGCCACCGTGGCCCGCGCGATTGCGGACCACTTCCGCCGCGACATCCACCCCGAAGCATTGGCCGCCTTCCCGAATGTGGATGGCATCGTGGCCTTGACCCACGGCGCCGGTTGCGCCACCGACAGCGAGGGCGAAGGCCTGCAGGTGCTGCGTCGTACCCTGGCCGGCTACGCCCGTCACGCCAACTTTGCGGCCGTGATTGTGGTGGGCCTGGGCTGCGAGACCAACCAGATTCAGGGCCTGCTGGCGCAAGAAAGCTTGCGCGAAGGCGCCAAGCTGGTGACCTTCAGCATCCAGGACACCGGCGGCACCGCCAAGAGCGTGACCCGGGGCATTGAGGTCGTCAAAGGCTTGTTGCCCGAGGCCAACGCGGTCAAGCGCGAGCCAGTGCCCGCCAGCCACCTCGTCGTGGGCTTGCAGTGCGGCGGCTCAGACGGCTACTCTGGCATCAGTGCCAACCCCGGCTTGGGCGCGGCGGTAGACCTGCTGGTGCGCCATGGCGGCACGGCAGTATTGTCTGAAACGCCCGAAATTTATGGCGGCGAACACCTGCTGCTGCAGCGCGCGGTATCGCAAGCCGTGGCCGACAAGTTAGAGGCCCGCTTGCAGTGGTGGACCGATTACTGCGCCCGCCACCACGCGGAGATGGACAACAACCCCTCGGCGGGTAACAAGGCAGGCGGCCTCACGACCATTCTTGAAAAGTCTTTGGGCGCGATCGCTAAAGGTGGCACTACACCCATGGTCGATGTGTACGAATACGCCCAGCCCATCACGGCCAAAGGCTTTGTCTACATGGACACACCGGGCTACGACCCCGTGTCCGCCACCGGCCAGGTGGCGGGTGGTGCGAACCTGATTTGCTTTACCACCGGCCGGGGCTCGGCCTACGGCTGCGCACCTTCACCCTCGCTCAAGCTGGCCACCAACAACGCGCTGTGGGCCAAACAGGAAGAAGACATGGACATCAACTGCGGCACCGTGATCGACGGCAGCGAGACCGTGGAGCAATTGGGCGAGCGCATTTTTCAGGAGATGCTGGCCGCAGCCTCGGGCCGCAAGACCAAGAGCGAGCTGCATGGCTACGGCCAGAACGAATTTGTACCCTGGGCGCTAGGCGCCGTGATGTAAACCTCATTCCCGAACCCCATGAAAATCATTTCCGCCAAAGTCATCATTTGCGCACCGAGTCGCAACTTTGTCACCCTGAAAATCGAAACCGATGAGGGCCTGACCGGCATCGGCGATGCGACGCTCAACGGTCGCGAGCTGGCCGTAGCCAGCTACCTGACCGAGCACGTCATTCCCTGCCTGATAGGCCGCGACCCGCAGCAGATTGAAGACATCTGGCAGTACCTCTACAAAGGTGCCTACTGGCGCCGCGGCCCGGTCACCATGAGCGCCATTGCCGGCGTGGACACCGCCCTGTGGGACATCAAGGCCAAGGCCGCCAACATGCCGCTGTACCAGTTGCTGGGCGGCAAGAGCCGCACTGGTGTCATGGTCTACGGCCATGCCAACGGCAAAGACATCACGCAAACCGTGGAAGAAGTGCTGCGCTACAAAGAGATGGGCTACAAGGCCATCCGCGCCCAAAGCGGCGTGCCCGGCCTGGAGAAGGTGTACGGCGTGGGCCGCGGCACCATGTTCTACGAACCTGCCGATGCCGACCTGCCCAGCGAGCACGACTGGTCCACCGAGAAGTACCTGCGCCACACGCCCGAGTTGTTCGACAAAGTGCGCGCTGCCGTGGGCCCGGACATCCACCTGCTGCATGATGTGCACCACCGACTTACCCCGATTGAAGCCGGCCGCTTGGGCAAGGACCTGGAGCCCTACCGCCTGTTCTGGATGGAAGACGCCACACCTGCCGAAAACCAGGAAGCCTTCCGCCTGATCCGCCAGCACACCACCACGCCGCTGGCGGTGGGCGAGATTTTCAACACCATCTGGGACTGCAAGGACCTGATCGAGAACCAGCTGATCGACTACATCCGCACCACGGTGGTCCATGCCGGGGGCATCACCCACCTACGCCGCATCGCCGACCTGGCGGCGCTTTACCAGGTGCGCACCGGTTCGCACGGGGCCACCGATTTGTCGCCGGTGTGCATGGGCGCAGCGCTCAACTTTGACCTCTGGGTACCCAACTTTGGCATCCAGGAATACATGCGCCACACCGACGAAACGGATGCCGTGTTCCCCCACGCCTACAGCTTCAAGGACGGCTTCATGCACCCCGGCGAGGCACCCGGCCATGGCGTGACGATTGACGAGGAACTGGCGGCCAAGTACCCGTACAAACGCGCCTACCTGCCGGTCAACCGGCTGCAACACGACGGTACGCTGACCAACTGGTGATGCGGGATATGAACCGATTGAATGACACCACGCTCGCAGCCCTGCCAGCCTCCGTGGCCCGCCCGGCCTACGACCGCCGGGCGCTGAAAACCGGCATCGTGCATTTGGGCATTGGCGCTTTCATGCGCGCCCACATGGCGGCTGCCACGGAAGCCGCCATAGCCGCCGGCGATATGCGTTGGGGCATTGCCGGCGTGTCCCTGCGCCAGCCCGATACGCGCGATGCCCTTGCACCTCAGGACGGGCTTTACACACTGGCCATTCGGGATGCGGACGCCCAGGGCCAGCCCCGCCAGCGCCTGCAGGTGATTGGCGCGGTGCTGCGCCTGCTGGTCGCCCCCGAAAACCCACAAGCGGTGCTTGAACACATCGCGGCCCCCGACACCCGGATCGTGAGCCTGACGGTGACCGAGAAAGGCTACTGCCATGACCCGGCTACCGGCGCCTTGCGCTTGGACCATCCGGATATCGTCCATGACCTGGCCCACCCGCAAGCACCCCGCTCTGCCATAGGCATGCTGGTCTATGGTTTGCAACTGCGCCACACACTGGGCCACGGCCCGTTGACGCTGATGTCACTGGACAACCTGCCGGCCAACGGGCGTGTGCTGCGTGCTGCCGTGCTGCGGTTTGCTGAAGAAATTGATAGCAAACTATCCTTATGGATAGAGCGCCAGTGCTGTTTTCCATGCTCCATGGTGGACCGCATCGTGCCCAAAACCACCGATGCTGATCGTGCCGCGGTGAGCGCTGCGCTGGGCTGCGCGGATGCCTGGCCCGTGCTGGGCGAGCCGTTTTTTGACTGGGCGATTGAAGACGAGTTTGCGGCAGACCGCCCGGACTGGACATTGGGCGGTGCGCGCTTTGTGCCCGATGCCGAGCCCTTTGAGCGACTCAAGCTGCGCATGGTGAACGGCACCCATTCCAGCCTCGCCTACCTGGGCGCGATGGCTGGCTGGCAGACGGTGGACAAGGCCATTGCACAGCCCGCCCTGCGCAGCCACATCGAAGCGCTGATGCGTGACGAGATTGAACCCACCCTGCCCGCTTTGCCCGGCTTGGATGTAGCCACCTACCGCCACAATCTGTTGGCCCGCTATGCCAACCCCGCCCTGGCCCACCGTACCCACCAGATCGCCATGGACGGCTCACAAAAGCTGCCCCAGCGCCTGCTGGGCACGCTGCGCGATCGCCTTGCACGTCAACTACCCGTCACACGCATGGCCTTAGGTCTAGCCACCTGGATGCACTACCTTCGAGGTGTGGACGAACAGGGTCAGGCCTACCGCATTGACGACCCGCATGCGGAGGCACTCTGCACTCTCTACCAACAGAACCTCAGTCAGGGCGTGAACACGCAATCGGTAGACGCCATGCTGGCCTATGCGCCGGTGTTCGGCGACTTGGCTGGTAACGCCACGCTCACCGCCGCCTTGATTCTGCTGTTGCAATCGCTACAAACGGTCGGCGTCGCAGCCACCCTGGAAGCGGTCAATCGTGGGGAGCTCACAGCGTGAGCACTAAGCCTGAAGCACTGGACGTGCTGTCCATGGGCGAAACCATGGCGCTGCTGGTCGCCCAAGAGCCCGGCCCACTGGCCGGGGTGCAGAGTTTCACCAAACGCATTGCGGGGGCCGACACCAATGTAGCCATCGGCCTGGCCCGTCTGGGTTTCAAAGTCGGTTGGGTAAGCCGACTGGGGGCCGATTCGTTTGGCAGCTATGTGCGCAAGACCGTCGAGGCCGAAGGTGTGGACACGTCCCAGGTCGAGACCGACCTGCAACGCTCCACCGGTTTCATGCTCAAGTCGCGCAGCGTCGATGGCAGCGACCCGTCCATCGAGTACTACCGGCGCGGCTCCGCCGCCAGCCAACTCAGCGTGGGGCACCTCAGCACCGACTACGCCCTGCGCGCGCGGCATGTGCACACTACGGGCATCACACCGGCCCTGTCACCGGCCGCCCGCGAGCTGGTGGCCCACGCCATGCAAATCCTGCGCGCCGCTGGGCGCAGCGTGTCGTTTGACCCCAACCTGCGCCCCAGCTTGTGGCCTGATACCGCCACCATGCGCGACACCCTCAACGACCTGGCCCGCCATGCGGATTGGGTGCTGCCGGGAATCGACGAAGGCAAACTGCTGACCGGGCAAAACACTCCGGCCGACATGGCGGCGTGGTACCTGGACAGGGGCGCAAAAGCGGTAGTGATCAAGCAGGGGGCGCAAGGCGCCTACTTCCGCACCGCTGCCGGCGAGCAAGGCCATGTACCCGGCGTAACCGTGCCCGTGGTAGTCGACACCGTGGGTGCCGGTGATGCCTTTGCCGTGGGCATCATCAGCGCACAGCTGGAAGGCTTGAGCTGGCAACGCGCTTTGCGCCGCGCCAACTGGATTGCTTCACGCGCCCTGCAGGTGGTGGGGGACATGGAAGGCCTGCCCACCCGCGCTGAACTCATGGCACAGAATCTGGAATAAACCCGAGGAAATCGACATGTTGACCGTTGTTTGCGAAACCCCCGGCACCCTGCGTGCCCATGACACCCCCAAGCCAGAGCGTGCGGAAGGCGAGGTGCTGCTGCGCGTGAAACGCGTGGGCGTATGCGGCACCGACCTGCACATCTTCACCGGCAACCAGCCCTATCTGAACTACCCCCGCGTAATGGGGCATGAGCTCTCAGGGATTGTGGAGGAAGCGCCCGAGGGCGGCGCGCTGCAAGCCGGCGACACCGTGTACGTGATGCCCTACCTGTCCTGCGGAACCTGCATTGCGTGCCGCGCAGGCAAGACCAACTGCTGCACCCGCATCCAGGTGCTGGGCGTACACCGCGACGGTGCCTTCACGGAGTACTTGAGCGTGCCGCAGCAATTTGTGCACAAGGCCAATGGTGTCACGCTGGACCAGGCTGCGATGGTGGAGTTTCTCGCCATCGGTGCTCATGCAGTACGCAGGGCTCAGGTCCAAAAAGGGCAGCGCGTGTTGGTCGTGGGCGCAGGCCCCATTGGCATGGCCGCCATGATTTTTGCCAAGTTGCGCGGGGCTGCGGTGACGGCCCTCGACAGCCGGCAGGACCGGCTGAACTTCTGCACCAGCGCACTGGGCGTCAGTGCCGGTGTCACCTTGGGCGATAGTGACGAGGCTGAACTGGCCACGCTCACCAACCAGGAGTTCTTTGACGTGGTGTTTGATGCCACCGGCAACCCCAAGGCCATGGAGCGCGGGTTTAAATTTGTGGCCCACGGTGGCACCTACACACTGATCTCCGTCGTTGCCTCCAACATTACCTTCTCCGACCCGGAGTTCCACAAACGGGAGATGACGCTGATGGGCAGCCGTAACGCCACCACCGAAGACTTCCAGACCGTGCTGGAAGCCATGCGTGCGGGTTTGATCCCGACCGCATTGAACACCCACCGCATGCCCCTCGCCGACGTTCCTGAAAAGTTCAAGGACCTGTTGAACCCTACAGCAGGTGTCATCAAAGCCATCGTGGAGTGCTAACGCAGATGCGCAAGCCTGGCTACCTGTTGGGGCTGCTGGCCACCCTGGGGCTCTGGGCGTGCAGCTCACAGCCTGAGCGCGTGCCAGGCCCTCAACCTGTCCCTGCAGAAGCCACGTCAGCAAGGCCCTCGACGCCGCCCACGCCCCCAACACTTGCCAATCTGAAGAGCTATCGCATAGCGCCGGCTGAGTCCCGCTTGCGCATTCTGGTGTACCGGGGCGGCACCATGGCCCGACTGGGGCACAACCATGTCATCAGCTCTGCCGACTTGCAAGGGCAAATATGGCGCGGAGCCACTGCAGAGAGCTCCGGGTTTGAGATGGAGGTCCCGGTCAACACCCTGATCGTCGATGACAACGCTGCCCGGTCCGAAGAGGGAGAAGACTTTCCCCTCAACGTGAGTGAAGATGCCAAAGCGGGCACCAAGGCCAACATGCTGCGCCCTACCCTGCTGGATGGTGAGCATTTCCCGAAGATCAGTATCCGCGCCATCCGCATCACCGGAAGCGCTGCCAGCCCCGACGTCGTGGCCAGCATGCGTATCAAGGACCAGACGCGCGAGATACGGCTGCCCGTCACGCTGAGCGAGACAAACAGGGACTTGGCAATTCAAGGCAGCTTTGAGATCCGCCAGTCGGATTTCGGCATCACCCCCTTGAGCATCGCCATGGGGGCGCTGACGGTGCAAGACACTGAGAAAATCAAGTTTCGGCTGGTGGCCCGGGTCGTCCCCGCATCGCCCTGAAACTCTAGATTTGCAGTTTGTCCCGGAGGTCGTAATACCAAGCGCCCAGCGCGGTGAGCGGCACCCTGAACCACCGCCCGCCCGGGAAGGGGTAATGCGGCAGATTGGCAAAAGCATCGAAGCGGTTGGCTTGGCCTTGAATCACCTCGCTGAGTACCCGTCCGATCAAATGGGTGAAGGTAACCCCGTGCCCTGAGCAGCCTTGCGAGTAGTAAATATTGGAACTCAGGCGCCCAACTTCCGGCAGACGCGACAGGGTCAGCAGGAAGTTGCCCGTCCAGCCATAGTCGATGCGAACATCTTTCAATTGAGGAAATGTTTTCAGCAGCTTGGGCCGGATGATGGACTCCACATGCTGCGGGTCCCGGGCGCCGTAAATCACGCCACCGCCATACAGCAAGCGCCGGTCACCGGAGAGGCGGAAATAGTCCAGCAGAAAGTTGCTGTCCTCGACGCAGTAGTCGGTGGGCAGGATTTCGGGGAAGCGATCGCCCAGAGGTTCAGTGGCAATGACCTGGGTACCACAAGGCATGGACCGCGAAGCCAGCTGAGGCTCCAGCCCGCCGATATAGGCGTTGCAGGCTACGATCACAAAACGCGCTTTGACTTGCCCTTGTGCGGTGTGCACCACGGCAGGGTCGCCGCGCTCAATGCGCAGCACCGGCGAGCCCTCGTGCACGACACCCCCCAGTGACTCGAATGCAGCAGCTTCGCCTTGAGCCAAGCGCAGTGGATGCATGTGTCCGGCACTGTGATCGAGCAAAGTGGCGCGGTAGCGCCCGGTGCCTATGGCGACTTCGCTTTCAGTCGCGTCCAAAAGGCTCAGCTGCTGGTGACCGTAGCGCTCCCAGAGCTGTTTGTGGCGCTCCAACTGCTTGACTTGCTTGGCAGTGATGGCGGCAAACATGCCACCCGGTTTGAAGTGACAGTCAATCTGGTACTTCTCAATCCGCTCGCGGATGATTTTGGCACCCTCGAAGGCCATGCTGCCCAGGGCTTGCGCGGTGGTGCTGCCATAGCGAGCCTCAATCACATCCATGTCCCGCGAGTAGCTGTGCACCAACTGGCCACCATTGCGGCCTGAAGCGCCCCAACCCACTTTGGCCGCTTCCAGAACCACCACTTTGAATCCGGCTTCGGCTAAATGCAATGCTGACGACAGGCCGGTGTAGCCGGCACCGATGACGACGACATCGGCTTCGACACTCCCCCTCAAGGGAGCTCGCTCCGGTTGGGGCAGCCCGCTGGCGGCGTAATAAGAAGGGGCGTGCGCGGCCGACGCCGCCGCTTGGACAGACTGGGACATAAACAACCTCAATGTGGGGATCAGGCGTCGATCCGGAGCCAGGTGGTCTTCAGCTCGGTGTACTTGTCAAAGGCGTGCAAGGATTTGTCACGCCCGTTACCGGACTGCTTGTAGCCACCGAATGGCACCGTGATGTCGTCTTCGTCGTACTGGTTCACATGTACGGTGCCGGCCTTCAGGCCGCGGGCTACCCGGTGCGCGCGGTCAATCTGGCTGCTCCAGACACTGGCCTGCAAGCCATACACACTGTCATTGGCCAAAGCCAGCGCCTCCGCCTCGTTGGCAAAAGGAATCACGCCAAGCACCGGACCGAAGATCTCTTCGCGTGCAATCTTCATGTCGTTACGCACACCCTCGAAGATCGTGGGCTCCACAAAATAGCCACCCGTCTCGGACCGCACACGCCGGCCGCCGAAAGCAATGTTGGCACCCTCAGCCTGACCTTGATGGATGTAACCCAACACGGTGCTCATTTGCCCCGCGTCTACCAAGGCACCCATTTCCGTGGACTCCTGTAGCGGGTCACCAGGCAAGTATTTGCGGACTTCGTCCTGCAAGGCCGCCATGAACTCGGGCACCACATCCTGCTGCACCAACAGGCGTGTAGGCGCATTACAAGACTCGCCCTGGTTGTAGAACACAGAGCCTGCTGCAGCCCGGGCTGCAGCGGCCACATCTTTGGCATCGTTGAACACCACAAAGGCGGATTTACCACCCAGCTCGTTGTACACCCGCTTGAGGTTGGACTCAGCAGAACACGCCAGCATGCGCCGGCCGATGCGGGTGGAGCCGGTGAAACCAATAGCATCCACATCCATGTGCAGCGCAAGGGCCTCGCCCGCCTCATGGCCATAACCGGTCACCACATTGAAGACGCCTGCGGGCAAACCTGCCTCGAGCGCCAATTCGGCCAATCGCAGGGCGGTATAGGGGGACTTTTCGCTGGGCTTGAGCACCACGCTGTTTCCCGCAGCCAAAGCAGGGCCCAGTTTCCAGGCGGCCATGATGAGCGGGTAGTTCCATGGGACGATGGCGCCGATGACACCCATGGCCTCCCGGGTGATGAGTGCCAAGGCAGTGTCTGCCGTGGGTGCAATTTCGTCGTACAGCTTGTCGACTGCCTCACCGTACCAAGCGATGCAGTTGGCCGTGGCAGGCACGTCAACCGCCAGGCTGTGAGAGATAGGCTTGCCCATGTCCAAGGTCTCCAGCAATGCCAATTCATCGCGGGCAGCTAGCACCAGTTCCGACCAACGCTGGAGCACCTTTTTGCGGGCCTTGGGCGACTGCCCTGCCCAACGCCGATCAGCAAACGCCGCGCGGGCTGCCGCCACTGCGGCATCAATGTCAGCTTTTTGTCCACGGGCGACGGTACCCAAACCCAATCCGTTCAACGGCGAGTGCTTCTCAAAGGTTTGGCCGTCCTTGGCGGGAACACGCTCGCCATTGATAAATAGCCGCCCATCGGTGACCAGTGAAGCGGCACGCGCATGCCAAGGGGAAGTGGAATCGGGTGTAGTCATGGCAATACCAACTCTGTGAAAGTGGCCCCTACGATACCCTCGGCAAGAAGCTACTGAAGGAGCCACTTTGCGTTTGTCGGGCAGACCACTTCCACTACATCCCGTGGGATGACGAAACTAGGAGCGAGGCACCAAACAGAAGGTATCTACCAGCCGCCAAGTGGCCTTATTGACACCCGGAGCCTCAGTCCAGGCCGGCCGTACATCACCGGCGGGGCCGGCCTGATCTGAGGAGTTACGTTGCCATTGCTTGGGGACTTTGTCGCACCCGAAAAAGTAACCCGTCAAGGTACCTTCAGCATCAATACGGAAGCGCAGAAATCCCTTGTAGTCCTCGCAGGCAAGCGGGGAAAAGGCGTTGTTCCACATCCATCCCGCACGCGCCATTACCCACAGGTAGACCCCCGTAATCAGCCCGCCGCCGATGCTGCCTGCAATCAGGTAAACGAACCCTGCCAAGATCGCATGCATCGGACTTCCTGCCGTTGCAGGGACCATGGCAACGAGCCCATGAATACCCAACAGTGCGAGAGTGTGTCCAGCGAAGTGCAGGACCGGTGATACCCATTTTGCGAAAAGGTCTGATTCTTCTCTCGCCAAACCCAGGCACAGGCCCAGCAACGCGAGGTAAGCCATCGATGTAAACGGACCGCCAAAAACTGTCACTACGTAGATCGCACCGAGCAACAGGGAAAAAAGAACATTCCCGCGCCAGATCCCGCTCATCAAGCTCCCGTCCCGAATGGACAAAGAGTTCCATGCGAACTTGAACAGAGACAACACATTGCCCCGGCTCAGGGCCCGTGAATCTGCCGGATCAGGGTAGGCACACTGGCGCACATAGCTCGCGCCGGCACCGCCTGTAAACCCGACCGTGCCGATATGGGTGGCAGTACGCAACTCACTGCTGATTGCATCAGGATCTGACGCTTGGCACTTGAGTTTGGCTTGTGTTAACGCCCTCGCATGGGTGGGGTGCAGAAAAGCACCACCCGATCCGCATGTCAGGAGCATGTCGTCCTGACGCGCATCCAGGGGTTCGCTGGACTCCCGGCTGTAATGGTGCACGTCACCGCCCAATCGCATGCGGATGTGTATTCCTTTGGCCTCCAACATGGCCTCGAGGCGCTGGTAGCGTTTGGGGTAACCCTGCAGGGCGGAGTCGCCGATCGGACGGGTCCAGTAAGGTTCGGGATAAATCAGAACGAGTTGATCGCCGGCTTGAATTTGTTGAGAGGGGTTGTCCTCTCCGCCGATGGCATCCCCAGCCAGGCGTCTGAATGCCTCGTACTGGCCACGATCAATGTCACCCGCCAATGCGAAATCCAGCCCCAGTACCCACCAACGGTGTGGCAGACGGGTGGCGAAGTAAGAACGTGTTTGCGGCGTTTTCAGCCCGCACACTTCGCCGTTGTTGCGATGAACAAAATAGCGCTTGAACGTGGAGATGCTGTCAAACCAATCATGGTTCTGCGGGATGGCATATGCACTGCGACCATCCGGGTCAGCCCCTTGCGCGCTGCGCGCACCCTCAAACATTTCAAGAAACCGGTATTGGTACTCCTGAACATTTGCACTGGGATAGCAGAGATCACCACCGAGGTACAAAATCTTCCCTCTGGGAAAAACCACGGTCCCGGACGCGCCTGTTTCTTGAGGCGCAAGCTCTTCCGCCAACAGAGCTCTCGCCACCGTGAACGTGGCGTTGCCACCATCCCCTGTGTCCGACACGAAGTCAAACCAGAAGTTGCCGTCGGGCCCCGTCTCATGGGCGTGGTCCACGGGCTTGAACGTACCGGACCAGAGGTCTCTGGGGTCTGCATTCCGGATGACGTCCGTGGACGACAAAAGTTCCCTCGCGGACTGCAGCAACACAAAGGGATTGAACCAAGCAACAGGCCACCGTTTGTGTGGCTCGACGCCGACGCCGAATTTGTAATTGCCCATGCACTGACTCCCTCTTTGTGGTCACACCGCTCTTGATGGCGGCTGTATTCAACCACAGGGGAACAAGAAGGGCAAAAAAAACCACCGGAGCCCCCTGAGTGGCTATCCGGTGGCAGTTTTTGGAACCGCTGTCACGCAGCTGTCCGCTATTCTTTACGCTCAATCAAACGGTTGATGCGCAATGCGGCAAGAGTGCAAATGGCACCTGACAACAAATAGAGCGAAACGGCACCCAGACCGAAACGCGCTGACAAGCCAAGCGCGACCAGAGGGGCAAAGCCCGCACCCATCAGCCATGCCAGATCAGCGGACAAGGCCGCGCCCGTGTAGCGGAATCGGGGTGAAAAATTGGAGGTCACGGTTCCCGATGCCTGTCCATAGGAGAGACCCAGGAGGATAAAACTGGTCAACAGAAAGATGTTATTTCCCACCGTACCCGCGCCCAGCAACCAGGGAGTCGCGAAGCTGAACAAACCGATTAATACTGCCATGGTGCCAAGCAGAATGCGGCGCCCCACGCGATCAGCCAACCAGCCGGAAAACATGATGGCGATGGCCGCCAGCATGGCACCAATGATCTGCACCTCCAGCACATCCCCGATAGATTGCTCTGAGTACATGGCAATCCACGAAAGCGGGAACACGGTGGCCAGATGGAAAAGTGCAAAGCTTGCCAAAGCTGCAAAAGCACCCAATAGCACATTGCCGCCCTCCTCGCGCATGACTTTGGTCACGCTCACGGGCTGTAGCTCCAATTCCTGCAAACGCTCGGCATAGGACTGGCCCACAACCAAGCGTAAGCGGGCAAACAGGGCCACCACATTGATGGCAAACGCCACGAAGAAGGGGTAACGCCAGCCGAAACTCAGGAATTCAGCAGAAGTCAGATTGCTGTGCAGATAGGCAAACAGACCCGCCGCCAACACAAAACCGATGGGGGCACCCAATTGGCCGACCATGGAAAACCAACCCCGGCGGTCCTTGGGGGCACTCATGGCAAGCAGAGATGGCAATCCATCCCAGGAACCGCCCAGGCCCAAGCCCTGGCCGATGCGCAGAATGATCATCGCCACGATGGCGGTCGTTCCCGCCGTCGCATAGCTGGGGAGGAAGGCCATACCGGCGGTACTGGCTCCCAACATGAAAAGCGCCAAGGTAAGTTTGGTGCCACGACCCCAGCGCCTTTGGACGGCCATGGAAATGGCGGTTCCGACCGGGCGGGCTACAAACGCCAGCGAAAAGATGGCAAAAGCCATCAACGTACCGTCCAAACGCGACAAAAAGGGAAAAAGCAGGCCCGGAAACACCAGAACGCACGCGATTCCGAACACGAAAAAGTCGAAATATTCCGAAGAGCGACCAATGATGACCCCGACGGCGATTTCGCCCGGCGTCACATCTTCATCGGTGTGGGCACCAGCCAGGGACACAGAACTCTCGTAACCTGACCCGGCAAGGGCCGCAGAAGCTGGTTGGTACATAAAGGCAGAATCCTCAAACAACAGACACGCCACCGTTGTACACCCAAGCGGTGCGGGTTTCCGTCCTTTCCCGCCAAGTTGAGGATCAGGAAAACCCTGATTGCCAGCACCCCGTCAAACACTTTGATCTTGGACAAAATGTCCAATGGACAAATTTGCTAGCGAAATTACAGTCGGAAGCTCATTCCTTTGTATCCAACCAAGGCGCTCTGTCCAAGGGCGCAGCAAGCATGTTCAAACTCAAGGCTTTCCGCAAGCTCAGCTGGCTCGCCGCCATGGCCATGGCGGCCGGACTTACCGGCTGCAGCAAGGCTGTTGTACTCAATCCTGCAGGCGATATCGCTGCGCAGCAAGGTCAAATGGTGATCACCGCGACCTTGTTGATGCTGATCATCATCGTCCCCGTGATTGCATTGACACTGTTTTTTGCCTGGAAATACCGCCAGAGCAATACGGAAGCCGAATATGACCCTGAATGGCACCACTCCACCTCTCTGGAGCTGGTGATCTGGACAGTCCCGCTCCTCATCATCATTGCCCTCGGCGCCCTGACCTGGATCGGCACCCACAAACTCGACCCTTACCGCCCCTTGGACCGCATTGATGCACAGCGCCCATTGCCCGCTGACGTCAAGCCTATGGAAGTGCAAGTGGTGGCGATGGACTGGAAATGGCTGTTCTTTTACCCCGAGCAAGGTATTGCCACGGTGAATGAACTGGCAGCACCGGTGGACCGCCCCATTTTGTTCAAGCTGACCGCAACGTCGACCATGAACGCGTTTTATGTGCCGGACCTCGCCGGCATGATTTACGCGATGCCTGGCATGCAAACCGAGCTGAACGCCGTGATCAACCGCCCCGGCGTGTTCAAGGGCATGTCCTCCCACTACAGCGGCGCAGGCTTCTCCGGCATGACCTTCAAGTTCCACGGACTGAGCAACGAAGACTTCGCTGCCTGGGTCAACAAGGCCAAGACCGAAGGCAAGACGCTGGACAAAGCCACTTACACAAACCTGGTGAAACCCAGTGAGCGTGATCCGGTGCAACGCTTCAGCAGCGTGGAAGCCGGTCTGTACGACAAGGTGCTGAACCGCTGCGTGGAAGACGGAAAAATGTGTATGCACCACATGATGGCTATTGATGCACGGGGCGGTAACGCTTACGTGAAAGCTATGGGTCTGAGCATGCCGCAAGACGTTTGCACCGTGCAAAACGCCGACCAGGTCATCGCTGCCCTGGAAATCCGCAACGCTAACCGCGCCGTCGTCCAACAATGATTTTCCGCACCGGCTGCCTATCGTGGCAGCCGGCGCTTTGCCAAAGAGACTACCTATGTCCTCCCAAACTCTCACTGATACTCACTGGGCTCTAGGCCGGCTGAGCTGGGATGTCGTGCCCATGGCGCACGAGCCCATCATTCTCTGGACATTCATCTTGGTGTGCCTGGGCGGCCTCGCTGTCCTGGCCGCCATGACGAAGTTCCGCCTCTGGGGTCCGTTCTGGCGTGACTGGGTGTGCAGCATCGACCACAAGAAGATCGGCATCATGTACATGGTGCTCGGTATCGTGATGCTGCTGCGCGGCTTTGCTGACGCGGTGATGATGCGGCTGCAACAGGCCATGGCCTTCGGTGACAACATGGGCTACCTGCCCCCCCACCATTACGACCAGGTCTTCACCGCACACGGCGTGATCATGATTTTCTTCGTGGCCATGCCCTTGGTGACCGGACTGATGAACTACCTGGTTCCCCTGCAAATCGGTGCACGTGATGTGTCCTTCCCGTTCCTGAACAACTTCAGTTTCTGGATGACCACCGCAGGTGCCGTATTGGTGATGTTCTCGCTGTTCCTGGGTGAGTTCTCCACCTCCGGCTGGCTGGCTCTGTCCAACCTCGGAGCGCAGAGCCCCAGCACCGGGCTGGATTACTACATCTGGGCCTTGCAAATCGCAGGGGTGGGTACCACGCTCTCGGGCATCAACCTGATCGTCACCATCATCAAGATGCGTGCGCCCGGCATGAGCCTGATGAAGATGCCGGTGTTCGTGTGGACGTCCTTGTGCACCAACGCGCTGATCGTGGCCTCTTTCCCGGTGCTCACAGCTGCTTTGGTTTTGATGTCCTTGGACCGCTACGTTGGTACCAACTTCTTCACCAACGAGCTGGGCGGCAACCCCATGCTGTATGTGAATTTGATCTGGATCTGGGGCCACCCTGAGGTCTATATCCTGATCCTGCCGGCTTTCGGTGTGTTCTCGGAAATCGTGGCCACCTTCAGCAAGAAGCGCCTGTTCGGCTACACCTCCATGGTGTATGCCACGGTGTGTATCACCATCTTGTCCTACTTGGTGTGGTTGCACCACTTCTTCACCATGGGATCAGGCGCCAGTGTGAATACCTTCTTTGGTATCACCACCATGATCATCTCCATCCCCACAGGAGCGAAGATCTTCAACTGGCTGTTCACCATGTACAAGGGCCGTATCCGCTTTGAACTGCCCATGATGTGGACCGTGGCCTTCATGATCACCTTCGCCATCGGCGGCATGACCGGCGTGTTGCTGGCGGTGCCTCCGGCTGACTTTGTGCTGCACAACAGCCTCTTCCTGATCGCCCACTTCCACAACGTGATCATCGGTGGCGTGGTGTTCGGCATGTTCGCCGGCATCAACTACTGGTTCCCCAAGGCCTTTGGCTACAAGCTGGACCGCACCTGGGGCGTGCGCTCCTTCTGGCTGTGGGTGGTGGGCTTCTGGGTGGCGTTTACCCCGCTCTACATCCTGGGCTTGATGGGCGTGACACGCCGGGCCAACCATTTCGAAGACCACTCCCTGCAAATCTGGTTTGTGATTGCAGCAGCAGGTGCAGCCATGATTGCAGCCGGCATCGCCTGTTTCCTGATCCAGCTGGTGGTCAGCTACCTGAAGCGCGAAGAACTGCGTGACTGGACAGGCGACCCCTGGGGTGGCCGCACGCTGGAATGGGCCACTTCGTCCCCTCCGCCGGACTACAACTTTGCCTTTACGCCCGTGGTTCACGAGATTGACGCCTGGTGGGACATGAAGAAGCATTCCTACCAACGCCCTTTGACTGGCTTTGAATCCATCCATATGCCTGCCAACACGGCAGCCGGTGTGGTGATTTCCGGCTTGTCTCTGGTATTCGGTTTCGCGCTGATCTGGCACATGTGGCTGCTGGCCGGCGTGTCGTTTGCCGCCTTGCTGATTGCAGCCATCGTTCACACCTTCAATTACCACCGTGACTTCTACATTCCTGCAGCCCAAGTGACTGCCACCGAAAAAGCCCGCACACTTCAATTGGCCCGCCATGTCTGATATCCGTACCTCCCACGGCGCCGCAGCAGGCGCCCTTGCTCCCCGCGAGTACCACTTGGCGCATGAGCCACATCCAGAGAACGGCACCTTGCTGGGCTTCTGGCTCTACCTCATGAGTGACTGCCTCATATTTGCAGCCCTGTTTGCCACCTATGGCGTGCTGGGACGCAGCTATGCGGCCGGGCCCAATGGTGCGGAGCTCTTCGATCTGACCTTGGTGGCCATCAACACCGCTTTTCTGCTGTTGTCCTCCATCACCTTTGGCTTTGCCATGCTGCGCAAGCAAATGGGAGATGTGAAAGGCACTTTGATCTGGCTTGCTGTCACCGGCTTCTTCGGCCTGTGCTTTCTGGGTCTGGAACTCTACGAGTTCCACCACCTGATCCAGGAAGGTGCCGGACCCCAGCGCAGTGCGTTCCTCTCGGCGTTTTTCACGCTGGTCGGTACCCACGGCTTGCACGTCACCTTCGGCCTGATCTGGCTGGTAGTCCTGATGCTGCAGATCAAGCAGCACGGCCTGACCCCGGCCAACAACCGTCGCCTGATGTGCCTGTCCATGTTCTGGCACTTTCTGGACGTAATCTGGATCGGCGTTTTCACCTTTGTGTACCTGATGGGAGTGCTGTAAATGAGCGCACATAACTCACATGCTTCGGACAATCACGGCGACGCCCACGGGCACGAGGAGCACCACGCTGCCAATGAACCCCACAGCACCTTCTCGGGCTACATGACCGGCTTTGTGCTGTCGATCATCCTGACCGCCATTCCCTTCTGGCTGGTCATGGCCAAAGTGATTACGGATCGCCCCACCGCCGTGCTGGTGCTGGGTGGCTTTGCGGTCGTCCAGATTCTGGTGCACATGGTGTACTTCCTGCACATGAACGGCAAGATTGAAGGCGGCTGGACGCTGCTGTCCACCATCTTCACCGTGGTGTTTGTGGCCATTGCGATCACCGGCACTTTGTGGGTCATGTTCCACATGAATGCCAACATGATGCCCACCCACACGGACATGCCCGCCGCCATGGAGCACAGCGCCCAGCCCGAAGCTGCGACCAAAGCCGCGCCCTGATTCCCAGGGCAGCACCGTGACAGACCACGACCCTGCGCCCAAGCGGCCCCACAGCACATGGCAGTTGGCGGTGCTGACCCTGGTGGGCATGGCCCTCTTTGCGGGCTTTATGGGGCTCGGGGTCTGGCAAGTGCAACGCCGTGCCTGGAAGCTGGATTTGATTGAACGGGTCACGGAGCGATTGAAATCTCCGCCAGCAGATTTGCCTGCAGCAGTGGAGTGGCCGGGCCTCCAGCCGGCGGACTTCGAATACCGGCACGTGCAGGTGCAAGGAAGATGGCTCCAGAGCAAAACCGTGCTGACCCAAGCCACTACCGCCCTGGGTCAAGGCTTCTGGGTCATCACCCCTCTGCAGCAAAAAGATGGAACGGTGGTTCTGGTCAACCGCGGGTTCATTCCGGCCAAGCTACGCAGCCAGTGGCTGGAGGCGCCCGAGGCAAGCAACACCACGGACGAAATAGCGCAGGTCCGAGGCCTGCTGCGCAAAACAGAGCCGGAAGGCGGCTTTTTGCGTCACAACGATCCGCAGGGCCAGAAATGGTATTCCCGCGATGTGGCAGCCATTGCAGCTTCGCTGCAATTGCCCGTTACCGCCCCTTTTTTCATCGATGCCGGATTGCCGGATGCCACCTTGCATGCGAATCCGGAAGCCGCCTCCGCCAGCACAGGCCCTTGGCCACGCGAGGGCCTGACCATCGTGCGCTTCAGCAACAGCCATCTGGTCTATGCGTTGACCTGGTTCGGTTTGGCATTGATGGTTGCAGGGTCCGGGGTGTTGGTGGCACGCTATGAGCGCCGTTTGCGCGTTGCGAGCAACAATAGCCCCCATGGACACCAGCCTTAAAGCACCTATCGCTCCCCAGCCCGCCAAGGCACGGCTGGCAGATGCCTCTGCGGGGCTGAAAAACCTGCACCAGCTCATCCAGCTGCGCTGGATTGCGGTGGTGGGGCAGCTACTCACCATTGAAGCCACGCACTACAGCCTGGGCATGCACCTGCCTTTGCAGCCCATGCTGGCCATCGTAGGCGGCATGGTGCTGTTCAATCTGGCCTGCTTGTTGCGCTGGCGCGCCCGCAAGCCCGTGCATGAGGTCGAGTTGTTTATCGGGCTGCTCGTGGACGTGGCCGCCCTGACCGCCCAGCTTTACCTGAGCGGGGGCATCAGCAACCCCTTTGTGTTTTTGTACCTGTTGCAGATCGCCGTGGGAGCCATGCTGCTGCGCGGGGGATATATCGTCTGCATTGTGGTTGCGACATCAGCGTGCGTGGCCTTGCTGGCCAAATTCAGTATTCCCCTGCCGCTCGCACCCAACTTGCATGAGGGCCTTGCCAGCCCCTACGTGATGGGCCTGCTGGTGTGCTTTCTGCTCAATGCCATTCTGGTGGTGATTTTCATCACCCGCATCAACCACAACCTGCGCCGTCGCGATGCGCGCTTGGCCGCGGTGCGCCAGCGCGCGGCAGAGGAAGAACACATCGTGCGCATGGGCTTGCTGGCTTCAGGAGCTGCGCATGAACTGGGCACCCCACTGGCCACCCTGGCTGTCATTCTGGGCGACTGGAAACACATGCCTGCCTTGGTGCGTGACCCGTCACTCAAAGAAGATATCGCGGAAATGGAAGCCCAGGTCCAACGCTGCAAAAGCATTGTGAGCGGCATTCTGCTAACGGCCGGCGAGACGCGCGGTGAACATTCCAGCCAGACCACCGTGCGTGCGTTTCTGGACACCCTGGTCCAGGAATGGCGAAGCACCCGATCGGTGGATACCTTCCTGTATGACAACCAGGTCGACGAAAACACTGCGATGGTTGCCGACACCACCTTGGAACAAATGGTGTTTAACGTGCTGGACAACGCGCGGGATGCCTCACCGCATTGGGTCCGCCTGGAAGCCAGCCGGGATGGCGATACCTTGCACATCGTGGTGACAGACCGCGGCCCTGGCTTTACACCGGAGGTGCTGAGCCACATCGGGGTGCCCTACCAATCCACCAAGGGACGTCCGGGCGGCGGGCTGGGGCTTTTCTTGTCGATGAATGTCGCACGCACTTTGGGGGGAAGCCTGAGCGCCGAAAATAGGGTGGACGGCGGAGCCAAAGTCACCATCACCCTGTCCCTGCCCGATATCTCCCTGCCGGAAACTGAAAAGAACCACCCCCATGGACACTGAACGCCTCTTGCTCATCGTGGAAGACGACGAAGCGTTTGCCCGCACCCTCAGCCGCTCCTTCGAGCGACGGGGCTACACAGTGCTGCATGCCGATGGACTTGCCGGCGTGGAAGCCCTGTTGCCTGCTCATACGCCAGCCTACGCCGTGGTGGACCTCAAGCTCAAGGGTGATGCCAGCGGCCTGGCTTGCGTGCGGGCCTTGCACGCCCATAGTGCGGATATGCGGATCGTGGTGCTCACCGGCTTTGCGAGCATTGCCACCGCGGTGGAAGCGATCAAGCTGGGCGCCAGCCATTACCTGGCCAAGCCCTCCAACACCGATGACATCGAAGCCGCGTTCGGCCTCGAGGAAGGCAACACCGAGGTGGCACTGACCAACCGCTCCAGTTCCATCAAGACGCTGGAATGGGAACGCATCCACCAAGTGTTAGCCGAAAGTGACTTCAATATTTCTGAAGCAGCCCGCCGACTGGGAATGCACCGCCGAACCCTGAGCCGCAAGCTCGACAAGCAGCGGGTGTGAGGCTCATTCAGGCATAAAAAAGCCGCGCAGCGCCCGTGGGATCTGCGCGGCCAGCTACTGAATCAGTAGCAATTCAGCCCAACTTCAAACGCGTGGAACCGGTGTACCGGAGTTCACACACAAGGCCATGTTAAGTGCCTTGACCGCGGTCTTGTAGTCGCCGCGCTCAATCACGAACTGCATGTTCACCTGGCGCAGGGTTTGCGACACGCAGTTCACGTTGACTTGCGCGTCCGCCAGTGCCTGAGCGGCCTTGGCCAGCACGCCGGGAATGCCGATGTTGGAGCCGATGGTGCACACAATGGCGCTGGGCTTGACGGTAACCACCTGGTACAACTCTTCCAGTTCGGCCACGAGTGCGTCAGTTACCTGGTTGTCCCACACCAAGTGGGCAATCGAGTTGGCATTGGTGGCCTTCAGGATGTAGCTGATGTCGTGCTTGCAGAACACTTGCATCAAGCTGGCGTCAAAGCCCACGGTGCCGACCATGCTGGGGTCGTGAATCTCGATCAGCGTGACCTTGTCGGTACCGGTCACGATTTCCACGCGGGCGCGCTCGCCCACGAAGTCCTTGGTGATCAGGGTGCCGGGGTGGTCCGGCTCAAAAGTGTTCTTCAGGCGGATAGGGATGCCCGCCAACTCCATGGGCTTGGCCGCCTTGGGGTGGATGGCTTCCATGCCCACGTCGGCCAACTGGTCGGCCACGTCGTAGTTGGTGGCGCCCACCACAATAGCATTTTCCAAGCCCACCAGGTTGGGGTCGGCAGAAGACAGGTGAAACTCCTTGTGGATCACGGCCTCTGCGGGGCGCACTTCGACAGCGATCTTGCTGAAGGTGACCTCGGAGTAGCCCCGGTCAAACTCGCGCATGATGCCTTCGGTACCCTTGGTGTAACCCGTGGCCACAATCACCTTGTCGCTTAAATCCAAGCCCTTGAAGCTGTTGGCGATGCGTTCATCAATGCTCCAGGCTTCGTTGTCATCAAAGCCGGCCAGGTCCATCAGGACCGCATTCACGCCATTGGCCTTGAGGATTTCCACCGAGTTGAACGCGCTATGGGACTCGCCGATAGAGGCGAGCACCTCGCGGGCTGCCAAGAGCACATCCTTGCGGCTCAGGTAGCCGCTGGCCAACACGTGGTGCATGGCACCCAGATATTCGCGGGCTTGGGCAATGCGCTGATCAATAAAGGCGTCGGCCACGACAAGTGGCAAACCGATGTCGGCATAGCTGGCGTTCAGCTTTTTCAGGCTCGCAGCCAAGCCGGTCAGGGCGTCCTGGTAGCCCTTGCCTTCAGCAAACAGGGCGTAAATGCCGCGTTCACCTGTCTTCTTGTGCTCCAGCAACTGGTTGGTCACGCCGGAGTAGGCAGACACCACGTAAATGCGTCCGTAAATGCGTTTCGGGTCATGCAAAACGATGTGGCGCAGCACATCACCAAAAGCGGTCATCGAGGTGCCGCCGATTTTCTCGACAGAGATCTTGGAAGAATTTACGTCTGACATGGACAAGCAGGGAAGAGCAAAAAGGGGTTGGAGAGCCGGCAAGGAGCTTCTGCCGTAAGTTTGTCAACGGCTGAAAACCCTCTATTTTCCACCACTTTGGCTGGGAGCCCGATTTGCGAACCGGTCTTGCACCGCAAGCCTTACCCATCACTTCAACTTTATGTACTAATCCGGCAGCCAGCGCTCATGGAATAGACGCGAGATACTATTAAATATATAGCACTCCATCTCCTGACTAGGGGCCTATGAGATGCCGTCACAAAAAAGCGGCCCTAGGTCGGCTCAGCCCGCGACTAGCGTTCCGTCGGTCCGATGCCGCACGGTTTGCTTAATGTGCAGCCTGCTTCATGGCATACATTCTTTGGTCTGCAAGACCCAACAATGCTTCGACAGTGCTTCCGTCCTCCGGAAAACTGGCGAGACCAAAGCTGAATTCGGGCACCAATAGGGCCCCACCCCCGGTCAGTATCGGGTTCAGGCGCAACTGCTTGCGAATCTCCTGGATGGTGCGCTCTATCGCTGTAGCCTTGGCCATTGGATAACAAGCGACGAACTCATCCCCGCCCAGGCGACCCACGATGTCGGAATTGCGGGCTGACTTGCGCAACACCTGCGCAAAGTGGGCGATCAATTGATCGCCTGCCAAATGACCCTGCGTATCGTTGACTTGCTTCAGACCATCCACATCAAAAAGACCGATCACCACACGCTCTTGGTATCGCGCAGCACGCTCCAAGGCCACAGCCAACTGATCTTCAAAATAATGGCGGGTCGCCAGGCCACTCAGTGCATCCACCTGATAGCGCTTGATGTTGGCCGAATAGCGTTCTCTGGCCAATAGCACCACCTCAATCTGTGCGCGAAAGCGCTCCACAATTTCAAGGTCTTTTTGGTCGTAGGTACTCGCAATCGACGAGTCCAGATTCAACAAACCGAACAAGCGATCACCGACAAAAATCGGCGCACTGATGACCGATTGGTACCTCCAATCGTCGGGCTTGATGACGGTGGCCACGTCCTCAAAATCTGTGGCTGTGATCAAGCGCGCTTCCTTGAAGTTACCTTGCGTTACCTGGTACAAAAAGCTGTCTTCCAACCGGAGTCTGAATTTGCCCACAAACTCGTCGGAGAAGCCTTTGGATGCAACAAAGGTCAGGTGCCCATCGTCGCCCAGCTTGAGTATCGAACCGGTTGTTGCTTCATTGAAAATCCGGAACAGGTAGCCAAGAATATTGGCGTAAATCAGCCCCAGATCTTCATTGAGCAGGATGTCCCGGTTGACTTGGACATTCATTGCGGCAATGAGGCCCAACTTCCGGGACGACTCATTCACATCCCGCAAGCGCAACACGAGAAAAGTAAGCACCCCACACAGCAAGCCAACAAGGAGTGCCACCTCGATGGCCAGTGGCTTGGAGGCACCGTCATGCCAAGAAAAAACGAAGAAGCAAGCCAGTCCAGCGGCAGCGAAGGCCGATCCTGTCCAAACCACAGCTTTGTGCCCTTGCACTGCATGCTCCAATGGTTGCTTTTTTTGCAGTATGGCACACCGTGCGGCAACTTAGGAGTCGCTTTGTCGGCACCCCAGAACGGGAAAACAACTACTGCTGCATAGCAATCAGTCGGGCATCTGCCAGCCCGGCGGATCGGTGGTGAACGAGCGCTTTCAGGGCATTCGCCGTATAGCGTGCATAAGCCTCACGCCCGGTGCATGGCGTCTCCTTGCACTCAGGGGTGTATTCGGCCTGCTCTTTGAAGCGCAGCAGGTTCAGCATGGTGACTGGTTTGTCCGGCGCAGTCTTCACAAAGAGCTGGCTGAAACTCTCGCGGCTGGGATCGATAGTAGCCATGTCATCACTCCTGGGCTTCTTGGGGAAATCGTGAGCGGTGCACCCCGCAAAAAATTATTTGCCGGGCGCTGCACCTTCATCGTCAACGGCCTTTTGTACCTCCCGGTAGAAGGCCTCACGCGCGTTGGATGCCTCTGGGTCACGCGCACCCCCTGCCCAGTTGGCGTTGGACACGATGACCAACTTGCGCTTGGGGTCGATGAAAATGCCTTGCCCGAAAATGCCGCGAGCAGAAAAACTGCCGTCGTCATAAGTCCACCATTGGTAGCCATACCCACGGCCTGCTTGGCCGATGTCTGTGCGCTTGGTAGTGGCATCCGCCCACCAGCCATCGGGCACGATTCTTTTGCCACCTGCCATGGCGCCACTCAAAATGTATTGGCCCATACGGGCGTAATCCCGTGGCGACGCCTGGATGCAGCAGCCCCCGATTTCCTGACCGGTTTTGCTCAATATCCAGGTGCCTTGCTGCTCCATACCTGCCGGCCCCCACACTTTTTCGGCCAGATAGGTGGCCAAGGGCTTGCCAGTAGCTTGCTGCACAAGGGTGCCGACCAGATTGGTCTCGCCAGTGCTGTAGAGCCAACGGGTTCCCGCTGGCACATCACGCGGGAGCTTGCGCATGTAGCTCACCAACGCATCCACGCCTTCCTCAGGCTTGTGGTTGTTGAACTTTGCGACATCCGACTGCGGGTCAGAATAATCTTCGTTCCACTTTACGCCGGAGGTCATGGTGAGCAATTGGCGCACGCTCACCGCATCGTAAGCCGAGCCTCTGAGGTCCGGAATGTAGAGGCTGACTTTGTCGTCGAGGCTCTTGATGAAGCCGTCCTTCACTGCGGCGCCGACCAAGGTGGAAGTAAACGACTTGGCCACCGAAAAGCTGGTCCAACGCCCTGCCGCATCAAAGCCCAGGCCATAACGCTCGAGGCGCAACTTACCGTCTTGCAAGACCAAGAGCGCAGCACTGCGCTGGCCGGCCATGTAGGCGTCGACATTGCTTGTGAGTTTCAGTGGCGCACCCGCGGGTAAAGCAGATGGTGTACCGCCAGCGGACACCACGCGCGACTCGGCGAGAAAAGGCAGCCGGTCCAATGCACGAAAGGCGGCATCCCTTTGGGATTGAGACCAGAACAGCAGATCGCGGTTGATCGGCACCGTCGCCAACAACCCGCGGGTTTCCTTGTCGAGACTGAACCAAGCGCACACGCCGGCCACCCCCAGAACTACCAAGGTGCCGAGCACCATTTTCTTAAAGGCCAAAAGAAAACTCCCGGAACGCGCGATCACGCGAAAAAGGGAAATGTTGCACTGGCCTTAGACATATGACCTTGAGACAAACCCTTGCCGAGTCCTGCTGGAGACAGGCACTACCCGGCAACAGAGCCCTGCAGATGCCCTAGCTAGGCGTGGGGTTCCGACCTTACGTGCGCTACGTTTTTTTCCAGACCGAATGCACAATCCGGCCCTTCACTCTTACCTGAATCGCTATGAAAGACTCTGCGTTGTTGATCGGTATCTCGGATGCCGTCGGATTTGTAGCAGGTGCCCAATTGGGTTTGTGGCTAGGTCAATCCATGGGGTTTGACGCCTTCGCGGGAGGGTTTGGCAACAACGCATTGGTGGGTATGGTTTTGTTGGGCTTGGGTGGCGGTCTGGGCTTGCAACTGGCGAGTCGTTGGCGCAGCTGGCGCGCAGCCAGAAAGAGCGAATAGCCTCTCGTCATTGAAGTTTCCGAGCGGCGGCGTACCCCAAAAATCGCCAGAAAAAAGCCCCACTTTTTCCAAGCCTTAACCTTCGTGGGGGAGTAAGAAATCCGTCAGAGGCGGTTTTGACACTGCGGCCGTCCATGGCATCGCCGTGGATGCTGAGAACCGCCCTAACTAAACAAAACGGAGACTCCCCATGAGCATCAGCCCTGCCAGTGCCGCTTCGATTGAAGACCGCAAGCGGCCCATGACGCGCGAAGAGAAACGCGTCATCCTCGCGTCTTCAGCTGGAACCATTTTTGAGTGGTACGACTTCTACCTCTATGGCTCGCTTGCAGCGATCATCGGGGCCCAGTTTTTTTCTTCCTTCCCGGAAGCCACACGCAACGTGTTTGCCTTGTTGGCATTTGCCGCCGGCTTTCTGGTGCGCCCCTTCGGCGCACTGTTCTTCGGCCGATTGGGTGACATGATCGGGCGCAAGCAAACCTTCCTCATGACGATTTTGATCATGGGGATCTCGACCTTTGTGGTCGGCTTGCTGCCGGGCTACAACACCATCGGCTGGGCCGCGCCGGTCATCCTGATCCTGCTGCGCATGCTGCAGGGCCTTGCTTTGGGTGGTGAGTACGGCGGTGCTGTGGTGTATGTCGCCGAGCATGCTCCACCCGGACGTCGTGGCTTCTTCACCAGCTGGATTCAGACTACCGCTACCTTGGGCCTTCTGCTGTCCCTGATGGTGATCCTCACGGTGCGCACTATTGTTGGCGAAAAAGAATTCGCCGAGTGGGGCTGGCGTATTCCATTCCTGCTGTCGATCTTCCTGCTGGGTATCTCGGTATGGATCCGCTTGCAGATGGAGGAGTCGCCTGCGTTCAAGAAAATGAAAGCAGAAGGAACCAGCTCCAAAGCACCCATTGCCGAAGCTTTCGGTCAGTGGAGCAACGGCAAGTTTGCGCTGATCGCCTTGTTCGGTTTAGTCGCAGGTCAGGCCGTGGTCTGGTACACCGGCCAGTTCTATGCCTTGTTCTTCCTGCAAACCATTTTGCGGATTGACATGTTTACCGCCAACGTGCTGATCGCCTGGTCACTGATTCTGGGTACAGCCGGGTTTGTGATCTTCGGTTCGCTGTCCGACAAAATCGGCCGCAAGAAAATCATTCTGGCGGGTTGCTTCCTGGCCATCGTGACCTACTTCCCGGTGTTCAAAACTATCACTCAAATCGCCAATCCGGCATTGCATGCTGCGCAGCAGAACACCAAGGTGACCATCATCGCCGACCCCAACGACTGCTCGTTCCAGTTCAACCCGACCGGCACTGCCAAGTTCACCAGCTCTTGCGATGTGACCAAGGCGCTGCTCGCCCGCAGTTCCGTGAACTACTCGGTGCAGTACACCGCTGGAGCGATTCCGGCCAAGGTGCAAATCGGTACTGCTGAAGTGGTGGGCTATGAAATCGCCAAGCTCACTGGCGATGACGTCAAGGCCACGCCTGCTGCCTTTGCAAAGTCGGTGAACGAAGCATTAGCCGCCGCGGGCTACCCTGTGCCCGGCAAGCCAGCACCAGGCATTCTCAAGATGGAAGGCTTCTTTGACATCTTCAATGCCCAAGTGTTCCCGCTGGTGATGATCCTCACCTACCTCGTGCTGTTGGTCACCATGGTGTACGGCCCGATTGCTGCTGCCCTTGTAGAGCTGTTCCCCACCCGCATCCGGTATACGGGCATGTCATTGCCGTATCACATCGGCAATGGCTGGTTTGGTGGATTGATGCCAGCAACCGCGTTTGCCATGATCGCGCAAACCGGTGACCCCTACTACGGCTTGTGGTACCCCGTGGTGGTGGCCGGCATGACCGTGGTGATTGGCCTGCTGTTTGTTCCAGAGAACAAAGACAAGGACATCTTCGCCGAGGACAGCCGCCGGTAAGGCAAAGACCTCGCGACTATCAATGGAGCCCCGGACAGGCCATGACCCGTCCGAGGTTCTTCAGTCGAAACAGGCAGAAAAAAAGCCCGAACCGTTCCCGGTTCGGGCTTTTCCTATTGCTGACTAAGCTTTACTTATTTCTCGGCCGGCGGCACATCCTTGCAGCTGCCGTGCGCAATCTCCGCCGCCATGCCGATGCTTTCGCCCAGCGTGGGGTGGGGGTGGATGGTCTTGCCGATGTCCACCGCGTCTGCGCCCATCTCAATCGCCAGAGCGATCTCGCCGATCATGTCGCCCGCATGCGTGCCGACCATGCCGCCGCCCAGGATCTTGCCGTGGCCGTGTGCTTCGGGGGAGTCATCAAACAGGAGTTTGGTAACGCCTTCGTCGCGGCCATTGGCAATCGCGCGGCCGGATGCGGTCCAGGGGAACAAGCCCTTCTTGACCTTGATGCCTTGGGCCTTGGCTTGGTCTTCGGTGAGGCCAACCCAAGCCACTTCGGGGTCGGTGTAGGCCACGCCGGGGATCTCACGGGCGTTGAATGCCGCTACTGCCAGTTCCTTGTTGCCTTGCAGTTCACCGGCAATCACTTCAGCGGCCACGTGGGCTTCATGCACCGCCTTGTGCGCCAGCATGGGCTGGCCCACGATGTCGCCGATAGCGAAGATGTGCGGCACGTTGGTGCGCATCTGAATATCGACATTGATGAAGCCACGGTCGGTCACCTGCGGTGCGGGGGCGGTGCCACCCTCTTCTGCTGGCGCAAACGTCACTTCGATGCCCTTGGGCAAGGCGCGTGCTGTAGACAGTGCCCATTTCCAGGCCGATGATGCCAACTGACGCAGCATGGGATGCGCCTGAAGCGAGAGTTTGTGGCGGATGCTTGTGCCACCTAACCCCAGCAGCGTACCATGAGAATTTCAGCCAAGTAGGCCTCTAGACCCTATGCTTCTTGCGCGAGTAGCTCCTGTTTTGATAGTGACAACACTGCGTCTGAGGTGTCGCCAGATTCCCCCGCAGTCTGGAAGACCGCCACCACGCGCACCAGCGCGCTGGCCTGTGATTGCAGACTGCTGGCCGCCGCGGCCATCTCTTCCACCAGGGCTGCGTTCTGCTGGGTGACTTGGTCCATCTCGTTCACGGCCTCACCAATCTGCGACACACCGGCGCTCTGGTCCGAGCTGGCCGTGCTGATCTCGCCCACGATGTCGGTCACCTTGCGAATGGCGGCGACCACCTCGGTCATGGTGTGGCCGGCCTGGTCTACCAGGGCGCAGCCTTGTTCCACCCGTTGCACGCTGGTGCCGATGAGCTGCTTGATCTCCTTGGCCGCTTCAGCACTGCGCCCAGCCAGGCTTCGCACCTCACTGGCCACCACCGCAAAACCGCGGCCCTGCTCGCCAGCGCGAGCTGCTTCCACCGCCGCGTTCAGCGCGAGGATATTGGTCTGAAAAGCGATGCCATCGATGACCTGGATGATGTCCTCAATCTTGCGTGAGGCTTCGTTGATGCCCTTCATGGTCTGCACCACCTGACTCACCACGTTACCGCCTTGTACGGCTACGGTAGATGCATTCAACGCCAGTTGGTTGGCGTGGCCGGCGCTCAGAGCGTTCTGTCGTACCTTGGCGTTGAGGTCTTCCATGCTGGAGGCGGTTTCCTCCAGCGCGCTGGCTTGGTGTTCGGTACGACTGCTCAGGTCGTGGTTGCCTTGGGCGATTTCTGCGCTGGCAATGGCCACGCTGTCGGCCCCTTGGCGTACGGCGTGCACGATGCGGGTGAGCGACTCCTGCATGCGGGCCATGGCGGCCACCACACTGTCAGTATCGCCCGAGCGCACGGCTACGGGGGATGCCAAGTTGGCATCGGCAATGGTGCGGGCCAGCTGCGCCACATAGGCCGGTTGCCCCCCCAGCTGGCGCAAAAGCGCGCGGGTGATGAACACTGCCAGCATCACCGACAGCCCGGCGCACACCACCGTCACCGCCAGCAGCATGGTGTTGGCCTTGACGGCCGAAACCCGACCCGCCGCCTTGGCAGCGTCCGCCTGGTCCAAGTGCATCTTCCATTGCGTTTGCACCGCGTCATACGCACCTTTGTAAGCCTGTTGGCTCGGGCCGGTGAAATAGTCGCTGGCCTCTACCGCGCGTTCGGACTCGGCGCCCGCCGCCGAGTTGGACATTTGCAAAAAGGTGCTGCGTGCTGCGTGGAACTGCGATATAGCGGCGGCCAGCGCGGCATTGCTGTTCTCGTCCGACAGGTTGGCAGCAGCAGCCCTGTAACGCACCAGCGCCTCGTCCAACGATTTCACCGTCGCTTTTACGGAAGCCTCCTCGCGGTCCTTGGCAGGCATAGTCAGCGCAGCCAAGTGGCTCAGCTCGGCCGTGCGCACCACCTGCAGCCGGTCGTTCACATCGCTGAGCGCGGTGAGGGCGGGCAAGGTCTGGTCCACCAGCGCATCAAAGTCGCGATTCATGGCGGCAATGCGACTCCAAGCCGTGAGGGCCAGCAGCAGCACCAGCACCACGATCACGCCAAACGCCGCACCCAGTTGCCGACCCACGGTCCATGGCACTTTTTTCATTTGATGTACCCCGCGACACGCATGACTTGCTCGATCCGGGTCTGCGCTTTCTGCAGGGCCTGGTCCACGGTCTGCTTGCCAGCCAAGGCATCGCGTATTTCTGCGCCGGTAAGTTCGCCGATGTCCTGGAACTCAGGGATAGCGACAAACTGCACGCCCACATAGGGTGCTTTACCTTCGGTGGCATCGCGCGGGTTGGCGGTGACCATGGCAATGGCCTCCGTCATGGCAAAGCGCGCGGTCTTGATGAATTCGGAGCGCTGGTAGGTAGACAGGCGGGTGCCCGATGGCATGGCCGCCCAGCCATTGGTGTCCGCCACCAAGCGCAAGTAGGGTTCGGACGTCGCCCATTGCACAAAGCGCTGGGCGGCGTCAGCGTTCTTGCTGCTGGCGGGAATCGCCAGTGCCCAGGCCCAGAGCCAGCCCGCGCCTTTGTTGGTAACGGCGGTCGGGGCCAGTGAGAAGGCGGTCAGGTGGGCCACTTTGCTGAACTTGGGATCAATCAGTGCGCCGCCGGCGCTAGTGGCGTCTACCCAAATGCCGCACTTGCCCTGGGCAAACAAGTCCAGGTTTTCGTTAAAGCTGTTGGCCATCGCGTTGGGCGGGCCGTATTTGGTGAGCAGCTGGACGTAAAAGCTGATCGCGTCCTTCCAGGGGCTACTCTGGATCTGCGGGCGCCAGCCCATGTCGAACCATTGGCCGCCGAAGGTGTTGACCATGGTGCTGAGCAGGGCCATGTTGTCGCCCCAGCCGGCCCGCCCGCGTAGGCAGATGCCGTAGATGCCCGCAGCCGGGTTATGTATCTTGGCTGCCGCGTCGCGAATCTGCTCCCAAGTGGGCCGGTTGTTAATGCTGATACCCGCTTTCTCGAACAGATCGCTGCGGTACATGGTCATGGAACCTTCGCCATAGAAGGGCGCGGCGTACAGGCGTTTGTTGTACGAGAGTCCGTCGCGAACGGTGGGGATCAGGTCCTTCACGTTGTAGGCGTCGGTGGGCATGATTTCGCGCAGCCAGCCCTTGGCGGCCCAGATGGGCGTCTCGTACATGCCGATGGTCACCACATCAAAATGGCCGCCCTTGTTGGTCACGTCCGCACTCACGCGCTGGCGCAGGTCGGCCTCTTCCATCGTGGTCCACTTCACGCGGATATCGGGGTTGGCCTTCTCGAAATGCGTGCTGAGCTTTTGCATCTCGATCATCTGCCGGTTGTTCACCGTGGCCACGGTGATGTCTACCGCCTGGGCCCCTAGGGCCCAGGCGCACAGGCCCAGCGCGGCAAGCGGCCGCAAATTCCAACAACGTCTCTTCTGCATTGCGCTTATATCCTCCGACACAGTGCATCGAAGGTTAGGCCGCAGCAGCGCAGGGCGCCTATACGTTCTGTTCACAGATTTGTATTCAATCTGCAAAGCCGGGCTAGGACTTTCCCTAGCGCCCCAGTTTGTGTGCAATAAAGTACTGGTGGTCTAGTGCCGTGGTATGGGTAGAGCGCGCTCTGCGGCCGGCCCCAACAGGTTTATCACTTTGCGGCTGGGAATATCCATTTGCAACCGTTTGGACTTCCCCCGCTTCTGTAGACAGATTTCAACTTCCAGTTCGAAGTTGCTCGAAGTCCATCGGGCTCAGCTGGTCGAAATGGCTGGCCACATCAACTACACCGAGACCACGCTCGGTCACTTGTTTGACCGTTCAGCCTCGAATTCGGCTGGGTATCTCACCCTCTTCATGAATCGTTCCCCCTTTCAATTTCAACCCTGACAGGTGTTTATTGAAACGGGGGAAGGCCAGCGAATAGGGGCCCATAATCCTTCGACAGTCTGGAGTTCACACATAGCGTTAGCGATTGACACCAAGCAATTTTTTGTCGGTGCACCTAAAAGAAAAAGGGCTACGTCAAACGTAGCCCCTTGCGGCAATTGCTTACTTCTTCGCCGGCGGCACATCCGTGCAGCTGCCGTGCGCAATCTCCGCCGCCATGCCGATGCTTTCGCCCAGCGTGGGGTGGGGGTGGATGGTCTTGCCGATGTCCACCGCGTCTGCGCCCATCTCAATCGCCAAGGCGATCTCGCCGATCATGTCGCCCGCATGCGTGCCGACCATGCCGCCGCCCAGGATCTTGCCGTGGCCGTGTGCTTCCGGAGAGTCATCAAACAGGAGTTTGGTAACGCCTTCGTCGCGGCCATTGGCAATCGCGCGGCCGGATGCGGTCCAGGGGAACAAGCCCTTCTTGACCTTGATGCCTTGGGCCTTGGCTTGGTCTTCGGTGAGGCCAACCCAAGCCACTTCGGGGTCGGTGTAGGCCACGCTGGGGATGACGCGGGCGTTGAACGCCGCAGCAGCCAATTCTTTGTTGCCTTGCAGTTCACCGGCGATTACTTCAGCGGCCACGTGGGCTTCATGCACCGCCTTGTGCGCCAACATGGGCTGGCCCACGATGTCGCCGATAGCGAAGATGTGCGGCACGTTGGTGCGCATCTGGATGTCGACGTTGATGAAGCCACGATCCGTCACAGCAACACCGGCCTTCTCGGCGCTGATCTTCTTGCCGTTGGGCGTGCGGCCCACGGCTTGGAGCACCAGGTCGTACACCTGCGGTGCGGGGGCGGTGCCGCCCTCTTCCGCCGGCGCAAACGTCACCTCAATGCCTTCAGGCAAGGCGCGTGCGGACACGGTCTTGGTCTTGAGCATGATGTTGTCGAAGCGCTTGGCATTCATCTTCTGCCAGATCTTGACCAGGTCGCGATCAGCGCCTTGCATCAGACCGTCCATCATTTCCACCACGTCCAGGCGGGCGCCCAGCGTGCTGTAAACGGTGCCCATCTCCAAGCCGATGATGCCACCACCAAGGATCAACATCCGCTTGGGGACTTCCTTGAGCGCCAGGGCGCCGGTGGAGTCCACGACGCGTGGGTCGTTAGGCATGAACGGCAAACGCACGGCTTGCGAGCCGGCCGCGATGATGGCGCGCTTAAAGGCAATGACCTTCTTGGTACCGGTCTTCTCTTGCGCAGTGCCGCTGGTTTCTTCCACTTCGAGGTGGTTGGCACCGACGAAGTTGCCATAGCCGCGCACGGTCGTGACCTTGCGCATCTTGGCCATGGCAGCCAAACCGCCGGTCAGCTTGCCAATGACCTTTTCTTTGTGGCCGCGCAGCTTGTCGATGTTGACCACGGGCGCACCGAAGTCCACACCCAAGTCCGCCATGTGGCTGACTTCGTCCATGACGGCCGCCACGTGCAGCAAGGCTTTGGAGGGAATGCAACCCACGTTCAGGCACACGCCACCCAGAGTGGCGTAACGCTCCACCACAATGACTTTCAGGCCCAAGTCTGCCGCGCGAAAGGCCGCGGAGTAACCGCCGGGGCCGCCACCGATGACGACCACGTCGCACTCCAGATCGGCACTGCCGCCGAAGCTGCTGGCCACTGGGGCCGGAGCCGCCGGGGCTGCTACAGAAACAGGAGCTGCTGGCGCAGATGCGGCGGGCGCTGCAGCCGGTTTTGCTTCAGAAGCCGCACCTGCAGCTTCCAGCAACACGACCACAGAGCCTTCTTTGACCTTGTCGCCCAGCTTGACTTTGAGTTCGGTAACCACACCACCGGCGCTGGACGGAATTTCCATGGAGGCCTTGTCGGACTCCACGGTGATCAGGCTTTGCTCAGGCTTGATGGTGTCGCCGACTTTGACTAGCAGCTCGATGACCGCGACTTCGTCGAAGTCTCCGATGTCCGGAACCTTGATTTCTACGATTGCCATATTCAGGTTCCTGTCTTAGAGCAGCACGCGGCGGAAGTCACCCAGGATCTGGCCCAGGTACACGTTGAAGCGCGCCGCAGCGGCGCCGTCGATCACGCGGTGGTCCCAGGTCAGCGACAAGGGCAGCATCAGGCGTGGCTGGAAGGCCTTGCCGTCCCACACCGGTTCCATCTGGCTCTTGCAGACGCCGAGGATGGCGACTTCAGGCGCGTTGATGATGGGCGTGAAATAACGGCCACCGATACCACCCAGCGAAGAGATGGTGAAGGTTGCGCCGCTCATGTCGGCAGGGCCCAGCTTGCCGTCGCGGGCCTTCTTGGCCAGCTCCGACATTTCCTGGCTGATCTGGAAGATGCCTTTCTTGTCTGCGTCCTTGATCACGGGTACCACCAGGCCGTTAGGCGTGTCGGCCGCAAAGCCGATGTGGTAGTAGTTCTTGTAGATCAGCGCGTCGCCGTCCAGCGAGCTGTTGAACTCGGGGAACTTCTTGAGCGCGGACACGCAGGCCTTGATCAGGAAAGCCAGCATGGTGACCTTGATGCCGGACTTCTCGTTTTCTTTGTTGGTCGCCACGCGGAACGCTTCGAGGTCGGTGATGTCGGCGTCGTCGTGGTTGGTGACGGCCGGGATCATGATCGCGTTGCGCAGCAGGTTTGCACCGCTGATCTTCTTGATGCGGGACAGCTCCTTGCGCTCAATCGGACCGAACTTGGCAAAATCCACCTTGGGCCAAGGAATCAGGCCCAGGCCGGCGCCGTCGTTGCTGCCGGAAGCCTTGGCTTGCGCCGCAATGGCTGCGGTTTGCACCGCACCGCTCATCACAGAACGGGTGAAGCCTTGCACGTCCGCTTCGGTGATACGTCCTTTGGGGCCGGAACCCTTGACTTCGTTCAAAGGCACGCCCAGTTCGCGGGCGAACTTGCGCACGGAGGGCGATGCGTGGGGCAAGCCGAGAGTGGTGCCACCGGGCAGGTGCGCCGGCACAGCCACAGCGGCAGGCGCTGCCACAGCACTAGCTACAGGTGCCGAGGCTGCGGCGGGAGCTGCCGGCGCGGCGGCAACCGCTGCGGGTGCCGCAGCAGGAGCGGCTGCGGCACCCGCCACGCCCTCCAGAATCACCACCAAGTCACCGATGTTCACGGTGTCACCCAGCTTGACCTTGATTTCCTTGACCACACCGGCGGTGCTGGAAGGAATCTCCATGGAAGCCTTGTCGCTCTCCACGGTAATCAGGCTCTGTTCCACCTTGACGGTGTCGCCGACCTTGACCAGCAGTTCGATGACAGCCACGTCCTTGAAGTCGCCAATATCGGGCACGCGCACTTCCACCGGGCCGGACACAGAAGGCGCTGCCACCGGAGCTGCTACAGAAACAGGAGCTACTGGCGCAGATGCTGCGGGCGCTGGCGTCGCATTTGCCTCTGCAACGGGCGCTGAAGCAGCACCAACGGCTTCCACCATCACGACCACCGAGCCTTCTTTGACCTTATCGCCCAAGGCAACCTTGATTTCCTTGACCACACCGGCGGTGCTGGAAGGAATCTCCATGGAAGCCTTATCAGACTCCACAGTGATCAGGCTTTGCTCCACTTTCACGGTGTCGCCCACTTTGACCAGCAGCTCAATGACCGCGACTTCGTCGAAGTCACCGATGTCCGGGACTTTTACTTCTACCAATGCCATGTTGTTGTCTCCGGAGTGCTTAGGCGTACAGGGGGTTCACTTTGTCAGCGTTGATGCCGTACTTGGCGATGGCTTCTGCCACCTTGGCCACGGGCACGGTACCGTCTTCGCTCAGCGCCTTCAGGGCGGCGACCACGATGTAGTGGCGGTTCACCTCGAAGTGCTCACGCAGCTTGCTGCGGAAGTCGGAACGGCCAAAGCCGTCGGTACCCAGCACCTTGTACGTGCGGCCCTTGGGCACGAACGGACGGATTTGCTCGGCGTAGGCCTTCATGTAGTCGGTAGACGCGATCACGGGGCCGGTGGACTTGTTCAGTTGCTCGGCCACGAAAGGTACGCGCGGTGTCTCCAGCGGGTGCAGCAGGTTCCAGCGGTCTGCGTCCTGACCGTCGCGGGTCAGTTCGTTGAAGCTTGGGCAGCTCCACACGTCAGCGCCAATGCCCCAGTCTTTTTCCAGCAGTTCTTGCGCCGCAAAGCTCTCGCGCAGGATGGTGCCGGAGCCCAGGAGTTGCACGCGGGGTGCCTTCTTGGTGAGCGCGGGACCTTCCTTGCAGAGGTACATGCCCTTGATGATCTGCTCTTCGGTACCGGCCTTCAGCCCGGGCATCGCATAGTTTTCGTTCAGCAGCGTCAGGTAGTAAAAGACGTTTTCCTGCTTCTCGACCATGCGCTTCAAACCGTCATGCATGATGACAGCCACTTCGTGCGCAAAGGTCGGGTCGTAGCTCACGCAGTTGGGGATGGTGTTGGCAAGGATATGGCTGTGACCGTCTTCGTGCTGCAGGCCTTCGCCGTTGAGCGTGGTCCGGCCAGAGGTGCCACCCAGCAGGAAGCCGCGGGCTTGCATGTCGCCCGCCGCCCAGGCCAGGTCGCCAATGCGCTGGAAGCCAAACATGGAGTAGTACACGTAGAACGGCACCATGATGCGGTTGCTGGTGGAGTAACTGGTGGCAGCGGCAATCCAGCTGCTCATGCCGCCAGCTTCGTTGATACCTTCCTGCAGGATCTGGCCAGCCTTGTCTTCCTTGTAGTACATGACTTGGTCTTTATCGACCGGGGTGTACTGCTGGCCCGCGGGGTTGTAAATACCCACTTGGCGGAACAGACCTTCCATACCGAAGGTGCGGGCCTCGTCCACCAGAATCGGCACCACGCGTGGGCCCAAGGCCTGGTCGCGCAGCAACTGTGTCAGGAAACGCACATAGGCTTGGGTGGTGGAAATCTCACGGCCTTCGGCAGTGGGTTCGATCACAGCCTTGAAGGTTTCCAGGGACGGCACAGTGAAGCTTTCGTCCGCCTTGGTGCGGCGGTGTGGCAGGTAGCCACCCAAGGCCTTGCGGCGCTCGTGCAGGTACTTCATTTCCGGGGTGTCGTCTGCGGGCTTGTAGAACGGCACCTTGGGCAACTCGCTGTCTGGCACAGGAATGTTGAAGCGGTCGCGGAAGGCCTTGATGTCTTCGTCGGTCAGCTTCTTGGTCTGGTGCACGGTGTTCTTGCCTTCACCGGCCTTGCCCATGCCGAAGCCCTTGACGGTCTTGATCAACAAGACAGTGGGCTCGCCCTTGTGGTTCACGGCTTTGTGGAACGCTGCGTAGACCTTCTTGGAATCGTGGCCGCCACGGCGCAGGTCGAAGATTTCTTCGTCCGACATCTTGGAGACCATCTCCAGGGTGCGGGGGTCTTTGCCGAAGAAATGCTTGCGGACGTAGGCACCGTCGTTGGCCTTCATGGCCTGGTAGTCGCCGTCCAGGGTTTCCATCATGATTTTCTTGAGCGCGCCATCTTTGTCGCGTGCCAGCAAGGGGTCCCAGCCGGAGCCCCACAGCAGCTTGATCACGTTCCATCCCGCACCGCGGAATTCACCTTCCAGCTCTTGGATGATCTTGCCGTTGCCGCGCACCGGGCCGTCCAAGCGCTGCAGGTTGCAGTTGATCACGAAGATCAGGTTGTCCAAGCCTTCACGGGCAGCCAGGCCGATGGCGCCCAGGGATTCGACTTCGTCCATTTCGCCGTCGCCGCAGAACACCCAGACCTTGCGGTTTTCGGTGTTGGCAATGCCGCGGGCGTGCAGGTATTTGAGGAAACGGGCCTGGTAGATCGCCATCAACGGGCCCAAGCCCATGGACACGGTGGGGAACTGCCAGAACTCGGGCATCAGCTTGGGGTGCGGGTAGCTGGACAAGCCCTTGCCGTCCACCTCCTGACGGAAGTGCAACAACTGCTCTTCGGTCAGGCGACCTTCCAGGTAGGCGCGTGCATACACGCCTGGGGACACGTGACCCTGGATGTAGAGGCAGTCGCCACCATGGTTTTCACTCTCGGCGTGCCAGAAGTGGTTGAAACCGGCGCCAAACAGGCTGGCCAAGGAGGCAAAGGAACCGATGTGACCACCCAAGTCCCCACCATCTGCGGGGTTGTGGCGGTTGGCCTTCACGACCATGGCCATGGCATTCCAGCGCATATAGGCGCGCAGGCGTTCTTCAATTTCGAGGTTGCCGGGGGAACGCTCTTCGTCCTGGGGCTCAATGGTATTTACATAGCCAGTAGTGGCCGAGAAAGGCATGTCAATGCTCTTCTGGCGTGCGTGCTCGAGCAGTTGCTCCAGCAGAAAGTGCGCGCGCTCGGGGCCCTCGGCCTCGATGACAGCGCTGAGCGCGTCCATCCATTCGCGGGTTTCCTGGCTGTCCATGTCGGACGTGCCCAAGGGATTCTGGGGAACTGCTGCCATCGAAGTCTCCTGTTTGCTTTGGCGTAATTTAGTGCGGTACGCCTAGTTTCTCATATTTAAATTGAAATTTCAAATCATGCTTATTGATTTTGTATAGTGAAATATTTATGCTGCTTTGCAGCACTTGGAAACAGTCCGCCACCGGCCCCTCCTCTACACTCGGGCAATGCCTTTTTACAAAGTGATCTCTCTGCCCAAGCCGCTGGCTATTCCGACGGTGGATGGCGCCAAACGCTGGTGGCACCGGCTGACCCCGCACCGCCAGGACCGGGTAGCCATGTTGGCCCCACTCGCTGCGGTGTTATTGTTTTTTGCCGCCATCGTGGCGGCCTTGGGTTACCTCCGGCTGGAGGAAATGGACCGCGAACAGGAGGCCGTGCAGCGCGACGTCGAGTACACCCAGCAACGCCTTCGCCTTCGGTTGCTGGAGCGCCAGGAACAGATCACCCGTATTGCTCGTGAACTGGCCAATCGGGAGATAGACGCCAACGATTTCAAAGCCCGCGCCGCCAACCTGCTGGATCAGTACCCCGAAGTTCAGGCCATGGCGTGGGTGGATGAGAAAAAGCGTACCCGAGCGAGCCAGGGCATGGGAGCCAACACCATAGGGCCTTACTACATACCCGGGGATGTACTTCTCAAACAAGATCGCGATACCGGCTACGCCCTCACCCGCCAGCTGAACCAGCTGCTGTACGTCCAACCCCCGTTGGCAAAGGATGAGGCGCCTCTGTTGCAAATGTTCATTCCCTTGAACAACAAGGGCCGCTTCTCGGGCGTGCTGATTACCGAATACTCCATAGACGGGCTCTATAGATATGGCGTACCGTCAGAGGTATCCGCCCGCTATGCGATTTCGCTGCAGGACTCCACCGGGCGTTTGCTGGCGGGCACCAGCATCCCCGGACGCAAGCTGGTCAGCCGTTTTTTGCCTTGGGCCAACCCGGGGAATGAATACTCCATGCCCGTCTCGCCGGTCGGCTCGGGTCTGGTCATTCGCGCCCAGGCTTACCGTGCATCATTGGGCGTGATTGGTAGCGGCCTGTTTTGGCTGGTGAGCACTTTGAGCGTGATGACCGCATGGATGTTGATAGCCAATTGGCGACATACCCGCAGACGCCTGCAAGCCCAGCAGGCACTCATGTCGGAAACCAACTTCCGCCGCGCCATGGAAAACTCCATGCTCACGGGGATGCGGGCCATGGACTTGCAGGGTCGCATTACCTACGTAAATGCAGCCTTCTGCCAGATGACCGGCTGGACAGAGTCCGACCTGGTGGGGCGAACAGCCCCTTTCCCCTATTGGCCTGACAGCGAACGTGAACACGTGGCTGCCAGACTGGAGGAGGAGCTGACCGGGAACGCAACCCCCGGCGGGATACAGGTGCGCGTGAAGCGAAAAGACGGAAGCCTGTTCGATGCCCGCTTGTATGTATCTCCGCTGATTGACGCCATGGGGACCCAGACCGGTTGGGTCACCTCGATGACGGACATCACCGAGCCCAACCGCGTGCGGGAACAGCTAACCGCCTCGCACCAGCGATTCACCACCGTGCTGGAGGCACTGGACGCGTCCATCTCCGTGGCCCCTTTGGGCAGCGACGAACTGCTGTTTGCCAACAAACTCTACCGGCAGTGGTTCGGCGTACAAGCCGGCGGACACCTGCAACTGGTGGCGGAGGCCGGCATGCCCAACAGCCCGACCAACGACGACTCGGATGACAGCGTCGACTCCTTCGCAGGTCTGCCGACCACTACCTTGCCTGACAGCGATCCTGAAAGTGCAGAAATCTTTATTGAGGCGTTAGGCAAGTGGCTCGAAGTGCGCACCCGTTACCTGAGCTGGGTGGACGGCCGCTTGGCCCAAATGGTGATTGCCACCGACATCACCACCCGTCGCCTTGCCGAAGAGCAGGCCGCCACCCAAGCAGAGCGCGCCCAAACTGCCAGCCGACTCATCACCATGGGCGAAATGGCCTCGAGCGTGGCGCATGAGTTGAACCAGCCGCTCACGGCCATCAACAACTATTGCAACGGCATGGTCTCGCGTATCAAGGATAAGCAGATCACAGAGCCGGATTTGCTGATTGCCCTGGAGAAGACTGCCAAGCAGGCACAGCGCGCGGGGCAGATCATTCAGCGCATCCGCAGCTTTGTGAAGCGTAGCGAGCCAAACCGAACACCATCCGAGGTGTCCACCATGGTGGCCGAAGCAGTGGAGTTGGCTGAAATCGAGTTGCGGCGCTTCAACGTGCGCCTGAACCACTACGTCGCAGCCCGTATTCCTCAGGTCATGGTGGACCCCATACTGATTGAACAGGTGCTGGTCAACCTGCTGCGCAACGCGGCCGAATCCATAGACTCCGCGCTGCGTCAAACTTCGGACCGCATCGTGGAGCTGCGTGTATTGCCCAAGCGCATTGACGATAAGCCGGTTGTGGAGTTTTCCGTGCAGGACACCGGCAAGGGACTGGCGCCTGAAGTCATGGCCCGCCTATATGAAGCGTTCTATTCCACCAAGGCAGACGGCATGGGGATAGGGCTATCCTTGTGCCGGTCCATCGTCGAGTCCCACCTGGGGCGAATGACCGCGGAGAACATCTACAATGGAGATGACGTTGTGGGCTGCCGGTTTTCATTCTGGGTGCCCCTGAACGACACCGGTACGCTGACCTACTCGGAGCCACCGGCCCCCCAACCCAACCTCGGATAACTGAATGAGCTTGATCCCCAAAAAAGGAACGGTTTACGTCGTAGACGATGACGAAGCAGTGCGCGATTCGCTGCAATGGTTGCTGGAGGGCAAGGGGTACCGGGTTCGGTGTTTTGATTCTGCGGAGTCTTTCCTGAGTCGCTATGACGCGCGTGAAGTGGCCTGCCTGATCGTCGACATCCGAATGGGTGGCATGACGGGCTTGGAACTGCAGACCCGGCTGATCGAAGCCAAGTCCCCTTTGCCTATCGTGTTCATCACCGGTCACGGCGACGTGCCCATGGCCGTGGACAGCATGAAAAAAGGCGCCATGGATTTCATCCAGAAGCCCTTCAAGGAAGACCAACTGGTCAGTCTCGTGGAACGCATGCTCGATCACGCCAAGGACACCTTTGCCGACTACCAATTGGCGGTCAACCGTGACGCCCTGCTCTCCAAGTTGACCTTGCGTGAAAGCCAAGTGCTGGAGCGCATTGTCGCGGGCCGCCTGAACAAGCAGATTGCGGATGACCTGGGCATCAGCATCAAGACGGTGGAGGCGCACCGCGCCAACATCATGGAAAAGCTCAGTGCCAACACGGTGGCCGACCTGCTGAAAATTGCACTCGGCCAGAACACCCCGAAAACCTGACGCTACCAACTTTATAGCTACCTGCGCCCGCCCTGCCTTCGCTGCGGGCGTTTTTACTTCAAGATCAAGAATGACAGCTTCCACCACTGCCCAGATCATCGACGGCAATGCCCTCGCCGCCCAACTCCGAGCCGACGTTGCCCGCCGCACCGACGCACTCAAGGCCCGAGGCCTCACTCCAGGACTGGCTGTGGTTTTGGTTGGCGACAACCCTGCTTCTCAGGTCTATGTGCGCAACAAGGTGAAGGCTTGCTCGGATGCGGGCTTGCATTCGGTGCTGGAGAAGTACGACGCCAGCATGACCGAAGCCGAGTTGCTCGCCCGGGTGGAGGCACTCAACAACGACCCGTCTATCCATGGCATCCTGGTGCAGCTGCCCTTACCCGCACACATTGATGCCAACAAAGTCATCGAATCCATCGCCCCAACCAAAGACGTGGACGGCTTTCACATCGCCAGCGCCGGCGCGCTGATGGTGGGCCAGCCCGGTTTCTGGCCCTGCACTCCTTACGGCTGCATGAAAATGCTGGAGAGCATTGGTTATGACTTGCGCGGCAAGCATGCCGTGGTGATCGGCCGCTCCAACATCGTGGGCAAACCCATGGCCATGATGTTGCTGCAAAAGAGCGCTACGGTCACCATGTGCCACAGCGCGACATCCGACCTCAAAGCGATGACCTTGCAAGCCGATGTGATTGTGGCGGCAGTGGGCAAGCGCAATGTATTGACAGCCGACATGGTCAAGCCAGGCGCCGTGGTCATCGATGTGGGCATGAACCGCAACGACGAAGGCAAACTGTGCGGCGATGTGGACTACGCGGGCGTCAGCCAGGTGGCCGGTTACATCACTCCGGTGCCCGGCGGCGTGGGCCCCATGACCATCACCATGCTGCTGGTCAACACCATGGAATCTGCAGAGCGTGACGCGGCCGCGCGTGGCCTTGTTTAGTCACGCCTCGCCCGCATCTGCATAGCTCTGAATCGCACACCTCTGGCACCATGAATCCACTGCTCCAAAACGCCCCGCTCCCTCTTTTCGACCGCATCACACCCGCTGACGTCGGCCCGGCGGTAGACGAACTTCTTGCCAGCGCCGATGCTGCTCTGGAGCAAGTAACGGCAGCATCTTTTCCTGCAGAGTGGACGGCCATCGCGTCGGTGCTGGATGTGGCAACCGAACGCTTGGGTTTGGCTTGGGGTGCCGTAAGTCACTTGAACAGCGTAGCAGACAGCCCCGAGCTGCGCGCCGCGTACAACGCGGCCCTGCCCAAGGTGACTGAGTTCTGGACCCGTCTCGGCGCCGACGAACGCCTGTTTGCCAAGTACAAAGCCATCGACACAGCCCGGCTGAACTCAGAGCAGTTGCAAGCACACAAAAATGCCGTGCGCAACTTCGTACTGGGCGGCGCCGACCTGCAAGGCGCAGCGCGCGAACGGTTTGCCGAGATCCAGGAAAAGCAGGCTGAATTGGGGCAAAAATTCAGCGAAAACACGCTCGACGCCACGGACGCCTTCAGCTACTACGCCACTCTGGCTGAACTGGAGGGTGTACCGGCCGATGTGGTGCAAGCTGCCCGCAGCGCTGCAGAAGCTGAGGGCAAAGAAGGCTACAAGCTCACGCTCAAAATGCCGTGCTACCTGCCGGTCATGCAGTTCGCTACCAGCAGCACCCTGCGGGGCATGCTCTACCGGGCCTATGCGACCCGCGCATCCCAAGAAGCTGCCGAAGATTTCCGTAAATTCGACAACACCGAGGTCATCAACGGCATTCTGGCCCTGCGCAAAGAAGAAGCCCAGCTTCTCGGTTACCCCGACTTCGCCACGCTGTCGGTGGTGCCCAAGATGGCGGACTCTCCTGACACCGTCATCCGCTTCCTGCGGGACCTGGCCCGCAAAGCACGCCCCTTCGCGGAAAAGGACGTGGCAGACCTTCGCGCTTTTGCCAAGGATGAATTGCAGCTCATCGACCCGCAACCATGGGACTGGCCGTATATCTCTGAAAAGCTCAAAGAAGCCCGTTATGCCTTCAGCGAGCAAGAGGTCAAACAGTACTTCACGTTCCCCAAGGTGTTGGCGGGCTTGTTCAAAATCATCGAAACGCTGTTCGATGTGGAAATCAGCCCGGACACCGCACCGGTCTGGAACGCCGGCGTATCGTTCTACCGCATGGAACGGGTCGGCCCGCAGGGCCGCAAGCTGATCGGACAGTTTTACCTGGACCCGAGCGCCCGAAGCGGCAAGCGCGGTGGCGCCTGGATGGACGATGTGCGCACCCGTTGGCTGCGTCCGGACACCGGCACCTTGCAGACCCCGGTCGCCCACTTGGTCTGCAACTTTGCCGACGGCATCGAAGTCAACGGCGTCAAAAAACCGGCCCTGCTGTCTCACGATGATGTGACGACACTGTTCCACGAGTTCGGCCACGGCCTGCACCACATGCTGACCCAGGTGAACGAGCGGGATGTATCCGGCATCAGTGGCGTGGAGTGGGATGCGGTGGAGCTGCCCAGCCAGTTCATGGAAAATTTCTGCTGGGAGTGGAATGTGCTTCA
The DNA here is from genome assembly GCF_032191775.1 of Rhodoferax mekongensis. NCBI lineage: Bacteria > Pseudomonadati > Pseudomonadota > Betaproteobacteria > Burkholderiales > Comamonadaceae > Rhodoferax > Rhodoferax mekongensis. The sequence goes on along the minus strand of NZ_CP132507.1, from coordinate 2,265,318 downwards.
ACACATGACCGCCCACGTGGATACCAGCGAACCCCTGCCACGCGCACTGTTCGAAAAGATGTTGGCCGCCAAGAATTTCCAGAGCGGCATGCAAACGCTGCGCCAAATAGAGTTTGCTTTGTTTGACATGTTGTTGCATTCCCAGCACACGCCCGGCAACGACATCATGCCGCTGCTGAAACAAGTGAGGGATGAGGTTGCCGTGTTGCAGTCACCGGCTTGGAGCCGCACCGCGCATACGTTCAGCCACATTTTCGCCGGAGGCTACGCGGCAGGCTATTACAGCTACAAGTGGGCAGAGGTACTGAGCGCAGATGCATACGCGGCCTTTGAAGAGACCGTGGGAGCTGACGGCAGCGCAAATCCGGAAACCGGAAAACGCTACCGCACAGCCATTCTCGAAGCCGGCGGTAGCCGGCCCGCCATGGAGTCGTTCAAGGCTTTCCGCGGCCGTAAACCCTCCTTGGACGCCCTATTGCGCCACCAAGGCATGTCTGTCCAATAATCGGGCTGATGCAACCGACTCTATCGCTTCAAACCTTAAGGATCACGACCATGGCTTCACGCACTTCAATGGCATTGGGCTTGGCCCTGCTGGTGACGGCAGGTATCGCACAGTCCCAAGGCATTTACAAAATCGTAGGACCCGATGGCAAGGTCACTTTTTCGGACAAGCCTCCCACTGCAGCCCAAGGCACTGTCGGTACTGCGACACCGGTCACCCCCGGTGGCGGCACGACCGGCGGTGACCTGCCATTCGAGTTGCGGCAAGTCGTGTCCAAGTATCCATTTACTCTCTACACATCCGCGCAATGCGCCCCTTGCGACTCGGCACGCACGATGTTGAAATCCCGCGGTGTGCCCTTCAGCGAAAAGACGATTGCAACTGCAGAGGACAGCGAGGCCCTGCAAAGGCTCTCCGGCGAGGCCACCCTGCCTTATGCAACCTTGGGTGCGCAAAAACTCAAAGGATTCTCCGATACGGAGTGGACCCAGTACTTGGATGCCGCTGGCTACCCCAAGAACCCTATGCTGCCCAAGTCCTACCGCTACCCGGCAGCCGCTCCATTGGTCGCTGTGCAGAAAGCCACACCACCCAAAGCGGAACCTGTGGCCAAGCCTGCTGACGTTGAGATAGTTACACCGCCAGCCCCATCCGCCCCTTCGCCCTCCAATCCGGCGGGCATAACGTTCTGAACAGACAATGCCCGACAAAAAAGTGCCCGATATCTTTCGGGCTTTTTTGTGGGCAACGCGGTCTTGGATGCTGGCAAAGAAAAAGCCCCAAACAGCGAACTGTTTGGGGCTCTGACTTGGCGGAAACGGAGGGATTCGAACCCTCGATGAGGCTCTACACCCCATACTCCCTTAGCAGGGGAGCACCTTCGGCCACTCGGTCACGTTTCCTGACAGCCGGTATTATCTCACGACTCAGACCCGTTTTTTCAAACTCAGGACCGAAAGCGATATGTAGTGCGGAAAGTTAGCACTTCAGAACACACAGTGGGTGTCTTTACTGTCAATTCAAAGATTCAGCCTGCCGCCACTCCAGAGTAGCGCCGCGCCGCGTCACGAATCCATTTCCCACTTTAAGGTGAATGCGGTGACCCCGCGTCGTGCACGCCTGTACCTGCTTGCGCAACTCCAACAACTGGGAAGCTTGGGGGATCACGCCATGCTCAAGTTTCAGCCAGCGCCGCAGTACATTCGACTGTCGCGCCGGCGAGAGCGCTTGCAGACTGCGAATATCAGGCCGGCTTGTCGCCTCACGCTCCACCGTACGCCAATCCTCATCGGCCATCTCGACCAAGAGCGACTCTGCTTCCGCGGCGTGTCGGGCACTGCGGGCAAACGTGTCCAAAAACTGCGGAAAGACCCGCTGCAGTGCGGGCAACAACGCAGAGCGGATATGGTTGCGGGTATAGCGATGGTCAGCGTTCGTGGGGTCCGACACCCAGGGCTCATTGTTGGCTACCAGCCATTGTTGGAGTGCGTCACCGGCGACCTGTAGCAATGGACGAAAGAAATGGACATTGCCGCGCTGCCATTGAGCAGGCATGCCGCTAAGACCAGCCAGGCCTGCGCCTCTGCCAAGAGCCAGCAACACTGTCTCTACCTGATCATCAGCATGCTGGGCAATTGCTATAGATTTAATAGCTACTTCCGCACATTCCATCTGCGCCAGAGCATCAAAAGCCTTATATCGTGCAATGCGGGCAGCATCTTCCGGGCTTTGCCCGGGAACTGCATGGGCATGCACTGCCTCCACATGCAGCGGAATACCGAGACGACTGCACACGCTTCGGCAATGGGCTTCAAAGTCAGCAGCCGCCGCTTGCAGCCCATGATTGACGTGAATGGCCACCACTTGCCCCGGCCATTTACGGGCACAAGCTACTAGCAAGGCAGAGGAATCCGCGCCACCACTGTAAGCCACCCCCAAAGGCAAAGCGGGCTCAAAGGCCCGCATCGCTTGGTCAAAAGACTGTGTCATGCAACACGGCCTGGCATTTACTTCCCGGCAGCCTTGGTATCTGTAAAGCGGCCGTAGCTTTGTAAGCGCTCGTAGCGACGATCGACCAGTTCTTTGACTTTGAGGTCGCTGATCTGGCGGTAAGCATCCGATAACGCGCGCTTGAGGAACGCAGCTGCTTGCTTGGTATCTCGGTGAGCACCGCCCACGGGCTCGTTCACGATTTTGTCGACCAGCCCCAAAGCCTTCAAACGGTGGGCGGTGATGCCCAATGCATCGGCAGCTTCTTGCGCTTTGTCAGAGGTCTTCCAGAGAATAGATGCACATCCTTCCGGGCTGATCACCGAGTAGACCGAGTACTGCAACATGATGACCTGATCGGCCACCGAAATCGCCAATGCGCCCCCGGAACCGCCTTCACCGATGATGGTGGTGATGATGGGTACCTCCAGCTGGGCCATCTCAAAAATGTTGCGGCCAATGGCTTCTGACTGGCCACGCTCTTCGGCGTCAATGCCGGGGTACGCACCAGGAGTATCCACAAAGGTGAATACCGGCAATTTGAACTTTTCAGCCAGCTTCATCAAGCGCAGGGCCTTGCGGTAGCCCTCGGGCTTGCTCATGCCGAAGTTGCGCAGACCGCGCTCTTTGGTGTCACGGCCTTTTTGTTGGCCAATGACCATGCAAGGCGTGCCATTGAAACGAGCCAAGCCGCCCACGATGCTCAAATCGTCTGCAAAGTGGCGGTCTCCGTGCAGTTCGACGAAATGGGTGAAGATTTCGCTAACATAGTCGAGGGTGTAGGGGCGCTCAGCGTGACGAGCGATTTTGGTGATCTGCCAAGGGGTCAGGTCACTGTAAATGTCTTTGGTGAGTTGCTGGCTCTTCTTGCTCAGCTGATCGATTTCGGCAGAGATATCCACCGCCGATTCATTCTGGACGTAGCGCAATTCTTCAATCTTGCCTTCAAGCTCCGCAATGGGCTGCTCGAAATCGAGGAAAGTCTTTTTTGCCAACGTTTTTCTCCTTCTTGCGGTACTGGCACAGCCTGTGCCGGCACCCGTTAGTACGCGACCGGTAGCGGGTCGAGAGACCGCCAAATATACCAAGTTGCAACGCTGCAATATGGCGCCCAGGCGGCGGCAACCTCGCGCGCATCGCTGCGGCTCACCACATCGCCCGAAAAATAGTTTTGGCTGATGCCGGTGATCAAACCGTCGTCATCCAAGGGCAGCACGTTCGGACGCATCAAATGGAAGATCAAAAACATCTCCGCCGTCCAGCGGCCGATACCGCGAATAGACACCAGCTCGGCGATGATTTCCTCATCTTCCATACTGTCCCAGTCTTTAACGTGCAAGGCTCCGTTGTCGAAATGCAAGGCCAAATCCACCAGATACTCCACCTTGCGGGCACTCAAACCGGCGGCGCGCATGTCGTCCACTTTTAGCTTAAGCACGTTGGCCGGTGTCAGCTTTTTGGGCAAGACGGCGAATCGATCCCACACGGTTTGGGCCGCCTTGACGGAAATCTGCTGCCCGATGATGCTGCGTGCCAAAGTCACGAATGCATCACCGCGGGTCTGCAAACACGCGTCCCCGAACTGGGGGATCAAGCGCTTCATCACCCGGTCTTTCTTCATCAGGTGCTTACAGGCTTCTTCCCAGAAATAGGGCGTAGTAACCACGTCAGCAGCGGCTGTGGGGGCAACGGCCATTACTGCGCTACCTCCCAGGTGGTACCAGCCGCAGAATCTTTCAACACAATGCCTTGGGCAAGCAAGTCTTTGCGAATCGCGTCAGCTTGGGCAAAGTCTTTGGCCGCTTTGGCTGCAGCACGGTCAGCGATACGTTGCTGGATCGTGGCTTCATCCAGCCCCGCACCCGATTGCAAATAGGCATTGGCATCAGCCTGCAATAGCCCGAGACAAGCACCCAGCGCCTTCAACAAGGACGCTGCCTCCACAGACTTGGAGCGGTTTACCTCCCCCGCAAGGTCAAACAACACAGCCACCGCCTCAGGGGTGCCGAAATCCTCATCCATCGCGGCCTTGAAACGGGCGGCAAACGGGTTACCCCAATCAATACTGATGTCTGTTGCTTGTACTTGGCTGAGAGCTGTGTACAGACGCTTTAAAGCCTGACGTGCGTCATCCAGGTGGGCGTCGCTGTAATTCAAAGCGCTGCGGTAATGGGCTCGCACAATGAAAAAGCGCACAGTTTCTGCGTCGTATTGGCGGAGCACGTCGCGAATGGTGAAGAAATTCCCCAGCGACTTGCTCATCTTCTCGTTGTCCACCCGCACAAAACCGTTGTGCATCCAGAAGTTCGCCAAGGCCTGCCCATGGGCACCTTCACTCTGAGCAATTTCGTTTTCATGGTGTGGGAACTGCAAGTCTGCACCACCACCATGAATGTCAAAAGTTGTGCCCAAGGTTGCGCAGCTCATGGCGGAGCATTCGATGTGCCAGCCCGGACGACCTGTGCCGAACGTGCTGTCCCACTTGGCTTCCGGGGGCTCCTCCGGCTTTGCAGATTTCCACAGCACAAAGTCCAGTGGGTCTTCCTTGCCATCCAGCACAGCCACTCGTTCGCCTGCACGCAGTTCGTCGAGCGACTTGCCGGAAAGCTTCCCGTAACCCTCGAACTTACGAACCGAATAATTGACATCGCCATTGTTGGAACGATACGCCAGCCCTTTGGCCTCCAGCTCGCCGATCAAGGACAACATTTGGGGCACGTATTCAGTGGCACGGGGCTCCACCGACGGTGCTTCGATGGCCAAGGCACCAATATCGGCGTGCATGGCGGCAATCATTTCGTCGGTCAGTTGGCGGATGGTGATGCCGCGCTCTACCGCGCGCCGGATGATCTTGTCATCGATATCGGTGATATTCCGCACATAAGTGACTCGCAGACCACTGGATTTCAGCCACCGCTGAACCACATCAAACGCCATCATCATCCGGGCGTGGCCAATATGACAGAGGTCATAAATGGTCATGCCGCAGACGTACATCCGCACATGGCCAGGTTCCATTGGGGTGAAAGGCTGCAAGGAGCGCGTCAGGGTGTTGAAAATGCGCAAACTCATGGATGACAAGGACCTGAAGACGAAAGCAGCGAGCCCACTATGACAACAAGGGTCATGGAGGGGCTCGCCAGGAATCTATACGGGGGATTGCTTGGGGGTAAGACGCAAACCCCTCAGCTACAATGCAGCGCAGTATAAAGCCCCACGACGAGGGCTTCTAGCAGCGCAAGATTTCAAAGGCAATATGAAGCACGCCCCCACCAAGGTTTTCACAGCAATCCGTTGGATCGCACTGGCTGCCACCCTCTCTTTTGGCGTCGCCCACGCGGACGATTACGCAGACGTAGCGCAGCTGGTTCGCAACGGAAAGCTAGCGGAAGCCATGACCAAGGCAGACCAGTTTTTGGTCTCCAAGCCTCGTGATCCCCAGATGCGCTTCCTCAAAGGCGTCATACAGCGAGATTCCGGTAAAACTTCCGAGGCGATTGCAACATTCACCCGGCTGACTGAAGACTATCCCGAGCTCCCAGAGCCCTACAACAACCTGGCCGTGTTGTACGCAGGCCAAAGCCAATATGACAAGGCCCGCACGGCCTTGGAAATGGCTATTCGGACCAACCCCAGCTACACCACTGCCCATGAAAACTTGGGGGACGTTTATGCCAAACTCGCCAGCCAAGCCTACGGCAAGGCATTGCAGCTGGACAGTAGCAACGCGGCTGTCGGCCCCAAGTTGGCCCTGATCCGCGAGCTCTTCAACCCCGCTGCCGCCAAAGGTCAGCGCCCCACAACAGCGGCATCCTTGCCTGCTACGCCAGCTGCCACCGGCAACGTGCCTTCCGCGCCAGCAGTGACCAAGCCGGCTCCATCTCTGCCTGAAACACCGGTCGCCAAGGCGCCCCCTACCTTGCCTGCAACTGTGTCCAATAGCAAACCGGCTGCTGTAGTGCCTGCGGCCGCTGCACCGGCTCCTGTCGCGTCGGCGGCCCCTGCTCCAGCGGCAGCGCCAGTAACGCCAGCACCGGCCAAACCTGCCCCTGCAGAACCCAACAGCAGTGCGAATGCACACAAGGATGTGGAGACCGCGGTCCGGAATTGGGCCAAGGCATGGGCCGCGCGTGATGTGAAGGGCTACCTTGCCGCTTATGGCAAAGATTTCGCAACACCATCCGGCACCAGCCGCTCTGCATGGGAAGAAGAGCGTCGACAGCGCATCACCAGCAAGTCCAAGATCAGTGTGAAGCTGGAAAATCTGAACATCAGCGTCAACGGGACCAAAGCCACAGCGAAATTCCGGCAGGATTACAAGGCCAATGAACTGGCAGTTTCCAGCCGCAAATCACTGGATTTGGTCAAGTCAGGCGACCGTTGGCTCATCGTGCGTGAATCCGTGAACTGAAGTCCAGACTTCTCTGACCAAGGTGTTCATGACCTCTTTTCTTGCGCTGCGCAGCAGCGGCTTGTCACGTCTGGCCTTGCCGCTGGCGACCATGGCATTTCTCGGACTGTCCGCTGATTGGGCCTCCGCCAATGGCCGCAATGACAAGAAAGAGGCCAAGACAGGCATTGTCAAGCAGGCGCCATCTTCTCTGGATGCAGGCGGTGTGGCAGAGGCCAGGCTGATTGAGATCTATAACCTGATTGGGCAGGGGGCCGGCAAGGATGCGTTCTTGAAGGCCGAAAAGCTAGCCACCGACTTGCCGAACTTCCAGCTGGCGCAACTGGTCTATGGCGATCTGTTGGTCGCAAGAACTCGCCCTGTGAGCACATTGGGGGACGTACCCGCTCCAATGGCCAAGGAGGGCGGCATCGCATTGAAAGAACTCCGGGAAGAATCACTCAAACGCGTTAAGGCACTCAAAGAGCGGCCTGTTCCTGGAACCATCCCGATCCAGTTCCAGCAGCTCGCCCCGAGTACACGCCATGCCATCGCGGTCGATGCCTCGCGCTCGCGCTTGTACCTGTTTGAGAACACCCCCACCGGTTTGGCGCTGTTGGCGGATTACTACATTTCAGTCGGCAAGGCCGGCACATCCAAGACCGTGGAAGGCGACCAACGTACTCCATTGGGTGTGTACTACATCACCAGCAACCTTGATCCGAAATCGCTCAAGGATTTTTACGGCTCAGGGGCCCTGCCCATCAGTTACCCCAACGTCCTCGATGCCAAACGGGGTAAAACAGGCAGCGGCATCTGGCTGCACGGCACACCACCCACCCAGTTTTCGCGCCCCCCTCTGGCGACCGACGGCTGCGTGGTATTGGCAAACCCGGATCTGGACCACATCATCCAGACGGTGGCCGTCCGAGCAACCCCTGTGGTGATTGCACAGCAACTGGAGTGGGTGACCCCATCCAAAGCAAGAGCGGCCAGCAATGGCTTTGAAGAAGCGCTGTTTGCTTGGCGAAATGCCAAAACAGCCGGAGATGTAAACCAGGTTCTCACCCATTACACCCAGGACTTCAACAGCAATGGCAAATCGCTTGCTCAATGGACACCCCTGCTCCGGGGTGAAATGGAAAAAACCAAAGGGAGAACGATCCAGCTCAAGGATTTGTCCTACCTGCACTGGGTCGACAGCTCCGAGACCATGGTGGCCACTTTTGGCGAAGTCGCTGAAGGATCGCGTATCGGCTGGACCAAGCGCCAGTATTGGACGCGGCAAAACGGTCAATGGAAAATTTTTTATGAAGGAGTCCTTTGATGGACCGACGCTTTCGAACTTTTATTCGCTCTTTGCTAGTGTTACTCGCCATGGGTATGGCCTGCGCTTCACATGCACAGACCCCGACTACCAAAGTGGTATTCCAGACAACGGCCGGAAACTTCACCGTGGAGCTTTATTCTGACAAAGCGCCCAAAACGGTTGAGAACTTCGTCCAGTATGTGAAAGACAAGCATTACAACGGCACCATTTTTCACCGTGTCATTCCCAACTTTATGGTCCAGGGTGGCGGATTCACTCCCACCATGCAGCAAAAAGCAACCCGTGCGCCCATACCCTTGGAAGCCAACAACCAACTCAAAAACGACCGCGGAACCATCGCCATGGCCCGCACCGCGGACCCTCACAGCGCAACGGCACAGTTCTTTATCAATGTGGTGGACAACCAGAACTTGAATGCACCACGTCCGGATGGTTACGGGTACACCGTATTCGGAAAGGTGATTCAAGGCATGGACACCATCGACAAGATCCGTACAGTGCCCACGACCAGTGCCGGCATGTACCAGGACGTCCCTCAAACCCCCATCGTTATCAACTCAGCCACATTGGCTCCCTAAATCATGAGCAATCCTCAAGTCGAACTCCATATCGCCGGCTACGGTGTCATCACCCTTGAGCTGGACCAAGACAAAGCACCCAAGTCCACCTCCAACTTTCTGGCCTACGTGAACAAGGGGCACTACAACAACACCATCTTCCACCGTGTAATCCCCGGATTCATGATCCAAGGCGGCGGCATGGAGCCCGGCATGGCCCAAAAGTCCACGGATGCTCCCATCGAAAACGAAGCCAACAACGGCCTCAAAAACGCCATCTACACCGTGGCAATGGCCCGCACTGGCGATCCGCACTCCGCAACTGCCCAGTTCTTCATCAACGTTGCAGACAACGGCTTTTTGAACCACACCGCCCCCAGCATGCAAGGTTGGGGCTACGCAGTCTTCGGCAAAGTAGTAGCCGGCACCGATGTGGTCGACAAAATCAAGGCCGTCAAAACCGGTCGCAAGGGTTTCCATGATGACGTGCCCAAAGAAGACGTCATCATCGAAAAAGCCGTCGCGCTGTAAACCTCATGCCGCCAGTGGAACTGAACGCCCCGCTCCACTGGCGGCAAGTGGATTTCATTTCTGATCTCCACCTCCAAGCATCCGAGCCCGGCACCCATGCGCTTTGGGTGCAGTTCATGCAAAACACCACCGCAGATGCCTTGTTCATTCTTGGCGACCTGTTTGAAGTCTGGGTGGGTGACGATGTGCTGGATAACCCGGAAACCTTTGAAGCCGCTTGCGCAGAGACGATCAGGCTAACGGCAACGCGTCTGCCTGTCTACTTACTGCACGGCAATCGGGATTTCTTGATGGGCGCACGGCTCGCACAGGCCGCTAACGCCACACTGCTACAAGACCCGAGCACCTTGCACTTTGCAGGCAAACGGACGGTTTTGACTCACGGCGATGCTTTGTGCCTGGACGACAAAGACTACCAAGTCTTCCGCAGCATGGTGCGCTCTGACGCATGGCAGCGGGAATTTCTATCCAAACCTCTGTCGGAACGGCAGCACATCGCTGCTGACATCCGCGCACGCAGCGAAGCACAAAAAACCTCCGGGTTTGAATATGCGGATGTGGATGAATTTGCCGCTTGCGAGCTGCTGAAATCGGCGTCAGGAGACGTCATGATTCACGGCCACACCCACCGCCCCGCAACCCACACACTGCCTGATGGGCAGACGCGTTGGGTACTGAGTGATTGGCATATCCATGGTGCTTACCACCGGGCGGAAGTTCTGCGCTTGCGAGTTCCAGCCACCGGAGGTGACGCGGTGTTCAGCCGACTTCCCCCCGGAGCTTGCGGGCCCATGTCCTAGCTGGCTGCCGGCTCCACGTCATCGATCTGCCACGGATCCAGGAATTGCTCGGCGTAGCGCAAATAAACGCGCTCCTTCACGAACACGTCAAACAAATCGGGGTCGATATGCCCGGTATCCCGAAACTTGGTCATGATCTGCATGGCCTGTGAGAGCTTCATCCCCGGCTTGTAGGGTCGGTCTTTGGCAGTCAAGGCTTCAAATATATCGGCGATTCCCATGATGCGCGCCTGGACAGACATCTGTTCCCGCGTCAGGCCCTTGGGGTAGCCTTTGCCATCCATACGCTCATGGTGGCCACCCGCATATTCCGGCACATTGCGCAGATGTTTGGGCCATGGCAGCTGCTCCAGCATTTTGATGGTGGCCACGATATGGTGGTTGATGATCTCCCGTTCCGCAGCAGTCAACGTGCCGCCACGGATACAGAGGTTCTCCATCTCATCGGCCGACAGAAACTCGGATTCCACGCCCTCCGGGGTGCGCCAGCTAGTCTGAGTACCAATGGAACGCACGCGCTGCACTGCCGCATCGCTCATGTACTCGGTTCCACGATTGGTTTGACGCAAAAACTCACGGTCGGCATCCCACGCGTCGATATCAGCACGTGCTTCGGCCATCAGGGCTGCCTCCGCGTCCGGGTCTTTGACATCGCGAAGCGCCAATTGGGCGCGCAAGGCCTCTAGCTCACGATCTCTTTTGATGACCTCAAACCGCGTATCCACCAGCGCAATGCGGTCAAACAGGGTTTGTAGTTTGGTGGCTTTATCCACCACGTGCACCGGCGTGGTGACTTTGCCGCAATCGTGCAGCAAACCTGCAATCTTGAGTTCGTAGCGATCCCGTTCCCCCATCTGGAAGACGGCCAATGGCCCATCACGGGTCTGATCCACCGCTTCAGCCAACATCATGGTCAGCGCGGGTACGCGCTCACAATGACCTCCGGTGTAATGGGACTTTTCATCGATCGCCACGTTAATCAGGCTGATAAACGACTCAAACAGCGACTCCAGCTGCGTCATCAGCCCGCGATTGGTAATGGCAATTGCCGCTTGGGACGCCAAAGACTCTGCCAGGCTCTGGTCTGAGGTGCTGAAGCTGCGCACCTGCCCGGTGACAGGATCCGTAGCATTGATCAACTGCAGAACCCCGATCACGTCCCCCTCATGGTCTTTCATTGGTACCGTTAAAAAGGACTGGGAACGATAGCCTGTGCGCTCATCAAAGCGCCGTGTGCCGGAAAAGTCGAATTCGGCAGCGGTGTAAGCATCAGCGATGTTCACCGTCTGGTTATGCAGCGCCGAATAGGCCGCCACGAGGGAGTCGTTCGGGCGCCCGTCCACACCGTGCAAAGGCAGATCGGGAAAATCAATCGGCTTGCCGGAAACCCCGCCCATCGCCATATTGAGCGAGGCCGTCCTAATGATTTCAAAGCGCAGAGCAGTGCGGTCGTCCGTGACACGGTACAAGGTACCTGCATCCGCATGGGTGATGGATTTGGCCGCCAGCAGGATGCTGTCCAACAAACGGGCAATATCCCGCTCCCGGGACAAGGCTGTACCGATCTCGTTGAGCTGCTCCAATCGGCGCAGCAAGTCATCTACAGAGTCCACACACCCCCCTCTCAAGAGTGCCCTCCCTCAGGGGCCGGACTGATTGTTTCACAAGCAGCCCGGTTATCCAACCACCGGAATCAGCGTTTGAGCAGCACTTTAAGTACGTTCTGCAAGCGGCGTGCCTGCGCAGCGTCGAACTCGGCAGAAAGCACCTTGGACGTGTCTTCAGCCCAAGTTTGTGCTGGCGCGGGATCGTTGCGGCGGGTCAGCAATTGCAGCTGCAAGCCGCGCCGAGCATCCAGATGCTCCGCCGGCGTGGGGACCTCTGCTGCCATTTCCAGGCGCAACAGGTGTTGTGCTGCAGCTTCGGCCTTGACAGATGCCCCGGCACCCAGTGCCTTGGACCAAGCAGTACGGGCCTGCGCTGCCGCACGACCACCCAACTCTTGAGCCGGGGGCAACAAGGCCGCGTCACGCTTTTCCCAGGCGGTGAGAACCTGTACCAAGGCCTCTCCATGCGCTTGTGCAGCCAGCTTTTTGAGCGCCTGTTGGGCGTTTTCAAGCGCATCACGCTGGGCGCGGAACGCTGTATCGCCCAAACGAGGGGCGCTGGACTGGAGCGCACGGCTGCGATCGCCAAAGCCACCGCGGTCATCGCGGCGGGGGCCACGGTCACCGAAACCGGGCTTTCCGCCGTCACGCGCATCACGCCCACCCCGGCCTGCATCTTTGCGGTCACCCCACTTGGAAGCGCGTGGATCCACCGGCGTTTCTTTCTTCATACCGGGACGATCGTCGCCACGCACCGCCACCACGGGCCTGGGTGCGGGCTTGGGCGCAGCAGCCGGGGCAGCGGGTGCAGCATCTTCAGTTGACTCCACTTCAACTGCTGAATCTGCTACGCTTTCTGTAGCTGCTTGCGCAGTATCCACGGGCGCTAAAGCCTTATTCTCCACTTGTGCAAGGGCTTGGGCAGCCTGCTCGTTCGCACCCGCAGCGGCGACATCGGCCTGGGCCTGTGCTTGTCCATGGAGCGCGGCCTCCAATGCCGCCATGGCCGCACGGATGGCCTGAGCGTCGCCGGACGCATTGGCGGCTTCCAATGCCTTGGCAGCATCCAGCACCACGCGGTCACGGGCGCCCAGTGCGGCTTCCGCCTTTTCACGCTCCGCGCTCTTGCGGTTGAAGGCTTCGTCAATCGGCTTGCGGAACGCATCCCAGAGCTTTTGCTCCTGACGGCGATCCACAGGAATGGCGTGCGCCTGCGCTTGCCAGCGTTGCTGCAAGGATTTGACTGCATCAATCCGCAACACCGGCATGGCGCCCAGTTGCTTGGCTTCTTCAATCATGGCCTGACGGGCAGCTAGGCTTTGGGCCTGCACAGCCTCCAGCGGAGCTGCAGCCTCGGCAAAAGCGGCCTTCCACAAGGGTTGCAGCTCTGCAAACATTTTTTCGCCCACGTGACCGGCATCACGCCAGCGGTCGGAGAAGTGATGCAGGATGCGATTAAAGCCCTTCCAGTCATCGTCCAAGGCGGTGCGGTTGGCCGCCGCCCAGCCTTTGATTTCTTCAATCAGGGCCAAACGCTGGGCACGGTGTTCGGCAGACTCGGCCTTGACCTTCTCCAGCCAGCCTTCCACCACTTTGTAGGCTTCGTTACATGCTTCATCAAAGCGTTTCCACAGTGCGTGGTTGGGCACGCCGCCCTGGTCGGTTTGCTTCCATTGGTCGCGCAGGGAACGCAAGGTTTCCTGCATCTTGCGCCCACCGATGGCCTGGCCTTCGGGACGCTTGAGCAGGCCCTCGGCCTTGACCACCAGCTCTTCGCGGATCTGGTCGGCGCGCCAGCGCTGCCAACCTTCGAGCTCGCCGGCGGCTGCCAATGCGGCATGGGCCTGGTTCTCGAGCTTGGTATCAATCAGCTTGCCGAATTCCTTGAGCGCATTGCGCAAGGCACCTGCAGCGCCGGCGCTGGCCTTGCCATGTCCCTCGCCTACCTCTTGTTCTACCGTGGCCAGTGCGGCTTTGACGGCAGCATTCGCGCGGGCGCGTAGCTCGGGGTCCACCTTGGGTTTGGCCACTTTGGGCTCGGCCACGAGGGGAACACCGCGGGCTACGCGGATTTCATCCGCCCAAACGGGGACGGGTGGCAGAGGTGCCGCAGCATCTTGGGCTGCAGCCACAGCCACGGCGAGTGCCGCCTGAAAGGCATCCCATACCACCAGCAGCTGGCCTTTGGAAGCATCCAGCAAGGCCGGGAATTTGACATCCACGCTCACCCAGTTGGTGTTGGACACCAGTCCGTCGGCCTGACCCTGCCAGTGCTGCACGTCGGTGCGTAAGGCGTCCAGTGCGGTTTGTGCATCGGCCAGAGGCTTGGTGGACAAGACTTCAATGCGCTGAGCGAGCAATACCGCAGCCTCGCGCTGTACCTGTACCTGATGTTGGAGGTCTTCAATGCCGCGCACACGCTCGGCGAGCTGGGTCTTGAGTGTCAGCAGAGGCTCTTTGCTCAACGGGGCACCAGCTTTGGCCGCGTCACGCTGCCAAGCCAATGCATCCGCAATATTCAGTTTGCCGGTGTCAATCAAGGCTTGCGCCTTGGCTGCCCACTCAGCGCCTAGCACTTCTTGGCCCTTGGCCCGGCGGGCTTCATCCAGCTTCTCGCGCACGAGCTTGGCGGCGCCCTTGTCTTTGACACTGAGTTCTTTGAACACATCGGCCAATTGCTCAGGTGCAGGTTGGGTCAGCAACCACTCCCGGATACGGGATGCCCGTTCCCCCGCCGTGGCGGCGGTAAATGCACCGCCGGTCAGGCGGTCCAGGGTAGCGGTATCAATGGGTTTGGCAGTTTGGTTCGACGTCACAGCGGGCTCAGAAAGTAATGGGGGTGGAATAAGCAACCGCGTATTTTCGCTGGGTTTTGCTTGCTTGCCCGATGTTTTTGCCCAGACGGCCGCGGCAGCATGCTCATGCCCGGGGCTGAAATCATCGCATTCAAACGCTTTACAGCTGTAGCGCCCATGGAATATGCGCAAACAGCTACATTTTTAATAGCAAACATCTAGACTGAAGGACTGGAGATCCTATGCAGGCACAGATGAACTTTCCTTGGAAGACTGAAGTGTCTCTATATATAAGTGCACGTACCAGATGAGCGCTCGTCAAAGAGCGGCTTCTGGGAGGGTTCGTTTAAAGACCGTATTGCCCAAAAGAAAGCCCGGCGCATGGACTCCAAGTCCTCTGCACCGGGCTCGATGGCGACCCCAAGGGCCATGCCATCCGGGTTGCCGCGGATGAGTTGGATGTCAACCAGCGGACTTGAAGGCAATCGATTGCCTTCGACAAAGGCCGGGGCCGCTTTATCGCACACGATGGGTGGACTGGCTACTGCCGGCATTCCACCTGCAACTGCAGGCTATGGAACGATAGGCACACCGTGAGACGAATGCAAAAATGAAAATCTATGCGCAGAAGCTATCCGATTGTCTGGTTAAGCAGCGCCCCCAAAAAGCCTCCAAATCGCCTTCTCCAGAGGGAAAAAAGCAATTTTACAAACTGCCAAGAATATAGATTCAACTTGATATGGTTGACTTGACATATAAAGCCCTCCTAGAATCCGCCCATTCTTAAATCCCGACTAGGGATTACCCGCCCCGCTGCCGAACCCGGCATATTCAAATCGCTGCACATGTCGAGACGACGCCGCAGGATATTGATAGCGTACCAACCCAAACGAGGTGACTGAACTGCCGGCGCTCCGAAGAGCCATGCAGCCAAGCCTCCCCGCCAAAGAAGGAAGAGCTATGACAGCGACCAACCGACTGGCCAAAGGCATTCGCACTGTTGCGAACGATATTGCCCAAGGCTTTTTTGAAATTTCCCACAACGGCTTCGCCCTCCTCGGCTTGGCTGTGATGTTTGCCATCATTACACTGACCGTTCGCCCAGAACTCCGCAAGGAAACCGAAGTCCGCCTGATGGGCTGGCTGCAAGACCGCCACATCCAAGCCACCGGCTTGGAAGTAGAAGCCGACGCAGTAGAGCGTGCAACAGCCAGCAACCCCCAAGACTTGCCCAAACAGCAAGCGGCTGTGGCCTACTGGCTGAGCAAGAAGTACAACGTCGCGCCAGAACCACTGAGCGCCTTGGTGGCTGAAGCCTATGAAACTGGCCAACGCTCCAAACTGGATCCCACCTTGATCCTTGCCGTGATGGCCGTAGAGTCAGGTTTCAACCCTTTTGCCCAAAGCCACGTAGGCGCGCAAGGCCTGATGCAGGTGATGACCAAGGTGCACAGCGACAAGTACGAAGGCTTTGGCGGCAAGATGGCCGCCTTTGACCCCGTGTCCAACTTGCGCGTGGGTGCCAAGGTACTCAAAGAGTGCATTGCCCGCGCGGGCTCCATCGAGGGCGGACTGAAGTTCTATGTGGGCGCGGCCAATATGGAAGCAGACGGTGGTTACGCAGCCAAAGTGCTAGCTGAACACGCCAGACTGCTGAGCGTGGCCGCCGGAAAACCTGTTCCGATGATCGCCCCCACACCTGTTAAGGCTCCTGCAACTCCTGCGCCCGATGCGGCTCCCGCTGTGGAAAACGTGGCGAGCCTGATCCATTCTTCCTGATCAATCGCCGGGCCTTGCCCGGCTCGGTTAAACTCCTACCCGCACGCGACTGGCGATAGGCGCTGACTTCCTCAGGAAGCCGGTTGCTGACGTGGGACACCACTGGGAAGCGTGCCGCATGACCTGCGCGGTTTGTGCGATCAGCCGTTCGCCTGGGCAGCCCTGTTGTCACCATTGACCCACAGGCCCGATCTCCTCAAAGGACTGCCATGTACGACCGCAACATTCTTGTTGAACAAGCCGACCCCGAACTCTGGACCGCCATCCTGGCCGAAAATGCTCGCCAGGAACATCACATTGAGCTGATTGCCAGCGAAAACTACGCCTCGCCTGCCGTCATGGCAGCACAAGGCAGCCAGCTGACCAACAAATACGCCGAAGGCTACCCCGGCCGTCGCTACTACGGTGGCTGCGAGCATGTGGATGTGGCCGAGCAACTGGCCATAGACCGAATCAAGCAAATATTCGGCGCTGAAGCAGCCAACGTACAGCCCCATTGCGGTGCATCGGCCAACGAAGCGGTATTCCTCGCCTTCCTGAAACCCGGCGACACCATCATGGGCATGAGCCTGGCTGAAGGCGGTCACTTGACCCACGGCATGCCTCTGAACATGAGCGGCAAGTGGTTCAACGTAGTTTCCTACGGTTTGGACGCCAATGAAGCCATCGATTACGAAGCCATGGAGCGCAAGGCGCACGAAACCAAGCCCAAGCTGATCATTGCCGGCGCATCTGCCTATTCTTTGGCAATCGACTTTGCGCGTTTTGCGAAAGTGGCAAAAGACGTTGGCGCCATCTTCATGGTGGATATGGCCCACTACGCCGGCTTGATCGCTGCAGGCGTGTACCCCAACCCCGTGCCTCATGCCGACGTGGTGACCTCCACCACCCACAAGAGCCTGCGTGGCCCCCGCGGCGGCATCATCCTGATGAAGGCCGAGCACGAGAAAGCCATCAACAGCGCCATCTTCCCCGGTCTGCAAGGCGGCCCTCTGATGCACGTGATTGCTGCCAAAGCAGTCGCTTTCAAAGAAGCACTCACCCCCGAGTTCAAGGCCTACCAAGCCCAGGTGGTGCGTAACGCCAAGATCGTGGCAGAAACCCTGACCGCACGCGGCCTGCGTATCGTCAGCGGTGGCACCGAAAGCCATGTGATGCTGGTGGACCTGCGTTCCAAGGGCATTACCGGCAAAGAAGCGGAAGCCGTTTTGGGCGCCGCCCACATGACCATCAACAAGAACGCCATCCCCAACGACCCTGAGAAGCCCATGGTGACCAGCGGTATCCGGGTGGGCACTCCGGCCATGACCACACGCGGTTTCAAAGACGAGGAAGCCCGTGCCACGGCCAACCTGATTGCCGATGTGCTGGACAACCCACGCGACGAAGCCAATATAGCTGCCGTTCGCGCCAAAGTCCATGCCCTGACCTCGCGCTTCCCGGTTTACAAGTAAGCAAGGTCAATTCACGATGAAGTGCCCTTTCTGCAGTCATTCCGAAACCCAAGTGGTGGAGACGCGGATTTCTGAAGATGGGGACTTCATCCGCCGCCGGCGCCAGTGTGGCGCTTGCGACAAACGGTTTACTACCTACGAGCGGCCGGACGTGAACTTTCCGGCCATTGTCAAGAAAGACGGCCGCCGCATCGAATTTGAGCGCGCCAAACTGCTTGCTTCCATGAACCTGGCCCTGCGCAAAAGGCCTGTAAGCACCGAGCAGATCGACAGCGCCATCGAGCGCATCGAAGAAAAACTCCTGAATCTGGGCCTGCGCGAAGTCCAGTCCACCCGCATCGGCGAACTGGTGATGCGTGAACTCAAAAAACTGGACAAAGTTGCCTACGTGCGCTTTGCCAGCGTATACCGCAGCTTTGAAGACATTGATGAATTCAAGACGCTGGTGGATGAAGTAAGCAAATAACTATCTCCTCTGCACGACCCTTGGCGTTCAAGGACCCCCAATAGACAAGTGGTCCCGGTCCATAGCCGAACGGCGCAAACAATGCGGCCATAAAGTTTAAATTCGCTGCTATGAATAATTCCGTACGTCATTGCCGTAATCACAAGGGATTCACCTTGATTGAACTCATGGTGACATTGGCACTTATCGTCATCTTGGCAGCGTTGGCAGCCCCTGCCCTGCGCGAATATGCAATCAAAAGCAATTTACGCAACATCGGGAATGAATTTACCGCTGGTGTTTTGCGCGCTCGCAATGAAGCGATCAGCAAAAACACTTGTGTCACGATGTGCATGAGCAACACAACAGACAACGCACTACCAGCCTGCAAAACCACAGACACTGATTGGCAAGTGGGTTGGATTGCATTTCTAAATACCAGCTGCAACACCACAATCGCCGGACCGACCGCAATTGAAGACGTTATCTTTGTAAGAAGATCCGTTGGTGATCAATATTTTCTAAACTCCCAAGCTTCAACACCCCGAAGAAAGCTAACCTTTAACAGTCGGGGCTATCCGGGGCTAACCAATGCCGACGAATTTGATTTAGTTTACTCGGTAGTCAATGACCCAATGACTTCGAAGTATGCGTTCAACATTTGTCTAGACAAACTGGGACGAACAAGAACCATATCGACTGATAGTTCTTGCTAAAGTTTAGAATGAGAAGCGCCATGAATCAACGTCATTTTTCAAAAGGAATAACCCTAATTGAGGTTCTTATTTCTATAGTTGTCTTATCCATCGGACTTCTGGGTATTGCAGGCCTTCAAGCGGCTGCAACCAAATACAAGATAAATACTTGGGCACGTTCCGCCATTTCTACGCTCTCTTCTGATTTCGCAGATCGTGTACGCATCAATGCAGATGTCTCAGGCAGCAACTTTGCGACAGGCGTAACGGAGACATCTCTTTATGTTGTTTCGGACAACTGGACTACCCAACAATCAAATACGCTGACAACACCCAGCCCTAATTGTTTGTCGGCAGCGTGCACCACGGCTGAACGTGCAGCGTTTGATCTTGTGACCTGGCGGCAACGTGTGCGAGCAGAGATGCCACAAGGGGCTGCGTTGGTCTCAGGCGACAGGTTGGCAGGGTTCAATCTGACATTCATGTGGTACGACAAAGAGTTCACAGACAAGGGCAATGCCAGTGACAGTGTCGTTGTGAGCTCTTCCACTTGCACTGGTAACGAGACAGGACTGGCGCAACAAACTTGCTGCCCGGCAGCCGCGGCTGCACCATCGGGTGTTCGTTGCGCCACCATGCGGTTCATCCCATGAAAAAGAACACAAGTTCCTCCAGCCAACGAGGCACTACCCTCATCGAGTTGATGGTCGCGGTCGGCATAACTATGTTTGTGGTGACTGCGGCAGGGTACGTTTATCTGAATACCCGAGAAACCCAGGGCGCTCTGGAGCGAAATAGTGTGAGCAATGAATCCGGCGCATTCGCCTTGGATTTGCTGGGCAGAGACATCATGAATGCGGGCTATTACCCCAGCAATATGCCTCCAATCGCAACATATTCCCCGAATATGGGTCGAGTACAACCCTATCCGCCGACTGCAGGCATTCCAGCAAAAACCACTGACTGGACCGCGCCTGCTGCCATATATCTCGCGCCAATTTTCGGATGCGAGGGGTCGACATTTGACCCCAAAACTGCCACCTGCGGCGCAACAGTAGCTGGAGCTCCGGACTCGATCGTTCTGAACTACTTTACTAGTGACTCGTTGAATTTCAATGGTACTTCTGGGAACCGCTACGACTGCACCGGTGCAAAGATAGAAAACGATCCATCCAATGCGGTTCGGAAACTGAATACCGGGTCCCCAACTGCCATCACCCAAGATAACGACAAGCCTCCACAACAACCTATCTTCGGTTCGAATTTTTATACCTTAACCGCAACAGCGCTAGAGATAGAAAAGCAAGCGGTCAATACGCAAAGTCTTTCCTGCGGAGGCAACGGCAACAGCTATTTTGGACAAAACATTTCTGCACCTTATGTGCCTTTAGTCGCAGGGGTCGAAGATCTACAGTTCACTTATGGGGTCTACAACACAGAAACGACCCGATCACCCGATCGCTTCTACACCGCTACCGAAGTAAATAGCTTGGCGACAGTCACTATAGACGGCATTGCGCTCGGCCCATGGGCTCGAGTGGTTGCAGTCCGGGCGTGTGTACTTACCCGGTCACTCGGAGGCAACACAAAAATAGCTGATAAATCTGGCGCGTTACGTACCTATGTAGATTGCAGAGATCAAACAGTCACCCAACCTGCAAACGACCTTGCCGTCTACAAGAGACAAGTTCAGATATTCGGCCTTAGAAATCGACTGAATCAAACCTACTAAATCTGAATGGATTGCATGTGCGCCGCCCTTCCATGAAATACATCCGCCTTCAACCAAGCAGAACACAACAAAAAGGGGTGTCCCTTGTGATTGTGATGATTTTTCTGTTGGCTATCACAGGCATTACGGTGTGGTCCGTGAGGCAATCCCTGTTTGGCGAAGGGGCAGCCAGGAATCAACTAGATCAAGAAATTGCACGACAAGCGGCCGAAGCTGCTTTGCGTGATGCTGAACGAGATATTTTGAACCTAAGCTCCGCCCAATTAACTAACGCGTCCTGTACACGCGGTAAAGATCGCCCTCCTATAGCTGCCGACTTTACCGATACCTGTGCAAAAGGTTTCTGCTTGATTGCAGAAGCGAATTACGCCTCTTCTACGTGGTCTGCGGCTAGTGGTGCTGTTACTGAGCCCTGGTGGCCCACTGGCAAGGGCGGGCTTTGGAACAATACTTTTTCCACAAAGCCAGGTCGAGCACCTGTTACTACCACTAACTGCACATTTACCGGTGGGGTACCGCTCGGCACATACACCGGTGCAGCAGCTATCTCAGGTGTTGCCGTCCAGCCAGAATATCTGATTGAGTTGTTTCGGCGCACCAGCAATGTCACATATCAACCGACAAACGTCTACCGCATAACTGCGCGTGGTTTCGGTTACACGCAACGTACACAAATGGTTTTGCAAACCATTTACGTGCCGTTGCAAGACTAAGCAAAAACGAAGGACACACTATGTTTACACGAACCTTCAACCACGCGATAGCCAGCGTTCTACTGCTTGTCTCCAGCCATAGTGCATTTGCGGGGCCAGTACAAATATCGAGCCCTCAGGCTGCAGTACCACCCAATATCACCACAAGCTCGAACCGACCCATGGTGATGCTCACAACGTCCAAAGACCATACGCTTTTTGGCCCCATTTATACAGACTTTGAAGATCTGGATGGAGATGGCGTGCTGGACACGGACTTCAAGCCAAGTTTCAAATACTATGGTTATTTTGATCCGACTAAATGCTACTCGTACAGCACATCTGACGAAAGATTCAATCCTGCCACCAATGCCGATTATGTGAATACTGCGCGTACGAACCCATCGACTGGTGCAACAGAAACACTCTACCGTTGGACGTGCCCAAGTAACCAAAATTATTGGAGTGGCAACTTTCTAAACTGGTCGTCTATGAGCCGTTTGGATGTTGTGCGTAAAATGCTTTATGGAGGACGGCGATCGACTGATACCTCATCCCTCACGGTACTGGAGCGGGTGTACCTGAATTTTGATGCACACTCGTATACCAAGTATTACAGAGGCACAGACATTCGGGATTACACACCCTTTTCTACAACAGCCCTCACTAAAGCTGGATCTGGCCCGAATGCAGGTGTCTATGCCGGCCTTACCGTCTGTAACACCGGTGCAACTGACAGCCCCACTGGAAAACCTATTATGCGGATGGCTGTGGGTAATTACCGGCTATGGGGAACAGTTGAGCACGAGGTTTGTAGATTCCGCGATGTAGCTAATGATGCCGACGCCAAATTCACCGCGAAACTTGCCCGCTACTATAAAGATGCAGACAAAGGTGGTGGGGGCATAGCGCATGAGATACAAACACCACACTCCGTCGACGATGCTGCCAAATATGGTTCTAACATCGGGCCGGAACTCACCATGCGGGTCAAAGTCTGCGACCCGACAACAGACCCCCGCGACTCAACAAAATCGCTCATAGGGGAAGAGCGTTGCCAAGCTTTCCCGCCTGATTCCACCACCAACTTCAAGCCCTATGGCTTGTTCCAGGAGTTTGGATTTAATGCCAGTGGTAGTGCCGCGAGAGCGGAGTTTGGTGTTATCACAGGTAGCTACGACCGCAACACCTATGCAGGCGCACTCCGCAAGAACATGGGTGACTTCAGTGATGAAATCAACCCCAGCACCGGGGTGTTCTGCCACAGCACTTCTTCTGGCTGTAGCACAACATTGACAGATGGGCGGACCACTGGAAGTGGTTCCATCAAGGCCATGGATAATATTATTTTGTATGGCCGCACAAGCAGGAGTTATGGTGGCTCCACCATTGGCTCATTGCCGGCATGGGGTAATCCTGTTGGTGAAATGTTGATTCAGGCGTTGAAATATTATTCGTATGACGGTACGAATCCGGCACCGGACAATCCAACCACCACGACCAATGACACCAACACTGGTCTGCCAGTAAAGAGTTGGACTGACCCGCAGAGTAACTCCAATACAACCCGTTTCTCGCAATACGGCAACGCAATTTGTCGGCCGATGTATGCCTTGGCTTTATCCAGTAGTGCGCTGAGCTATGACGGTGAAGATGACAATGCAAAAAACTCTTTTGCCAATTTGCCAAATCGTTATTTATCTGGAAACAGTGCAAGTTCAAAAATACTTGATGACTTTACCGATGCTGTTGGCGATGCGGAGCTGATAACCGGGACGGTGCGTTCTGTAGGCCGCAACGGCACAAACAACGATTTATCGTGCTCAGGAAAAACTGTGGGGAGCTTAAGCGGAGTTATGGGCGTATGCCCAGAGGCACCTGCGATGCAAGGCTCCTTTAAGGTAGCGGGGGCTGCATACTATGCAAACACCAACCGCGTTAGAAACTACACTACCTTGCCGACTGATATTGCCTACGTGCAAGACGCATTGAAGGTAAAAACTTTGGCGGCATCGTTGTCTGGTGGAGCTGCTCGAATAGAAGTCCCTGTCCCCGGGACCAACCCTACGAAATACGTCTATATAACACCCGAAAGCGTTTGGGGGTCAAACATAGGTGCACCTTTAACTTTTGCTTCGATCAGCTCCAGTTCAACCCATGGTGCATTTATTGTTACGTGGAATGATGCCCTACTCGGTGGCGACTATGACATGGACCTTACCGGTTTTCTCCGGTATGACATTGTGGCGGACTCTGCATCACCGTCTGGATACAGCATCAAAATCACCACAGATGTGCCTTCAACATGCTCAGGTGCAGGTGGTACACATGGTTTCAGCATTATTGGCGGACGCATTCCTGGGCAAACAACTGGGGATGGCAGATACTTAACACACCAGCACTATAAAACTGACAAGTTCTCTGGCATCACCGGCAATCTCTGTGCTGACGATACCTATAGAGCAGCAAATTCAAGCTCTACTCTAAATAGCTCTACTTTGGGATACTTCACTTTTGAAGCAAAAAATCCAGATGGATCGACATTTGCTGGAACCAGTCCCATCAATGCCAAAGGTGCTTGCTATGTGAATCCGTGGACTAACGCCGCGAGAACCTCCGCAGCAACTGGCTCCGCCGGCTATTGCAACGTGCAGGACGTAGATTTCAAGGTAATTACGACCTTCCACATGGTGGGCGCTGGCGACGCGATCTTGAAGGATCCGCTTTGGTATGCAGCCAAGTACGGAAACTTTACGTCCAGCGTAAAGGGGACTGATGGCACATACTCCAATGTTTATTTGCCTACCGACACCGCATCGTGGGACAAGCTCAAGTCGGATGGCACACCCGGAGCGGATGGGATTCCCGATGGATATTACCTGGCACGTCGCCCTGATTTACTAGAGGCACAGCTTAGAAAAGCGCTTGATGATCTCGCAAAAAACTCCAACGCGGCACCTGCGGTTTCTTCGGCACAACTCCAATCTGATGGCTTTAAATACATAGCGAAATTCGACTCCACTGCGGTCGAAGGCAATATTGAGGCTTATCAGGTAGACAGTTTGGGTTACTTTAATAACGATTACACATGGCGTGCGGGTCAACTACTGGCAACCAGGACCAGCAACTCGACTAACGGAGATAAGGGCGAATCCCGAATCATTATTACGAACTATGGGAACAAAAACACCTCATCTACATCAACCAGCGCAAGTACCGGTGGTTTTGCGTTCCGTTGGGCCTCACTACCAGATGATTACAAGACCCAAATGACCAGCGCCAGCACAAATAGGCTGAGCGAGACAAATGCTTCAATTGTGGTTGATTACATGCGTGGTGACCAAACCAAAGAAGCTGCCTCTACTGGTTTACGTTCGCGTGGCGACAACATCCTTGGACCTATTGTGAACGCTACTCCCGCGATCCAGGAACGACCTTTTGCTAGTTATTCAGGCAACTTGTTTCCAGACTATTCGACTTTTGTAAGTGATAACAAGACACGGGCAAAGTTACTCTGGGTTGCTGCAAATGACGGAATGCTGCATGCTTTCAATCCAACTACAGGAGCAGAGGTGTTTGCTTATGTTCCAGGTGTACTGGCTAACCGTCTGGCAGAGATTCCGCTTCAGCGTGGTACAACGGGGCGGACTCGGCTGAACGGCGCCAACTTCACACTCGACAGCGTAGAAACACAACCTACCGGTACCGTTTGGCCTTACGTCGATGGAAACCCTTTCTCTGGTGATATCTTAGTAACTAGTGGGAGCACTAGCACTTGGAAAACCTATACCTTCGGCACTTTAGGCAGAGGTGGGCGAGCAATATATGCATTGGATACAGGTGATATCAGCATCCTAACCTCTGGGGAATCCAATACCAATCCTGATTCTATTTTTAAGTGGCAGTTCACCTCCGATGATGATAGTGACCTTGGTTATATTGTTTATGACATATTGAATAGTCCATTCTCGAATCAACCATCTCCGATTGTTAAGTTAAACAACGGCAAATTTGCCATCCTTCTTGGTAACGGCCAGAAGTCAAGCAACGGAAAATCGGTACTATTCATTATTTATACCGATGGCCCAAATTCGAATGGAACATGGACAGGCAAATACAAGAAGATTGTTGCTGACAGCGGCTCCGGAAATGGTATGTCAGCGCCAACCTGGATTGATTTGGACGGAAATGGAACCGCTGATATCGTTTATGCCGGCGATCTAAAAGGCAACATGTGGAAGTTTGATTTGACCAGCGCCTCCGAAAGCAGCTGGGATGTTGCTTACAAATCAGGTTCAACCAACCTCCCCTTGATTACGGCAAAGTCAGGATCGACGGCACTTCCTATTACTACAGCCCCTGAATTTGCGTATCCACCTTATGATGGACTCATAATCACTTTCGGCACGGGCAATGCATTCGAATCAGGCAATTTCCCGAATACAGCAGTAAGCCAGCGTATATACGGAATTTGGGACCGCCCTGCATTCGCAACCGGAAGTAGGTCGTTGCCGAATTCAGATGGGTCTACTTTGGTGGCGCGAACCTATTCGCGACAAAGCAACGGTAATGTTATCGTGACTGCCGGGGGACGATTGATTGGGCGACGAAGGACGGCTGGTATTTCAGTCTTCCTGGAAGTTCTGAAATGGTTTTGTCAGATCCCGATATTCAGGCGGGTGTTCTTGCATTCACTACAGTGATGGCGCAAAGCTCAACGAATGTTTGCTCTGCTAAGCCTGACGTCGCCTCCTATGCCATCGACCCGATTACTGGTCAACCAGAGCGTAATATACAAGGCACAACCCTAGTAGGAACAACTACATACCTGAATGCTGGTGTGACAGCACTCGATCAAAAGGTGCGTATTGTCTCCGATAGGACGAAGCGCGCTTTTACCAAGCAATGCCGTGCTGGTGATGCGGGTTGCACCTGCACCACGACGAATGGAGTAGAAACTTGTACCAAGTCCGCGACTGAATGCCCGGCTGGTACATCGGCAAGACGGAAAATCGGACAAAGCTCGGACACTGTTTTCTGTTACCGTCCCTCAGGACGCATGCAGTGGCGCGAAATTCCAGGGCTTCGGACTGATCAATGAGGTCTAAATTCATGAAACATAAATACAATGGTTTTACGCTTATTGAACTCATGATTACGGTGGCAATTGTGGGAATATTGGCCAGACTTGCTTACCCCTCTTACGTTGAATACATATCACGCGCAAAACGCGTAGAAGCGCAAAGTGCACTCATCGCAGCAACCCAGTGGATGGAGCGCTTCTACTCTGAAAACTACCGCTATGACCAAAACAGTGCAGGCACAGCGACTACCGACGCTGCGCTATTTCCTAGCCGCTTTTCTACATCCCCTCCTGCTGGCCAAGGGAGTGCGGCATACAACTTATCGCTTACAGTAGTCAATGGAAGCCGAGATTATTATTTGGTGACTGCCACGCGTGCAAACGGTTCTGTTGTGGCAAGCGACAAATGTGGAAATTTCACGATTGATAATCTGGGCCGCAAGAGTATCGTTGATAACACGTGGGATACCAGTAAATTTGCTAATAAGGCGGCTGCCATCGCGGGATGCTGGCGGTAACATCGGTTATCGCTTTGATGCGGTACTACAAAGCCATAGGTGTATGCTTACTCGCTTCAGCTTGGCTTCATTTGGTAATACTATTAACTCCTCTGTACAGCTTTTTTGGCGCCAGCAAAGCACAAACAGGCATTCAAAGAACGACGATTCGCTTTCTAACGCAATCGACTACGACGATCCCCGAGTTTAAGAATTTCGGTTTATTTGAAGGTAGTCCATCTGTTTATTCTGAAAACATCCAAATACAAACGCCATCAAGTCGAAACTTGTTGCCAAGAATTGGAGATGAATACGAATTGCATTTTTTTTCGCTCATTGAGGTTGATACGCCTGCGACCCCAGTTGGGGAATGGGTGATCGATTGGACGTCGTGGCCATCTAGCGAAAGTCAAACTATCAGCTTCACTTTGTGGATAGACGAAAAAGGAAAAATCGTTGAATGGAAGCTGTTAGGGACAACATCAAATCTTAGCCAAATTGAAAAAGCGATGGCCGTAATTATTGAGACGCCCATGAATCCTGCATTCTTGAACGGCTTGCCCGTACCGAGCGTACAGACTATCGAATTGGGATTTGTCCCTGACTAATTACTCATTAAAAATGAGTTCGATCGAGAAATTGACTGTTTCCGCTTTGGATGTGGCGGTGTTGGGTTTGCGCGTCACAAGCCCCAATCCACATGTCGGATGCATCATCGCCGATTCGAATGGAGAAGTACTCAGCTTAGGGCATACCCAAGAAGCAGGCGGCCCACATGCAGAAGTCGTCGCCCTGCGTAACGCAGCCGAAAAAGGCCTCTCAGTGGTTGGCGCCACGGCTTACGTAACCCTGGAGCCTTGCTCTCACCACGGCCGCACTGGCCCCTGCTGCGATGCGCTAATTCAAGCGGGCATCAAAAAGGTGGTGGCGACCAACCTCGACCCCAACCCACTGGTGGCCGGCAATGGCTTTACCAAGCTGCGAGCGGCGGGCGTGGAAGTCGAGGTACTGGCACCGGACCACCCTCTGGCTATTGAATCCCGCGAGTTGAATATCGGTTTCTTCAGCCGCATGATCCGCAAGACCCCGTGGGTGCGCATGAAAGTGGCGGCGTCGTTAGACGGTACTACTGCTTTGGACAACGGCGCTAGCCAGTGGATTACCGGGCCTGCTGCGCGGGAGGATGGCCACGCGTGGCGCGCACGGTGTTGCGCCATCCTCACAGGCATTGGCACCGTGTTGGCAGACCGGCCCAGGCTGGATGTCCGTTTGGTGGAGACGCCAAGGCAGCCGCATCTGGTGGTGGTGGACAGCAGGCTGGAAACGCCGCTGGACGCTCCTTTTTTTATAGCTGGTCGCACCGTATTTATCTACGCCGCGGCCCCAAATGATGCCAAACGAGCCGCGTTGGAAGCATTGGGAGCTACCGTCATTTTCATGCCCGGTAAAGACGCCAAGGGCCAACCTACCGGCAAGGTGGACTTGGCTGCCATGATGCAGGACTTGGGACGTCGCGAGATCAATGAGCTCCATGTAGAAGCCGGCTTCAAGCTCAATGGCTCGCTGCTGCGTGAAGGGTTGGTAGACGAGTTTGTGGTGTATCTCGCCCCCAAGTTGCTGGGCCAAGGCGCAGGCATGTTCCACTTGGGACCTCTCACCGAATTGAGCCAAGGCGTGGAGCTGGAGTTCAAGTCCACCGAGATGGTCGGCCCGGACCTGCGCATCGTGGCGCGCGTGCAGCGGCGCGACCAGTTCTAGGGTTTTGCGGGCGGGGCTCGTTCTGCCCTACCCTTTCCCTGCGAAAATGAATGGATGTTCACAGGCATCATCACCGGCGTTGGCCGCATTTCCGCCGTCCAGGCACTGGGCGAATCCTCCACTCATGGCAAGCGCCTCACCATTCAAGCCCCGCCGGGCTATCTGGACGATGTGGGCTTGGGCGACAGCATTGCGCTCAACGGCGCCTGCATGACGGTCACCACCTTCGATGTGGCAACACAAAGTTTCACCATCGACATTTCTGCGGAGTCCCTCGATAAAACAGCCGGTCTCGACGGACTTGGCACCGTTAACCTCGAGAAAGCGTTGCGCGCCAACGATCGCTTGGGCGGGCACATTGTGTCCGGTCATGTGGATGGCATCGGCAGCATCAGCCACTTTGCCCGAGTAGGTGAAAGCTGGGAGCTGCGGGTGATGGCGCCCCCTAGTTTGGCCAAGTACTTGGCCTACAAATGCTCCATCACGATCAATGGTGTGAGCCTGACGGTGAACCGCGTGGCGGATCTGCCCGGCGGATGCGAGATAAGTATCAATCTGATACCCCACACGGTTGAAAACACCGCCTTGGGAACTTTGGCCCAAGGCAGCCGTGTCAACTTGGAGATCGATACGGTGGCGCGCTATGTAGAGCGCATGATGTCTGCGCCTGCGGTGTAAAACTTCCGAGCTTTACTGAAACGTTAACGTTTTGACACCACTGGCTGTGCCGAGCAAACACACCTGGGCCCGCTGGTAGGCGAACACACCTACTGTCACCACGCCGGGCCACTGGCTCACCTCCGCTTCGAAGGCCAGTGGGTCAGTGATCTGCAGGCCGGTTACGTCCACGATGTACTGGCCGTTGTCGGTCACCAAGGGTTTGCCATCTTTCAAGCGGATGGAACCTTTGCCGCCTTTGGCAGCAAACTGGGCGATGACGCGCTGCGTCGCCATGGGGATGACTTCCACCGGCAAGGGAAACTTGCCCAATGTTTGCACCAGCTTGGACTCATCCGCAATGCACACAAACTTGGTGCTTTGGGCGGCCACGATCTTCTCGCGGGTCAGCGCGGCACCGCCCCCTTTGACCATATTGCCGGCACCATCAATCTCGTCGGCGCCATCGATATAGACCGAGAGCTTGTCCACCTCGTTGCTGTCAAACACCTGGATGCCCAGCGCCTGCAGGCGCTCGGTGCTGGCCACGGAGCTGGACACGGCGCCCTTGATCTGGTCTTTGATGGTGGCCAGCGCGTCAATAAATTTGTTCACGGTGGAGCCGGTACCCACGCCCACGATCTCGCCGGGCACCACGTACTGCAGGGCGGCCTGGCCTACCAGGGTTTTGAGTTCGTCTTGGGAGAGTGCGGGTGTGGTCATGAGGAAAGCCTGAAAGGTCCTGAGGGACAATGGAGGGAGTTGAAATCTGAAAGCAGGAATTATCCGATGTCTCTGGTGCCCTACGCCCTCGCCCGCCGCGTTTTGTTCAATCTGGACCCCGAAGTCGCCCACGACATCACAATGGCAGGCTTGGCTGCCAGCCAGGGCAACCCGCTTAAGCTGGCCTACTGCAACAGCCGGGTGGACGACCCGGTCACCATCGCCGGCTTGATGTTTCCCAACCGCGTGGGCATGGCCGCCGGCCTGGACAAAAACGCCCGCTGCATCGATGGCCTGGGTGCCATGGGCTTCGGCTTTGTGGAGGTCGGCACCGTCACCCCATTGGCCCAGCCGGGCAACCCCAAGCCCCGCATGTTCCGCCTGCCCGAAGCCAACGCGCTCATCAACCGCCTGGGCTTTAACAACCATGGTCTGGACGCCTTCATTGTCAATGTGCAGCGCTCCGCCCTGCGCCAGAGCAAAAACCCGTCTCTGTTGTTGGGCCTCAACATCGGCAAGAACGCGGCCACCCCCATCGAGAAGGCTACCGACGACTACCTGATTTGCCTGGACGGCGTGTACCCGCATGCGGACTACATCACTGTCAACATCTCCAGCCCCAACACCAAGAACCTGCGCAGCCTGCAAAGCGACGAGGCGCTGGACGCCCTGCTGGGCGCCATTGCCGAGCGCCGCGAACAGCTGGCCCAAAAGCACGGCCAGCGCAAACCCGTCTTCCTGAAAATTGCCCCGGATCTGGAAGCAGACCAGGTCGCCGTGATTGCCGCCACGCTCCAACGCTACGGCACCGATAGCAGTGGCAAGGTCAACAACGCCTGGGGCGTGATCGGCACCAACACCACTTTGTCACGTGAAGCGGTCAAGGGCATGCCACATGCCGATGAGATGGGCGGCCTGTCAGGCGCTCCGGTGCTGGAGAAGAGCAATGCCGTCATTGGCCAACTGCGTGCAGCGCTGGGTAAAGACTTCCCCATCATCGGCGTGGGCGGCATCATGTGCGCGGCCGATGCGGTCAGCAAAATTCAAGCGGGTGCGGATGCGGTGCAGATCTACACCGGACTGATTTATGCCGGGCCGCAGCTGGTGAAAGATGCGGCGCTGGCACTCAAAAATCTAAAGAAATAGGCTGCTGGCGCACGCATCTATTGCGCGAGCAGCTCCTGATTTCATAGCAATCAGAGTTCAACGGCCATACCCAGCACCTTGGCACCGTCACCGATGGTGCCGATAAAGGTGCCTTTGCCGGTCTGCAGGTCCAAGCTGTAGAGCCGGGTAGTTGCATGGGACTTTAGCCGGATGGCGGCAAACGCAGCGCCCGACACATCCGCAATGTCCATGCTGGCATCCACCATGTCGGCAACACCAATCGCCCCGACGGTGAACAGCTGCCCGGTATTGAACGACACCACCGGCTGCACGCCCTCCGCCGAGCCCATGGTGACCAGATAGCCGCCATTGCGGTCAATGGCAAAGTTGGTGGTGAGCTTGTCGTCCTTCTTGTTGTAGGTGTATGCGGCAGCAACCACTTCGGGCTTGGTGCCCGCGCGTTTGTCGGTGGGTGCATAGGCCGGCGCGGGGTCGGTGGCAGCCAGTGCACCGGTGTCGGGGTGCAGACGCAGGTTCTGGCCGCTAGCCCCCATCACCCGCACCCGGTCAGCCACCGGGTTGAAGTCCATACCGAAGGCATCCCCTTGCAGCGCCACCGCGGGCGTACTTCCGACCGCCTTCATGGCGCCGCTGGCGGTATCCACGGTGTAGAGGCGCCCGGACTTGCTCAAAGCAAACAGCACACCCTTGGAGATGCGGTAATCCACACCCACCAGGGTGTCACCCGCAGCCAAGCCAGACAGCATGACGCGGCTCAGCACCTTGGTCGGCTGGCCGGCGTTAATGGTGAGCAGCTCCAGTTTGTCGGTGACTACGTGCAGGGTTTCTTTGCGGGGCGCACCGGCCTGCTCCTGCATGCCAGCACATCCTGCCAAAGCCACAAGGGCACACGCAGCTCCGGCGCGTATCCAATGAGAAATAGTGAACGACATGTTTTGCTTTCCTTCCTGTTTCGACAATTCAGACTCGTGCACCCGCAAGCCTCTTATTCTGCGCCGACCAGGCCCTCTATATACGCACCGATTGCCATGGCACTGGTCAGCCCCGGCGACTCGATACCCAGCAGATTGATCCAACCCAGCACACCATGTTCGCCAACCCCTTGGATCAGAAAATCCGCCGCCGGTTCACCGGGCCCCGAAATCTTGGGCCGCATGCCGGCGTAGGCGGCTTGCAAAGCGCCATCCGGCAACGCCGGCCAGTATTTGCGTATTTCACTGTAAAACACCTCGCCGCGAGCAGGATCAACCTGCAGGTCCTCGGGGTTATCTACCCACTCCACATCAGGCCCGAAGCGGGCTTGTCCGCCCATGTCCAGCGTCAGGTGCACACCCAAGCCAGCCGCTTCGGGAACCGGGTAAATGAGGCGACTGAAGGGGCTGCGTGAGGACAACGCAAAGTAACTGCCCTTGGCGTAATGCGCTCTCGGTATCGCCTCCTGCCGCATCCCGCGGCAACGCCGCGCTACCTCACAAGCCTGCAGACCGGCCGCATTCACCACCGTTTTCGCACGCAACTCCGTGCCGTCCTCCGCTACTAATTCAATAGCGCCTCCCGCATATTCGGCGTGCGCCAGCACCGAATTCACGGCCAGAATGCCTCCGGATGCTTCCAGATCCCCCAGTAAAGAGACCATCAGGGCGTGGCTGTCCACGATTCCTGTGGAAGGCGACAGCAAAGCGCCTACGCAGTGCAATGCAGGCTCAAGGCTTCGCGCCTCGGCCTGGTCCAACAGCCGCAGGTCACCGACGCCGTTCGCCGCAGCTTTTGCCTGTAACACCTCAAGTTGGGCAAGTTGGTCGGTCCGCGTGGCTACCAGCAATTTCCCGCACTGTTGATACGGGAGATGCCGCTCTTGCAGGTAGGCGTAAAGCAGCTGTTTACCTTCTACGCACAAACGGGCCTTCAGGGAATCTTTCGGGTAGTAGATGCCTGCGTGAATTACCTCGCTATTGCGCGCACTTGTCTGGGTGCCAAAACTCTCGCATGCCTCAAGAACCAACACCTCACGCCCGGCCAAAGCCAGACTGCGCGCGACTGCCAGCCCCACGACGCCCGCACCGATCACTACGCAATCAACGGTATCCATATCGCGTCAAGGAGTTACCGGTGCTGCACCTACAGCGGCTTTTGCAGACGCACGGGCCAGGTACGCCTGGGCCTCTGGGGCCTCCATCCCGAAAGTCAGTGCCACCGTGGCATCCTGGTAGGAGCCGAAGGCGTAGCCCTTCACTTCATTCACCAGGGCGAATCGCAGGTCAAACATGCCGCCATCGCTGCAACGCATGTCCATGGCCCCCGAATTCACCGCCGTGAAGCGCAAGGAGCCTGCACAACTGGCAATGCTGCCCTCCCCCGCCATCCGGATCGCCCCGGTGCGGTCCGGCCTCAACTGCACATCGCCCTCGAGGCGTTGGCCATTGATCTGCATCAGCGCTGGTTTGGTGCTTGAGGCCAGATGCCAGCCGACGTGCTCCATGTCTGCGCAGCCTGAGATCAACCCGGCGCACAACAGACTTATGGCCGGCAAACTGCTCCAGCTCCCGGGGACCACCGCTTGTAGTTTCATACCCACTCCTGCATGCCCGCAAAGCGCGAGCCGGTGTACCATCTTAGCGAGGGAGGCGAACGCCAGAGCATCAAACAGTGCGCTTCCTACGGGCCATTTCAACCACAGGGAGCCATTGACTTGTCAACCATTGCATCCACCTCCTTAAAGGCCACCGGGAGCCGCTGGTTCAAGGTTCTGACAGGCCTGCTGGCCACATTGGCTATCGCCGTTGCCGTGTTCTTTGCCGGCCCCCGCAACGCATTCGGCCCCGATAGCCCTTTGCCACGCGCGCAAGCGCCCCAAAACGTGGCTGAGCTGGACACATGGATCAGCGCTCAAGAAGCCAAGATGAACAGCATCAAGCCCGGCAATGCAAAAGGCATTGTGTGGGCGGGTGAAGCCGGGCAGCGCACACCCTGGTCAGTGGTCTACATCCATGGCTTTTCCGCAAGCCGTCTGGAAACTGCCCCTTTGACCGAACAGGTTGCCAAAGCACTGGGCGCCAATGTCTTTTACACCCGCCTCAGCGGCCATGGTCTTCCCGGTGCTGCCATGGGCCAGGTATCCGTACAAGACTGGCTGGCAGACGCTGACGAAGCGCTTCGCATCGGTCAGCAACTGGGCGAAAAGGTATTGATCATCAGCTGCTCGACCGGGGCGACTTTGTCAACTTGGTTGGGCACCCATGACCGCAATGCACAGGTAGCGGGCCACGTGTTCGTATCGCCCAATTTCGGCCCCAAGGACACCCGGGCAGACCTCATCAACGGCCCATGGGGCCACCAGATCGCCTTCGGCATTCTGGGCGAACAGCGCAGCTGGACTCCTGCCAGCAACGCGGAGGCAAATGCCTGGACCAGTAACTACCCGACCAAAGCTTTGTTTCCCATGATGGCGCTCGTCAAAGGCGTGCGCGAAGGGCCCTTGGAGCGATTCAGCACGCCGGTTTTGGTGTTTTACAGCGCTGCGGACGAAACGGTAGAACCCGAGCAAACCAAGGCAGCGATTGCACGCTTCAATTCCCAAACCAAACAACTGGTGCAGGTCGACTACAGCGAGTCCAAGGGCCAACACGTGCTGGCGGGCGCCATCAAAGCGCCCAAGGCCGTTGCCCCCATGGCGAAGACGATTATTGAATGGGCACAAACCTTGCCAGCACCCGCCCTGTGATACCGGCGAGATACCCATGACCGACACCCACGACAACGCTGCCCATCCTGCCGATGCGGTTTTGCGACTGCCACTCAAGGCGCTGGGCCTGCGCTCCGGCATGGCTTTGCAGACCCGGCGTCTGGCAGAAGGTGCCACCAAAATTGAAGCCCAGTTTTTCGGGGCGATCGAAGGTAAAGGGGTTATGGTGGGCCCCGCAGGCTCGGACGCGACCCAAACCGAAATGACGCAGGGTGACGTGTGTGTCGTTCGGGGCTTTACCGGCCAGCACGAGTTTTCCTTCATCAGCAAAGTGCTGCAGACCTTCGAGAAGCCTTTCGCGTATGCCCTGCTGGCCTACCCGGCACTGGTCGATGCCAAACAGGTCCGCCAATCCATGCGCACCAAAGTGTCCTGGCCAGCCCGCGTGCAGTTGGAAGGATCGGATGACAAACGTGACGTAATCCTCGTGGACCTCAGCCCGCAAGGCGCCATGGTTCGATGTGCGACACCACTGGGCGCCGTAGGAGCAGCCCTCAGCCTCGGTTTGGAAGGTCGTATCGATGGCGCGCCCTTGTCACTCGAGATCAGCGCGACGGTATGCCACCACAGCCGCCCACCAGGGCTTGAAAGCTACATCGCGGGTATGGCCTTCAAAAACCTCAGCCGGGAGGACAAACTGGCATTGCACTACTTGACCCAGCCATCACCCACTGCGCCCGGCTGAAGTAATGTTCTGCCGGCGACCCGGCACAGCGTCAGGCAGAAGTGAAAGAGCAAAGAAAAAAGCCTTCTAAGCAGAACTTAGAAGGCTTTTTATTGGTGGGCGATACATGGATCGAACATGTGACCCCTGCAGTGTGAATGCAGTGCTCTACCCCTGAGCTAATCGCCCTTGAAACTTTGTTTCCGTATCAAGGAAGTCTCAAATTATATACCAAATTTTCAGGCCATCAGCTTCCAGACGGTTTTTCCTCCGCTGGACTTGTCGAGCTGACTGAGGACATCCTCGTGCGCAGCCATTTCCTGCGCATTGGCTTCGAGCACCGGGAGTTGGATGCTGCGCAAGTCGAGCTGCTCGACCACAATGCCGGCTTCCTGAGGCGCACTGCTCTCCATGAGCAGGGCATCCTGCCCGCGCGTCATGTTGATGTAAACATCTGCCAGCAACTCGGCATCCAGCAAAGCGCCGTGCAATGTGCGGCCGGAGTTGTCAACTTCCAGGCGGTCGCACAAGGCATCCAGACTGTTGCGTTTGCCGGGAAACATTTCCTTGGCCATAACCAAGGTGTCCAGCACCCCTGCTACGCAGGTCTTGAAGGGTTTACGGCCGGTACGCCCCAGTTCCATGTCAAGAAATGACAAGTCAAAAGGCGCGTTGTGAATGATGATTTCAGCGCCGGCAACGTAGTCCACCAGTTGCTGTGCAATCTCTTCAAAACGCGGCTTGTCGCTCAGGAACTGTGTGGTCAAACCGTGGACGCGCAGCGCTCCCTCGTCACTATCCCGCCCCGGGTTCAAGTAGAAATGGAGGTTGTTGCCAGTCAGCTTGCGGTTGACCAATTCCACGCAGCCAATTTCCACCATGCGATCCGGGTTGTCCGGATGGTTGGCATAGAAGCCGGTGGTTTCGGTGTCCAGAACAATTTGGCGCATGGCTGGCCTCAGTGGTTCTCTTTGGCGTGATTGATCGAGTACTTGGGAATTTGCACCACCAGATCCTGCTGCGCCAGATAAGCCTGGCAGCTCAGGCGGGATTGGGGCTCCAGGCCCCATGCCCGGTCCAGCAGATCTTCTTCTGTCTCTTCGGCTTCATTCAAAGAGCCCAAGCCCTCGCGCACGATGACATGGCAGGTCGTGCAGGCACAGCTCATGTCGCAGGCATGCTCGATAGCGATACCGTTTTCCAGCAGCGCTTCACAAATGGAAGTGCCTGGTGCGGCTTTCACTTCCGCGCCGTCCGGGCAGTACTCTGGATGTGGAAGGATCTTGATGATGGGCATAGGGGTCAATTCGTTCAGATGGATTCGATGTTTTTACCAGCCAACGCTTTGGTAATCCCGCGATTCATGCGCATGGCGGCAAAGGGTTCAGTCACATCGGCGAGGGCCTTCACAGCTGCCTCGATGACAGCAGGTTCTGTCGCTGCAATGGCTTGCGTCAAATGCAGCATGGCTTGGTCCACCGATGCGCGCTCAGTCTCGTCCAACAAGTCACCGTCAATGTCCAACGCACTGCGTGTGGCCAGCAACAAACGGTCGGCATCTACCCTCGCCTCCACCAGTGCGCGGGCACGCATGTCAGCCTCGGCAGTGCTGAAGCTGTCTTTGAGCATGGCAGCGATCTGGTCATCCGTCAGACCGTAAGAAGGCTTCACGTCAATGCGTGCCTCCACGCCACTGACCTGCTCTTTGGCAGACACGTTCAGCAACCCATCCGCATCCACCGTGAAGGTCACCCGGATACGGGCTGCGCCAGCCGCCATGGGGGGAATACCACGCAATTCAAAGCGGGCCAGGCTGCGGCAATCCGCGACCAAATCCCGCTCGCCCTGGACCACATGCAAAGCCAGCGCTGTTTGGCCATCCTTGTAGGTCGTGAAATCCTGGGCCATGGCCGTAGGGATGGTCTGGTTGCGGGGAACAATGCGCTCCACCAGACCGCCCATGGTCTCTACACCCAGCGATAGAGGAATCACATCAAGCAAAAGCAGTTCACCGGACGGGTTATTGCCCGCCAGTTGATTCGCCTGGATGGCGGCACCCAAAGCGACCACCTCGTCCGGATTCAAATTGGTCAGGGGCTCCTGGCCGAAAAACGCGCCTACTGCGTGCTTGATCTGCGGCATGCGGGTCGAGCCACCAACCAGAACGACGCCTTTGACTTCTTCTTTACCCAAACCTGCATCACGCAGCGCCTTGCGCACCGCTTGCAAGGTACGGGCGGTGAGTGACTGCGTAGCTGCTTCAAACTCTTCGCGATTCAATGACAAGTCGATCTCGCCGCCGGACAGCTCCACTTCCACAGTGGCAATGTCCTCGTCAGACAAGGCTTCCTTGCATGCCCGCGCCGCGGCCATCAGCTCTGCCTGGTCTTCCGCTGTATCAGCACTCAAGCCGCTACGAACGAGAATGGCTTCAGCCAGCGCTCGGTCATAGTCGTCCCCCCCAAGGCGGAGTCGCCTCCCGTGGAGAGCACTTCAAATACACCTTGGGACAAACGAAGAATGGAGATATCGAATGTGCCCCCCCCAGGTCATAGATGGCGTAAACACCTTCTGCTGCGTTGTCCAAACCGTAGGCAATGGCAGCCGCCGTGGGCTCATTGATAAGCCTCAGGACATTGAGGCCCGCCAGCTGGGCCGCGTCTTTGGTCGCTTGGCGCTGCGCATCATCAAAATACGCAGGTACGGTGATTACAGCGCCGAAAATGTCGTCGTTGAAGCTGTCTTCCGCCCGGAATCGCAACGTGGCCAGAATCTCCGCGCTGATTTCTACCGGGCTTTTGATGCCGGCAATGGTACGGATGCGGGCCATTCCCGGCTCATCAACCAGCGCATAGGGCAGCTTTTCGATGTGCGCCACATCGGCCACGCCGCGGCCCATCAAGCGTTTCACGGACGCAATGGTGTTGCCGGGGTCAGCGGTCTGGCTGGCAAGCGCCTCAAATCCGATTTGCCTGCGGTCTGCATCCAGGTAGCGGACCACGCTGGGCAATACGACACGACCTTCCGCATCGGGCAGGCACTCAGCCACGCCGTTACGTACAGCGGCCACCAAGGAATGCGTGGTCCCCAGGTCAATACCGACGGCAATACGGCGCTCATGGGGATTGGGAGATTGCCCGGGTTCAGAGATTTGCAGAAGCGCCATGGAGACTCACACTATTCAAATTGATCCAAGCGCTGATTCAGGTCTTGGGCGAACTTATCAATAAACATCAATGCCCGGACACTCGCAACCGCAGACGCAGGATCACGGTCTTGATCCAGGCACTTTTCACACTGTGCCAGCAGGTCCTTGCGCGCGGCTTGCACATCAGTGAGCAGCGCTTCCACCGTATCCGCCTCGCTTGCATCATCCAGCGCCTCACGCCACTCCATTTGCCGCATCAGGAATGAAGGCGGCATGGCTGTGTTGCTATGAGCCTGAATGGGGAACCCGGCCAACTCACACAAGTAGGCTGCACGCTTCAAAGGATCCTTCAAGCGCTGGTACGCCTCGTTGATACGTACCGACCATTGCATGGCAACGCGCTGCGCAGCAACACCATGGGATGCGAACTTGTCGGGGTGGGCCTCGCGCTGAAGCTCTTTCCAACGCGCATCCATGGCTGCGCGATCCTGGGCAAATGATTGCTTCAGGCCGAACAGCGCAAAGTCATCATCGTGCAAATTCACACGCGGAAGGACTCACCGCAACCGCATTTGTCACGCTCGTTGGGGTTGTTGAAACGAAAACCTTCGTTCAGCCCTTCGCGCACAAAGTCCAGTTGCGTACCGTCGATATAAGCAAGGCTCTTGGGGTCCACCAACACTTTCACGCCGT
Source organism: Rhodoferax mekongensis (assembly GCF_032191775.1). Lineage (NCBI taxonomy): Bacteria > Pseudomonadati > Pseudomonadota > Betaproteobacteria > Burkholderiales > Comamonadaceae > Rhodoferax > Rhodoferax mekongensis. Next base: position 2,225,924 of record NZ_CP132507.1, on the reverse strand, counting down.
GGCCTTCGAAGACGACGTCTTCGGGCGCCAGCTCGTCCACATATTCGAGCTGATACGCCAAGCCAGAGCAACCGGTCGTCTTCACGCCCAATCGCACGCCAACGCCTTTACCGCGCTTGGTCAGATACCGGGTGACGTGCCGCGCAGCAGCCTCAGTCAGAGTGACGGCCATATCAGTTCAGGTGCTTTTTCTTGTAGTCATCCACGGCTGCCTTAATAGCGTCTTCCGCCAGGATGGAGCAGTGAATCTTGACCGGTGGCAGTGCCAGCTCTTCCGCGATTTGGCTGTTCTTCAGGGCAGCAGCTTCGTCCAGCGTCTTGCCCTTTACCCACTCAGTGACCAGGGAGCTGGAAGCAATCGCAGAGCCGCAGCCATAGGTCTTGAAACGGGCGTCTTCAATCACGCCGGTTTGGGGATTGACCTTGATCTGCAACTTCATCACGTCACCGCAAGCGGGGGCACCCACCATGCCGGTGCCCACAGACTCGTCGCCCTTGTCAAAGGAGCCGACATTGCGGGGGTTTTCGTAGTGGTCAACGACCTTGTCTGAATATGCCATGTGGAATACCTCGTAATTTCAATCAGTGCGCCGCCCACTGGATCGTGGACAGGTCAATACCTTCTTTGTACATATCCCACAGGGGACTCAAATCACGCAGCTTGGCCACGTTTTGCTTGATCGTGTCTACCGCGTAATCAATGTCTGCTTCGGTCGTCCAACGACCGATGGTCATGCGCAAGCTGCTGTGGGCCAACTCATCGCTGCGGCCCAACGCGCGCAACACGTAACTAGGTTCCAGCGAGGCGGAAGTACACGCCGAACCACTGCTGACCGCAAGACCCTTGATACCCATGATCAGCGACTCGCCTTCCACATAATTGAAACTCATGTTCAAGTTGTGGGGAACGCGCTTTTCCTTGTGGCCGTTGATGAAGACCTGCTCTATCCCCTCCAGGCCGGCCAACATGCGGTCATGCAAAGCCTTGATGCGCTTGTTCTCTTCGTGCATCTCGGCCTTGGCGATAGCGTAAGCCTCTCCCATGCCCACGATCTGGTGGGTCGGCAATGTGCCACTGCGCATACCGCGCTCATGGCCGCCACCGTGCATTTGGGCCTCCAGGCGGATGCGTGGCTTACGGCGCACAAACAGAGCACCGATGCCTTTGGGGCCATAGGTCTTGTGAGAGGTGAGGCTCATCAGATCGATAGGCAACTGGGACATGTCAATATCCACACGACCGGTCGCTTGCGCTGCGTCGACGTGGAAAATGACTCCCTTTTCGCGGCAAGCATTACCCAGAGCGGTCACATCCTGGATCACGCCAATTTCGTTATTCACGAACATGACGCTGGCCAAAATGGTGTCAGGGCGGATCGCTGACTTGAAGGCATCCAGATTCACCAAGCCGTCTTCTTGCACATCAAGGTAGGTCACCTCAAAGCCTTGGCGCTCCAGCTCGCGGCAGGTATCCAATACTGCCTTGTGCTCGGTTTTCACCGTGATGATGTGCTTGCCTCTGCCTTTGTAAAACTGCGCTGCACCTTTGAGCGCCAGGTTATTGGACTCGGTGGCGCCCGATGTCCAGACAATTTCACGCGGGTCCGCGTTGATCAGGGAGGCGACTTGCTCGCGGGCTTTTTCCACTGCGGCTTCCGCTTCCCAACCCCAGGCGTGGCTGCGGGACGCCGGATTGCCAAAGTGGTTGCGAAGCCAGGGAACCATGGCATCCACCACCCGCTCATCGCAGGGGTTGGTGGCGCTGTAATCCATGTAAATCGGGAAATGAGGTGTGGTGTCCATAGCTGGCTCGATGCTGGCTGTCAGTAAAAATCAGGATTTGGAGAAGGCGTTGCCCAAGGCGAAGACCGAATTGGGCGCATTCACACGAATGGGCTTGACCACAGGCATGGCCGAAATGGCACGCTTGACGGTAGGCTTGTCTTCGATTTGCAGACCCTTGGCCAACTGGTCGTCCACCAGCTTTTGAAGAGTGACCGAATCCAGAAACTCCACCATACGGGTGTTCAGGGAAGCCCACAGGTCGTGGGTCATGCAGCGGGCACCTTCGCCCAGACAGTTTTCTTTGCCACTGCACTGGGTGGCATCAATCGGTTCATCCACCGACGTGATGATTTCCGCCACGGTGATGTCAGAGGCCTTGCGAGCCAAGGTGTAACCGCCGCCGGGGCCACGGGTCGACTCGACCAGATCATGGCGACGCAGCTTGCCGAAAAGCTGCTCAAGGTAAGAAAGGGAAATTTGCTGGCGCTGGCTGATGGCAGCCAGAGTCACAGGCCCGGAGCTTTGGCGCAGGCCCAGATCGATCATCGCGGTGACCGCAAAACGGCCTTTGGTGGTGAGACGCATCGCTTGCTCCTTCGTGGCAGGGTTGTTGACTAGCGGACTCAAGTATAGCACTAAACCCCGCAGATCACTCGGGTAAGCAGACTGATCAGTCTATTTACCCGATAGGAATAATCAACTTTACAAAATCACGACGTTGTCCGCTCCCGGCGCACCAAAAGCCTGCTCCTTCAGGATGGTCAATTGGTCCCGCACGCGCGCCGCCTTTTCGAACTCCAGGTTGCGGGCATGCTCCATCATCAGCTTCTCCAAGCGCTTGATTTCGCGGGAAATATCCTTCTCGCTCATGTCCTCCACCTGCGCCCGTTGCTGGGCATCGCGCTCCAGGCGTTCTGCCTCCTTGCCGGCCTTTTCGCTGTACACGCCGTCAATCAGATCCCGCACTTTCTTCACGATGGCCTTGGGCGTGATGCCACGCTCCAAGTTGTGGGCCATCTGCTTTTTGCGGCGGCGTTCAGTTTCACCAATGGCGCGCTCCATGGAGTCGGTGATCTTGTCGGCGTACAAAATCGCCTTTCCTTCCAGGTTCCGGGCCGCCCGGCCAATGGTCTGAATGAGTGATCGTTCGGAACGCAAAAAGCCTTCCTTGTCGGCATCCAGAATGGCCACGAGCGACACCTCGGGAATATCCAAACCTTCCCGCAGCAGGTTGATCCCCACAAGGACATCAAAGGTACCCAGACGAAGGTCGCGCAGAATTTCCACCCGCTCCACGGTGTCCACATCGCTGTGCAGGTAGCGCACCTTCACGCCGTTGTCCGTCAGGTAATCCGTCAACTGCTCCGCCATGCGCTTGGTAAGCGTTGTAATCAGCACACGCTCGTTTTTGTCCACGCGGATACGGATTTCCTGCAGCACATCGTCCACCTGGGTGCCCGCTGGCCGTACTTCCACTTCAGGGTCCACCAAGCCTGTTGGCCGCACCACTTGCTCCACCACCTGACCGGCATGCTCGTTTTCCCATTGCGCGGGTGTGGCAGACACAAAGATGACTTGGCGCATCTTGGTCTCGAACTCTTCAAACTTCAACGGCCGGTTATCCAGGGCGCTAGGCAATCGAAAACCATATTCCACCAGCGTCGTCTTGCGGGCCCGGTCCCCGTTGTACATGCCGCCAAACTGGCCGATCAGCACATGGCTTTCGTCCAGAAACATGAGTGCATCTTTGGGCAAATAGTCCGTCAGCGTCGAAGGTGGCTCGCCGGGGGCAGAGCCGCTCAGATGGCGGGAGTAGTTTTCAATGCCTTTGCAGTGCCCCACCTCACTCAGCATTTCCAGATCGAAGCGGGTGCGCTGTTCCAGCCGCTGTGCCTCCACCAGCTTGCCTGCCGAAACCAGCTCTTTGAGGCGGTCTGAGAGTTCCGTCTTGATCGTTTCCACTGCGGCGAGCACCTGATCGCGGGGCGTCACGTAGTGGCTGCTGGGGTAGACCGTGAAGCGCGGGATCTTCTGGCGAATCCGGCCGGTCAGCGGGTCAAACAGCTGCAGGCTCTCGATTTCGTCATCAAACAGCTCCACGCGGATGGCCATTTCGCTGTGCTCCGCCGGAAAAATGTCGATGGTGTCGCCCCGCACCCGGAAAGCGCCGCGGCTGAAGTCCATGTCATTGCGCTGGTACTGCATGCGCACCAGCTGGGCAATCATGTCCCGCTGACCCAGCTTGTCGCCCACGCGCAGCGTCATCACCATCTGGTGGTAGCTCTCGGGTTTGCCGATACCGTAGATCGCAGACACGGTGGCCACGATGACCACGTCCCGCCGCTCCAGCAGGCTCTTGGTGCACGAGAGGCGCATCTGCTCGATGTGCTCGTTGATCGCGCTGTCCTTTTCAATAAAGAGGTCACGCTGAGGCACATAGGCTTCGGGCTGGTAGTAGTCGTAATAGCTGACGAAATATTCCACCGCATTCTTGGGAAAGAACTCGCGAAACTCGCTGTACAGCTGGGCGGCCAGCGTTTTGTTGGGCGCAAACACGATGGCCGGGCGCCCCAAACGGGCAATCACATTGGCCATGGTGAAAGTCTTGCCCGAGCCGGTCACGCCGAGCAGGGTCTGGAACACTTCACCGTCTTCCACACCACTCACCAGCTGGCTGATGGCCTCCGGTTGGTCACCCGCCGGCGGATACGGCTGGTACAGCTCGAAAGGCGAATCGGGGTAGCTCACAAACGTGCCCGTGCGCACCTGTTCGGCATCATCGGTTACTGCAGGGGTGGGCTGAGGGAAAGACATGGCGGCAGGCTTCAAAGGGGCAAAGGTGGAACTGTAGACTAGACCGCTCACACGCAGGAAGACGCTATGCCAAACCCCTCATTCCTGGGCACCACCCTCCCCCTGGTTCAGGCCCCCATGGCAGGGGTACAAGGCCATGCACTGGCTGCCGCGGTCTGCAATGCAGGCGGCTTGGGCTCCATTCCAGCGGCGATGCTGAGCCAGGAAGCGCTTGACAAAGAGCTATCGCAGCTCACCGCCCTCACCGACAAACCCTACAACGTCAATTTCTTTTGCCATACCCCGCCCGAGCCTGACCCGGCCCGGGAAGCGCTGTGGCAACAGACACTTCAACCCTACTACAACGAGCTTGGGCTTTCACTTGCCGGAATCGCGCCCGGCCCCGGACGCGCCCCCTTTAGCGAACAAGCCGCTGATGTTGTCGAGGCCTTCAAGCCTGCGGTCATGAGTTTCCATTTCGGGTTGCCTCCCAAGACGCTGTTGGCACGCGTCAAAAGCTGGGGCAGCCGGGTGCTGGCCTCTGCCACCACGGTGGATGAAGCCCTGTGGCTTCAGGCGCATGGTGCCGATGCCATCATTGCCCAAGGCCTGGAGGCAGGCGGCCACCGCGGAATCTTTTTGAACGGAGACTTGAGCACCCAAATGGGCACCATGGCCTTGTTGCCGCAGATCGTGCAGGCTGTTCGGGTGCCGGTCATTGCCGCCGGGGGCATTGCCGACGCAGCAGGCGTAGCCGCAGCCATGGCGCTCGGCGCGTCTGCGGTGCAAATCGGAACCGCTTATATGTGCTGTCCGGAAGCCACGACATCGGCCTTGCACCGCGCAGCACTTCAAAGCCCCCAAGCCCGCCATACAGCGCTCACCACCCTCTTCACCGGGCGCCCTGCACGCGGCATCGTGAACCGGCTGATGCGCGAACTCGGCCCTTTGAACCCTGCCGCCCCCGCATTTCCGTTGGCCACCGCGGCCATTGCACCCTTGCGTGCAAAGGCAGAGAGCGTTGGCAACGCCGACTTTTCCCCATTGTGGAGCGGGCAAAACGCCTCGCAATGCGGCAATCTGCCGGCAGCCGAACTCACGCGTGCACTGGCAAAGGGCTTCGTGCGTTAGTTGCGCAGAAAAGGCACCAGCTCGGTGCCCAGTAAAATAGGGAGAACCCGCAGCGCTGACAGCGTTTACGGGCAACCCTCACGACATTCCAATCACAGGACTTATCCATGTCTCTCTTTACCGCCGTCGAAATGGCTCCCCGCGACCCTATCCTGGGTCTGAACGAACAATTCAACGCTGACACCAACCCCAACAAAGTCAACCTGGGTGTGGGCGTGTATTTCGACGACAACGGCAAACTCCCCCTGCTGCAATGCGTGCAAGCGGCTGAAAAGACCATGATGGACAAGCCCACTGCACGCGGCTACCTGCCTATCGACGGTATTGCCGCCTACGACGCTGCAGTCAAGGGCCTGGTCTTCGGCGCTGACTCCGACGTCGTCAAGAGCGGCCGCGTGGCCACCGTGCAAGCCATTGGCGGCACCGGCGGCCTGAAGATCGGCGCCGACTTCCTCAAGAAGATCAGCCCCAACGCCACGGTCTTGATCTCCGACCCCAGCTGGGAAAACCACCGCGCACTGTTCACCAACGCCGGCTTCCCGGTGGACACCTACCCCTACTTCGACCAGAGCGCCAACGGCGGCCTGGGCGGCATCAACTTTGACGGCATGCTGGCCAAGCTGAACGCCGCTGCCGCAGGCACCATCGTGCTGCTGCACGCCTGCTGCCACAACCCCACCGGCTACGACATCACCGCCGCCCAATGGGAGCAAGTGATTGCTGTGGTGAAGGAACGCAACCTCACCGCTTTCCTCGACATGGCCTACCAAGGCTTCGGCTACGGCATTGCTGAAGACGGCGCGGTGATCGCCAAGTTTGTGGCCGCTGGCTTGAATATCTTCGTATCCACCAGCTTCTCCAAGAGCTTCAGCCTCTACGGCGAGCGCGTGGGCGCCCTGAGCGTGGTCGGCAGCAGCAAGGAAGAAACCGACCGTGTCCTGAGCCAGCTCAAGATCGCGATCCGTACCAACTACTCCAACCCACCCACCCACGGTGGCGCCATCGTGGCTGCCGTGCTGAACAACCCCGAGCTGCGCGCCCAGTGGGAACAGGAACTTGGCGAAATGCGCGTGCGCATCAAGGCCATGCGCCAGAAGCTGGTGGACGGCCTCAAGGCCGCCGGTGTGGCCAAGGACATGTCCTTCATCACCACCCAGATCGGCATGTTCAGCTACTCCGGCCTCTCCAAAGACCAGATGGTGCGTCTGCGTTCTGAGTTCGGCGTGTATGGCACCGACACCGGCCGCATGTGCGTGGCTGCCCTGAACAGCAAGAACATCGACTACGTCTGCCAGGCGATCGCCAAGGTCGTCTAAGCAAGACCGCGGGGCGCAGGCCCCGTACGGGCAGCTATTGTTTTGATAGCTGCCCGCGCATATTCCACGGGCGCTGATGGAGAAAAATGCATGAAGAAACTGGCGTATGCCTTGGGTGCCCTGATGGGGCTGATGTCTTCCACTGCGGGAGCCTGGGGGAACCATACCCTGGCCGCCTACCGGGCCCTGGAGGCCATGCCCGAAGTCGTAAACGCGGCGCCGGTCACGGTAGAGCCGCTGGATGCTTTCCTCAAAGCGGAAGAAAAAACCATAGAGGCACTGCTGGCCAGCCAGGAAGCGTGGGCTGTTGCAAATTTGCAAAGTTATCCGCCCCGCCCGGCCAAATTGGCGTTCACCGCGAACCCGGACCGTAGCGATGACGCCCGCCGCCTCGCTTTTGCCCATGCACTGCGCATTGCACCGAACAGCCGCTTCGCACTCTTCATCCAGCCGGACCCCAAGACTGCCGTATCCCCCGCGCCCCGCCTGCCCTCTGAAGCGGTAACGACACTGCCCATGTTGGGCAATGCGAGCCAGAAGTTCCAACCCTTGAAGGCTGGTGACACCGTTGCACCCTTGGCCGTGGTTGCCAGCGCCGCCGATGAGCCTGACTACGGGCTGGATATCAACCTCTTTGAAGACAACCCCTCCGAATGGGGAAAGATGTACGGTTTCGGTACCCAGCCCTTTGGCAACCCCATTCTGGTGTATTCCAGCCAAGCCCCCTTCCACATGGGCTTCATGCACGAGAGCAAGGTGCTGTACACCGCAGCGCCGTTTATCAAGCGCACCTTCCCCCAGCTGCGGGTGTACCAGTACTCCACCCTCGCTTCGCTGGCCTTCCGCACCGGGCACCCCTACTGGGGCTGGCGCTTCACCGGCCTGGCACTTCATTACATCCAGGACCTGACCCAGCCTTACCATGCCACCTTGTCACCCGGCGACTCAACCCTCAAGCTCCTTGCTGTGAACGCCATTTCCATGGTGGGCTTGTCAGGCATGAAAAACGACATGGTGACCCTGCTCTCCAACCGCCACCTGGCATTGGAGAAGTACCAAGCGGAGGTACTTTTGAACTCAGCACTGGCCAAGCAGGACACAGCGCTTGACCAGGCGCTGCGTAACTCCGAGAAAGACAGCAGCTACCCCGAGTGGTACGACCACTATTTGCGCAACGTCGTCTCCGCACAGGCAGCCGGCTATGGCAACCGCATCGCCCAAACGCTGGTGGCCAGCATGCCGGAGGGCTTTGTGTCCGACCCCTCTTTTGATTTCGGTGCCAACGAAGAAAAAGTCACCATGGTCAAGGAATTGGCCAATGCCCAACCCGAGGCCAAATCCCGCCTGGATGCGCTGGTGGCGGAGTTGCTGTCCAACTTCGGGGCCCACAGCCGGAATACGGTTCGAGGGATTCTCAAAGCCAGTAATCGCTGAAACAAACAACACTGTTATATTGCACTGCAACATTTCCCCGAAAGCGAGTTCTCCATGCTGTACCAGCTCTACGAAACCCAACGTTCCCTGATGGAGCCGTTTTCCGATCTGGCACTGGCAGCGGCCAAGCTGTATAGCAATCCGCTGTCTCTGGCCGGACAAAGCCCGTTCGCCCAGCGCCTGTCAGCCAGCTACGACCTGATGCACCGCTTGGGCAAGGACTACGAAAAACCCGAGTTCGGCCTGCGCACCATTGACGTCGATGGCGTGGACATCGCCATCCATGAGCGCGTGGAGATCGCCAAGCCCTTCTGTGAATTGCGTCGTTTCAAGCGCTTTACCGATGACACCGCGACCCTGGAAAAAATCAAGGGTCAGCCGGTGGTGCTGATCGTTGCGCCATTGTCGGGCCACTACGCGACCTTGCTGCGCGACACCGTCAAAACCATGCTCAAGGACCACAAGGTCTACATCACCGACTGGAAAAATGCCCGTTTGGTGCCCCTGTCGGATGGCGAATTCCACCTGGATGACTACGTTAACTACGTGCAGGAGTTCATCCGCCACGTGCAAGGCAAGTACGGCAATTGCCACGTCATGAGCGTGTGCCAGCCGACCGTGCCCGTGCTGGCCGCGGTGTCGCTGATGGCCAGCCGCGGTGAGACCACGCCGCTGACCATGACCATGATGGGCGGACCCATCGACGCCCGCAAATCCCCCACAGCGGTGAACAACCTGGCCATGAACAAGAGCCACAGCTGGTTCGAGAACAATGTGATTTACCGCGTGCCCAGCAGCTTCCCGGGTGCGGGGCGCCGCGTCTACCCCGGCTTTTTGCAGCACACCGGCTTCGTGGCCATGAACCCCGACCACCACGCCAAGAGCCATTACGACTATTTCAAAGACCTGATCAAGGGCGACGACGCATCCGCCGAAGCCCACCGCAAGTTCTACGACGAGTACAACGCCGTGTTGGACATGGACGCCGACTACTACCTGGAGACCATCCGCGTCGTGTTCCAGGACTTTGCGCTGGTCAGCGGCACCTGGGATGTACGAAGCGAAAAGGGCAAGATCGAACGGGTCAAGCCCTCAGACATCACCACCACGGCTCTCTTGTCGGTTGAAGGTGAGTTGGACGACATCTCGGGCTCCGGTCAGACCCGTGCAGTGCACGACATCTGCAGCGGCGTCCCCAAGTCGCTACAAAAGCACTATGAGGCCATGGGCGCCGGTCACTACGGCATCTTTTCCGGTCGCCGTTGGCGCGATATGGTGTACCCGCAGGTCAAGGCCTTCATCAAGAGCCACGACAAGCCCACGAGCGCACCCAAAGCCGTGAAGGTCACTGCGGCAGCCCCGGCAGCGGCTTCTGAAGCAAAAGTGACTCCAGCGCCCGCCAAGACTGCGCGAGCAGCTACCAAAAAAGTAGCAAGCAAGCGGGTCAGCACCGCCAAGTGAGTACCGTCCCGGAGGCTGCGCCAGCGTTGGCGCAGCAGCTTCTGGACGCACTGCCGCAAACCCAGTGCACCCGCTGCGGTTACCCCGATTGCGCCGCTTATGCCGGCGCCATGGCACGTGGTGAAGCCCCCATCAACCAATGCCCGCCCGGCGGTGCAGAGGGCATTGCACGTCTGGCTGCCATCACCGGCCAACCCGTCATTCCGCTGAATCCGGAATTCGGGATGGAGGCGCCACGCACCGTGGTGTTCATCGATGAAGACTGGTGCATTGGCTGCACCCTGTGCATCAAGGCCTGCCCCACCGATGCCATCATCGGCAGCAACAAGCGCATGCACACGGTGATCGAGCCTCACTGCACCGGCTGTGAGCTATGCCTTCCCGTGTGCCCGGTGGATTGCATCATGGTAGAAACCGTTTCCGGCGAACGTACCGGTTGGGCGGCATGGAGCCCCGAAGAAGCCGCCAACGCTCGCCAACGTTATGAGAGCCGGCAGGTGCGGCAAGCGCGCGAAACGGAAGAACATGCCCAGGCGATGGAGGCCAAAGCCCGCATGAAGCTGGCTGACCTGCCCGCCCATTCCCAGCACACCGATCCGGCTATCCTGGACAAAAAACGGGCGGTGATCGAGGCGGCCCTCGCCAGGGCGCGCGCCCGCAAAGCCACACCCGGCACGGGCAGTTGAAGCGGGCAGGTGAACCCTGCCAGCTCCGATCAAAGACTGCTCATCAGGCTCTTGTAGACACCGCAGCCCACGTAGACATCGTCTACCTTCAGCACGTAAGACATCTTGGTTTGCACCTGGCCGGTGAGCGGGTTGGCGATCTCGTACTCCACCCAACCCGGATTTGCTTCCGCCTGGTGGATGATGGAGTCGATCAAGGCATTGCCATCAATGCCGGCGACATCCTGCACCCGGGTGCCGACCTTGGCCTGATTGCCTGCAAATGCGAGGTACTGCCCATTGCGGTCCAGCACGAACACGTACATGTCACGGTCAAACAAACCGGAGTGCTGGGCCGTCACTTCGCGGATAAAGCTGTCCCGGCTACCGCTGCTGCGACGCAAGTCCAATGCACGGTCCACCAAATGACGCGCCTCGTCCGCAGAACCCTGCTGAAGCTTGAACACCGACACCGCATCGGCCAACACGCTGGCGCGGGTCTGCAGCGCGGTCGCTTGGTTCACCGCCTGCTCCACCATGGAGGCGTTTTGCTGGGTAATCTCATCCAACTGGCGGATGGCGGTGGTGATTTCCGCCAGGCTGGCACTTTGTTCCGCGCTGGACGCGGAGATCAAGGACATATTGCCCGCAACGCCGCGCACTCCGTCAGCGATCGCAGTGATGTTCTTCGCAGCGGTGCGAATTTGCTGTACACCCGCTGCCACTTGAGCAGTAGAGGTGGTGATGAGCTGGCGAATTTCCTTGGCAGAAGCGGCAGAACGTTGGGCAAGCGAACGGACCTCCGTCGCCACCACAGCGAAGCCACGGCCAGACTCGCCTGCTCGTGCAGCTTCTACGGCTGCGTTGAGCGCCAGAATATTGGTCTGGAACGCCAGACCATCAATCACGCCCACGATTTCATCCATACGGCGGGTGCTGGCTTCAATGGCTTCAATGGAGGAAATAGCGTGAGACATTTCAGTCGCCCCACTCTCAGCCGTTTTGCTCACTTGCTGGGCAGCTGTGTCTGACTGGACTGCTGCATTTGCGTTGTCCCTTACCGTTGTGGACACCTCCTGAACGCTTGCAGAAGTTTCTTCCAAATTTGCAGCTTGCTGCTCTGTGCGGTCTGAGAGGCTGGCGCTGGAAGCGACCAATCCGTCGCCCGCAGCGGCAACCAATGCTGCATTACTTCTAACACTTGCCACCATGACCGAAATGTTGTTCACCATCACCGCCATGGAGTGACTCATGTCCGACAACTCATCATTGCCACGTATTCGGGCAATAAATCGCATGTTTCCGCTTGCGGTTTCCTCCATAAAGCGCAGAACCTGCCGCAAGTCAGCCAAGAAACTCACGTTAAAAGAGAAAATCGCGTAAAGCAAGCCAAAAACTGCGACTGTGCTGAGGGCCAATGTGATCTGGACTTCCCGCTGCAGTGCTGCAAGACGGTTTTCGAGGTTCAGTTGGAGGGCCGTGCTGATGTCTTTCTGGTACTGGCCTACGGCGTCTACCACTTTGCTGCCAAGATCGAAATATGCTTTGGCCCCACCGGAGTCAGACCCCTCCTTAAACCGCAGGCGCGTGGTCCGGACAAACGCGTCCAGTGCCTCTTGCGCCGGTTGATAGTTGCCATGGTCAGCGCCTTTGGCGGTAAGTAGCGAGACCGGCAATTCAACTTCGCGACGCTTTTCTAGCAAACTGTCGAGTAAGGTTTGAATTCGGCCCAAACCTTTTTCATCCAGCGTCTCTTCACTCAATAGTCCAGCCCCTGTTCCCCGCACAATCCCTACCGCCTCGCGCAAAGGAATAAGCCGATAAACAATCAACTCCATTTGCAAAAAAGCTGCCGGGTCCGGGTCGTATAGCAAACCCGAAGCGTCAGCTACTTGGTAACTCGTCTTTATCAGCTCGGCGACCAACGCAGAGTGCATCGAAAAGCTCTCCGACACGCTTTTGCCTGCCAAGTTGGCAAACAGGCCATCCAGTCGTCCCTTGGTTTGAGCCCAATCTGCAGGTAGTAATTCTGTGTGCCCGTTCACTCGCGCGGCTGCCTCAGTCAATGCACTGCGGGTTTTGTCGATGGGCACCACCACAGAGTCGCCCCCCAGCAGCTTCATGTTGGTCTGCCCCCTGTGGGCTTGGACCAGTCGCGCAAGCTCCGTGATGTCAGTCAGCACGGTCGTCCCTGCGATCTCAGACTTGGTAATCAAGATACTGGCGTAAACCGTTTTGACCTGTTGGTAAACGATAAACACCAACGGAATCAAAACAATCAGTGCCAACAGGGCGAGCTTGACGCCAAAGCGCATCTTGCGCATAGCCCACATACCGGGGCCTAGCAACTTCACAAAGCTCATAACGGGCGTTCCTTGTAAATTATTAAATTCGCTTTACTTTAGCGGTTTCGCACACTTCTGACACGCAAAAAAGGGGGCATTGCCCCCCGTGTTTCCCCTCAAGCATCAGTGCCATACCGGCGCTTCAGCCCAAAGCGGCGATCACATCCGGCGGGGCCTGCACCAATTCGATCAACACGCCCTCCCCGGCAATCGGGAATTCGTCATTGCTTTTGGGATGCAAAAAGGTGATGTCGTAGCCGGCTGCCCCTTTGCGGATACCGCCGGGTGCAAATCGCACGCCTTTGGCAGTGAGCCACTCCACCGCCACCGGCAGGTTGTCGATCCACAGACCCACATGGTTCAAAGGCGTGGTGTGCACTGCAGGCTTCTTGTCCGGGTCCATGGGCTGCATGAGATCGACTTCCACCTTGTAGGGGCCGGAGCCCATGGCGCAGATGTCCTCGTCAACGTTTTCCTTCTCGCTTTGGAAGGTACCCGTAACCTCCAGCCCCAGCATGTCCACCCACAGGGTTTGCAGGCGCTTTTTGTCGGGGCCTCCAATGGCGATCTGCTGGATGCCCAAGACCTTGAAGGGGCGTTTGACTTCGGCAGCGGTCATACGAACTCCACAATCGCCTGATCGACCGACAGGCTCTCGCCTTTAGCGGCCAGCACCTTGCCCACCACACCATCGGCGGCGGCAAACAGCACGTTTTCCATCTTCATGGCTTCGATCACGGCCACTCGCTCACCGGCCTGCACCTTCTGGCCGGGCACCACTGCTACATCGACCAACAAGCCGGGCATGGGCGAGAGCACGTAGCGACTCATGTCGGGCGGTGCCTTGTGCGGCATCAGCTTGTGCAGTTCGGCCATGCGGGGGGACATGACCAGCGCATCGATACGGGTGCCGTTGTGCTGCACGCGCAGGGCCAGCGGGTTCTTGGGGGTACCGCGCTCCACCTGGGCGGTGAAGGCTTTGCCGTTCATCGTGCCGGTGATGGCGATGTCGTTCAGACGCGACTTGCTACGAATAACATAGCTGCTTGCGCCCACGCGCACTTGGGCTGAGCCGGTTTCGCCTTCAAACTCATCCACATGCACAGCGGTGTAGCGGTTATTGCCGGCGGCATCCAGCGTGACCACCACATAGTCTTTGCCTGCGTCCACGGCGTAGCCCGGCAACTGACCGGACATGCCCGCTGCGCGCTCGCGCGACTTGCGGCGCACAAAGGCGGCCAGCGCAGTGAGGAAAGCTGCGTCGTCATGCGGCACGTCTTCGGCAAAGAAGCCCTTGCCGTAGTTCTCGGCAATAAAGCCGGTGTTGAAATCCCCACTCACGAACTTGGGGTGGGCCAACAACGCGGCCTGGAACGGAATGTTGCTGGACACACCGCGGATCACAAAGCCGTTAAGAGCCTCACGCATCTTGGCAATCGCGTCATTGCGGTCCTTGCCGTGCACGATGAGCTTGGCAATCATCGAGTCGTAGAACATGGGTATCTCGCCGCCGTCCTGCACACCGGTGTCCACGCGCACGCCTTGCAAGTGCTCGGTGTCGCCCTGCCACATGGTTTGCTCTGGCGGTGCAAATCGCACCAGGCGGCCGGTGGATGGCAGGAAGTTGCGAAACGGGTCTTCGGCGTTGATGCGGCACTCAATGGCCCATCCGTCGCGCTTCACGTCGGCTTGTGTGAGCGGCAACTTTTCGCCCGCGGCAACGCGGATCATCAGCTCCACCAAATCCAGGCCGGTGATGCACTCGGTCACCGGGTGCTCCACCTGCAGGCGGGTGTTCATTTCCAAGAAATAGAAATCCTGGTCCTTGCCGACCACAAACTCCACGGTTCCGGCGCTCTGGTACTTCACGGCCTTGGCCAGTTGCACGGCCTGCTCGCCCATGGCTTTGCGGGTGGCGTCGCTGATGAAGGGGCTTGGCGCCTCTTCAATCACCTTCTGGTGGCGGCGCTGGATGGAGCACTCGCGCTCATTCAAATAGATCACGTTGCCATGGCTGTCGCCCAGCACCTGGATCTCGATGTGGCGGGGCTCCTGCACAAACTTCTCGATGAAGATGCGGTCGTCGCCAAAGCTGTTGCGGGCTTCGTTCTGGCAGCTGGCAAAGCCTTCAAACGCCTCTTTGTCGTTGAAGGCCACGCGCAAGCCCTTGCCGCCGCCGCCGGCCGAGGCCTTGATCATCACGGGGTAGCCGATGCCCTTGGCGATTTCAACTGCCTGCTCAGGGCCGCTGATCGCGTCGTTGTAGCCCGGAATGGTGTTGACCTTGGCCTCGTTGGCCAGTTTCTTGGAGGCAATCTTGTCGCCCATGGCGGCAATGGAATGCGCTTTGGGGCCGATGAAGGCAATACCTTCGTCTTCGCAGCGCTTGGCAAAGGCTTCGTTCTCGCTCAAGAAGCCGTAGCCGGGGTGCACGGCTTGTGCGCCGGTTTGTTTGCAAGCGGCAATGATTTTCTCGGCTTGTAGATAGCTCTCGCGGCTGGGTGCGGGGCCGATGTTGACGGCCTCATCCGCCAGCGCTACGTGGCGGGCTTCCTTGTCGGCATCGGAGTAGACGGCAACCGTCTTGATGCCCATTTTCTTGGCGGTAGCAATGACGCGGCAGGCAATTTCGCCACGGTTGGCAATCAGGATTTTGGTGAACATGGTGCTTATCCTTTTCTTGTTATTCGGCGATCAGAGTGGAATGTTCCCGTGCTTGCGCCACGGGTTTTCCAGCTTCTTGTCCTTGAGCATGACCAGCGAGCGGCAGATGCGCTTGCGGGTTTCGTGCGGCAGGATCACGTCGTCGATAAAGCCGCGTGCGCCAGCCACAAAGGGGTTGGCAAAGCGGGCTTTGTACTCAGCTTCCTTGGCAGCCAGCTTGGCAGGATCGCCCTTGTCTTCGCGGAAGATGATTTCCACCGCGCCCTTGGCACCCATCACTGCAATTTCTGCGTTGGGCCAGGCCAGGTTCACGTCGCCACGCAGGTGCTTGGAGGCCATCACGTCATACGCGCCGCCATAGGCCTTGCGGGTGATCACGGTGATCTTGGGCACGGTGCACTCGGCGTACGCGTAGAGCAACTTGGCACCATGCTTGATAATGCCGCCGTACTCTTGGCTGGTGCCGGGCATGAAGCCGGGTACATCCACAAACGTGACTACGGGGATATTGAAGGCATCGCAAAAGCGCACAAAGCGCGCAGCCTTGATGGAGCTCTTGATGTCCAGGCAACCCGCTAACACGAGCGGCTGGTTAGCCACGATGCCGATGGTCTGGCCGTCCATGCGCGCGAAGCCGATGATGATGTTCTTGGCGTACTCGGGCTGGATCTCGAAGAAGTCGCCATCGTCCACGGTTTTGACGATCAGCTCCTTCATGTCGTAGGGCTTGTTGGGGTTGTCGGGCACCAGGGTGTCCAAGCTCAGGTCTTTGCGGTCGATGGGGTCGCCGCTCTTGCGCACGGGGGCCTTCTCGCGGTTGCTCAGGGGCAGGTAGTTGTAGAGGCGGCGCAGCATCAGCAGCGCCTCCACATCGTTCTCAAAGGCCAGGTCAGCCACGCCGCTCTTGGTGGTGTGGGTGAGTGCGCCGCCCAGCTCTTCCGCGGTCACTTCTTCGTGCGTGACGGTCTTCACCACTTCGGGGCCGGTGACGAACATGTAGGAGCTGTCTTTGACCATGAAGATGAAGTCGGTCATCGCAGGCGAATACACTGCGCCGCCGGCGCTGGGGCCCATGATCATGCTGATCTGCGGAATCACGCCGCTGGCCATCACGTTGCGCTGGAACACATCGGCATAACCGCCCAAAGAGGCCACGCCTTCCTGAATCCGCGCGCCGCCCGAGTCGTTGAGACCGATGACCGGGGCGCCCACCTTCATCGCCTGGTCCATCACCTTGCAGATCTTCTCGGCATGCGCCTCAGACAACGCGCCGCCGAACACCGTGAAGTCCTGACTGAACACAAACACCAGACGGCCGTTGATCATGCCGTAGCCGGTGACCACGCCGTCGCCGGGAATCTTCTGCTCGTCCATGCCGAAGTCCACGCAACGGTGCTCGACAAACATGTCCCACTCTTCAAACGTGCCTTCGTCCAGCAGCACTTCCAGGCGCTCGCGCGCTGTGAGCTTGCCTTTTTTGTGCTGTGCGTCGATGCGCTTTTGCCCACCGCCCATGCGGGCCAGCTCGCGCTTGGCTTCCAGTTGTACGAGGATGTCTTGCATGCTTGTCTTCCTTCAGGTCAGAAAATGGGGAGTTATTTGCTATCTATTTAGGAGCTGCTTGCGCAGTGAATTCGAGCGCTGAGAGCAGATTTCGTGCTGCAGTGCTAGCAGCCAAGCTGCCCGAAAGCACCGCTTGCGTGTGCTGCGGCAACAGTGCCTGCACAGGGCCGCTTTGCTTGAATGCCTGCTTCAGGCCTGCGTCAATCCGCTCCCACATCCATGCCAGCGACTGGTTTTGGCGGCGCTGGCTGAACAGGCCATTGGCGGTTTGCAGGGTCTGGAATTCACACACAGCGTTCCAGAAGGTGTCGACCCCCTGCCCCAGCAACGCACTGAGTGAAATCACTTTGGGCGCCCAGTGCTTGTCGCTGTGCGGGTCATTCGGGTTGCCATGCATGCCCAGCAAACGCAGGCTGGAGGTGATCTGGGCTTGCGCGCGGGTGGCGGCATCGGCGTCAATGTCGGCCTTGTTGATGACCACCAGATCGGCCAGCTCCATCACGCCTTTTTTGATGGCCTGCAGGTCGTCGCCCGCATTGGGCAACTGCATCAGCACAAACATGTCGGTCATGCCCTGCACGGCCGTCTCACTCTGGCCCACGCCCACGGTCTCGACGATCACGATGTCGTAACCCGCCGCCTCACAGACCAGTATGGCCTCGCGCGTTTTCTCAGCCACACCACCCAGTGTGCCGCTGGACGGGCTGGGGCGGATGAAGGCTTTCTCGTGCATGGACAAATGCTCCATGCGCGTTTTGTCACCCAAGATGGAACCGCCGGACACCGAGCTGGAAGGGTCAATCGTCAGCACCGCCACGCGGTGGCCTTGGCCGATCAGGTACAAGCCCAGCGCTTCAATAAAGGTGCTCTTTCCCACGCCCGGCACACCGCTGATGCCCAGCCGGAACGACTTGCCGGTATGCGGCAAGAGCGCGGTGAGCAGCGCATCGCCCTGCGCCCGGTGGTCCACGCGGGTGGACTCCAGCAGGGTGATGGCTTTGGCGATAGCGCGGCGCTGCTGGAGAGACTCGCCCCCCAGCAGACCGGCCTGCACGGCTTCAGGGCTCACCCGAGGGCCTTTTCGATCTGGCTCAGTACATCACGGGCGCTCACCGGGATCGGCGTGCCCGGGCCGTAGATGCCCTTGACGCCTGCGGCGTACAAAAAGTCGTAGTCCTGGCGCGGAATCACACCGCCCACGAACACGATGATGTCGTCGGCGCCTTGCTTTTTGAGCTCGGCGATGATGGCGGGCACCAGTGTCTTGTGACCTGCGGCCAGCGTGGAGACGCCGACAGCGTGCACATCGTTTTCAATCGCCTGGCGGGCGCACTCTTCGGGGGTCTGGAACAGCGGGCCCATGTCCACGTCGAAGCCCAGATCGGCAAACGCGGTGGCTACCACCTTGGCGCCGCGGTCGTGGCCGTCCTGGCCCAACTTGCTGATCATCACGCGGGGGCGGCGGCCTTGTTTGTCAGCAAAGCCGGCAATGTCGGCCTTCAGGGCGTTCCAGTACTCCATGGTGTCTCCTTGGGCGCTGTCGTAGGCGGCGGCGTACACGCCGCTGACCTTGTTGGTGTCGGCGCGGTGGCGGCCAAAGGCTTTCTCCAACGCATCGCTCACCTCGCCCACCGTCGCGCGCAGGCGGATCGCTTTGATGGACAAGTCCAGCAAGTTTCCGGTACCGGACTCTGCTGCAGAAGTGATAGCAGCCAGCGCAGATTCCACGAGCGCGGAGTCGCGTTTTGCTTTGATTTCTTTTAGGCGGGCGATCTGGCTTTCACGCACGGCCACGTTGTCGATATCGCGCGCTTCAATTGCGTCTTCGCTTTTGAGCTTGTACTTATTCACACCCACGATCACGTCCTGGCCGCTGTCGATGCGCGCCTGCTTCTCAGCAGCCGCAGCTTCGATCTTCAGCTTGGCCCAGCCGCTGTCCACGGCCTTGGTCATGCCGCCCATGGCTTCGACTTCTTCAATGATCTTCCAAGCGGCGTCGGCCATGTCCTGGGTCAGCTTTTCCATCATGTAGCTGCCGGCCCAGGGGTCGATCACGTTGGTGATGTGCGTCTCTTCCTGGATGATGAGCTGCGTGTTGCGGGCGATGCGCGCGCTGAACTCGGTCGGCAGCGCGATGGCTTCGTCAAAGCTGTTGGTGTGCAGGCTTTGCGTGCCGCCAAACACGGCGGCCATCGCCTCGATGGTGGTGCGCACCACGTTGTTGTACGGGTCCTGCTCCGTCAGGCTCCAGCCGCTGGTCTGGCAGTGGGTGCGCAACATCAGGCTCTTCGGGTTCTTGGCGTCAAAGCCCTTCATGATGCGGCACCACAGCAAGCGCGCCGCGCGCATCTTGGCCACTTCCAGATAGAAGTTCATGCCGATGGCCCAGAAGAAGCTCAGGCGGCCGGCAAAGTCGTCTACGTCCAGACCGGAAGCGATGGCAGTCTTCACATACTCCTTGCCGTCGGCCAGCGTGAAGGCCAGCTCCAGCGCCTGATTGGCACCCGCCTCTTGCATGTGATAACCCGAGATACTGATCGAGTTGAACTTGGGCATGTTCTTGGCGGTATAGCCAATGATGTCGCCAATGATGCGCATGCTGGGCGCGGGCGGGTAGATGTAGGTGTTGCGCACCATGAACTCTTTCAGAATGTCGTTCTGAATCGTTCCAGATAGCTTGTCCTGGCTCACGCCCTGCTCTTCCGCAGCCACCACATAACCGGCCAACACCGGCAGCACCGCGCCGTTCATGGTCATGGAGACCGACACCTTGTCCAGCGGAATCTGGTCGAACAGTATCTTCATGTCCTCAACTGAGTCAATCGCCACGCCGGCCTTGCCCACGTCGCCCGTCACGCGCGGATGGTCCGAGTCGTAGCCACGGTGGGTGGCCAAGTCAAAGGCGACTGACACGCCCTGCCCGCCGGCTGCCAAAGCCTTGCGGTAAAAGGCGTTGGACTCTTCGGCGGTAGAGAAGCCCGCGTACTGGCGGATGGTCCAGGGGCGCACCGCATACATGGTGGCCTGCGGGCCGCGCAGGTAGGGCTCAAAACCGGGCAACGTGTCGGCATGCTTCAGGCCCGCGGTGTCTGCTGCGGTGTAAAGGGGCTTGACCGCGATGCCATCGGGCGTGATCCAGTTCAGCGCGTCCACATTGCCGCCGGGGGCGGACTTGGCTGCAGCCTTGGCCCAGGCTTCCAGTGTGGCGGATTGAAATTCAGGCGTCTTGTCGGTCATGGCGGGGTCGCAATCTATGGGTTACCGCTGGCAGGATCAGCGCGGCAAGTTTACATTATTCATAATTATTGATTCAGAATATTGGTTGCAGCTTACAATCGACCAACTTTTTGAATTGACTCATTTTTTCGTTTTTTCACCCAAAGCCACCGCATGTCCGCCTTGATGTCTGATGCCCGCCCCGCTGTATCGCTGGCCCCTCGCCCTCTGTATGAGGAAGTGGCGGAGCTGCTGCGCCAGCGCATCTTCAAGCGCGAGTTGGAGCCCGGCAGCTGGATTGACGAACTGAAGATTGCCGAAGAGTTCGGCATCAGCCGCACCCCCCTGCGCGAGGCCCTGAAAGTGTTGGCCGCCGAAGGCCTGGTGACCATGAAGGTGCGCCGCGGTGCCTATGTGACCGAGGTGTCGCAACAAGACCTGGCCGATGTGTACCACCTGCTGAGTTTGCTGGAGAGCGACGCGGCCGGCGTTGTGGCCACCAAGGCCACCGACGCGGAAATCAAGGAACTGCAGGCTTTGCACAAAGCACTGGAGGCAGCGGCCAAACCCGGCAAAGACAAGGCTGCCACCACCGACCAATTTTTCGCGGTGAATGAGAAGTTCCACATGCGCCTGCTGGAGATTGCCAACAACCGCTGGCGCGACCAGATGGTGGCCGACCTGCGAAAGGTCATGAAGCTCAACCGCCACAACTCCCTGCTCAAGACCGGGCGCATTGAAGAATCCCTGGCTGAGCACCGCGCCATCATGGACGCCCTGGCTGCCCGCGACCCTGCGCTCACCGCGCAGCGCATGGCCGAACACTTTGCGAATGGGTTAGCGGCGGCGGAGTAGCCTGGAATGCAAGAAAGCCGCTATGCCAAGGACTACGAAGAGCTCGGCATTCGTTAAGTCCGCAGCCCGCTTAGGGCCAATATCAGATGCTCATTTATGTCTGCTTTCGAGTGCCGAGATAGAAGCAGCGAAATTCACTCCTCTGTCAGCTATAGCTTAGGGCCCGATATGACTCTTGGTGAACGTCGGAACTCCTACATCAGCAGGCGACATGGCTCCGCTATTCCTGCGCCACAGTACGCGCCAATCAATCCGAGGCACAACGTGTCAATTCCAGCGGGTCGTCTACTTCGATCTCATGCGGTTGAGTTTGTAAATTGCATAGACCGCATATGTCATATGTGGGTGCTTAACGCACTGTTGCCAGGATGAGCGATTAAAGGTGGGGCCTCGTTGGAGTCAATGGTGACCCACAGGTACAAGGTTGATTCACACAAAACTAGTACGCATAACTCCGGCTCGTTTCACCGAACTACATCGCCATTTCGTTGGCGATGTAGCTAATCACTCTTGAACTGAATATCGATTTGATTTACTTTGATGTTGACCCTGCAATCACATCGTTAGTTCATGCAGCCGGAGACGCATATTAAATGTCGACTCAATTCGATGACGTTTGAGAGAGGGGCATTACATCAAGACCCCACCGAATAAAGGCCTAATTCGGTGGGTCTGGGGAGACGCTTAGTCGCCAACAACTTGTTTCATTTCCTTGGGCTTGTCATCTTTAGTAATCGGGGCGGTAACGCCGACTGCAGCGAAGATTTTTGGCATCTTGTCGGCAAATACGCTGGCCTCAGCGATTTGTTGCTTCAAACTGGCCGCTGCATCCTTGATGCCGCCCAACTTGGACAGATTCATGGGGTTGCCCGACATACTGGAAATCAGACCTGTCGCTTGCTCAACAAGGGCTTTGTCCTGCAACAAGGCCAGCATGAAGTTGAAGGATGCAGCTGCTACTAGAGCTTTCTGGTCTGCGTTCAAATTTTTGACAGCTTCGCCAATGTTTGCATTGTTCATCGCCTCATTGAGAGCGGATGCTTCCTTCTTTGAAACATCCTGACTCAGCGCGTTCTTTTCAGCAGGATCGGTCGCGGCGTTAGCAGCTTTACGACCCGCTTCCAGTTCGGCTGCTTTCTCTTTAGAAGTCAGGCCCTGCGCCAGCAACGCTGCTGAGTTCTTCATCAGCTTCTCAGCAGCTTGTGCGGACTTCAGGAAAGCTTCAGGGTCAGCACTGGCAGCGCCGCCGCTTGGCTTGGAACCCATACCCAGCAAAGCGCCGAATTGCGCGTAAGCGGATGTGGTGACGAGGGAGCCGGATGTAATAGCCAATGCAGCGATCAGGTTGCGACGGGAAGCTTTCATGGAGTACCTTTGAAGAGTGAGAGAGTTGCGGAAAGTTATTGAAGTGGCAGAGTCAGCTTTTGGGCTGCTTTGTCGAGAAGCTGTTTTGCTTCATCCACCACATCGGCCTCGAAAACACCCTTGAGGTTTTCCGAGCTGGTACTTTTGTAAAAGCCCGTGCTCGTGAATTTGCCTTCAAAGGCGGTGCGAGAAAGGACGCTTTCGCCTTGTTTCAGGCGAAGCGTATAGGTTGCCGTGATCGGGCGCTCACACTGGTCTTTGCAGACCTCATCTGCGAGAAGTACGCGATCGACTGGCTGAATACAAAAGTCGGCTTGGGTTACAGGCCGTGTCATGAACGGGTCAAACCCGCTGGCCCGTGTAAGGGTCTTGTCTGTCAGGGTGCGGATGTTCGGCACATAGAACGCACCAGGCATGGCGGTGCTCATTGCCAAGCTGGAGAGAGCCATCAGATTCGGGGTGGCAACAGCCCCAAAGTGTTCGACGGGTCCACACATAGAAAAGCTCTTGTGCGACTTCGGTTGGGTGCCGATGCGCGAGACTTCGAAAACAGTGTCGCTGGTGGCCTTGAACGACCCTTCAGTGATCGGGAGGCCCAAGGCGAGGGGGGTGGCAGCCTTGCCGGCGAATTCGCTCACAGAGGCTTCAGCAATTGGGACGAGTACGGATGCCGCCGCACTACCCACCTTCAAGGTCATGGGTCGCAGGATGTAGCCCTGCTGACTGTTGGCAAAAACCTTGCCTTCGCTGTTGATCGCTAGTCCTGCATCCGTCGAGCCGCTGACGATCGTGCGCTCGCGCTTGAGTTCGCTGATCTTGGAGAACTGTTTGGCGAGATCGTGAATGGCGTTCTTGATATTCACATCACGGCGCTCAGCCGGTGCCACGCCCACACCGTTGACCACCTTGTCAACGATCTTGTCTTTCCCGCTTGCGCTGAAGACAACCCGTCCGGTGTTGTCAATGAGATCCGCGAACACAAGCGTTTCGTAGCCGCGCTGCTTCACATAGGGCAGGTTGGTATCGGCTTCCCATGCGATAGGCTCACGCACATTCAAGCGGACCACATAGCGAGGTGCAGGCCGATTGGCCGTTTCCAAGGAACTGATTTCCACTCCTTCTTGGCTACGGATGGTGGACATCATTTGGGTGTAATTGGTGTCACTCTGGATCAGAGTCACGGGCGCGGCGTCGCCTAGAACCTCAGCGAACACACGGGAAAGGTATTCCTCACTGACGCCAGAGGGAGCGCCGTCGAGCACAACCGCTACGCTGGGACGATCTTTGCCACTGGCGGGGTGCGCCATGAACTTCTGAAATGCAGTACCAACGCTGATGTTGGATGGGAAAAGTGACTTTGCGATGGCGTACTTTTCACCGGCATACACGATATCCACCAGTTGGTCGCCAGCACCTTCAAATCGGTCGTTGAGCTGCACACCTTGGGCATAGCCCCCATCCAGAACCAGATACTCGCTCACACGGTCAGATACCGTGGCCTCCACAACGACCGGATTGAACTGAGCAGGGCCATCGGTGGCTAGGGTCTTGACCAGGCTATCGACAGCAGCCGTGAAGAGCTTGCGCTTTTCCGCTGAAAGGTCAGAGCCGGTCGGGACCACAGCCTGACTGACTGCCGACCGCGAAACGGTCATCAAGATCTCGCCAGTACGGATGTTCGTAAAGTACAGCCCAGCAGTGACGGAAGCGATCAAATCGGAGTTGCCGTTGCCTTTGATAACCTCGTAACTCCGCGCACGGGTCACATGCATGGTGGCCGAGAAGGTATTGCCAGCCGTTTGGTTGTTAGCCCCGGAAACGGCCCTTGCACCAAAAGAAGCCTTCAAGCCTGAAGCAAACGAGGGACCGGTTTTCTGTGACAGCCCCGCCGTCACCAGCGCCTTGTATTCAGGGTCGAGGGTGCTGGTGTTGCGCAAGTCCTCAATGACTGCCGCCACCGGCAAAATACGAGCTGGCTCCGCTGAATACGCTTGCTGTGCATACGTCATCAGGGCAGCGGACGCGAGAAGGCTGAGTCGGTGGACGGTTTTCATGGGCTTACTTCTTCTTTGGAGCTGACTTAGCGGCTGGAGCTGCGCAGGTATCGAGACACAGGCTGATCAAGTCGCCTGAAGATGTCGCATCCAAGCTCTTTCCGGAAAAGGCCGGTTGTGCAGACACTGCGGTGTAGATTTCTTCCGTGGCGTCGCCTTTGCCTGTCAGAGTCAAAGTCGCTTTCACAAGGCCGTTCTCGTCCTCTTTTTTGTCCACCGACTTGACGCCGGGAATGTCACGCAGAGCCTTCATAAAGGCCAAACGCATGGGCAGGGGAGAGCTACCAGCGCGAAACTCAACGGTGTATTGACGGCCGCGCACCGACCGATCCGCCCAATAGCCGAGGGCTTGGCCAGCGAATTTCGGCGCTAGGAGTTGCGCTACCTTCTTGGAAGCAATGGCTGCGCAGGCTTCGGCGTTGGCACCCTCAGCCTCCGCGCCTTCAGTTGCACCCCCGATGATTTCGGAGGTAGAGGTCGAGAAAGCTCGCAGGGACGCTGTAACGATGCAGCCCATACGTCCGGTGGATGGGTTCACATCACCCGTTATCACCGTTGAGCTACCAACCACCAGAAAGTCTGAGTTGCTTTTACGGGCGAACTCATTGAACTTCGCCATCTCAGCGCCGTTTTCCAGCGTTGACATGGAGATCTTCTTGTCACCGAAGAACTTGCTGCGGGATGTCGCCGAGTCCAACACGTTCAGGTCATATGCTCGAACGAAGCTGTTGAACTCGTTGAGAAATAGGGAGACAGATGTAGGCTTGCTGTTGTCCTGGTACTCAATGAGCTTGCGATAAGACTCTTTGTCGTAGCTACGCTGATCCACATCCTTGCGGTCAACCGATGCCTTAGCTGACTGGCTGGAAGATGTTGCCGCTAGGCTCTCGTTGTTTTTGAAGTTGGAGGAACCGGAGGCCTGATTGGCGTACTTGGCAGATTCAGCGGCATCAACAGAACCACGCTGGCCCGTTGCGGACACTGCTCCGGCATAGCTTCCGCTGGAACTGGCGCTTCTGCTCGCAGCCGCACTGGTATTGGAAGTGGCAGCAAGGGAGGCTGACTTGGCTGCTGTTGCGGAGTCTGCTTTGAAAGATTTGTCGCGAAACTGACTGCCGGCGTCATGCATGTATTCGGTGATTTCACGCAATGGAATCTTCAGGTCGCGGGTAGTTGTTACATACTCGTCCACAAGCAGCAACATCTTAAAGTTGCGGTCATTGAGCTTGTCCAGCTCAGTGCCGCGGATGGCGTTCTTGATCTGGGCGCGATCCACATATGCCTCTACGCGAGTCACGAAGTCATTGCCTTCGCGCACTTCTTCACGCACCTTCACATCACGCAGCTGCTTGGCGATCTCATTGATGATCGGAGCGAACTGCGGATCAGCGGCGTTGAGGGCCGTAGCGTCTTTGATAGCCTTCACCACAGCATCGCGCATGGCCTCTTGCTTTGCGAGGTTACGGATGGAGCTGGGGTCACCGGCGCCTATAGGTGTGCGACCCTCACCGATGACGGTTGTCTGTGCCAGGGCAGATACCATCGCGCAAGCGCAGGCAATGGTTGTGAGTGCAGCTTTAAAAGTGGATTTCATGGGTACGCCTCGCTGTTATTTGTCGACACTGATCACGACGCCACCAGCGCGGACCACTTGTTTGCCGTTCTCTTCGGTGATGGACACACCGGACTGAGCTTCAGCGGGTGCAGCCGGTTCGAGCACGCTGCCCACGGTGGGCTCTGCGTTACGGTCTGGGAACTTGGTCTTCATTAGGGTGGTGTAGGCCGACATATCACGCAGAGGCGCGAGATTGGCGTTGGACGCGATTTCTTGGTCATCCTTCAGGCCTGCATCTATGGCTTTCTCAAGCGCGACCAAGCCTTCATTCTTCTTGCCCAGCTGTGCTGCTGCTTGGGACAACAGGAAGTAGCCCCGATAATCTTTTTCCGCCTTTTGCGTCGCTGTTTGAGCGAGGGAGTACGCTTCGGAAAAGTTCTTTGCGCCAAGGGCTTTACCCGCGCCTTCAATGGGGTCTGAGGCGATGGAGCAGGCCATGAGAATGCTGCTGCAGGCCAAACCGGCGGCAATGGATTTCAGACTGAGGGAACGTGTCATAGCGAAACTCACTTGCTTTGCAGGTTGACGGTCAGGCTGCGGCCGTATTGGGTACGGCAGACACCGGAAAGCGCTTGTTGGGCGTATCCCAGGGTGGTGTCGTTTCGCACAGGGATGAGGCAATTGAGGATCCCAAGCACTGTCTTGATACGGCCATTGATCACGAAGCTGCGTTCACAGCTCGGGCTTGGATCACCATGGCAGGTATCGGGTTGGACATTGAGGACGCCAAGTTCGGCGTTCGATGTATCGGTCAACTCAAAGTAACCACCGCTTGGGAAGAACTTCAAATTGCCGCGCACCTCGGTAACGCCGGTGGCATCGGATGACTGCGAGAAGGCCTCAAAGCGCGTATACGGCGAAAGGTCAGGCGTATTGCTCAGGGTTGATGCTAGAGGGGGGGCTGGAGGCGATGCAGACGGCAAGGGCAGTTGATTCTGCGCACAACTCGACAGAGCCGAGATCGTAAGAAAAGCCGCTATTCGGGTGGATGTTTTGATCATGTGTCGTGTTATCCAGTAGGGTCAGCGGGCGAAGTCAATGGGAAGCTTGTTTGTTAAAAACAAGAACTCAATGCAAAGAACGCTGATTTAGTCTTGACCTTTGCCAACGAACGCCTACAAGTTGGCGGGATCGGAAAGTAGTTGTTCGAGCGCTCCTCTACTCAGCTTCAATAGACGGCAGCTGATTTTCGAAGTGCCATTTCAACGCTTCTAACAAAAAAATTAATTCAACGAATATAATTATTCGCAAATTGCAAACAATTGTCAATGGGATTATTGATCTTTCGATGAGTGTTGGCGCTTCGATGTGGCCGCGGGTTCAAGCTCTTGTTGCTAATCCAACCAGACTTCTCTTGACCTGCTCCAGCCTAGCCTTACCAGGCTGAAGGAAGTGAAGTTCGTCAACTAACCGGACAATGGCGGATACAAAGTTGAGCATCCCTAGGGAAGAGTTGGTACCAGTGCTAGCGAAGTCCCCCCCCCCCCTCTCCACCCCGCTAGTTTGGCGATGCCTATTACACGTAGTTGTTTGCGCGTGAGCGTGTTGATACTTAAAAGGTTCTGCGTCTGAACTTGCTGCGTCCTGAGACAAAAGTTGGAACGCTGCAAAGTCGCAAGCGTCCGCGCAAAATATTTGAAGGCGAGATGGAACGTGGTATGTGTTGCGCTCTGCCAGTCTTAAAAAATAGTTGGAAATATTAAATATGTTAAAAACAACTTAAGTGATATATTCGAGTATTAGCCGCTTTTGGATAAGGTTGGGTAAGCTGGCATAAACTGGATAAATGACTATGTCGCCAGTTAAAAACAGTGTCTACCTGAAGTTCCTCAATCTTGTGCAAGCGTTGCGTGAAATGCCAACGTTTCCAGTGATTGACGCTACTGAAGAGCGCCTTTTGCATCAACTTGATACAGCTTGGGTGGCAGGCAAACAAGTGACCGTATTGGAGGCGATGAAGTTGGATGCTGAAACATCACCAGCAACTGTTCATCGCCGCCTAAAGACGTTGCGCAAGAAAGGCCTCATTACGTTGACCGTTGATGAAAGTGATAACCGCGTCAAGTACGTGTCTGCCACTGCGTTGGCAA
This sequence comes from Rhodoferax mekongensis, assembly GCF_032191775.1. Taxonomy (NCBI): domain Bacteria; kingdom Pseudomonadati; phylum Pseudomonadota; class Betaproteobacteria; order Burkholderiales; family Comamonadaceae; genus Rhodoferax; species Rhodoferax mekongensis. Next base: position 2,197,572 of record NZ_CP132507.1, on the reverse strand, counting down.
CGGAGTACTTTGCGCAGCTAAATAACGCTTTGATAGCAGCAACAAAAGGAACCTAACGTGGGCGAAAAAACGGACAAGTACGATGGACTTTTTATTACTTACGTAGCAGTAGCCACTCTTGTCTACTACGGCACGTATTTGTTCAACGGTTGGTTTTTTTCATCAGTCAGCATTGCGCCCCACCTTAGTCTCATCTATCTTCCCGCAGCAGTGCGAATGTTGTTCGCGCTAGTGTTGGGGTTACCTGCGGCTATAGGCATGGCCTTGGGTACGCTGCTCATCATCTACACAACGCAAGGTAGTTGGACTGTAGTTTGGTACGAGGCAATACCTGTGTCGCTGATCTCTGGTTTTGCGCCTTTGTTTGCTGTGATGATTGGTGTGAGATGGCTGAAACTGCCAGTGGACCTACGCGGTCTCAAGCCAATGCATCTCATTAAGTTCACTCTGCTGGGAGCGCTTTGTAATTCAATCCCAACCAACGCCTTTTACTGGGCGGCAGGGCATATGGACACACCTCTGCCCGCAATGGCGCAGATGTTTTTGGGTGATGTACTTGGCACTCTTCTCGTGCTGTGGATAGCTGCAACTGTAGCCAAGTTGTTTCGCCCCAAGTTCGCGGGCTAGGGCTCTCACTACAAGCTTCGCATGCTTGCCTTGCAAGCTTAGCCTGATCAAATCGCCCGCAATCTGCGGGCGCAAATCTTCTTTACTGCGCGTTCGCCTGAGTGTTTTGCAAGCTAGCTTGCACGCGCTCATTTCAGCCTAAAAGTTTTTTTCTTATGACCTGCCCCCTACAGACGTACCAATCAAAAGTGGACGTCCTGGTTCTAGGTTAATCGATTTGCTTTTGAATTGAAGGTTTTTGAGTTGAATCGCCAGCGTGTTGGTGAGCTGCAGTTCATCAAAGTGAAAGTGAGTGCTGTAGTCTAGACTTGAACATTGCTGTCTGTCACAAAACTATAAAAAGTTACACAGGCGATCTAGGCAGGTGCGCCACGTTCGTAACAAATCGGATGTCTGCTTTTGCGAAGGTATTACAGGTGTGCAGAGGACCGCTTTGGGTCGATTGTGAATCTCAACGTGTGCCAGCCCCCCCGACAACTGCGGACAATGAGTCACCGCGGATCAACGACATCAAACTCAAACTGCAGCGGCGCGGAGTTGTCGATGAAAACCGTGATGTGATAGCGCCCGGCGGGGTCCCCGTGCACTACATCCCAGGACTTGGAGACGGTGCCGTTGTAGACGTTCAGCATCAGGTCCATGGACATGGTCTTGCGGTCTGCCGAGGTGCCGAATGCGTGGCCGCTGGTGCCCCAGGTCTTGGGGGCTTGGGGCAGGGTCATGCGTTCGAGTACGCGGACCTTGCCCGACTGCTGGTTGATCCGCGCGACCCAGCCGTAGTTTTGGTTGACCACCAGAGGCACGGTGTTGGTTACCTTGAAGTCCAACACATTGTCGTTGGGGGCCAACTTGAAGATCCCGAAGACCGCGTCGAGCGGGCACACGCCCTGCCCCGTGGGTGCTGTGGCACAGGCCTTGAACACGGCCGCATTGGCTACAGAAATGGATTCTCTGGGTGGGCTGGTCGTCTGTGCTTCGGCGTGCAAGCACACAGCGGCTGCGAAAAAGGCAAGAAGCGGGTGAAGGTGTTTCATGATGAATGGGGTTCGGCAAAAGCAGGCCATGCCCGCCGTGGATGCAGCACAGTCTAGCTTCTGACTGTGGCCCCTCGCCGCCTACGGCCGCTTGCGGACAAACAAACTCTGCGTTGCCCGCCCGATCAAACCCTGCTCGTCATACAGCGACGACTCGGCGAGCCCCCCGCCGTGGCTGGACAAATGGGTGCGGGCATCCAGGCACACCCACTCGCCGACCGGCTTGCGCAGCAGGTTGATGGTGAGGTCGGAGTTCACAAACACGTGTGTGGACAAATCCAGAATCGCGCTGATGCCGTTGCCCGAGTCGGCCGCCACCGCCACGCGTTGGTACGGGCTGGGCAGCTGCCCTTGCACCAGCGGGTGGCTCATGCGGAACCACACCGCACTGGGGCCGGCAAACATGCGCCCTTGGGCGATGCGCGTCTCCACCAGATCGGGGTAGCCCAACTCGTGGTGTGCAAAGGGAAAGCGCTGCACGGGTGAGGCATCCGGCGTCTTAGGTGCCTGGGGCAAGGGGTGCCCGGGCAGGCCATCGGGCAAGCCCACGTCATCTTCACGCTGAAACAGAGCGGTGGCGCGAATCAGCTCCTTGCCATCGGCCAGTGCCACCGCCGAAAAATGACCTGCGTTGCGGCCCACATAGTCTTCTTGCACGCGCACTTCCATGTCTGCAATAGGCACTGGGCGCAGCAGGTTGGCCGTGAGTCGGGCCAAGTGTTGCAACCCATGGGCTTGTGCTGCAGCCTCCAGCGCATGGCTGACCAGCGCGATCGGCGGGCCGGCGTGTTGCTGCTGCGGGTGCCAGGGGCCACGGGTGAGTTCAGAGGCGCGGAAAAAGTTGCCGCCCAAGGCCGTGAAGGCGGCGGTAGCACCGGCAGGGGCGGTGTGGTGCTGTGTGTCTGACATGCAATATTGCTCCTCTTTTAATAGCTGCTCGCACATATCAGACGGGCGCCAGAGCCCGATTTGACTCGGAATCGTGGGCCATGGCCATCACCTCGCGGGCACTCAGGTGCTTGAGGCGGTGATCGGTCCAGACCTGCCGCCAGCGCCGGGCACCGGGCAAACCGTGGCGCAAACCCAGCATGTGGCGCGCAATGCTGTACCAGTGGGTACCGTGTTGCGCAGCCTCACGCTCCATGTAGTCCACCATCTGCGCTTCCACCATTTCGCGGGTGATTTCCCGCTCGGGGGCGCCGTAAAACGCGCTGTCCCATTCGGCCAACCACCAGGGATTGTGATAGGCCTCGCGCCCCAGCATCACGCCGTCCACGTGCTCCAAGTGGCCCGCCACTTCAGCTGTTTGGGTAATGCCACCGTTGATGGCAATCGTGAGGTGCGGAAAGTCTTTTTTGAGCTGGTACACCAGCTCGTAGCGCAGGGGCGGGATTTCGCGGTTCTCTTTGGGGCTCAGGCCCTTGAGCCACGCGTTGCGCGCGTGGGCAATGAACACGTTGCAACCGGCATCGGCCACGGTGCCCACAAAGTCGCGGACGAAGCCGTAGCTTTCTTCCTTGTCAATCCCTATGCGGTGCTTCACGGTGACTGGCACATCTACCGCGTCCACCATGGCCTTCACGCAGTCCGCCACCAGCGGCGCTTCGTTCATGAGGCAGGCGCCAAATGCGCCGCGCTGCACCCGCTCGGACGGGCAGCCGCAGTTGATGTTGATCTCGTCATAACCCCACTCTTGGCCCAACTTGGCGGCACGCGCCAGATCGGCAGGCTCGCTCCCGCCCAGTTGCAAGGCTACGGGGTGTTCTTCGGCGTTGAAGCGCAAATGGCGCGGCACATCCCCATGGACGAGCGCACCGGTGGTCACCATCTCGGTGTACAGCAGCACATGGCGGCTCAACAGGCGGTGGAAATAGCGGCAGTGGCGGTCCGTCCAATCCATCATCGGCGCTACTGACAATCGCCACACACTCTGATTCGGGTTTTCTCGAGTGGAGCCTACTGTTTTAGGGGCTGCTTGATTCACGCTGATTCGCTCACTTTTCCACACATTTTTTGTTAGCAGTGCTACATTGAGTGCTACAAAAACTTCATGTAGCACTGCCATGGGAACGATTGTCTCACGCGCTCGAAAAGACGGTACTTTTGGACATACCGCTCAGATTCGCATAAAAAGCAAAGGGAAAACCTCCCTTGACCTGAGACCTTGATCGACACAAAGCAAGTTTCGCAAGCAACATTGCTTTCAGCTGAAATGCTAACGGGAGCGTCTGTTAGCTTTTCAAATGCTCTTGTACGAATGTTCTGAAGTAAGTCATTGCAGGAGCCTCAGTTCTACCTGCGAGCGTCACGCAAGCGAAACGTGCTCTTGCAGCCAGTGGCTTCTTCAATCGAAGTTCAATCAAGCGGCCTTCATCTATTCCATTCTGGGCAGCGGCAATCACACCCAGAAAAACAGCATCTGTTTGTTCTACCGTTCGAACCAAGCTCTTGATGTCGTCACTCCTGATGGACACCATCTCTGCGGGGTTTGCAAAGTGACCATACTGACTGATCAGCTGTCGAGCGACTTCATCGGACAATGGGGTGGACGCAATTGGATACTCCAAAAGGGTCGAAAGCTCCAAGTTCTTCAAGCCCGCCAAAGGATGCCCCCGTCGAACCACGAATCCTGCTTTCATTTCAGGTAGGGCTTCGATGTTGAGGTCCGACGCCGGTACCACTCGCCGCATGTCCACCACCATCGCATCAATGTCCCGCGAGCGCAAACCCAGGATCTGCAACTCCACGGACCCATGCGTCACCGTCAGGCGCATTCCGGGTTGTTTGGCCGTATCCAGAAGCAGTGGCTCCAGCAGCAAAGCGGCGGGACCAGAACCCAGGCCGATGCGGAGTGTTCTTTTGCCTACGCCCTGAAGCAGTTTTGCACTGTCACGGAGTTCCGCTGCATCACGAACAATATGCCTGGCCCTGGAAACCACGTCCAAACCCAAAGGAGTGAGTTCGTTTCGTTTTCCAACACGGTCGAGCAACTTGCCCCCCAAGTCGTCCTCGAGCGTCTGAATGCTTCGACTCAAGGCCGATTGGGTGATGAATAGCTTCTCAGCCGCGCGACTGAACGATCCCGAATCTGCCAAGGCTAAGAGGTGTTCCAGATGCTTGATATTCATGGGGTGTGGGGCTCAATCACCATGAGAAAAATGAATGATAAGTACAAAAATAATACATTGGACACATTTTTTCCCCGGACCTACGATGACTCCATTGCCGATCGATTAACCCCTTGGAGTCCAATATGTCTCTATCCATCTCAAAAGCACTGCGCCGGTGCGCAACCCTGATCACCGGTTTTGTCCTTGCTGCTTCCGCAAGTGCTCAGACTTTCCCATCGAAGCCGGTCACCCTGCTGGTACCGTACCCAGCGGGTGGTCTGTCTGACGTGATCGCTCGCACGGTGAACAATTCGCTGAGCAAGCACTTGGGCCAACCGGTGATCGTGGACAACCTTGGCGGCGCCAGCGGCTCCATCGCAGCACAAAAGGTCTTGAATTCCCCCAGCGATGGACACTTGATCTTTCAAGGTTCACCGAATGAGCTGATTCTTGCGCCATTGGCGATTTCAGCCATCAAGTTCAAAAGTGAGGATTTCCGCCTTGTACAAATGATTGCCACGGCGCAGATTGGCTTTTTGGCCCGATCCGACTTGCCAGTCAATAACGTGGATGAGTTTGTTGAATATGCGCGCAAGGCGGCCGCGCAGGGTAAGCCTGTGACCTATGCCAGCGCAGGACCCGGCTCCTTCTACCACCTGCTGGGGGAGCACCTTTCCAAGGTTACCGGCATTCCCATGATCCACGTGCCCTACAAGGGAGCAGCGCCTGCAGAGCAAGACCTGATGGCCAAGCAGGTAGACATCTTCCTCGCTCCCTACGGAAAGAAATACCTCGAGCTGCACAAAACCGGCAAGGTCAAAGTGCTGGCCATGCTCAACCCCACACGCTTGGATGGCGTCAAGGACTTCCCGGCCATTTCTGAAAGCAAATCGCTCAAGAACTTCACCTTCAACATTTGGACTGGTTACTTCGTGAAGAAGGACACCCCAGAACCTGTGGTGGTTGCGATTCACAAGGCCATTACAGAGACGCTGAAGGAACCAACTATTGACGCTGCCCTCGACACCAACAGCCTATTGACACCACCACCTTTGGAGTTAAACGCAGTGGCAAAGGCCTACGCTGATGGCACTGCACAGTTCCGTGCGATTGCCAAGTCCATCAATCTCGAGCCGCAGTAAACCCATGTCGTCGGTCTTGGACGCGCTGCAGTCCAGCGCGGAAACATTCACCGCGCTGCGCAGAGACTTGCACCAGCATCCTGAAATCGGCTTCCAGGAGTTCCGCACCAGCGACATCGTCGCGCAACGGTTGCGAGATTGGGGTTACGAAGTCACTCTGGGCTTGGGTGGTACGGGCGTGGTGGGACAGCTGCGCAAGGGGAACGGTACACGTCGACTCGGGCTTCGGGCAGATATGGATGCACTGCCCATCCAGGAAGCCACGGGATTGCCCCATGCCAGTTGCCATGAAGGTCTGATGCACGCCTGTGGCCATGATGGTCATACGGCAATGTTGCTGGCAGCGGCGGAGTACCTGGCCTCCAAAGGCAATTTCCAAGGAACGTTGAACCTGATTTTTCAACCCGCCGAGGAAAGCTTGGGTGGGGCTCGCAAGATGATGGAAGACGGCTTGTTTGAGCGTTTCCCCTGCGATGCCGTATTTGCCATGCACAACATGCCTGGATTTCCGCGAGGACAGCTATTGCTTCGGGACGGGGCGACCATGGCTTCGAGCGAGAACATCCTCGTGCATATCGAAGGCAAGGGAAGCCACGGGGCTATGCCGCATTTGGGTGCTGATCCAGTAGTCGCAGGGGCATCTATCGTCATGGCCTTGCAAACTATCGTCTCCCGCAATGTGCCCCCCCTTCAGACGGCAGTCGTAACGGTTGGCGCATTTCAATCTGGTGTCGCAAACAATGTCATTCCCCAAACGGCTACGCTCAAACTAAGCGTTCGTGCCCTGGATCGCGGTGTACGACTGCTGCTACGAGAACGCATCGTTGACTTGGTGGAGGCTCAGGCCAAAAGTTTTGGTGTGACGGCTCGCGTCGAGTTCTTGCCAGGCTATCCGGTACTCGTGAACACTGCTTCAGAAACTGCTTTGGCACGTGAAGTTGCTATTGATCTCGTGGGGCCTGAAAACGTTGTTCAGCAAACCGAGCCATTAACAGGCAGTGAAGATTTCGCGTACATGCTGGAGAAAGTTCCAGGCAGCTATTTGTTCATTGGCAATGGAGACGCCTCTACCGGTGGACATGGTGCTTGCATGGTGCACAACCCCAATTACGATTTCGAAGACCGAAACATTCCTATCGGCGCAGCCTATTGGGTGCATTTGGCGGAACGTTTCCTAGCGTAGGTTTCTAATATCTTTGAACCGGAAGAGACAGGGCGCTTCGCGAGAAGTACCCTGCGCCGAAGGAGCAACCGCCCCGGAAACTCTCAGGCAAAAGGACCGGTTTGAAGCGTTGAACTCTGAAGAGCTGCTGGCTTTGTCATCCGGCACACCGAAGGAGCAAACGACTCTGCCAAACGGCCGGGCGTGAATCTCTCAGGTATCCAACAGAGGGGGTGTTCGTCGTGCATGGTGCACGTACGTCCAGTCTGCCCTAGGGCAACCCTGACATTCTGGAGTTCAATGATGAAAACGATAGCAGTTATCGGCGGTGGCATCACCGGTGTCACGACCGCCTATGCCTTGGTAAAACGGGGCTTCTCCGTCACGCTTTTTGAGAAGAATCGGTACTCCGCGATGGAGACGTCCTTCGCGAACGGTGGACAACTCTCGGCGTCGAACGCCGAAGTCTGGACCCACTGGTCCACGATTTTGAAGGGCTTGAAATGGATGCTCCGAAGTGATGCGCCGCTCCTGGTCAATCCGGCGCCGAGCTGGCACAAGATGTCGTGGTTTGCCGAATTCATTAGCAATATCCCCCACTACAAAACAAACACGATTGAGACAACCAAGTTAGCAATCGCTGCCAGGGAGCATCTTTTCGCTTGGGCTCAAGAAGAGGGAGTGGATTTCGACTTGAAGCAAGAGGGAATCCTTCATATCTATCGCGATAAGAAAGGTTTCGAACACGCCGGAAAAGTTTCTGAATTACTTGCTCGCGGTGGCCTCTCTCGGCGTGCAGTTACCCCCAGTGAAATGCGGGCCATCGAGCCCACTTTGGCAGGTAGTTACTACGGGGGCTATTTCACTGAAAGTGACTCAACTGGCGACATCCACAAATTCACCCAAGGTCTCGCTGCAGCTTGTGTCCGTCTGGGTGTCAAGACTCTTTATGGTCAAGAGGTGAAACAGCTGATCAGTGACGGGAATATGGCCACGGTCATCACTGAAGAAGCGGAGGGAACTTGCTCCCACTATTTCGATGCATTGGTGGTGTGTAGTGGAGTGGGAAGTCGTCAATTTGCTTCTCAGCTGGGTGACCGCGTCAATATCTACCCTGTCAAGGGTTACTCCATTACGGTCAATCTCTTGGATGCTGAAAGTCGTGCCGCGGCACCAGTAGTCAGTCTTTTGGACGACGAGACCAAACTGGTCACAAGTCGCCTTGGTGAAGAACGCTTCCGAGTCGCCGGTACCGCTGAGTTCAACGGTTACAACAAAGATATTCGTGCAGACAGAATCCGTCCCCTCGTAGAGTGGGTCAACCAATGCTTCCCCGGGGTAAACACCCGGCAGGTCGTTCCGTGGGCAGGTCTCCGACCCATGATGCCGAACATGATGCCGCGCGTCGGCGCTGGTTCGAAGCCCAACGTTTTTTACAACACAGGGCACGGCCACTTGGGGTGGACCTTGTCTGCAATCACCGCTGACTTGGTAGGCACAGCGGTGCAGAGCTCTATTCGGCAAGCTGTTCGCTATGGGATTGCTGGTTCAAAGGCCTCTGTTCCAGCCTAAACTCCAGTAGGCTTGCGTTGACCGACAGACAGCTTCGCTGACTGTCGGTCAACTGCGTTACACACGCTCCAATACGACAGCAATCCCCTGCCCCACACCAATACACATGGTGCAGAGTGCATAGCGACCACCAGAGGCGTGAAGCTGATTCACTGCGGTAGTGGCGAGCCGTGCACCACTCGCACCGAGAGGGTGACCCAGAGCAATGGCGCCACCCCAAGCATTCACTCGGGGATCATCATCTTGCAACCCTAGCATCCTCAGAACTGCGAGACCTTGGGCTGCAAAGGCCTCGTTAAGCTCAATGACATCCATTTGCGCAAGGGTAAGTCCAGTCAGTGCAAGCACTTTGTGTGCTGCGGGTGCAGGGCCAATGCCCATGATGCGTGGAGCTACGCCCGCCGTCGCCATACCCACAACACGAGCTCGCGGAGTCAGGCCATTGCGTTTGGCGCCATCTTCACTTGCCAGAAGCAAAGCGCAAGCTCCATCATTCACACCGCTCGCGTTTCCGGCAGTGACCGTCCCACTCGGATGGACAACGGGCTTTAACCGGGCGAGTGCTTCCAAGGTGGTTTCTCGCGGATGCTCGTCCGTATCCACCACAACGGAGTCCCCCTTCTTTTGGGCGACTGTGACCGGTGTGATTTCAGGTGTCAGATAGCCCGCGCGCTGTGCAGCGATCGCCTTACTCTGACTCGAGAAGGCCATGGCATCTTGATCTGCGCGACTGATGTTGTAGTCGGTAGCTACGTTCTCTGCCGTCTCTGGCATTGCATCCACCCCGTAATGCGCTTTCATCAATTTGTTGACGAAGCGCCACCCAATGGTGGTGTCGTAGATCGCGTTGGCCCTGCTGAATGCAGCTTCTGCTTTCGGCATTACAAATGGCGCCCGACTCATGCTTTCCACACCTCCTGCAATCATGAGCTGTGCCTCACCGGACTTAATGGCCCGGGCAGCTGTGCCAAGTGCATCAAGGCCAGAACCGCACAGTCGGTTCACCGTTGAACCAGGTACTTCCATGGGCAAACCGGCGAGCAAACTGGACATGCGAGCCACATTGCGGTTGTCTTCACCGGCTTGATTGGCACAACCATAAATCACATCAGTGATGGAATGCCAGTCCACGTTGGGATTTCTAGCCATCAGCGCGCTCAAGGGAATGGCGCCCAGGTCATCAGCGCGAACGCTACTGAGTGCGCCGCCGTAGCGACCGAAGGGAGTGCGAATTGCATCGCAAATGAATGCATGTTGCATAGTTGTTTTCCTCTGGATCAGATGTTCAAACGCCGACAGGCATTCCTAAGAGTTGTTCGAGTTCTGCATGGGATAGACCATCCACCTTATCCACCAACTTGAGGCCTTGGGGAGTGCAGTCCAGGGTCGCGAGATCCGCGTAGATTCGCTTGACACAGGCAATGCCCGTGAGTGGATAGGTACAGGTCGGTACAACTTTGCTCTGTCCAGATTTCGTCAGCAAATCCATCATGACCCAGGTTTGTTTGGCGCCAATTGCAAGGTCCATGGCACCTCCCACCGCAGGAATTGCACCCTCTTCGCCGGTGCTCCAGTTTGCAAGGTCTCCCGTTGAGGACACCTGAAATGCACCAAGTACACAGATGTCCAAATGACCTCCACGCATCATGGCAAAGCTGTCTGCATGGTGGAAATAGGCACCGCCCTTGAGCAAAGTTACGGGTTGCTTTCCCGCATTGATCAGGTCGTAATCCTCATCTCCCGATTGGGGCGCAGGTCCCATTCCCAAAATTCCATTCTCGCTATGGAGAATGACTTCCATGTTCTGTGGAATATGGTTTGCAACCAGGGTGGGCATCCCAATTCCTAGATTAACCGTAGCCCCATCAAAAATGTCCTGTGCCACACGTGCGGCCAGCTCGTCTTTGCTGCGTTTTTTGTAATTCATGGTCATGCTGCCTTTTTGAAGCCGCCGGCCTGAGTTGCCACACGGTCTATTTTTACGATGCTCTGTACAAAGATTCCAGGCGTAATGATGGACTCGGGGTCTAGGCTGCCCAACTCCACGATTTCGTGGACGGTTGCAATGGTTTTACGGGCGGCCATGGCCATTACGGGTCCGAAATTACGCGCTGCTTTTCGGTAGGTCAGGTTGCCCCAACGGTCACCAGCCTCCGCCTTGATCAATGCGATATCCGCATGAATTGGCATTTCCAAGACAAAGTGCTTGCCGTCGATTTCCCGGGTTTCGCGTGCTGTTCCATCAGAGTTTTTCGCCAGATCTGTACCGTACCCAGTTGGAGAAAAGAAAGCGCCTATTCCTGCACCAGCAGCGCGAATTCGCTCAGCCAAGTTACCCTGGGGCACCAACTCCAGCTCTAGTTTTTTGCTCCGGTACAGGGCATCAAACACGTGGCTGTCCGCCTGACGGGGAAAGCTGCAGATGATTTTGCGAACCCTGCCAGCGCTGAGCAAAGCAGCCAGACCGGTATCGCCATTGCCGGCATTGTTGTTGACCAATGTCAGGTTCTTTGCGCCCTGCTCTATCAGACCATCAATCAACTCTATGGGAATACCGGCTGTGCCGAAGCCGCCAATCATCACTGTTGAGCCGTCTTTCACATCGACCAATGCGTCCGCAACTGACAACGCAATCTTGTTAATCATGGAAATACCTTTGCAAGGATATGGAAGCGAAATTAAATTGTTCGCATATTGAACTCTTGTTCGTTATTAGAATTCTAGAAGGGTTTTTACAATGTGGCAACACCTACTCGCAAATCGCTAATGACCAAATCACCCACTGATGAAGCCTCTCTCCCGCAAGAACCCGGGGACAACTACGTGCAATCTTTTGCCCGTGGGCTTGAGGTGATCCGTTCATTCAGCGCTGAATCTCAGAGGCAGACCCTTACAGAAGTTGCCGAGCGAACAGGCCTGACGCGCGCCGGTGCCAGGCGCATCTTGTTGACCTTGCATACATTGGGTTATGTGAGACACGATGGACGCTTGTTTCAGCTTTCACCGCGGATCCTTGATCTCGGCTTTGCCTATCTCTCTTCGCTGCCTTTTTGGAACCTCGCTGAACCTGTCATGGAAAAGCTGGTGGCAGATGTGAAAGAGTCCTGCTCCGCCGCGGTTCTCGATGGCACGGACATCGTGTATGTACTCCGAGTGCCAACACAGAAAATCATGAGCATCAACTTAGGTGTTGGATCGAGGCTTCCTGCTTATTGCACATCCATGGGTCGGATGCTGCTTGCCGGACTACCAGAAGATGAGTTACGGACGAGATTGATCCAGTCAAAACCTATGGCGCGCACCCCGAAAACCAAGGTGAGTGTTGAGGATCTGATGGACTGCATTGCGCAGATTCGGCAGCAGGGCTGGTCGCAAGTCGACCAAGAGCTGGAAGAAGGCTTGATTTCAATGGCCGCTCCCATCCGCGATCGCAACGGGACCATATTGGCCGCCTTGAACATCAGCGGGCAAGCCAACCGAACTAGTGCCTCCGTAATGCAGGAGAGGATGCTCGAACCGCTCTTGGCGGCAGCGTCCAGTATTTCGAAAATGCTAGGCCGACAGCACTTCTAATTGTCCCGGACATCAATGCGAGACAAGGCAACAAATCATCCGTGGGGTCTGCACTTTAATCAGTCTGTTTCTTTTTTGAGCTCGATCTCGGTCGAGATTTCTCATCAACACGAGCAGCCAAAGCCTCTTTGCTGAGTGATGAGGGGAAGGCATTAGTCTCCATGTCAAGCCATGGAGGATTCTGGGCATACATTTCAACAATCAGCTCTTTGATCGCGGTGATATACCAAGAATCGTCGTTCAATCGATGACTCAAGATGATGGGGGAAGTAGCCCGTTCATCCTCAATGACTCTGTAGACCAAATCTGTCCTTGCTCGAGCCGCAGCGGGGATGATGCAGACTCCCATTTCTGATGCGACCAAGCCAAGTGCTGCTTGCAACTCTCGAACCTCGTGTACTTCACTGAGTTGAATATCCTGGTCATGGATGAGACTCAACACATGGTCCGCATAGCTGGGACGCGGCTCTTTCGGAAACACGATGAGACGTTGACCCGCCAACTCCTTGAGCAAGATCCGCTCGTTGGTGCTTGCCAGCGGTGAACTTGGAGGTAATGCAACTACCAGTCGCTCCTCTCGCAACACCACTCTGGAGACAGAGGCGTCTCGGGTCCGGATACGTCCGAAGCCAATATCAATTCGTCCGGATTTCAGTTCGGATATTTGATGGACTGAACTAAGGTCTACAAGGTTCACGTCAGTGTCGGGATATCGCTTGCGAAACATACGGATCAACATGGGAAGCCCGCCGTACAGTGTCGAAGCAACGTACGCAATAGAGACGGATTGCCGCTGATTCCGCCCTACTTGTCGGGCCCCGGTTTTCATTTGCTCAACCCTGTGCAGCACCTGTAACGACTGCTCATAGAACGCCCGCCCCGCCTCGGTCAATCGCAAAGGCCGACTGTCGCGCTGTATCAAGACCACACCAAGCTCTTCCTCCAATAGCTGTATCTGGCGGCTAAGGGGCGGCTGAGCAATGTGCATTTGCTCAGCTGCACGAGTGAAGTTTTTAGTCGTAGCTACAGCCACGAAATAGCGCAATTGACGTAAGTCCATTAGGGTAAACCATACCAATCAAGGATGGGTGCTCTGTAAGTCATTGATATTTAACACAAAACATCATAACTATATGAAATAGGTATGGAGCAAGACTAATTCGGTGTTGGATTGAAAACGCCTGGCGCATTTCAATACCACCCATGCAACACACACCTCTACCTCTTTCACACGCACCCTTGGGAATGACAGGCGGAACCATCGCGATTGAATCGGTGGAGACCCTGTTGGTTGACCTGCCAACCATTCGCCCCCACAAATTGTCGATGGCCACCATGAATGGCCAAACCCTCATGCTTGTCCGCGTTCGATGCAGCGATGGAACTACAGGCATTGGAGAGGGAACAACAATCGGCGGACTGGCCTACGGCGGTGAATCCCCCGAGGGTATGAAGTTGGCAATAGATACCTACTTCGCTCCACAGATGGTGGGCAAGGATGCCAACCGTGTGTCGGCATTGATGGCACAACTCAACAGCTCTATCCGTGAAAACCGCTTTGCCAAATGTGCCGTTGAAACCGCGCTGTTTGACGCTTTGGGCCACCGGGTCGGATTGCCAGTTTCAGAACTTTTGGGTGGACGACAGCACGACCGTTTACCGGTTGCATGGACCTTGGCATCAGGTGATACCGAGCGCGACATCAATGAAGCCCAACAAATGTTGGAACTGCGAAGGCATTGCATATTCAAGCTGAAGATCGGTCGCAAGTCAGTCCGTGAGGACGTCGCGCATGTTGCAGCCATTAAGAGGGCTTTGGGTGACTCAGCCTCAGTCCGGGTGGATGTGAACATGGCGTGGACTGAGCTGCAAGCGCATTACGGATTAGCAGGGCTGGTGGATGCCGGCTGCGAATTGGTAGAGCAACCGGTCGCCCACATCGAAGCGATGGCGCGACTCACAGGTAAGTACCCCATCGCCATCATGGCGGACGAATCACTAGTTGGACCCGCCTCAGCTTTCAGCATTGCAAAGCTCGCAGGCGCAGATGTTTTCGCAATCAAAACTGAGCAATCCGGCGGACTTCAAGCGGCACAGCAAGTTGCAGGTATCGCAGAGGCCGCAAACATCGCTCTTTATGGCGGAACGATGTTGGAAGGCGCTGTCGGTTCGATTGCCTCAGCCCATGTCTTTTCGACATTCCGCGAACTGCGCTGGGGCACTGAATTGTTCGGCCCCCTGCTCCTCACAGAAGAAATTCTGACCAAGCCCCTGGAGTACCGGGACTTCCACCTTGAGGTTCCATCCAGCCCAGGTCTAGGTATCAGCTTGGACGAAGAGCGATTGGAGTTCTTCCGTCGTGACAAGGTCCGAAAGCTCAACACCCCAAAGGTGTCCACCCACTGATTTTTCCAAGGGGTAACAGGTAAATCCAAGGCCCCAATTTTCCCAAGTAGTAACCCATCCATACAAGGAGACAACCATGACCGTAGCAATCTTTAATACATCTGAAGTTCAAGACTTCCTGAAACTGGCAAGTGGAATGACGCAAAAAGGCGGCAATCCTCGAACCAAGACGATCGTTCACCGGATCCTTTCGGACTTGTTCAAGGCGATCGAAGATCTGGACATCACTTCGGATGAATACTGGGCAGGCATCGCATATTTGAACCAACTTGGCGCGCGCAGCGAGGCTGGCTTGTTGTCCCCCGGATTGGGCTTGGACCGTTATTTCGATATGCGCATGGATGCAGAAGATGCTGCTATTGGCATCGTGAACGGAACACCTCGGACTATTGAAGGACCACTGTACGTGGCAGGCGCACCAGTAGCCCAAGGATTTGCCCGGCTGGACGATGGCAGTGATACGGCTGGCAAAACGCTGATCATGCATGGCACTGTGTTCGATGCGAGCGGCAAGCCGGCCGCTGGGGCAACAGTGGAGGTGTGGCACGCAAACACCAAAGGCTTCTACTCCCATTTTGATCCTACAGGCGAGCAAAAACCCTTCAATATGCGCCGCACGATCGTGACGGACGCTCAGGGTCGTTACAAGTTTCAAAGCATTGTTCCAGTCGGCTATGGCTGCCCACCGGATGGTCCGACCCAAGCTTTGCTCAACCAAATCGGTCGCCATGGCAATCGTCCCGCTCACATTCATTTCTTTGTCTCTGCAGATGGCCATCGCAAGCTGACTACCCAAATCAATATCGATGGCGATCCATTGGTGAATGATGACTTTGCTTATGCAACCCGGGAAGGACTGGTTCCCCCATTGGTGGAACGCAAAGATGCCGCAAGCATCAAGGCAAATGGCCTGAGCGCACCTTTCGCAGAGATCGAGTTCGACATCACTCTCAGCGCTTTGGTTGACGGCGTGGACAACCAGCTTGTCGACCGCCCTCGCATGGCAGCCTGATATTTGACCAGGGCCAGACCGGCATCACTTAAACCGGCCCCGCCCTGTTTTTCCGATTGAAAGAAACCGCGACGTTTGTCGCGGCGGATGACCTCACCCCTAAGGATGCACTCCCATGACCACAACCGTATCCGTCGATAAATATGCCGACGTTGAAAAGCTGTTGAACACGGCCTTGCAGGACGACAAGGAAAACGGCGTTTTCCGCTGCCGACGCGACATCTTCACTGATCCAGATCTCTTTGAACTGGAGATGAAGCACATCTTTGAAGGCAACTGGGTGTACTTGGCGCACGAAAGCCAGATACCTGAGATCAACGACTACTTCACCACTTACATCGGCCGCCAACCTATCGTCATCACGCGCGGCAAAGATGGAAATCTGAATGCAGTTATCAATGCTTGTGCTCATAGGGGTGCCATGTTGTGCCGGCGCAAACACGGCAACAAAGGTAGTTTCACTTGCCCGTTCCATGGATGGACATTTGCCAACACGGGGAAGCTACTGAAGGTCAAAGATGAAAAGACCACGGAGTACCCCATTCAGTTCAATACCGGGGGCTCACACGACCTGAAGAAGGTCGCTCGTTTTGAAAGCTACAAAGGCTTTTTGTTTGGGAGCTTGAACGCTGACGTCCAACCACTGCAGGACTTCCTGGGTGAAACAAAGGTTGTGATCGATCAAATCGTCGAGCAGGCTCCTCACGGCTTGGAAGTGCTTCGCGGTAACTCTACTTACACCTACGACGGCAACTGGAAACTCCAGATGGAGAACGGAAGCGATGGTTATCACGTCAGCTCCGTGCACTGGAACTACGCTGCCACGATGGGACGCCGCAAAGACGGAGGCACCAAAGCCGTGGATGCCAACGGTTGGAGCAAAAGCGTTGGCGGGGTCTATGGGTTTGAGAACGGCCACATTTTGTTGTGGACCAAAACCATGAATCCAGAAGTGCGTCCGATCTTTGGTCACAAAGAAGAATTGAAAGAACGTCTCGGTGAAGCCAAGGCGGATCTGATTGTGAATCAGACCCGAAACCTGTGCCTCTATCCCAACGTCTACTTGATGGATCAGTTCTCCACGCAGATCCGCGTGACACGCCCCATCAGTGTTGATCAGACAGAAATCACCATTTATTGCTTTGCCCCCAAAGGTGAAAGTGCTGACGACCGAGCAACACGTATCCGCCAATACGAAGACTTCTTCAATGTTTCGGGAATGGGTACCGCCGACGACCTGGAGGAATTCCGCTCGTGCCAGACAGGCTACGCCGGGAAAGCTGCACCCTGGAATGACTTAAGCCGAGGTGCCCCCTTGTGGGTGCATGGACCTGACGATAACGCCCGAACCATGGGGATGAAGCCCCTTATCAGCGGTGGTCGCAGCGAGGACGAAGGGCTGTTTGTCTGTCAACACGACTATTGGGCGCAAACCATGCGCAAGGCATTGGAAGAAGAACGTGAAGGAGCAAAGGCATGAACCAGCACTACAACGCCGTATGTGCATTTCTGTACCGGGAAGCTCGCTTTCTTGACGATCGTGAATGGGAATCCTGGCTGGCACTTTACGCACCCGACGCCGAATACTGGATGCCTGCATGGGATGACGACGATCAACTCACGAACGATCCACATGGCCAGATCTCATTGATCTATTACCCAAACCGGAACGGCTTGGAGGATCGTGTGTTCCGCATCAAGACGGAACGCTCGAGTGCCTCCATGCCCGAACCGCGCACGAACCACATGATCACCAACGTGGAGGTTTTGGCCGATAACGGTGACTCACTTGAGGTTCGTTACAACCTGCATACGCTCAGTCACCGGTACAAGGCTACGGATCACTTCTTCGGTTCGATTTTCGTGACGCTCAAGCTGGTCGAGGGCGGTGATTTTCAGATCATTCGCAAGAAGATCATTTTGAAAAATGACTACATCCGTCAAGTCATTGACGTGTATCACATCTAAGAAGAAAGGCCCACGATGACCACCTATCGCATCGCCTTGAATTTCGAAGATGGCGTGACTCGCTTCGTGGATTGCAGCGCCCAGGAAAAGGTACTCGACTGTGCATTCCGGCATCGCATCAATCTGCCCATGGACTGTTCAGATGGCGTATGCGGAACCTGCAAATGCCGTGCGGAGAGCGGCACCTATGACCTCGGTGATGAATACATTGAGGAGGCGCTGACCCAAGATGAGGCAGAGAAAGGTCTGGTCCTCACCTGTCAAATGGTTCCTCGCTCTGACTGCGTCATATCTGTGCCGGTTCCATCCACTGCGTGCAAAACTGGTACCGGGAGCTTCCCAGCGACGCTTGCTGACATATCCCGACTAGGAGAAGCCGCTTACGAATTGGCACTAGACGTGCCAAGTGAATCGACTGGCTTTCTTCCTGGTCAATACGTCAATATTGACGTACCTGGAAGCGGACAGCACCGTTCGTATTCGTTCAGTTCTTCCCCGGGTAACTCACGAATGACCTTCTTGATCAAGCAGGTCAACGGAGGCTTGATGAGTTCTTGGCTGTCCAGTGCCACTGAAAAGGAGGCCCTGACACTAACTGGACCCATGGGCAGTTTCTATCTTAGAAGCGTGACACGCCCACTACTTTTCTTGGCAGGTGGCACTGGGCTCGCTCCATTTCTGTCGATGCTGTCAGTCCTTCAGGAACAACCGGCAAATCACAAGATCCATTTGATATACGGCGTCACGCGTGACCAAGACCTTGTCTTAGTTGAACGCTTGGCTGAGTTTGCTCAATCGATGCCTCATTTCACCTTCACCACGTGTGTCGCAGACAGCCAAACCCGTCATGAGCGACAGGGCTTTGTTACCCAGTACATGCGGCCCGAGTACCTGCACGACGGTGCAGTGGACGTCTATCTATGTGGCCCGCCCCCCATGGTGGAGGCAGTTCAGAAGCACTTCAAGACCATCGCATTGGAGCCTTCGAATTTCTATTACGAGAAGTTCACCCCTAACGCCACAACAGCCCCTTTGGAGAAAGCAGCATGAATACAGAATTTGAAGGCAAAGTGATGTTGATCACAGGCGCCGCACAAGGCATAGGTGAGCGCGTTGCCGAACTTGCCGCAGCTCGTGGTGCACGGCTAGCTCTAGTAGACAGATCACCCATCATACAAAGTCTGCGTGAACGGCTCTCGGCATTTGCAGAGGTCATTGCCATAGAAGCCGATCTGGAGCAATTCGAAGGTGCAGAACAAGCCGCGGAACGCACCCATAAAGCGTTTGGGAGGATTGACATCCTTGTGAACAACGTGGGCGGGACGATTTGGACGAAACCATTTGAGCACTATGAGCCCAAAGAAGTTGAGGCTGAAATACGTCGCTCTCTGTTTCCCACACTGTGGTGTTGTCGAGCGGTTCTGCCGTACATGCTGAAGAAGAAAAAAGGCGCAATTGTCAATGTGTCTTCTATCGCCACACGAAGCGTCAATCGCGTTCCCTATGGGGCAGCGAAAGGCGGGGTCAATGCATTGACAGCCTGCTTGGCTTTCGAAAACGGCGAACGGGGAATCCGCATCAATGCGGTTGCACCTGGCGGTACTGAAGCACCACCCCGCCGGATACCTCGCAACACATCCCGTCTCGGTCGGAAAGACAAGGCGTGGTACCAAGAGATCGTTGATCAAACTGTTTCAAGCACTTTGATGAAGCGCTATGGAACGCTTGATGAGCAGGCTGAAGCCATCCTGTTTCTCGCATCGGACCGTTCGTCTTACATCACGGGGACGGTACTTCCCGTCGGTGGTGGCGACCAAGGCTGATCGACAAAAAACCCAAACCAAGACAACGCAATAGCCGACACCAGTCGGAACATTCAGGAGACAAGCATCATGTTCACTTTCAACACCTATCGTTTCACCCTCATCGCTGCAGCCGCCGCACTGGCTATTCCAGCTTCATACGCTCAGGCACCTGCAAAGCTAAAGGTGGGTTTCATGTTGCCAGCAACCGGAACCTTTGCGGCTCTGGGTACTGCCATTGAAAATGGCTTCCGGCTCTACCTCAATGAGCAAGGCGGAAAGCTCGGTGGTCGCGAAGTCGAGTTTTTCAAAGTAGACGACGAGTCTGATCCGTCCAAAGCCATCGACAACGTCAACAAACTCATCAAGCGTGACAACGTCGATGTACTCATTGGAAGCGTTCACTCTGGCGTGGCAATGGCCATGGCACGTGTGGCGAAAAGCTCTGGAACCTTGATGATTAATCCTAACGGTGGAGCGGACGCCATCACCGGTTCGATGTGTGCCGTCAACATCTTCCGCAGCAGCTTCAGCAACTGGCAGCCCGGTTTTGCCATCGGACAGGCCATGGCTGCCAAGGGTCACAAAACTGCAGCAACCATCACTTGGAAATATGCTGCCGGCGATGAAATGGCCAAAGGCTTTAAAGAGGGCTTTGAAAAAGCAGGCGGAAAGGTCACGAAAGAGTTAAACCTTCCCTTTCCGAACGTTGAGTTTCAAGCACTGCTGACTGAAATCGCGTCGGCAAAACCAGATGCAGTGTTTTCATTCTTCGCGGGGGGAGGTGCCGTGAAGTTTGTTAAAGATTACGACAGTGCTGGACTGAAAAAAGGCATCCCACTCTTTGGCACAGGGTTCCTGACAGATGGCACTCTAGACGCACAAGGCAGCTCTGCCCAAGGGGTGCTCACGTCATTGCACTATGCGGACGGGCTGAACACACCACGCGACAACGCCTTCCGCCTGGCTTACGCAAAAACATTCAAGATGCAGCCAGATGTTTACGCCGTGCAGGGTTACGACGCTGCCCAAATGCTGGGGGTTGGGTTAGCAGCTGTTAAAGGTGACGCAAAGAACACAGAAGGATTTGCAGCAGCGCTTGTCAAAGCCACCATCGACAGCCCCCGCGGTAAGTTCACGATTTCCAAAGCGCACAACCCGATCCAAAACATGTATTTGCGCGAAGTGTCCGGCAAAGAAAACAAAGTCGTGGGTATTGCAAGCAAATCTTTGGAAGACCCCGCTACCGGCTGCAATCTGTAATTTCAAGATTTGCATCCCTAACTGCTCTTCCCCAATGGGGAAGGGCTTACGGCGGAAATCACGATGGACATAACCACCTTTTTAATTCAATGCCTGAACGCGGTGCAGTACGGCTTATTGCTGTTTCTGGTTGCCTCTGGCTTGACCCTCATATTCGGCATCATGGGCGTGATCAATCTCGCGCATGGCAGCTTCTACATGATTGGCGCCTACATGGCGTTTGCCCTTACGCCTATTGTGAGCTCTGTTTTCGGGGGAGGCTTCTTTGCGGTCCTACTCGTGGGCGTCGTCCTCTCAGTGTTGCTTGGCTATGTGCTGGAGTGGGCCTTTTACAGCTACCTCTACAACCGGGAGCACCTCCAGCAAGTGCTGATGACTTACGGTTTGATTCTGGTCTTCGAGGAATTGCGCAGTCTGTTGGTGGGTGATGATGTCCACGGTGTTCAGGTACCCGACATCTTGGCCGGAACTCTGCAACTGGGGGACATGATGACTTACCCGGTGTACCGGCTGTTTGTCTCCGCCGTCTGTTTGGCACTCGCTGTGGGGATGTACCTTGTCTTCACCCGAACCCGACTGGGCATGATGATTCGAGCAGGTGCCAGCAACCGCGAGATGGTTCAGTCTCTTGGCATCGACATCCAGTTTCTCTACCGAGTGGTGTTTGCGGCGGGTGTTGCGATCGCCGCGTTGGCAGGAATGGTCGCCGCTCCAGTGTCATCTGTGTATCCCGGGATGGGTAGCCAGGTTTTGATCATCTGTTTTGTTGTGGTCGTGATTGGTGGCATTGGCTCCATCAAGGGCGCTTTTGTCGCCGCACTGATGATCGGTGTGGTCGATACCTTCGGCAAGGTTTTCCTGCCTCAAGCTTCCGGTGTGTTGGTGTACCTGCTAATGGCGGGCATCCTCCTCTGGAAGCCTGATGGTCTATTCAAAGCGGGCTGATGCCATGAATCAAATAGAGAAATCCAAATGGGCCTTTATGGCTGCGTTCTTTGCCATCCTGACCGCCATCCCCCACTTCAGCGGCAACTTTGGCATTGATCTGGTCAACAAGATCATGATTTACGCCATCTTCGCTCTCAGTCTCGAATTGTTGGTGGGAGGTACTGGACTGGTCTGCTTTGGGCAAGCCGCATTTTTCGGTATAGGGGCGTACATCGCTGTACTTCTTTCGCCGGAATCGGCGTCTGCATCACTGCTCTGGCTCTTGCCTGCTGCGGTTTTTGCCGCCGGTCTGTACGCGCTGGTTGTTGGCTCGTTGTCACTGCGGACAAAGGGCGTGTACTTCATCATGGTCACGCTGGCATTTGCCCAGATGGCTTACTTTGTCGTGCACGACACACCCTTAGGTGGTGGTTCTGATGGGATATATCTGAACGTGAAACCGCAGCTGGCAAATCTGATTCGACTGGACTCTCCTCTGGCCATGTACTACTTTACGCTGGCCTGCCTAGTGCTCGTTTTTATCTTCCTGGCGGTGTTGTTACGTTCCCGCTTTGGAAGGGCATTGGCAGGTATACGCGTGAATGAACAACGGATGCGTGCAACAGGATTCTCAACCTACCCCTACAAACTAGCTGCTTTCACCTTGTCGGGCGCCATTGCAGGATTGGCAGGTTTTCTGTTCGCAGTGAAGGACGGATTTGTTAATCCTGAAATGATGAGCTGGCACCTGTCGGGAGCAGTGCTGGTCATGATCATCCTTGGTGGACTCGGCCATTTGCGCGGCGCACTGATTGGTGCATTCGCCTTTGCCCTGCTCCAAGAATTCTTCAAGGCAGAGGCAATTTTTGGTGATTTTGCAAAACACTGGCATCTGGGCTTGGGGTTGAGCATCATTGCTGCGGTAGCCCTTTTGCCGCATGGGTTGGTGGACTTGCCAGCGCAATTGCGAAGCCGCTTGACCGGTGTCCTGTCAGGCAATGCAGGATCAGACGGTTCAGCCATGCCGAAGGGATAAGACATGAAGCAAAAAGAAATCCTCCTACGCGGCTTGAATATGACCCGACGCTGGGGTGGTCTGGTCGCTGTCAACGATGTCTCCATAGACCTGGAACGCGGCACCATACATTCAGTAATTGGAACAAACGGCGCTGGGAAGTCGACACTGATCAACATGTTGTCAGGTGAATTTGGCCCCTCCAGTGGGTCGGTCGAACTGCTGGGCCAAGATGTGACGACATGGCCACAAGCCCGTCGAGCGCGCGCTGGCCTTGGACGCAGCTACCAGAGGAACACCATTTACCCAACCTTCACGGTGTTCGAAAACTGCCGCTTAGCTGCGCAAGCGAATGTCCAGAAACCCTGGCAATGGTGGAAAGCTGCTGATACCTGCTCGGCAAGCACCAATGCGGCAAAAGATGCCATCGAACGAGCGGGTCTGGAACACATGCAAGAAAGACTAGCTGGCATGTTGTCACATGGTCAGAAGCGTCAACTTGAGATTGCCATGTGCTTGGCTACAAAACCTCAGGTTCTATTGCTAGATGAGCCACTCGCTGGCATGGGTGCAGATGAGACCGAGCGAATGTTGAAGTTGCTGGACACACTGCGAAAAGACCATGCGATTTTGTTGGTGGAGCATGACATGGACGCTGTGTTCCGCGTCGCTGACCTGATCACGGTGATGGTCAACGGCACAAAGATCGCTTCAGGCAGCGTTGAATTTATTCGCAACAGCCCAGAAGTTCGAGCAGCCTACCTTGGAGAGGGGCACTGAGATGACAGTAAACGACTTTCTTGTTGACGCGAAAGGTCTACACGCTTGGTACTCATCTAGCCATGTACTGCATGGGATCGACATCCAAATTGCGCGTGGACAGACTGTGGGGCTGCTTGGCCGTAACGGAATGGGAAAAAGCACACTCATTCGCACACTACTGGGCCATGTCACGCAACGCGAGGGCAACATCACCTTGTTTGGCCAAGACGCGTCCAAATTCCAGCCACACCAAGTGGCGCGACTGGGTGTCGCCTATGTACCTGAGGGCCGCGGTGTATTTCCGAATCTGACGGTGCGTGAGAATTTGTTGATGTCCGCTCGCCCTGGACAGGATGGTCGCAATGATTGGACGTATGAACGAGTCTTGGAAACTTTTCCTCGTCTTGCAGAGCGACTCGGGAATATGGGCAATCAACTCTCAGGCGGAGAACAGCAAATGGTGTCCATAGGCCGCGCCTTGATGACCCACCCGGAGCTCATTATTTTGGACGAAGCAACGGAAGGCTTGGCACCACTGATCGTGAATGAGATCTGGAATGTGATCTCCAACATTCGTGACAGTGGTATCGCTACGCTAATCGTGGACCGAGACTACCGACGCGTGCTGGCACACAGTGACTCCGCAATTGTTTTGCAAAAAGGTTTAGTAGAGCTCTCTGGCTCTGCAGAACATGTTGCCTCGGACTCAGCGTTGACCAAATTACTTGGTGTCTGAATGATTTCAACCCGTAGTGAGGAGCAGCGCGTTCCTCACTATCAACCAGCTCATGCAAAAGCAAGTAAATGGAACAACAACTCAATACAGCCAGAGGCGACTTTCGAATTGCGTTAAGTGGTGAAGCTTCATTGCCTGCTCTCCTCCTCAGCAATTCATTGGGTACAACTCTTGAGATGTGGAAGCCCCAGGTGGACGAACTTTCAAAGAACTTCCACGTCATTCGCTATGACACACGCGGCCATGGGGGCAGCCCCATCACAGCCGGCCCTTATGAATTCAAAGACTTGGGAGAGGACGTGCTTGCCATCATGGACGCACTTGAAGTCGACCGCGGGATGTTCTGCGGACTATCAATGGGGGGCCACACCGGTTTGTGGCTTGCAATCCACGCTGCTGAGAGATTTCAAGCAATTGCAGTTTGCAACAGCGCTGCGCGAATTGGTACGGTCGATGGATGGAGAGAACGCGCTGCGTACCTCCGGCAGGGTGGCGTTTCGGGTATGCATGATTTGGCAAAGTCCGCGCCCAGCCGGTGGTTTACCGATCAATTTATTGCCGGAAGTCCTGACATCGTGAAGCAAATGCAACAAGGCTTGGAGAATGTTTCTCCAGAGGGCTACGCAGCTTGTTGCGACGCCCTTGCGACCTCGGACTTGCGGGGTGACCTCCCCGCCATCAATACCCCCATGTTGTTCTTAGCAGGACTCTCAGATCCTGTGACTACCCTGTTGGACGCCCAACAAATGCAGTGTCTGGTTAGCACTTCACAACTGAAGACTATCGCAGCGTCACATCTCTCCAATATCGAAGCACCTCACGAATTTACAAACATCGTGTCGAGCTTTTTGAGTCAACAGAAATTTTCTAACTAGAAATAAAGAGGAACACATGCTTTACCTTGTCCACATGACTGTGAGCATCCCCGACAACTTGCCAACGGCTGAAGCTGATCGCATTAAGGCTGAAGAAAAGGCCTACTCTCAGAACTTACAAAAGTCAGGGAAATGGCCACACCTTTGGCGTGTCGTGGGTGAGTATGCGAACTACAGCGTTTTTGACGTTGAAAGTAACGACGAACTGCACGATTTGCTGAGCAAGTTACCACTGTTTAAATTTATGAAGATTTCGGTAACGCCCCTCGCCAAGCACCCATCTTCAATCAGATAGCTCTTCATCACAGAACTGACATCGTCGTTCCGGATGTCAGTGAATTGATGCGAAAAAAGTTCGCACGCAAGCGACTTCAATGATGAGTCTTCAAAAAATAATGAGCGAGACATAACGTGAAAATCCAAAGTCAAAAAGACTTCTTTGCCGGACTGATGTTCACGGTGGTGGGAGGCAGCTTTGCTGCCGGCGCCAGCCAGTACACGCTGGGCAGCGGAGCAAAAATGGGACCGGGCTACTTCCCGATCATCTTGGGGCTGATGCTTGCCGTGTTGGGCTGTGCCATTGCCGTCAAGAGCATGATCACCCCCACGCCGGACGGCGACAAGGTAGGCAAATTCGCCTGGAAACCCCTGTTCTTCATCATTGCCGCCAACCTGGTGTTCGGCGCATCCATCGGCGGTCTGCCCTTGATTGGCTTGAAGCCCCTGGGCCTGATCGTGGGCATCTATTTGCTCACCTACATCGCCAGCCACGCAGGTGAAGAACACAAGTTCAAGGAAGTCGCCGTGCTGGCCACCATCCTGGCGCTCTTGAGCTATGTGGCCTTCATCGTTCTCCTCAAGCTGCAGTTCCCCGTTTGGCCTGCGTACTTCACTGCCTGATCACCGCTTAATCACGGCTTATTGAGACTGCAACATGGAACTCTTTGAACACCTCTCCTTAGGTTTCGGTGTGGCCTTCACCGGCCAGAACCTGATTTATGCCTTCATCGGCTGTCTGCTGGGTACCTTGATCGGCGTTTTGCCCGGCATCGGCCCCTTGGCCACCATTGCCATGCTGCTGCCCGCCACCTATGCCTTGCCTCCTGTGGCGGCATTGATCATGCTGGCCGGTATTTACTACGGCGCCCAGTACGGAGGATCGACTACCGCCATTCTGGTGAACCTGCCCGGCGAGTCTTCGTCGGTGGTGACCGTCATTGACGGTTACCAGATGGCCCGTAATGGACGCGCAGGTCCTGCGCTGGCTGCAGCGGGCTTGGGTTCTTTCTTTGCCGGTTGCGTGGGTACCCTGATCCTGGCGGCCTTTGCAGGCCCCTTGACCGAGCTGGCCTTCAAGTTCGGCCCTGCCGAGTACTTCAGCCTGATGATTCTGGGCTTGATCGGTGCGGTGGTGCTGGCTTCGGGCTCCCTGCTCAAGGCCATTGCCATGATTGTGCTGGGGCTCTTGCTGGGCATGGTGGGCACCGATGTGAACTCCGGTGTGGCCCGTTTCAGCTTTGATATCCCTGAGCTCACCGACGGTATCGGCTTCATCGTGATCGCCATGGGCGTGTTCGGCTACGGCGAGATCATCAGCAACCTGGCCAAGAGCGAGAGTGAACGTGAAGTCTTCTCGGCTTCTGTTTCCGGTCTCTTGCCTACCAAACAGGACTTCAAGGACATGTTCCCCGCTGTGCTGCGGGGTACCGCTTTGGGTTCGGTGCTGGGTATCTTGCCCGGTGGTGGTGCGGTGATGGCGGCCTTTGCGGCCTACACCCTGGAGAAGAAGACCAAGCTGCGTCCCGGTGAAGTGCCTTTCGGCAAGGGCAACATCCGCGGGGTGGCCGCGCCTGAGTCGGCGAACAACGCAGGAAGCCAGACTTCTTTCATTCCTCTGCTGACCCTGGGTATCCCACCGAATGCGGTGATGGCCCTGATGGTGGGTGCGATGACCATCCACAACATCCAGCCCGGACCGCAGGTGATGACAAGTAACCCCGAGCTCTTCTGGGGTCTGATTGCTTCCATGTGGATCGGCAACCTGATGTTGGTGATCCTGAACCTGCCGCTCATCGGGATCTGGATCAAGCTGCTTACAGTGCCTTACCGCTGGTTGTTCCCTTCTATCGTGCTGTTCTGTGCGATCGGGGTGTATTCGACCAACAA
Source organism: Rhodoferax mekongensis (assembly GCF_032191775.1). Lineage (NCBI taxonomy): Bacteria > Pseudomonadati > Pseudomonadota > Betaproteobacteria > Burkholderiales > Comamonadaceae > Rhodoferax > Rhodoferax mekongensis. The sequence continues at coordinate 2,170,420 of NZ_CP132507.1, read as the reverse complement.
CAACACCTTCGATATCTGGATGGTGGGTCTGTTCGGGGTGATCGGGTATCTGTTCATCAAGCTGGGCACAGAACCCGCTCCGCTTTTGCTGGGCTTTATTCTGGGGCCGATGATGGAGGAGTATTTGCGCCGGGCGCTTCTGCTCTCCCGTGGGGACTGGAGTGTGTTCGTCACCCGGCCACTCTCAGCCAGCCTGTTGGTGGCGGCGCTGGCTCTTCTGGTGGTGGTGATGCTGCCTTCCATCAAGGCCAAGCGGGAGGAGGCGTTTGTGGAGGATTGATTTTCACTGCAACGCTTCCCAGCAAAAGGCACCTTCGGGTGCCTTTTTATGGGGCAGGAAGTGCTCAAGTACACAGATACATCAACAATTCAGGCTGTAGCGCGCAGTCAAATTAACTTTTACACGAGTAGATATTTAAGAAAATTAATGCATCACCTGGTACGGCTCCACATCTGATCGCCTCAACGGCGTAGCCTTAGCCAAGTTCATCCAGACAGCAAACGGCAAGTGATTGAACTGCCTCTTGGGCGCCATCCGCAGAATCTCTAGTCGTTCTTGAACCAGCTGGATGACACCACATTCAACCGGAATTTCATCGGGCTCTGCAATGGGTCTGTCTTTGGCATCGCGTCCTAAGACGTACCAGCACTGCCCGCCGAGCTCTAGATAAGCAGCTCGTTTCTCCGGTCGTTTGAGGTCGCCCAGCAAGTCCGCTCTGTTCACTTTGATCTCATGCACGACTGGCTCGAGGTAGGCCTGGACTGAGGAATTGCGGATAGAGAACACATCGGGCATGCAGTAGCGCCAACTCCCCTGCTCTTCTTCCTGCAAAGTGATCTTCGCTCTAAGGCTCAGGTTGGTCCATACCAGTCGCCCCTCCTTGAACATGTCGTGGGCAACCTTCTCAACGAGCGCTTCGTGAGGGTCTTTGGCTTGTCGGTTGGAGTTGGCAGCAAGTGCGAGGAACTGAATACCGACATCAGTGACTCGCATACGTTCATGACCACCCTCCTCTTGCAATCGCTCCAGCAGACCGGCAGCCAAGAGTTCAATCTCCACGACATCTAGGCAGGGCCATCCGGCAGACCGGTACATGTCTCTGAGTCTTTTGGCATGGATCGTCTTGAGTCCAATGCCATTGACGACTGCAATGTGCTTTGCACTTAGCAGCTTGTTGGAGTCTTTGCTGGTTTCTGTTTTGGTTTCTGTCATGTTTCACGCTCTTGCCACTGGCATGTCATCCCACCGGGTGGTGTACGCCGGGGTTCTCCGCAGTTGCTTCATGGACCACTCTCTTCGCATTCCATCCAGGCCAGCACTGGCGGTCAGGACTGTGCCTTTGCCGAAACGTTGGTTCAGGGTGTCCATGGCAGTCATGAGTTTGGTGCGGTCTTCTTCGGAGTCGCCATCCTCCAGATCCAGTTCTGCCTGCTGGTTGGTATCGGGTTGCAGGTCCAGCAGCATCACCCCGGCTTTGGCGTAGTTGAATCCCTGTTTGAAGATATGGTTCAGGCCTTGAAGGGCTGCTTTGACGATGCAGGTGGTATCAGCACTGGGGTGTCGTAACGGCGTGACCATGGAGCGGCTGTACTGCGCATCTTTGCGAAACGGGCTTGTACGAATGAAGACAAGTACCTGTCCTGCCTGGCTGTGTTGCTTCCGGACCTTCTCCGCCGCTCGAGAAGCAAACTCTGTGACTGCTTCAGCGATGTGATGTTGCTCGGTGATGGGTCGCCCAAAGGATCGCGTGCAGGCAATCTCCTTCTTGGCTGCTGGGCTGTGATCCAGATCGATGCACGGGGTGCCTTGAAGCTCCCGAACGGTTCTCTCCAGCACCACGTTCCATTTGCTTCGCACGGTGGCTGGGTCTAGCTTCATCAGATCCAGCACGGTATGGATGCCACCGGCTTGCAGCTGCTTGCTGATCTGCCTGCCCACACCCCAGACCTCGCCTGCCGCGGTGGCTGCGTACACGGCGTCACGCTCTGCTTGATCCAGTGCAGCCAGATTACAGACTTGGGAGAGCTTGTCGGGGTAGACACCCGGCTTGCGTTCGGCGGTTTTGGCAATGTGATTGGCGAGCTTGGCCAGGGTCTTGGTGGGACCGATACCGATACCGCAGGGAATGCCTACCCACTGCAGGATGCGAGCCCGGATCTTGTGACTGCGCTCAACGAGGTCACCTTTGACGCCACTGAGGTCGATGAAGGATTCATCGATGCTGTAGATCTCTTGGGCTGGGCCAAGGCCTGCTGCTAGGCTCATCATCCGGTCGGACATGTCGCCGTACAGAGCGAAGTTGGCAGACAGGGCTACCAAGCCGGCATCCTCAGCCAAGTGTTTGATTTGGAACCAAGGGGCACCCATGGCAATACCCAGCGCTTTTGCTTCGTTGCTACGGGCAATGGCGCAACCATCGTTATTGGATAGAACGACCACCGGCAGTCCATTTAGGCTCGGCCTAAAAACCCGCTCACAGGACACATAGAAGTTGTTGCCGTCTACCAGGGCGTACATGGAGTGACCAAGGCCATGAGTCAGGCGGATGGAAACTGCTTGATGCAGCTGGTGACCACACCCCAGATCTCGATGGTCTGGCCTTCCTTGGGCACTATGTCAGGATAGGTAGGGTTGGCGGCTTGAAGCTTGACCCGTCCGGCACGCTGAAAAAGCTGTTTGACGGTGAACTCGCCATCCACCACAGCGACCACGATCATCTTGTGCCGTGGCTTGATGGCGCGGTCAATGACCAGTATGTCGTTGTCGAAAATGCCGGCATCCTTCATGGAGTGACCGGAGACACGTTGCAGGAAGGTGGCCTGCGGGTGGGTGATCAGGACTTTGGACAGATCAATGCGTTCAGCTCCCAAGTCTTCCGCCGGGCTGGGAAAGCCTGCGCAAATGCGCGTGGGGACGAGGTCCAGTAGGCAGGGAGTGGCGGTGATGGGCACCGGCGGGTAGCTAACGCAATTACTGTACATTTATACAGTTTAGCCACAAGCTAACTTCCTGACAAGCAACGACCTAGAGCTGATCTTTTTTGCTCAGTGCAGTGGCGGTCAGTCGAAATTTGGAGCGTTTAATTTCAAGCCAAGGCCCAACCCCAAGTTGAAAACCGCAATGACAACACAAAATTGGGGCAGCTTTTTTCCACAAAAAGTGAATACCGCCATTCGATACTTCAATTTCGGTGCTACGAAAGTGCTACATCACGATTTCAAAAAGTCGTAAGTCATTGATTTAAATAGTACTTTTTACGACTATCGGCCCAATCCATCATGGGCGCAACGGACAGGCGCCAGAGTGAGTCCGGCACAGCAGACTGGTTTTCTATAGCGGGCATGGTTTGATTATCCCAGCCCCGCTCCCAACCCGCTGCCGACTCAGATCGGGGGCAAAAAAAGCTCCACCCGATCACGCCCCCCTTGCTTGGCCAGGTACATCGCGTTATCGGCCAGCTCAACCAAACGTTTGGGGCTGTTGACACCTTCGGAATACGCCACGCCGATACTGCCAGTCATGGGTCGGCGTAAACCGATGATGCCCTTGATAGCTTCGCGGATACGCTCGGCCACCAGCAGCGCTTCGTTGAGTTTGGTGTCGGGCAGGATGACGCAAAACTCTTCGCCACCATAGCGGGCCACGTGGTCGTAAGCGCGAGCCTGACTCTTGATGGCCAGTGCGATAAACATCAAGGCCTGGTCGCCGGCCACATGGCCGAAAGCATCGTTGTAGGCCTTGAAGTGATCTGCATCTACCATCAACAGACACAGGGGCGACTTGGAGCGCTGCGAACGTGCGAACTCGTTGGCCAGCAACGTGTCAAAGGCGCGACGGTTCTTCAATGCCGTCAGCGGATCGGTGAGCGTCTGCTCCTGCAGGTCTTGGTTCAGCTCTTCGATACGGCGCTGGTGGTTTTCAAGTTGCTGCTGGCGCAGTGTTTGCGCTTTGGCCACCAACTCCAGCTCAGCATTGGCGCGACGCAAGGCCAACAATTGCACCACTTGGCGAGACAGCGCCTGCAGGGCCAATGACTGACGTTCTGTAAGTTTGCGCGGGACTCTGTCGATCACACATACGGTGCCAAGAGCCGCACCGGAGGGCGTCAACAGGGGCGCACCGGCATAAAAGCGAATGCCAGGGTCGCCGGTCACCAAGGGATTGTCTAGAAAGCGCGCGTCAAGCAGGGCATCAGGCACTTCCAAAACTTTGTCAGGCTCCACGATAGCGTGGGCACAAAAGGCTTGGCCACGGGGCGTCTCCATGGCGCTCAAACCCTGTCGGGCTTTGAACCATTGGCGATCTTCATCCACCAACGAGATCAGCGCTATGGGCGTATCGCAAATGTAGGAGGCCAAGCTGACCACATCGTCATAGGCCTGTTCGGCAGGCGTATCCAGAATATTGAAGCTGCGCAGGTCTTCAATCCGTAGCTTCTCATCCAGGTTGGCGGGGTCGTGCATGCAGGCGGACTTTCCTTGGGTCTGCGTGGGCGATGGGCCGCCTGAAGACGATGTCATTCAGTGTCAGACGACGGCACACCATGGTGCTTTATTGTGCACCAATCCCATCCACAAAGCCCACGTCGAGGCTACTGCCAAGGCCGCCCCGGCCAATCGCATACCCCAAGTGCCATCACCCATGCGCGACAGACCCAAGCGTAACCAGAGCCAGGGACCTGCCATCATGGTGAGTGTGGTCCCCAGCGCAAAAAGGGCCATGGTCGCAGCACCGGATAGCGGTTCCCCTGACAGGGAGGCCAGCAGCAAGGCGGAGTACAGCAATCCGCAAGGCAGCAGGGACCACACCACGCCCAAGCCCATGGGAGCCGCAAACGCACCTCCCGCCGACACTTTGCGCACGCGGGCCCAGATGCTGCGTGCACCGGCTTGCAGCCAAAGAGGTTGCCGCCCCGAGAACAGAAGGACGAGCCCCAGAACCGAAGCCGCCACGTGCAACAAGGACCAGACCGGCCTCAGCGCAGCGGATTGCACGGTGAGCCAACCCAAGCCTTGCACCGAAGCAGCCGCAAGTGCCCCCAGTGCTGCATAGCCTATGACTCTGCCCGCTTGGAAACTCAGCATGGCCGTCGTGCCTCTGGCGCCTGCGGCCTGCCCGATGCCTGCGCAAGCCGCCCCGCACATGGCAAGACAATGAGGCCCGCCCACGAGGCCCATCAACAAAGCGGCAACTGCCAGAGACGACTGCATCCGGGCAGGTTAAATGATTTTGGAGAAGCGGGCGCGGGTACGGTCGATTTGCAGGTAACGGTCAAACACCATAGCGACGGCGCGCACAAAGAACCACCCTTGGCTGGTCACTTGGATACCGTTGTCATCCAGCGTCACCAGACCCTGCTCTTCCAAGCCTCGCAAGGTATTGAGTTCAGCGGCAAAGTAGGTTTTGAAGTCCAACAGATACGCAAGATTGATAGATTCAAACTGCAGCTGGCCTTGGCACATGAGCGCCATGATCACCGCACGGCGCACCAGGTCGTCACGCGTAACGGCCATGCCCCGCACGATGGGGAAGCGCCCTTGGTCCAGGTAGTCGTAATACTCTTCCAGTGTCTTGGCATTCTGGCTGTAGGTGGCACCGATGCGGCCGATGGCAGACACCCCCAAGGCAATCAGGTCGCAATCGGGCTGGGTGCTGTAGCCCTGGAAGTTACGGTGCAAGCGCCCCTGACGTTTGGCGATGGCCAGCGAGTCGTCCGGCAATGCAAAGTGATCCATACCCACATACACATAGCCGGCCCCCATAAAGGAAGCCAGTGAGTGCGCCAACATGGACACCTTGGAGGCGGCACCGGGCAGCTCCACTGTGGCGATACGCCGCTGGGGCTTGAAGCGCTCCGGCAGATGCGCATAGGCATAGAGGGCAATGCGGTCAGGGCGCAAGGCATTCACTTGTGCCAGGGTACGGTCAAACGACTCGGGGCTTTGACGGGGCAAGCCGTAAATCAGGTCCACATTAATGGACTCAAATCCGCGGGCCCGTGCCGCGTCGACCAAGGCAAATACCTGCTCGGCAGGCTGCACGCGGTGCACGGCCTTCTGCACTGCGGGGTCAAAGTCTTGCACGCCGAAGCTCAGTCGGTTGAACCCAAGCTCGGCCAAGGTATCCAGGCGCGATGCATCAACCGTGCGGGGATCCACCTCTATGGAATATTCACCGCCGGCGGCAAAGCTGAAGTTGCGGCGCAGCATCGCCATGAGTTCCCGCAGTTCAGCGTCGCTTAAGAAGGTGGGGCTGCCCCCACCCAAGTGCAACTGGCTGACGGACTGTCCCGTTCCCATCAGTTTCGTGTGCAGCTCCACTTCCCGGGTCAGGTAGCGCAAATACGTAGCTGCCTTGTCGTGGTGCTTGGTGATAATCTTGTTGCAAGCGCAGTAGTAGCACAGCGATTCGCAAAATGGGATGTGCACGTAGAGAGACAAGGGCAAGGCCAGCGCAGCAGCCCCGGACCGGCGTTGCTGCAAGGCTTGGGTGTAATCGTCCGCACTGAAAGCCTCGACAAAGCGATCCGCCGTCGGGTACGAGGTGTAACGCGGCCCGGAGACATCAAACCGGGTCAATAGTTGTTCTGATATGGGTGCGGATGCAATGGCTGCGTTCATGAATACTCCAAGCTAGCGCACAGACTGTGACCGAAGCGCCCGCCAAACTCCTTGATTTACATCAAGGAGTTTCAGGATGACCGGGACCATAATTGACTTGCATCAGGGGAACACCATGCTTGAACACGCAATGCCTAACGCCAAGTCTCACGACGCCCACGCTTCTATCGCAATCACTCCGGTTGCGACTGCGGCATTGAACCCCCACACCATCAAAGTGGCTTGCTCCAACTGCAACCTGCGCGAACTGTGCATGCCCTTGGGGTTGAGCGCTGCAGAGCTGGACAAAATCGACGATGTGGTAGCCAGCCGCCGCAAAGTCAAACGCGGAGCAACCCTCTTCCGCAACGGAGAAAAATTCACCAGCCTGTTTGCCATCCGCACCGGTTTCTTCAAAACGTGCGTTGCTTCTGAAGACGGCCGCGACCAGGTGACCGGCTTCCAAATGGCCGGTGAGATCGTAGGGCTCGATGGCATCGTGAACGACCACCACACATGCGATGCCGTGGCTCTAGAAGACGCCGAGGTTTGCGTCATGCCCTTTGACCGCATTGAAGAGCTCTCGCGGGAAGTGAATTCGCTGCAGCGCCATGTCCACAAGATCATGAGCCGCGAAATCGTGCGTGAAAACGGCGTGATGCTGCTTCTGGGCAGCATGCGAGCCGAAGAGCGACTGGCTGCGTTTCTGCTGAACCTGGTTCAGCGCCTGCATGCCCGCGGCTTCTCGCAAAGCGAGTTGGTGTTGCGGATGACCCGCGAAGAGATTGGAAGCTACTTGGGTCTGAAGCTTGAGACCGTGAGCCGTACATTCTCCAAATTCGTGGAAGACGGCATTGTGGAAGTCAAGCAGCGCCATGTGCGCATCTTGAACACAGAGGCCCTGAAGGACATTGTCAACCCCAAGGTCTGCAACTGAGCGGGACTCAAACTCCTAATCGTTGACCTCGGCAGCGCTCATATTGAGCAAGGCGGTCAAGGCGCTGGAGGCCAGCGTCACCCCCCAGAAAACGAAGAACGCCAAGGTGTAAATCCCTTGGCGTGAAAGCGGTAGCGCGCCATCGTGCCAATGCAGATCGTGTGGGTCAATGAATGCAAACACCACGATCTCCAGTACGCCGGCCGCCAGAAAAGCGGGCCAGACGACTGCCATCCATTTACCTGTCGGCATACATCGCTCCTGAAAATCCGCTTTAGCGCGGTGCAGTGTTGGGCACTACCCCTGTCGCTGCATGGTTGCGTGCCTGCATGGCCGGGGCCAGGCTCTCAGGTTTGGCCGCCAAAGACTTGTTGATGTCCAAGCCGGCCTGGTAGTAGTTTTCATCAACGATGGGGTCCATGCCACGCACAGCAATGTAGAAGGTCAGGAAACTCGCCACCACCACGATGAGCGGACCGGAGACTACCAGCCACACATGACCGAACTTCCACCAGGGAGCGGGAGTGTTGGACGAGGTTGTAGGGTTGGACATAAGCAGTCTTTCTTAACGCGGAACAATAAACACGGATTTTTCAGTCACTACGGCAGACACGGGGGCCGATTTCACCGTGAAATGGATGGGGTACGAACCGGGAGCCGCACCTTCGTAGGGAAGCTGCACACGGACGGCGATCCAGCGCGATTCGGTAGGGCCAACTTCCATGCTGGCATCGGTCGACACCGTTAACCCCGGCAGCCCTTCGACGCTGACTTCATAGGTTTGCGGAGTTTCCCGGGTGTTCATGATTTGCAGGCGGTACACATTCTCCAGACGACCGCCCGACACAATGCGCGCCAAAGTGCCGCGGTCGCGCTCCACATCCACTTTGAATGGCGCGCGCAACCACAGGCTGGTCAGCATCGCGATTACCACGGCCAGCAGGATGCCGGTGTAGATCAGCACACGAGGTCGAAGCACATGACGCAAGGTTTGGGCATTGGTCCAGTGCTTACTCAAGGCATTCTGTGTAGAGTATTTCACCAAGCCACGGGCGTAACCCATTTTTTCCATTACGGTGTCGCACACATCGGCACAAGCACCACAACCGATGCACTCGTACTGCAAGCCTTTGCGGATATCAATGCCGGTCGGGCAGACTTGCACGCACAAGCTGCAGTCCACACAGGCGCCCAGATTCAAGGTTGCGATGTCGGCCTTTTTGGAGCGGGCACCCCGTGGCTCCCCGCGCTCCTGGTCGTAGGTCACGATCAAGGTGTCTTTGTCAAACATGGCGCTTTGGAAGCGCGCATAAGGGCACATGTATTTGCAGACCTGCTCGCGCATGTAGCCCGCATTGCCGTAAGTGGCAAAGCCGTAGAACAACACCCAGAAGGTTTCCCAAGGGCCCATGGACAACGCCATGAATTCAGCGCCCAGACTGTGGATGGGTGTGAAGTAACCCACGAACGTGAAACCGGTCCACAAGCCAACGGCAATCCACATGAACTGCTTGGCTGCTTTGCGCCAGACTTTGTCAAGATTCCAGGGACCTGCGTCACGCCGCATGCGGGCAGAGCGGTCCCCTTCCGCCAGCTTTTCCAACCACAGGAAGATTTCGGTGTACACCGTTTGCGGGCAGGCATAGCCGCACCACAAACGCCCTGCTACCGCCGTAAACAAAAACAAGGACAGTGCGGAGATCACCAGAATGCCGGTGAGATACACAAAGTCCTGCGGGTACAGCACAAGGTTGAAGATATAGAACCGCCGGGCCCCGAGATCAAACAGCACCGCTTGGCGCTGCCCCCACTCCAGCCATGGCAATCCATAAAACACCAACTGGGTCAGGAAGACCAACGCCCACCGCCACTTCGAAAAGTAGCCCGACACGCTGCGCGGATAAATCTTCTTGTGCGCTTCGTACAGGGCAATCGTCTCCTCGTCGGCACCGGGTGGCGGGGCAATAGGCCCTTTGTCCGGTGATGCGACGACAGGAATGATTTTCTTCCCAGCAGTGGAGGCGGGTACGTTCAAGGAATGTCCTTTGCTTGGCTGCCGGCTTTACTTGGCAGCACCGGTGTTGGAAAAACCCCAGACATAGGACGCCAGAACCTTGATCTGCGCGGGAGACAGTTTTTGCGCCTGCGCGGGCATCTGGTTGACCTTGCCGTTGTTCACCATATTGATGATGGCGTTCTCACCATAGCCATGCAGCCAGATGTCATCGGTCAGGTTCGGTGCACCGAGCGCCTGGTTGCCCTTGCCGTCTGCCCCGTGGCAGGCTGCACAAGCCGCGAACTTGGGCTTGCCCAGAGCAGCACGCACCGAGTCGTTGGGGCTGCCCGACAGACTGAGCACGTAGTTCGCTACGTTCTTCACGTCATCTGCGGTACCGACGGCTGCTGCCATGGGTGGCATCTGGCCGATACGACCCTGGTTCAGTGTCTCGATGATCTTGTCGGGTGTGCCGCCGTGCAGCCAGTCAGCATCGGTCAGGTTGGGAAATCCTTTGGAGCCATGGGCGTCCGAACCGTGGCATTGGGAGCAGTTGTTCATGAACAAACGCTCACCGATGGCATGGGCCTGCGGGTCCTTGGCCATGTCTTCAGGCGTCATGCTGTCAAAGCGCGCATAGATGGGCGCGATGTCGGCCTCACCCTTGGCGATTTCGGCTTGCAGCTGGCCGGTCGAAGTCCAGCCCAGCTTGCCGGCGGAATTACCCAAGCCGGGGTAGAAAGCCAGATACACGCCGGCAAACACGATGGTGATGACAAACAAGCCTACCCACCAACGGGGCAAGGGGTTGTTCATTTCACGCAGGTCGCCGTCCCAGACGTGACCGGTTGTGTTGTCATTGGCGGTCATGGCCTTGGCTTTACCGCTGAACCACAACAGGAACAGACAGGCCACGATGCCGATGACCGTGACGGCGGTCACATAGACCGACCAGAAGTTGCTTGTGAAGTCACTCATTTTGATTCCTTTTGGGGCTCAGTCCTGCTCGAAAGGCAGGTTGGCGGCCTCTTGAAAGTCGCTGGAACGGCTCTTGGACCAGGCCCAGCGAACAATGGCGATAAAGACCACGAAACTGATAACCGTGGTGATAGAGCGCAGGTTGTTGACATCGATGTCCATGGTCATCCCCTTACTTCAGTGCCAGGCCCAGAACCTGCAGGTAAGCGATGGTGGCTTCCAGCTCGGTCTTGCCCTTGACTTCTTCCGAGGCCTTGGCGATCTGCTCGTCCGTGTAAGGCACACCCACTTTGCGCAAGGCACGCAGGTGCGATGGCAGGGACTCGGCATCCACCAGGTTTTTCTCCAACCAAGGGTAGGCCGGCATGTTGGACTCAGGCACCACATCACGCGGGTTGGTCAAGTGGATGCGATGCCATTCATCGCTGTACTTGCCGCCCACACGGGCCAGGTCCGGACCGGTACGTTTGCTGCCCCACTGGAAGGGGTGGTCATACACCGACTCGCCTGCCACAGAGTAGTGGCCATAGCGCAGTGTCTCGGCCCGGAAGGGGCGGATCATCTGCGAGTGGCAGTTGTAGCAACCTTCACGGATGTACACATCACGCCCGGCCAATTGCAAGGCGGTGTAGGGCTGTATGCCCTGGATGGGCTCTGTGGTGGATTTCTGGAAGAACAGCGGAACAATTTCCACCATACCGCCTGCCAGCAACACCAGCAGGATCAGGACGATCATCAGAAAGTTGCTGGTCTCGATCTTCTCGTGCGACAGACCGGATGTACTTTTTTCGTTTGCCATACAAAGGTCCTTTTAAGCGTGGGCTGCTGCGGGAATGGCCACGGTATTGGCGCGTCCTGCAGTAGCAGTCATCAGGGTGTTCCACAGCATGATCAGCATGCCTCCGAGGTACAGCAGGCCGCCCAACAAGCGCAACACATAGAAGGGGTAGGTCGCTTTCACCGACTCCACGAAGGTGTAGGTCAAAGTACCGTCAGGGTTGATGGCGCGCCACATCAGGCCTTGCATCACACCGGCTATCCACATGGCGGCGATGTAAATCACGATACCGATGGTGGCAGTCCAGAAGTGCAACTCAATCGCTTTGACGCTGTACATCTGCTTGCGGCCGAACAGGCGGGGAATCAGGTAGTACATGGAACCCATGGTCACCAGACCCACCCAGCCCAAGGCACCGGAGTGCACGTGGCCCACGGTCCAGTCGGTGTAGTGGCTCAGGGCGTTCACGGTCTTGATGGACATCATGGGGCCCTCAAAGGTGGACATGCCGTAGAAGGACAGGGACACGATCAGGAAGCGAAGGATGGGGTCGTCACGCAGTTTGTGCCATGCGCCGCTCAGAGTCATGACGCCGTTGATCATGCCGCCCCAGCTGGGTGCCAACAGAATCAGGGAGAACACCATGCCCACAGACTGGGTCCAGTCCGGCAAGGCGGTGTAATGCAAATGGTGTGGACCCGCCCACATGTAAGTGAAGATCAGCGCCCAGAAGTGGACGATGGACAGGCGGTAGCTGTACACAGGCCGTTCTGCCTGCTTGGGAATGAAGTAGTACATCATGCCCAGGAAGCCGGCGGTCAGGAAGAAGCCCACCGCATTGTGGCCGTACCACCACTGAACCATGGCGTCTTGCACACCAGCGTAGGCGGAATACGATTTCATGAAGCCCGCGGGGATCGCTGCACTGTTCACCAGGTGGAGGATGGCCACCGCAATGATGAACGCACCAAAGAACCAGTTGGCTACATAGATGTGCTTGACCTTGCGGGTTCCGACGGTTCCGAAAAACACCACCGCGAACGAGACCCAGACCAGTGTGATCAGGATGTCAATCGGCCATTCCAGCTCCGCGTATTCCTTGCCGGAGGTGTAACCCAATGGCAGAGAAATGGCTGCGGCCAGGATCACCAGCTGCCAGCCCCAGAAGGTGAATGCGGCCAGCTTGTCGCTGAAGATGCGCACGTGACAGGTGCGCTGCACGACGTAATAGGCAGAAGCGAACAAGCCGCAACCGCCGAACGCAAAAATCACTGCATTAGTATGCAGCGGGCGCAAGCGCCCATAGGTGAGCCACGGAATACCGAAGTTGAGTTCGGGCCAGGCGAGTTGGGCGGCGATGATCACGCCCACCAACATGCCGACCACCCCCCAGACCACGGTCATGATGGCGAACTGGCGCACAACGGTATCGTTGTAAACGCCAGCCTGCTGATTTGGAAATGCCATATTTACCTCTTCTTGGATTACTTCAAAGCAAGTGTCTGCCGGGCTTTACAAACGCGGGTTGACCCAAATCAACCGGCAGAGAAAAAGCGGGGAACCTTTTTCAGGGTTCGCGCAAAATGCGCTCACCCTCGGACTCGATGTCCTCGAACTGGCCCCGGTCAATGGCCCACCAGAGTCCGGCCAAAATGAAAAACACCAGCACCACCGAGAGGGGAACGAGCAAATACAAAATGTCCATGACTATTCCTGGGTGAGTGAGAAGAGAGTCCCCGTGCGCACTGCGGCAGGGGCAGACGAACTCAAAGGCGCAGAGAGGCGCAAGGCGTTCAACACCACCAACAAGGAGCTGCAGGCCATACCCAAACCGGCCAGCCATGCTGGCAAATAGCCCGCTACGGCCAAAGGAATGCACGCTGCGTTGTAGGCCAAGGCCCATCCAAGGTTCTGGCGCACCACCTGCATGGTTTTGCGGGCCAGCATCCATGCGCTGCTCACGCTGGCCAACTTGTCACCCATGGCTACGAAATCAGATCGCGATTGCGCGATCGGCACCGCGCGCCCGAAGGCAAATGACACATGCGCGCCTGCCAGCACCGGCCCGTCGTTCAAACCGTCGCCCACCATGGCCACCACGTGCCCGTCAGCCTGCAGCTGCTGCATATAGGCCAACTTGTCCGACGGCGAGCACGCGCCACGCACATGAGCGATGCCCAATCGGCTGGCCATGGTGCGGGCTGCTTCTACACGGTCGCCGGATAAGAGATGCACCCCTATTCCCATGCTTTGCAAAGTGCGCACCACCCGCACGGCATCTTCACGCACTTCTTCTTGCAAATGGAAGCTGGCCACCCAGCCTGAAGCATCGCTCAGGTGCACGACCGGACCTTGTGCCTCAGCCGATAGCAACTCTGGCGGAACACCGCCACAAAACGATGCGCCCCCCAAGCGAAAGCGCCCCTCCGCGAGGCTATCCGTCATCAATGCCATGCTGATTTCCGCCTCTACCCCCTGCCCTGCCACCTCGTGCGAGTTGTTTACGCGCAGGGGGCTTATGCCTTCGCGCTCCGCAGCCAGCACCAACGCCCTTGATAGGGGATGTAGGGACTGAGAGGCCAGGCCGGCGGCAGCGGCCAAGGCAGAAGCCCGGTGAACGCCAGCACGACACGCGACCGTTTGCAGAGCCATGGCGTCGCGGGTCAATGTCCCGGTTTTATCAAACACCACGGTATCGGCAGCCGCCAGAGTTTCCAAGGCGGGCAAGCTGCGGACCAGCAGCCCATTGCGGGCCAGGTTTCCTGCTGCCGCCAGCATGGCCGCTGGAGTCGCAAGCGACAAAGCACAAGGGCAGGTCACCACCAACACCGCGACCGCCACCATCAGGGCATGGGCAGGGTCGGTCGGCCACCACCAGATGGCGGCACCCACAGCAGCGAAGAGCACGCCGATCAAAAAGGGTTTGGCCCAACGGTCGGCCATCTGCGCCGCGCCGGGCTTGGTGAGGGAGGCACTTTCCATGAGGGCCAGAATCTGGGCAAAGCGGGTGGATTCCCCCAAGGTCTGCACCCGTACCAAAACGGTTCCCGACAAGTTGTGACTTCCAGCAATCACGCCCTGCCCCAAACCGCGCTGCAAAGCATGCGACTCACCGGTCAACAAGGACTCATCCACCAGCGTGTGCCCCTGCTCGATCACACCGTCAGCCGCAAAGGTCTCCCCGGCGTGCACCTGCATCAGGTCACCCACTACCAGGCGACGCACCGCCACACGCTCAAAACTGCCGTCGGCAGCCCTGCGCTGCACGCTGTCGGGCATGCGGTTCATGAGCGCCTCCAGCGCACCCGCTGTGCGGTCGCGCAAGCGCAACTCCAGCCAGCGGCCGGTCAGCAAAAAGAAAACAAACATGGTGAGCGAGTCGAAGTACACCTCGCGTCCGAAAAGCCCGGCCGGATCAAAAGTACCCGCTGTGCTGGCTGCAAACGTGATCCACATGCCGATGGCCACGGGCAGGTCCATGCTGATGCGGGCGTGGCGTACGTCCGCCCAAGCCTTGCGGAAAAACGGACCGCAAGAAAACAGGATGACCGGCAGCGACAAGACCCACGAGGCCCAACGCAGCAATTGCTCGTACTCGCCGGTCAGGTCGCCGGGGCGTGCCTGATAGGCAGGCCACGCATACATCATCACCTGCATCATGCACAGGCCGGCCACCAGCCATTGCCACAGTGCCTTGCGGGATTCGGCTTTGCGGCGCTCCATGGCGAACACATCGTTCGCAGGCACTGCGCGGTACCCGGCAGCTTGCACCGCGTGCATCCACTCCGAAGGCCTGACCTGCTCTTGCGACCAGCGCACTTGCGCGCGCTGACTGGCTGCGCTTACCCGGGCCTCCTGCACGCCGGGCACGCTGCGCAATGCATCCTCTATCGTCATGGCACAGGCAGCGCAGTGCATGCCCTCGATCACGACATTCGACTCCCAGCAACCGGGCGCTGTGCCCGACGCGCGGCTGAAGGCAGTCCACTCAGCCGGACTATCGACGACGGCAAGCGAATCCCTGTCCAAAGGCAGAGAGGTGGGAGCAATGGCCGTAGTGCTGATCATTGCAAAGGATTCTGAGTCGGTGGAGCAGAACGAACCTTGATGCACATCAAGTCTTTCGCCGATGGAGGGCGTAACCTGAAAGCTCACAACCCAGGAGCCTCACCATGTACCAACGTATTCTTGTCACCACCGACGGCAGCAAACTCTCACAAAAGGCCGTCAGCACCGCGATTTCCCTGGCCGGACTGTGCGGTGCCGAACTCATTGCACTCAAGGTCGTGCCCCGTTACCCCCAAACCTACTTCGAAGGCGGTATTGCGCTGGCCGGTGAGGACATCAAGCAGGTGGAAAAGGCCTGGAGCGACGCTGCCCAGAAAGTGGTCGACGCCGTTAAGAAGACCGCGGAGTCCAAGAAAGTGACAAGCAAAGCCGTCGTCGTGCGGTCCGATGTGGTGTCAGACGCAGTCTTGGCCACCATCAAGAAGCACAGCTGCGATCTGGTTGTCATGGCGTCCCACGGGCGCAAGGGCATCAAACGTCTGCTCTTGGGCAGTGAAACCCAGCATGTACTCACCCATGCCAGCATTCCTGTGCTTGTTTTGAAGTAAATCAGCATCTAGCGCCCATGAAATGGGCGCTAGATGCTCCTGAAATCATAGCAATTTTGATGCGGCGAATTCGACGTCGTCCTCTTCCTGATAACGGTCCCGAATGACCAGGACCTCATCAAACCCATTCAGGAAGGCCTGAACGCAGCGCGGATCAAAGTGAGTACCGGCGCCCGCATTCAAAAAGTCTACGGCCTGCTCCAGGGTCCAGGCTCTTTTGTAGGGACGCTCGGAGGTCAAAGCATCAAACACGTCTGCCACCGCAACAATGCGGCTGAAGATAGGGATGGCCTCGCCCTTGAGGCCCTGCGGGTAGCCACTGCCATCGAACTTCTCATGGTGGCCCAATGCAATCTCTGCACCTGCCTGCAGCACCCGTGAGTTGCTGTTTTTGAGCAGCTCATAGCCGAAGGCGGCGTGCTGCTTCATGATTTCAAATTCAGCTTCATCAAGACGGCCGGGCTTGAGCAGGATATTGTCAGTAATCCCCACTTTGCCGATGTCGTGCATGGGGGCGGCTTCCAACAAGAGTTCCTGTTGGTCTACCGGCAGTCCCAGGTTCTTGGCAATCAGCTGGGAATAGTGCGCCATGCGCAGGATGTGCGCGCCGGTTTCCGGATCACGGTACTCAGCGGCTTTGCACAGGCGGAACACGGTGTCCCGCTCACGCTGCAAAATCACCTCAGTGGCTTTGCGCACTTCGGACGCCAGCCACTCGGCGTGGTCAGCCAATTTGCGGCGTGCGCTGCTCAAGCTCAGCATGTTCTTGGCGCGTGCCAGGAACTCGACCTTGTCGACCGGCTTGGCTAGAAAGTCGTTGGCTCCCGAGTCCAGTGCCCGGTAACGTACCTGCTTCTGGTCATTGGCCGTGATCATCAGGATGGGGACGTCCGCACAGTTGGGCAGCGCCCGGAAGCGTTGGATGAATTCCAGACCGTCGATATCCGGCATCATGTAATCCACAATCACCAGATCCGGTGTGTGTGTCGCCGCCCAAGCCAACCCTTCCAAGGGACCAGCAAAGCTGTGGCTCTGACAGTTGTCCAGTTTTTTGATCAACGCACCAAAAAGAATCAGATTGATTTCGGTGTCGTCAATGATCAGTACTTCCTGCATGGTCACAGTATCGCCTTAAATCGGACCGCCGAACCCGGCTGACCGGTTGCGCAAAATTAACATCAGGCGCTCTACTTCTTGAATCAGAGGCTCCACCACGCTACCGACCGACGTCTTGTCGGCAAAAGCTGCCATGGCTTCCAGTCGATGTGCGAGATTGCTGGCAGGTGCGGCACCGAAAAGCGCCAAGGTGCCCTTGAGGGCATGGGCCACGTGAAGCAGACCATTGAAGTCACCTGCAGACGCCATAGCACCCAGCCTTTGCCTCTCTTTGGGCCATTGCTCAATGAACGCATCCACCACGATATCCACCATCTCTTGATCCGCTTCGCTCAAGGCTTTGGCGTAATCAAATATCCCATCGTCCTGCGTCGCCAGACTGGAAGAGGACTGGCCTACACTGACCTCCACATCAGTCTTACCCAGCGTGGCGTGGGATATCTGCAAAATTTTTTGCTGCAACTCATCCGGCTTGATGGGTTTGGCGATGTAGTCATCCATGCCGGCTTCGAGGCAAAGATTGCGGTCCGACTCCATGGCATTGGCCGTCATGGCAATGATGGGTATGCGCCGTCCGCGCTCATTGGCCCGGATGCGGCGGGTCGCCTCCAGCCCGTCCATCACCGGCATCATCATGTCCATCAACACCAAGTCATACGGATGCTTGGGCAGCATGTCGAGTGCAATCTGTCCGTTGTCAGCCACGTCCACACGATGCCCCCATCGCTGCAGCAGAGTGACCGCCAGTTTCTGGTTGATGGCGTGATCCTCCACCAGCAGAACGTCCAGGACTGGATGCGAGTCACGAATGGAGTGGCGGGTGACCAGAACCTCAGGCCGCACTTTATGCAGTTGCAAGACGCCGGAGACCATTTGCAGCAAATCCTGCCGTGCAATCGGCTTGGACAGATAGCCCGCGATACCCACCTGGCGTGAACGTTGACCGTCGCCTTTCATGCCGGCGGACGAAAGCAGAACCATCGGCAAGCTGCCGCAATTGGGCAGCGCACGCACCAGCGGTGCTGTGGAAAAACCGTCCATCTGTGGCATTTGACCGTCAAGCAGCACCAGATCGCAAGGGGTCTGCCCCGTTGCCACAGTTTGCTGACCCAACCAATCCAATGCGGCACGGCCAGAATCCGCCTCACTGGTGCGTGCCCCGAATGCATGCAGCATGCCGCACACAACTTCGCGGTTGACCTGGTTGTCATCGACCACCAGGAAGTGAAGGCCATCGAACCGTGTCAGGGACGATGCCTCTACCGGAGCAGTCGTGTCCTTGACCAAGGCCACAGTGAAGTGGAACACGCTGCCCTGTCCAGGCGTGCTTTCCACCCAGATCGTGCCACCCATGCCTTCGACCAGGCGGGCACAGATGGTCAATCCCAATCCTGTCCCACCGTATTTGCGGGTGGTGGAGCTGTCCTCCTGGGAGAAAGCGTCGAAAATGCTGCCCAACTTGCTGGCGGGGATGCCAATGCCGGTATCGCTCACTGTGAGATGAAGCAGGGGTTTTCCGCTGGACGCCATTTCCTGACGGATGCGCAATACCACTTCGCCACGTTCAGTGAACTTGATGGCATTACCCAAAATGTTGACCAGCACCTGCCGCAAGCGCCCCGGGTCACCCACCAAGGCACGCGGGACATCAGGAGCCACGTCCCAGACCACCTCCAAGCCCTTATCGTGAGCCCGCAACACCACGGTCTTGAGAGTGTCGGCGACCGTGCGTTCCAGATTAAAGGGAATGGACTCGATGTCCATCTTGCCGGCTTCAATCTTGGAGAAATCCAGAATATCGTTGATCACCCGTAGCAAGGCTTCGGACGAGGTCTTCACAATATTCAGATACTCCTTCTGTTCCGCATCCAGTACCGTGTCCAGCAACAGCTCGGTCATTCCAATGACACCATTCATGGGTGTACGGATCTCGTGGCTCATGTTCGCCAAAAAATCAGACTTGGCGCGATTGGCCGCCTCCGCAGCATCTTTGGCTTTCTGCAACTCTTCGGATATGTGGCGGGCCTGGGTCACATCGGTCAGGTATCCGTTCCAAACGATATGGCCATTGGGTTTGTACTGCGGCTGCGACTCACCACGCACCCAGAATATTTCCATGGTCTGTGCATTGACCATCCGGAAATCCAAGCCCCATGGAGCGCCAGCGGCAGACGCCTCCACCAAGGACTGCGCGACCGCTGTACGGTCTTCGGGATGCAGACACTGCAAGAAGGCGTTGGAGTCGCTCATCAAGGTGTCGATGCGCACGCCCATCATGGTTTCTGCCGCGTGGCTCATAAAGGCGATCTTGAACAAGCCGCCCTTGGTCACGAAATACTGGAACACCGCCACCGGAATGTGTCGGGTTACCTCGCGCAGCCGTTCATCAGCTTCTTTGGCACGGGTCACATCCTGCCAGATGCCGGTAAAAACGGTAGCCCCGTCCTGACCGGACTCTTGCTCGGGGCTGATTTCGGTACGAATCCAGCGTATGGATTTGTTGGGCAACTGAATGCGGTATTCACCCTGCCAGGCTTCGCGCCGCTGGGCTGCCATATACACACCGTCGCGCACGGCAGGCCAGTCCTCTTCCAACACCTGGCGGGAGGCAGATTTGGGGTCGTCCAGCAGCTCCTGCACACTGATGCCGCGCACCTCCTGAACGCGATCATTCACAAAGGTGTAGCGCTGGCCACGCTCACTGACATGTACTTGGAACACGACACCCGGCAGAGTGTTGGTGATGTGCCGCAGCCGCGCTTCCGCGGCCTTTATATTGACCTCCATGCGCTTGCGGGCCGTAATGTCCGTGCGGATGGCGATGTACATATTGGGCTTGCCACTGTCGTCTTTCAGCGGAACGATGGTGGCGTCCACCCAGTAGAGCTGCCCTGATTTGGAGCGATTGCAAATTTCACCCCGCCAGACTTTGCCTGCGGTAATGACGGCCCACAGATTGGTGAAATACACCTTGTCCTGCAGACCTGAATTGATCATGCGGTGGTTCTGGCCCAGCAGTTCGCCACGCGAATAACCGCTGAGCTGACAGAACTTGTCATTGGCATACACGATGTCACCCGCCGCGTTGGTGATGCTCACGATGGCGTGCTGGTCCAGTGCGAACTTCTGGTTGGCCAAATCGGTCAGGGCGAACTGAAGATCCTTCTGACTGTCCTCTTTCTGGCGCACCAGAGTGCTCATCAACTCCGACAGGGACTCCAGCGAATCGTCGATCAACGGGGGATGGTCCGGATCGACCTGTGCCATCAACGCGGTCGCAGTAGCACGCAGGGAGTCCATGGCCCGCGTGCGGCTTTCCAGCTCTTCACGCAGTCGGGTATTGCTTTCGCTCAGGTCGACTGAACTGAGTTCAAGGCTGCGACTTTTAAGCTCAAGGTCCCGGTCGTTTTGGAGGTAGGCCTCTTCCACTTCATGCATCAAAGGCCCGAGGCCTTTGATCGCCTGCAAGGTAGCCGGGGACAGCGGTACGCCCTCTTGCAAACCTTCAAGCTCCTGCTGCACCACAGCCCATGCCTGCGGGTCCAGGCCCAGGTTTCGTTTGACCTGCCTGGCCAACAATTTGTGACTCAGGAGACGTCCCGTCTCTGTCATGCCGATTCCGAAAAATAGGTAATGGTCATCGTCTGGTTATGCAGGAGACACTGCGCCCCATTGTGCGCCGGGCTGATTTCACCATACGAATAAAAACCGGCCAGAGTCGGTCCTGTTCCTACAACGGCAGCCACGGCCTCCACTTCCTCATCCACACGCCCGCCCATGACCAGCTTGCGTCCCACGCAGCTGACCATCAAGGCCAGTCCGTCAGACTGTTGGATCTTCAGTCCCTGGGCTGCCTGCTCTGCACCATTCACCAGCGCGTCAGTGCCCGCCTGCATCATGCGCAGGTAACCGCCCTCCTGCACGTCGCCGGCCAGCGTGATGCTGCCCTCCGCTTCATCGATACCGAGAATGGTGCGCAACAAACCTTCCTCTTTACCGCCTGCCGACACCACCGAGAACGGAAACAGCAATCCTGACGCTGGCAAATCTTTGGCGTGCTCCCCGAGATAG
The DNA here is from genome assembly GCF_032191775.1 of Rhodoferax mekongensis. Classification (NCBI taxonomy): domain Bacteria; kingdom Pseudomonadati; phylum Pseudomonadota; class Betaproteobacteria; order Burkholderiales; family Comamonadaceae; genus Rhodoferax; species Rhodoferax mekongensis. Next base: position 2,149,328 of record NZ_CP132507.1, on the reverse strand, counting down.
CGTTTGTAGGTCGCCAACGCCGGCTCGCCATCCAGGGTGAAAAGCACATTGCGACGGGCTTTGGTCACCCGCCGGGCAGGGCCGAAGGCTGACCAGCCGCCATACACCCCGTGAGACACCTGCAGGTCACTGCCATAGAGGCCAGCGCACACCAGCCGGGTGGCACTGACGCCTGAGTGATCCAGCACCACGGTTCGCACGAAGGCTGCGCCGTCGCCGGCCAGGCCGCCCACGATCGGCACGTCCGCGCCCAGCACGTGCGACAAGCCGAGGATCAATGCACTGCCATTGATCTGGACGCCCTGCCCGATCACGACCACGGCACGCAGACCGTCACGTGGCAAACCGGACGCAAGGCGAACGCCCGCGTCAAAAGAATCGTCCATGTCTTTGAGGTCTGTGGCGGCGGGCTGCATGCAGGTGGAATCCCAGCGGACGGCCGTCAGCGCCAGAGAATCGTCGGCCACCCCGTCGCCGGAAATTTCGCCGGCTGTGGAGCAACCCATCAGAACGGCACCGGCGAAGGCCTTGCTCAGTTCAGGTTGGGCAGATCGCAACAGGTCTTCATTGCCAAAGGCCAGCACCCATTGGGGCCCGGATGCAGCCATGGCAGACAAGCCCTCCGCAGCTTTAGAACTGGTGCGCCATGTGGTTTGAGATACTTGCATGCGTCGGCTCCGGTATGTTGGAATTTGCAGCCCGTAACCATGATACGACGCTTAGGAGACAAATGCACAGAAATTGGCATTTATCTCACACTTAACAAATTTACCGTATTCTAAGTCGCCTTGTACTGGTCACGCAAAAGATTCTTTTGCACCTTGCCCATGGCGTTGCGCGGCAAGGCATCCACCACCACGCAGCGTTTAGGGACCTTGAAGTTGGCCAACATGCCTTTCAAGGTGGCAACCACCTGTGCACCGTCCACCTGGTGACCGGCCTTGGGCACCACGACGGCCACGCCCACCTCCCCAAAATCGGCATCCGGCACGCCCACCACGGCGCTCTCGTCCACACCGGGGAGGTTGTTGATGTAGCCCTCAATCTCGGCCGGGTAGACGTTGTAGCCACCACTGATGATCAGGTCTTTGCTGCGGCCGACGATGGTCACATAGCCCTTGGCATCGATGTGGCCCACATCCCCGGTCTTGAAGAAGCCGTCGGCAGTGAACTCCTGCGCGGTTTTTTCCGGCATCTGCCAGTAGCCCTGGAACACATTGGGGCCCTTCACCTCGATGCCGCCGGTATCACCCGCCTGGACGTGACGGCCGGACTCGTCACGCACCCGCAACTGCACACCCGGCAGTGGTTGCCCTACGGTGCCCACCACCCGCTCACCATCCGCTGGTTTACAGGGGTTGGACGTCAACATCACGGTCTCCGACATGCCGTAGCGTTCCAGAATCGTGTGGCCGGTGCGCTCCTGCCACTGGCGGTGCGTATCCACCAGCATGGGCGCGGAACCCGATATGAAGAGGCGCATGTTCCGGGTGGACTGGGTGTTCAGCCCCGCCTCGGCCAGCAAGCGCACGTAAAGAGTGGGCACGCCCATGAACACCGTGGCCCGGGCCATCATGCGCAAGGCCGTTTGCGGCTCGAACTTGGCGCACCAGAGCATTTTGCTGCCATTGATCAGCGCGCCGTGGATGGCCACAAACAAGCCATGCACATGGAAGATAGGCAAAGCATGAATCAGCACATCGCCTTTCTTCCAGTCCCAGTACGTTTGCAGTACGCGGGCATTACTCAGCAGATTGCCGTGGCTGAGCATGGCGCCCTTGCTGCGACCGGTGGTACCGCTGGTGTAAATGATGGCGGCCAGATCGTTGGCAGCGCGCGGCACCGGTGTGTGGGTGCGTGGAAATTGGGATGCCCGCTCCAGCAGCGTGCCGGTGCGGTCGTCATTGAGCGAAAACACGTACTGCGTGCCGGCCAGAAACGCCATTTTGCTCAGCCAGCCGAAGTTGCGGCCTGCACACACCAGCACCGCCGGCTTGGCATCGCTGATGAAGTAGTCCATCTCCGCGCTCTGGTAGGCCGTGTTGAGCGGCAGGTACACCAAGCCCGCCCGCAGCGTGGCCAGATACAGCACCAGTGCCTCCACCGATTTGTCCACCTGCACCGCGACGCGGGTACCCGCCGGCAGGCCCAGAAAGCCGAACAGGTTGGCCACCATGGCGGTAGCCTCGTCCAGGTCTCGCCAGGAATAGTGCAAGCCACTGTCTGTCTCTACCGCAACGGCATCCAGGTCAGCGGGGAATGCCGCACGCAGCGCGGTGAAAAGGTTGTGGTCGGTGGAGAGTGTGTTCATAACGGGATCTCAAACGTTCATGATTACGTGGGAAAGATGGCAGTGCGGGACCGGGCTAGAACACCGGCGGGCGCTTGGCCAGAAAGGCGGCAATGCCTTCCCGGTGTTCCGCGGAGTTGGCGTAGGCGTAAGGGTCGACGCCCGCCGGCTCATTTGCTATCAATTCAGGAGCTTCTTGCGCATATTCCACGGGCGCCAGGGGCCGATTTATTGCCCGAAGTGTCTGTTTGTTCAAGCGGGCGGCCTGTGGCGCCAAACCGGCGATGCGAACGGCCACATCGCGGCAGGCATCGTCCAGCGTGTCTGGCGTGTGCACGCGGGTCAAAAAGCCGTGACCCAGCATGGCGGCAGCGTCAAACACCTCGGCGGCGAGCAGCATGGCGCGTGCCACGGTGGCGCCCGCCACCTGCCCCACCAAGGCAGCTTCCCGCGGCGCCATGGGAAAACCCAAGCGCGCAATCGGCGCACCGAAGCGGGCGGTATCAGTCGCCAGGCGCAGGTCGCAGCAACTTGAGATTTCCATGCCCGCGCCCATGCAATTTCCTTCGATGCGCGCGACGATGGGCACATCGCAATCCAGCATGGCCTGCAAGCCGCCCCACACCTCTTGCTCATGGAAGTGGCGCAGCTGCGCCTCGTCAAAGCGGAAGGACGGGTACTCGGCAATGTCGCCCCCGGCACAGAAATGCCCTCGGTCGCCCTGCAACAGCACACAGCGCACACTGGCGTCCTGCTGCACCGCGGTAAACACCTCCTTCAACTCCGTCCACATGCTGCGGGACATGGCGTTGAACTTTCCCGTGTGGGTCAAGGTCAGCCGCCAGACCCCGGGGGTGCCGAAAGCGTCCTGCTCGATTGCAATACCACCCGCCATGTCGCCCCTCAGTCGAGTTTGGCGCCGGAGGCCTTGACGACTGCCGCCCAGCGCTTGATTTCTGCACTCACAAAAGTGCCGAATTGCGCGGGGGTGAGCTTGCCGAACTCGGCACCGTTGTTGGCCCACGCGGTCTTGATTTCGTCCGCTGCAGCCAGGCGGTTCACCTCTTCCACCACACGCGCCTGCACATCGGCGGGGGTGCCCTTGGGTGCCCACAAGCCGTACCAGGTGGTCACGGTGTAGTTGGGCAGGCCCAGTTCCGCCGCGCAGGGCACATCGGGGAAGGCCGGGCTGCGTTTGGTGCCGGACACCATCAACGCCTTGATGCGCCCGCCCTTGATGTGGTTGGCGGAAGAGCCCAATCCGTCAAACATCATGTCCACACTGCCCGCCATCAAGTCCTGCAAAGCCGGACCGGCACCGCGGTAGGGAATGTGGGTGATGAAGGTGCCCGTCTGCTGTTTGAACAATTCGCCGGCCAGGTGGTGGGAGGTTCCGCCACCTGCGGAGCCGTAGTTCATCTTGCCGGGGCTGGCTTTGACCTGCGCCAGAAAGGCCTTGAAGTCGCCGGGTACGTTCTTGGGATTCACCACCAGCACCTGGGGCACGTTGGCCACCAGCGCGAGGGGGATGAAGTCTTTCTCGATGTCGTAGTCCAGCTTGGGGTACATGCTGGGCGCAATCGCGTGGTGTACCGCGCCCATGAACAAGGTGTAGCCATCGGGCTGCGCTTTGGATGCAATGCTGGCGCCCAAGGTGCCGCCTGCGCCACCCCGGTTGTCAATGACCAGCTGGGTGCCAGTGAGCTTGGAAAACTGCGCCGACATAGGGCGCGCAAACGCATCAGTGCCGCCGCCGGCCGGAAAGGGCACCACCAGCGTGACCGGCTTGGCGGGCCACTTGGCCTGAGCGAGAGCACTTGCCGGAGCCAGTGCCCAAGCGGCGGCCGCGACGGAACCTGCTCCCAGCAGGCTGCGGCGGCTTAGTGCTGCATCGGGTGGGAATGGAAAAAACGTGTTGTCTGCATTGTCTGTGTTGTGATTCGCCATGTTTGTCTCCTGCTTGTATGAATGGAAGTACCGTTCGCGCACACTAAAAAAACAGATTGCTCACCGCGCTGGCCACCGGGATGCGGCCACTGGCCAGCCCTTCCCGGTGCTTGTCCAGCCGCTTGAGGTCGTAGAGGTAATTCACCATCAGCCCGTAGGACTGCTTGATGCCTTTGGGCGATGGGTCGCCCGCCCAGTTCAGCCGCTCCACCCGCGCGCCGTTGCCCAAGTGAAAGCGCGCCACCGGGTCCAGCGGCTTGCCATGCACAGTCTCCCGGCCCAAATACTGCGCCGCGCAGCGCATCAGCATGTGCTGCACCGGGGAGCCGGTCTTGAGAGACAGGGGGGACTCGGCCGCCGTCAGAAAGTGCGCGGCCGTGACGGGCTCGAATCCGCAGGCGCGGCCCAACTCTTCACGGGCTTTGTCGTCAAGCTGTTCGAGCTGGGCCGTTGCGTTCTTCTGCAACCAGCTGCGGAAGCCGGGAATGGGCGAGAGCGTCGCGAAGGTCTTGAGCTGGGGAAACTCTGCCTTGAGGGTTTCGACCACGCGCTTGATCAGCGAGTCCCCGAAGCTCACGCCACGCAGCCCGTCCTGGGTGTTACTGATGGAGTAAAAAATGGCCGTCGTGGCAGCGTTCAGGTCGGCCGCGTCGGCGGACTCGTCCAGGAGCGGCGTAATGCAGTCGGTGAGCGCATCCACCAGCGCCACTTCCACAAAAATCAGGGGCTCATCCGGCAAGCGGGGGTGGAAAAAGCCGTAGCAGCGGCGATCCGAGTCCAGACGGTTTTTCACGTCTGCCCAGCTCTTGATATCGTGCACCGCTTCGTACTTGATGAGCTTCTCAACCAGCGAAGCCGGTGAATCCCAGCTGATGCGCCGCAGCTCCAGGAAACCCACATCAAACCAGGTGGAGAACATGTATTCCATCTCCACGTCCAGCGCTTGCAAGCGCTTGTCGGTTTTGACGGCGGACTGCATCTCTGCCCGCAGGTTGACCAGAAAGCGAATGCCGGTGGCGTCTGCACTGAAGCGCTGCAAGAGGCGCCGGCGTGGAGAGACGGTAGCGCGGCGGTAGTGCACCTCGGCGGCTGCCTCGTCCGGCGTGCCCAAGGCGGCCGCAAACTTGGCTTGAGCGGCCTGGGCCTTGACCGGGTCGGCGACAAACATTTCGCTCATCAGCAACCAGAGGTCCAGCCGCCGGGCGGGTGTGGCACCGGCGTACCAAGCCATCAGGGCTGCGGCGCGACGACCACCTTCGACCTCACTGACCCGCTCATCGATAACGGCTTGCAATTCCTGCAGGATGCGGCGCAAGACGCGGGGTGACAAGGCCTCATCCCCCTGGCGCAGCGTGGCCTGCAGGCGCTCGCGCGTGCTGCGTGGCCCCGTGCGTTTGGGCGCCGGAGCGGCCGCATCGTTTGCTCCTTTTTTAGGAGCTGCTTGCGCAGATTCTGCGGGCGCCGGAGCCGTATTTTCCTTAAAGCTGCGCGGCAGCAGGCGGGCCACATTGCGGTTGATCCAGGAGTCCTGAGTCATGCGAGTAACCTGCTCTTTCCGTGGCGGGCCAGCTCCCGCAAGGCATCGCGCTGGCGCATCAAATGCTTGCGCATGGCGGCATCGGCGGCCTCTGCATCACCCGCACGGATAGCAGCAAAAACGGCCAAGTGCTCGCCCAGGCTCTGCTCCAAGCGGCCGGGGGCATGCAGCTGCTGCAGGCGGGCCAGCTTGAGGATCTTGCGCAAATCCGCAATCACCTGGGCCAGCCAGCGGTTGTCCGCCAGGGTGATGATGGCCTCATGAATGCTGTAATTGGCTGCGTAGTAATCGGGGATGCGGCGCGCCGCTGCGTGGGCCTGCAGACTGTCATGCAAAGTATCCAGCGCGGCAATGTCTGCAGCCGTGGCTTTGCGGGTGGCCTCGAAGGCGCAACGCCCTTCTAGCAGTGCAATCACCGGAAAAATCTCGTCCAGATCCTGTTCCGTGACCTCGCTGACAAAGCTACCGCGGCGGGGCTCATGGCGCACCAGACCCTCCGCGGCCAGTACCTTGAGTGCCTCCCGCAGCGGTGTGCGAGAAATCGCCCACTCGGTACATAGCGCGGCTTCGTCAATAAACGCGCCCGCGTGCAAAGCCCCTTCAAAGATGCGGGAGCGCAGCCGGTCGGCTACGTCATCATGCAGTGAATTGGGGACGGCTCGCATGGGTTGGGTCGGGCTCCACAAGGCTGATAAGTGCTACGTAATTTTTCATAATTACGTGTAATTACAAGCAATGGTAAAGAGATGCCGCTCTTTTGAGCCCCGTATTTACCCTCGGGGCGCGACCCGGTTTGTCATGGATATCAGTGGGACCGGCGAGCTGCCCAGACCCACAAGGCTGCGCCGCCCACGATCATGGGCACGCACAACCATTGGCCCATGCTCAAGCCGGTTTGCTGCTGCAGCCACAAGAGATGCGCATCCGGCTCCCGGAAGAACTCGGCAATGAATCGGAACACCCCATAGCCGAACAAAAAGGCCGAAGCAACCTTCCCCTGCTTACGCGGCTTGCTGGCGTACCACCACAGCAGCACAAAAAGCAGCATCCCTTCGAGCAAGAACTGGTAAATCTGTGAGGGGTGCCGCGGCAACGGGCCACCATCACGGAACAGCATGGCCCACGGCAAGGACGGATCGGCGACCCGGCCCCACAGCTCGCCGTTGATGAAGTTGCCCACCCGGCCGGATGCCAGGCCGGTAGGCACGCAAGGCGCCACAAAATCCGCCACCTGCCAGAAGGGCTTGTTGCGGGACACCGCAAACCAGACCATGGACGCAATCACACCCAGCATGCCGCCATGAAAACTCATGCCTCCCTGCCAGACAAACAACACCTCCAGAGGATGGGCGGCGTAATACGCGGGCTTGTAAAACAGGCAGTACCCGATGCGCCCACCGAGCACTACGCCCACTACGCCCAGGAACAGAATGTCCTCGACATCCTTGAACGACCAGGCTCCACTGCCCTGAACTGCCGCAAACGGCGCGTGCCGCAATCTGCGGGACCCCAGAAACAAAAAAAGCCCGAAGGCCACGAGGTAGGTCAGCCCGTACCAGTGCACGGCGACCGGACCGAGCTGCAATGCAACCGGGTCAATATGGGGATGGATCAGCATGGGGAAACAAATGCGCCCGGAGCCTGTAAGGGCCCCGGGCGGGTGGGTTTAGTCAAGCAAGGACAGGTCGCGCACAGCGCCTTTGTCCGCAGACATGACCAGCTTGGCGTAGGCCTTGAGGGCTGCAGTCACCTTGCGGGGGCGGGGCTGCGCAGGCTTCCAGCCCAGCTTGTCCTGCTCCACACGGCGCGCCGCGAGCTCTTCATCAGAGACCAACACATTGATGGAACGGTTAGGGATGTCAATGCGGATGCGGTCGCCATTGCGCACCAAGCCAATCGCGCCACCGGCAGCGGCTTCGGGCGAAGCGTGGCCGATGGACAGCCCTGAGGTACCACCCGAGAAACGGCCATCAGTCAACAGGGCGCAGGCCTTGCCCAGACCCTTGGACTTGATGTAGCTGGTGGGATATAGCATTTCTTGCATGCCGGGGCCGCCCTTGGGGCCTTCATAACGCACGATAACCACGTCGCCTGCCACGACCTTGTCGGCCAGGATGTTGGCCACGGCTTCATCTTGAGACTCCACCACGTGGGCAGGACCTTCAAACACCAGGATGGACTCGTCAACACCGGCGGTCTTCACCACACAGCCGTCCAGTGCAATGTTTCCTCGCAGCACTGCCAAACCGCCTTCCTTGGAGAAGGCATGCTCGTAGGAGCGTATGCAACCCTCTGCGCGATCTGTATCCAGACTGGGCCAGCGGGTACTCTGGCTGAACGCAACCTGGGTCGGGATGCCGGCAGGACCAGCCATGTAAAACGTCTTTACGGCGTCTGAAGGATTGCGCTTGATGTCCCACTGATCGAGTGCGTCCTTGAAGGTTTTGCTGTGGACCGTGGGCACGTCAGTGTGCAGCTTGCCAGCCCGGTCCAACTCACCCAAGATGCCCATGATGCCGCCGGCACGGTGCACGTCTTCAATGTGGTACTTGTTGGTATTGGGGGCCACCTTGCAGAGTTGAGGCACGTCTCGCGAAATGCGATCGATGTCCGTCATTGTGAAGTCGATCTCTGCCTCTCGGGCGATCGCCAAGACGTGGAGGATGGTGTTGGTCGAGCCGCCCATGGCAATGTCCAGCGCCATGGCGTTTTCGAAAGCTTTGAATCCCATGGACCGCGGCAAGATGCTGGAGTCATCCTGTTCGTAGTAACGCTTGCACAATTCCACCACCAAATGTCCGGCACGCTTGAAAAGCTGTTCGCGGTCAGCATGCGTGGCAACCACCGTGCCGTTGCCGGGCAAGGACAAGCCCAAGGCTTCGGTCAGGCAGTTCATGGAGTTGGCGGTGAACATTCCAGAGCACGATCCGCAGGTGGGGCACGCCGAGCGCTCGACTTCCGCAACGTCCGCGTCTGACATCTTGTCGTCTGCTGCCATGACCATGGCATCGACCAAGTCCAGCTTCCGGAATTCCACCACCTGGGTTTGGGGGTTGGCCAAACGCACCTTGCCAGCCTCCATCGGGCCGCCGGACACAAATACCACCGGGATGTTCAGGCGCATGGCGGCCATCAACATGCCGGGGGTGATCTTGTCGCAGTTGGAGATACACACCATGGCGTCTGCGCAATGCGCGTTGACCATGTACTCCACCGAGTCGGCAATCACGTCGCGACTGGGCAGCGAGTACAACATCCCGTCATGGCCCATGGCAATTCCATCATCCACCGCGATGGTATTGAACTCTTTGGCCACACCGCCTGCCGCTTCAATCTCGCGTGCCACCAGCTGGCCCAGATCCTTCAAGTGCACATGGCCAGGAACAAACTGGGTAAACGAATTGACAACGGCGATGATGGGCTTGTCAAAGTCCCCATCCTTCATACCCGTGGCACGCCACAGAGCGCGTGCACCGGCCATGTTGCGGCCTGCGGTGGTGGTTTTGGAACGATAAGCTGGCATGTAAATGAAAGTGGTAAGTCGGTAAAAAGTCGGGACGCCTGATGATTATCGCCCAGCCCCCTCAGCGGCGCTTCTTTGACCCCTGGAGACCCATGGCTTCCCGCTGGCGGTCAATGCGGGCCTGTTTGCGCGCATTTTCTTTGTCCATGGCCTTGCGCTTGGTGTAACCCGAGCTGTCCGCCCAGGCCCACCAAGCCACCGCCAATGCGAAAGGCATCAATACCTGCCACCACGCCCAGTTGGCAACTGGTTCGATGAGCATGTATTTCATCACCAGAAGAATCAAACCCAAACCCAAAAAGTACATCGTCGTTGCTCCAATGCGTTGCCCCTGTTTCTGCTGGGGGGTCAACGTGCGTTACTACAATCCCGTTGTGGAGATGGTATCCAAACCCGAAAGGCTCGTGATGAAACAATTTTTCTTGCGCAGTGTGACAGTAACCCTGATGGCAATGGCGCCTGCAGCGTGGGCAGACCAAGCCTTGGCCACAGCCAAAAACTGTATGACTTGCCACATGGTGGACAAGAAAGTCTTGGGCCCGGCATTCAAGGAAGTGGCCGGCAAATATAAGGGCGACAAAGCAGCGGTTGACCGCTTGGCCACCAAAATCATGAAAGGCGGTAGCGGCGTATGGGGCACCGCATACATGCCTGCCAACGCCCAGGTGAATGAAGCCGAAGCCAAGAAGCTGGCCGCTTGGGTGCTATCCCTGAACTGATCACTCAATCACCAAGAAAAAGCCGCTGTCACCAGCGGCTTTTTTTGTGCCCGGCAACGGGCAACTTGAGAGTTGCCCGACGGCAAGGAAGTGTCAGTAGGCTTGACCCAACTGGTCCAGGATCGCCGGGTTTTCCAGCGTGCTGGTGTCTTGCGTGATGGACTCGCCTTTGGCCAGCGAACGCAGCAAACGGCGCATGATCTTGCCGGAACGGGTTTTAGGCAAGTTCTCACCAAAGCGGATGTCCTTGGGCTTGGCAATCGGGCCAATTTCCTTGGCGACCCAATCACGCAACTCTTTGGCAATCGCCTTGGCCTCATCGCCTTCAGGGCGGGAGCGCTTGAGCACCACGAAGGCGCAAATGGCCTCACCCGTCAGGTCATCAGGACGGCCCACCACCGCAGCCTCGGCGACCAGATCGGATTTGGCCACCAACGCAGACTCAATTTCCATGGTGCCCATACGGTGACCGGACACGTTGAGAACGTCGTCGATACGGCCGGTAATGCGGAAGTACCCGCGGTCCGCGCTACGCACTGCGCCGTCGCCGGCCAGGTAATAGCCCTTGAGTTCGTCAGGGAAGTAGCTCTTTTTGAAACGATCCGGATCGTTCCAGATCGTACGGATCATCGAGGGCCATGGACGCTTCACCACCAGAATGCCACCGGATCCATTGGGCATTTCGTTGCCGCTTTCATCCACGATGGCGGCCATGATGCCGGGCAAGGGCAAAGTGCAACTACCGGGCACCAAAGGTGTGGCACCTGGCATGGGGCTCATCATGTGGCCACCGGTTTCGGTTTGCCAGAAGGTATCCACAATGGGGCACTTCTCGTGACCCACGTTCTTGTAGTACCACATCCAGGCTTCGGGGTTGATGGGCTCACCCACTGAACCCAGAATGCGCAAGGACGACAGGTCAGAACGATCCGGGTGCACGGCGGCATCCGCCTCCGCCGCCTTGATCAACGAACGGATAGCCGTGGGCGCTGTGTAGAAGATGGTGCACTTGTGGCGCTCAATCATTTGCCAGAAGCGACCTGCGTTCGGGAACGTTGGCACGCCTTCAAAAATGATCTGGGTGGCGCCCGCGGCCAAGGGGCCGTAGGCCACGTAGGTATGGCCGGTAATCCAGCCGATATCGGCCGTGCACCAGAACACATCTTCCGGCTTCAGGTCAAACGTCCAGTCCATGGTGAGCTTGGCCCACAGCAGGTAGCCGCCGGTGGAGTGCTGCACGCCCTTGGGCTTGCCGGTGGACCCCGAGGTGTAAAGGATGAACAAGGGGTGCTCAGCGCCTACAGGCACGGGCGCGCAATCAGTGCTCTGGCCGGCCAGTGCTTCATCAAAGGTCTTGTCGCGCCCTGCCACCATGTTGCATGCGGTCTGGGTACGCTGGTACACATAGACCGTCTTGATGGACTCGCAGCCACCCATGGCAATGCCCTCGTCCACAATGGATTTCAGAGGCAACTCTTTGCCGCCGCGCATCTGGTAGTTGCTGGTGATGACAGCCACCGCGCCTGCGTCAATGATGCGCTCCTGCAATGCTTTCGCAGAGAAGCCGCCGAACACCACACTATGGGTGGCGCCGATACGGGCGCAGGCTTGCATGGCAATCACACCTTCCAGCGTCATGGGCATGTAGACCAGTACGCGGTCGCCTTTTCGGATGCCATCGGCCTTCAATGCGTTGGCAAATTGACTGACTCGGGCAAGCAGCTCTTTGTAGGTGGTCTTGGTGACTTTGCCATCATCGGCTTCGAAGATCACGGCCACTTTGTTTTCTGTGGGTGTGCCGATGTGCTTGTCCAGGCAGTTGGCAGAGGCGTTCAGCTCGCCATCGTCAAACCATTTGTAGAAAGGTGCATTGGATTCGTCGAGTGTGCGTGTGAATGGCTTGTTCCAAACCACATTGGTTTTGGCCAATCGGGACCAGAAACCTTCAAAATCTTTCTCAGCCTCCGCACACAGGGCGTTGTAGCCCTCTATGCCCGAAATGCGGGCCGCCTTGACGGTGGCTTCGCTGGGCGGGAATACCCGGTTTTCAACCAGGACGGACTCTATGGCAGAGGTGGAAGCGCTCACGGGTTTGTCTCCTCGGAATTATTAAAAACTGTGCGAATGGTTATCCCATGCACTTACAAATCACTGACTGACGCAGGTCAAGCCCGACCGTCAGGATGGCGAGAGAGTCATTCGCTAAACTCAAGAGGTTCGCGTTTCTCCGCTTTCCACTTCTCCAATGAGACAGACCATGACCACCTCCATCCGCCAGGCTGACCTTATCGAATCCGTGTCCGCCGCGCTGCAGTACATCAGCTATTACCACCCCGCCGACTACATTGCCCACTTGGCACGCGCCTATGAGCGCGAGCAGAGCGCGGCCGCGAAAGATGCCATCGCCCAGATCCTGACCAACAGCAAGATGAGCGCCACCGGACACCGCCCTATCTGCCAGGACACCGGCATCGTGAACGTGTTCCTCAAGGTCGGCATGGATGTGCGCTGGGAAGGCTTTACCGGCAGCCTGGACGACGCCATCAACGAAGGCGTTCGCCGGGGCTACAACCATCCTGACAACACCCTGCGCGCCTCGGTGGTGGCCGACCCCGAATTTCTGCGCAAAAACACCAAAGACAACACACCTGCTGTGATCTTTACCGAGATCGTCCCCGGCAATACCGTCGAAGTGACCGTGGCAGCAAAGGGGGGCGGTTCTGAGAACAAGAGCAAGATGATCATGCTCAACCCCGGCGACAGCGTTATCGACTGGGTGCTGAAAACAGTGCCCACCATGGGCGCAGGCTGGTGCCCACCCGGAATGCTGGGCATCGGCATCGGTGGCACCGCGGAGAAGGCGGTGCTCATGGCCAAAGAAAGCCTGATGGATGACCTGGACATGTACGAGTTGCAGGCCAAGTCCTCCCGCGGTGAGGCGCTGGACAAGGTGGAGGAAATGCGCCTTGAGTTGTACGAGAAGGTCAATGCGCTGGGCATAGGCGCTCAAGGCCTGGGCGGCCTGACCACCGTGCTGGACGTGAAGATCAAGATGTACCCCACCCACGCCGCCAGCAAGCCAGTGGCCATGATCCCCAACTGCGCGGCTACCCGCCACGCCCATTTTGTGTTGGATGGATCCGGTCCTGTCTACATCGACCCGCCGAGTTTGGATCTGTGGCCCAACGTCAACTGGACACCCGACACCCAGAAGAGCAAGCGCGTGGATTTGAACACCCTGACGCCCGCTGAAGTGGCCAGCTGGAAACCCGGCCAGACGTTGCTTCTTAACGGCAAGATGCTGACGGGCCGCGACGCCGCACACAAGCGCATACAAGGCATGCTGGCCAAGGGCGAAAAGCTGCCGGTGGACTTCACCAACCGTGTCATCTATTACGTGGGCCCGGTGGACCCTGTGGCAGGCGAAGCAGTGGGCCCCGCCGGCCCTACCACAGCCACCCGCATGGACGGCTTTACCGAAATGATGCTGGCGCAAACCGGCCTGATCGCCATGGTAGGCAAAGCCGAGCGCGGACCGGTCGCAATTGAGGCTATCAAGAAACACCAGAGCGCTTATCTGATGGCCGTGGGTGGCGCCGCCTACCTCGTCTCCAAAGCGATCAAGCACGCCAAGGTGGTGGGCTTTGAAGACCTGGGCATGGAAGCCATTTACGAGTTCGACGTGGTCGACATGCCCGTCACTGTGGCGGTGGACTCCGGTGGCACCAGCGCGCACATCACCGGCCCCGCGGAATGGCAAAAGAAAATTGCGACGGGCGAATTCAAAAACATCCCGGTGACTTCGCGCTAAGCCTTTGTCCAAGTTCAGCAATTGCCCCATCGGGGTGTTTGACAGTGGGGTGGGTGGCCTGAGCGTCCTGCGGGCGCTCAGGGCCGAGCTGCCCCATGAGAAGTTTGTCTATGTGGCCGACAGCGGCCACGCGCCCTACGGGGAGCGCGATGACGACTACCTGATTGAGAGATGCCACACCATTGTTCGATGGTTCCGAGACCACCATCAGATCAAAGCATTGGTAGTGGCGTGCAATACGGCGACCGCAGCGGCCATTCACGTCCTGAGGGAGGCCCACCCGGAGCTGCCCATCATCGGCATTGAGCCTGCATTAAAGCCGGCAGTGCTACTTAGCAGAACCAAGCTAATCGGCGTGATGGCGACGCGCAGCACGCTCCATAGTGAAAAGTTCAAGCGGCTGCTTACATCGCTGGAGAACCAAGCCACCTTTGTTCTACAGCCCTGCTCCGGCCTCGTGCCTGCCATTGAGGCGTTCGACGCTATCAAAATAGGAGCTGCTTGCGCAGAATACACGGGCGCCATGGGCCGATTTGGCTCCAATCCAGGGGAAATCGACACCTTGGTCTTGGGATGCACTCATTACCCCTTCGCGGAAAGCTCGTTGCGGTTGGGGACTGGCATGGCCGTCACTTATATGGAAGGCGGAGCACCCGTGGCAAGACAGACAAGACGATTGCTGGAAGCGGCAAACCAGCTCCAAGTTGGCGACCAAGGGAAAGCCGCAATTGTCAGACTCTATAGCTCTGGCGACCCCTTGGCCTTGGCATCCGCAGCGGCGCGGTGGCTGGGTCTGAAAGCCGACGCACTCTCGCTTGTCGCTTGAACCATAACCATGCCGGATGAAGAAGCATATCCATGCCGCCTATGTAAAAAACTAGTCAGACGGCCACGCTGCGTATTCTGGTTGACCTGACCATCTGTTTCGGAAATTGCTGACAACCAACAGCTAGTTTTCTTGTGTTGATCAGAGTGAGTTGCTCTGGAGGCGTTCAATGTCATCTATGGGCGGCGGATTCAACCGGTCGATGCAACACATTCGCTGAACATTTCAGCGGGTGTATGGAAGCCGAGCGTTTTGCGCGGCCTCTCATTCAATTGTCTGGCAATTGCATTGAGTTGAACCTGAGAGAAACCCGAGAGGTTCATGCCCTTTGGCATGTACTGTCTTAGCAACCCATTCGTGTTCTCGTTGCTTCCACGTTGCCATGGGCTTTGCGGATCGCAGAAGTAGACTTGGATGTCGGTGGCTACGGTGAACTTCTTGTGTCCATGCATTTCCGTACCCCTGTCCCAAGTCAATGACTTATAGAGCTCTTGCGGCAGTTTTTGAGCGTTCTTGATTAGCGCGCTGACAACTGTTTGCGAGTCTTTTCCATCGAGTTTGACTAGCATCACGTACCGCGTCTGACGCTCAACCAGTGTTGCGATCTGGCTATTGCCACTGCCAAAGACTAAGTCCCCTTCCCAGTGACCAGGTACTGCTCGATCCTCAACGCCGAGTGGCCGCTCACTGATCGAGACAGCGTCGATGATCTGTCCGTGGATTGCCGTCTTCTGCGTGTAGTGACGAGACCGACGCATGCCACGAGTACGCCTCAGATGGGCCAAAAGCTCCTTCTTCAAGGCGCCACGTGCTTGGATGAACAGGCTGCGGTAGATGGTCTCGTGTGACACGTGATGGCTTTCGTCGCACGGATAAGTATGCTTGAGCCAGCCTGCGATCTGTTCCGGTGACCAGAGCATCCGCAGCTTCATTGCCACGATGCGAGCCAAGGCACGGTTATGCACTAACTTGCAGACCTTGGGGCGATGCCCCCGATTCCATGCAGCTTGGTCGGCTTGATTCGCGCGGTAGTTCTCTTGGCCGCCGTTACGCTTAATTTCACGACTGACAGTCGAAGGGGCACGTCCGAGCGTCGTCGCTATCGCTCGAATCGACAAGCCAGCCACCACCGCACGCGAAATCTCCTCACGCTCTGCCAACGTCAGTGCAAGACAGGAACGGCGACGCTCTGGTGGGCGGATTCCACCTGTCTCTGCCAGGATTTGGCGCACCGATCCATGGTGGCGATCAAATAGCTTGCCAATCTCGTGCAGCGTCCACCCTTGCTTCCAGCGCTCCCACATGAGCGCCTTCTGACTGTCTGTGTAGTAGGTTCGCGTTCGATACTTCATCTGCAACACTCCTTCTGCTCGCGCAGGTTTTAGTGTGTTGCATCGACCGGTTGAATCCGCCGCCAGTTGCGGACATTTGCGAATGTCTGCTTACGAGCAACGACCAATGCTTGCTTGTGTGGCTAGTCCTAGTTCCAAAAGTCAATGCAAGTCACACGTGAAGGAGGAAGGACATTTCAAAAATTAGTAAGTCAGAATTGAAGCGTAGCTGGCCTGAGTTTATGGCAGCTCCCTGCAAAGTGACCTCAAGCAATTTTTTGGGTCGACGTCCACCAATTTCCGAACGCATCCAAACTGGATCTGCTAAGACTGCTAAACACCTCTTCTCATTCAATGTTTTCCAAGATTTTGTCAGGCAAGTACTCTGAAGAGAGACTCCAGCTCTTAACGGTTGCTGTTAGTTGCGTTGTGCTCGCCACGCTGAATGCTGCTGTGTATTTTTTTGTCCCCCTTAGTCAGGGAATAACACTTCAACCGTTAACGGGTGCGGATGTTGAAATCACGGCCACTATGAAGATGCTCTACCTTGGAGCATCCGGGGCATTCGTGACAGTTGTACTTTCACTTGTTCGAAATCCGGCGAGATGGATTGTTTCTATCTTTTTCTTCATTGCGATTGCTATTCTGGGCAATTTCACGATTTCGAAGTTAAACATCGTTCTCGATGAGTCGATACCGAAGTTAGTACAGGGAAAGCTAAAAGAAATTTCAAAAGAAAAAAGGTACGGAAAAACTCTCTGGGCTGTGATAAGCGATGAAAACGATCAGCCGATTCTGATCACAACGAGGTTCGACGTTTCACGTAAGCTGGTACAGGTTGATGGGACAAGCGTGACCTTCTTCATGTGTGATGGATACTATAAAGATCCTTACATCTGTACCAATACGCCCAAATAGCTGATTTGACTTGATTGCAGAGTACAAGAGAGCTTCCTATCAACCTTCGACACGTCTGAACGTCTAGCTCTAAGGTATTGCTTCTGCTCAAAGCCACAAGTTTCCTTGTCTGTCTATGAAGTCCGCAGTCAAGTCGAAATTCAGTGTTGTCAGGAGTCCGTTTTGGGTCGATTTCTGCCTTACTCACGCGCGCCGGTCCAAAGGAATACGCGTACCACAGGGCAAGATTTTCGCCACGGACTCTTGCCCCCACCCATTGGAAGTAATTCCGTGCCGCAGTTTTCATAAGCGTGCTATGTCAAAAACTGCATTTAGAAGAATCTGCGTCCGAACCGCCAGCTTGAGCAGACTACTGCCCCGTTCGCAGGCGAAACGAAGAAAAATTCGCTGTTGGGCTTGTGAAGCATATGCGTGCCGCCCAATTTTGGAAGTAATTGCGTGCCAAAGCGGCACGGTTATGAGTACAGGTACATCGCTGGGTGCCTAAATTTGCACCATGGCGTGCCCGGAGGGGATCGAACCCCCGACCCACAGCTTAGAAGGCTGTTGCTCTATCCAACTGAGCTACGGGCACAAAGAACAAAGGCCCCAAAGCAGTACAACTTCAGAGCCTTTGATTTTGAAAGAATGGTCGGGGCGGCGGGATTCGAACTCGCGACCCTCTGCTCCCAAAGCAGATGCGCTACCAGGCTGCGCTACACCCCGACAGCTGGTATTCTAACCCGATTCGAGGACTGTTTTAGCCAACGGACTGACTTTTTGAACACCACTTGAATGCAAGTACCTTCCCCTACCGTCCCATGGTTGCAGCCGGCGGATCCATTTCCCTCCATTTTTGACGCTTGGGGAGAAGATACGCCCGCGCCCGGCCTATTGGCCGCCGGAGGAGCACTGGACGCTGACACGTTGCTGGATGCTTACAGACACGGCATTTTTCCGTGGTTCAGCGATGGACAACCGACCCTCTGGTGGAGTACCAATCCCCGGATGACATTGCACACCTCTGAATTCCGGCTGCACAGATCGCTACGCAAAGTTATCAAAAAGTTCCGCAATACACCTGGTGCTGAAATCCGCATCGATCATGATTTTGGGGCCATCATCGACGCATGCGCAGGTGTCAAGCGCGCTGGCCAAAGCGGCACATGGATCGTTCCGGAAATGAAAGCAGCCTACATGGAGCTGCATAGACGCGGGCACGCTCACAGCGTGGAGACCTGGCAGGATGGCGTGTTAATAGGTGGTTTGTATTGCGTATCCGTGGGTCGTGCAATTTTCGGGGAGTCGATGTTCGCACGGCGGACGGATGCATCCAAAATCGCACTCACAGCGTTGGTGGGCATGTCATTGGCACAGGGTGTGGATTGGATCGATTGCCAGCAGGTGACTGATCATTTGGCTTTCATGGGAGCGCGGCCGGTTGACCGGAGCATTTTCTCGGACTACTTGTCGGATGCAACGGCCCATCCCGGAATCGAATGGAAGTTTCAGCCCCTATACTGGGATCAGCTGTTGTCAGCCTGCGCAAACCCCACATGACGGATCTGACCGACCTTCCTCTCCAGACGCTGCAGTTTTACGCCACAGCGCCTTACGAATGCAGCTACCTGCCCGATCGTCAGGCACGCTCCCAGGTGGCTACACCTAGCCACATCATCGACACCGCTACTTATTCGAGTCTGGTTGCCAAAGGGTTCCGACGCAGTGGCATGTTCACTTACCGCCCTTATTGCGATGGTTGCCAGGCCTGCACACCGCTGCGAATTCCCGTGAACGAGTTCAAGCCAGACAAAAGCCAACGTCGTGCTTGGAAGCAGCACGCTGACTTACAGGTTCGCGTGTTGAATCTGGGGTTCTCCCGTGAGCATTACGACCTTTATCTGAAATACCAGCTGACCCGGCATGCAGGCGGAGGCATGGACGAAGACAGTATCGACCAATACGTGCAGTTCTTGCTGCACAGCAGAGTGAACTCCCGCTTGGTTGAATTCCGGAAAGCACCTGCTACTCCTGACGCGGTCGGCGAACTCAAGATGGTCTCCATACTCGATGTTCTAGACAACGGTATCTCGGCTGTTTACACTTTTTTCGCCCCGGAATCCCAGACCAGCTACGGTACATACAACGTACTTTGGCAAATTGAGCAGGCTCGCCAATTGGGCTTGGAATATGTTTACCTCGGCTATTGGATCACTGAGAGCCCGAAAATGGATTACAAGGCACGGTTTCGGCCTCACGAAATATTGGCAAATGGTCAATGGACCCTAGGTGCCTAGCCGAAGGGAACATGAATGATCCTTTGAGGGGTTAACATCCAGCAAAGCACCACCATGACTAAAAAAGAACACGACCCACAATCCGCGCCGGCTGTCCAAGTTCTGGAACGCATGTTCACCTTGATCGATGTGTTGGCTTCGCGTGAAGATGCCATCCCCCTGAAGGAAATAAGCGAGAGGGCCGGCCTGCATCCATCAACGACCCACCGTATCCTCAATGACTTGGTGTCAGGTCGTTTTGTGGATCGCCCGCAATCTGGTAGCTACCGTTTGGGCATGCGCTTATTGGAGTTGGGTAATCTGGTCAAGGCCCGCCTGAATGTGAGGGACGCTGCGCTGGGTCCCATGCGCGAGCTCCACAAACTGACACAACAACCCGTCAATCTGAGCATGCGCCAAGGGGATGAAATCATCTACGTGGAGCGTGCCTACAGTGAGCGTAGTGGCATGCAAGTGGTTCGCGCAATCGGTGGCAGAGCTCCACTCCATTTGACATCAGTAGGCAAGTTGTTTCTCGCAGCCGATGACCCGCTGCGTATCCGTTCCTACGCCAGCCGAACAGGCCTTCAAGGGCATACTAAAAACAGCATCACAGAATTGGATGCTTTGGAGCGTGAACTTGCAAGAGTCCGCCAATATGGCCAAGCCAGTGACAACGAAGAGCTTGAATTGGGGGTCCGCTGCATGGCCGCAGGCATTTACGACGACCAAGGCAAGCTAGTCGCAGGCCTGTCGATTTCAGCTCCGTCTGGGCGATTGGAAGACGACTGGCTGCCTAAATTGAAAGAAACTGCCCGCCACATTTCGGAGACATTGGGATTCCGGCCGAACTTACGCTGAATTTCATCAAAAAAGGCCTGTCGATACAGGCCTTTTAATCAGTTCGTAGCAATGCGGCTATCGAATCCGCGTAATGCCAATGGCGAGACTTTGCTCGTACTCGCAGGATGCGCGGTTTCAACCCACTTACGCACCCGTTCAGCATCTGCAATACGAGTCAGTTTGCCAGCAGAGTCCAGGAAAACCATAATCAGCTTGCGACCCGCAATTTTGGCCTGCATAACCAAACATTGTCCGGCTTCTGTGATGTAGCCAGTCTTCTGCAAGCCGATTTCCCAAGCCGGATTTTTCACCAAGCGATTGGTGTTGTTGTATTGAAGAGTACGGTTCCCCACTTCCACCTGATAACCAGTGGATGTCGACAACTCGCGCAATGTGGCATCGCTGTAGGCGTAATTGACCAGCGTTGCCAAGTCCTTGGCGCTGGACTGGTTGCGGCTATTCAGTCCTGTGGGCTCCACATACTGGGTATCTGTCATACCCAAGATTCGGGCTTTATTGTTCATCAATCCCACGAAATGCTGCAAGCCACCGGGGAACGTGCGGCCCAGCGCATGTGCCGCCCGGTTCTCACTGGCCATGAGAGCCAAATGCAGCAACTCACCGCGAGACAACTCCGTGCCCACACGCAGGCGGGATGAGCTGCCTTTTTCGGTATCCACATCCGCTTGTGTGATTTCGATGGTTTCATCCATCGACAACCGCGCCTCACTCACAATAACACCCGTCATCAGCTTGGTGATGGAGGCAATGGGCAAGACTGCGTTTTCGTTTTTGCTAAACAAAACCTCTTTGGTGTCCTGATCAACCACGAAAGCCACACTGGACTTCAAAGCCAAGGCATCCTGCTTGCCATGCAGGCCAGCGAGTTGCCCATAAGACGGCTTGGGCGCTGCAGCAACCACTTTGGCGGCTTTGGGGCTTTTGGCGATTTGTTTCTTCTGACGGGACGGCTTGACGTTGGCTTGCACTTTGGTCGCTGTGGCTTTCGCTACAACTTTTTTGTGCTTGGTCGTCGCAGCTGCATCCTGAGAAAGCAACAGCGACGAGACCAAAAAGCCTGCGACGCCCAGTTGAATGAGTATGCGTTTCAACGTAATTCCTTTGAAAAAAGCGTCTTCACACGGGATGCAAACGCTTTTTATGATGTTTGCCGGCAGTTTAATCAAAAAACTCTAAATAGATCAACTACTTGCAAGCTAAACCTCAACTATTTTTCAAAAGACTGTACTCAACCTTGAGCAGCAACCCTGTCAGCCTTGTTCTGAAGCTTGTTCAGGGCACTCAAATAAGCCTTCGCAGAAGCCACCACGATGTCGGGATCAGCGCCGACTCCGTTAACGACCCGGCCACTATTTTGCAAACGTACCGTCACTTCGCCTTGGCTTTCAGTTGAACCACTGATGGCATTCACAGAGTACAAGACCATCTCGGCACCACTCTTGACGAGCGACTCAATGGCTTTGAGAGAGGCGTCCACAGGACCATTTCCATCGGACTCGCCCTTCATTTCCTTGCCACCAGCAGTAAAGACGATTGCCGCACGGGGACGTTCGCCGGTTTCACTGTGCTGGGACAGGGACACGAAGCCATATTGCTCACTCTCCAACGACACGCTTTCGTCCCCGACAAGAGCCAAAATATCTTCGTCAAAAATCTCGCTCTTGCGATCAGCCAGCTCTTTGAATCGCGCAAACGCTGCATTGATTTCCGACTCGCTGTCGAGCTGAACACCCAGCTCCTGCAATCGCTGTTTGAACGCATTGCGACCACTGAGCTTTCCAAGCACCAGCTTGTTGGCCGTCCAACCCACGTCTTCAGCACGCATGATTTCGTAGGTATCCCGCGCTTTGAGTACACCGTCCTGGTGAATGCCCGATGCGTGGGCAAAGGCGTTGGCCCCAACGACTGCCTTGTTCGGTTGCACCACGAACCCGGTCGTCTGGCTGACCATACGACTTGCAGCCAGGATGTGCTTGGCATCGATACCCAGCTCCAGACCAAAATAGTCCTTGCGGGTTTTGACCGCCATGACGATTTCTTCCAAGCTGCAATTGCCGGCCCGTTCGCCCAAACCATTGACGGTGCATTCAACTTGGCGTGCACCCCCGATCTTGACGCCTGCCAACGAGTTGGCGACAGCCATGCCAAGGTCGTTATGGCAGTGCACCGACCAGATCGCTTTGTCCGAGTTAGGTATGCGTTCCCGTAAATTCTTGATGAAGTTGCCGTACAGCTCTGGCACGGCATAACCCACGGTATCCGGCACATTGATGGTGCTCGCCCCTTCCGCAATCACGGCTTCCAGAACACGGCACAAAAAATCAGGGTCACTGCGGTAGCCATCTTCGGGGCTGAACTCGATATCTGCTACCAAATTGCGCGCAAACCTTACGGACTGCTTGGCCTGCTCGAGCACCTGCTCGGGCGTCATACGCAGCTTCTTTTCCATGTGCAAGGCAGAAGTTGCAATGAAAGTGTGAATACGTGCGCTGTTGGCCCCCTTGAGGGCCTCGGCTGCACGGGCGATGTCACGGTCATTGGCGCGCGACAACGAACACACGGTCGAATCCTTGATGGAGTTGGCGATCAGTTGAACAGCCTCAAAATCGCCGTTCGAGCTAGCTGCAAAGCCAGCCTCAATGACATCCACTCGCAAGCGCTCCAACTGGCGCGCAATACGCAACTTTTCGTCGCGCGTCATGGATGCACCGGGCGACTGCTCACCGTCACGCAAGGTCGTGTCAAAAATGATCAACTTGTCTGTCATCGCTTCTTCTCCAATACAGTTTTACATGTGCAAGCCGCGTTCGTCCGGCTCGTCGGTTGAAGTACTGATCACGCTCGTCTGCACGCCGCGAGCTTTTCTGACGGCATAGATCACATAGCCGCTCAGACCATAGACCACAAAAACCCCAAAAATGACGGTAGGCGGATCAATGTTGATCACCGCGATACCCAAAGCAATCAGAACGATCACGGCGAACGGCACGCTCTTCTTCATGCTGACATCTTTGAAACTGTAGAAAGGCACGTTGGTTACCATGGTCAAGCCGGCATACAAAGCGAAAGAGAAGGTGACCCAAGCGATGGAAATGCCCCAGACTGACTCGGTTCCCTTGAAGCCCAACTCGGTCATCAGCCAGATAAAGCCGATGACCAACGCTGCAGCTGCCGGTGAAGGCAAGCCTTGGAAATAGCGCTTGTCCACAACGGCGGTATTCACATTGAATCGGGCAAGTCGAAGCGCAGCGCAGGCGCAGTAGACAAAGGCAGCGATCCAACCCCAACGTCCCAGCTCCTTGAGAGCCCAAATATAAGAAATCAACGCAGGAGCCGCACCAAATGACACCATGTCGGAAAGAGAATCCATCTGCTCACCAAAGGCACTTTGGGTATTGGTCATGCGCGCTACGCGGCCATCGAGACTATCCAGGACCATGGCCAAAAAGATGCCCACACAGGCCAGATCGTATCGGCCATTCATCGCCATCACGATGCCGTAAAACCCGCCAAACAGTGCGGCCAGCGTGAACAAGTTGGGCAGAACATAAATGCCCTTGCGTCGCTTCACAATGACCACGGCGTCAGCGCTTGCGACTTTTGATTCAGAACCATCATGCATAAATTCTCCTTGCCAGCCACACACGACCAAGTGATCCACACTGGAACACTCCGTGCCGGCACGATTGGGGTGCAGTGTAAAGCAGTGCAATGTAGCCCTGCCGAAGAACACCCACCAATACAAAAGGCCACCGAAGTGGCCTTTTGATGTACCTGCAATGGCTTAGTTGCGGGTCTGGTCCACCAGCTTGTTCTTGGCAATCCAAGGCATCATGGCGCGCAATTGCGAACCCACCACCTCAATGCTGTGATCAGCGGTGTTGCGACGGCGTGCGGTCATGCTTGGGTAATTCAAACGGCCTTCCTGGATGAACATCTTGGCGTAGTCACCGTTCTGGATGCGCTTCAATGCGTTGCGCATGGCCTTGCGGGACTCTTCGTTGATGACTTCAGGGCCTGTCACGTACTCACCGAACTCCGCATTGTTGGAGATGGAGTAGTTCATGTTGGCAATGCCGCCTTCGTAGATCAGGTCCACGATCAACTTCAGTTCATGCAAGCACTCGAAGTACGCCATTTCAGGTGCGTAGCCGGCTTCCACCAGGGTCTCGTAACCCATCTTGATCAGCTCAACCGCACCACCGCACAACACTGCCTGTTCACCGAACAAGTCGGTTTCAGTTTCTTCCTTGAAGTTGGTTTCAATGATGCCGGCCTTGCCGCCACCGTTGGCCATCGCGTAGCTCAGAGCCAAGTCACGGGCTTTGCCGGACTTGTCCTGGTGTACAGCGACCAAGTGAGGCACGCCGCCACCTTGGGTGTATGTGTTGCGCACAGTGTGGCCAGGGGCCTTGGGAGCAACCATCCAGACATCCAGGTCGGCACGGGGCACAACTTGGTTGTAATGCACGTTGAAGCCGTGTGCAAACGCCAAAGAAGCGCCTTGCTTGATGTTGGGGGCCACGTTGTTGGTGTACACCTCGGCGATTTGCTCGTCGGGCAACAGGATCATGACGACGTCAGCAGCCTTGACTGCATCGTTCACTTCCATCACGGTCAAGCCGGCTTTGCCAACCTTGTCCCAGGAAGCTCCGCCCTTGCGCAGACCGACCACGACCTTCACGCCGCTGTCGTTCAAGTTTTGCGCGTGTGCATGGCCTTGGCTGCCGTAACCGATGATGGCAACTGTCTTGCCCTTGATCAGGCTCAGGTCACAATCCTTGTCGTAAAAAACTTTCATTTTTCTCTCCGAAATAAATATTGGCGAAAAGCGCCCTGTTGCAAAAACTACCTAAGCTCGGGGCGAACGGTAAACACTGTCGCCAAACAATCCCTGTGTGTTGAGCCAGCCGAAGCACACACAGGAAAACCTTTATCAAACCCGCAGAATACGCTCGCCGCGACCGATGCCACTGGAGCCGGTTCGCACCGTCTCCAGAATGGCGGTGCGCTCGATGGCTTCCAGGAACGCATCGTTCTTGGATTGATCGCCTGTAAGTTCGATGGTGTAACTCTTTTCAGTCACATCGATGATGCGGCCACGGAAGATGTCGGCCATGCGCTTCATCTCTTCGCGCTCCTTGCCCACCGCACGGACCTTTACCATCATGAGCTCACGCTCGATGTAGGCACCTTCTGTGAGATCCACCACCTTCACCACCTCAATCAGGCGGTTCAGGTGTTTGGTGATTTGTTCTATCACGTCATCCGAACCGGTGGTCTGAATGGTCATGCGCGACAAGCTCGGGTCCTCTGTGGGCGCCACGGTCAACGATTCAATGTTGTATCCGCGGGCCGAAAACAAGCCCACAACACGGGACAAGGCGCCGGGTTCGTTTTCCAGCAAAACTGCAATGATGTGTTTCATAGGTACCGATTCCTCTTTTCGCTGCCCTCCCCGTGCGGCGGTAACCGCACAGCTTGGCAGACAATAGATTCTTCAAAAATGATAGCAACTCGCGCACACGGGATGCGCGCCAGAGCACTAATTGACGTAAATCTGCTTAGAGATCCTCCGACCCGAGCAGCATCTCTGTGATGCCCTTGCCGGCTTGGACCATGGGGAACACGTTTTCAGTGGGATCTGTGCGGAAGTCCATGAACACGGTGCGGTCCTTGAGTTTGCGGGCCTCGCGCAATGCGGGTTCCACATCGTGGGGGCGCTCAATCAACATACCGACGTGACCATAGGCTTCCGCCAACTTCACAAAATTCGGCAATGCATCCATATAGCTGTGGCTGTAGCGACCTTCATATTCCACTTCCTGCCACTGACGCACCATCCCGAGATAACGGTTATTCAAGGAGCAGATCTTGATAGGCGTGTTGTATTGCAGGCAGGTGGAAAGCTCCTGGATGTTCATTTGTACCGAGCCTTCGCCGGTAATGCAGAACACCTCGCTTTGCGGCTTGGCCAGCTTGATGCCCATGGCATAGGGAATGCCCACGCCCATGGTTCCCAGACCACCGGAGTTGATCCAGCGACGGGGCTCGTCAAACTTGTAGTACTGCGCAGCCCACATCTGGTGTTGCCCCACATCGGACGTGATGTAGGTATCGGCGTCTTTGGTCATGTTCCAAAGAGTTTCCACGACATACTGCGGCTTGATCACATCGCCGTTGCCGGGGCTGTACTTCATGCAATCGCGCTTGCGCCAGCCTTCAATCGTGTCCCACCAAGCACCCAGTGCATTCGCGTCAGGCTTGGTCGAACCCTCGCGGATCATCGCGATCATTTCGTTGAGCACGTCCTTCACATCGCCCACGATAGGAATATCGACCTTCACCCGCTTGGAGATGCTGGATGGGTCAATGTCAATATGAATGATCTTGCGCTCATTCTGGGCGAAGTGCTTGGGGTTGCCAATCACGCGGTCATCGAAACGCGCACCCACCGCCAGCAGCACATCGCAGTTCTGCATGGCGTTGTTGGCTTCGACGGTACCGTGCATGCCCAGCATGCCGAGGAACTTGCGGTCACTCGCAGGGTACGCACCCAGACCCATCAAGGTGTTGGTGCAGGGGTAGCCCAACATGTCCACCAGAGTGCGGAGTTCGTTGGAAGCGTTGCTCAGCAACACGCCGCCACCGGTGTAGATATAAGGACGTTTGGCGGTCAACAACAGTTGCAAGGCCTTGCGAATTTGCCCACCATGCCCCTTGCGCACCGGATTGTAAGAACGCATTTCCACGCTCTCCGGGTAGCCGTGATAGGGCACCTTCTTAAAAGACACGTCCTTGGGAATATCGACGACCACAGGGCCGGGACGACCACTGCGAGCGATATGGAACGCCTTCTTCATGACTTCCGCCATGTCCTTGGCGTCCTTCACCAGAAAGTTGTGCTTCACGATGGGGCGTGTGATGCCGACTGTGTCGCACTCTTGGAAAGCATCCAGTCCGATCGCGTGCGTAGGCACCTGACCGGAAATAATCACCATGGGAATGCTATCCATGTAAGCAGTAGCAATGCCGGTCACGGCATTGGTCAGACCCGGCCCGGATGTCACCAACGCCACGCCGACATCACCGGTGGCACGGGCATAGCCGTCGGCAGCATGCACGGCTGCTTGCTCGTGGCGTACCAGAACGTGTTGGATCGTGTCTTGCTTGTAGAAAGCGTCGTAAATGTGCAGAACTGCACCACCGGGGTAACCCCAGATATATTTGACGTTTTCGGCTTGTAGCGCTTTGACAAGGACTTCCGCGCCCCTCAATTCGGGAACAGCGGCGGATTTGGATGCGGATGCGGCCGAAGCGATTTCGGCTTTAGAAATTTCCATGATGAACCTTTGTGAATTTCTCTGACGAAAAACCTTGGGTGCCCCTTCGCAAACACTTGTGGAGTCGCGTCGGGACTTAAGGTCAAAGCCATGGACGCATTGAATGTTGCGCCGGACCAGGACCCGTTTGCCTTTTAATAGCACCGGTATTATGGCATTTGTTTAGACACGCACTTTCGGACGTCGGTTTGCAGTCCTTGCCGGAATGCAATAATCACGGGCCTCTCCGCCAGAAATATTGCGTTGAGACAGACTGTCAGACTTTAGTTTATGCCTTCAATGGTCCCGTCACTTGGCAACCGAAAAAGAACTCTCTGATTTCCTGAAAAGTGTCGAAAGACGGGCCTTCAAACGGGCGGCATACCATGTCCGCAACGATGAATCCGCTTTGGATATCGTTCAGGACAGCATGATGAAGCTGGCCGAACATTACGGCCACAAGCCGGTCGAAGAGCTCCCCATGCTGTTTCAGCGGATCTTGTCCAACAGCACCCTGGACTGGTTTCGCCGGCAGAAGACTTACAGCGCTCTGTTTTCAACATTGAGTGATTTCGAGTCGGGAACTGAGGACGATGACTTCAATCTATTGGAGTCCTTGGTAACCGACCAAGGCGGAGAACAATCAGAAAGTGCGGAAACGCAAACCGAGCGTGCACAAACCTTGCTTTCGATAGAAGAAGAGATATTGCGGTTGCCGCCACGTCAACGGGAAGCCTTCCTTATGCGTTATTGGGAGGATATGGATGTTGCGGAAACGGCTGCCGCAATGGGCTGCTCACAAGGCAGCGTCAAAACACACTGCTCCAGAGCAGTACAGGCCTTGGGAAATGCGTTGAAAGGAAAGGGGATCCGGCTATGAAAACCACAAAAATGCACCGTTCAAGTGCGGAAATCCAAGACGCTGTGGGGCGCGCCGTTACCTTACGCCTGAACGAAAGTGCAGACTCCCTGCCCCATGACATTTCCGAGAGACTGAAGGTCGCGCGTATGCAGGCGCTTGCCAAACGCAAGTGGGTGGCTGAAACCACATCGGCCAACGTTGTCACAGGGCAAAGCGGCGAGGCTACCCTGCAAATGGGCTCCGGTTTCCGCCATTGGATGACCCAACTTGGCTCATGGCTGCCATTGCTGTTGCTGGTGACGGGAATGATCGTCATCGGTTTGGCGCAAGACGACTGGACCGCCCAGGAAATTGCCGATGTGGATACCGAGCTGCTAACCAACGCCCTGCCGCCTGCAGCTTACACAGACCCAGGTTTTGCGCAATTTTTACGCAGCAACCAAGAGAAGTAAGCGGCTGTAACCCTACATCCGCATCAATCGACGCCATGCAACGCCCCCCCTTTCACGTTTGCGCCAGTCATGAGGTGATTGCTGCTGTTTGCGCGGTAGCGCTGCTTGGCGCATATGACGTTTCCATCGCTCAGAGCAGCCCCGCGCTGCCGCCCCAAGCCCCGGCGACAACCCCAGCCGTCACTTGGAGTAGCTTGAACGCAGCCCAAAAGACGGCCCTTGCGCCTTTGCAAACCTCTTGGGAAACCTTGGCAGCCGGACATCAGCGCAAGTGGATTGCTTTGTCCCAAAACTTCGCCAACATGTCTGCCGAGGACAAGGAACGGCTGCACAGCCGCATGGGAGAGTGGGCGGCTCTCAAGCCCAAGGAGCGGCAGCAAGCGCGATTGAACTTCGCCGAGACCAAAAAAACCCCACCTGCGGAGCTCGCGGCCAATTGGGAAGCCTATCAAGCCTTGAGCGCAGAAGAGAAGGAGGCTTTGGCCAAAAAAGCGGCTGCCAAACCGGCGGGGGCAGCGATTGCCACCAAAGCGCCTTCCCCTCAAAAAATTACACCTGTTCCGCTGACCCGCAATTCTCCCGAGTCGAAGAGGGAAAAACTGGTCGCTCAGCAGCCTTTGGATCAAAACACCCTCTTGCCTCTGGCCCCGGCGGCAAAATCCAATAGCAGCAACTAAGCAACTGGCTTGCTTGGCACCTGGGTGCGGGTGGTACTGAGGTGCCTACAATCTGGCCTTCATTTCTACGAAGGTCGGTACTTTGATGACAATCGCGTTGGACACCCCCGGTCTTTGGCGCCGGATGGCGTGCTGGGTTTACGAAGGCATTTTGCTGTTTGCTGTTGCATTCTTTGCCACTTGGCTATTTAGCACCTTGGGGCAAGTGCGCAGCGGCATAGACCCCCGGCGTCCGCTTTTGAGTCTCTTCCTCTTTGTGGTGCTAGGTGTCTACTTCGTCTGGTTTTGGGCCCACGGGCAGACGCTGGCCATGAAAACATGGAATATCCGCGTAGTCGGTCGTGACGGCAAAAAGATTACGCAACTGCGCGCATTGGGACGCTACGTGTTGAGCTGGGTATGGTTCCTCCCGCCCTTGCTGGCGGTTTCGCCCTTTCACCTGTCGGGTGGTGAGATTGTCGTCATCTGCTTGGGCTGGTTTGCTGTCTGGGCCATCTTGAGCCGCTTTCACCCTCAACAGCAGTTCTGGCACGACGCGTGGGCTGGCACCCGTCTCATCACTTCAGCCCCCCTCAGCCGCTGATCGGCGACCCAAAGGCCTCATGGAATCCACGCCCGAAAATCACATTGATCCCGCAGTCAACCCGCAAAAGCAACGTCGGGGCTTGAGCCGCATTCTGCATGCGACCCGCTACTCATGGGCTGGCTTGCAAGC
Organism: Rhodoferax mekongensis; assembly: GCF_032191775.1. NCBI lineage: Bacteria > Pseudomonadati > Pseudomonadota > Betaproteobacteria > Burkholderiales > Comamonadaceae > Rhodoferax > Rhodoferax mekongensis. The sequence goes on along the minus strand of NZ_CP132507.1, from coordinate 2,119,279 downwards.
CGGGTGGAACGAGCCCGCATTCCGGCAGGAATGTGTTCTGGCGTTGGTGCTGCTACCTGCATCCCTTTTTGTGGGCCAAAGCTGGGTAGAGAGCGCCGTCCTCGCGGCAAGCGTCATTGCAGTGATGGTGGTGGAGTTACTGAACACCGCGGTCGAGTCCGTCGTCGACCGGGTAGGCCCCGAATGGCACCAGCTGTCCAAACGGGCCAAAGACATCGGCAGTGCAGCCGTGCTGCTGAGCCTGCTGCTCTGCGCCGCCATCTGGTGTGCGGCGCTCTGGCAGCGCTTTGCTGTTTAGGCGTTTAGCTTAAACAGCGGACTCGTCCTGCTCGCCAGTACGGATGCGGACTACACGCTCCACGCTGGTCACAAAAATTTTGCCGTCGCCGATTTTGCCGGTGTGAGCTGCTTTGACGATGGCGTCCACGCAGCGGTCCACGTCATCGGTTTTCACAACCACTTCCACCTTCATCTTGGGCAGAAAGTCCACGACGTACTCCGCACCGCGGTAGAGCTCGGTATGACCTTTCTGGCGGCCGAAGCCTTTGACTTCGGTCACGGTCAGGCCGGTCACGCCGCATTCAGCGAGCGCTTCACGGACTTCTTCCAACTTGAAGGGTTTGACGATGGCGGTAATTTGTTTCATCTGCGTGTCCATGGTAAAAATCAGGCCCGAAAACGGTTGGTAATAGGATAACGCCAATCCTTGCCGAAGCTGCGGTGGGTAACGCGGATTCCTACCGGCGCCTGGCGGCGTTTGTACTCATTGATCTTGATGAGCCGGGTGACGCGCTCGACATCCTCCGTCCGGTAGCCTGCGGCGATGATGGCGTCGATACTCTCGTCGTTTTCCATGTAGCGCTCCAAAATACCGTCCAGCACCTCGTACGGCGGCAGACTGTCCTGGTCCTTCTGATCCGGGCGCAACTCGGCACTGGGCGGGCGCGTGATGATGCGCTCAGGAATCGGGTAGGCGCCGGTGCCATAGGGGTCATGGGCGTTGCGCCACCAAGCGAGCTTGAACACTGTGGTTTTGGCCAAATCCTTGATGACCGCAAAGCCGCCGGCCATGTCGCCATACAAAGTGCAGTAGCCGGTGGCCATTTCGGACTTGTTGCCTGTGGTCAGCACGATGCTGCCGAACTTGTTGGACAAGGCCATCAACAAAGTGCCGCGGATACGGGCCTGGATGTTCTCTTCGGTCGTGTCTTCCGCGCGGCCGGCAAACTCACCTGCCAACGATGCCTTGAAGGCTTCGAACTCCGGCACGATGGAAATTTCATCGTAGCGTACGCCCATGCGGGCCGCCATGTCGCGGGCATCGATCCAGCTGATGTCAGCGGTATAGGGCGAAGGCATCATGATGGCACGCACCTTGTCGGCCCCCAGCGCGTCCACCGCAACGGCCAGTACCAAGGCGGAATCGATGCCACCCGACAAACCCAGCAACGCACCGGGGAAGCCGTTTTTGCCCACATAGTCGCGAACGCCCAGCACCAGCGCGTCCCACAGGTCCGCCTCAGCAGATCGCTCGGGCTCAACATCCGCTACCAATTTGATAGCTGCTTGCGCACGCGCCACCTGCGCTACAAACAGATTTTCCTTGAAACTCGGAGCACGACCGGTGACGGCACCCTGTGCATCCAAGGTGAAGGAGTGGCCTTCAAACACCACCTCATCCTGACCGCCCACCAGATGGGCGTAGACCAGTGGCAAGCCCGTGGCACGGCAGCGCTCACCCATGCGTGCTTCGCGTTCGTAGCCCTTGCCTACATGGAAAGGTGACGCGTTGATCACCGCCAGCAGCTCGGCGCCTGCTTCTTTGGCCAGACGGGCCGGCTCTTCAAACCAAGCGTCTTCGCAAATGAGCAAACCCACTTGAACGGCATCTGCTCCCTCGCCCGCTTCAAACACACACACACCTTGGCCGGGGCTGAAGTAGCGACGCTCGTCAAACACCTGGTAGTTCGGCAGTTCACGTTTGGCGTAGTGGGCGACCACCTGCCCTTCGCGCAACACACTGGCCGCATTGAAGCGGCTTTGGATGGCGACCGAGCGGGTGCGGCTGTCACCTCCGGTGGGGTGACCGACCACCACGCTCAAGCCCTTTAACCCGGCGAGCTGCTGCGCCACCGATTTCACGGCATCATCACAGGCTTGGATGAAGGCAGGGCGCAAGAACAAATCTTCAGCGGCATAGCCGCAAATGGACAATTCAGGCGTCAACACCAGCCGCACACCCTGCGCATAGGCATGGGTGGCCGCATCGACGATTTTTTTCACATTACCGTTCAGGTCACCGACGATGAAATTGAGTTGCGCAACGCACAGTTTGAGAGTCATGAACCAGCAGATCGAAGTTCACAGCCTGAGGGCGTTTGCAGGCGCCGTTTGGCTGTCGCGCCGGGGGCGCTAAATGGGTAGCACTGATTATGTCATCCGGGTGTCAGCGACACCCTCTGAGGTGGATTCCCGAGCTTGGGATGCGCTGCTGGCCACGCAAAGCCACCCTACCCCCTTCATGCGCCACGCTTACTTGGCCGCCATGGCTGAGAGCGGCAGCGCCACGGCCGCGACCGGCTGGAGCGCCCACTTCATCACCCTGCACCGGGACGAGGCCTTGTGCGCCGCCTGCGTGGTTTACCTGAAAGACCATTCGTATGGCGAATACGTGTTCGACTGGGCCTGGGCCAGCGCCTACCAGCAACACGGCCTGGAGTACTACCCCAAGGGCGTGATTGCCGTGCCTTTCACCCCCGTGCCCGGCACCCGCTTGCTGGCGGTGGATGCACAGGCCCGCGCAGCGCTGCTGCAGGCGGTGCAGGCGTGGTGCGAGTCGGTGAACGTGTCATCGGCCCACATGCTGTTTGCCGCCGATGCCGACATGCAGAGTGCTAAGGATGCCGCATGGATGGCAAGGCATACGGTGCAGTTCCACTGGCACAACACTACGCCGGGCTATGCAGACTTTGACCAGTTCCTGCAGTCCATGAATCAGGAGAAGCGCAAGAAAATCAAGCAGGAGCGTCGCAAGGTGGCTGGGGCTGGGGTCACGTTCCGCCACAGCCAAGGCGCAGACATCAGCGCTGCAGATTGGGATTTCTTCTACCGCTGCTATGCCCGGACCTATCGCGAGCACGGCAACCCGCCCTACCTGACGCCCGACTTCTTCCGGCGCATGGCCGCCACCATGCCCGAGCATTGGCTGCTGTTTGTGGCGGAGCGCGGAGGCAAGTCCATTGCTAGCAGTTTGATAGCTGTTGGCGCTCGTTCCACGGGCGCTACAGGCCTATTTGATACAGAAGACCGGGTTGCGTACGGCCGCTACTGGGGCGCTGTGGAGCATGTGGACTGCCTGCACTTCGAGGCTTGCTACTACCAGCCATTGCAATGGTGTATTGCGAATGGCTACCGGCGCTTTGAGGGCGGCGCCCAGGGCGAACACAAGATGGCCCGCGCCCTGCTCCCCGTCAAAACCAGCAGTGCCCACTGGCTGCAGCACCCGGCGTTTGCGGATGCGGTGCAGCGCTTTCTGGAGCGTGAAGGCGAAGGCATCCAAAACTACTTGGAACACCTGGAGCAGCGTACGCCGCTCAAGAAGCCGGTTTAAAAAGTCTCCCAATCATCATCCCCGCCCGCAGGCGTGACGCGGCTGCTGGTCTTGGGCGGCGAGATGGCCTGAGCAGTCAGCACCGGCGGGGCTTTGGCCGGTGAGGCTGCCGGTTTGGCGGCTGGCTTGGGGGCAGTTTTGGCAGAACTTGCTGCGGCCGCTGCCCTGCGCTCGGGCCCTGCAAAGTTCAACTTCTGGGGTGGGTTGGAGCGCACGGCTGCTTTGGGCAAGGGGCTTGCCAACGCGTGACTACCACCGCTGGACGGGCTGCTGCTGGAATAAGCGCCGTGGCTTTCGTTGCCCAGTTTGAATACCGCCACCACCTGCACCAGATCATTGGCCTGACTCTTCAGGCTGCTGGCAGCCGCTGCCATCTCTTCCACCAAGGCAGCATTCTGTTGCGTGGCCTGGTCCATCTGGGTGACTGCTTCTCCAACCTGTGAGACACCGGCACTCTGTTCGGAGCTGGCTGCGCTGATTTCTCCCATGATGTCGGTCACCCGCCGGATGCTGCTGACCACTTCGGTCATGGTTTCACCGGCTTTGTCTACCAGACTACTGCCTTGCTCTACCCGCTCTACGCTGGCGTTGATCAGGGTCTTGATTTCTTTGGCAGCTTCGGCAGACCGTCCTGCGAGGGACCGGACTTCAGAAGCTACGACGGCAAAGCCCCGGCCTTGTTCTCCTGCTCTAGCGGCTTCTACGGCTGCATTCAGGGCCAGGATGTTGGTCTGGAAGGCAATGCCGTCAATGACGCTGATGATGTCTGCAATTCTGCGGCTGGACTCATTGATGCCTTTCATGGTCTCCACGACCTGGCCGACGACTTCTCCACCTTGAATAGCCACGGTAGAGGCATTCATGGCCAGTTGATTGGCCTGACGGGCGGAGTCGGCGTTTTGTTTGACGGTGGAGCCGAGTTCTTCCATGGACGCTGCGGTTTCTTCCAGGGCGCTGGCTTGTTGTTCGGTGCGGGCGGAGAGGTCGTTGTTGCCTTGGGCGATTTCAGCGCTGGCGGTGGCGACTGCGTCGGCGCTGGAGCGCACTTGCTTGAGCACACCCTGTGTCTTCTCTACAAACTGGTTGAAACCGGTAGCGATTGCAGCCAACTCGTCATTGCCTGAAGTTTCAATACGGCGGGTCAAATCACCCTGGCCGGAACCTATGTCCTGCATGGCATCTTTGAGCACCACCAGGCGCGCCAGCACCTTGGTCAGGACGGCACCGATCAGCAAGACCGCGACCACGGCAATCGCCAGACTACCCACCGCCGAGGACCACACCATGGCGGTAATGCCGCCCATGGCTTCCTGGCGCTTGAGCGCGATCACCAGAAACCAGTCGGTTCCGGCAATGGGCGTGGCGTAGGCCAAACGGCTTTCACCGGAGATTTGGATGTCCCGAACTGCCTCTGCCTTGCTCAAGGCCTCCAGTCCGCTGCCTCCAAGATCAGGCGCAATATCGGTGACGGGCTTGAGCACCAGGGCTGTGTCCTCGTGCACCATGATCTTGCCGGCTTTATCGACGATGAAACCGTAGGTGCCCGGCGTCGGCCGGATGGAGGCCACATTGCGCACCACACCGTCCATAAACACATCAACCGCTGTCACCGCCTTGACCGCCCCACCCTCACGGATGGCAGCAGAGAAGGTGATTACCAATTTTTTGGAACCCGCATCTACATAAGGAGGCGTCAGCGCCGGGCCTTGCGATGCAGCGGCCAACTGGTACCAAGGGCGTGCCGTCGGGTCGTAATCCGGTGGCAGATTTTGCTTTTCGGAGAAGGCCGTGCGCTTGTCGGCATAACCGATGTAGGCCGAGTCGACATCGCCCGCCACTTTGGCTGCCTCTAGAAACTTCAGTGGATCTGCTTCATTGACAGCAAAACCGAAGGACTTGACCACCTGATGCCGGCTGGCAATCCACTCCGCCACACCGGTGGCATGCGAATGGGCCAGGGCGCGGGTCTGGTTGTCGAGCGACTCCAATGCATGCGAGCGGGCCGTGTAAACATTGGTCGCAGACAAGCCTGCGAGCCCCAGCAGCACCAGCAGGCCGACCAAGCCCACAATCTTGCCGCGCAAGGAACTCAAAAAAGAGAATGGCATCGACTACTCCAATAAAGGTTAACTAAAGTTTTGACCTGCGCAGCTACACGCAAGAAGCGTGCGTTGCCCGACCTCACAGGGCCTCGGTCATCATGCCCATCTCGGAATTGCTCATCAGGGCGTCCATGTTCATCACGATCAGCATGCGCTCGCCCAAGGTCGCCAGCCCCACGATAAACCGGGACTCCAATGCGGATTCAAATTGCGGTGCAGGTTTGATGGCTTGGGCATTCAGCGTGACCACGTCCGACACGCCGTCCACCACTGCGCCCACCACCATGCCACGGATGTTCAGAATGATGACCACGGTGAAGTCGTTGTACTCCACCTTGGCCAGATTGAGCTTGAGTCGCAAATCCACAATCGGCACGATGACGCCGCGTAGGTTGATAACACCCTTCACAAAACTCGGCGAGTTCACCATCTTGGTGGGCACCTCGTAAGACCGGATTTCCTGCACGCGAAGGATATCGATCGCATATTCCTCACTGCCGAGCCGCAAGCTCAAATACTGGCCGGAATCGGCGCCGGACGACAAAGCGGATGATGACTCGTGCGATTTGTCGAACAACGAAGAAGTGTGGGCGGTTTCCATCGGCGTACCTCAAAAATCAATTTAAATGTTTTTTAACATTTTTATCGATTCATCATACACCGGCTCCTGAATAATGCAAAGGCGGAAATACACCTTGAATCCGCCCTCGCGACGCGCCTGAGGAGCCACACCTAAAGCGCGCGGGTATCCGTGCCCATGGCCCGGAATGCTGCTAACTTCTTGGAAAGCAAAAGCCCCCTGAATCATCAGGGCTGCAGGAGACACAACAAGCCATGGCAAGCAAAGCCCCTTCGTCAGAACCCACACCCCACCCTGCTGCACCCGGCTGGCACTTGATTGCGCTCGAGTTGCGCGCGCCGTGGGAGCTATGGTCGGTGCTGCCCAGCTGGCCGGTGTTGTCCAAGGCCCCCGCCGGCGACGGCCACCCCGTGCTGGTTTTCCCCGGACTGACGGCCAGTGATGGATCCACTTTGCCCCTGCGGGCCTACCTGAAGAACCTGGGCTATGACGTGTCCGGCTGGAACCAGGGCTACAACTTCGGCCCGCGCGCGGGCGTTTTGGAGACTGCGCGCCAGCAAATCCTGGAGCTCGCGCAAAGTACCGGCCGAAAAGTCAGCCTGGTAGGTTGGAGCCTGGGCGGAATCTACGCCCGCGAATTGGCCAAAGAGTTGCCCGATCAGGTGCGCGCGGTGATTACGTTGGGAACGCCCTTTGGCGGCTCCCACACCAGCACCAATGCCTGGAAGCTCTATGAACTGACTGCAGGACACAAGATCACAGACGCGATCGAGCAGTTTGACTTGGCTGGCGCGCCCCCTGTGCCGACCACCTCCGTCTATTCCCGCAGCGACGGTGTCGTGGCTTGGCAAGCGAGCCTGCAGGCCAAAAGCCGCAAGCAGCCGCATACCGAAAACGTGGAAGTGTTTGCCAGCCATATCGGCCTGGGGCTGAACCCCAGCGCATGGTGGGTGGTGGCAGACCGGCTTGCGCAGGCGGAGGGTCAATGGCAAGCATTTCAGCCCGGTAGCTCTCTGGCGCGCCTGCTGTTTCCTGACCCGCAACGCTAAACGCACGGAGTTCAGGCGAAAAAATAGCGTCCCGGGGATTTCCCTCGGGACGCTATTTTTTTGATAGCTGCTCGCGCACGCCGGACGGGCGCCAGGGGCCTGAAACACGCTGAGCGCAGTGTTTCAGGTCCATACCGCTTACTGCTGGTTGTAGGCGGCGATGCCGTCCAGAATTTCCTTGTGGGCTTCGTCCACACCGCCCCAACCTTGGACCTTGACCCATTTGCCGGTGTCCAGATCTTTGTAGTGCTCAAAGAAGTGCTCGATGGCCTTCAGACGCACGGGGTTCAGGTCATCCAGCGTCTTCCAACGGGAATACAGGGGCAGGATCTTGTCAGTAGGCACCGCCAGCACTTTGCCGTCCAGGCCGCCTTCGTCTTCCATCTTCAAGATACCGATGGCACGGCAAGGAACCACCACACCGGGTGGCAGGGGCACGGGGGTGATCACCAACACGTCCACCGGGTCGCCGTCACCCGCGATGGTCTTGGGCACGTAACCGTAGTTGGTGGGGTAGTGCATGGCCGTGTTCATGAAACGGTCCACAAAGATGCAGCCGGAGGCCTTGTCCACTTCGTACTTGATGGGGTCGCCGTTCATCGAGATCTCGATGATGACGTTGAACGATTCAGGCACTTTGCTGCCGGGGGTGACATTGTCTAGGGACATGCAATCTCTCTTTGTTTGAGTTGAAACAGGAAACGTACGGATTAACCCTGATTTTACTGACTTGGCACTTTCGAATTCACCGCTTGGCCGACAAAGCAGGCTACATTGATTGTGTTGGCCAATCACCTCCCTCTGCCAAGCAGGGTTGGAGCACTGAGGAAGCAACGCAGCGGGGACAACGCTGGCGTTGCTCCCATCTTTGCGAAACAACCATAGAGGAGAATTTCTATGACGGGCAACACAGCGCTATTTCTGGCGCTTGGCTGTGGATTGATTGCCGTGGCTTACGGCTTTTGGGCACGCAGCTGGATTCTTTCCCAGGACGCAGGCAACGCACGCATGCAGGAAATTGCGGCCGCCATTCAAACCGGCGCCGCAGCCTACTTGGCCAGGCAATACAAAACCATTGCCATCGTCGGCGTGGTGCTCACCATCCTGATCGGTATCTTTTTGGACAGTCTCTCTGCGGTGGGCTTTGTGCTGGGCGCGGTGCTCTCCGGCGCCTGCGGCTTCATCGGCATGAATGTATCGGTGCGCGCCAATGTGCGCACGGCGCAGGCTGCCACCTTGGGCATTGGCCCCGCCTTGGACGTCGCATTCCGCGGCGGCGCCATCACCGGCATGCTGGTGGTGGGTTTGGGCCTGCTGGGTGTGACCGGTTTTTACTGGTTTCTGGTGCCGGACGGCGCCGTTACATCGGCCAAACTCAACCCGCTGATCGGGTTTGCCTTCGGCTCGTCCCTCATTTCCATCTTCGCGCGCTTGGGTGGTGGCATTTTCACCAAGGGAGCGGATGTGGGCGCTGACCTGGTCGGCAAAGTGGAAGCCGGAATTCCGGAAGACGATCCGCGCAACCCGGCCGTGATTGCCGACAACGTGGGGGACAACGTGGGTGACTGCGCCGGCATGGCGGCGGATCTGTTCGAGACCTATGCCGTCACGCTGATTGCTACTATGGTTTTAGGAGCACTCCTCGCAAGTGGGGCGGTTGCCAACGCCGTTTTATATCCCTTGGCTTTGGGGGCTGTTTCTATCGTGGCGTCCATCATCGGCTGCTTTTTCGTGAAGGCATCGCCCGGCATGAAGAACGTGATGCCTGCCTTGTACAAGGGCTTGGCGGTGGCCGGTGTACTGTCGCTGATTGCGTTCTATTTTGTGACGCAATCGATGATCGCCGACAACGCCTTGGGCGGCACCGGAGCGGCCGGCAAGCTCTTCGGCGCCTGCGCCGTGGGCCTGGTGCTCACCGCAGCACTGGTCTGGATCACCGAGTACTACACCGGCACGCAGTACTCGCCCGTGCAGCACATCGCCCAGGCATCGACCACGGGGCACGGCACCAACATCATTGCGGGTTTAGGTGTTTCCATGCGGTCTACCGCCTGGCCGGTGATCTTTGTGTGCGTGGCTATTTACACCGCCTATGCACTGGCCGGTTTGTATGGCATTGCGATTGCCGCCACGTCCATGCTCAGCATGGCCGGCATCGTGGTGGCACTGGACGCCTACGGCCCCATCACCGACAACGCGGGCGGTATTGCCGAGATGAGTGAATTGCCTGCCAGCGTGCGGGACATCACCGACCCCCTGGACGCCGTGGGCAACACCACCAAAGCGGTCACCAAAGGCTATGCCATCGGCTCCGCCGGCCTGGCCGCGCTGGTGCTGTTTGCGGACTACACCCACAAGCTTGATGCTTACGGCAAGCACATCAGTTTCGACCTGAGCGATCCGATGGTCATCATCGGCCTGTTCATCGGCGGGCTGATCCCCTACCTCTTCGGCGCCATGGCCATGGAGGCCGTGGGTCGTGCCGCAGGTTCTGTGGTGGTGGAAGTGCGCCGCCAATTCAAGGAAATCAAGGGCATCATGGACGGCAGCGGCAAGCCGGAGTACGACACCGCAGTCGACATGCTGACCACCGCCGCAATCAAGGAAATGATGATCCCCAGCCTGCTGCCCGTAGTGGTGCCTATCGTGGTCGGGTTGGCGCTCGGCCCGGCTGCGTTGGGTGGCTTGCTCATGGGTACCATCGTGACCGGCTTGTTTGTGGCCATCTCCATGTGCACCGGCGGTGGCGCTTGGGACAACGCCAAGAAATACATCGAAGACGGGCACCACGGCGGCAAGGGTTCCGAGACGCACAAGGCCGCCGTAACCGGTGACACAGTGGGCGACCCCTACAAGGACACCGCGGGTCCGGCCGTCAACCCGCTGATCAAGATCATCAACATCGTGGCCTTGCTGATCGTGCCGCTCATGATGAAAATCCACGGCGGCTGATCCGCGCTGCCACCAGCCTGACAAGGCCCGCAAGCCCAGCGCTGCGGGCCTTTTTGTTGGACGTGTAAAGACACCTGCCTTGCGATAACATGCAAGGCGTTCGCTAACTCGGCGTCTACAAAGAGACTGACGTGAAAATTCTTGTGATTGACGACCACGCCTTGGTGCGTGAAGGTTTGCATCAAGTCCTGAAGGGACTGGATGAAGATGTGACGGTGTTGCAGGCAGGGACCTGCGCGCAGGCGTTCGACCAAGCGGCAGACCATCCCGATCTGGATCTGGTGTTGCTGGACTATCACCTGCCGGACATGACCGGCTTGGCTGCGCTAGACATCTTCGGCCAGCGCCATCCCGAGCTGCCCATCGTCATGTTGTCCGGGTCTGCCAACACGCAGATCATGCGTCAGGTGTTACAGAACGGCGCTTCCGGCTTTGTCACGAAATCCACCCTGAGTGATGAGCTCTTGCATGCAGTGCGGCTGGTGCTCAACGGTGATGTGTACTCACCCCGTGAGCTGGAAGGACGCTCCGATTTCGGAGCCCTGGAACCCGCCAACGAAAAGCCCCCATTGACCCAGCGGCAGGAACTGGTGCTTCGCGAATTGCTGGACGGACGCTCGAACAAGGAAATCGGCACCACGCTCAATGTATCGGAAGAAACCGTGAAGACCCACGTAGCGGCCATCTTGCGCCACTTTGACGTACAAAACCGTACACAGGCTGTCGTGGCCGCCGCCCGCAGCGGCTACCGCCCCGCTACCGCCGCCTAGGATTTTTCCTGAGCTTCCGGGGCACTGTTAATCGCCAGACGCCGCAAGAGGCTACGTAATTTTGCCGGCCTCACAGGCTTGTGCAAAAGCGTCAAGCCGGCGGCTTTGGCAGACTGGATCAGTTCCGCATCGGTATCGCCACTCATAAGGCAGGCTGGTATATCCCGCCGGGCATGAGACCGGACCATATCGATGACATCCATGCCATTGCGGTCTTCACCCAGCCGAAAGTCTGTGAGAACCAGATCGGGCGCAGGGTAAGCGTTCACAAAATCCAAGGCCTGCTGTACACCGGCCGCCGCATTCACCACACACCCCCAAGAGCGCAGCAGGCCCTGCAAAGCCTCCAGAGCAAACCCGTCGTCCTCCACAATCAGGATACGCATCCCTTCGAGTTCGCCCAGCCCGGCAGGCTCCTGCAGAGGCACAGTGGTTACCGGAATTTCACGTGGCAACGCGCGCGGAACCCGGATGGAAAACCGGGTACCGCATCCGAGATTGGAACGCAATGACACGGAGTGGCCCAACAGCTTGGCTGTCCGCTCCACGATGTTCAGCCCCAATCCAAGCCCTTGCGTGCGGTCCCGCCCGGAGTTCCCCACCTGATAAAACTCGCGGAAGATTTCACGCTGATGCTCGGGCGAAATGCCAATGCCACTGTCTGACACGTCGAAACGCAGTTGGGCTCCGCCCTCGATCACACGACAGGTAATCAAAACGGTACCCTGCTCTGTGTAGCGGATGGCATTGTTGGCCAGATTCATGAGCATGCGCTGCAAGAGCACCGGGTCACTCAAAAACCACTCGCCGGAGGCCCGAACCCTCAGGCGCAAACCCTTGCCTTCGGCCAAAGGTAGCAAAGCTTTGCGAAGCCCTTGAAGGATGTCCTCGACGGGTGCGGCGACCCGCTGCACCTGCACCGCGCCAGCGTCCAGACGGGAGACATCCAGCAGCCCGTCCAACAAGTCCTGCATGGATTGAACAGAGGCCTCCAGGCTACCCACCACCTGGCGGGTTTCCGCATCCAGACGCAACTGGCCCAAGCGCGCCACAAACATGCCCAATGCGTGCGTAGGTTGCCGCAAATCGTGGCTGGCAGCGGCAAGAAAACGGGACTTGGCTAAAGTGGCAGTCTCCGCCTCTTCTTTCTTCAGGCGCAGTTCCCGGGTTGCCGCTTCCACGCGGTACTCCAACTCCTCACGCCCCCACGCCAAGCGCTGCGCCATCTGGTTCAGCCGGGTCTGCAGATCAAACAATGGGTCTGATGGCAAGGCTTCTGAACTAGGCGACAAGTCGCCCTCGCCAATACGTTCGATCGTGCGGGATACCCGCATCACCGGCCCGATCACCCCTTCGCCGAGTCGCAAGGCCAACAAACCGCCCAGAAGCAGACCCGCCATCCCGATAACCACTGCTACGAGCAACGTTTCCCGACCGCGGGTATCCAGACGCTCGCGCGACACTTCAAGAACCACGTACCCGAGAACGGAGCTCCCACGGGCTGCCGTTCTGGGGCTGAAAAAGTCGTCCAGTGAGACATTGCTGCTGGAGACACTCTCCCAAATCACGTCTACACCCAAGGTCTTTTGCAAGGCGATGTAGTTGGCGCCCACGGCCTCTGACAACTCTGTGTACCGGCTCTTCCCGGTCTTGGCGAGCAACTGCCCGTTAGCGTCGAAAATGGCGATGGACCGCACATCCGATTCATTCTGTAGGCCTGCTGAAATAGCCTGAAGGCTTGCGACGTTGCCGGAAAAAAGTCCGTACTCGCTGGACATGGCAATCTGGTGAGCAATCAATTTGGCACGCATGATATGGGCTTCATCCAGATCGGAGACCCGCGTCGACCAGAACACCGCCATCAAGGACACCACGACCAGAAACACCGGCGCGAGTGCGGCCAGAAGCATGCGGAACCGGATACCTCGGAAGGTCATGGTCGCTTCTCCCACCGACGCAGACGCTCGGTGAGCGATTGCTCATCCAGATTCAAACCCAGTGAGCGCGCCACATGGTCATTGAGCACAATGGTGTAGTCCGAGGGGTATTGAGAACTGACAACACTACTACCCTGCTGAAGCGCCCGGGCCATCTGTGCAGCTTGCTGACCGATCTGCTTGGGCGTGCTGTGCAAAGAGAGCAGAGCCCCCGCCCTCACGTAAGCGGGTGAGAATGCGACCACGGGAACCCGGGCACGGTAGGTGGCCAGCAACACATTCGAAATGCTTGAACCGTTATAGACCTGCGGATCCGGGACGGCCAACAACACATCCGTTCCATCGAGCACTGCTTTCAGACCCGAAAAAAGATTGTTGGTACCGCCCACGTAGCCGCTCACCAGTTCCATTCCACGCGCTTGAAGCCCAGCGAGCAAACTGCCCGCTTGCATGCCGGACTCCGCACCCCACAACACACCTACCTTTTTAGCATCCGGCAGTGCCAGTTTCAGCAACTCGACCTGGCGCGGGAACGGTTGTTCCAGATACAACGCAACCAGGGGCGTGGATGGCCTTTTGGCTTGTTCCCTGACAATGCGCTCAAACCCCGCCTTTGGGATCAAGGCGGCAATGACTGGAACACGAAGATCTTTGGCGAGCACCTTCTGGAGGGACTCGCTGCCCAAGGTGACAATGATTTTGGCGGCGGACAGCGAAGGTGCATCAAGAGCTGACGCATCTGTCAGAAACAAAATCTGAGCTTCCGATTTGTCAACGCCCGGTCGCAACCAGTCTGCGGCAATGGACTGCGCTGCCTCCGAGTAGCCCGGACTTCTGTCACCGCTCACCACCAACAACTCAGCGGCGCCTGCAATACCCATGCCCACACAGCATGCGAAGAGCATGCACATGACTTGCAGAAGTATGCGGCGCATGGACACTATTGCTCCACCTGCAAAGTGACAAACGCGCGGCGGTCGAACAGAAATTTCTTGTCACCGTCGCGCGATGGCTGATCCAAGTTCTGCAAGGTCAATGATATTTCCGCCCTATTTCGGCCCAACTTAAAGCTCTTGGATAGGCGTGCATCAGTACGAGATATCTTGTATAGCCTCCTATCACCACTATCAGACATCAACGCTATATCTTCGGACTGCGCGTGCATCGCCGACCAGACATACCCGCCCGAAGTGGTGAATTGCCCGCTGAGCGACATGGCATAGCGGGCTGCGCTGTGTGTCACGCGGAAGCGCTCTGCCCCCTCTACGTTGGTCCACGTCTGGGTAAAGAACACCAGTGCAGAGGAGGAAGGCCGCCATTGGAGCTGGTGTTCCGCGCCCGAAATGCCGTAGTTATCAATATTGAGGTAGTCGTCCGGATCAGAGTCATTGGCTTTGGCGGGACGTTCAATGCCATCGGATATCCGCTCGTCAAACAACCTAACATCACCTGCTAAGCCGTAAGCAGGCGAGCTCAAGTTATAGCCAAGCTCGCGAGTAAATATGCGTTCTGGCACTAGATTGCCATTACTAAACACTGTTGTTTTGACTTGACCATCAGTTAAGTGGTAGCGCACCGCCGCATACTTCTCATAGGCGCTTGGGGGACGAAAGGCTGTCGAGACCCCCGCGCGCAAGGTGTGACCCGGGGTCACATGCCAATTCAACATGACCCTTGGCGATGCAGAGCCCCCGCCCAACTCACTTTGCTCCAGCATGACACCACTGTTGAGCAACAAGGTAGGCTGGATACGCCACTCTGCATTTCCAAACAGTCGCTGGAAATTGCTGGTCACGGATCCCCGCGTATCGAAGCTGGATGGCGAATCAATCACCTCCTTGCGCAACTCCAAGCCCCACACCGTACGCAAAGACGGACCCCATCGGGCGGTGTGTTGCAGCGTCATCGCCTGGTTAACTTCAAAAGCACTGAAGTCCACAGGCACCCCCTGGTAATTGGCGGGTGCATTGTTGTCATAGTAGGGAAAACGGTCTCTATGGGTGTTTTCCGTTTGCGAAAAACTAACTTGCAGGTCCTGGTCCGCAGCCAACGGAAGTTGCAGGTCTGCTTGAACGAACTGCGAGCCCAGGAATCGGCTCCGTGACACATTTCCGGGAGACGTTGCCTCACCCCGTCCAGCATCAATCCCCAAACTGCCTGCCCGTATTTCCAGGGACGACGCTGGTGCCAGGCTAATGGCGCCCGAGAAGTTCAATCGCGAGACCCGATTCACCCCGTAGGCCCCGCGCAAGCCCATATCGCCGCGGCTGTCCATACTCAGGCGATAGGCGTTGTCCTGATCTCCCCAGCCCAACCCAGCATAGGCGTCGGCGACGCCGCTATCCCCCCCGCTGAGCCTGGCCCGGCCACCTGCCGTTTCACGCACATCTCTGGACACGATGTTGATCACACCGAGGAACGCCCGCGCTCCGTAAGAAGCCGAATTGGAACCCCGCAGCACTTCAATGCGCTCGATATCGTCAATGGCAAGCGTTTGCAGTCCCAGTCCTGCCGACCCTTGAAGGTGGCCGGAATACACCGAACGCCCGTCTACCAGCACTTGAATGCGGTTGGCCCAATCATCATTGCGGCCGTGGTAGCTTGCCATGGGTGCATCCGTCTCGAAGGATGTGGTGGTCTGAAAGCCCGGCACCAATCGGAGCAAGTCCGCGACATCGCGTGCCCCGGTCATCCGGATGAACGCACGGTCCAGCACCGTAACAGCACCGGGAGCCTCATCGACAGGCTGCGCAAGCCGGGACACCGACAGAACAACCGGCATTTCGTCCAGAAAGTCTTTCTCTGAGACCGAAGCAGGCTCCATCTGCTGGGCCACAACCCAGGGAGATAGCAATGTCAGTAATATGGCGAACGGTAATGGTTTCATGGGAGTTCAACCCAAAGACGATTGCTATTATTTTGCAAGCTGATTTTGCCCTGTCTGCGGGCCTCACAGCACACAACATTGATAAATCTGCATGGCCAGCCGCAATCCACGTGTTTTTCCTTTGATCGATGAACGCTCATCAGGCATTCCTGTACACGCCTCAGCGGCCACCGGCATGCCCCACCCCGGAATGCTCGGTTCCATCCGTGACACATTGGGGCGCCCCCTGCGCGATTTGCGTATCAGCGTCACGGACCGCTGCAACTTCCGCTGCAGCTACTGCATGCCCAAAGAGGTGTTCCATAAGGACTACCCCTATCTTCCGCACAGCGCCCTGCTGAGCTTTGAGGAAATCACGACCTTGGCAAAGCAGTTTGTCGCGCTGGGCGTACAAAAAATCCGTCTGACCGGTGGTGAGCCACTGCTACGCAAGAACATCGAGACCTTGATCGAGCAGCTCGCGGCCATCACAACGCCTGAGGGCCATGCCCTGGACCTGACCCTTACGACCAACGGATCCCTTTTGGCAAAGAAAGCCCGCCCCCTCAAAGATGCGGGTTTACAACGGGTCACCGTCAGTCTTGATGGACTGGATGACCGCATTTTCAAAGCCATGAATGATGTGGACTTCCCGGTCGCCGATGTGTTGAACGGCATTGAGGCTGCCCACTCCGCAGGGCTGGGGCCCATCAAAGTCAACATGGTGGTCAAACGCGGAACCAATGAGCAGGAAATCTTGCCCATGGCACGCCATTTCCGTGGCAGTGGTGTGGCCTTGCGCTACATCGAATACATGGATGTTGGGGCGACCAACGGCTGGCGTATGGATGAAGTGCTGCCGTCCCACGACGTGCTTCAACGGCTGCGCGAACACCTGCCGCTGATACCTCTGCCAAGCTCCCAGCCCGGAGAAACCGCCCAACGTTGGGGCTATGCAGATGCCAACGGAATGCATGACCGTTCGGCGGGTGAAATCGGACTGATCAGCAGTGTGACGCAGGCATTTTGTGGCGACTGCAATCGGGCGCGGCTTTCCACAGAGGGGCAGCTTTATTTGTGCCTGTTTGCAGGCCGGGGACACGACCTCCGGTCTTTGGTACGCAGCGGTGCGTCACCCGAACAACTCCAAGAGGCCATCGCCAGCATCTGGGGGGGCCGCTCGGACCGTTATTCCGCTTTGCGGGGATCCGACTCAATCGACAACATCGCCGGCCCGAAGCGGGTGGAAATGAGCTACATCGGCGGGTGATAAGCCGCTGGTCTGCACTCAAGCGCGTTGACGCAATGCCAACTCCACACCGCGATTAGCCAACCCGTCGGCCCGTTCATTGCCGGGGTCACCCGCATGACCTTTCACCCAGCGCCAATCGATGGTGTGGCCGGCACCGCTGACCAAGGCGTCGAGACGCTGCCACAAGTCCACATTTTTGACAGGCTGCTTGGAGGCCGTCTTCCAGCCCTTGGCCTTCCATCCTTGCAGCCACTCGGTGATGCCTTTTAGCACGTACTGACTGTCTATGTGCAAGGTGATCTGGCACGGCCGTTTCAATGCAGACAAGGCCTCTATCACCGCCATCATTTCCATCCGGTTGTTGGTGGTCCCCAGTTCGCCTCCGAATAGCTCTTTTTCTGTGCCATCGGCAGAGCGCAACAACACGCCCCATCCACCAGGTCCGGGGTTACCTTTGCAAGCACCGTCGGTGTACACCACCACTTTTGTCAACACTTCTGTCACACACTGTCCTTATTTAGTTTTCGTTCCGGGTCTTGTGGGTCTGTTGAGTCACAGGGACTGCGGCTGCGCTGCGTTTGGCTGCTGCTTTCCAGGCACCGCCCAGCAATCGCATGCCTCGGACCCGCTTGGTGGCAACCACAAAATAGGCCGCGCCAAAAATGGGCCACCACCGCCCCCCTATCCGGTCCAGCCACGCAAAGCGGTGCAACCATTCCGGGGAGTCAACGGCAGGCCGGTAGCAACCGAAGCGCCCGGCTTCCACCTCAAAGCTCAGTAATCGCAGCCAATCCCTCAACCGCCAATAGCCAATCAGGTCGCCCCAGCCCGGCAAGAACACCCGCCCCCACCCCAAGCGCTGGTACCAGCGGCTGCGCCGTTGTCGCCAACCCCATAAACTGGCGGGATTCAATCCGCAGATCACTGCCTTGCCCTCGGGTACCAACACCCGCTCAACCTCGCGCAGCGCCGCATGCGGATCGGGGCTGAATTCCAACGCATGGGGCAGCACCAGCAAGTCCATGCTGTTCGCGGGGAAAGGCAAGGCGGTAAAGTCCGTGTAGAAATCCACGACAGCACATTGCTTGCCGGCCTGCTCTGCGGACTCCTGAATGGTGAACCACCGGTGCGGCATGCGGTTGGTGCGCAGGGCCTGCAGTTCAGGCACTCCCAACTGAAGCGCGTGGTAACCGAACAGGTCGGCTACCGCTTCATCCAGCTGGGCCTGCTCCCATTCCAGCAGGTAAGCACCTGCGGGGGATTGGAACCATTCCTGCAAACCTATAATTTGGTCGCTCATGACGTTACTACCACTGCCCGCATTGACTGACAACTACATATGGATGTTGCACAACGGGCAAGAAGCTCTGGTGGTCGATCCCGGGGAGGCGCGACCGGTGCTTGAAGCCCTGGAACGCGAGTCCCTGACACTGCACACCATTTTAGTCACGCACCACCATGGCGATCACACAGGGGGTGTGCCCATTTTGCGCGAAGCCACTGGAGCGTCGGTGTATGGTCCGGCTCATGAAAATATGCCAGAGCCGATCACTCGCTTGATGGAGGGCGATCGGGTACATGCCTTGGGCTGGGATTTCACTGTGATCGATGTGCCCGGACACACTGCAGGACATATCGCTTTTTATGCAGCGCCAGCAGCCGCCAAACCCCTGCTGTTTTGTGGAGATACCCTTTTCAGTGCGGGGTGCGGACGGCTTTTTGAGGGAACACCTGCCCAGATGTTGGACTCTCTCCACAAATTGTCGAGCCTTCCGGACGACACCCGCGTGTGCTGCACCCACGAATACACCCTGAGCAATTTGAAATTCGCACTCGCCGTGGAACCCAGCAATCAAGCGCTGGCGGATTACGACATGCATTGCCGCTCCCTGCGCGCCAACAGCACACCAACCCTTCCCTCCAACATGTTGTTGGAGCGCAATATCAATCCTTTTTTACGCACTCACCTGAGCAGTGTGGCTGACGCAGTTCAGTCGCACGATGCGGCAGGTGTTGCAGCCGCAGGCGTGTTTGCCACCCTGCGCCAATGGAAAAACAACTTTCAATGAATCTATTTCACATTGCCACCGCAGGTCTGCTGGTGCTGTTGACCGGCTGTGCGGGGACCATGAATTCCCCGATGCCGGCAGAGAACACACCGCCCGGAGTCGCCACCACCAGCCCCAACGCTACGGCTGCCAAGCCTGCGGTCACCGACGCCGACAGTTTGAACCTGCGCCCCAGCCGTGAAATAGCGCGGCCCAAACCTGTGCCACCGTCAGCCACCACAGCGCGCGGGGAATCCGTGCCACTGACCGCCATTGAAATGGCCCAGGGCTCCCGCAATGTGGCGGCCATTGCGCCACCTGCTGATTTGTGGGAGCGCATACGGCGTGGTTACGCCATGAATGATTTGGAAAACGACCTGGTGCGGGACCGCGAACAGTGGTATTCCTCACGCCCGGACTACATTTTCCGGATGACCGAGCGGTCCAAAAAGTACCTATTCCACATTGTTGAGGAGCTGGAGGTACGCAACATGCCCACCGAACTGGCCCTGCTGCCCTTCATTGAAAGTGCGTTCAACCCGCAGGCAGTTTCCAGTGCCAAAGCAGCGGGCATGTGGCAGTTCATGCCTGCTACCGGCAAGTATTTCGAACTCAAACAAAACACATTCAGGGACGATCGACGCGATGTGCTGGCCTCCACGCGCGCGGCCCTCGACTACCTGCAAAAGCTTTACAGAATGTTCGGAGACTGGCATCTCGCACTCGCGGCTTACAACTGGGGCGAGGGAAGTGTGTCTCGCGCAATTGCCAAGAACTCCAAGGCGGGACTCCCCACCAGCTACAACGACTTGAACATGCCGATGGAGACGCGTTTTTACGTGCCCAAGCTGCAAGCCGTGAAAAACATCGTGTCCAACCCGGGCAAGTACAGCTCGAAGCTGCCGCTGATTGAAAACCACCCTTACTTCCAAAGCGTCACGATCCGGCGCGATATAGACGTGGCTCTGGCCGCCAAACTGGCCGAAGTGGGCTTGGACGATTTCAAGGCGCTGAATCCGTCCCTCAACCGGCCCGTGATCCTGGCCGCCGGGACACCTCAAATTTTGTTGCCATGGGACAACGCAGAGGTATTCCAGTCCAACCTCGAGAGCTATAGCGGTCGTTTGGCCAGCTGGACGGCATGGGTGGTGCCCACCACCATGCGACCGGCAGAGGTCGCCAAAAAGGTAGGGATGAGTGAAGCGGACTTGCGCAGCATGAACAACATCCCTCCCCGCGTGGTAGTGCGCGCTGGTTCGACATTGTTGGTTCCCCGCAGTAACCACATGCCGGACGTTACCGAGAAAGTGGCAGACAACAGCCAGCTCTCCTTGGCGCCTGAAGTGGTGCTCAAGCGCAGCACGGTGAAAGCTGGACGTGGCGAGACGGTCGCCAGCATCGCCCGCAAATACAAGACTACGGCCGCCAACGTGGCGGAGTGGAACAAAGTCAGCACCTCTGCCGGATTCAAGCCCGGGCAGACCGTGGTGCTTTTTCTCCCGGCCCACGCCAAAGTCGCAGCATCGTCAAGCCCGAAGACTGGCGGGACAGCCAAGTCTGCCAGCACGGCCAAAGGCAAAGCTGCAAAGGACAGTCAGGCCAAAAGCAAATCCGGCGGCACCAAAGCCGAAGGCAAAACGAGCAAATCCGGCAGTAAATCCGCAGCCTCCGGAAAAACCGAGAAGCACGCCAAAGAGAGCAAAAAGAAAGAGAAATAAAAAAGGGCGCACAGCGCCCTTTTTTGCTTTTGCCATCAATGTCGGTTAACGGTAGCCCACCAACAAAATGGCGACGTTTGCCAGAAAGCCTGCAAACCAAACCGCTGAGCGGACGTTGGCCATGCCCGAGACGTACATCATGATGTACAGCAGGCGCAGGACGATGAACAGGAAAGCCAACACATCCAGACGCGCTTGCGGGGCGCCCAGCTGATGCGCAATGATCACCGCCCCGATGAAGAACGGCAACGCTTCGAAGCTGTTGGCCTGTGCACCATTGGCGCGGGCACGCCAGTCCGTTTGACGGGCCAGCCATTCGCGGGGATTCACGTTGTCGTAACCCCCTTGCTTGCGCGGCACGCCAATACGGCCGGACTTGGCGATACCGGCACACACGATCGGCAATATCGCCGCAATCAGGACACACCAATAAGCGACGGTGAAGTGGGCGTATTGCATGAACAAACTGTCTTTCAATAAAAAGTAATCAGAAAACACCTAACGGCGATCGACCAAGGCATGGGCGATGGTGCCCAGGTCCACATACTCCAGCTCACTGCCCACCGGCACGCCACGCGCCAGCCGGGTCGGACGCAAGCCCCGTGCCTTGAGTCCCTCGGCAATGACATACGCCGTGGCCTCACCTTCGGCCGTGAAATTGGTCGCCAGAATGACTTCTTGGACCACACCATCACATGCACGGTCAAACAGCTTCTTGAAGCCCAAGTCGTTCGGTCCCACCCCGTCCAAGGGGCTGAGCTTGCCCATCAGCACAAAGTACAAACCCTTGTAAGCTCCGGTGCGCTCCATGGCACTCTGGTCGGCCGGTGTTTCCACCACGCAGAGCTGGCTGCGATCACGCCGCTCATCCAGGCAGGTGGAGCACACCGCATCCTGCGTAAAAGTGTGGCAACGCTCACAGTGGTGCACCGTGTCTGCCGCCTGCTGGAGCGCGCGGGACAGAAACTGCGCCGCAGGCCGGTCGTGCTGCAGCAAATGAAATGCCATGCGCTGTGCCGACTTGACACCCACGCCCGGCAGGCCCCGCAGGGCCTGGATCAGCGTGTCGAGCGCGTTGGTGTCAGACATGGCAAATGGCTATGGGCCGTGTTCAGAACGGGAACTTCATGCCACCGGGCAAGCCTGGCATGCCAGCGGTGATCTTGCCCATTTTTTCAGCCGAAGTTTCTTCCGCTTTGCGTACTGCGGCGTTGAAGGCAGCAGCCACCAGGTCTTCGAGCATGTCTTTGTCATCGGCCAGCAGGCTGGGGTCGATGGCTACGCGCTTGACGTCGTGTTTGCAGGTCATGGTGACCTTGACCAGGCCGGCACCGGACTCACCGGTGACTTCGATGTTGCCCAACTCGTCCTGGGCTTTCTTCATGTTGTCCTGCATGGCCTGGGCTTGCTTCATGAGGCCCGCGAGTTGTCCTTTGTTGAACATGGTCTTCCTTAAGAGAGGTGAGAGAAAAGAAAAAGGTGATCGCCCGTCACAGGGGCTTGATGGATCCGGGCACGATTTTCGCGCCGAAGTCCCGCATCATGGCTTGAACAAAAGGGGCTTCCAGAATTATCCGCTCCGCAGCCTGCTGTTTTTCGGCCGAAGCCGCGGCATTGCGGCGGGCTGGGCTGTCCACCACCCGCCCCACTTCAATGGCAAGCTGCACCGGATACCCTGCAGCATGCAAGGCATTGGTCAAGCGTTCGCGGGTGCTGGGTTGGTTCAAGGATTCGCGCTCCAGACGCAACAGCCATTGGTCGGTATCCCGCGCGATCAGTTGAGACTGCAGGGCCAGCACGCGCACCATAGCGGTAATGGCTTCCGTCTCAATCAGCTGCGTGACCGTCTGGTGCCAGAAGTCGCCCTCTTCGGTGGGCTCAAAGCCGGTAGCCGACAAGGGTTCATCGATGGCACTTTCCTGCAACTCCTGCACCGGAATTGCTACGATTTTGGTAGCTGTCGGCGCAGACACGATGGGCGCTAGCGGCACATTGGATTCGTAATCTTCGTCGATGTCGTCGACCCAGGGCGCCTCAAACGCATCGTCTACAGGGTCATCCGCCACCATGACGTCATCCTCTTCCGCTCTTTCAGGCACATGCACCGGACCGCTTTCGCGCACCGCCAAGACCTGGCCCGGTGGCACCACGGGCGGGAAGTTTTGCGGTGCGGCAGCTGCAGGAGCGGGAGACGCGGCCACGGGCGAGGCTGCCGGGGCGTCTTCCCAGGGTTGGACCGCTTTGGGCGCGACAGATCCAACAGCCCCATGGACTGTCCCAGCAGCCACGGAGGGCGCAGGTGCAGGTGCAGGCTGAGGCGCAGAAAGAGGGCTGGATGCCACAGAACCCTGCGCAACTGCGCTCGCGGGAGCGACGGAAACCGCAACAGGATCCGCGACATGATCCGCGACTTGCTGTCGCTCAGGAATCGCTAGAGTTTTTTTTTCAGCCGCGGGCTTGAACGCCAACAAGCGAAGCAACACCATGGTGAGTGCCGCGTATTCATCCGGCGCCAGCCCCAAGTCTGCGCGGCCATGCAGGCAGATGCTGTACAGCAACTGGGTTTCATCCGCAGGCATGGCGGCAGCCAGGCGGGCTGTATCCACCGCTTCGGGGTCACCCTCATCCAATGCGCCCTGCCCTACTGCTTGCGCCACAGCCATGCGCTGCAGCACGGTGGACATTTCTTCCAGCGTGGAGGCAGCGCTCAAGCCATTGAGGCGCAAGGCCTCAGCGGTATCGACCACCGTTTTGCCATCGCCTGCGGCGAGCGCCTCAATCAGCCGGAATACATACGAGCGATCCACACTGCCCAACATTTGACGCACGGTGGCCTCTTGCAACTGGCCGGAACCGAAAGCAATCGCCTGGTCGGTCAGGCTCAGGGCGTCGCGCATGGAGCCGCGTGCGGCACGTGCCAACAAACGCAGGGCTTGGGCTTCGGCGCTTACCTGCTCCACGTCCAGCACTTTGGTCAGGTGCTCGCGGATGGTTTCCGGCGCCATGGGTCGTAGGTTGAACTGAAGACAGCGCGAAAGCACGGTAACCGGCACCTTCTGCGGGTCGGTGGTGGCGAGCACAAATTTCAGGTACTCGGGTGGCTCTTCCAGCGTCTTCAACATGGCGTTGAAGGCGGTGTTGGTGAGCATGTGCACCTCGTCGATCATGAAGACCTTGAAGCGTCCCTGCACCGGCTTGTAAACGGCCTGCTCGAGCAAGGCCTGCACTTCATCCACGCCCCGGTTGGAGGCGGCATCGAGCTCGGTGTAGTCCACAAAGCGGCCACTATCAATATCGGTGCAGGCCTGGCACACGCCACAGGGCGTCGCCGTAATGCCACCTTGCCCGTCCACGCCCTGGCAGTTCAGCGACTTGGCCAGAATGCGCGAGACGGTGGTCTTGCCTACGCCGCGCGTACCAGTGAACAAATAAGCATGGTGCAGGCGCTGGGTCGTCAGTGCGTTGGTCAGGGCTTGCACCACGTGGTCCTGCCCCACCATTTCTTGAAAAAAGCGGGGGCGGTACT
Source organism: Rhodoferax mekongensis (assembly GCF_032191775.1). Classification (NCBI taxonomy): domain Bacteria; kingdom Pseudomonadati; phylum Pseudomonadota; class Betaproteobacteria; order Burkholderiales; family Comamonadaceae; genus Rhodoferax; species Rhodoferax mekongensis. The sequence continues at coordinate 2,094,869 of NZ_CP132507.1, read as the reverse complement.
TGCGGGCGAGCACGAGATAGGACATGCGGGGATTCTACGGGCTAGTCAGGGGTACAATAGATGCTGACGGGCCTTCCCGCATGGTGAAGCGGCCAACCGGGTCAGGTGGGGAACCAAGCAGCCCTAACTGTGGAGCCAGTGCCGGGGTCAGGCTCGTCAACTAACAACTTCCCCCTCTCAGTGCGCCACTTCGTTATGGTTCTGGGTTTCATGCGTTGGGCGCTGGCCCTGTGTCTGGTACTGAGTGGGTCTGCAGGCGCCCAAGGCAGTAGCGCGTCTGCCACTTTTCCCGTTATCGCCATCCATGCCGAGAATGTCGCGCACACCGACATTGGAGCCCGCATCGCTTACCTGCAGGACGACACCCGTCAACTGCAAGTCAACCAGGTCATGGCCGATGGCCAGCCCTGGATGCCGGTAGCCCGCACCAGCCCCAACTTCGGCTTTACCAACAACGCTTACTGGTTCCGCTTCGCGCTCGACAACCAGACCGGCAAGCCGGTGACGCGTTTCATCGAACTCCCCCGCCCTTTTCTGGACGACGTGCGCTTGTTCCACTTCGTGGATGGCCGCATCATCACCCGCTATTCGCTGGGCGACGAGCAGCCCTTTGTCCAAAGGGTGATGCAGCACCAGAACTTTGTCATGCCCCTGAATCTGGAACCCGGGCGCAATCAAGTCGTACTGCGGATCGCCTCCACCGGCACCGTGGAAGCTCCTTTGCGACTCTGGCAGCCTGCTGCCTTTTATGAGGCTGCCTCCAAAGAAAACCTGCTGGCTGGTGCCGTGTTCGGGATGCTGCTGGTGATGATTGTTTACAACCTGTTTGTGTACCTCTCCACCCGGGACGCGAACTACATCTACTACATCAGCTTCGTCGCAAGTTACCTGATGTTCTGGGCCACCTTGAATGGCTATGCCTTCGCGCTCGCCTGGCCGGAGGCCATCCGATGGAACAGCGTGGCAGTGCCCTTCTCCATCGCATGGGCCTGCCTGTCTGCCAGCCTGTTTGCTGACAACTTCCTCAAGTTGTACCGGTTTTCGCCGCCTGCCCATCGGCTCATGCAGGGCATGGCGCTGGTCAGTGCCGGGCTGATGCTCGGCTCGTTTGTGCTGCCTTATGTGTGGATCATCCGGGCCACCTCGGCCTTCATTCTGGTGGTGTCGTGCGCTGCCTTGTCGATAGGGTACTGGCGCTGGTGGTTGGGTGCACGCTTTGCGCGGTTCTATTGCCTCTCCTGGACTGCGGTATTCGTCGGAGTCAGCGTTTTGACCGCGAGCAAGTTCGGCTGGTTGCCTGCGAACTTTTGGGTGGACAACGCATCGCAAATCGGCATTTTGTCCCTGGTCGTGCTTCTGTCTTTCACGCTCGCGGACCGGATCAACACCGACCGGAGCTTGCGCATCAACGCCCAGGCCGTGGCGCTGGCCCACGCCAAAAAAGCGCGGGCCTCGCAACAGGCCATGCTGCAGGCGACCGCAGATGCCAACCGCGAGCTGGAAAACCGCGTCCAAGCCCGCACCAACGAACTCCATGCCGCCATGGATCAACTCCGGCTGGCCAATGATCAGTTACAGCGTTTGTCCATGACCGACAGTTTGACCCAGGTCGGCAACCGCGCTTTCTTCGACCAGTCCCTGGTCACCGAGCACAAGCGCGCGAGCCGGCTCAAGCAACCTCTGGCCTTGTTGCTGCTGGACATTGACCATTTCAAGGCCATCAACGACACCTATGGCCACCCCGCAGGGGACGCCTGCCTGAGGACCTTGGCAGACTACATGCGGCAAAAAGTGCAGCGCGCCGGTGATCTGCTGGCCCGCTACGGTGGCGAGGAATTTGCCGTGCTATTGATCAACAGCACGCTGGGCGACGCCCTGGATTTGGCGGACGAATTCCGGGCAGATATTGCCGGCTTGGAAGTGGTGTTTGAAGGTCGCACCTTGCGATTCACCGCCAGCATCGGTGTGGCCAGCGCCATACCGGACATGCAGTTCACACCGTCCCAGTTTGTAGGCGATGCGGACAAGGCCCTCTATGAAGCCAAGCATGGTGGACGCAACTGCGTGCGTGCCGCAGCGCCGCGACTCGCCGGTGTGACCAGCAATGCGCTGCCGGCCTGAAAGGCCGTAGTGCTATCGATTCAGGAGCATCCTGCGCATATTCGACGAGCGCCGCAAGGCGATTTAATCAAGAACGCAGATAATCGAGCGCACCCCGTCCAGCCTGCTTGCCACTGGCAAAACAGGCCTGCAACAGGTAGCCGCCGGTAGGGGCTTCCCAGTCCAGCATTTCGCCGGCGCAGAACACACCGGGCACCTGCTCCAGCATGAGCTGAGGCGTCAGCACCTCAAACAACACCCCCCCCGCACTGCTGATGGCCTCGTCAATCGGGCGTGCCGCTTGCAGCGTGACGGGTAGTGCCTTGATGGCTGCGGCCAGTTTCTCGGGATCGTTCACTGCCTCTTTGCCCAGGCACTCGTAAAGAATGGCACTTTTGATGCCGTCCAGATGCAAGCGGCTCTTGAGGTGGCTGGACAGGCTGCGGCTGCCACGCGGGTGGCGCACTTCGGCCAGTACCTTCTCAGTGGGCATGTCGGGCAACAAATCCAAATGGAAAGTAGCGCTGCCATGGCGCACGATGTCGTCGCGCAGCAAGGCCGATGCCGCGTATATCAAGCTGCCTTCCACACCGCCCTGCGTGGCCACAAACTCGCCCTTGCGCGAGAACACCACGCCCTGCGAATTGGTAAAGCTGAGTGCCACCGACTTGAAAGGCTGGCCGGCAAACTTTGCGTTGAAAAACGGCGACCACCCGCCCTGCACATCGAAACCGCAATTGGCCGGCACCAAAGGTGCCACGGCTACGCCACGGGCTGCCAGCAAAGGCACCCAGGCGCCGTTCGACCCCAGGCGCGCCCAACTGCCGCCACCCAGCGCCAGCACCACAGCGCGGGCTTGCACCACGACCGGACCGGTAGGCGTGTCGAACACCAGCGCTTGTTGGCCCGGCTCGGCGGATGTGCCCTGCGCCCAACCTGTCCAGCGATGGCGCATGTGGAACTGCACCCCGCCGCCTGCTGCAGGGTGGCGCAAGCGGTGCAACCAGGCGCGCAACAAAGGCGCCGCTTTCATGTCTTTGGGAAACACCCGGCCCGAACTGCCCACAAAGGTTTCCACTCCCAGGCCGTGGGCCCATTCACGCAGCGCGGTGGAATCCAGCCCGGTTAGCAAGGTCTCGATGGCGCTGCGCCGTTCGCCATAGCGGCCGGCGAACGTGTCGGCGCCTTCGGAGTGGGTGAGGTTCAGGCCACCCTTGCCGGCCAGCAAAAACTTGCGGCCCACCGAGGGCATGGCGTCGAACAGGTGCACGGTCAAACCGGCATCGCACAGCACTTGGGCAGCCATGAGTCCGGCAGGGCCGCCGCCCACAATGGCAACGTCCACCTGCAAGGCTTGGGATTCAGAACGGGGAGAGGTAGGCAGATCAGTCAAAGGAATCCATCACAAAATTTCAATCAAACGGCCTTGCGGCGTCAGGAAAGCGGTGTGCACAGCCTCCCCCGGATAAATCAGGGTCAGCGCGGCGCGGTATTCACGGAGTTGGGCGCACAGTTCGGGCTGGTCTTGCGGGCTGGCCGAGGACTTGAAGTCCAGCACCCACCACGCTGCAGTGTCGCGGCGCTGCACCAAGCGATCCAGGCGCAGCGTTCTGCCACCGTGGGTCAATGCGACTTCGTTGGCATGCCACGCCAATGCGCTGCGCCGCCACGCCCACGCGCCGTCCCCACCGAGTATGCCTTGCGCCATGCGCTGGGCTTGCTGCATCTGCGCTTCGGTGAGCGAAAAAGTGCGTGCAGCCCGCGCACACTGCTCAGGCGTCCATGCATCTGCGTCTGGTACCTGGCCCTCGCGCAGCGGCAGCCATTCCAGCAAGCGGTGCATGGCTTGGCCGATACGGGACTCCAAACTTTCCCGCTCAGCAACCGCTATTAATTCAGAAGCTGCTCGCGCATATTCCATGGGCGCTAGAGGCACTTTTCTCTTCAAACCTTCAGTGGGGAGCACCCACAAAGCGAAGGGCTCAGCAGTGTCCGATTCGGTCGACTCCGCACTGTCTACCCCCTCGAGAGCCGTGGAAGGCGCAATGTCTGCCGCAAGCTCCTGCAAGCGCTTCCACCAGCTGCCCTCGCGCTCGCGGTGGGGCGCGGTGCTGGAGAGCACCAGGGTGGACTGGGTACGGGTGAGCGCTACATACAAAGCATTGAGTTCCTCCCGCGCGCGGGCGGTTTGCTCCAAAGCAAGGGTATCCACCACACAGGCAGGTGGGCGGGACTCGCTGGCCAGAAACACAAACTTGCGGGGGTAAGCAGCCTCGCCCGGCCAATCCACGAGCACGCCCATGGATTCGGGCCGGGTACCTTCGGCATCAGTGTCCAGCAATATCACCAGCGGCGCCTCCAGCCCCTTGGCGCCGTGGATGGTGAGCAGGCGCACCGCGCCTGCGTCGGCCCGCACCGGCGCGGGAATGCCGCCGGCACGCAGCGCGCGTACCAGGGTGTAGGCGGTGCTGTAACGCCCGCCGTCCACCTGCAAGGCGGCATTGAGCAACGCGCGCACATTGGCCAAGACACTCTCCCGCAGCACCGCCGGGCTGGCGGCGGCGAAGCGGGCCAACACGTCACCGTCGTCATAGATGGCGCTCAGTGCATCGTGCACAGGCAAGCTCTGTACCCAGCCCTGCCAGCGTGTGAGGGACCGGGCTGCCGACAGCATGCGCGGGTTCAGGGGCAAGCCGCCCTCCACGTCCGGGTCGGCGGCGGCGAACTCACACAACACCGCCAACCAGCCGGGTACGAGCGCTTCGGGGTCTGCCGCGCGTGCCTGGCGGCGGGCTGTCTGGTGCAAGAGGCTCAAGTCCACCAGATCTTCATCGCTCGCACCAAACAAAGGCGACTTGAGCGCACGCGCCAGTGACAGGTCGTGCGCGGGCGACACCAGCACATCGAGCAAGGCCACGAGGTCTTGCACTTCGGGCATCTCGCCCAACTCGTTTTTCTCAGGCTGCTGGGCCGGAATGCGCAGTGCCGCCAGCTCTTGCTGCATCAGCGTCAAGCGTTCGCGCTTGCGGGCCAGCACCATGATGTCTTGCGGCCGCAAGTGCCCGCCGCGCCCGCTGAGCTGCCCGGCCAACCACAGGGCGGCCTGCCGGCACTCCAGGGTTTTGAGGGTGTCTTCGGACTCGTGGCGAGGCGTGGTCAGGCTGTCGCGCCAGCCCATTTCCTCAGACCCATCTTCTTCGGGTTTGGCGGTGCGCTCGATGCGTGGCAGCTTCCACACCGAGCCGGCGTCCACCGACTCGGAGGTGTGCTGCCGGAAGTCTTCAAACTCACCGGCATCCTGCGCGGCCTGCATGGCCGTGTTCACCACGCTGATGATGGCCTGCGCATTGCGCCGCGTGTGGTCGCAGCTCAGCACATCGCCTTGCAAGCCCTCCACCACAAACGCTTTGGCTGCGCGGAAGACCTGCGGTTCAGCGCGGCGGAAGCGGTAAATGCTCTGCTTGGGGTCGCCCACAATGAACACCCCGGGGCGGTTGCCCGCGCCGCCGTAGCCCTGCAACCAGGTGCTCAGGGCCTGCCATTGCAAGGGGTTGGTGTCCTGAAACTCGTCGATCAGCAAGTGCTTGACGCGTGCATCCAGGCGCTCCTGCAGCCAGCCGGAAATCTCTTCCTCCGAGAGCAGGCGCAATGCGGCCTGCTCCAGATCGCCCATGTCAATCCAGCCCCGCTCGCGCTTGAGGGCGGCGTAGTCTTGGAGCAAGCCCCGGCTCAGGCGGGCCATGCGTTGCTGGTGCAGCCAGGCCTGGTGCTGGTCCATGGCGGCTTTGGTCTCGGCCAGCAAGGCCTGGGCTTCGCGCACGGTCTCAATGCCGACCACCTTTTCGCTCAGTTTGCGAGGGGTGCCTTTGTCGGTGAAAAGGGCTTTGAAAATCGCGGTGGCATCGCGTGAGGTCAGCGCTTTCTCCAGTTCCGAGCCTGCTTCTGTGCAGGTCTTCAGGCTGCTGGCGCCCAGCGCTTTGGCACTGGCCCAGAGCAGCTGTTGCGCCACGTCGCTGAACATACGCTCCTGGGGCTGCGACCACGCCGACATGGCCGGGAACTGCTGCGTGAAATGCAACACCGACGCGTCGACCACGCCCTGTTCGTCAGCCAGGGCAAACTCGGTGCGCTTGTAGATAGCGGCTTCCAGCGCCTTGAGCGTGCCGTGGCGCCCGTAGACGCCTACCGCCTCCAGATAGTCAGCGCGGGCCGCCGCATCCTGGGCAATGCGGGTGTGAAAGCGGCGCCACACCTGGGCGATGGCCTTGGCATCGTTCTCCAGCAGCTCGTACTGCGTGGGCAAGCCCAGCTGGTGCAACATGCCCAGCGGCGCGCTACGCAACAGCGCCGCAAACCAGCTGTGGAAGGTGCGCACCTGCACCGGCCGGCCAGCAAGCAGCAAAGCCTCATGCAAGCCGCGCAGCTTGGCCAGCTGCTCTGTGCCGGGCTCGCCCTGCACACCGCGCAGCTGCAGCTCGCGGCGCAAGCTGGCGTCATCTGCGTGGGCATAGCTTCGCAGCCAGTCATAGAGGCGCTCGCGCATTTCACCGGCCGCTTTTTTGGTGAAGGTGATGGCCAGAATCTCATGCGGCGCTGCGCCATCAAGCAAGGCGCGCACCATGCGAGACACCAGCATCCAGGTCTTGCCGGCACCGGCACAGGCCTCCACCGCCACGCTGCGGCGGGGGTCGCAGGCGATGGCATAAAACTCGGCCCTTGCTACGTGGCGGCCGTTTACCTCGTAGGCGGCGGTGTCGTGCACGGCACTCATGGCGCGCTCCAGAAATCTTTGCGGCACAAGCCACGCGCCTGGCAGTAGTCACATGCCACGCCATCCCCCAGCGCAGGCAAGGGCTCTCCGGCCGCGAGTCGGGCCATGTCAGAGATGATGCCTTCCACCAAGGCGTCACGGGCCAGCACAATGTCTTTTTGCTCTACGGGCACAGTCCCGTCCCGCTCGCCCACATTGATGTAGGCGGCCTGCAAGGTGTCGTGGGGCAACAGCGCAGCGTAAAAGGCAATCTGGGTGTCTTCCAGCGGGTTTTTGACCCGCTCTTTGGTTTTGGCGGCAGGCTCGGTTTTGTAGTCCAGCACCATGACAGCTCCGCCGGTGCCGGTGTCCGTGCGGTCTATGCGACCCATCAGCATGACGCTGCCCACAGTCTGGGTGTGCGCGGTTTCGCCACTGGCATAGGTCCAGCCCTGGGCCTCGTGCTTTTCCAGCCACTGCAAGTAGCCGTCGCGCACATGAGGCCAAGCTGCGGCGAAGGGCAAAAACTCTCCATCGGGCAAACCCATGGAGGCGGTCACCGAGTTTGCGCAAGCCTCCAACAAGGTGCTGCGCGGCTCAAGGCCGCTCAAAGACTCTGTCTGCAAAGCGGTGTGAAATTCCTGCAGCACCGCATGCAGCCAGAGCCCGAAGTCCCGCTTGTCCACATCGGACTCCAACTCGTCCACCGTCTTGAGACCGAGTTGCCGAAGCGCAAAAAAGCGGTAGGGGCAAGTGCGCAAATCTTCGTAAGCACTGGCCGACAACTGGCGCACCGACAATCGGTCACCATGCGGCGTAGGCGGGAGCACAGGCGCGGGCATGACCTGCCTGGATGTGCGTGGATCACTCGCCAGCGCCTCTTGCGCGCCCGGCTGCAGGCGCAACCACTGCACCAGCGGGCTGGCCGCGATGTGTTCACCGGTGTCGTCACTGCTGCGCCACAGTACCTCGACCGCTGGCGCCTGCAAGGCCTGGCGCCAGGATGCGCGCAAGCGCGCCTCCAACTCTTTGCGTGAGGGCATGCCCAATGCCGCACGCTGCGCGGGAGTCCAAATGCCTGATGGCTCGGGGGACGGATTCAAACGCACCTCGTCGCAGCCGGCCAGCACCACGGCCGCAAAAGGCCGGGCCAGCATCTGGCTCATGGGCAGAATGACGACTTGTTCCTCATCCGGATAGGCGGGTTGGAAGCTGTGGGCTTCGAGCACCTGATTCACCCAGGACGAAAAGGCGCTCAAGTCCATACGGGTGCCGGCCCACAAGGCTGCGTCCACATAGTCTGCCCAGACTTGTGGCTCCGGCTGGGTCAGCTGCAGTGCACCCAGCGCCATGGCTCCAGCCTCATCCGCCTGTAAAGGCTCCCACCAACCGCAAGTCTGCAACACCGCTTGCATGCGCGCCAGCCATACGGGCAAGGGGCGGCTGCCACTCAACTCAGTGCGCACCTGATCGATACGGACACACATGGCGCGCAAAGCCTCTGAGTCCTTGACGGGTTTGCAGCCGGATACATGGCGCCAATCGCGTACCTGCTCTTTGCGCAAAGCTTGTTCCAAAGCCTGAAGGTCCGCAGCAAAGGCTGGAGCCTGCTTGAACGCATTTAACACGGCATCCGTGCTGGCGTTCCAGACGGCAGCCCGCAGCAAGGCCATCAGCGCCGCTCCGGCCCGGCTGGTGGAGAGCTTCCAGCCGTTCTCATCCCGCATGGCAATACCTGCAGACTCCAGCATGGCCCGCACCCGCCGCGTCAGTGCGCGGTCCGAAGACACCAGCGCCAAGGGATAGCGATCAGCCGCCACATGGGCGATGGCACAGGCAGCCGCCCGCTGGGCTTCGTCTTCGGCATCGGCACAGGCATGAAAATGCAGGTGGTCCAACTCCAGTTTCAAAGCGGCGCCTACCTCAGGCTCTTGGCTGTCCAACCGGAATAGCTCTGCCTTGCTGCCCCAATGCGCCTTCAGGGCGGTGGATACCGGGTCGGACACCAAGCCTTGCACCAAAGCCACGGCATCCCATGGTTCCAATGCATCACTGTCAAACAACACATCGGTGGAATAGGAAGACACCGCCGCCCACTCCACAGCGATCCGGGCGACCCGGGCCTCCCAAGCAAGCGCTTGGCTTTCCATGCCCGCCGACACGCCAGCGCGCGCCTGCGAGGCCCATTCCCCGCGCCCCTGGGGACCTGCAGCCGCTGCCCAAGGTGCGAGTTGCTGAGCAGCTTCTGCCAGCAGGCCCGCGAGTGAAGATTCAGCTCCCATGCCTGCCTGGGCCAGCAGTTGTTGGGCTGTCAGCGTGTCCAGAGCCATGTCCTGGCTGATGTCGGTAGCCTGGAGCCTCCGCGCGGACATGGATGCCAGCCAATTCGAGGTGGTTTCAAACCTGGGAGAAAAACCCTGCGGATGCAGATCCGACCACACCCTGCGTGCCAAGGGCAGTAGTTGGGCATAGGGCAGCAACACCAGGGTGCGGCCGGGGTGGGCTCCAGACTGCGTCATCCACGCCTGCAGTCGGTGAACGAGCCCGATACCGGGTGCGGACCATAAGGCCATGGCGGGATGACTTGCCGCATACGAGAAGGCCCGCAGCCCCCGGGCTGCATCGCTTTTGGCTATGCCGGTGATAGTTTGCGGGGCGTCGTGGGGGGACTTGGTTTCTGTCACAATGCCGCAACTTTAGCTGCATTAGCACTCTTCCAAAGGAAACTCCATGGCCAGCGAACTCATCAAACACGTCACCGACGCCACATTTGAAGCCGATGTATTGCAGTCTGCGCAACCCATCCTGGTGGACTACTGGGCTGAGTGGTGCGGCCCCTGCAAAATGATCGCGCCCATTCTGGACGAGGTGTCTGCTACCTACGAGGGCAAGTTGCAGATCGCCAAGATGAACGTGGACGAAAACCGCGACATTCCAGCCAAGTTCGGTATCCGCGGTATCCCCACATTGATGTTGTTCAAGGACGGTCAATTGGCTGCTACCAAGGTAGGCGCACTGAGCAAAGCGCAACTGACGGCCTTCATCGACCAGCAACTGGCCTGATCCGCCTTTCACTCCTGCGACCGTGACACTGCAGCACGGTCGCAATTTCCTGTCATAATATTTGTGTTCACCCGCCGGATTGAAGGCGGTCAGCCAGATCAGGCTCAGGACACCGAGGCCAAGCACACGGTCTTGCCTCAACCCCCACTCCCCTGAATTTTTCGAACCAACCCTGGTTTCCTTGCCGATTTCCGGTTAACGCCCTGACGGGACCCACTCCATGCATTTAAACGAACTCAAAGCACTGCACGTGTCCGAAGTGCTCAAGCAAGCAGAAGAACTTGAGATTGAAAACACCGGCCGCATGCGCAAGCAGGAGCTGATGTTCGCCATCATCAAGAAACGGGCCCGTGCCGGCGAGCAGATCATTGCTGACGGCGTGCTGGAAATCCTGCCGGACGGTTTCGGCTTCCTGCGTAGCCCCGACACCAGCTACACCGCCAGCACGGACGACATCTATATCAGCCCCAGCCAGGTGCGCCGCTTCAACCTGCACACCGGGGACATGATTGAAGGTGAAGTCCGCACACCGAAAGACGGCGAACGTTACTTTGCGCTGAACAAGTTGGACAAGGTGAACGGCGGTCCGCCCGAAGGCAACAAGCACAAGGTCATGTTTGAAAACTTGACCCCCTTGTTCCCCAAGGTGCAAATGCGCTTGGAGCAAGATGGCCTCAAGACCGACGAAAACATCACCGGCCGCGTGATTGACATCATTGCGCCCATCGGTAAGGGCCAACGTGCTTTGTTGGTTGCACCACCCAAGAGTGGCAAGACCGTGATGATGCAGCACATCGCTCACGCCATTTCCGCCAACTACCCCGACAGCCACATGATGGTGCTGCTGGTTGATGAGCGCCCCGAAGAAGTGACCGAAATGCAGCGCACCGTCAAAGGTGAGGTGATTGCCTCCACCTTCGACGAACCCGCAGCGCGTCACGTGCACGTTGCCGAAATGGTGATCGAGCGAGCGAAGCGCCTGGTAGAGCTCAAAAAAGACGTGGTGATCCTGCTGGACTCCATCACCCGTCTGGCCCGGGCTTACAACAACGTGGTTCCATCTTCCGGAAAAGTGTTGACCGGTGGTGTGGATGCGAATGCGTTGCAGCGCCCCAAACGCTTCCTGGGTGCGGCCCGTAACGTCGAAGAAGGCGGCTCACTGACCATCATTGCAACCGCACTGGTGGATACCGGCAGCCGTATGGACGAAGTGATTTTTGAAGAGTTCAAGGGCACCGGCAACAGCGAAGTGCATCTGGACCGTCGCCTGTACGAAAAGCGGATATTCCCGTCTATCCAGCTGAACCGCAGTGGCACCCGCCGCGAAGAATTGCTGCTTCAGCCGGAAATTCTGCAAAAGACCCGCATCCTGCGCCAGTTCCTCTACAACATGGACGAGATCGAATCCATGGAAATGGTGCTCAAGCAAATGCGTGCCACCAAGAACAACAGCGAGTTCTTCGACATGATGCGTCGGGGCGGCTGATACGGACTAAGCTATAATTTAGGGTTTTCGCGACAAGTACGCCGAGTTTTTATATTGCGCAGGGTTTGCGCAAGGACCGGCGCGGCTAGCGCAACTGATGGAGAAGAGTATGAAAGAAGGCATTCACCCCAACTACCGCGAAGTTTGCTTCCAGGACATGTCCAACGGCTTCAAGTTCGTGACACGTTCTTGCGCCAACACCAAGGAAATGATCAAGATGGAAGACGGCCGCGAGCTGCCACTCTTCAAGTTGGATACCACCAGCGAATCCCACCCCTTCTACACCGGCACCCAAAAGTCGGTGGACAACATGGGCGGACGCGTGGAAAAATTCCGCAACCGTTTCGGCAAGACCGCAGCGAAGTAAGCTCAGTTCAGGCTCCGGCCTGGGTTGGTATAAAAGCAGCACGGAATCCCGGGCTGCTTTTTTTTTGATTTAAACCTGTTTCCCGACTGATCCGCGTGAACCTACCGAACCCCGCCATCGTTGCGCAAGCCTCTGTCAGGCGACTCCCGCGTCCCGCACTGATTCTGTTGTGTCTGGCCTTTATCGGTGCAGGCTTTATCGGTCGTGATGCATGGCGGACAGCCGACTTGAGCGCTCTGGGATTCATGGCAGCGCTCGCACGCGGGGACGCATCCTGGATCCATCCGACGCTACTCGGCATCAAGCCGGAATTCCCTGCACTCCTCCCTTATTGGATTGGAGCCTTGGTCTTGAATTGGACACCAGCAGGATGGCCGGCAGACTTCTGGGTTCGGGTTCCCTTTGCGCTCTTGTTGACATTGGCTTTTGTCGGAACTTGGTACGGCAGCTACTACCTCGCGCGCACTCCTGCAGCCCAGCCAGTCGCTTTCGCGTTCGGCGGAGAAGCCAAACCTACCGACTATGCGCGTGCCATGGCAGATGGAGGCCTATTGGCATTTTTGGCATCCCTGGGTCTGGCGCAACTCGGACACGAAACCACACCTGCACTCGCGCAACTGGGATTCAGCGCGCTCCTGTTTTATGCGCTCAGCGCACTTCCCTACCACCGCACCGCACCCTGCGTCAGTGCAGTCTTGGGACTAGCCGGATTGGCTTTGAGCGGGGCACCTGCCCTGTCACTAATGTTCGGGCTGGGCGGCGCTTGCATTCACGCCATGGACAAACGCACGGGTGCAGGAAATGACGCAGTCAAAAGCTACATCACCCTCGAAGCCATAGGCCTCGCGACGGTCTCCGTCATCACTGCCGTCTTTGCTTGGAAGCTGGGACTTTGGAGTTGGAAGGTGGAGTGGCCCGCCCTGACTTGGGCCTATTGGAATGGACACATCCAATTGCTGCTCTGGTTCACATGGCCTGCCTGGCCCTTGGCGCTTTACAGTGTCTGGCGTTGGCGCAAGCAACTGTTCAATCTGAACATCAGCCGGCACCTCTCGTTGCCATCCTGGTTTATCGTGACCAGCGTAGGCACCATGCTGCTCTCAGGAGCTCCGGATCGGACTTTGCTATTGGCACTCCCCGCTTTCTCAGCCATGGCTGCCTTTGCATTGCCTACCCTACGCAGACAAGTTGCGGCATTGATCGACTGGTTCACCTTGCTGTTCTTTACAGGGTGTGGAGTGATCATCTGGGTCGTTTGGATTGCGATGCAAACTGGTACCCCGCCCCAGCCGGCAGCGAACGTGACCCGTTTGGCGCCGGGCTATGAGGCGAGCTTCCAGATACTGCCCTTCTTGTTTGCATTGGGTGCCACTTTGGCCTGGGGATGGTTGGTTCGGTGGCGGGCGGGACGTCATCGCGCAGCGATCTGGAAAAGCCTGGTGCTTCCCGCTAGCGGAGCGTCGCTGTGCTGGCTATTGTTGATGACCTTGTGGATGCCCTTGCTGGACTATGCGCAAAGCGCGCGCACTATGGTGCGGCAAGCGACACAAATTGTTGCCCGTGACCAATGTGCCCAAGTGCTGAACCTCGATACCGCGCAAATTGCGGCGCTCCAGTGGTATGGTCAGCTCAACCTGCGCCCTGCCAGTGAAGCCGCAGCATGCGAATGGCTGCTGACCGAACCGGGAGCCAACTCCGAAATTTCATCCATCGTCGACCGATCGGTATGGGCACCGCACACTTTGGTGCAGCACCCTGTGGCCAACTCGGAAATGTTCTGGATCATGAAGCGCCGCTAAACGCCCGGAACCTTGGCGAACCTCGGACCTATTGAGGACGGACGCGTGCCGCCCTGAACCGCAGCGTGAAGGTAGAACCCCGTCCGGGAATGCTTTCAATCAGCAATTCAGCACCATGGCGCTGTGCCACGTGTTTGACGATAGCAAGACCCAGGCCTGTCCCCCCCGTATCCCTCGAACGGCTTCTGTCGACCCGGTAAAACCGCTCGGTCAAGCGAGGTATATGTTCAGGCGCGATTCCCGGCCCCGTATCTTGGACCGAAAGTTCGCCTTCGCCTTCAGCCGTTTTATGCCAATGGACCCGGATACTCTTATCTGCCGGTGTGTAACGGATGGCATTGCCGATCAAATTGAAAACCGCACTGTGCAACTCAGACGGTGAACCGGTAACTGCCACGGCATCCGACACCAGAAACTGAATGTCCTGCGGCTTGCCCCAGACCAACGACGACAGGTTGTGGGCTTCCTGTTTGCACTGCTGCAACAGCTGCACCATGTCCACGAGATCTGAGCCTGAAGGCGCAGGGCTCCCCTCCAAGCGGGAAAGCGTCAACAAGTCGTTGACCAGACTCTGCATGCGCGACGCTTGCTGGGACATCAAGTTCAAGTAGCTCTGCCGCTCCGACTCATCCAGGGGAAGCGTCTGCAGGGTTTCAACAAAACCAGCGAGCACCGTCAAGGGCGTACGGATTTCGTGAGACACATTGGCCACGAAATCCCTGCGCATGGCCTCCGCCTGCTCCAAGGCCGTAATGTCACGGGACAGCAAGAGGTTGCGCCCCTCCCCGTAGGGATGCAGGTGCACGGACAAGCGCACAGGCTTCGAACCTGTGCTTTCGCGACCCGGCATCACCAGGCCTTGTGAGAAATCCTGACCGGAGTAATAGGTGGCGAAACCAGGATCACGAACCAGATTCCCGAAGTGCTGAAGCATGTCACGACGTGCATCAAAGCCGAAATGCTGCCCAGCCATCTGGTTAAACCATTCGATGCGACCGTTTGCATCCAGCAGAACAACACCGTTCGGAGAGGCTTGCAGCGCAGCCAAAAAATCCTGGAGCTTGGTTTCTCCTTCGGCCACGCGACGCTCACGGGAACGCATCTGACGGCGCGTGCGGTCTGCCACCTCATTCCAAAAACCATACCCGAGGGTCAACTCCGTGGACTCGCCCGACTGCAGCCAGCGCATGAGCTTCGCACCACGCACCGCATCGATCAACAACCAGAAATAACTGCCCACAAGAATGCCGACCACAGCACCCCAGACGGGAGAATACTTACCGGCAAGCAGATAGCCGAGGACAGCCCCCAGCGCCTGCAAAAGCAGGAACGACAGAACTCGAAAAAACATTCGTGAACTGTAATCGCTCAGGCGCTCGCCCGGGCAGCAGTCTGCACAACAGTTTGAACCGGAATGGCGGGCTTTGCCGTCAAGCGATAGCCTGCACCGCGCACCGTCTCCACCATGGGACCGGCGTGCGCCAAAGCTTCACGTAAACGTTTGACGTGCACATCCACAGTACGCTCTTCGATGTAGACGTGATCACCCCAGACGTTGTCCAGCAGTTGCGCCCGGCTATGCACCCGCTCAGCATGTCCCATAAGGTAATGCAACAGCTTGAACTCTGTAGGGCCCAGCTTCAGAGGAGTGTCTTCAAATGAAACCCGGTGTGTCGAAGGATCCAGCGTAAGGCCCGCAATCGTGAGCGCCTCACCGGCGCTCTCTGGCGTACGGCGGCGCAAGACTGCGCGTACACGGGCCAGCAACTCCTTCGTGGAAAAGGGTTTCGCAATGTAATCATCCGCCCCTGCGTCCAAGCCGGCAACCCGATCCGCCTCATCACCACGGGCTGTGAGCATGATGATGGGGACCTCTTTGGTTCGAGCGTCAGCACGCCAGCGCTTGGCCAAGGTCAAGCCGCTTTCGCCGGGCAACATCCAGTCCAGAAGAATCAAATCCGGCACGCCCGCATCGATCTCGCGCTGCGCAGAGTCACTGTCCATAGCCCAACGAGGCCGGAACCCGTTATGCCTAAGATTCACTGCAATCAACTCAGCAATGGCCGATTCATCTTCGACCACCAGAACGGCGGGCATGGTTTTCATTTGACGACAGACTCGATTTTTTCCATGGTCGAGTGACGCACATCTTCACCCTTGACCACGTAGATGATGAACTCGGCGATGTTCTTGGAGTGATCGCCGATACGCTCGATCGCCTTCGCCAGGAACAACAAGTCCAAGCTGGGGGAAATCATGCGCGGGTCTTCCATCATGTAGGTCACCAGCTTGCGCACGAAGCCATCGAACTCGGCATCGATCAGGTCGTCTTCTTTAAGAATAGACACTGCAGCGTTCACATCCAAGCGGGCAAATGCATCCAGCGCCTTGTTCAACAAACCGGAAGCCAGGTCGGCGGCGACGCGCAGCTCCAAGGAAGGCAAAGAACGGGGTGCGCCACTGTGAATGATGGAACGCACCATACGAGCGATCTTCTCCGCTTCATCCCCCACACGCTCAAGGTTGGCAGTGGTCTTGGAGATGGCAATCAATAAACGCAGATCGCGGGCAGTCGGTTGGCGACGGGCGATGATGCTGGAGAGATCACGATCGATTTCCAGTTCCATGGCGTTCACGCGAGCTTCGCGGGCTGTGACTTCGTCAGCCACTTCCACGCTGAATTGCGACAGTGCGTAGATTGCCTGGCGGATCTGGGATTCAACTAACCCACCCAGCTCCATCACTTGCGACGAAACCGAGGTCAGTTCGCTGTCGAACTGCGTTGATAGGTGTTTATCTGGCATGGGGTCCTCTCCTTGCTTAGCCGAAGCGGCCTGTAATGTAGTCTTCTGTTTCTTTGCGGGTCGGCTTGAAGAACATTTGTTCTGTAGGACCGAACTCGACCAGATCGCCCAAGTACATGTAAGCGGTGTAGTCGCTGCAACGGGCCGCTTGCTGCATGTTGTGGGTCACGATCACCACGGTGTAATCGTTCTTCAATTCCACAATCAGCTCTTCCACCTTGGCAGTAGAGATAGGATCCAACGCAGAGCAAGGTTCGTCGAGCAACAAGACTTCTGGCTTGATCGCGATGCCGCGGGCAATGCACAAACGTTGCTGCTGACCGCCCGAGAGGCTGGAGCCGCTTTGGTGCAACTTGTCTTTCACTTCAGTCCACAGCGCGGACTTGCGCAAGGCCCATTCCACGCGCTCTTCCATGTCGGTGGAGCTGAGGTTTTCGAACAACTTCACACCGAAGGCGATGTTGTCGTAAATGGACATCGGGAACGGTGTGGGCTTCTGGAACACCATACCCACCTTGGCACGCAGCAAGGCCACGTCTTCCTTGCTGGTCAGCAGGTTCTGGCCGTCCAACAGGATCTGGCCTTCCGCGCGCTGCTCGGGGTAGAGCTCAAACATGCGGTTGAAAATGCGCAACAAAGTGGACTTGCCGCAACCGGAGGGGCCGATGAAGGCGGTCACGCGCTTCTCCGGGATCTCCATGTTGATGCCCTTGAGGGCGTGAAACTTGCCGTAGTAGAAGTTCAGGTCCTTGACAGAAATCTTGGACTTGGTGGGGGCGCTAGGTGTGTTCAACATACAGGTAATCCTTTCAACGTCAGTGCGCGGTGCGCATCAGGCTTTGGAGCGGGTCAGTACCCGCGCCAGAATGTTCAGTCCCAAAACAGCCAGGGTGATCAGGAACACGCCTGCCCAAGCCAGCTGTTGCCAGTTTTGATAGGGGCTCATGGCGAACTTGAAGATAGTCACCGGGAGGCTGGCCATGGGCTCGCTCAGGGAAGACGTCCAGAACTGGTTGCTCAGCGCCGTGAACAACAAGGGCGCTGTTTCGCCGGCAATGCGGGCGACCGCCAACAACACACCGGTAATCACACCGGCACGGGCCGACTTCAGAGTGATGCTCAGAATCACTTTCCACTTGGGCGCGCCCAATGCATAGGCCGCTTCACGCAAACCTGCTGGAACCAACTGGAGCATGTTTTCCGTGGTGCGGATCACGACCGGGATCACGATCAGGGACAAGGCCAGAATGCCTGCGTAGCCGGAGAATGACTTGAACCGCGATACCACCACGGCATAGACAAACAAGCCGACCACTATAGAGGGCGCAGACAAGAGGATGTCGTTGACAAAACGCACGGTGGCTGCCAGCCAGCTCTTGCTGTCGAACTCGACCAGGTAAATACCGGCCATCACGCCGATGGGAGTGCCTACGCAAGTAGCCAGAACCACCATCAACAAAGAACCGTAGATGGCGTTGGCCAAACCACCGGCCTCATTGGGCGGCGGAGTCATTTGCGTCAGGGTCGCGATGGACAAGCCACCCAGCCCCAGGCGGACTGTTTCCCAGAGGATCCAGAACAGCCAGAACAAGCCGAACGCCATGGCGGCCAAGGCCAGCGCCGTTGCGACCACGTTGACGCGCTTGCGATACGCAAAGCGCGCGGTACGGATTTCAGACAAAGTTGCGCTCATGACTTGGCTCCTTCCGACTTGCGCAATTGCGCCAGCAGAAGCTTGGACAAAGAGAGGATCACAAAGGTGATAAAGAACAGCACCAGACCCAAGTACATCAGTGACGCTTGGTGCAAGCCTTCACCGGCTTCGGCGAATTCATTGGCCAGTGCAGAGGTAATGCTGTTCGCTGCCTGGAACAGGCTGAGCGAATCCAGTTGGTTGAAGTTACCGATCACAAAGGTTACTGCCATGGTCTCGCCAATGGCACGCCCCAAGCCCAACATGATGCCGCCAATGACACCGGTCTTGGTGTAAGGCAAAACCACCTTGGATACGACTTCCCAGGTTGTGGCCCCAAGACCGTAAGCGGACTCTTTGAGCATGGGTGGGGTCACTTCAAACACATCACGCATGACGGATGCAATGAAGGGAATGATCATGATGGCCAGAATAATGCCGGCCGACAAAATGCCGATACCCACGGGTGGACCGGAGAAAAATGCGCCGACGTATGGAACGCCAGCCGTCCAGGCTTGAATGGGTTGCTGCACATAGGTGGCCAACACCGGGCCGAACACCAAAAGCCCCCACATGCCGTACACAATGGACGGCACGGCAGCCAACAACTCAATGGCAGTGCCCAAGGGACGCTTGAGCCACGCGGGTGACAACTCTGTCAAAAACAAAGCAATACCGAAGCTGACGGGGACCGCAATCAAAAGTGCGATCAACGAAGTTGCCAAGGTGCCGTAGATCATGACCAAGCCACCGAAATCCTCTTGTACGGGGTCCCAAGTGGTGCTGGTCAAAAAGGAGAGTCCGTACTTGCTGATCGCCGGCCAGGCGCTCATGGTCAGAGTAACCAAAATGGACACCAGCAGGACCAGGGTGACTAGAGCGGAGGCTTTGGCCGCCCAACCGAACATGCGGTCAGCCAGAGGCCCTGAACGGGCACGTTTCATCGGGGGTGGTTTTATCATGACGCGGGAAGATTGTTGAACAGTGTTCTGACTCGGGGAATCCCCATGGACGAGTGTAGATGACATGGGGATTTCCTCCGTCAGTGTCAATTCAACAGCGGCTTACTTGAAAGCGATGGGCTTGCCAGCGCCATCCTTAATTTCGCCCCAGGATTTCTGGATGGCGGCAACCACAGCTGGAGGCATAGGCACGTAATCCAAATCTTCAGCAGCCTTGGCACCGTTGGTGTAAGCCCAGTTAAAGAACTTGAGGGTCTCAGAAGCGTTAGCTGGCTTGTCTTGTTTCAGGTGCATCAAAATGAAGGTAGCACCGCTGATAGGCCATGCATCCTTGCCGGGCTGGTTGGTCAAGATCTGATAGAAGGTCTTGTTCCAGTCAGCGCCTGCAGCCGCTGCCTTGAAAGTGTCGTCTTCAGGCTTCACAAAGTTGCCGGCAGCGTTTTGCATGATGGCGTAGTTCAGCTTGTTTTGCTTGACGTAGGAGTACTCCACGTAACCCATGGAATTGGGCAGGCGTGCCACGAATGCAGCCACACCTTCATTGCCCTTGCCACCTGCGCCTACAGGCCAG
This sequence comes from Rhodoferax mekongensis, assembly GCF_032191775.1. NCBI lineage: Bacteria > Pseudomonadati > Pseudomonadota > Betaproteobacteria > Burkholderiales > Comamonadaceae > Rhodoferax > Rhodoferax mekongensis. The sequence continues at coordinate 2,075,274 of NZ_CP132507.1, read as the reverse complement.
TTCACCGCTGTACCTTCACCCACTTTGGACTTCCACTCGGCGTTCACTTTGCTCAAGTAGTTGGTGAAGATGAAGGTGGTACCCGAACCGTCCGCACGGCGCACTTGGGCAATAGGAGCGTCTGGCAGATTCAAGCTGGGGTTCAAAGCCTTGATGGCAGGATCGTTCCACTTGGCCACTTTACCCAAGTAGATGTCGCCCAACACTTGGCCGTTGAGCTTCAGGGTGCCGGGTTCAATACCCTTCACGTTAATCACGGGAACCACACCGCCCAAAACGGTGGGGAACTGCATTTGACCTTTGGACTTCAAAACGTCGTCAGTCAGGGGAGCGTCAGAAGCGCCGAAATCCACGGTCTTGGAGTCGATTTGTTTGATACCACCACCGGAGCCGATGGACTGGTAGTTCACCTTCACGCCAGTGGCCTTGTTGTAGTCAGAAGCCCACTTGGAATAGATCGGTGCAGGGAAAGAAGCGCCCGCACCGGTGATTTCCTGAGCAGTGGCGAAACCGGAAGCAGCCAGAGCAGCACTTACTCCGGCAGCCAAGGCGATGCGTTGAAATGTCAATGTCATGGGAAGCCTTTAGACGTAGGGTTGGAAAATTCGAACAGGTTGAACTTTAAGAATCTTTTATGACAAGTATGTGACGAAGCGCATCCAATGCAAAGGGGCAAGCAAAGGAGCTTCGCCAAGCCCGATTTTCAAACTTTTGTCACAAAACTGACGCAAAAGATACTTACGCTCTGCGGTTTTCAACCTTGGAGCCCGCCATGTCCGTATTCGCCCTCTCCCGCCGCACACTCATCGTCGCAGCCACTGTCCTGGCCGGCTTGAGCGGTTGCGCCACCGTGTCCCAGCCCGTCAGCGTGGCTGACACCATCGCCCGCACCCCTTCTCTGAGCACCCTGAACTCCCTGGTGTCCAAAGCCGGACTTACAGAAGCGCTTAAAGGCGCGGGCCCATTCACCGTGTTTGCGCCCAGCAACGACGCATTCAAGGCTGTGCCAGCCAAAACCCTGGACGAACTGGCCGCCAACCCCGAAAAACTCAAGGCCGTACTGACATTCCACGTGGTGCCGGGCAAGCTGGCTGCTGCGGACATCAAAAACAGCAATGTGAAATCGCTGAATGGCGCAGTTCTCGCAGTTTCCAAGGCCGGAACTTTTGTCACCGTAGAGAACGCTGCCGTGACCGACGCTGACCTGCTTGCCACCAACGGTGTGGTGCACGTGGTCGACACCGTGTTGCTGCCGCCGGCGAAATAAGTCTCAAAGCAACAAGCAAATGAGCTGCTGGCGCACATAGAACGTGCGCCAGCAGCTATTCTTTTTATAGCAATCCAATTACTACATGTTCCAGACGTCGTACCGCCTGACCCGCCGCTCCCTGCTCGCCCAAATTACCCTGGGCAGTTCTGCCCTTGCAGCGCCTGCCGCTTTTGCCCAGGGCAACAAGGCAGCTTCCGCTTCCAATGGCCCCGTGGTTGTGCAAGTGGTGGACGTGTCAGCCTCACAAATCGACGTTTCCCGGGACTTTTTGGTCGGATCCCGCGCTGCCTGGCAGGACCTGAATGCGCGCGGGGGCCTCCGTAACAAGGCGGTACGTCACATGGTGCTGGAAGTGGATGGCAGCGCCAAGTCCTTGCGGGGCGTGGCGGACGCGCTCAAGGGCATGAACGAATGCGTCGCAGCCGTCGGCACTGTGGGCGACAAAGTGGCTGCCCAGTTGGCTGCTGTATTGCGACGCGAACTGCCCGATTTGCCCCACGTAGCGCCTTGGCTGCACAACCCCGGTGATGGCGCCGATAACACCTTCAGCATTTTTGCCACACGGCAGGAGCAGATTGCCTACGCCATCAAGTCGCTCTCTGTCATGGGCGTGCAGGAAGTTGGCGCCGTGTATGGCAGCACCTCGGAGTTGGCCACCTACCGCGAAGACGTGGAGCGTGCCGCCACCGAGCTCAAGCTCAAGGTCCGAACCTACGCGCCCACGACGACCCTGGACAGCTTGGCCACCACTCTCAATGCCCAAAGCCCGCGCATCCTGATTTTTCTGGGCGGCACGCCGGAACTGGCCCAATTCGCCCAAGGTATCGAAAAGCAAGCCGCTCAGCGCTACATCATCGCCATGTCGGATGTGAATGTGGTCGCTTTGCAGCAATTGGGCGTGTCACGCTTCACCCCCGTGATCGCCACCCAGAGTGTGCCGGCCGTGAACAGTAACCTGCCCATCGTGCGCAACTACCGCGAAGTGCTCGGCCGCCTGTATGACGAGCCGCCCACCGCCCAAAGCCTGGCCGGCTTTGTGTCGGCACGCTACTGTGCTGAGATGCTCCAGACGGTAGAAGGCAGCCTGAACCGCCCCAATGTGTTTCAGGCCTTTGCCAAACGCCAACCCTTGGAACTCGCGGGTTTGCGACTGAACCCGGACACCCGCAAACGCACCGGTGTCCTCGTCACCCAAAGCATGTTGGGCGCAGACGGCAAAATAGTGGGCTGAATCTCTACCCCTGCTTTGCGCAGGGGTACCATGCACACCACGCCGATTAATCTTTTCACCTGACTTATTCATGAACAACGGAAACCGCCTGGCTGCAGTGGACTTGGGCTCCAACAGCTTCAGGCTCGAAATCGGACGGGTGGACCACGGCGAATTCCAGCGCACCGAATACCTGAAAGAAACCGTGCGCCAAGGGGGCGGGCTCGACGAAGAGCGCAACCTCACCCCGGCCGCCATGCAGGCCGGATGGGAGTGTCTGGCTCGGTTCGGGGAGCGTTTGGCGGGCTTCAAGCCGCACGAAGTCAAAGCAGTTGCCACCCAAACCTTGCGTGAAGCCCGCAACCGCGACGTATTCCTGGAAAAAGCCAACGCCGTGCTGGGTTTTCCGATCGACGTGATTTCCGGCCGGGAAGAAGCCCGGCTGATTTACCAAGGCGTGGCACACATGCTGCCCGCCAGTGATGAACGCCGACTGGTCATTGATGTGGGGGGCCGCTCCACCGAACTCATTCTGGGGCAAGGCCTGGTGCCCGGCACCATGGAGTCCTACCGCGTGGGCAGCATTGCGTGGTCCAAACGCTACTTCCCGGACGGCACCTTCTCCCGCAAAGCATTTGAGATTGCCGAAGTCGCCGCCAAAGCAGTATTGGATGAAGCATTCGATGCCTACCACCCGGACCTGTGGGACACCGCATACGGTTCCGCAGGCACCGTGGGCGCCATTGGCGATGTGCTGGTGGCCGCCGGCTGGCCTGAAGGCGTACTAACCCAGGAGGGCTTGGACTGGCTGCTGGAGCGACTGGTAAGCGCGCAAAGTGCGGACCGCCTGCGTATTGCCGGCATGCGTGAAGACCGCCGCGCCATCATTGGCGGTGGCCTGAGCGTGATGCGGGCTATTTTCAGCCTGCTGGGAATTTCAGAAATGCAACAGGCCACCGGCGGTTTGCGCCACGGCCTGATCTGCGATCTGACCGGCGGTGCACGCGACTATGGCGACCTGCGTGCCAAAAGCGTGCAACGGTTAGCATCCAAATTCAATGTGGACACCACCCACAGCGCACGCGTGGCCAAGGTCGCGACGCAATTGCTCCAACAAATGCTGGGCACCTATGAAGCTCCTGAGCCGGAACGCCTGTTGCGCAAGTTGGCTTGGGCGGCGGAGTTGCACGAAATCGGCAGCCATATCTCGCACAGCGACTATCACAAGCATGGGGCCTACATTCTGGATAACGCAGATGCTGCCGGCTTCTCGCTGTCTGAGATGCACCGCCTGAGCCTGCTGGTGCTGGGGCACCGCGGCAAGCTGCGCAAACTGGAACCGGTGCTCACCCAGGATGATTTGGTGCTGCAACTGATTTGCCTGCGCTTGGCAGTGATTCTGTGCCACGCACGACGCGACCCGGACCTCAAGGGCATGACCCTGGCAGCCGGAGCTGCAGGCAGCCACGAGGTGCATTTGAATTGCCGTACGGCTTGGGCGACTGCCTACCCGCAAAGTGCCCACCTGTTGCGGGAAGAAGAGCTCGCATGGCAAAAAACGCCATGGACTCTGCACATCAGCGGAATCTAAGCCAGCACTGTTTCGTGTAAACCGGTAGTGGACAGTTTGGCCTCGTGCTTGGCCATGGCGGCCAGGTTGGCCACGTCCTCCGCACGGGTGAAGTGCTGACCGTCAACCACCACAGCCCCGATGGACAAAGTGGTACAGGGGAAAAACCGTCGTACCCCGTGCCTGTCCTCGGCTTCGATTCCCCCCGCCGCACGCGCGTTGTCGTCAAACAGGGCGCGGGCCCGCTCGGCAAACTCGGCCACCAGACGTTCGCAGCGTTCACGCCAATCGGTGCTCTGGAACAACAAAATAAAGTCATCGCCCCCCACGTGCCCCAGGAAATCCCGCTGGGAATCACATTGCTCCATCGCGATACGGGCAAGCAGACGAATCATCTCGTCGCCCCGCCAATAGCCGTAATAGTCGTTGTAAGGCTTGAAGTGATTCAAATCCGCGTAACAAGCCACAAAGCACGCCTGCTTCTTGAGAAGGCGTTCGATATGCTGGGTGATGGGAATATTTCCCGGCAGAAACGTGAGTGGATTGGCGTGCCGGGCGGCTTCAATGCGCGTCTCGGTCACCGAGCGCACCAGCTGGTCTCCGGTGCCCAAGCCCACATAGCGACCGTTCTCTGTAGCAATAAAACCATCACTCAGGTAGCGCTGATCCTGTGAGGTCAGAATGCCCACCAGCTCATCCACGCTGTGCTCCCGCTCAATCAGGCGGGGCTCAGGGTTGGCGTGCACCACACAGGGTTTGCGGCCCCACACCTCGCGGTAATACAGCTTGGTGTATTCGTTCATGAACTGTGCCCTGTTGATAATGCCCACAGGACGCTCGCCCTGCAGCACTGCCACCGCATGCAAAACCGGGTTTTCCAAAAATATCCGTGCCAGCGTGTCATTGTTGGTGTCGGGCGTCACGGTAGGCGCCTTCAGCAGCGACAGGCTGCGCAAATGCCCACCCTGCGAAATGCGGCCCAGCTCCGGCAGTACTACCACCTGACGCTCTGCCAATACACGCCGGGGCTCTTCCGGCAAAGTTTGTAGCGGACTCCCCTCAGGGCGCCCCAGAAAATAGCCTTGGCCGTACTCAATGCCCACGTCTCGCAGCACCCGCAAGTCTTCGGCGGTTTCAATGCCCTCCGCGACCAGGGCGGTACCAAAGATGTTGGCAATTTGCTGCAGCGCCTGGATGGTTTTGAGCTTGTCACCATGGGCGCTGATGTTGCGGGTGAAGTACTTGTCAATCTTCACTACCTCCGGCTTGATCTGGGACCAAAGACGCAAGCTGGAACGGCCATCACCGAAATCATCCAAGGCGAGAGACAAGCCCGCAGAACGGACCTCATTCACCACCTCGGCCAGACGATCCATGTTCTCCACACGCTCGTGCTCGGTAATCTCCAACACCAGCATGCGGGGGATCACATGGAAATCCTGAATCCAATGCAGCAAGCCTTCGCGCCCACGCGAATCAAAGGCCTTGATCAGCGCCTCGGCACTGATGTTCACAAACAAGCGTCCCGCGGTTTTGAGGCGCCCCCAACTGCTCAGGGTTGCAGCAACACAGGCGGTCTCCAGTTCATAGGAAAGACCTTCCTGGACCGCGGCAATCAACAACTTGTCCGGAGTGTGCAGAGCACTGCCCTGAGGCCCACGTATCAGAGCCTCATGCGCATAAACAGCCCCATCATCCAATTTAATGATGGGCTGAAAAACGGGGTACAACGCATTGCGTTGCAGTATTGCCTCCAGGGGTCTTGGCCCGCTGTTGGTAGGCATGTTGCCCTTGACCAAACGCAACTGGGTTGACTGCATGGCGAGCTTCCAAACGACGTAGGGGCTGCGATTTTCCCGCCGATGAATGACAGTGAAGTGACAAAACCTCTTCATCCCTGCCCGATTCATGTTGAATCCCGGGTGCTTTCATTCACACAAAACATGAAACGGTATAAACTGTATATACCGTTTAACAAAGGAGTGCCCTGCATGACAACTACCGAACAAAATCCAACCATCACCCCCACAGTTACTGCTGAGCAAAGTGCTGCACCTGCAAAAACTGCAGCAAAGCCGGTAGCCAAGGCAGTGCCAAGCAAGCCTGCTAAAAAAGACATCGCCAAACCTGCGACCAAGCCTGTCAAGAAAGTAGCTGCAAAGCCCGCTGCAAAAGCTCCCGCCAAAGCGGCCCCGCAGGCCGTTGCAAAGGCAGCACCCAAAGCTACCGCAAAGCCAGCTGCAAAACCAGTTGCGGCCAAAGTTGCTACCAAGCCGGTCGCTAAAGCCACCAAGCCTGTTGCAAAGCCAGTGACCAAACCTGTGGCAAAGCCAGCAGCCAAGGTGGCCACCCCCAAAGTGGAAAAAGCGAAGAAACCCAAGATGGTTCGTGACAGCTTCACCATCCCCAAGAATGAATATGACGTGCTGGATGTGTTGAAAATGCGTGCCGCCAAGCTGGGCAGCCCGGTCAAGAAAACCGAACTGATCCGCGCCGGCATGAAAGCCATCGCCGCCTTGAGTGACGCAGCTTTCAAGGCTGCCCTGTCCGCAGTGCCCAGCCTGAAAACCGGCCGCCCTGCAAAAGGCAAAAAGGTCTGATTCAGGCCTGTGCTGAGTGCGCTGACGAGGTCACAGCACCTCGGGTGACTGCACTGTCACCACCACCGTTTGCCCGACGCCGTCGCGCTCCCGGTGGCGCAGCCACCAGAGTGCGCCCTTCTTCACGGCGCACTCGCTCTCGTTCAAACCCAGCAGACGGGAAATCGTCTGCCCCAATGTCGGTTGGTGGCCGACCACCACCACACATCCTTTGGCGTTGGGCCACTGCACCAAGCGCAACAAATCATCCACATTGCTGAGCGGCGCCAAGGAAGAGTGGGTCTTGTACTTGCGCTGCAAGGCCATGGCCGTTTGCTCGGTGCGGGTTGCCGGGCTGGCCCAGATCCTCGCGCCATCCGGCAGTTGCCGGTCCAGCCATGCTGCCATGCGAGCAGCTTGCTTTTCGCCTTTGCTGGTCAGTGAGCGCAGCATGTCGTCACCGACCAGGTCAAGATCTATGGCCTCTGCGTGCCGCCACAAAATCAGGTCCATGCCTTGGTTCCCCCTCAGCGTTTCTCGAAGCGGCCGTAGCGGTCCATCAGCGCTTTTTGCGCGCTATGGGCGTTGCCCTGCTCCACCGAGCCATTGCGGTAGTACAACCCATCCGCGTGCATGTCCCAGGCGTCCACGCCGTCATGCAAATAGGCCACCAGGCATTCGTCTACCAGGCGTTGCCGCAAGCCTTCATCCGTGACCGGCCACGCCACTTCTACACGGCGCACCATATTGCGGTTCATCCAGTCTGCACTCGAGAGGTACAGCTCGTCTACTGCATCGATACGGAAGTAAAACACCCGCGAGTGCTCCAACAACCGGCCAATGACCGAGCGGACCCGGATGTTGTCGGTGTAGCCCGGAACCTGCGCCGGGAGAATGCAGGCACCCCGCACGATCACGTCAATCTTGACGCCCTGCTGACCGGCAGCGATCAGGCTTCGGACCAGTGCCTCGTCCGTCAGCGAGTTCATCTTCGCCACGATGCGAGCGTCTTTCCCGGCCGCTGCTGCACGGCCCAGCGCGTCGATCTTGGCAATCGTGTTGCGGTGCAAATGGAAAGGCGCCATCCACAGTCTGGACAAACGCGGCAGCTTGCTCTGACTGGCCATGTGCACGAACACATGCTCCATATCGGTGGTGATGGATGCATCGGCAGTCAGGTGGCTGATGTCGGTGTACAAACGCGCCGTGCGCGGGTTGTAGTTACCGGTGGACAGGTGCCCATAGCGCTTGAGGTTTTTGCCCTCACGGCGGGTGATCAGCATCATCTTGGCGTGGGTTTTGAGGCCCACCACCCCGTACACCACTTGGGCTCCAATGGATTCGAGCATCTCCGCCCAGTTGATGTTGGCTTCTTCGTCAAAGCGGGCTTTGAGCTCCACCACCACTGTCACTTCTTTCCCGCGGCGCACGGCCTCCCGCAGCAACTCCATCAGCTCGGAATCTGAGCCCGTGCGGTAAATAGTTTGCTTGATGGCGAGCACCTTGGGGTCGTTCACCGCTTCGCGCAGGAAAGACAGCACACCATCGAAGCTTTCATAAGGCTGGTGAATCAGGATGTCACGCTCTTTGAGCTGCTCAAAGATGGAGCGCCCCGGATGCATCAGAACCGGAAAGTTAGGCTTGTACGGTGAGAAGCACAAATCGGGACGTTCGGCCAAGTCGATCAACTGGGTCAGGCGCACCAGGTTCACCGGGCCATGTACCCGGTACAGCGCTTTCGCTGGCAACTCAAACTGCTTCAGCAAAAAGTCCGCGAGGTGCTCGGAACAACCTGCAGACACCTCCAGGCGGACGGCCTGCCCGTAGTGCCGGTGCTCCAGGCCTTGGCGCAGCGCCATGCGCAAGTTCTGTACATCGTCCTCGTCCACCGCCAGATCAGAATGCCGCGTCACGCGGAATTGCGAAAACTGCCAGACCTCCCGTCCGGTAAAGAGCTCGGCCAAGTGCGCACGAATGACGCTGGAAAGTGACACAAACGAGGCCTTGGCCCCAGCCACCTTGTCAGGCATGCGGATAAGGCGCGGCAATACCCGCGGTACTTTCACAATCGCGATTTCGTTTTCGCGACCGAAGGCGTCTTTGCCGGTCAAACGCACAATGAAGTTGAGCGATTTGTTGGCTACCTGCGGAAAGGGGTGCGAAGGGTCCAGCCCCACCGGGATCAGCAAGGGGCGCACTTCTTTTTCAAAGTACTGCTTCACCCATGCACGCTGCGCCGCATTGCGCTCGCCGTGCGACATGATGCGGATGCCTTGTGCCTCGAAGGCCGGCATCAGTTGTTCGTTGTACAGCGTGTACTGGCGGCTCACCAGCTTGTGCAGCGAGTCAGCCAAACGGTCAAAGCTGGCGACCGAGTACTGGCCTTTTTCGTCCCGGGCACGTGCGGCACTCAAATGCGGTTCTGCGCGGACTTCAAAGAACTCGTCGAGGTTGCTGGAGACAATGCACAGGAAACGCAGGCGCTCCATCAACGGCACGTCTTCACGCACCGCCCAGTCCAGCACACGCTCGTTGAAAGCTAAAAGACTAAGGTCGCGGTCCAACAGACGAGGGTCTGCAATGGAGGAGCGATCCTGAAAAGAGGTCCACATAGCGTTTTACAAATGACTGATAAATGTCAGATTTTTGACGCTTAAGATGACATATTTATGACGTCTACCGCACCAACCGCTGCGCGCTGAAGACGTGTGCCGGCGCGGGCAGGAACCAGATGGCCCGCAAACATGAGCGAAGCATACGCCCAACTGAACTGCAGGGCCTGGCTGCGCGCTTCATGGCGTGGGACGCTGAGCGCACCATACCAGGCTTGCTGCAAATCACTGTGCGTTACGCCACCCTGTGGTGGCACACCCACCACTTCGGTCGGACCCTCCACCGGGTAGGCGGCCACCGGTGTGCCGCAGGCCATAGCCTCCAACATCACCAGCCCGAAGGTTTCGTGCTGGCTGGGCATGACAAACACATCGGCCGCGGCGTAGACCTGCGCCAACTCGGCACGTGGCAACACCCCCAACCAACGCACCATGGGATAGCGCTCGCGCAGATCTTTTTCCAACGGCCCGACGCCGCATACGACCTTGGTGCCCGGCACATCGAGCTTCAAAAAAGCTTCGATGTTCTTTTCATACGAAGCCCGGCCTACAAACAAGGACACGGGTCGTGCCATCGCCCCCAGAGGCGCGTACACCTGCGGAGCATCCTGGTAGCTGAAGAGGCGGGTATCCACCCCATGTGTCCAGCTCCGCAAATTGCGAAAGCCTTTGTCGTGCAGCAGGCGCAGCATGGCAGAGGTAGGCACCAGCACACCGGATGAAGGTTTGTGGAAATGCCGGAACAGCGCATAGCCGATCCACAAAGGCACTTTGAGTGCGGCCTTCAGAATCTCGGGAAACCGGGTGTGATACGCCGTGGTGAACGCCAAGCCCCGCTTGCGGCAGTAACTCCGTGCAGCCCAACCCAGCGGGCCTTCGGTGGCCAGGTGGATGGCATCGGCATTGGCGGCGTCCAGCATCTCAGCCAGGGGCTTGGCCGGGCGCACTGCGATGTCGATGCCATCGTAGCCGGGGCAAGGCCGGGTGCGGAACAAACCGGGGTGGATGACATGTACCGCATGCCCCAAGGACTCCAGCTCGCGCACCAGCTCAACCAGCGTGGTTACCACGCCGTTCACCTGCGGAAGCCAGGCGTCTGTGACCAATACCAATTTCATGCCACGGTTCCCTGCAAGGGTGCAGGCAACAAAGCCGCCGCCGGTTTGGCGGGTGTGTCGCCCCATTGGACCAATTCCAATTGACCGTCCATATGCTCTACCAGCGCGGTGCGGCTCTCCACCCAGTCACCATCGTTGCAATACAAGGTGCCGTCAATCGTGCGCATTTCAGCGCGGTGGATATGGCCGCACACCACACCGTCGTGCCCCCGGTTGCGGGCCTCCTGGGCCACTGCCTTTTCAAAGTCCGTCACGTAGTTGAGGGCCATCTTCACTTTGTGTTTCAAGTAGGCCGAGAGTGACCAATAGGGCAGCCCCAAGCGGGCACGCCAATGGTTCAAATGGCGGTTCATCCGCAGGGTGAATTCGTAGGCATAGTCACCGGTGTAGGCCAGCCACTTGGCGCGCTGAATCACCGCGTCGAAATAGTCGCCATGGGTGACCCAGAGCTTGCGCCCGTCGGCGGTGGTGTGCACCGTGTCATCGTGCACTTCGATGCCGCCGAACTGGTGACCCACAAACGCGCGTGCAAACTCGTCGTGGTTACCGGGAATGAACACCACACGGCAACCCTTGCGGGCGCGGCGCAAGAGCTTTTGCACCACATCATTGTGGGCCTGGGGCCAGAACCAGCGGCGGCGCAGTTGCCAGCCGTCAATGATGTCGCCCACCAGATACAGGTTATCGCTGGGGTGGTGCTTCAGGAAGTCCAGCAGCGGCTTGGCTTGGCAACCCGCCGTGCCCAAATGGATGTCTGACACAAACACCGCGCGGTAGCGGCGGTGGCCCACATCATCGTCGGTATCGGGGCCTTCGGCGCCCGTCACCAATCCATGCAAGTTGGCTCCCAGGGCGTCGAATGTGCTGCGCATTACGCCCCCAGGAAGTGCTTGCGGTAACGGGCCGGCAGGTCCGCGATGCGCATGAGCATCGGCAGGTCTGCGGTGTTGAAATCCGGGTCCCAGGCCGGCGCGCCCAGCACTTTGGCACCCAAGCGCAAGTAGCCTTTGATCAATGCAGGCGGCTCCACGTCCAGTGTGCTGTCCAGCTGTTCAATCGGCAATGGCAAGCGGGGACGCACGTGGTAGTCAATCGGTGCCAGGTGGGTGGCTTGCACCTGACGCCAGATGCTGGCTGCAACATCGCCGCTCACCACACCGTTGTGCAGCATGGGGATGCTGGCGCAGCCGATCATGGAGTCCAACTGGTTGCGCACCATGAACTCCGCCAACGCGCCCCACAGCGCCATGATGACGCCGCCGTGGCGGTGATCCGGGTGCACGCAGCTGCGGCCCAGTTCCACCATGCGCTCACGCAAGGAACGCAGGCGGGTCAGGTCGAATTCGGTGTCGCTGTAGAAGCTGCCCACGCGCTTGGCCTGGGCAGGGGTCAGCACGCGGTAGGTGCCTATCACTTGACCGGTGGCCTGGTCGCGCACCAGCAGGTGCTCGCAGAAGTTGTCAAACAAATCGACATCGTGTCCGGCCAAGGGAGTGTTCAGTCGGGCACCCATCTCGCCGGCAAACACATCAAAACGCAGGCGCTGGGCGGCACGCACATCGTCCTGATGGCGGGCCCACTGCACTTCAATGCCGGTGGCGCGCTCGGCCAGTTTCAGGGCAATGGGTACCGCTGCTGCCGGCATGGCGGGTGCCTGGATGGTGGGCGAAGCCAGCGTGGGCGTGGTGTGGATGGCGGTACTTGTCATTGTTATCCCCTTCTGTGAGTGCGGTTTCAATGAACATGAAGTGTGGTCAGACGCCATGACCCGGACGTGGCAGTAGCGTGAAGTTTTCGTGACATGCCATTCGTCAGGTCGATCAATTCAATATTTCAAGTATTATTGAAACATGAACACTGACATCGATGCCGCTTCGAACGAAGCCCGGACCCTCAAAGCCCTGACCGCCCTGGCGCAGGCCCAGCGCCTGCGCATCTTCAAGGCACTGGTGGTGGCCGGGCAGGACGGTTTAACCCCCGGCGTACTGGCGGAGCAACTGGGCTCCACGCCCAGTGGCCTGTCGTTTCACCTGAAGGAACTGGCCCACTCTGGCCTGATTGACAGCGAACAGCGCGGACGCAACCTGATTTACCGCGCCAACTTCGCCCGCATGAACGGCGTGCTGGCCTACCTGACCGAGCACTGCTGCCAGGGCGCTGCCTGCGAGGTGAGCATCACGGCCAATGCTTGCACCACCTGCTAGAGATAGCAAATATCAAATCTGCTTCCAGCGCACATAAAACATGCGCAAGCAGCTCCTGAATTCATAGCAAAACTTTCATTTACGTTCCACTCGCAAAGGAAGCCACCATGTCTGCCAAACCCCTCAACGTACTCTTTTTGTGCACCCACAACTCGGCTCGCAGCATCCTGGCTGAGGCCACGCTCAACCACATCGGCGGCGGCCGCTTTCAAGGCTTCTCGGCCGGCAGCAGCCCGCGCGAGAACCAGCAGCCCAACCCCATCGGCCTGCGAACCCTGCGCAACGCCGGCATCAGTGTGGACGGCCTGCGCAGCAAAAGCTGGGACGAGTTCGCCCTGCCCGATGCACCCCACATGGACCTGATCATTACCGTGTGCGACAACGCCGCAGGCGAAGTCTGTCCCTTCTGGCCCGGCAAGCCCGCCACCGCCCACTGGGGCTACGCCGACCCGTCTGCGGGTGATGGCAGCGACGAACAGAAGGCTGATGCCTTCAAAAACACCCTGCACGCCATCCATCGCCGATTGGAGTTGTTGGTTAACCTGCCGGAAGAGAAGCTGGACGCCATGGTGCTCCAGCGCACGGCCAAGGAGTTGGCAGCAGCATGAGCGAACCGACTCCACTGCCCAAGCAACTGCTTGCAGAGTTCACAGGCACCGCCGCCCTGCTCTGCGCCGTCATAGGCTCCGGCATCATGGCCCAACGCATCAGCGCTGGTAACGACGGCGTGGCGCTCTTGGCCAACACCCTGGCCACCGTGTTCGCGCTCTACGTGCTGATCGAAAGCCTGGGGCCCGTGTGCGGCGCCCACTTCAACCCGCTGGTCACCCTGGTGATGTGGTCAAAAGGGCAAATGACGCACGCCAATAGTGCGCGAGCAGCTACTCTTTTTATAGCATCCCAACTCTCGGGAGCCGTGGCGGGTGCGGCGCTTGCCAACGCCATGTTCGAGCTGCCCCTGCTGCACTTCAGCCACCACCTGCGCGGCGGCTGGGACGCTGTCGGCCAATTCACCGGCTGGGGCCAATGGGTCGCCGAGGTGGTCGCCACCGGCGGGCTGCTGTTCACCATCCTGCGCGCGCCCGAGGGCAAAGCGCCCGCGCTGGTGGCCTGCTACATCGGCGCGGCCTATTGGTTCACCGCCAGCACCTCGTTTGCCAACCCCGCCGCCGTCATGGGCCGCATGTTCAGCGACACCTTTGCCGGTATTGCACCGGCAAGCGCCATCGGCTTTGTGCTGGCGCAAACCGTGGGTGCTGCGCTGGGGGTAGCCTTGGCCCAAGCACTTTCTTCCAAAAAGACTTCTGTATGACCATCACCATTTTTCACAACCCCGCCTGCGGCACCTCGCGCAACACATTGGCCATGATCCGCAACAGCGGCGTGGAACCCACTGTCGTTGAGTACCTGAAAACCCCGCCCACCAAAGCCCGCCTGCAAGAGCTGCTGGCCGCTATGGGCACCGGCCCCCGTGAGCTGCTGCGCGAAAAAGGCACGCCCTATGCCGAGCTGGATTTGGCGAACGAGAAGTGGACCGACGACGAGTTGCTGGACTTCATGCTGGCCCACCCCATCCTCATCAACCGCCCCGTGGTGGAAACGCCCCTGGGCACCCGCCTCTGCCGCCCGTCGGAGCTGGTGCTGGACATCCTGCCCCAGGCCCAGCAAGCTGCCTTCACCAAGGAAGACGGCGAAGCAGTGGTGGATGACAAGGGCCAACGTGTCTGATTTGCTGAGCACCCTGCCCCAGTTGGAGGCTGCGCACTTTCGCCTGCCGGATGCCGCCGCGCTGCGCCCCGCGCCCTCCAACCACGCACCGCGCATTGCTCTGCTGTATGGCTCGTTGCGGCCCCGGTCCTTCAGCCGGCTGCTGACCGAAGAAGCCGCCCGCCTGCTGCAAGCCATGGGCGCTGAGACCCGCATCTTCAACCCCAGCGGCCTGCCCCTGCCCGATGACGCGCCGGACACCCACCCCAAGGTGCAAGAGCTGCGCGAGCTGACACAGTGGAGTGAAGGCATGGTCTGGACCTCGCCCGAGCGGCATGGCGCCATGACCGGCATCATGAAAGCGCAGATCGACTGGATCCCACTCAACAGCGGCGCCGTGCGCCCCACCCAGGGCAAAACGCTGGCAGTCATGCAGGTAAGCGGCGGCTCGCAAAGCTTCAACGCCGTCAACCAGATGCGCGTGCTGGGCCGCTGGATGCGCATGGTCACCATCCCCAACCAAAGCTCCGTGGCCAAGGCCTTTATGGAGTTTGGTGACGACGACCGCATGAAGCCCTCGGCCTACTTTGACCGCGTGGTCGATTTAATGGAAGAGCTGATGAAGTTCACACTGCTTACCCGTGACGCATCGGACTATCTGGTGGACCGCTACAGCGAACGCAAAGAGAGCGCTGAGCAACTGATGAAGCGGGTGAATCAGCGTAGCCTGTAAACCATGAACGCACTTCAGCTCCTGCAGCACCCCACCCGTCACCTGTTCTTCACCGGCAAGGGCGGCGTGGGCAAAACCTCGCTGTCCACCGCCAGCGCGATTGCGCTGGCCGACAGGCGCAGAAAAGTGCTGCTGGTCAGCACCGATGCAGCGAGCAACCTGGACGAAATGCTGGGGATCACACTGGCCAACACGCCGGTGCCGGTACCCGGAGTGCCCGGCTTGTCGGTGCTCAACATCGACCCCGACAACGCGGCCCAAAGCTACCGCGCGCGGGTGCTGGCGCAGATGGACCCGGCCAGTACCGAGGCCGAGCGCAGCCAGGTGCAAGAGCAGTTGTCAGGCGCCTGCACTACTGAGATTGCCGCGTTTGATGAATTTGCCAACCTGCTCAGCGGGGATGCGGCGGGCTATGACCATCTGGTATTTGACACCGCGCCCACCGGCCACACCCTGCGGCTCTTGAGCCTGCCCAAAGCCTGGACCGGTTTTCTGGCAGACAACGACCGCGGCGCCTCCTGCCTCGGGCCGCACTCGGGCCTGAAGATGCAAGAGGCTCGCTTTGCCCAAGCGCTGCAGACCTTGAGTGACCCGGCGCAAACCACCGTGGTGCTGGTCACCCGGCCGGATGTGGGTGCGATTGCCGAGGCCGCGCGCACCTCGCTGGAACTCAATGAACTGGGCCTTCACAACCAGCGCCTGGCCATCAACGGGGTGTTCCATGCCAGTGCCCCGGGTGATGAGGTGGCGACTGCCTTTGAAGCACTGGGTGCCCAAGCCTTGGCCGCCATGCCAGCACACTTGCAGGCCTTGCCGCAAGACCACATTGCGCTGCGGGCGTTTGACACGGTGGGTTTGCCCGCCCTGCGTGCGCTGCTGTCAAACGACGAAACGGCGCCAAGCGCACCAGCATCGCCTCCTGCCAGTTCGGCCAGCCACGCGGCGCCCCAAGCCGCCCACTCGGAGCACACGCTTGCTGCGCTCACAGACGCGCTCGCCGCCTCCGGCCGTGGGCTCATCATGGTCATGGGCAAAGGCGGCGTGGGCAAAACCACCATCGCGGCTGCCATCGCTGCGGGCTTGGTACAGCGCGGTCACTCGGTACACCTGAGCACTACCGACCCCGCCGACCACCTGCAAGTGACCGTGGACGGCAACCTGCCTGGCCTCAAGGTGGACCGCATAGACCCCAAGGCCGAGACTGAAAAGTACATCACCAAAGTGATGGCTGCCAAGTCACCCGGCTTGGATGCTGAGGGCATTGCGTTGTTGCGCGAAGACCTGCAGTCGCCCTGCACTGAAGAGGTGGCCGTGTTCCACGCGTTCTCGCGTATCGTGAGTGAGGCGCGCAGTGCCTTTGTGGTGCTGGACACTGCGCCCACCGGCCACAGCCTGCTGCTGATGGACGCCACCGGCGCCTACCACCGCCAGATGCTGCGTGAGTACGGCGATGCCAACCCTGGCCGCTTGGTTACTCCGCTGATGCGCCTGCAAGACCCGCAACACACGAAGATCGTGCTGGTCACGCTGCCCGAAGTCACGCCCGTGTCGCAAGCGGCCGCGCTGCAGGACGACCTGCGCCGCGCCAAGATGGAGCCCTATGCGTGGGTCATCAACAAAAGCATGTCCGCGGCCGGCACGCAGGACCCGCTGTTGGCAGCACGACTGGCCGGGGAAGTAAAACAGATGGACCGGATTGCCCACGGTTTGTCACAGCACAGCTATGTCGTACCCTGGATGGCCGATCGGCCGGTGGGCCTTGCAGCGCTGGGGGCCTTGACTACGCTATCAAAAGAGTAGCTGCTCGCGCATATTCCACCAGCGCTAGAGGCATTTTTTATTTAAAACTCGGCAGCTGCCTTGCGAAACCCCAGCCGCTTTAAACGCAGCGCCGCCGCACATGCCAGCGTCACGCCGAGCAGCACTTCCGCCCAGATGGTGAGGTTGGTTGCCAGCGTGTGCTCCGAGCACAGGCCCAGGGTGTAGTGCAGCAGGCCGTCTACGCCAAGCAAGCCATAAGCCACCAACAAAACACCCGCCAACCGCGACCATCCCAGCCGGCTAGCCATCAAGGACAGGCCACCCACCGCGGCCACTGCCAACCAGGCCAGGTACACCGACTCCCACGTCATCCACACCGGCAAACCGGGATAGAACGCGATGTATTCGGCGTTGTGCGCAAAGTGCGTGAGGCTGGCGAGGGTGTAAAGGGCGAAGAGGAGGTTCATGGTTCAGCGAAAAATGGGGCCCAAGTTTTCAATGGTCTTTGTTTGTGATGACCTTGTCGCCCCTGCGGGGTTTGCCCGCGCGCCCGGCTTTGGACCAGTCGTAGTCCTGGCCGTCCGGGGTTTTGCCGTCCACCACGGCGTCCACGCCCTGCTTGCCCACGTTGTGTGGGTTCTCGCTGGCCATGGTCACAAAGGTGTAGCCGGCATCGCGCTTTTCCTTGGTGATCTGCAAGGCCTGCACCAGGTCAGCGGTCTCAGCGCCGTGGGATTGGCCCTCGGTGTCGGTCCAGTAGATTTTGAACATGGGGAGCCCTCTTCCATTCAGCGCTTGGCTGCTCAGTCCAGCCACTTTTGCATGAAGCCGGCCTGCCCCATGGCGGGATCCAGCTCGTAGTAGGCAAAGCCCACGCGGCGATACAACTTTTCGGCGACCGTGTTGCCCGACAGCACTTCAAGCGTGAGCTTGCAGGCGCCGCGCTCGCGTGCGATGTCTTCCACCAAGGCCAGCATCTGTTCCCCGATGCGTTGGCCGCGGTAGCCCGCCAACACGGCCACATCGTGCACGTTGACCAGTGGCAGGCATTTGAACGTCGAAAAACCTTCGATGCAATTCACCAAACCAACGGGCACCGAGTCGTCTGCCGATGCAAAGGCCAGCACGCTGTAGGCTTGCGGACGCGCCGCCAATGCCGGCACCAACTGCGCCTTTGCAAAGTCGCTCAGGGGCTCACCGCCACCCATGGGGTCGCTGGCGTAGGCGTCCAGCAGCATGACCAGCGCCGCTGCATGTACGGGGTTAGCGTAATCCGCACGCACGACGCGAATAGAGTGGCTCATGGCTCAGGCCTTCAAGGTGTCTGCAATGCGCTGGGCGCAGCTTTGGGCCAGTGCCGCATCGCGAGCTTCGACCATCACGCGCACCAGAGGCTCGGTACCACTGGCGCGGATGAGCACGCGGCCACTGTCGCCCAGCGCCGCTTCGGCGGCCTTGGTTTCTTCGGCCATGCGGGTGTTGCTCTTCCAGTCCTGACCGGGGGTCAGACGCACATTGATCAGGGTCTGAGGGAACAGGGTCACGCCGGCCAGCAACTCGGCCATGGTCTTGCCGCTGCGCGCGCAAGCTTGCAGCACCTGCAAGGCGGATACCAGCCCGTCGCCGGTAGTGTGTTTGTCCAGCGCGAGCAAGTGACCAGAGCCCTCGCCACCCAAGATCCATTGGTGCTTTTCCAGCTCTTCGAGCACATAACGGTCACCCACCTTGGCCCGCACGAACTGCACACCTCGCTTCTTGAGCGCCACTTCCACCGCCATGTTGGTCATGAGCGTGCCCACCACGCCAGGCACATGTTCGTCGCGGCCCAAGCGGTCATCTGCCATCAAATACAACAGCTCATCGCCATTGAACAACCGGCCGCTGGCGTCTACCAGTTGCAAGCGATCGGCATCACCATCAAGCGCCACGCCGAAATCGGCGCGATGATCTTTCACGGCCTGCACCAGCGCTTCGGGGTGGGTGGCGCCCACGCCTTTGTTGATGTTGAGCCCATCCGGCGAGCAGCCGATGGCAATCACTTCGGCACCCAGCTCGTGAAAGACTTTGGGCGCAATGTGATATGCCGCGCCATGGGCCGCGTCCACCACGATCTTCATGCCCTTCAAGGTCAGGTCATTGGCGAACGTGCTCTTGCAGAATTCGATATAGCGGCCGGCCGCATCGTCCAGCCGGCGGCTCTTGCCCAGGTGGGCGGATTCCACCCACACGGGTGGTTTCTCAAGGGCTGCCTCCACCGCCAGCTCCCAGGCGTCAGGCAGCTTGCTACCCTTGGCGCTGAAAAACTTGATGCCGTTATCAGCGAACGGGTTGTGGCTGGCACTGATCACCACGCCCAGCGAGGCGCGCTGCGCGCGAGTCAAATAAGCAACGCCCGGCGTGGGCAAGGGGCCCAACAGCACCACATCCACACCTGCAGAGTTGAAGCCGCTTTCCAGCGCGCTCTCCAGCATGTAGCCGGAAATGCGCGTGTCTTTGCCGATCAGCACCGTGGGGCGCGCCTCGGTTTCCTTGAGTACATGGCCTACGGCATGCGCAAGGCGCAGCACAAAGTCGGGGGTGATGGGGGCTTGGCCCACGGTGCCGCGTATGCCGTCGGTGCCGAAATATTGTCGTCCCATGATGAAATTCCTGTTCTTTTATGTATTTGCGAGAGCTGCTTTGGAGAGTGGGGGCATTTTTTCAGCCTGCATGGCAGCCAGCACCCGCAGGGCACTGACCGTATCACGCACATCATGCACGCGCACCACATGCGCGCCGTTCTGCACAGCCAACACCGCTGCAGTGACGCTGGGCGCACGGCGCAGTTCGATGTTCATGCCGGCGGCTTGCGCCAGCGAGGTGTGAGCAATGGCCGCCAGTGATGATTTGCGCGACCAACCAGCCAACACGGCATAACCCTGAGGAATAGCTTGTTCCTGGCGGGCCAGCAGTGAAAAATTCTGCTTGACGGTTTTTCCGAATCCTATGCCAGGATCCAGGCAAATCCGAGACTTATCGACCCCCAGCGCCCGCAAATCCTTCGCCGAACGCTCCAAAAACGATAGCACCTGTGGGACCACATCGCCTTCCATGGGTGCTGCCTGCATGGTCTGCGGGTCGCGGTGCATATGCATCAGGCACACGCCGCAGTGGGGGTGCGCTGCAATGACGTCTTGGCCGGTTTTGCCCTGTGCATCGCCCGCCCAGCGCAAGGCCCATACGTCATTGATGATGTCTGCCCCCAAATCCAGCGCCGCCTGCATGACGGCCGGCTTATAGGTATCCACAGAAATCGGCACGCCCAAGGTCACCGCATGGCGAATCACCGGCAACACACGGGCGAGCTCTTCCTCTTGCGATACCGGAGGCGCTCCGGGGCGGGTGGATTCGCCACCAATGTCAAGAATATCGGCTCCGTCTTTCAGCAATTCCTCGCAATGGGCGATCGCTGTATGGCTGGTGGCGTGCAGACCGCCGTCAGAAAATGAATCCGGGGTGACGTTGACGATCCCCATGACGTGGGGACGACTGAGGTCCAGGGAGTAACGGGTGGTTTGCCAATGCATAGCGTTTGATTATCCCCAATGACAACAGGGCCCGAAGGCCCTGCTGTTTTGTGAATAGCAGCGAATCAAGCCGCGTTCGGCGCGGGGTCCGCAGTCACCGGGGTGGCACCGCCACTGCCGCCACCATTGTTGGGGGGCGTACGCGGCGTCCAGTCCTTGGGAGGACGGGGTTCACGGCCGGCCATGATGTCGTCGAGCTGGTCGCTGTCGATGGTTTCCCATTCCAGCAAGGCCTTGGCCATGGCATGCATTTTGTCCTGGTTGTCCTCTATCAGCTTGCGGGCCAGAGAGTATTGCTGGTCGATGATGCGGCGCACTTCTGAATCGACCTTTTGCATGGTCTGCTCGCTCATGCTGGTGGTCTTGGTCACGCTGCGGCCCAGGAACACTTCGCCTTCGTTCTCGGCGTAGACCATGGGGCCCAAGGCATCGGTCATGCCGTAGCGGGTCACCATGTCACGGGCGATGGAGGTAGCACGCTCGAAGTCGTTGGATGCGCCGGTGGTCATCTGCTTCATGAACACTTCTTCGGCAATACGGCCGCCAAACAACATGCTGATCTGATTCAGCATGTATTCGCTGTCGTAGGAGTAACGGTCTTGCGCAGGAAGGCTCATGGTCACACCCAGGGCGCGACCGCGGGGAATGATGGTGACCTTGTGCACCGGGTCACATTTCGGCAAGAGCTTGCCGATCAGCGCGTGGCCGGCTTCATGGTACGCCGTGTTCTTGCGCTCTTCCTCGGGCATGACCATGGTCTTGCGCTCGGGGCCCATGATGATTTTGTCTTTGGCCTTCTCGAAATCCTGCATTTCGACCAGTCGCGCATTGCGGCGCGCGGCCATCAGGGCGGCTTCATTGCAAAGGTTGGCCAGATCAGCACCACTCATGCCGGGGGTGCCGCGGGCAATCACGCTGGCGCTCACGTCCTGGCCCAAGGGCACTTTGCGCATATGCACATTCAGGATCTGCTCGCGGCCGCGGATATCGGGCAGGGTCACATACACTTGGCGGTCGAATCGGCCGGGGCGCAGCAAAGCGGCATCCAGAATGTCAGGGCGGTTGGTAGCAGCCACCACGATCACGCCGACGTTGGTCTCAAAGCCGTCCATCTCCACCAGCATCTGGTTAAGGGTCTGTTCGCGCTCATCGTTGCCGCCGCCCAAGCCAGCGCCGCGTTGACGGCCTACGGCGTCGATTTCATCGATAAAGATGATGCAAGGTGCGTTCTTCTTGGCGTTTTCGAACATGTCGCGCACACGGGATGCACCCACGCCCACGAACATTTCCACAAAATCGGAGCCGGAAATGCTGAAGAAGGGCACCTTGGCTTCACCGGCAATCGACTTGGCAAGCAGCGTTTTACCGGTACCGGGAGGGCCGACCAGCAACAAACCACGGGGAATACGGCCACCCAGCTTTTGGAACTTGCTGGGGTCCTTCAGGAAGTCGACGACTTCCTTCACTTCCTCTTTGGCTTCGTCGCAACCTGCCACATCGGCAAAGGTCACGGTATTGGTGTTTTCGTCCAACAAGCGGGCCTTGCTCTTGCCGAAGCTGAAGGCTCCGCCTTTGCCGCCACCTTGCATCTGGCGCATGAAGTACACCCACACGCCGATCAACAGCAACATGGGGCCCCAGCTGACCAGCAATGTCATGAGCAAAGAGCCTTCTTCGCGGGGCTTGACGTCAAATTTCACGCCGTTATTAATGAGGTCACCCACCAGACCGCGGTCCAGATAGGTGGCCGTGGTGCGTACCTTGCGGTCATCAGCCGTGACGGCCAGGATCTCGGTGCCGCCCTGCCCTTCCTGGATGATGGCGCTTTTGATCTGCTTGTTCCGCACCTGCTCCAGGAAATCGGAATAACCGACCGTGCCCGACGCTGCCGTGCGTGAGTCAAATTGCTTGAACACGGTGAACAGCACCAAGGCGATCACCAACCACACTGCAACTTTAGAAAACCACTGATTATTCAAGCGAAGCTCCAATAAGGACGCGAAGGCCCGTGCTCCGCGTACATGGGACCCATTTTAGGCCTTTCAAGCATGGACCGTCGTTTTTTAAACTATTGCGGCCATAGAAAAGGCATGGGTTTTGTCAAGAAGGGCCTAAAAACCCTTGAGCCCCAGACCTATGAGGAAAGTTTCTGACGAACGGTCGCGCGAGGCTTTGGGCTTGAGCGGCTTGACCGTGACAAACGCCTGCTTGAAGCGCTGCACCACTTCGTTGTAACTGCCGCCATGGAACACTTTGGCCACCAGTGCACCTTGCGGCTTCATGTGGTTCTGGGCAAATTCAATGGCCAACTCGATCAAGTACTCCACCCGTGCTGCATCGGCCGACGAGATGCCCGAGAGGTTGGGCGCCATGTCAGAGACCACTAGATCGGCCTTCTGCCCCGCCAATGCCGCTTCGAGTTGCGCCAAGGTTTCGGCTTCCCGGAAATCCCCTTGGATAAAGGTCACCCCCTCAATGGGTTCCATCGGGAGCAAATCCAGGCCGATGATGGTGCCATTCATTGCACCGACCGCCGCGCCCTGGGGCGACATGCGGCGCCGCAAATACTGGCTCCAGGCCCCCGGAGTGCACCCCAGGTCCACCACCAACTGCCCCGGCTTGACCAGGTGCAGGGTTTCGTCAATCTCTTTGAGTTTGTAGGCGGCCCGGGCGCGGTAGCCCTCTTTGTTCGCGAGCTTGACCCAGGGGTCATTGATATGGTCGTACAACCATGCCTTGTTGACCTTTTTGTTGCCTGCCTTGTTGTCGGGCTTGTTACTTTTGCTCTGCGTTTTCATTGCGTTGATAATACCCACATGCCTCAAATCCAATTGACACCCGCTCAGCGCAAAGAACACCGCGCTGAAGCCCACCACCTGGACCCCGTGGTTCTGGTCGGTGGCGATGGCCTGACTGCCAACGTAAAAAAAGAAATCGACGCTGCCCTGAACGCTCACGGACTGATCAAAGTCCGCGTGTTTTCAGATGACCGCACCGCCCGCGACGAGATGTTCAAAACCCTGGCGGAAGAACTCAATGCTGCGCCCATCCAGCACATCGGCAAACTGCTGGTGCTCTGGCGCCCCAAGCCGGCCAAGGAAAAAGCGGTTGACGAAGACCGCATGCCCGGCCCTCGTGACTTCAAGGTCTTGAAGTTCGGCCGCCCCGGCACCCGCCCCGAAGTCAAGACACTGCGCGTATTGGGTAACCAGCGCCTCACACCCGGCGGCAATATCAAGCGCGCCAAGCCGAAGCCAAAGACCAGCGTCAAGAAACGCAGCCAGACCTGATACGGATTCTTCTACTGACAACCGGAGCCGAAAGCTCCGGTTTTTTTATGCCTGAACGTCGCTTCCGGCATTCGCTGGCAAGAGTGCACTGATCATTTTCTTGAACACCACCAGAGCGCACACCCACTGCGCGAAGTACATCGCGCTACCCCAGCGGTGCCACAAGGCCAAGTTTTCTCGGGCAACGATGCGGGGTGCCACTGCCAGCTCCACCAACAAGGCCAGCAACACTCCACCCACTATAAAAAGTGTAGCTGCCCGCGCAGATTCTACGGGCACCAACAGGCGATTTGACCTGAAAGTCATTAGGAGCATGGCACCGCAAGCCACCGAAATCCAAGTCTGGGCACTGAAGAGTTTGGCCGCCATCTGGCCGGCCATGGCCGGGGTAGGCAGGTGCACAAACAACATGGGCACCACCATAAAGCCTAGCATCGTCAGGCTCATGGCCCACGCTGCCGCCAACCAGATCGGGAGTTGCCGCATCAGACGTAGTGAACCGCAACGACCTCGTAGGCGCGCTCGCCTCCGGGGGCTTGCACGACGGCTGTATCGCCAACTTCTTTGCCGATGAGGGCACGGGCAATCGGGCTGCTGATGTTGATCAGGCCTTGCTTCAGATCCGCCTCGTCTTCCCCGACGATCTGGTACTTGACCTGCTGGCCACTGTCCTCATCCTCTAACTCTACGGTGGATCCAAACACCACGCGGCCATCGGCCTGGATGGAAGCCGGGTCTATCACTTGGGCCGCAGAAAGTTTGCCTTCGATTTCCTGAATCCGGCCTTCAATAAAGCCTTGGCGCTCTTTGGCGGCGTCGTAGTCGGCGTTTTCGCTCAGGTCGCCTTGGGCGCGGGCTTCAGCGATCGCCTGAATCACCGAGGGACGCTCCACGGTCTTGAGTTTGTGCAGCTCGGCCTTGAGCATTTCAGCGCCGCGCTTGGTAATGGGATAAGTTGCCATGGTGTCTCTAGCCAGGTTTTATGGGGCCTCAAAGTACAAGGACAGTGCGGCGCTTGCGCGCGGCACTGTCCTATGCGGTTGGCCTCGATTATGCCAAGTTATTGACCCCCAACGCTCCGCCGCTGTGCGGTTCGCTGCCCCCCCCAAAAAAAGGGGGCCGCGTTTCAGCTTGCGGCGGCCCGGCACTAAAACAGCCCCTTCAAGCCTGAAGTTCTGCGTGCATGTCCTGCAAAGAGATCACGCCCAAGCTGTCCAGATATTTCATGCCCTCTACGGCAGCTTCAGCACCCGCAATGGTGGTGTAGGTGGTCACGCGGGCCAGCAAGGCGGAAGTACGGATCAAACGCGAGTCCGCAATCGCATTGCGGCGCTCTTCCACGGTGTTCACCACCATGGAAATTTCTTCGTTCTTGATCATGTCTACGATGTGCGGGCGACCCTCGGTCACCTTGTTGACCACACCGCAGGTCACACCAGCAGCGTTGATGGCCGCTGCGGTGCCCTTGGTCGCCACCACTTCAAAGCCCAGGGACACCAGTTTTCGCGCCACTTCCACAGCGCGGGGCTTGTCGGTCTGCTTGACCGAGATAAACGCCTTGCCACCTCGGGGCAGCTTGGCGCCTGCGCCCAACTGGCTCTTCACGAAAGCTTCCCCGAAGGTCTTGCCCACGCCCATCACCTCACCGGTGGACTTCATCTCAGGTCCGAGGATGGTGTCCACACCGGGGAACTTGACGAAGGGGAACACGGCCTCTTTCACACTGAAGTAAGGGGGAGTCACTTCTTTGCTGATGCCCTGGCTCGCCAAGGATTGGCCAGCCATGCAGCGTGCGGCCACCTTGGCCAACTGAATACCAGTCGCCTTGGAGACGAAAGGCACGGTACGGCTGGCGCGTGGGTTCACTTCCAGCACGTAGATCACGTCCTTGCCGTCCACGTTCTGGATGGCGAACTGCACGTTCATCAAACCGACCACATTCAGGGCACCGGCCATGGCTTTGGTTTGGCGCTTGATCTCGCTCACGGTGTCTGCATGCAGGCTGTAGGGCGGCAAGGAGCACGCCGAGTCGCCGCTGTGCACGCCGGCTTGTTCGATGTGTTCCATTACGCCACCGATGAATGTCTCTCCGGTCGCATCGCGGATGCAATCCACATCGCACTCAATAGCGTCGTTCAGGAAGCGGTCCAGCAGCACGGGGCTGTCATTACTCACCTTCACGGCTTCGCGCATGTAGCGCTCCAGGTCGCGCTGCTCGTGCACGATTTCCATTGCGCGGCCACCCAGCACATAGCTGGGGCGAACCACCAAGGGGTAACCTAGGGCAGCTGCCTTTTCCAGGGCCTCAGCTTCGGTACGGGCCGTGGCATTGGGTGGCTGACGCAGGTTCAGGGCATGCAGCAGCTTCTGGAAGCGCTCGCGGTCTTCGGCCGCGTCGATCATGTCGGGTGTGGTGCCGATGATGGGCACTCCGTTGGCTTCGAGGTCCAGCGCCAACTTCAAAGGCGTCTGACCACCGTACTGCACGATCACGCCGACCGGCTTTTCCTTGTCTACGATTTCCAGCACGTCTTCGAGCGTCAAGGGTTCAAAGTACAGACGGTCAGAGGTGTCGTAGTCGGTGGACACGGTTTCAGGGTTGCAGTTGACCATGATGGTCTCGTAACCGTCCTCGCGCATGGCCAATGCCGCGTGCACGCAGCAGTAGTCAAACTCGATACCCTGGCCGATGCGGTTGGGGCCACCGCCCAGCACCATGATCTTCTTCTTGTCGGTGGGCGCAGCTTCGCACTCGGAGCCATCTGCCTCGTAAGTGGAGTACATGTATGCCGTGTTGGTCGCGAACTCGGCGGCACAGGTATCCACACGCTTGTAGACGGGGCGCACACCCAAGGCACGGCGCTTTTCGCGCACGGCCTTGTCGGTGGTCTTGAACTGGCGCGCCAAGCGGCGGTCCGAGAAGCCTTTTTGCTTCAAAGCACGCAGTGTGGGCGCATCAATCTTGTCCAACGCAGATCCGCTGGCGGGCCGGGGAAGACGTTCGATTTCGAGTTCCAGCTTCACGATCTGCTCGATCTGCACCAAGAACCAGGGGTCGATTTTGGTCAACGCAAACACTTCGTCCACGCTCATGCCTTGGGCGAATGCGTCACCCACGTACCAGATACGCTCGGGGCCGGGCTCGCCCAGCTCTTTTTCCAGCACTTCACGGTCCTGGGTCTTCTCGTTCATGCCGTCGACGCCCACTTCCAGACCACGCAGGGCTTTTTGGAAGGATTCCTGGAAGGTGCGACCCATGGCCATCACCTCACCCACGCTCTTCATCTGCGTGGTCAGGCGACTGTCGGCAGCGGGGAATTTTTCGAACGCGAAACGCGGAATCTTGGTAACCACGTAATCGATGGAAGGCTCGAACGATGCGGGGGTGGCACCGCCGGTGATGTCGTTGCGCAGCTCGTCCAGCGTGAAGCCCACCGCCAGCTTGGCCGCCACTTTGGCAATCGGGAAACCCGTCGCCTTGGAGGCCAATGCGGAGGAACGCGACACGCGGGGGTTCATCTCGATGACAACCATGCGGCCGTCCTTGGGGTTGATAGAGAACTGCACGTTAGAGCCACCGGTGTCCACGCCGATTTCACGCAGCACAGCCAACGAGGCGTTACGCAGGATCTGATATTCCTTGTCGGTCAGGGTCTGTGCGGGGGCCACAGTGATGGAGTCACCGGTGTGCACGCCCATGGGGTCCAGGTTCTCGATGGAGCAGACGATGATGCAGTTGTCCGCCTTGTCGCGAACCACTTCCATCTCGTACTCTTTCCAACCGAGCAGAGACTCTTCAATCAGCAGCTCGTTGGTAGGCGAAGCCTCCAAGCCACGCTTGCAGATGGTCTCGAACTCTTCGGAGTTGTAGGCGATACCGCCACCGGTGCCGCCCAAGGTGAAGCTGGGGCGGATGACGGTGGGAAAGCCCACCGTCTTTTGCACCGCCCAGGCTTCGTCCATGCTGTGGGCAATACCGGAGCGCGCAGAACCCAGACCGATCTTGGTCATGGCGTCCTTGAACTTGAGGCGGTCTTCCGCCTTGTCGATGGCTTCAGGCGTGGCGCCGATCAGTTCGACCTTGTACTTGTCCAGCACGCCGTGGTGCCACAGGTCCAGCGCGCAGTTCAGCGCGGTCTGGCCACCCATGGTGGGCAGGATTGCGTCAGGCGTTTCCTTGGCGATGATCTTTTCCACCGTCTGCCAAGTGATGGGCTCGATGTAAGTCACATCGGCGGTGGCCGGGTCGGTCATGATCGTGGCAGGGTTGCTGTTGATCAGGATGACCTTGTAGCCCTCTTCACGCAAAGCCTTGCATGCTTGCACGCCGGAGTAGTCGAACTCACAGGCCTGCCCGATGATGATGGGGCCGGCGCCGATGATGAGAATGCTTTTGATGTCGGTACGTTTTGGCATGGTGGACTCTTAGCTTTAGGGCTTTTTACTTTTTAATCAAATCAATCGGGGTCAGTTCAAGCTGGCGGTTGCCAACTTGGCGCCGAACCAGACAAACAGGCCACCCACAGCACTGGACAAGGTGGCGCTCAGCCGCTTCCGACGGCTGAAACCTTGAGCCAGGCGGGCGCCTGCAAAAATCAGGGCAGACAGATACATAGAACTGAACACCATGATGATGGCGCTCAGAATCAGGAATGGCACAGCCGGGGTGTCGTAACCGGGATCGATGAACTGCACGAAGAAGGAAAGCAGGAACAGAATCGCCTTGGGGTTCAGCAAGCTGATCACCAGCGCCCGCTTGAAAGGCTGTTGCAAGTTGCTTGCGGCTTCTGCCACGGCAGCTTCGGCCGCAACCGGAGCCTCGCTGCGCCATTTGCGAATGGCAGAGATCACGAGGTTGACACCTACCCAAGTCAGGTAGGCAGCACCCGCGTACTTCACTACCATGAACAAGGCAGGGTAAGTACGCAACAAACCTGCTGCCCCCAGCGCAGTGAGTAGCAGCAAGATGGTGTCACCTACAAACACGCCCATGGCGCCCTGGTAGCCGGCCTTGACTCCGCGCACGGTAGCCACTGACAGCACGAACAGTGAATTCGGCCCGGGCAACAAAATGATGCCCAAAGCGCCTATCACGTAGGTCCAGAGATCAGTGACGCCGTAGAAGCTCATGCTGCTCAGCCTGCCTTCTTTTCCATCTCTGTGATGAAGCGGTCAAACAGGTAGCCGATGTCGTGCGGACCCGGCGATGCTTCAGGGTGCCCCTGGAAGCAGAAAGCCGGCTTGTCAGTGCGCTCCAGACCCTGCAAGGTGCCGTCAAACAAGCTGACGTGCGTGGGGCGCAGGTTGGCAGGCAAGGACTTCTCATCCACCGCAAAGCCATGGTTCTGACTGGTTATGGACACGCGGCCGCTGTCCAAGTCTTTGACCGGATGGTTGGCACCGTGATGGCCGAATTTCATCTTGAAGGTCTTGGCACCGCTCGCCAGCGCCATGATCTGGTGACCCAGGCAAATGCCAAACGTGGGGGTGCCGGTCTCGATCAGTTCTTTGGCCGCAGCAATCGCGTAATCGCAAGGCTCCGGGTCACCGGGGCCGTTGGACAGGAAGATGCCGTTCGGGTTGAGCTTGAGCACCTCGGCAGCGGAGGTTTGCGCAGGTACCACCGTCACCTTGCAGCCGCGCTCGGCCAACATGCGTAGAATGTTTTTCTTTACACCGAAGTCATAGGCTACGACATGGAATTTGGGGGCGGTTTGCTGGCCGTAGCCTTGGCCCAGGGTCCATTCAGCCTCCGTCCACGCATAGCTGCTGGCGCTGGAAACCACCTTGGCCAAATCCAAGCCCGCCATGCTGGGCGCGCCTTTGGCGGCAGCCACGGCTTTTTCAATGGCTTCCTTGGTCACCGTTTCGCCGGCAGCCAAGGCCATGATGCAGCCGTTTTGCGCGCCTTGCGTGCGCAGCTGGCGGGTCAGCTGGCGGGTGTCGATGTTGGCAATCGCCACGGTGCCTTCAGCGACCAGGTACTCGGTCAGCGTCTGGGTCTTGCGGAAGTTGCTGGCCACCAATGGCAGGTCCTTGATGATCAAGCCGGCGGCGTGGACCTTGTTGGACTCCACGTCTTCGGGGTTGACACCGTAGTTGCCGATATGGGGGTAGGTCAGGGTGACGATCTGCTGGCAATAGCTGGGATCGGTGAGGATCTCCTGGTAGCCGGTCATGGAGGTGTTGAACACGACTTCACCGACGGTAGAGCCTGCGGCTCCAATGGAATTGCCAATGTAGACCGTGCCGTCTGCGAGCGCCAGGATGGCGGGTGGGGTGGTTCCCTTGAGAGACAAAAGCACTGGTTTCTCCGAATGTTTTACGGGTACGCCCAAACGCGCTCAAGACAGGCTCTTGGCGGGTACCGCGCGGGAGGTGACTCCTAGCGGTTGCTTTTTACGAGGGAATGTGCAGAGGTGCGCTTGGGACGGCTGTTTTCTGGAAAGCCTCTGATTATAGCCGAGGGCAAACCCGAATTCAGTTTCAGGCAAGCTTCAAGCTGCTTGCATGCAAGCAAATGGCCGCTGCCGCTGCCACATTGAGGGACTCTTCCCCGCCCGGCTGACCTATGCGCGCGAAGACCGAAGCTTTGGCCATGAGCGCCTCGGAGACGCCCTGCCCTTCGTGCCCCATGGCCCATGCACAGGGATGAGGCAAGTCCAGCTTTTGCACCAGAGCGCCTTGGTGTGAACTTGTCACGACCAAGGGCACTTTCAACGCATCCAAGTCTTGCAGTTCCAGCCCCTCGATCAATCGAAGGCCAAAGTGCGAGCCCATCCCTGCCCGCAATACTTTGGGGCTCCAGAGCGCGGCCGATCCTTTGAGCGCGAGCACCTGACGAAAACCGAAGGCCCCTGCACTGCGCAGGATGGAACCCACGTTCCCGGCATCCTGCACCCGGTCGAGAATGACGGTGGCGGCCATAGGTTCGATGCCTACCACCTCCGGCAAATCCACCAAAAAACCAATCTTGGCAGGCGACTCCAACCCACTGATTTCGCGAAACAAGGCATCCGGAATCACTACTGTTTTGATAGCTGCTCGCGCATACTCCACGAGCGCTGCAGGCCAGAAAGACTCAGAAACCACCAGCACTGATGGGACCACGCCCCGCGCCAGTGCGGCACTGCACAAGTGGTCACCCTCAATCCAGAAGCGCCCCGCCTTGCGGTACGCAGTGTTGTCGGTACTGAGCTTGCGCAGCTCCTTGAGGAGCGCGTTCTCGCGGGAGCTGATGAGGATGGGTTCGGTCATAAAAGCTTCAGAGCACGCGGGTCACCGGCGCAAAAGTTTTGCGATGCTCCGGGCAGGCACCGTGGGTCTGCAAGGCGGCCAGGTGCTCGGCAGTGCCATAGCCCTTGTGGGTGGCAAAGCCGTATTGGGGGTATCGAGCGTCCAACTCGGCGCACCAACGGTCGCGGGTGACCTTGGCGAGGATGGAGGCAGCAGAAATGGCGGGCACCGTGGCATCGCCCTTGACGATGGCTTCAGCCAACACATCCAGTACCGGCAGGCGGTTGCCATCGACCAGCACCTTGGCCGGCTTAAGGCGCAGACCTTCTACCGCGCGACGCATGGCGAGCAGCGTAGCTTGCAGGATGTTGATCTCGTCGATCTCTTCCACACTGGCCTGTGCGATGGAGCAGCACAGGGCTTTGGCGCGAATTTCGTCAAAGAGCTTTTCTCGGCGCGCAGCGCTGAGCTTCTTGGAGTCGTTCAATCCCGCAATCGGGCGCAGGTCATCCAGAATGACCGCAGCAGCCACTACCGGCCCGGCCAAGGGGCCGCGACCGGCCTCATCCACTCCGGCTACCAGTCCCGGAATGTCCCAGCTGAAGGCCACTTGCTGCACCTTGGCAGCGACGGTGCTTTTAGCTTTGGAGGACTTTTTCAATGGCATCGGTGGCAAGAGAAGCGGTGTCGCGCAGCAACTCGGTGTGCAACGCGCGGAAGGTGGATTCGAGAACGGCTATTTTCGCAGGCTCCTGACGCGCCGCATCCAACCATTGCAACACGCTAGCCGCGAGTGCTTCCGGAGTAGCAGCATCCTGCAGCAGCTCAGGCACCACAAAGTCGCGACACAAGATATTGGGCAATCCTACCCAGGGCTGCAGCCGCTTGCGGCACATGATCTGCCACGACAACCAGGACATGTGGTACCCGATCACCATGGGGCGCTTGAACAAGGCGGCCTCCAAGGTGGCGGTGCCGCTGGCAATCAGGGTGACATCACAGGCGGCCAAAGCCGTGTGGGACTGGCCTGTCAGTAGCTGCAAGCGCCCGGCCATGCCACTGCGCAGCGCAATCGCTTCTATTTCAGGCAACAAACCGGGAACTGCTGGCACTATGAATTTGATAGCTGGTCGCGCAGATTGGATAAGCGCTGCAGCCCTAAAGAACCTGAAAGCCAAGTGACGGATTTCCGACTGGCGGCTGCCCGGCAGAATGGCCACCACCTCGTCAGTGTCGGATAGGCCCAGCCCGCGGCGCGCGGCTGCCCTGTCCGGCTCCATGGGAATGACGTTAGCCAAAGGATGACCGACATAGGTCGCGGCAATCCCATGAGAAGCCAGTAATTCCGGCTCAAAGGGAAAAATGCACAGCACATGGTCGGTGCTGCGGCGTAGTTTCTCTACCCGCTCCGGACGCCAAGCCCAGATGGAGGGGCAGACGAAATGCACCGTCTTGACTCCCTGAGCCTTGAGGCGGGCTTCCAAATCGAGATTGAAATCCGGCGCATCGACACCAATGAAGACATCGGGTTTCGCCGCCAAAAGCCGGTCCCCCAATGCAGCGCGGATGCCCACGATTTCACGGTAACGTCGCAACAGCTCCCAGCTGAAGCCATGCACGGCCAACTTGTGGTGTGGCCACCAGGCTCGGAAGCCCTGCTTAGCCATCTGCGGGCCGCCTATGCCGTGAGCGATCGCTCCCTGCCAGCGTTGACGCACGCCTGCCAGTAGCAACCCCGCCAGCAAGTCGCCCGATGCCTCGCCCGCCACCATCGCGATGACAGGCGCATCCTTCGCACGGGGGCTGCTGTCCATCACAAGCAGTGAACGCTAACGCTCAGCGCACGATGCCGCGGTTCGCGGATACGCCAGCCAGGAAGTCGTTCATCATCGCCACGTCAGGCGCAGTTTCAGGGCGCTCCAAGGCCATGGTGGCAATGCGCTCTTTGGCCTGCTCCAGCGTGAGGTCGTCCCGGTACAAGGCCTTGTGAATGGCCTTCACACCGGAAATGCGCTCGGGAGTCCAGCCTCGGCGACGCAGGCCTTCAAAATTCATGGACCTGGCGTTGGCCGGCTGTCCCTGGCACATCACAAAGGGCGGGAGATCCGCAAACAACAATGAGCACATGGCGCTCATGCTGTGCGCGCCCAAACGGACAAACTGATGCACCACGGTGAAGCCCCCCAGAATCACCCAGTCACCCACATGCACGTGGCCGGCAAGCTGGGAGTTATTGGCAAAAATCACGTTATTGCCCACCATGCAGTCGTGTGCAAGATGAACGTAGGCCATGATCCAGTTGTCGTTTCCCACTTTGGTAACGCCGGCATCCCCGGGGGAGCCGATGTTGAAGGTGCAAAACTCACGAATGGTGTTGCGGTCGCCGATGATCAGCTCGCAGGGCTCACCAGCATATTTTTTGTCCTGCGGAATCGCCCCCAAGGAGTTGAACTGGAAAATCCGGTTGTTCTCACCAATGGTGGTGTGCCCCTCGATCACGCAGTGCGGTCCCACCGTGGTGCCGGCACCGATTCGCACATGAGGCCCGATGACCGTATACGGGCCCACCGTGACCGAGCTGTCGAGCTCGGCGCCGGGCGCAATGATCGCAGTGGGGTGAACGTTAGACACGTCCCGCCCCTTAGCTGATGGCGCGCATCGCGCAGGTCAATTCGGCCTCGCAGGCCAGTTCATCGCCTACAGTGGCACTCGCCTTGAACTTGAAAATGCCCGCCTTCATGCGCAGCATTTCCACATTCAGGTGGAGCTGGTCGCCCGGCTCCACAGGTCGCTTGAAGCGGGCGCCGTCGATGCCAGCAAAGTAATAGACCATCTGGTCATTGGGTGCTGTGTCCAAGGCATCAAATGCCAATAGCGCTGCTGCCTGAGCCAATGCTTCGAGCATCAACACACCCGGCATCACCGGCCGATGGGGGAAGTGGCCTTCAAAAAAGGGTTCGTTGATGGTGACGTTCTTCAGCGCCTTGATGGTCTTGCCTTTGTCCAACTCCAGCACACGATCCACCAACAAGAAGGGGTAACGATGCGGCAGTTGCTTCAGAATTTTGTGGATATCCATCATGGCTTGTTCTCTTTTTCTAAGGTTTTGATTCGGTCGCGCAAACTATGGAGCTGCTTCAATGATGCAGCGTTGCGCTCCCAGTTTGCATTTTCATCGAGTGGGAAGATACCGGTGTAGTTGCCCGGCTTGTGAATCGACTTGCTGACCACCGTCGCTGCTGAGATGTGCACGCCGGAAGCCAGGGTGAGGTGCCCCAGAATGATTGCACCACCACCTACAGTGCAGTGTGACCCGATGTTCGCGGAACCTGCGACACCGACACAACCTGCCATGGCGGTATGCGCCCCGATGCGCACGTTGTGACCGATCTGGATCAGGTTGTCCAGCTTCACACCATCTTCGATGATGGTGTCACTCAACGCACCTCGGTCGATGCAGGTGTTGGCACCAATTTCCACGTCGTTTCCGATGCGGACAGCCCCCAATTGCTCAATCTTTTCCCAACGCCCGTCATCCGGTGCGAACCCAAAACCATCGGCACCAATCACCACTCCTGAGTGCACGATGCAGCGTTCGCCAATATGGCAGTCTTCGCCTAAGGTTACGCGGGCCTTTAGCACTGTGCCTTCGCCGACCGTTGCGCCGGCCTCGATGACGCACAGAGGCCCAATACGGGCCGTTCCTGCAATTCGGGCCTCGGGGTCGACCACGGCACTGGGATGGATGGCCGGCAATCCGGAAACATCACGCGCGATCTGCCGCCGCCAAAGTTGTGTCAGGCGGGCGAAATAGTGGTAAGGATTGGGCGTAACGATGCACGGGCCGCGCGTCGATGCCAAAGCCGCCATGGCAGGCCCCACAATCACACACCCGGCCAGTGTCTGGGTGAGTTGCTGCTGGTACTTGGGATTGCTGAGGAAACTGATATCCGTACCGGTGGCCGTTTCCAATGGAGCCAGGCCCGTAATCATCACATCTGACGATCCTACAAGCTCCCCCCAGCTGTTCAACCAGTGCCGCGAGCGTCAAGGACTTCACATGAACAGCCTGTGTCGTCAAAGCTTACTTGGCACCGGCGTTGAGAATCTTCAAAACCTTTTCGGTAATGTCATGGCGCGCACTGCTGTAGACAACTTCTTGCAGCACCAAGTCGTATTTCTCACCTTCTGCGACCTGCTTGACGGCCCGGTTAGCCGCATCCAGTACTTTCTGGAGCTCTTCGTTGCGACGGCCGTTCAAGTCTTCTTGGAACTCGCGCTGTTTGCGTTGAAAGTCGCGGTTTTGCTCGGCAAATTCCTTCTGGCGTGCCGCGCGCTGTGCTTCCGACATGGCGGGTGCATCACGTTCAAACTTTTCGCTCATGGACTTGAGCGACTGCTGCAAGTCAGCCAAATCTTTCTGTCGCTTGGAGAATTCTTGCTCCAGCTTGGCTTGTGCTGCCTTTGCGGGTGCCGACTCTGTGGTGATTCGTTGCGTGTTGATGTAGCCCACCTTGGACTCTTGGGCGAAACTGCTGCCCAATGCCACTACCAACGCAGCCGCCAACGCCCATTTCACTTGTACTGTTTTCATTAAAAGGTTGTTCCGATTTGAAATTGAACGTTTTGCATTTTATCCGCGTCAAACTTGGACAAAGGCCGAGCGAGGGCCAGACGCAGTGGGCCTACCGGAGATATCCAACTGATGCCCACACCGAAAGATGCCCGCATGTCCGATAGCTGAATCGCCTCATCAACGCCATAGATACCCCCAGCGTCTACAAACGCAAAGCCCCGCAATGTGCGGTCGTTGCCGCCGCCCGGAAGCGGCGAAAGCAACTCGGCGTTGAACACCACTTTTTTGGCTCCGCCCGTAGCCGCCAGTGACGCGGCGCGCTGTGCAGCAGTGGTCAAACTGCCCTGCTCGAATCCGCGTACCGAACCCAATCCACCCAAATAGTAATTCTTGAAAATCGGATAGGAACCAGAACCGGTAGCTGCCCCCATCGACAACTCCGTGTTGAATGCTGCCGTCACTGTTCGGGTAACGGGAACAAATTGCTGATATTGCGCCGTGCCACGTACGTATCGCATGTCCCCCCCACGCTCCATTCGGCATTCGTGCGGATGACCCGACCGGTGCTAGGCACCAGCGCACTGTCACGCGTATCTCTGGACCAGCCTACGGTCAGCGGGATTGCCGTTGCGCTGTAACCGAACTCGTTGGCGTAATCCTGGTACACCGTAGGTAAATAGGTGCCCGGAATAATACGGGTCTTGTCCGCCCCCAGGCCAAAATACACGGTATCCGAATCCGAGAAGGGCACCCCAAAACGTATTCCAACGCCCGTCGTTTCAATCGCGTAAGTGTCCACGTCATCGTAGGGCCGGGACGTACGCTGGTACAGATCGAAGGTGCGCGAAACCCCATCGTCGGTG
The DNA here is from genome assembly GCF_032191775.1 of Rhodoferax mekongensis. Classification (NCBI taxonomy): domain Bacteria; kingdom Pseudomonadati; phylum Pseudomonadota; class Betaproteobacteria; order Burkholderiales; family Comamonadaceae; genus Rhodoferax; species Rhodoferax mekongensis. The sequence continues at coordinate 2,038,979 of NZ_CP132507.1, read as the reverse complement.
AAGTAGGGATTGGTGGTGCTGAGTACCAAGGTACGGTTGGCCCTGCTGGTATTGACTTCGATTCCCAAAGAGTTTCCGGAACCGAATGCGTTTTCCTGCTTGAAGCCGAATGAAAGCCCCAGTCCATCTGCGCTGGAGATGCCTGCACCCAAGCTGATACTGCCCGTAGGTTTTTCCGCAACTGTGATCGTCAGATCCACCTGATCAGGGGATCCTGCTACCTCTTGGGTATCAATGCCCACATTGGTGAAATAACCCAGCCTGTCCACGCGGTTGCGCGACTGACGGATTTTCTCTCCGTCATACCAAGCTGCCTCCAGTTGTCGAAATTCGCGGCGAATCACTTCATCACGAGTTCGGTCATTGCCAGCGACGTTAATCCGTCGGACATAGACCCGACGAGACGGTTCACCGACCAAGGTAATTTCCACACGGTTCGTGGCACGGTCAATGTCGGTACGCGCTTCGGCCCGCGCAAACGCATACCCGAAATTGGCGAAGTAATCGGTAAATGCCTTGGTGGTCTGAGCCACATCCGTGGCGTTATAAGGCTCACCTGCCTTGATGGTCACCAATGACTGGAACTCTTGCTCTTTCCCCAGAAAGTTGCCAGCCAGCTTGATCTTCGAAACAGCGAATTGATCCCCTTCGGTAATGTTGATCGTGATGGCAATATCCTTCTTGTCCGGAGAAATTGCAACCTGGGTGGAGTCGACCTTGAATTCGAGAAAGCCGCGCGCGAGGTAATAAGACCGCAAGGTTTCTATATCTGCATTCAGCTTGGTGCGGGCATAGCGGTTGGACTTCGTGTACCAGCTCAGCCAGTTTCCGGTATCGGAATCGAATAGGCCACGAAGTGTGCTTGCGGGGAAGCTCTTGTTCCCGACAATATTGATTTCACTGATTTTTGCAGTTTCACCTTCGGAGACCGCAAAACTGACGTTCACACGGTTCCGCTCAATCGGTGTCACTGTGGTCACAATGTCCACAGCGTACATGCTTTTGCTGATGTATTGCTTTTTGAGTTCTTGCTCTGCCCTGTCAACCAGCGCCTTGTCGAACGGACGCCCTTCTGACAGACCGATATCCCGCAAGGCACGCTTGAGCAATTCTTTGTCAAACTCCCGATTCCCGGAGAAATCAACATCCGCGACATTGGGGCGCTCCTCCACGATAACGATGACAACGCCATCCTTGCTCTCGATTCGCACATCCTTGAAAAGTCCGAGGGCGAACAACGAGCGAATAGAGGCTGCCGCTTTCTCATCGGTATAGGTATCACCCACACGAACGGGCATGGAGGCAAACACCGTACCGGCTTCCACACGCTGAAGACCCTCTACCCGGATATCACGAACCGCGAATGGTTCCAGCGCCCAAGCAGATTGCAACAGCATGGCAAGCAAGCCGCTGCAAGCAGCATACCGAACGCTGCGACGAGAATTTTTCAAAGTACTCAAGTTGAATCTCCGGGGGTCGGGTCAAGAGCGGCAAGGCGTCTTAACCCAAGATATGCAAAACATCGTTATAGAAGGCGATAGACATCATCACCAGCAACAACGCAACACCAGCGCGTTGAAGCACTTCCCACCATTTCTCGGGCACCGGTATACCGGTCAGCCCCTCCCAAAGATAATACATCAGGTGCCCACCATCCAAGACCGGCAAGGGGAGCAGGTTCAACACCCCGAGACTGATGCTGATAAGCGCCAAAAAGCTCAAAAACTGCACAAAACCCAGGGCAGCAGATTTGCCGGCATAGTCTGCGATTGCCAATGGTCCATTCAAATTACGAAGCGACACCTGACCTGTGATCATTTGCCCCATCGCAACCAAAGACATGCGGGCAATGTCCCAAGTCTTCCCGACAGCCCGCGTAATTCCCTCCGCGAACCCATATTGAACCGACACCGTATCCGGAGTGCCACCAATGAACGCGCCCACACGACCGACCACTTCCACACCCTCTTTTTCGGCTTTTGGAGTTACAGCGAAGCTTAGTACCTGGCCTGAGCGCTTCACTTGCCATGCCATCATTACTTCAGGAGAACTGCGTATCAATGCCCTGAGCTGGTGTGCATCGCGCATGGATTTTCCATCTACCGCCAACACCACATCACCGGACATCAGCCCCGCTGCAGCAGCACGCCCCTCAGCGCTGAGGTCACCCATGACCGGTTTGGAAAAAGGAGAGGGCCAGCCGATCTTCTTAAAAAGCGAGGCATCTGTAGCGCCGCCGCCCAGAGATCTGAGATCCAGCGAACGCAACTGACTGCTTATGGATCCGTCGTGACCTGACTCACTAAACCTTACGTACAGAACCTCGCGATCCAAGCTGGCCGTGGTAAGCCACCATCGGAATTCGTCGAAAGTGCTTATGGGGGTCAGCGCGTCTTGCGACACACCCACCTCCAGGATGCGCTCCCCACCTACCCAACCTTCCTTATCGGCCAAAGAGGAGGCAACAGGCGTCGGGAGAACAGGTGCGGCCGCATCAACTGGCTGCCAATTAACGAGGGAGTAAAGACCAATCGCCAACACCAAATTGGCTAGCGGCCCGGCTGCAACGATGAACGATCGACGGCGCAAGGACTGCTTGTCAAAAGCCCGCGATGCTTCGTACGCTGCAACTGGTCCCTCGCGACCATCGAGCATCTTGACGTAGCCACCCAGGGGAATAGCACTCAGGACGAACTCAGTACCCGTCCGACGGGATGACCACCCCCACAATTTAGGCCCAAATCCGATGGAAAATCGGAGAACCTTGACCCCGCAAAGACGGGCTGCACAAAAATGCCCCCACTCATGCACGGCAACTAGCAAACCAATGGCAACGAGGAAAGCCAAAATTGTTTGCATACGGTACCTGATATCTATTTACTGCCGCAGTGATGTGCAAATGTGCTCAGCCAACCTTCGAGCATCTGCATCCAAAGTCATCAAAGAGGACAAATCATCCGGGGAAACGAAGCTCATCTGGTTCAAGGTGCGTGTGTTCACAATATGGATTTGATCGAAACGAATGCGACGATCCAAAAATGCTGCCACCGCAACTTCATTAGCGGCATTCAATAGAACAGTTGATCCCGCTTGGCCCGTTAAAGTTTCCCAAGCCAGCTTCAAACCGGGGAATCGTGCTTGATGATCCTGTGAGTGAATGGATTCAAAGGTCAGCGACGCCATCGTGGAAAAATCCAAGGCGGCTGACCCCGATGCAACTCGCTGCGGCCAAGCCAAGCCATAAGCAATGGGACCACGCATGTCGGGGGTACCCAACTGGGCCACGACTGAATGGTCCACGTACTGCACCATGGAGTGCACCACACTTTGGGGATGAATAATGACGTCCACTTGCTGGGGAAGCACATCGAATAAAAACTTGGCCTCAATGACCTCGAGCGCCTTGTTCATCATGGTCGCGGAGTCCACCGATATCTTGCGCCCCATGACCCAATTGGGATGAGCGCAAGCTTGCTCAGGTGTCGCCTCCCGAATTTGAGTTGGGCTCCAAGTACGGAAAGGGCCACCCGATGCCGTCAAGATCAGTTTGTCTATCACGGATGGCCAGTGCTCCCGACTATCCGGGAGCGACTGAAAAATGGCGGAGTGTTCGCTATCGATGGGCAACAAAACAGCCCTACCTTGCTTCACCGCCGACATGAACACTTCCCCCCCACCACGAGTGCCTCTTTGTTGGCCAAAAGCAAGCGCTTTCCTGCAGATGCGGCAGCGATGCAAGACGATAACCCTGCCGCCCCAACAATGGCGGCCATAACCATATCAACATCGGCATGCGCGGCGACCTCATCAAGTGCGGCAGGCCCCGATAGCACTTCGGTGCTGGCTCCGGACTTCTTGAGCCGTTCCTGAAGCGCCATCGCATGCTTGGGGCTCACCATCACCGCAAATCGCGGACGAAACTCCAAGCATTGCGCGTGAATCACCTCCACATTGGTCGAAGCAGTGAGCGCGAAAACAGAAAAGTTCTCAGGATGCCGCCTCAACACATCAAGGGTATTGACACCGATGGAGCCGGTTGATCCCAGCACAGCGATTTGCTTCATAGAGGTAGCGATGAAAAAGACTGCAAAAACATGGCCAGTGGCACTACTGGCAGCAACGCATCCACCCTGTCCAATACTCCGCCATGACCCGGCAAGAGTTGGCTGCTGTCTTTAGCGCCCGCAGCCCGCTTCACCAAAGACTCCAGAAGATCTCCAGAGATGCTCATTACGCCCAGGAAAAGAGCAGCGAGAACCAGGAATACCCAGTGTTTGGCGGCGAGAATGGTGTAAATGCTGGGTGAATCCAACACCCAGCTCCGGTCAACATGAATCCAAAGAACCGCCAACAACAGCACCCCGACGATTCCACCCACAGCTCCCTCTCGGGTTTTTCCTGGGCTGATATCTGGTGCCAATTTCTGTTTGAAAAAGCGCCCTCCCAGCGAGCGCCCTACGAAGTAAGCACCTATATCAGCGACCCAGACCAAGGCCAAAACTGAGAAAAGAAAATTCACGCCCTGGATGCGCGCAGACACCACTGCCAGCCACGCCGCGCACAAAACGGCGAAACCAGTCAACTGCCGGAAATTTTGATCGAGCGCCGTCCAAGCCGGCACACCGGCACGGATCAAAGCGACTCCACCGGCGACCCAGATCACCGCGCTTGCAGACCAGACCCACTGCAAGACAAAAGCAGGTGGGTGTAAACCCCATAAAACGCCACAAGTCACTGCACATCCAGCACCAGCAATCACAGATTGGAATCGACCTGCTCCATTCAGCCGAAACCACTCCCAGGCTCCACAGGCCATCAATAGACCCGCAACACTGGCGAAAGCGACGACGGCCGGATAAAAGACAGCAGGAACCAAGACAGCCAGTAAGGCGATCGCAGTAAGGACGCGCAAGCGCAGCATAGAAAACCCTTCAGAAAGAGCAACGCACGCCTAGCGAAGCTGCTCAGAAGTCTTACCAAATCGCCTTTCACGGCTTCGATACTCAGTCAGTGCCGTATCGAGGTCATCTTCACTGAAATCGGGCCACAAAACGGGGCTAAAAACAAACTCTGCATAGGCCGATTGCCACAGCAAGAAATTGCTGATTCGGTATTCACCCCCCGTACGGATAAAAAGATCGGGGTCTGCACATGGAGCGAGCGCCATCATCTTGTCAAGGCTATCCTCAGTGATAGCCTCCCCGCGTTTCGCGAGGGCGCTGGCTGCCTGGACAATATCCCATCGTCCGCCGTAGTTAAAGCAAACGTTGAGCGTCAACCCGGTGTTGATCGCTGTTTCTGATTCCGCTTGTTGTAGGCCTTGCTGTACCTTCTCGGAAAGCGCTGTCCTACTGCCGACAAACCTGAGGCGAACACCCTCCTGCTTGAGCTGCGACACTTCACGAGCCAAGGCGCCTGCCAGCAAATCCATCAGCCCCGATACCTCGTCTGTAGGACGATTCCAGTTCTCGGAAGAGAACGCAAACACCGTCAGCGTTGATATTCCCCTAGTGGAACAGGCCCTGACAACTCGCTTCAGTGTGTCAACGCCCTGTTTGTGTCCCGCCAACCGAGGAAGAAAGCGCTTGGATGCCCATCGCCCGTTCCCATCCATCACGATGGCCACATGCAATGGTCCGGGTGCAACTGATGCCGACATGCAATACCGCGTTACACGGCCATGATGTCTTGTTCTTTGGAAGCCACCAAACGATCAATCTCTGCTATGTGCTTGTCCGTCGTTTTCTGCACATCGGCCTCACAACGCTTTTGATCATCCTCAGACGCCAGCTTTTCCTTGACCAGCTTTTTGACAGCCTCGTTGGCGTCACGACGCAAATTGCGAACCGCTACTTTGGCACCCTCTCCTTCACCACGGACCACTTTCGTCAATTCTCTTCGACGCTCTTCAGTCATCGCAGGCATGGGGACCCGAATCAGTTCACCCATGCTGGAGGGGTTCAAACCCAAATCTGAGTCGCGAATGGCCTTTTCAATCTTGGGAGCCATATTCTTTTCCCAAGGTTGGACACTAATCGTTCGAGCGTCAATGAGCGAAAGGTTCGCTACTTGACTCAAGGGGACCATGGAACCGTAGTAATCCACGTGCACTGTATCCAACAATGCGGGATTCGCACGACCTGTGCGGATCTTCGTCAAGTTATTCTTGAGGGATGCAATGGACTGATCCATCTTGGCATCCAATGTTTTCTTGATTTCTTCAATGGACATGGTTTATTAGCTCCTAAGCGATCACTATGCCTTTACTCTGCTTACACGTGCACCAGGGTTCCTTCGTCTTCACCCATCACCACACGTTTCAGTGCTCCGTGCTTGAAGATGGAAAAAACCTTGATCGGCAGCTTTTGGTCACGGCAGAGGGCGAATGCAGCAGCATCCATGATGCCCAAGTTTTGGGTCATCGCGTCATTGAACGTAATCTTCGAGTAGCGGGTTGCCGAGGGATCCTTTTTGGGGTCCGCTGTGTAAACACCATCGACTTTCGTCGCCTTCAACACCATCTCGGCACCAATCTCTGCTCCGCGCAACGCTGCGGCAGTATCCGTTGTAAAAAATGGATTCCCTGTACCCGCAGCGAAAATCACTACCTTGCCTTCTTCGAGGTATTGCAAGGCCTTGGGACGGACATAGGGCTCCACCACTTGCTCGATGCCGATAGCGGACATCACACGTGCTGTTAGACCGGCCTTGTTCATGGTGTCACCCAAAGCAAGTGCATTCATCACCGTCGCCAACATGCCCATGTAATCAGCAGTTGCACGATCCATCCCCACAGAACCACCTGCAACACCTCGGAAGATGTTGCCGCCACCAATCACAACGGCAACTTCCACACCTAAACGGGTAACTTCCGCAATTTCATCAACCATGCGGACGATAGTGTCCCGGTTGATACCGAACTGATCGTCGCCCATCAATGCCTCGCCGGACAACTTGAGCAAGATTCTCTTGTAAGCAGGTTTGGTTTGACTCATGGACGACTCCCGTTCGGTGACTAACAACTTTCTTTGCAGATCAAGCAGACTGCTTGGCCGCTGCCACTTGTGCAGCAACTTCTGCAGCGAAATCGTCTACTTTCTTCTCTATACCTTCCCCTACCACGTACAGTGTGAAACCCTTCACGGTGGTAGACGCCGCCTTGAGCATTTGCTCAACAGTCTGCTTGTCGTTCTTGACGAAAGGCTGGTTGAACAAAGAAACTTCCTTCAGGAATTTCTGAACACCACCCTCAATGCGCTTGGCAACAATCTCTGCAGATTGCACAGGCTTGCCGGCAGCGGTAGCGATAGCTGCGTCTTCCGCGGCCTTTGCTGCAGCTACCGAACGCTCACGCTCAACCAACTCTGCAGGAACCTGGTCCGCAGACAAAGACACAGGTTTCATCGCCGCTACGTGCATGGCGACGTCCTTCGCAGCAGCCTCATCACCGTCGAACTCAACCACCACACCGATGCGTGTACCGTGCAGATAAGAGGCCAGCTTGCTGGAACCATCAAAACGTTGGAAACGGCGGAAGGTCATGTTCTCGCCAATCTTGCCAATGAGGCCCTTGCGAACATCTTCCAAGGTAGGTCCGAAGCCGTCTTGCTCGTAGGCCAGTGCGCCTAACGCAGCAACGTCGGCAGGATTGTTCACGGCTACCAGATTGGCTGCAGCATTTGCCAGTGCGAGAAAGCTGTCATTCTTGGTGACGAAGTCCGTTTCACAATTCACTTCGATCAACGCGCCGACGCCATTGGCGATGCTCGTAGCAACAACGCCTTCAGCCGTCACGCGCGCGGCGGCTTTGCCAGCTTTGCTACCCAACTTGACACGCAGAATCTCTTCCGCCTTTGCCATATCGCCATCAGCTTCCGTCAAAGCTTTCTTGCATTCCATCATAGGCGCATCTGTCTTGCCACGCAGTTCTGCCACCATGCTCGCTGTAATTGCTGCCATTTGTATTCTCCGAATTTCAACAGTTTTAATAAGGGCTAAAAAAAAGGGGCAACGAAGCCCCCTTTTTCGGGTGCAAAAGTGCTTAAGCGGAAGCTTCGCTCACTTCAACGAATTCGTCATCACCTTCGGCGGCAACCGCCTTGACAACATCATCCACAGCGTTAGCACGGCCTTCGAGGATCGCGTCAGCAATTCCACGAGCGTACAAAGTCACTGCCTTGGAAGAGTCGTCGTTACCAGGAATCACATAGTCAATCCCTTCGGGAGAGTGGTTAGAGTCCACCACGCCGATCAAAGGAATGCCAAGCTTGCGTGCTTCCGCAATGGCAATCTTGTGGTAACCCACGTCGATCACAAAAATAGCATCAGGCAGCGTGTTCATGTCTTGAATACCGCCAATGTCTTTTTCCAGCTTTTCGAGCTCGCGAGCGAACATCAGTTGCTCTTTCTTGCTCATGCTGTCCAAACCAGCTTCCTGCTGAACTTTCATGTCTTTCAGACGCTTGATGGAAGTCTTGACGGTCTTGAAGTTCGTCAACATACCGCCCAACCAACGCTGATCGACAAAAGGAACACCGGCGCGCTGGGCTTCTGCCGCCACGATTTCGCGTGCTTGGCGCTTGGTACCCACCATCAAAATGGTGCCGCGCTTTGCAGACAGTTGGCGCACAAACTTGGCCGCCTCCTGGAACATCGGAAGCGATTTTTCCAGGTTGATGATGTGGATTTTGTTACGGTGACCGAAGATGAACGGGGCCATCTTGGGGTTCCAGAAGCGGGTTTGGTGACCAAAGTGGACACCGGCTTCCAGCATTTCGCGCATTGTTACTGCCATATTTAACTCCGAAGGTTGGGTCTGAAATCCACCCCGCTGATTACCCTCAGAACGCACCTTGGGCAACACCTTGTGGGGGTGGTTTGTGATTTGCTCCGCGGGCGCACCCACCAAAGCCCATCGAGTATAGCACGCGCGGACTTCAAACGCCCCGCCCTTCCGCGCCCCATTTATCCAATGGTTGGAGTATTTCCGTCAGGCAGCCCGAAACCTATGAAAAAATAAGGACTAGCGAGAGACGCATCCAAAATTGAAAGTTGAAATGAAAATAGCCATTGTGGGCGCGGGAGTCGTCGGAATAACGACTGCCCATGAATTGGCCGAAGCCGGCCATGCTGTCACCGTATTTGAGAAAAACGGTGCAGCCAGTGAATCCTCGAGTTTTGCAAATGGCGGCATGCACTGCAACAGCTTTACCTTGCCTTTATCGACTTCCATGTTTTCAGGGCACAGGTTACGCCGCTTTTGGCAGAGCAGCCGACAAATGTCGTATTCGCGCTGGGCCAGGCCGGTCAACTTTCGCTGGCTGTGGTCACAGTGTTCAGAAGCAGAAATCGATAAGGTGAGCGCCATTCAGTCGTTCGGGCAAAAAATGGCTTTTTGGGGGATGGAGATTACAGATGCACTGATCTCGCATCACCAATGGGAAGTTGAACAGAGTCAAGGGCAGCTCATATTGCTAAGCAATGAATCAGAACTGAACAGGCATGTTGCAAGACTCCAGTCACTGAAGGACGCGGGACAAAGTTATCGATTATTGGAACGGGAGGAGTTAGAAGCCCATGAACCGGCCCTGCATGGGGCGGATAGTGTGTTCAAGGCGATCTACTTGCCGGGCGACCGCGTCATGAACTGCCGCCAATTCTCGCTGCTGGTCAAACATGCAGCACAACGCAACGGAGTGGATTTTCAATTTGACACTGAAGTCGCAGCGCTGGTATCTCAGGGCAAGCCGCAAGTTCGACTCAAGAACGGTGACATCCAGTCTTTTGATCATGTTGTGCTCTGTACAGAATCCCTTCCACCGGAAGAGATTTTGAAAACCAACTTCCACGCCTCTACCGCACGGATCGACAGCTATGCACTCAGTGCTGCCATCCGCGAGCCGCTAAATGCCCCGCGAAGTGCCCTGCAGGATTGCAAGTCCGGTATCACTATCGCCCGCATTGGCAAGAGATTGCGGGTTTGCGGCGGGGCCGAACTAAACAAAACGGCGACGAAGGAGCACGACAAGCGCCTTGTCAACAAGCTATTCCGCACACTGGATCAATACTTTCCCGGCGCCGCCAATTACCCGGCTGGAACACAAATATGGCGAGGCAGTCGCACTTTTACCCATGACGGCCTTCCGTTGATCGGAAATGCCGGACTTCCAGGTGTTTGGCTCAACTTGGCCCATGGAGCCAATGGCTGGACACTGGCGACCGCCAGCGCGCGGTTACTATCCGAACAAATCTCAGGCCAATCCACCAGTTTGCCAAGCGAACTTCTGAGTCCGCATCGCTTCAACCGATAGGCTTTGCGAGCCTTGTTCTCCGGCAGGCAAAGCAGCACAGGGAAAGAGACATCATGAGCCCAGAACTGTCACAACGACTTGCCGCCGCGGTAGACGGAATGCCCGCTTTTCCGAAAAGCGTCCAACGTATTTTGGAACTGACCCGGGATGTCAACAGCACGCCCAAGGATCTGGTTGACGTCATTGACAAAGATCCGGTGGTCACGGTCAAAATTCTGAAGGTAGTCAATTCGGCGTACTACAGCCTTCCGCGGCAAGTAACGTCCATCGGCCATGCCGTGGTGTACCTAGGCTTTAACACCATCAAGAATCTGGCACTGAGTATTGCGGCCATTGGCATGCTTCCCAAAGATAACCACGCTGGGTTTGACGTCCAGCAGTATCTTTTGCATTCATTGGCCACCGCCAATATTGCCAAGCAACTTGCGTTGAAGCTGGACGACGCAGATCCGATGGATTGCTTCATTGCAGGTCTCCTTCATGATTTTGGCAAGATGGTTTTCGCCCAATTCATGCCACAGGAATTCAAAGCGGCTCTAGCCATAAGTGCCGCAGACAACAGTTCTTTGCATAACGCCTTGCAAATCACCATCGGCGCAGACCATGCGGTGGTAGGCGCCATGCTTGTGGAGAAATGGCGTTTTGCCCCTGCACTGGTAGACACCATCCGACATCAAAAAGCAGACAACCTGAAAGATACCGACATGATCGCTTGCGTTTTTGCTGCAAATCAAATCAGCAAGCGTTTGGCTTTTGGCTTTGCCGGCAACCACTGCATTGACGAACTTCCAGCACCATTACAGAAGCGCTTGGGCGGCGATTTGGAGCAGGTCATTGCCTCTTTGGGTGATCTGACAGGCTTGTTTGAAGAAGCACAAGTATTCGCGAAGTTATAAAGGACAGACTTATGAAGGTCAGGTTTTGGGGAGTACGCGGTTCCATAGCTTCGCCCGGTCCCAAAACCGTGCGGTACGGCGGCAATACGACCTGCATTGAAATCCGTACAGACAACAACGAATTGATCATTCTGGACGCAGGCACCGGCATCTTCCCACTCTCCCAGACCTTGCTGGCAGAAATGCCGGTAACCGCCAATGTACTGATCACCCACTCTCATTGGGATCACATTCAGGGGCTTCCATTTTTTATCCCGAATTTCATCCCCGGAAACACCCTGCGATTGCATGGTGGCTTCGACCCGGTCTCTGGCAAGGGCATCGAGCAGGTGATGGCGGTGCAACTGCAGTACAGCTACTTTCCGGTGCGTGAGGAAGAGATGAAAGCCCGCATCGAGTACGTCACTCTCATGCCTGACCAGCCGATCCAGATTGGAAGTGCCACTGTGACACCGTGCCTCCTGAATCATCCGGTAGTGGATTTCGGCTACCGCATCGAATGCAACGGAAAGTCTGTGTTCTTCACCGGCGACCATGAGCCCCCTTACAACATCTACGAACCCGGCGACGAAGGCTTCGAGGACTATCAGGCATTCGTCGATGAAAAGAACAATGCCATCCTGGAGGCTATCAAGGGAGTGGAAGTGTACATCGCTGACACCTCCTACACCGATGCCGAGTACCCTGCCAAAAAAGGTTGGGGGCATGGCACCTTCAGCACCAGCATTGCGTCTGCTCATGCTGCGGGGGCCAAAGTGCTCTTTTGCACACATCACGAGCCGACCCGGAGTGACGACGCCCTGGAATTGGCTTTTGCCGACGCATTGGAACAAAACGCCCACTTGAGCACAGGCATGGATATACGGCTTGCGCGAGAGGGCGACACCTATGAATTCTGAGTGGATTCTTTCCACCCAAGGCCCCAAGACTTTTGCGCGCCTGCCCATACTCGGCACAACCGCCTCAAGAACTCTTGAGGAAAACGCGATACAGAACCACCCGCCGGGCTACCTTATGCAACGGGCCGGCTTGGCTTTGGCAAAGCTTTCGCTAGCAGTAGCGCCACATGCACACGTTTTTTGGATCGCCTGCGGGCGCGGTAATAACGGCGGCGATGGATTAGAGGCTGCCATCCATCTACATCAGTGGGGCAAGGAAATCCATGTCAGCATGCCAGCCGCAGACAAGCCCTTGCCCACTGACGCTGGACTGGCCTTCGCAAGGGCACGACAAGCAGGGGTGGCCATACATGACCACGCTCCAGATCACTGGGATATATGCATTGATGCGTTGCTGGGTATCGGACTGACTCATGCGCCAACCGGGACATACGCTGATTGGATAGGTCTCATCAATTCACGATCATGCGACGTGATATCCGCCGACATTCCCAGCGGACTGATGGCTGACACCGGTGATGCGCCTGGCGCCTGCGTGAATGCCACACACACCTTGTCAATGTTGCGTTTGAAGCCTGGATTGCTGACCCTTCACGGACGGGATGTCTGCGGTAACCTGTGGCTGAACACTTTGGGATTGGAATCAACTGCTGAACCAACAGCGTGGCTCAACCCCATGCCTGCGGCGTACCACCGCCCCCATCTCTCCCACAAAGGCAGTTTTGGGGATGTTGCCGTCGCGGGTGGCACGCGAGGCATGCAAGGCGCCGCTGTCTTGGCGGCCAGGGCCGCGCTGCAGTCTGGTGCTGGCAGGGTGTATCTGGCTTTGCTGCCTTCGGCAAATGGAGAGGCTTCGGTCAAGGTGCCTGCAGACCTGATGCAACGCCATACAGACGCACTGCAGCCGCAACAGCTGACTCTGGTCGCCGGTTGTGGCGGTGGCGAGGAAATTGCACATCCCCTCCCACGTTGGCTCCTGGAATCAAAACACTTGGTTTTGGACGCCGACGCGCTCAACGCGATTGCGGCTTCCGCCGACCTCCAAACACTGCTTCAGGGTCGCGATGTGGACACAACAGTGATCACCCCTCACCCCTTGGAGGCAGCACGTTTGCTGGGCTGCAGCGTCGGCGAAGTGCAAGCAGACCGCTTACGTACCGCGCAACTTCTAGCGAAGCAGTTCAAGTGCACCGTGATTCTCAAAGGTTCGGGGAGCATCATCGCAGCGCCAGATCGCTTACCGCACATCAACCCCTCCGGAAACGGCAAACTGGCCATCGCCGGCACGGGTGACGTGCTTGCTGGCATGACAGGCGCCGCACTGGCGCGCCACGCAAGTGCGTGGAAAGCGGCATGCGCAGCCTGCTACCACCACGGTGCGCTAGCGGACCAGTGGGTAAAGCGCACATCGCTCACTGCCAGCGGACTGCTGGAATCCATATAAAAATAGCTGCTAGCGCTCATGCAATATGCGCTAGCAGCTACCATTTTAATAGCAAATAGTCATCAGGCTATCTGCGCTTCTTGGTAGTCTTCTTCGTTGATGGACTCACCTTTTCCACACCTCGACTGCTGCGCGAAGACTTCGCGGCACTTCGCTGTTGGCGAACCTTGCCTTTGAAGGCGACGCCCGCACCGGCGTCCGAATCTGAACGCCCCGCGAAGTCAGCGCGACCCGGCTTGATGTCGCGGCCGACGCCCTTTTCAGGAGGCAGTCTGGGAATGGATCCCGCCCCTTCTTGCACCAAACGGAAATCGATCTTCCGCCCATCGAGGTCCACTCGGCTCACTTGGATGCGGACCCGTGTACCGATCGCGTAGCGGATACCTGTGCGCTCACCTCTCAGCTCCTGGCGGGCTTCGTCGAACCGGAAGTACTCGCCTCCCAGCTCAGTGATATGAACAAGGCCCTCCACGTACATGGCGTCCAAGGTCACGAACAGTCCGAAGCTTGTCGCTGAGGACACGACACCCGAATACTCTTCGCCCAAGTGCTCGCGCATGTACTTGCATTTGAGCCATGCCTCCACATCGCGGCTGGCTTCGTCAGCGCGGCGCTCGTTCGCACTGCAGTGCAAACCGGCCGCCTGCCAGGCAGTGCCTTCCGCATTGAGTTTTTTGGGTTTGGTTTCCGGATTGGCCACCCGCGACGCCAGATTCTTCTCCAGGCGTCGGGCGAGCTTGGCGTGTGCCTCACCCGGCGTCGGCAACGTTGGCAACTGGTATTTGCTCTTGGCGAGGATCGCTTTGATCACACGGTGTACCAGCAAATCCGGATAGCGCCGGATCGGGCTGGTGAAGTGGGTGTAGGCATCAAACGCCAAACCAAAGTGGCCGCTGTTGATAGGCGTATAAATCGCCTGCGACATGGAGCGCAAGAGCATCGAGTGGATCTGCTGCGCATCCGGCCGGTCTTTGGTGGCTTCGGCGATCGCTTGAAACTCGCCAGGGGCAGGCTTATCGCTGATTGACATGCCGATGCCGCTCGCCTTCAGGTAATTGCGAAGCGTCTCCTGCTTTTCAGGCGTAGGACCTTCGTGCACGCGGAAGAGGCCTTGGTGTTTGTTCTGGGCAATGAAGTCTGCACTGCAGACGTTCGCAGCCAACATGGCCTCTTCAATCAACCGGTGCGCCGTGTTGCGGGTACGGGGAACGATTTTCTCAATGCGCCCGTTTTCATCACAAACAATCTGCGTCTCGGTGGTCTCAAAATCCACAGCGCCCCGTTTGTGGCGGGACTTGAGCAATGCCTGGTAGACACCATGCAAGTTCAACAGATCTTGCACTCGCTCCTTGCGTTTGCTTGCTTCAGGACCACGCGTGTTGCCGAGAATGGCGGCCACCTCTGTGTAGGTGAACCTTGCGTGGCTCCACATCACGGCGGGATAGAACTGGTAAGCATCCACCTCGCCGTCTTCGGTGACAAACATATCGCACACCATGCAAAGTCGCTCGACTTCAGGGTTCAGCGAGCACAAGCCATTGGACAATTTCTCCGGCAGCATCGGAATGACGCGGCGTGGAAAGTACACGCTGGTCGCGCGGTCATAGGCATCCACATCAATGGCATTACCTGTCTCCACATAGTGACTGACGTCCGCAATTGCCACCAACAAACGCCAACCTTTGAGAGCCGTCTTGCCACGCCCTTTGCTGGCGGGCTCGCAATACACCGCATCATCAAAGTCGCGGGCATCTTCACCGTCGATGGTGACCAAAGGAATATCAGTCAGGTCAATCCTGTGCAACTTGTCTTGGGGTCGGACCTTGTCCGGCAGAGTCCGCGCGAGCGCTACGCATGCATCAGAAAATTCATGCGGTACGCTGTACTTGCGCACCGCGATTTCAATTTCCATGCCGGGGTCGTCCACCTCGCCAAGCACTTCCTTGATGCGCCCCACCGGCTGACCAAACAGGGCGGGAGGTTCGATAAGTTCCACCACCACCACTTGCCCCGGCTTGGCCACGCTGGTGGCGCCTTTCGGGATCAATACGTCTTGCCCATAACGCTTGTCTTCAGGCGCTACCAGCCAGACACCGCTTTCCTGCAACAGCCTGCCGATGATGGGTTGTTTGGAACGCTCTGTGATTTCCACCACCCGTCCTTCGGGGCGACCTTTGCGGTCACTTCGCACGATGCGGACCTTGACGCGGTCTTTGTGCAGCACCGCCCGCATTTCATTGGGGGGAAGGTAAATGTCGGGAGCACCGTCATCGCGGGACACGAAGCCGTGTCCATCACGATGCCCCTGAACAATTCCTTCAACTTCTTCCAGCAAACTGCTGTTTTGGCCTAAATGTTTGATATACTTCTCTCTTTCCTGAGATGCCCAGATGGCGGAATTGGTAGACGCACTAGTTTCAGGTACTAGCGAGTAACATCGTGGAGGTTCGAGTCCTCTTCTGGGCACCAACAATGGTAATGTAGTTAATGAAAAGCCGCTGTGAAAACAGCGGCTTTTTTTTGCTTGTGTGATTCGTGCCACTGACCATTTGATGCATGTGTCAGTGGCAAAAAATCAGATGGGAAGTGCGACCAGATCGTGACCTTGCGCGCTCACGATGCGGGCCCTGGTGAATTCGCCCACCTTGAGTGTCTTGCTGATTTTTTCGGGTGGCAACAGACGCACCACGCCATCAATTTCAGGGGCATCCGCATAGCTGCGACCGACACCGCCCTTGCGACCCAAAGCCGGCGCGGAATCCACCAGAACTTGCATCACAGAGCCGACACGGCGCTGTAACCGGGCCGCAGATACTTCTTCTGCAACCTGCATGAATCTGGCGCGGCGCTCCTCCCGTACTTCCACGGGCAACATGCCCGGCAAATCGTTGGCAGTTGCACCATTCACTGCGCTGTAGGCAAAGCAGCCCGCGCGGTCAATCTGGGCTTCACGCACAAAGTCGAGCAAGTGCTCAAATTCTTCTTCTGTCTCGCCGGGAAAGCCCGCAATGAACGTGCTGCGCACCACCAACTCCGGGCACGCTTCACGCCACTGCTGCAAACGCTCGAGGTTCTTTTCACCGCTGGCCGGCCGCTTCATGCGACGCAACACATCAGGGTGACTGTGTTGCAAGGGAACGTCCAAGTAAGGCAATACACGGCCTGTTGCCATCAAGGGGACAATCTCATCCACGCTGGGATAGGGGTATACATAGTGCAAACGAACCCAAGCACCATAAGGCTCGGCAATATCACCCAAGGCTTGGACCAGCTCAAGCATGCGGGTCTTGACAGGCTTTCCGTCCCAGAAACCCGTGCGGTACTTCACATCCACACCGTAAGCCGATGTGTCTTGACTGATGACTAACAGCTCTTTCACACCGCCTTCAAACAATGCCCGAGCTTCGCTCAGTACATCTCCAATGGGACGGGACACCAAGTCGCCGCGCATGCTGGGGATGATGCAGAAGGTGCAGCGATGATTGCACCCTTCGCTGATCTTCAAATATGCGTAGTGCCGTGGCGTGAGCTTGACACCTGCCACACCAAAAGACTGCGGCACCAAATCCAGAAATGGGTCGTGCGGCTTGGGCAGATTCAAGTGCACCGCATCCATCACCTCTTGGGTTGCATGCGGGCCGGTGACGGCAAGCACTTTGGGGTGCATCTGGCGAACCATGTTTTCCCCGCCATCGGTGGTCTTTGCACCCAGGCAACCCGTCACGATCACGCGCCCGTTTTCGGCCAACGCCTCACCGATGGTGTCCAGGCTTTCTTTGACCGCATCGTCAATAAATCCGCAGGTGTTGACGATGACCAAATCCGCGCCCTGGAAGGTTTTGGATGTTTGGTAGCCCTCGGCGCTCAGCTGGGTCAGGATGAGTTCGGAGTCGGTCAAAGCCTTGGGGCAACCCAGGCTCACAAAACCGACTTTGGGGGCAGCTTGCGCTGTCTGGGTGGGGGTCAAAATATCAGTCATATAGCGAAGTTCCGGAGCCCGCCTGCCAGACACCGGCCCTAGCGTTTAGCGCTTGAGGCCGAATGTGCCGAGGAATTGCTCGGTTTGTTTTTGCATTTGTTCCTGCATCTGCTGGAACATATTGTTGCCCATGACGCCCTGCACCATGGGGGCTTGCATCTCCATGAGCGCCTGCATGTTCTTTTCCAAATACCCACCCATAAAACCTTGCATGGCATGCCCATAGAAACGAATGATGCTGGATAGCACTGGGGTCGTGAACATGGGCGAACCATTGGCCTCTTCCTCCAGGATGATTTGCAGCAGAATACTTCGCGTCAGATCATCACCTGTCTTGGCATCCACGACCATGAAAGCCTCGCTATCCATGACCAACTGCTTGATCTCAGCCAGTGTGATGTACGTGGAGGTATCAGTGTCGTAAAGACGACGATTCGGGTACTTTTTGATTACCCGTTGGGATGATTTGGGATCTTTGGTGGAGTTTTTTTGCATTGCGATCACTCAGCACGTAATGTGAGAGCCAAGTTAGTGTTGCACTGCAGCACATTCTAGAGAGGGACCGGCTGATGCTGACCTAGGATTACCCTAGTGAAAAGAAGCATTCGGAAAAATTTGGTAGGCGCAATTGGACTCGAACCAACGACCCCCACCATGTCAAGGTGGTGCTCTAACCAGCTGAGCTATGCGCCTACATTTATCCGAGAGGCCGAAGTATAGCAGCATAAAAATCGCCTTCCAGACAAACCACTTCAGAAAGTTCCAAAAAACCAGCAATCCCGCTAGGCCATAATTGACGTTTACGTAAACGTCAAACACTTTCAGTTCTACAAGGAGTACCTCATGGATATCGCAGGAAAAGTCTTCATCGTGACCGGTGGCGCGTCCGGCTTGGGCGAAGGCACCGCACGCATGCTCACCTCCAAAGGTGGCAAGGTTGTCATCGCGGACATGCAAGTCGAGAAAGGTGAGGCGATCGCCAACGAATTGGGCGGCGCCTTCGTGAAGTGCGATGTCAGCAATGAAGCCGATGGTCAGGCCGTGGTTGCCAAGGCCCTGTCACTGGGCAAGCTCATGGGCTTGGTGAATTGCGCCGGCATTGCACCGGCCGAAAAGACGGTGGGGAAAAACGGCGCACATGCCCTCGCCTCATTCAGCAAAACCATCACCGTGAACCTGATCGGCAGCTTCAACATGATCCGCCTGGCTGCAGACGCCATGAGCAAAAACGACCCCGAATCCACAGGTGAGCGCGGCGTCATGATCTCCACAGCATCAGTTGCAGCCTACGATGGGCAAATCGGCCAAGCCGCCTACAGTGCGTCCAAAGGTGGTGTGGTGGGCATGACCCTTCCCATTGCACGCGACCTGGCACGTAACGGCATCCGCAACATGACCATCGCCCCCGGCATCTTTGGTACTCCCATGCTGTTCAGCATGCCTCAGGAAGTGCAGGATTCATTGGCTGCTGGCGTTCCATTCCCTTCACGCCTGGGCACTCCGCAGGACTACGCCAAACTTGCGATCCACATTTTTGAGAACGATATGCTCAATGGCGAAGTGATTCGATTGGACGGAGCCATTCGCCTGGCACCGAAGTAAGTCGGGTTCCTGTGTAGAAGAAGACTTCTCGCTCCGGGCGTGCAACCCTTATCGGTGCGCCCGGATCGAAGACACCATCCCCAAGATGAAAATCGCACTGGCCAGCCATTGCAAGGCGGAGGGCCAGTCTCCGTGCACCAGAAACGCATAGACGAGTGCGAACAAAGTTTCAGAGACGATAAGTTGCCCGCACAAACTGGCACTCAATCGCCGGCTGGCAAAATTCCACAGCACGGCCGCGATCCATGCTGAACCGATGCCCGTTGCTATACAAACCATAGCTGCCCGCGCAACATCTGCGTGCGCCAGCAGGTCTTCAGCAGGTGTTCCCAAGGCCACCCACAGCAACCACGCCGCCAAGCCAGCGTTGATGCCCATCCAACTTGTCCAGTCCCTCAAGTTCACATTGGTGTGCTGTTTGAGCCAAGCCGAATTGATGATCGCGAAGGCCACCCACAAGACCATGGCCGACAAGCCATAAAGCACCCCGCGCCAGAATATCCAACCGTGCATTTGAATGTCGCTGCCACTGCTTTCAGCCGCCATCATTGTGGTGACACCTGCCAGTGTGAGTAGCAAGCCCGGAATCAGGCTGCGCCAGCGCAACCCCACAGGCTTACCGAGCAACATCACCCACACGGGAATGGTCCCGATGATCATGGTGGGCACTTCCACACCAGCATCCCGGATGGCGTAGACCAGCAGCAGGTAATAACCGGAGAAGCCCAATACGCTCAGTAGCAGTGCAGTCCCCGCTTGCTTCAGGCTAGGCAGACGTGAACTTCCATTCAACCGGCCAAAGCCGATCATGCACAGCGATGTGAGACCGAAAACTACAAAGCGTCCGGCTGTGAGATCTACCGGTGACAAACCCGGTGCCATCGCAGGCGCCACAAACACCAAGCCCCACAGGGCACCGGCCGCCAGACCGGCAATCACCCCGGCTAGCAAACAGCCACCATGACTGGCAAACGACTCTTTATCCTCCGGCGGAACTCAAATTCCAAATCCATCATCCGCCGCAATCACCGCTCCATTGATAAAGTGGCTCTGGTCAGAGCACAGAGTCACCAACATGGCGTCCAAGTCGGTCGGGTGGCCGATGCGCTTGCGCGGCAGCATTTGCACCAGTTTCTGACCGCCCTCAGTCTGCCAATGGTGGTGGTTGATCTCGGTGTCGATGTAGCCCGGGCACAGCGCGTTGACGTTGATCCCGAACTTGCCCCACTCCAACGCCTGGGCCTTGGTCATCTGGATCACCGCCGCTTTGCTCATGCAATACACCCCTATCTGGGGCAACACCCGCAGTCCCGCCATGGACGCGATATTGATGATGCGTCCGCCGGTGTAGCTGCCGGGTGCAGCACCTTTTGCGCGGGCCAGCATCCGCTTGCCGACTTCCTGGGCCACAAAAAAGGCACCTTTCACATTGGTGTCAAACATGAAGTCGTAGTCTTCCGGACTCACGTCCTGGAGGCGCTGCGTAGTGCTTACCCCGGAGTTGTTGATAAGGATGTCAATCGAGCCCACCTCCGTCTCGGCATGGGCTACCGCCGACTTGATCGAATCGTGGTCGGTCACATCCAATTCGATGACATGGGCATCACCGCCCTGCCCTTCAATTTCGGCGCGCAAGTCCTTGAGCTTGTCGATGCGGCGGCTGGCCAACACGACGGCGGCGCCAGCTGCCGACAAGGTGCGGGCAAACTGCGCCCCCAGCCCGCCGGAAGCACCTGTGATGAAAGCAATGCGCCCGGAAAGATCGATGCTGTATGCCATTTAGAGTGCCTCCACAAATTAAAAAAGAACGGTCGTTCTTTTTTTGAAAATCAGCGAATAAAATCTGCTGCCGGTCGCGTGCGCTCCAGCGCGCGAACGCTGACAAGAAGACCACCCATTATTAAGCGAGACTCCCCATGACAAACCAGGAAATACTGGCTCAATTCGGCCCCCGTGAATCCATGGAATACGACGTGGTCGTCGTTGGTGGAGGCCCCGGCGGTCTGGCAACAGCGATACGCCTCAAACAGCTGGCGGCCGAGAAAGGCACCGATGTTTCGGTGGTCGTACTCGAAAAAGGCTCTGAGCCCGGCGCACACATTTTGTCCGGCGCGATCATGGACCCCAAAGCGCTGACCGAACTGATTCCCGACTGGAAGGCCTTGGGCGCCCCCCTGAACCAACCGGTGACTGACGACGCCTATATTTTCCTGAGCGAAAAGTCCGGCTTTCGCGTGCCCAACATGGTGTTGCCGCCCTTCGCGCACAACGATGGCAACTACATCATCAGCCTGGGCGCTGTCACCAAATGGCTCGCAGAGCAAGCGGAGAGTCTTGGCGTGGAAATTTTCCCCGGCTTCACTGCGGCTGAAGTGCTTTACAACGACGATGGCTCCGTCAAGGGTGTGGCCACCGGCAACATGGGGGTGGGCAAAGACGGCGAGCCGATGGAAAGCTTCCAGCTTGGTATGGAGCTGCTGGGCAAATACACCGTGTTTGCTGAAGGCGCCCGCGGCCACTTGGGCAAACAGCTCATCGCCAAATACAAGCTTGACGAGGGTCGCGACCCGCAAAGCTTCGGCATCGGCATCAAGGAGTTGTGGGAAATCGACCCCAGCCGCCACAAGCCCGGCTTTGTGATGCACACCGCCGGCTGGCCCATGGAGTCCGACACCTACGGTGGCGCTTTCCTGTACCACCTCGAGGGCAACAAGGTCGCTCTGGGCTTTGTCACAGGCTTGGGCTACAGCAACCCCTATCTCAGCCCGTTTGAAGAGTTCCAGCGCTGGAAGACCCACCCGAATGTGCGTTACTACTTCGAGAACGACAAAGGTGAGATCACCGGCAAGCGCCTGTCGTACGGCGCTCGCGCCATCAACGCCAGCGGCATCAATGCCCTGCCCAAAACGGTATTCCCCGGTGGCTGCCTGGTCGGCTGCAATGCAGGCTATCTGAACGTTGGTCGTATCAAGGGCAGCCACGCCGCCATCAAGACCGGCATGCTGGCCGCAGAAGCGGCTTATGACGCCGTGGTGGGCGGACGCCAGCACGACGAGCTGATCGCTTACCCCGAAGCGTTTGATAAGAGCTGGCTGCACACCGAACTGAACAAAGACCGCAACTTTAAAAACTGGTTCAAGTACGGCCTGACCACCGCGACGCTAATGAACGGTTTTGAACAATTCGTGCTGCGCGGACACATCCCCTGGACCCTGCGCCGCGACAAGCCCGACCACGCTTACCTCAAGCCTGCGGCCGAGTGCAAGCCCATCGTCTACCCCAAACCGGACGGCAAGCTCACCTTCGACCGCTTGAGCAGCGTGTTCATCAGCAACACCAACCACGAGGAGCAGCAACCCGCGCACTTGACGCTCAAGGACGCCTCGGTGCCTGTGAACATCAACTTGGCCAAGTACGCGGGCCCCGAAGCCCGCTACTGCCCGGCCGGTGTGTATGAGTTCGTCAAGAACGAAGACAACACCGACCGCTTGCAGATCAACGCCCAGAACTGTGTGCACTGCAAGACCTGCGACATCAAGGACCCGACCCAGAACATCGTCTGGGTTACGCCTGAAGGCGGTGGCGGCCCTAACTACGCGGGCATGTAAAACACGCTTGAAAGCACGAACGGGACCTCAGGGTCCCGTTTTTTTGGACATCGAGGCAGCCCATGAACACACCAGAAGCCCTGACCCTCACGACCCGCGACAGCTACACCCTGCAGGCCTTGCGTTACCCAGCAACAGGCCCTCTGCGCGGGCATCTGGTGGTCGCAGGTGCCACTGGCGTTCCGCAGCTGTTTTACAAGAACTTCGCACTTTTCGCCGCACAGCAGGGCTACACCACCCTGACGGTGGATTACCGCGGCATTGGCCTCTCCAAACCCGCCGAACTGCGCGGCTTTCAGATGGACTATCTGGATTGGGCCTTCCACGATGTTGCGGCTGCGGTAGACGCCATGGCGGATGACACCGTTCCTCTGTTCATGGTGGGGCACTCGTTCGGTGGCCATGCATTCGGCCTGCTCCCCAACCACGACAAGGTCGCGCGGTTTTATACCTTTGCCACCGGGGCGGGCTGGCACGGCTGGATGCCACGTACCGAGCAATTCAAGGTGCTGCTGATGTGGCACGTCATCGGCCCGCTGCTCACCCGCTGGAAGGGCTATCTGGCCTGGAGCAAGCTCCAGATGGGCGAGGACTTGCCACTAGGCGTTTACCGGGACTGGAAGCGTTGGTGCAAGTTTCCGCGCTACTTCTTTGATGACCCCGGCATGCAGCATGTGGCCGGTTTGTTCGGGCGGGTGCGCACCCCCATCATCGCCGCCAATGCGACCGATGACCTTTGGGCGCCACCCGCGTCACGCGATGCCTTTATGGCCGCCTACAGCAACACTACCGTGAGCAAGGTAGACATCCACCCCGGTCAACAGGGCATAGGGCCCATCGGCCACATGGGCTACTTCCGCAGACAGGCACAGCCTTTGTGGAACGACGTGCTCCGCTGGTTCGGCGAGCATCAGACTGCCCGCTGAATTCAGAGGGCGGCGCGGGCGTCCAGCTCGGCGATGCACGCCTCCATTTGCGCCCTGCATTTCTCCATCAAGGCAGGCATGTCGTCTAGCGTCACGCCCGTGGTGGGAATGGGTGCCAGTGTCTTGACGATGATGTTGCCGCTGTTCCAGCGGTTCAGGCGCATGGTCTTTTTGTAGTTGCTGCAGCACAGGGGCACGATGGGCACGCCCGCGTTAATGGCCATCTGGAAGGCGCCCTTTTTGAACGGCAGCATGCCCCGGCCGAGGTTGCGGGTGCCTTCGGCAAACACCCAGATCGACGTGTCGTGCTCCTGCATCACCACCGTAGTGTGCAACATGGCCGCCTTGGCTTTGACTGCGTTATCCCGGTCGATCAGGATGTTGCCGGCCAGCCAGTAAATCTGGCCGAAAAAGGGAATCCACTTCAGGCTCTTTTTGCCCAGCGATACCGTGCGCCGTGGCACCGCGCAACCCAGCACAAACAAGTCCCAGTTGGACTGGTGGTTGGCCACGATCACAAAGGGGTTGGGCTGGGTTTTCAAGCCCTCCGTCTCCAGGCACATCTTCAGACCCAGAATCTTCAGCGCGGGGACTGAAAACATCCACCCCGAGAGCCGGGAATTGTCGGGATTGAAGGGCCTAGCAAAACAAATCAGGAGGTTGACCACAGAGGCCAGCAGGAACTGGATGCTGATCAGCACCAGCCTTAAAAGGTAAAGCATGCAAAGAAGGTAAAAATGGGCAAATGTCCGCCGAATGGTAACAAGTGGCCCGCCAGCGCTTTGGCTGGTTTAGAATCCATCCCGTTCAGGAGAGAGCCCATTACGGGCCGCCGAAGGCGCAGGACGGCTGATTGCAGCGGTCTGAACGCTCAGGCAAAAGGACTGACAACTGCCACCCGGCCATTGCGCCGGCGGCAACACCCCACTGGAGAGAGTTTGCACCGCACAGCGGCCTGCAAACCACCGAAGGAGCAACCCGCAGTCTGCGCACGCCACACCGTGCACGCAGGCCCGGCGAATCTCTCAGGTAAAGCGGACAGCGGGGGCAGCACCGGATGGGCGCGAGTCAGCGTGCATCCGGGTTTGATTTGCCCCTCCGGTGCATTGCGCCGGGACTAATTGGATCGCCGCCATGTCCGCTAATGACACCACCTTGTTGACCACACCGCTCAACGCCCTGCACATCGAGCTGGGCGCGCGCATGGTGCCGTTCGCCGGCTATTCCATGCCGGTTCAGTACCCCACCGGCCTGATGGCCGAACACCACCACACGCGCAAAGCGGCCGGCCTGTTTGATGTGTCCCACATGGGTCAGTTGCGCCTGAGGGGCCCGGACGCCTGCGCGGCGTTTGAGAGCCTGATGCCGGTAGACGTGATCGATCTGCCCGTGGGCAAGCAGCGTTACGGCCTGCTGCTCACCGAAGAGGGCACCATCATTGATGACCTGATGTTCTTCAAAAAGGCGCAAGACGAACTCTTCGTCATCGTGAACGGTGCCTGCAAGGCGGGGGATATAGCCCACATTCAAGCCCAGATCGGCAAGCGCTGCCAGGTCAACCCCCTGCCCGACTACGCGCTGCTGGCCCTCCAAGGTCCCCAGGCGGTGACGGCGCTGGCCCGCTTGGCCCCCGGCGTGGAAAAGCTGGTGTTCATGACGGGCGGAGACTTCACGGTCGATACCGGCACCCAAAAGATCAACGTGTTCCTCACCCGCAGCGGCTACACCGGGGAAGACGGTTTTGAGATCTCGGTCCACAACGACCATGCTGAGGCCCTGGCCCGCGCCCTGCTGGCGCAACCCGAAGTGCAACCTATCGGCTTGGGCGCCCGCAACTCCCTGCGCCTGGAAGCCGGCTTGTGCCTGTACGGCAACGACATTGACACCCGCACCACACCGGTCGAAGCCAGCCTGAACTGGGCCATCCAGAAGGTGCGCCGCACCGGTGGCGCACGCGAAGGCGGATTCCCATGCGCTACAAAAATCCTAGCTGCTCTCGCAGATTCCACGGGCGCCAGCGGCACAAAAGGCACTAAAAAGCGGGTCGGCCTGATTGCGCAGGAGCGCATTCCGGTGCGCGAGCACACCGAGCTGCAAGACGGCGCGGGCAACCGTATCGGCGAAGTCACCAGCGGTCTGCTCGGCCCCACCGTTAACCAGTGCGTGGCCATGGGCTATATCGACGCTTCGCTGGCGGCTTTGGGCACCCCGGTGGTGGCCATAGTCCGCGGCAAGCCGGTGCCCATGGTGGTCAGCGCCATGCCCTTTGTGCCCACCAACTACTACCGCGGCTGATCCAAGGCTGCTAGAGACTGAAAACTGCACATTCAGCCGCTACAGTGGCGTCTGGCAGGTTCCAGTTCCGGTGGTTCAACCCTTTACCGCAAACCCTTTTTTCAAGTTTCAGGAGAACGTTATGTCTATCAAGTACACAGCCGATCACGAATGGCTCCAGGTCGAAGGCGATATCGCCACCGTCGGTATCACCCACCACGCGCAGGACGCGCTGGGCGACGTGGTGTTTGTGGATCTGCCCGCCGTGGGCGCCAGCATTGACGCCAAGGCCGTGGCCGGCGTGGTCGAGTCCGTGAAGGCGGCTGCCGACGTCTACATGCCCGTCACCGGCGAGATCCTTGAGGTCAACGAAACCCTGCGCGATGACCCTTCGCTGGCCAACACCGACCCGCTGGGTGCCGGCTGGTTCTTCAAGGTCAAGCTGTCCAACCCGGCCGAACTCGACGGCCTGATGGACGAAACCAGCTACACCGCGTTTTCCGCCAACGCTTAAACGCCGCATCGCAGGCCCCGCCTGCGAAGTCTCCGGGAGCCGGCCCTGAACCAGCAGGCTACCCGTTTGTGTGAACCGACCACCACCGAACGCCACCGCCATGTCCACTTCTGCCACCACATCCACGCCCACCTTGGCCCAGCTGGAAAACGCCAGCGAATTCCAGGCCCGCCACATTGGCATCTTTGCGGATGACGAAGCCGTCATGCTGCAAGCCATCGGCGAAAAGTCGCGCAGCGACCTGATTGCCAGCATCGTGCCTGCCAGCATTGCGCGCAAGAGCGCCATGGCGATTCCGGCGGCCATCACCGAGGCAGCTGCGCTTGCAGAACTCAAGGCGGTTGCAGGCAAAAACAAGGTACTCAAGAGCTTCATTGGCCAGGGCTACTACGGCACCCACACCCCCGGCGTGATCCTGCGCAACATCCTGGAGAACCCCGCCTGGTACACCGCTTACACGCCCTACCAGGCCGAGATCAGCCAGGGCCGCATGGAAGCGCTGGTCAACTTCCAGACCATGGTGTGCGACCTGACCGGCATGCCCATTGCCAATGCGTCGATGCTGGACGAGGCCACAGCCGCTGCCGAAGCCATGACGCTGGCCAAACGCTCGGTCAAGAGCAAGAGCAATGTGTTTTACGTGGACGACCAGGTGCTGCCGCAGACACTCGAAGTCATCCAGACACGGGCAATGCCCTTGGGCATTGAAGTGCGCACCTGCTCAGGACCAGAAGCGCTGGAAAACGAGAGCTTTGCGGTCCTGCTGCAGTACCCCGGCGTGGATGGCGTGATCCGCGACGACCGCGCCTGGATTGAAAAGTACAAGAGCAAAGGTGGCGTGGTCATCATGGCTGCGGACCTTCTCGCCCTGACACTCTTGGTATCCCCAGGCGAAATGGGCGCCGACATCGTGGTCGGTACCACCCAGCGCTTCGGCATGCCCCTGTGCAATGGTGGCCCGCATGCCGCTTACATGGCCTGCCGCGATGAGTACAAGCGCTCCTTGCCCGGCCGTTTGGTGGGTGTGAGTGTGGATGTGCATGGCAACCCGGCCTACCGCCTGGCCTTGCAAACCCGCGAGCAGCACATCCGCCGCGAAAAAGCCACCTCCAACATCTGCACTGCGCAGGTGCTGCCCGCCGTCGTGGCCAGCATGTACGCGGTCTACCATGGCCCCGAAGGCCTGATCCGCATTGCCACCCGCGTTGCCACCTTGACCAGCATCCTGGCACAGGGCCTGGCCAAGCTGGGCTTTACCGCCATGCACCACGAAACGGCGTTCGACACCTTGTGCATGAAGACCGATGGCGCTACCGATTCGATAGCTGCCCGCGCACTATCCATGGGCGCC
Organism: Rhodoferax mekongensis; assembly: GCF_032191775.1. Classification (NCBI taxonomy): domain Bacteria; kingdom Pseudomonadati; phylum Pseudomonadota; class Betaproteobacteria; order Burkholderiales; family Comamonadaceae; genus Rhodoferax; species Rhodoferax mekongensis. Next base: position 2,011,176 of record NZ_CP132507.1, on the reverse strand, counting down.
AACGTGCGAAAAGCCTGGAAAGACTACATCTGCGTGTCGCTGGACGAAACCAGCACACGCGAGGATGTGGCGCTGATCTGGTCTTTCTTTGCAGAGCCCGGACAGGCGACGCCGAAGGTCGAGGACTTTGAAGCCACTGCAGCGCCGCGCATTCCCGCGGAACTGCGTCGCACCAGCAAGTTTTTGACCCACCCGGTGTTCAACACCCACCACTCCGAGACCGGCATGCTGCGCTACATCCGCATGCTGAGTGACAAAGATTTGGCGCTGGACCGCAGCATGATCCCGCTGGGCTCCTGCACCATGAAGCTCAACGCCACCAGCGAGATGATCCCCATCACCTGGCCCGAGTTCGCCAACATCCACCCCTTCGCACCCGCTGACCAGCGCGAAGGCTATGCCGAGCTGGACGCGCAGTTGCGCGCCTGGCTGTGCGCCGCCACCGGCTACGCAGGCATCAGCCTGCAGCCCAACGCGGGCAGCCAGGGCGAATACGCTGGCTTGTTGGTCATCAAGGCCTACCACGAGGCCCGTGGCCAGGGCCACCGCAACATCTGCCTGATCCCCAGCAGCGCACACGGCACCAACCCTGCCAGCGCCATGATGGTCGGCATGACGGTGGTGGTCACCAAGTGCGACGACAACGGCAACGTGGACATGGCCGACCTGCAGGCCAAGTGCGAGCAGCACAGCGCCAACCTGGCGGCGGTGATGATCACCTACCCCAGCACCCACGGTGTGTTTGAAACTTCGGTCAAAGAGCTGTGCGCCCTGGTGCACCAGCACGGCGGCCGCGTGTATGTGGACGGCGCCAACATGAACGCATTGGTGGGCACTGCGGCTCCCGGCGAGTTCGGCGGCGATGTGAGCCACCTGAACCTGCACAAGACCTTCTGCATCCCCCACGGCGGTGGCGGCCCCGGCGTGGGCCCTGTGTGCGTGGTGGAAGACCTGGTGCCGTACCTGCCCGGCCACGCTACCGGCGGTGTGCCCGGCACAGGCGCGGTGAGCGCCGCACCTTTGGGCAACGCAGCCGTGCTGCCCATCAGCTGGATGTACTGCCGCATGATGGGCCCGGACGGCCTGCAGCAAGCGACCGAAGTGGCCATCCTGAGCGCCAACTACATCAGCGCCCGCCTGGCCGACCACTACCCCACGCTTTACGCATCGGCCAATGGGCACGTGGCGCACGAGTGCATCCTGGATTTGCGCCACTTCAAGGAAACCTGCGGCGTGATGGCCGAGGACGTGGCCAAGCGCCTGATGGACTATGGCTTCCACGCGCCCACGCTGTCCTTCCCCGTGCCCAACACCTTGATGGTGGAACCCACCGAGAGCGAGACACTGGCCGAGCTGGACCGCTTCATCGACGCCATGATCGCCATCCGTGGCGAAATTGCGCAAGTCGAGGCCGGCGTCTGGCCCCAGGACAACAACCCTTTGAAGCATGCTCCCCACACCGCTGCCAGTGTGATCGGCGCCGCGTGGGACCGCCCCTACAGCCGTGAGGTCGGCGCCTTCCCGGTAGCGACCCTGAAGGCGGCCAAATACTGGCCTACCGTAGGTCGGGTGGACAACGTGTATGGCGATCGCAATCTGTTCTGCAGTTGCGTTCCGGTGGGTGAATACGCCGCGTCCTAAGGGAGCTGCATCGACCATTCACCATGGTTTTCAGGGCGGCTGTGCATTGCATGCCGCCGCCCTTGCCGGGCTGGCCCCGGCATCGCAGCGGGAGAGCCTGCCGCCCACCCGGGCAGCAGCGCCGAAGGAGCAACCACCCCGGAAACTCTCAGGCACCCAGGACCGCTGCGATCTGGGACGAAAGTCCCTTTGCACTCTGAAGAGCTGCCGCGCACTTGTCCGCCGGCACACCGCAGGAGCAAGCCCGCCGTCCACAAGACAGCGGGTGAATCTCTCAGGTCTCAAACAGAGGGGGTCGTCACCTGCACATGGTGTGCGGGTGGGCGACTTCAATGTTTGCGACTGATTTGCGAGAGAGCTCTTTATGAAACACATTGCCATCATCGGCGGCGGCATCACCGGCGTTACCAGCGCCTACACCTTGGCCAAGGCCGGCTACAAGGTCACCCTGATCGAGAAGAACCGCTACGCGGGCATGGAAACGTCCTATGCCAACGGCGGCCAACTTTCGGCCTCCAACGCCGAGGTCTGGACCCACCCCAGCACCCTCGTGAAGGGGCTGAAATGGATGTTCACCAAAGACGCCCCCTTGCTCATGAACCCCGCGCCCACCTGGCACAAGCTGAGCTGGATGACCGAGTTTGTGGCCTCCATCCCAAAATACCGCGAGAACACCGAAGCCACCACCCGCCTGGCCATTGCAGCACGCGAACACCTGTTTGCCTGGGCGCAGGCGGAGGGCATTGACTTCGACCACCAGCGCAAAGGCATCCTGCACATCTACCGCAACAAGGCAGGTTTTGAGCACGCGGGCAAGGTCTCCACCATGCTGGCCGCGGGCGGCCTCTCGCGCCGCACCGTCACACCGGAAGAAATGCGCTATATCGAGCCCACCCTGCAAGGCACTTACTACGGCGGTTACTACACCGAGAGCGACTCCACCGGCGACATCCACAAGTTCACCCACGGCCTGTCGCAAGCCTGTGCACGCCTGGGCGTGACCACGCTCTACGGCCACCAGGTCGCCAGCGCTAGCACCGACGGCACGGTGGCCACCTTGGAGCTGCAACACGAGGGCGGCACCGAGACCCATCGGTTTGACGGCGTGGTGGTGTGCGCCGGTGTGCATGGCCGCGGCATTGCGGCGCAGCTGGGCGACCGGCTGAACATCTACCCGGTCAAGGGCTATTCCATCACTGTGCAACTGAACGACGAAGCCAGCCAACAAGCCGCGCCCTGGGTCAGCCTTCTGGACGACGAGACCAAGCTCGTCACCAGCCGTCTCGGGGCAGACCGCTTCCGCGTGGCAGGCACCGCCGAGTACAACGGCATTGACTACGACATCCGCGCTGACCGCATCCGCCCGCTGATTGCCTGGGTGAACCAGCTCTTCCCCGGTGTGAACACCCGCCGCTGCGAACCCTGGGCCGGTCTGCGCCCCATGATGCCCAACATGATGCCCCGCGTGGGCCGCGGCAAGCGCAACAACGTGTTCTACAACACCGGCCACGGCCACTTGGGCTGGACGCTCTCGGCCATCACCGCCCACCAGTTGGCCGGGCATGTGCACCAGCAGCTGCCGGCCTGATCTACCATTTCTCATCGCCCTTAGGACATCACCATGGCAGTCTCCGTATTCGACCTGTTCAAAATCGGCATCGGTCCCAGCAGCTCGCACACGGTGGGGCCCATGCGGGCGGCCCGCCTGTTTGTAGGCCGCTTGCAGCACGAGGGGCTGCTGGCGCGCACCACCACCGTGCGCTGCTGGCTGCATGGCTCACTAGGCGCCACCGGCAAGGGCCACGCCAGCGATGTAGCGGTGCTGCTGGGCCTCTCCGGCCTGGAGCCGGACACGGTGGAGGTAGAGCAGATTGCCCCCACGCTGGCCGACATACGCGGCAACAAAAGCATCCAGCTGGCGGGGCAGCACGCGATTGCCTTCAACGAAAAAGACGACCTGCTCTTCATGCGCGCGCCCCTGCCCTTCCATGCCAACGGCATGCGTTTGGTGGCGCTGGATGCGGCTGGCGAAGAGCTGGCCAACCGGGTGTACTACTCGGTCGGCGGCGGCTTTATCGTGAGCGACGAAGTGGCCGCCGACGGCAGCCGCCAAAAGGTGATCGCTCCGGACGCCACCGTGCTGCCCCTGCCCTTCACCAGCGGCGAAATGCTGCTGGAGGTTGCGCGCCGCGAAGACTTAAGCATTGCCCAGGTGATGCGCCGCAACGAGCAGCACTGGCGCAGCGATGCCGACATCGACACCGGCCTTCTGCGCATCTGGAATGTGATGCAAGACTGCGTGAAGCGCGGCTGTGCGACCGAGGGCGTGCTGCCGGGCGGCTTCAAGGTCAAGCGCCGTGCCAAGGCCCTGCGTGATGCGCTGGTGTCCAAACCTGAGGAGGCCTTGCGTGATCCGCTGCAGGTGCTGGACTGGGTCAACCTCTATGCCCTGGCCGTGAACGAGGAAAACGCCGCAGGCAGCCGCGTCGTCACCGCACCCACCAACGGGGCAGCAGGCATCATCCCCGCCGTGCTGCACTACTACAGCCGTTTTGTGCCGGGCGCGAGTGATGCCGGTGTGATCGACTTTTTGCTGACCGCTGCGGCCATCGGCATCCTGTACAAAGAGAACGCCTCCATCAGCGGCGCTGAGGTGGGCTGCCAAGGCGAAGTGGGCGTGGCCTGCAGCATGGCCGCCGCCGCCCTTTGTGCGGTGATGGGCGGCACACCCGAGCAGGTGGAGAACGCCGCCGAAATCGGCATGGAACACCACCTGGGCCTGACCTGCGACCCGGTGGGAGGGCTGGTGCAGATTCCGTGCATCGAGCGTAACGCGATTGCTTCGGTCAAAGCCATCAACGCCGCCCGCATGGCGCTGCGAGGCGACGGCAGCCACTTCGTGAGCCTGGACAAGGTCATCAAGACCATGCGCGAAACCGGCGCGGACATGAAGACCAAATACAAAGAGACAGCCCGCGGCGGGCTGGCGGTAAACATCGTGGAGTGCTGATCGGCATGGCCTGAGCGCCCTCGCGAAGGCACAATTCCTGTTTACTTCAAGGGAGTCGGGTCATGCTCAAAAGTGCGTTGTTTGCGTTAACGACAGCCGTTGTTTTGACGGGCTGTGCGAGCCTGCCAACGAGCGCACCCGGTGGGGGTGGACGGCGTGGCGTGCGTCGGCACCCCGCAGGCTCCTGAACAAGGCGTGCAAGCCTCCGACAACCCGGCCTTGATGGCCATGGTCCGACTGCCCAGCGACAAAGGAGGCGTGTGCGAAGCCAAGGTGCTCGCGGTCACCGCACCGGTGGTGCTGTACCGGGTGTTTGATGCCGACAAGCCCTACACCCAATGGGGCGGCTGGTGGTCCCTTCAGCCACCTTCGGGCACCAAAGAGCAGTACCGTGCGGACAATGCCATCTGCCCCGAGTGGAGCCCTTTGAACAAAGTGGTGTCCTGCCAGGTGCGGCCCGGCAGCCAGCTGGTGATTGGCACTACCCAAAGTGCGCAGTGTGCCGATGGCAGCATCTACCCCAAGACAGCCCAGACCCAAGTGTTTGTGCCCAACGACAGCCGCGCCGGCATCGTGCATGTGGGCGCGTGCAGCGCAGTCAGCGACTGGCCTTGAAGCCAGCGCGTTTCGAGTTTTTTTGCTAAAGACCAGTTTGGTATCCAAAGCCCGTTAGGACCAAAGTGAAACGTTTATCGATCTCGCTTATCTCTCTGCCCTTAATGGCGATGTTTGCGTTTTCGCTCGTTGCGTGTATTGGCCCTGCAGGATGCACCGCTAGCGAATGGATTGCCGCCGGCATGGTGATGCCCGGCTTTGTGATTGTTCTTTTCATGCCCATGCCTCTGCTACTTGCCGGGGCCCTATGGCTTCTTTTACGCTTACGCCTTACAGCGGCATGGCACTTTCTGCTTTCAGGTGCAATCGTCGGCTCGGTTTCTGTGTTGCCGTACGTCTGGCGGACTCTATGGGGGTCTCGATTGGACTGGAGTTATCGGCTTGCGCAATTGAACGGGGTTTGGGGACCGGCAGCAACAACAACGGCAGTAATGGGGGTAATCTGGTTAGCAGCAATCTGGCGCAATCAAGAATTTGCACGGAGAGATTGACCGCGAATTTTCGACATCTATCACTTGCTTAAACAGTATCCAGTTTAAGTACTTTCTCAGCACTAACAAGGATACATAGCTCCTAAATCAATAGCTGCCCGCGCATATTCCATGAGCGCCAGAGGCCGAAATCATTTAAAACTTCGCCTCGATAATCCCTTGGCATGATCAATCGCACCAGGCACTTTCACACGCTAAGCCAGCGCGTTGCGCACGATGGCCGCGCGCAGGCGGGTCAGCTCTTCTACACCCAATATGTCGCGCAGCTGCGCCACGACGCGGCTGACGGCGGCTACATCGGTGATGGGTTCGCCTTCCCACTCGGTGCCCATGTGCTCGGTGCCCAGCACTTCGGCGAACTGGCGGTAGGTTTCTTTCATTCGCGCCATGTGACCTTCGCCACCTGGAAACAAACGCTCGGCGCGGTCGTTGGCGCCTATGCGGCGCAGGGCCCGCTCAAAGGGTTCCAGCCGGGCCTCTACATCGCGGGTGATCCAGAGCACGTATTTCTGTTTGATTTGCAGCAGGCGGTCGGAGTGGTCCAGGGCTTCCTGTGTGGGCCCTTCGCGGAACAGGGTCCGCAATGCGGACAAGACTTCAGCCACATATTCCTCGCAAAAGGCCACGTGCTTGTCAAAGGCGGTAGACGCCATGTGCGAGCCTGCCGCGAGTGAAAACCGCTGCTGGGATTCGGAGAGCTGGTTATCCTGCTGGCGCTTGGCCTGCTCACGCAGGATGTCCACCACCACCGCAGACAGCGCGCCGAAGATGGGCACAGCCGCCAGCGTTTGCACCAGCTCACCATGCGGCAGCAATAGCACTATGACGAGCGCGACGAGGATGACGGCCAAGAGAGCCAGAATGTGTTTGCGTTGCATACGTGCGGGTACAAGCTTTACCAAAGTACGACTGTAGCGCGACAGCCAACATCTGCTTGCAAGCGCATTACACAGCTTTACCCACGTTTGCCGGAGCTGCAAACCTGCTTCACAGCTGGCGCGCACCATGAAGGTCCCTTCACTTAGGAACCTCTCCATGAAAAAACTGTTGATCACGTCTTTTGTTCTTGGCTCTTTGGCTGCAGGCTCAGCGTTTGCAGCTGGCCCTGCCGGCGGCACGGATCTGTCCGGCTTCAGCATCGGCACCAATGCCGAATTCTCCCGCGGCACGGTGAGCGCCAACGACGGCAGCTCAGACGGAGGCGCCACCACCAGCGCCGGCATTAATGCCCGCTACGACTGGTCGCTGACCCCTACTTTCGCAGTGGGCTTGGGCGCAAGCTACAGCACCGGTAACCATGCGTTCGGCAGCTACGCCAACGGTACCGCCGCCACGGTGAACAACCGCTACTCGCTGGACATCGTGCCCACGGTGGCCCTGTCCAACAACTACCAGCTCTACGGCAAGTTGTCATCCATCTACGGCACGGCCGCCAGCACCGATGGCGTGGCCACCAGCAATGTGCAGGGCGTGGGCTACGGCATCGGTGTGCGCAAGATGCTGGATAAAAACCTCTATGTGCAAGCCGGCTACGACCTGAACAAATTCAACGACATCACCTACAGCAACGGCACTACGGCTGCGCTGCAAGAGAACGTTTACAGCATCGGTATCGGCTACAAGTTCTAAGGTCCGTCAGACCTTGAACTGGTCCACGGCGCGCTGAAGGTCCTGCACCCGCTGGCGCATGGCCTCAGCCGCCCCAGCAGTGTGGTTGACCTGCTGGTGGTTGCTGCGTGTGTCTGCACGCATCTGAACCACCGCGCTGCTGACCTCTTGCACGCTGTGACTTTGCTGCTGACTGGCCGCCGAAATTTCGCCCAGGATTTCGGTGACCTGGCGCACAGCGTTCACAATGTCTTGCATGGTGTTGCCGGCGCGGCCCACCAGCTGGGAGCCGCTTTCCACCTGCTCTGCCGAATGGCTGATCAGTTGGCGGATTTCTTTGGCAGCCTCTGAGCTGCGCCCGGCCAAGGAGCGCACCTCGCTGGCCACCACGGCAAAGCCACGGCCTTGCTCTCCGGCCCGGGCCGCCTCTACGGCTGCATTGAGCGCGAGGATGTTGGTCTGGAAAGAGATGCCCTCAATCACCGCAATGATGTCGACCACCTTGCGCGAACTGTCGGTAATGGCCTGCATAGTGCTTACCACTTCCCCCACTACCTCACCGCCACGCTGGGCAATGCCGGATGCGCTCACCGCGAGAGTGCTTGCGCTTTGGGCGCGCTGTGCGTTTTCGCGGACGGTCGAGGTCAGCTCTTCCATGCTGGCTGCCGTTGAGTCCAGCGCGTGGGTTTGCATCTCAGTGTGTTGCAAAAGCTGGGCGCTGGCGTGCGCAATGTCACCGCTCGATGCCGTCAGGGGTTGCGTGCTGTCCTTGATGCGGGTTACCAGGTCGGTGAGCGTGTCTTCCATGGTGCCCATGGCGTCCAGCAGGCGGCCGAACTCGCCGCCGCGGGTGTTCTCAAAGTCGTGGCTCAAATCACCGGCAGCCACCGTCTCGGCAATGTGAATGGCATCGGCCAAGGGGCTGGAAATACTTTGCACCTGCCGGAACGCGGAGAACACGCCTAACAACACCGCCAGCACCGCAAACAGCACCATGCTGCTTTGCGCTTCGCCCGCCAGTGTTTTAAATTGCGGGGCTTGCGCCACAACGGCATTGAGGGCGGAGTAACCGCTGTACAGAACCGCCAGTGTAAGCGCGAGCACCAGCGCATAAGTCAGCGCCATGCGCCGGCTCAAGGTCATGGAATCAAAAACGGGCATAGGCGTTCGGAGGGTGAATATGGATTGCAGGAATGCGATCACTCCAGTGTAGGCACATGCCTGCAAGCCTTAACCCCGAAAAAAGCGGGGTTTACCCGCAGCACGGCCCTAACCTAAAAAACAGGTCATGTTGATCCAAGACCCTTCTCTTTGCCGACAATGGTGTTTTTTTAGTCGCACGAGAAAACTCCCTATGCAAGCGCCCCATGCCCCCCTGCCCCAATGGTCCGTTGCCTGGCCTGTGATTGCCTGGTGCCTGCTGGCTGGCAATATGGCCGGGCTGGCGGGCGGCTGGTGGGTCGCACTGCTCGCTGCCGGGTTGATCGGCGCCGTGCTATCCGCAGTGCACCATGCCGAAGTAGTGGCCCATCAAGTGGGTGAACCGTATGGCACCCTGGTGCTGGCGCTGGCCATCACGGTCATTGAGGTGGCCCTGATCGTCTCCATGATGCTGGCCGGCGGTCCGCAAACGACAGCGCTGGCGCGCGACACCGTGTTCGCCGCCGTGATGCTGATCCTGAACGGTATTGTGGGCCTGTGCCTGCTGGCGGGTGGCAGCAAGCACCGGGAGCAGACCTTCGGCCAACTGGGCGTAAGTGCGTCGCTCACCACGCTGGCCGCCATTGCCGTATTGACGCTGGTTCTGCCCAACTACACCACCAGCATTCCAGGCCCCATGTACAGCCCCAGCCAGCTGGCGTTTGTGGCCGTGGTGTCTCTGGTGCTGTATGGCACTTTTGTGCTGGTGCAAACCGTACGACACCGCGACTACTTTTTGCCTCAGGATGCTGAAGATGCCCACGCGGAGCCCCCGGGCGTCAAAGTGGCCATGGCAAGCGGAGGCCTGCTGCTCATGGGCCTGGTTGCCGTGGTTCTGCTGGCCAAGGCCTTGGCACCCACCATTGAATTGGCGGTAGAACAGGCAGGAGCACCCAAGGCAGTGGTGGGCATCATCATAGCCATGGTGGTGCTGTTGCCCGAAGGGCTTGCCGCTTTCCGGGCAGCCCAAGCCAACCGCCTGCAAACCAGCCTGAACCTGGCATTGGGTTCAGCATTGGCCAGTATCGGTCTGACTATTCCGGCAGTCGCTATCGTGTCATTGGCCACCGGCTGGACACTCACTTTGGGACTGGACGTGAAGTCGGTGGTGCTCCTGCTCCTGTCTTTGTTTGTGACCAGCTTGTCATTGAGCACGGGGCGCACCACGGTGTTGCAAGGCACGGTACATCTGGTGCTGTTAGCCACCTACCTGTTTACCACCATCGTGCCATGAATCTGCCCAAGGCTTGACCGATATCAATTCGACCCGCCCGCAGCCGGCTACATTGCCCCCCAGAGGACGCAACATGCCAAACTTTTTCAGGGCCTTGACCATTGCCGCTGCGGTGTTGACGCTGCTGCCTGGCTGCTCGCCTGGTGAGCCAGAGCGTGCCCTGACTTACAGCCAACAGGCACGCGAGGGCACGGTGCCTGTGTACCGGTTTGCCGTCCATCCCCTGCATAGCCCGCACAAGCTGCTGCAAACCTACCAGCCCTTGATCGACTACCTCAACGCCCATCTCATCAACGCCCATCTGGAGGTGGAAGCCTCCAAAGACTACGGAGCCTTTGAGGCCAAGGTCAGCGCATCCGAGCCAGCTTTTTTGTTGCCCAACCCGGTGCAGACCCTGCTGGCGCGACAAAAAGGCTACGAGGTCATGGCCATGGCCGGCGATGCCAGCGATTTCAAGGGCATTTTCATCGTACGCAAAGACAGCGGCATTCGCCAGCCGCAAGACCTCAAGGGCAAGACGGTCAGCTACCCTTCCCCCACTGCGCTGGCAGCAGCCATCATGCCGCAGTACTACTTGCATCAGCAGGGGATAGATGTACAACGCGATGTTAAGAATGCCTATGTGGGTTCACAAGAATCCTCTATCCTGAATGCTTACCTGGGGACTTCTGCCGCCGCGGCGACGTGGCCTCCACCCTGGCGCATGTTCCAGAAAGACAACCCCGCCGAGGCCGCCCAGATGATGCAGATTTGGGAAACGCCCCCGCTGATCAACAACTCGGTGATGGCCCATGCATCGGTGCCGCTGCCTGTACGCCAGCAAGTCAAGGCGCTCCTGCTCGGGTTGAAAAAGGTGCCCGAAGGCGTTGCCATACTTGAGCACTTGGAGACCGCTGCTTTCTACCCTGCAGACAATCAAAGCTACGATGTGGTGCAACAGTATCTGCAAACTTTTGAGCAGACCGTACGGCCGGTACAACTCCAACTCAACTGATGCGACTCGCTCTACGCCAACTGCTCCTGGGAAGCCTGCGTCGCCAGCTCATGCTGGGCATGGCGCTGGTGGTCTTGTTGACGATGCTCTTGCTGATGTGGGACTTGGCCCTGCGCCAGCACAGTGAAGTCAAAATCCGGCAAACCGAGCAGGCCATCACCCTGGCTGAGAGCATTGCCTTGTCATCCAGCGTGTGGGTGGCGTCCCGCGATCTGTCCGGCTTGCAAGAGATTGTGGGCAGCGCAGCCGCCTTTCCGGATATCCGCTATGTCATCGTTCTGGACAGGCGTGGGCAAATTCTGGCCCCATTCGGATTCCGCTTGAATGATCTGCCGGAAGACCCCAAGACCCTCACTCTGCAAGACACCAATTCTTTGCTGGACTTGGCCAGCCCGGTCATGTTGGACGCCAGACACCTGGGTTGGGTGCGCATCGGCATAGGACGTACCCAGTTCAACACGCAGGTTGAGCGCATGCTCCAAAGCGGACTTTGGTATCTCGCCAGCAGTATTGTGCTGATCGGGCTTTTCGCATCGGTCACGGGGCTGTATTTCACCCGCCGCCTGAATGCCATCAGCAAGGTAGCAGATGCGGTGCAAGCCGGCGATACCAGGCAGCGTGTCGACATCAAGGGCAGCGACGAGGCGGCCCGGCTCGCGCAAGAATTCAACGCCATGCTGGACACCTTGCAGCAACGCGAGCAGGAACTGGTGCAATCACGAGACGCCCTCCGGATCGCCGCTACTGCTTTTGAATCCAACGATGTCATGTTTGTCTGCGACGCCGATTGGCGGATTCTGCAGGTGAACTCGGCGTTCCATCGGGTAACCGGTTACCTCCCGGAAGAAGCCATCGGCAAAGCACCAAGAGACCTCATGGGCTCCGGGATCCAGACCCAGGAGTTCTACGAGCTCATGAACGAAAGCATCCATACCCATGGAAGCTGGCAAGGTGAGGTCTGGGACCGGCGCAAGAACGGAGAAACCTACCCTGCATGGACCACCATCACGGCAGTGCGCTCCGAAAGCGGAGAGGTCACCCACTATGTGGCCAATCTGTCCGACTTCAGTGCGCGCAAAGCCGCTGAGAACGAAATCAAAACCCTGGTGTACTTTGACTCGCTGACCATGCTGCCCAACCGTCGCATGTTGATGGGACGTCTGGAAACCGCTATGCAGGTTGCCTTGAGCACTGGCCACTTGGGCGCACTGCTGTTTGTGGACCTGGACGACTTCAAGACGCTTAACGACACGCTGGGGCACCACCAGGGCGACATCCTGCTCCAGCAAGTGGCCAACCGCCTGCAGTCCTGTGTACGGGAGGCTGACACTGTAGCCCGCTTGGGAGGCGATGAATTTGTGGTGATGCTTGAGGGCTTGAGCAAAGACGTGGCTGAGGCTTCGACCCAAGCGGAGGCTGTGGCGGGCAAGGTTATGCAGGCGTTGAATCAGCCTTATGACCTGGGCATGTTGACCCGCAGCAGCACACCCAGCATAGGCATCACGGTGTTCGGCAACCAGCAGGAATCGCTGGATGAGCCCCTCAAGCGGGCGGATCTCGCTATGTACCAGGCCAAGGCGGCAGGACGCAACACCTCGCGTTTGTTTGACCCCAAAACACAAGCCGCCGTGACCCTGCGTGCGGACCTGGAAGCTGCTCTGCGCACTGCCCTGGAAGAAGAACAGTTTGTGCTCTACCTGCAGCCCCAAATCTCCGAAGACGTGCGCGTGACCGGTGCCGAAGCCTTGATCCGCTGGCAGCACCCCACACGGGGTCTCGTGATGCCAGGCGAGTTCATCGCAGTGGCTGAAGACTGCGGAATGATTGTTCCAATCGGTAACTGGGTGCTGAACACGGCTTGCAAGCAATTGGCTTTGTGGGCCTCCCAACCGGCCTTTGCCCACATGACAATCGCAGTGAATGTGAGTGCCAAGCAGTTCCACCAGCATGACTTTGTGGAGCAGGTACTGGATGCTCTCTCCCGGCATGGCGCACATGCCAGCGGTCTGAAAATCGAGATTACCGAAAGCATGTTGATTGCAAACGTGGATGATGTGATCGTCCGCATGGAGGAGCTCCAGCACCACGGCGTGGGCTTTGCCATGGATGACTTCGGTACCGGATATTCATCCCTCACTTACCTCAAACGCCTGCCTTTGGATGTGCTCAAAATCGACCAGAGTTTCGTGCGGGATGTGCTGGTCGACAGCAATGACGCGGCGATTGCCAACATGATCGTGGCCCTGGCAAATAGCATGGGCCTGAGCGTGATTGCCGAAGGCGTAGAGACCGTGGAGCAAATGCAGCATCTGGCTCGGCACGGGTGCCATGCCTACCAAGGGTATCTGTTCAGCAAGCCGGTACCCGTGGAGCGATTTGAAGCCTCCTTGGCAGACTTTCTGAAACCGCTACAACAGGCCGCCACCCTCACGCATTTGAAGCAGTTGGGTGATTGAGGCGCCATACGCGCAGGGCGCAAAGCATGGCACATACGGCCATCATTGCAGTGGCCCAGAACACACTTTGCAGCCCCCAGCGGGCACTGAGCTGTCCACCCGCCAGCCCACCGATGACGCCGGGCACGCCATAGCCAATCACGGTATAGAGGGCCTGTCCACGCCCGCGCAAGCTGCCAGGAAAATGATGTGACACCATCGCAATGCACGCGCTGTGGTGCGCCGCAAATGTGAGTGCGTGCAGGGCTTGCATGACTGCCAGCAGCCAGAGTACCGAGGCCATGGACGCCGTCACTCCCATGCGCAGGGCCATGACTGCAGCACATAAAATCAGCCATCCACTCAGGCTCAGGCGCGGTATCCAACGGCTCTGGGTGAAAAACCAGCCGATTTCGACCGTCACCGACACCGCCCACAGCACCCCGATCATGGTCTTGGAATAGCCCAGCGAATCCAGGTACAGCGAGAAGAAGCTGTAAATCCCCATGTGCGAAAGAATGTGGAAAAACGCAGAGGCAAAGAACCAGCGCACTGCTGGCTGAAGCAGCACCGGGAGGATGGGGGATGCCGTCAAGGAAGACGCAGCGTGCTGCTCCTTAACGTCCGGCATGCGGAATGCAAACACCAACAAGGCGGCCAGGCTCAACGACACAACCAAGGGAAAGCTGGCCATGCCCACATGCTCATACCAGGCACCGGCAGCCATCACAGCCAACATGAAGCCCAGCGAACCCCACAAGCGCACCCGGCCGTAAAGCTTGGTGTCAAACACCCCACCCCGGCTCACCACATGGGCCACTGCCGCCTCCGTCATGGGCATCATGCCGCTGGTTTGCAGATAGACCACCAGCAACACCAGCCCCAACCACCAGAAGCCGCCATTCCACCAGAGCCCGGCAGACGCCAACAAAGCCAAACCTGCGCCCCAACGCATCAAGCGGGCGCGCTCGCCAGTGCGGTCACTCAGCGCACCCCAGGCATAAGGGGCAAACATGCGGGTCGCGGCTTGGATGGAAGTGAGCACACTGATGCTCACCAGACTCAGGCCCAAGCTCTTGAGCCACAGCGGCAAAAACGGGTTCATCAGCGCGCCGTGCGCACAGTACACAGCGGAGAGCGCGGCAAAAGGCAAGACCTGCCGCATGCCCGGTGCGGCGGCCTGCTGAGGCGTGTCGCTCAAATGCTGCCCGGAATAGGCGTCAGCGTAGGCACCACGTCGCCGCATTGGGCGCGGTGGCGCAGGGCGTGGTCCATCACCACCAAAGCCAACATGGCCTCGGCAATCGGCGTAGCGCGAATGCCGACGCAAGGGTCGTGGCGGCCTTTGGTCACCACCTCAGTGGGGTTGCCTTGAGAGTCAATCGAGGCGCGGGGCGTGATGATGGAGCTGGTGGGCTTGATGGCAATGCTCACCTCCAGGTCCTGCCCGGTGGTAATGCCGCCCAACACGCCACCAGCGTTGTTGGTCGCAAAGCCTTCAGGCGTCAATGAATCGCCGTGGGTCGTGCCGCGCTGGGCCACACTGGCAAAGCCGGCGCCAATTTCCACGCCCTTGACCGCATTGATGCCCATCATGGCGTAGCCGATGTCGGCATCCATCTTGTCGAACAAAGGCTCACCCAAACCCACCGGCACATTGCTCGCGGTCACGCGGATACGGGCGCCGCAGGAGTCGCCGGCTTTCCGCAAGGCATCCATGTAGTCCTCCAGGGCCTGCACATCAGCTACTGGCGCGAAGAAAGGGTTGTTGGGCACGTAGTCCCAGGACTCGAACGCGATAGGCAACTCCCCCACTTGGGTCATGCAGCCGCGGAACTCGGTGCCATATTTTTCTTTGAGCCATTTCTTGGCCACCGCACCTGCCGCCACCATGGGCGCGGTCAGGCGGGCGCTGGAGCGGCCACCGCCACGCGGGTCTCGGATGCCGTATTTCTGGAAGTAAGCGTAGTCCGCATGACCGGGGCGGAAGGTGTCGAGGATGTTGCCGTAGTCCTTGCTGCGCTGGTCGGTGTTCTGAATGAGCAGCGCAATCGGGGTGCCCGTGGTTTTGCCCTGGTACACACCGCTGAGGATTTGCACCGCATCCGGCTCATTGCGCTGGGTGACGTGGCGGCTGGTGCCTGGGCGGCGGCGGTCCAGGTCGATCTGGATGTCAGCTTCTGAGAGCTCCATGCCGGGGGGGCAGCCGTCAATGATGCAGCCGATGGCCGGGCCGTGGGATTCACCAAAGTTGGTGACCGTGAATGTGTGTCCGAAGGTATTGCCGCTCATAGTTCCCCGATTATCCCTGACGCGACTGTATGAGCCGCTAACCGGGTTGGAACAGTTTATGCATCGTGCTGCAGCGCACCATTTCAGTGTTTCACCGCTTTTTTGAACCAGGAGTGAGCCATGCTAGACCGCACTGCAACCAAGTTCTCCCATGTCAAACCTGAGGACACGCAATTTGTTTCCGGGGGGCTGCGTGATTTTTTCCTGTACCGGGATCTGGGCATCGCCGAAGCCACGCACGGAAAGGTGATAGCGCATTTGGTCAAAGCCAATATGGCACCAGAAACAGGCACCGGCTGGCACCGGCATGAGGCGGACTTTCAAATCGTCATCATGACCAAAGGCTGGGCGCGCTTCATGTACGAGGACAAGGAAACTCTGGTACAGGCAGGCGACGTGATTCACCAGCGCCCTGGCATACGCCACTACCTGTTCGACTACTCCCCCGACATGGAATACCTGGAAATCGTCTCACCGGCGGACTTCAAGTCGATTGATGTCGAGCCGGTCTGCGAGGTACCTGCGCCCACCCCGTGGAAGTAAGCGGCAGTGGAGCGTGGGGGTTTAGAACTCGGCGTCCAACTCGTCAATCTCGTCCGGCTCTGACCGGGCGGCTTCCACCCACTCTTGCATGGCCGGCAAGGCCATCATGAGCTTGCAGTACGCGGCGGCCTGTTTGTCCAGTTTGACGTCATAGGTCATGAAGCGGGTAACCACCGGCGCATACATGGCGTCTGCAATGCAGGGTTGTTTGCCGAAAAGGTAGGGCCCACCGTAGTTTTCCAGGCATTCTTTCCAGATAGCCAGAACCCGGTCAATATCGGCCTGCGCGCGGGACCAGACCTTGAAGTCAGGGAAATGCGCTTTGATGTTCATGGGCAATGCACCACGCATGGACGCGAAGCCGGAATGCATTTCACCACTGACCGCGCGGCAATGGGCACGCGCTTTGATGTCGGCCGGCAACAGGCCGGCTTTGGGCTTGATTTCGTTCAGGTATTCGCCGATGGCCAGGGTGTCCCACACGGTCACGCCGTTGTGCTGCAAGGTGGGCACCAGCATGCTGCTGGAGAGCAGAAGCATTTCGGCGCGCATGGCCGGATCGTCGGGGGAAATCACTTTTTCCGAAAAGTCCAACCCCGCCAGCTTGGCCATCAGCCACCCGCGCAGGGCCCATGCACCGTAGTTTTTGCTGCTGATGGTAAGAATCGCTTTGGCCATGATGCTGCTTTCGGGGTTGTCGGTGTGCCCCAAGCCGTGCAAGGGTTGTGCCAAGCACAGCAGCCATAGTCTGACCCGCAGTCTTGGCGCGCAAATTGCCTAGGGAAGAACACAAGGCTTTTGCCGCACCAAGACAGGACTCCCATGCTGTACCAGGCCTACCAGAACCAAGCTGATTTGAGCTCGCCCCTGCGCCTCATGGCCCAGAGCATGAGTGCCATGCTGTGGATGAACAACACCGAAGGCAGCTGGATGCGCAAGGTGTCCGCCGGCATGGAGGTGTTCTCGCGCATGCGGCTGACCCATTCGCGGCCCGACTACGGCATTGACTCTGTGACGGTGGACGATGAGGTCTACCCGATTGAAGAAGAAACGGTGTTGAGTCTGCCTTTCGGCAGCCTGCTGCACTTCCGCAAAACCACGGCTCTGGCGGAACCCCAGCCCAAGGTGCTGTTGGTAGCCCCCCTGTCGGGCCACTTTGCCACCCTGCTGCGCGAAACCGCCCGCACGCTGCTGCAGCATCACGACGTCTACATTACCGACTGGCACAACGCCCGGGATGTAGCTTTGCGCCACGGCCCTTTCGGGCTGGACGATTACATCGACCACATGATCCGTTTCACCCAGACGATTGGCCCTGGCGCGCATCTTGTGGCCGTATGCCAGCCTTGTGTGGCTGCGCTGGCTGCCACCGCCCTGATGGCCGAGGACGACGACCCGGCCCAGCCCCGCAGCCTCACGCTGATGGCAGGCCCGGTGGATTGCCGGGTGAACCCCACCGAAGTCAACAAGCTGGCGGTGAGCAAGCCGATTGACTGGTTTGAGAAGAACCTCATCAGCCACGTGCCCCTGCCCCACAAGGGCTATATGCGCCGCGTGTACCCGGGCTTTGTGCAGCTCAGCGCCTTCATGAGCATGAACCCGGAGCGGCACAAACAGTCGTTCAAAGACCTGTACCAGCACCTGGTGAACGGCGATGTGGAAAAAGCCAATGTGATCCGCGTGTTTTACGACGAATACCTGGCCGTGAATGACTTGCCCGCAGAGTTCTATCTGGAGACCGTGGAAAAAGTCTTCCAGACCTACGACTTGCCACGGGGCAAGCTCACCTACCGCGGCAGGCTGGTCAACCCGGCTGCCATTCGCCGCACCGCCTTGATGACGGTAGAAGGCGAACGGGACGACATCTGCTCAGTAGGGCAAACCGTGGCGGCACAAGACCTGTGCAGCAACATCCGCCCCTATAAAAAAACACACCATGTGCAGACTGGTGTGGGGCACTATGGAGTATTCAGTGGTCGCAAGTGGAACCAGCAAATCTACCCGCGGGTGCGGGAGATGATTCACGCGAGCGAAGGCTAAATCTCTATCCCCAGGCTCGCCTTGCGGCGGCCCGGTGGCGAGCTCTTACGTGTTCTCAGCTTCCGGCTTTTCCGACTCGCCCTCAGGCCAGTCGCGGATGTAGGCCTTGAGCATTTTGTTCTCGAAGTTCTGGCTGTCCACCACGGCGCGGGCCACGTCGTAGAAACTGATAACGCCTTGCAACATGCGGTTGTCGATCACCGGCATGTAGCGGGCGTGGCGCTCCAGCATCATGCGGCGCACTTCATCCATCTCGGTTTCCAAGGTGCAGGTCAGCGGGCCGGGGTCCATGGCGCGGTACACGCTGGTGGTGCCGAAAGTGCCACCATTTTTGACAGCGGCTTGGATCACTTCGCGAAAAGTCAACATGCCCACTACCAGGCCATGTGACATCACGACCAACGAACCGATGTCTTTCTCCGCCATCAGCTGGGCCGCATCGGACAGAGAGTCCTCCGGCGTGGTCGTGTAAAGCGTTCCGCCTTTTACGCGCAGGATATCGCTGACTTTCATGGGGACTTCCTCGTGACACTGGGGTTGAATTCGAGTAGCAAATATAGCCCACAATGCGCGGGTTTCATCGCGGTTTCATCGCGGTTTCATCAAGGTTTCATCACTGGAGACACCAATGGCTGGTTACGCTGACCCCGGCTTCGACACTCTCGCGCTTCACGCTGGTGCCGCACCGGACCCCACCACAGGCGCACGCGCCGTGCCCATCCACCTGAGCACCTCGTTTGTGTTCGAGTCCAGCGAGCATGCGCAGTCCCTCTTCAACCTGGAGCGCGCAGGCCATGTGTACAGCCGCATCAGCAACCCCACCAACGCGGTGCTGGAACAGCGGGTCGCCGCGCTGGAGGGCGGTATAGGTGCCATCACCACCGCCAGCGGCCAAGCCGCGCTGCATCTGGCTATCGCCACCCTGATGGGCGCGGGCGGGCACATTGTGTCGTCCAGCGCCCTGTATGGTGGCTCGCACAACCTGCTGCACTACACCTTGTCCCGCTTCGGCATTGAAACCACCTTTGTGAAGCCCGGCGATGTGGATGCCTGGCGCGCTGCGGTGCGGCCCAACACCCGCCTGTTTTTCGGGGAAACCGTGGGCAACCCCGGCCTGGATGTGCTGGACACGCCCACTATTTCGCAAATTGCCCACGAGGCAGGTGTTCCGCTGCTGGTGGACTCCACCCTCACCTCACCCTGGCTGGTGCAGCCCTTTACCCAGGGGGCCGATCTGGTCTACCACTCGGCCACCAAATTCTTGAGCGGGCATGGCACCGTGATTGGCGGCGTGGTGGTGGACGGTGGCAGCTTTGACTGGGCCCGCGCGTTTGAAGCGAGCGGCAAATTCGCAGAGCTGGCCGCGCCCTACGAGGGCTTTCACCACATGAATTTCAGCGAGGAAAGTACCGTGGGTGCCTTCTTGCTGCGCGCGCGGCGCGAAGGCCTGCGCGACTTCGGCGCTTGCATGAGCCCGCACAGCGCCTGGCTCGTTCTGCAAGGGATTGAGACCCTGAGCCTGCGCATGGCCCGCCACATCAGCAACACCGAAAAGGTGGTGCAGTTCCTGGCCAGCCAACCCTTTGTGAGCCGCGTGGGCCACCCTCTGCTGGAAAGCCACCCCAGCCACCAACTGGCGCAAAAGCTGCTGCCCAAAGGCGCGGGTTCGGTGTTCAGCTTCGACCTCAAGGGCAACCGCGAGCAGGGCAAAAAGTTCATTGAAACCCTCAAGGTCTTCAGCCACCTCGCCAATGTGGGCGACTGCCGCAGCCTGGTCATCCACCCGGCCAGCACCACCCACTTCCGCATGGGCGATGAGGCGCTGGCTGCGGGCGGCATCACGCAGGGCACCATCCGCCTGTCCATCGGGCTGGAAGACGCGGACGACTTGATTGACGACCTCAAACGCGCGCTCAAAGCCGCAGAAAAGGCAGGTGCTTGATATGTGCCCCCACGCTCATCACTTCGTGTGTTCGCTGCCCCCCATGGGGGCGCTGGCCTCCTTGGGGGCGGCCCGGCAGGAGGCCACATGCAACTAGTCGTCAACGGAGCCAATGTCTACTGCTACACCGGCGGCAAAACCTTCGATGCGGCCAAGCCCACGGTAGTCTTTATCCACGGTGTGCTCAATGACCACAGCGTCTGGATTTTGCAAAGCCGCTACCTCGCCCATCACGGCTACAACGTGCTGGCCGTGGACCTGCCCGGCCACTGCCGCAGTGGCGGCGAGGCACCGGAAACTGTGGAGCAAGCCGCCACTTTCATCTTGGCCCTGCTGGATGCAGCAGGTATCGAGAATGCCGCTTTGGTAGGCCACAGCTGGGGCTCGTTGATTGCGCTGGAGGCCGCCAGCCGACTGGGCACCCGCGCCACCCACCTGGTGCTGGTGGGCACTGCCTACCCGATGAAGGTATCCCCTGCCCTGCTGGCAACTTCGCTCCAAGAGCCCATGAAGGCGCTCACCATGATCAACGTGTTTTCGCGCAGCACACTGGCGCCGCCGCCCTCAGCGCTGGGCCCGGGCACCTGGGTCTATGGCGCCAGCATGGCACTGGGCCGGCGGGTGCTGGCCAGTAACACGGCAGTGAACGTGTTCCACCGCGGCTTCAAGGCGTGCGACAGCTATGCGGGTGGCGAAGGGGCCATGGCACAGGTGCAATGCCCCGTGCTGTTTGTACTGGGCGATCAAGACCAGATGACATCGCCCAAAGCCGCGCAAACGCTGGTGCAGGCAGCCAGGACCGC
The DNA here is from genome assembly GCF_032191775.1 of Rhodoferax mekongensis. Taxonomy (NCBI): domain Bacteria; kingdom Pseudomonadati; phylum Pseudomonadota; class Betaproteobacteria; order Burkholderiales; family Comamonadaceae; genus Rhodoferax; species Rhodoferax mekongensis. The sequence goes on along the minus strand of NZ_CP132507.1, from coordinate 1,990,328 downwards.
AGGCGTGCGCACAGAGACCGTGCGGATCGCGGTAGGCCACCACCAGATGACCGAGGCGCCAGAGGAAACCCTGTCGGCCTTGCGACAGTTTTTGGGCAAACCCTAGGGCGCGCCCTCTTGCCGGTCCGGCCGGCGCGATAGAGCATGGGGGCTGCATTGACAACGGAGCCCCCATGCCTACCGACACATCCGTGGACCCTCGCAGTTTCCAGAGCTTTGCCGAGTTCTATCCTTTTTACCTGGGCGAGCACAGCAACACCACTTGCCGCCGCCTGCACTTTGTGGGCTCCACCCTCAGCCTGGTGTGCTTGGGCATGTTGATTGCCACGGGCAAGCCTCAGTACTTTGCATATGCGCTGCTGTGCGGCTACGGGTTTGCGTGGCTGGGCCACTTCGGATTTGAGAAAAACAAACCCGCCAGCTTCAAGCGCCCGCTCTACAGCCTGATGGGAGATTGGCGCATGTACGCAGATATCTGGACGGGGAAGATCAAGTTCTGACCTGGCTCTGAACATACGACTTTTGCGCCAACAATAGTTGTATCCAAGGTTTTCACAGCGCCTTGACAGAAACTTGCCGATACAAATTCAAGTTCCGACGAAAGAGCCATGGGGCGATGATGACGCCATGACTTTATTGCCCAAAACTCTCATCACCGTTGCCACTATGGTGACCATCCTATTCACCAGCGGCTGCGCCAGTTTGTCTGCGCGCGACCGCAACACCATCACGGGTGCCGGAGTGGGTGCAGTCGCGGGGGCAATCCTCACGGGAGGCAGCAGCGTAGGAACCGTTGGTGGAGCAGCTGTGGGGGGCTATATCGGTCACCAGGTCCGCAAATAAGGACTTGACGCGACCTCACTTCGAGGTCACAGCACCACAATTGCTACTCTTTCTGTAGCGCCTCGCGCACAGTAGTCGTGCGCCAGCGGCCTAATTTCCATAAATTAGCAGTGAAGGGCTCGGGTGTCAGCAACAGGCGCTGCATCAAGGGCTCTAGCACCGTTTGGCCCAGATCGGCCAGCAGCACGTAGCGGGCCTGTCCATCGCGGCCATTGCTCTCTTGCAGCTGGCCGACCCAATCCAGCTCCTGCAGAGTTTGCAACACTGGCTCCAGGCGTTGCGAATCCACTTGCAAGGCCAGTCGCAGGGTCGACAAGGTTTGTCCTCGGTCATCCGTAGTCTTGGCAAGGTCCAGCATATGCAGCACTTCCAACGCCAGTTGGAACTGCCAGCCATGGCCCAGTTTACGGCGCGGCACACCGGCAATCAGGCTCGGCAGGTAGGCCGTAAGTGCTGCGCCCAACAGCACGATGACCCAAGCGATGTAAATCCAGATCAGCAAAATCGGCACCGTGGCGAATGCGCCATACACCACTGAATAAGTGGGTACTTTGCTCAGGTAAATGGCCAGCCCCTTGCGCGCCAGCTCCATCCCGGTGGAGACAAACAAGCCGCCCATCCACGCATGGCCCCAACGCACATGCGTGTTGGGCACGTAGTGAAAAGTGGCCGCTGTACCTGCAGCTACCAAGACAAACTGCACACTGTCCAGCAACACCGCCAGCCCCCCGGGCAAGCCGCCCACCACGCCTTTGGAGGCGGTAATGGCATACGAGGTAATCGACAAGCTGGCTCCCAGCAACAAGGGCCCCAGGGTCACTGCGGCCCAATAGATGAGCACCCGCTGCCCGAAGGGCCTGCGCTTCTTGACACGCCAGATGCTGTTGAGCGTGCGGTCTATGGTGAAGACCAGCGCCAACGCAGTGCCCAGCAAAATAGTGAGGCCCGCTACGCCCAAACGGCTGGCTTTGCCGGCGAACTGGTTCAGATAGCCCAGCACTTGGCGGGCGATGTTGTCGGGCACCAGGCTCTCAATGAGCCACTTCTGCAGCACATCCTGAAACTTGGCAAACATCGGGAAGGCGGTAAACACCGCCAGCGCCACGGTAATCAGGGGCACCAGTGCAATCGTGGTGGTAAAGGTCAGGCTGCTGGCAGTCAGGCCCAGGCGGTCTTCGCGAAAGCGCTCGCGCAGGGTGATCGCAGCGTCGCGCCAGGGAATGCTGGCAATGTCCCGCAACCAGGAAGTCAAAAGGGGTTTGGCTTGCATGGCCCGCATCATGCCACCGCTGCCATGCAGCCGGTGTGACGGGCTGTAAGCCTCAGCGCTCCACCATCACCGGATGGTTTTTCCAACGCTGGAAGCTGGCCCGAATAATCTCGTCGAGTACACCCGTTTTCTTGAGAATGGCCAAGCGCGCGTCGATCTGCTCCAGCTTGTCGGCGCATTTGCCGTTACGGGTCAGGGCGAGGTAATTGGGGGTGTCCACCAGGAACGGCTCCTTGGCCACGAAGCTGGCCTCATCCCCGCGCTTGAGGATCAGGGCCATGCCGGTGTAATACCCGGTAATGAAATAGTCCGTCCGCCCCATGAGCATGAGGCTGAAGCTCGCATCGGGCCGGTTCACCTCTTGCACGTTGAGCTTCTCTTTGATGTATTCATCCAGACCATTGCCGAATACATTGCCACGCGCTATCGAACCCCGCAGGCCGATCAGGTCGGACTTGTCGCGGTACAACAGGGGCAGATCGCGCACCGTAAAGGCGGCGACTGGATTCTGGAGCGCGACGGTTTTGGGGTAGAGCAAAAAGGCTTCGCGCTCAGGCGTTTTTTTCAAGGTGACCACCATGTCCACCTCGCCCCGCTCGGCTAGCGCCATTACCCTCGGGAAGGGACCTACGTTACGGATTTCAAAGTCGATCTTCAGATCGCCAAGCACGCGCTTGGCGATCTCGATGCTGGCGCCTTGCAGCGTTTCGCCGTCATACCAATGCAGAGGCGGATAAGCGGGGTCTGAGGTCACCACCATGCGGGTGCACTGGGACTGTGCCAAGAAACTGCACGTCACCAACCAGACCGCCAGCAAGCCTTGTGCGACTTTTCGCCAGATCATGTAATCCTTTTGTCCCACTGGGGACAGATCGCACAGTAATCGCGCAGGACGGCCTTGGCAAGAGGGCAATCCGCGGGAAAGCTTAGATCAAGCCCCCTATTCAGATCCATTGAGCCGTTTGGCTTAAGCTACGCGGCTGTCCATCAACCGGCGCCCACCCCGTGCAAGCTGCTACCCCCGCCTCTTCTGTTGTCATCGCCCGCTGGGCAGCCGTCATCAGCCTGATTGCGCTGATTCTTCTGGGCCTGGTGTGGGAGCTGTGGTTGGCCCCCACCGGTCGCGGGACGCTGGCCCTGAAGGTATTGCCCCTGTGCATACCGCTGGCCGGCCTGCTCAAGAGCCGCATGTACACCTACCGCTGGCTCAGCCTGATGGTGTGGCTGTACTTCACCGAAGGCGTGGTCCGCGCCTGGAGTGACAAGCCGCCAGGCAACTGGCTGGCGCTGCTGGAAGTGCTGCTGTGTATCGTGCTGTTTGTGGCTTGCACCTTCCATATCCGCCTGCGCCTGAAGCACGCCAAGGCGCTCCCTGCCAATCCCGAAGAACCCACCACCCGCCCTGCCCCATGATGGACATCGAAGCCCTGCGCGCCACGCTGCGCACCCTTGTCGGTGAAGCCCATGTACTCACCGACGGCGACCTCACTGCTTACGAACAAGATTGGCGCAAACGCGAGCGCGGCCGCGCCCTGGCCGTGGTGCGCCCCGGCACGACCGAAGAAGTAGCCGCAGTGGTCAAAGCCTGTGGGGCGGCCGGCGTGAGCCTGGTGCCTCAGGGTGGCAACACCGGCATGGTGGTGGGCTCCATCCCCGATGCGTCGGGCACCCAGGTACTGCTGAGCCTGCAGCGCCTGAACCGTATCCGCGCCATCGATGCTGCCAACCTGACCGTAACGGTAGAGGCCGGCTGTGTGCTGCAGACGCTGCAAGAGGCCTGCGAAAAAGATGGCTTCTTGTTCCCCCTGAGCCTGGCCGCTGAAGGCAGTTGCACCATTGGAGGCAACCTGGCCACCAACGCGGGCGGCACGCAGGTCGTGCGCTATGGCAACACGCGCGAGCTGTGCCTGGGCCTGGAGGTAGTGACGGCGCAGGGTGAGGTCTGGAGCGGCCTGACAGGCCTGCGCAAAGACAACACCGGCTACGACCTGCGCCACCTGTTCATCGGCTCCGAGGGCACGCTGGGCGTGATCACCGCAGCCACCTTGCGCATGTACCCTCTGCCCGCGGCCCAACTCACTGCCTTTGCCGCTGTACCGTCACTGGACGCGGCCGTGCAACTGCTGGGGCTGGCGCACCAGCACCTGAACGCCGGCCTGACCGGCTTTGAGGTGATGGGCGATTTTGCGCTCGGCCTGGTGCGCAAACACTTTCCGCAGCAGAACGTGCCGTTCGGCGGCATGTCACCGTACTGCGTTGTTTTGGAAAATTCCGACCACGAGTCCGAGAGCCATGCCCGCGAACAATTTGAGCGCCTGCTGGAAGCTGCCCTGGAGCAAGGCTGCGTGCTCGACGCGGTGGTGGCAGAAAACATTGCCCAGGCCCGCGCGCTGTGGCACATCCGCGAGAGCATTCCGCTGGCGCAAGCCCAGGAAGGACTCAACATCAAGCACGACATATCGATTGCCGTGTCGCGCATTCCGGCCTTTGTGACCGAAGTGGATGCGTTGCTGGAGCAGCACTTCCCCGGCGTGCGCCTGGTGAACTACGGCCACTTGGGCGACGGCAACTTGCACTACAACGTGCAAGCCCCGGACGGCGCAGATGCAGAAGCCTTCTTGCGCGACCAGGAAGGCCCCATCAACACACTCGTGTACGAGGTGGTGGACCGTTTCAATGGCTCCATATCCGCCGAGCACGGTATCGGCAGCCTGAAGCGCGAGAAGCTGGCGCACCACAAATCACCCGTGGCTTTGAACGCCATGCGGGCTATCAAGGGCGCGCTGGATCCGAAAAATCTCATGAATCCAGGCAGAGTGCTATCAATTGAGTAGCTGCTTGCGCATATTCCACAGGCGATAGGGGCCTGTTTTATATAGACTCCGGCCGACTCCCCTTCATTTTTCAGGATCCCGTCGTGGCACACCTCATTCTTCTGGCCATCGTCTATCTGTCCTTCATCAGCCTGGGTCTGCCGGATGGCATTCTGGGCGTGGCCTGGCCGGCCATCCGTGCGGACATGGGCCAGCCGTTGGCAGCAGTGGGCGCCATCACCATCACCATGACGATTTGCTCGGCCACGGCAAGCTTCTTTGCGGGGCCGATTGCCAAACGCATGGGCACCGGTGCCGTGGTGGCCACCAGCTGCCTGATGACAGCGCTGGCGCTGCTGGGCTTCTCGGTGGCCCCTTCTTTCGGTTGGCTAATTTCACTGGCGGTGCCACTGGGCCTGGGTGCGGGCGCTGTGGACGCCAGCTTGAACCACTTTGTGGCGGCGCACTACTCCTCCCGCCACATGAACTGGCTGCACGGTTTCTGGGGCGTGGGCGCCACCACCGGTCCACTGATCATGGGCCTGGCACTGGCCAGCACCGGAGGCTGGGCGTTGGGTGTACGCAGCATCGGCCTGATGCAACTGACTCTGGCTGTCGTGCTCTGGGCGACCTTGTCACTCTGGGCCAAAGAGCACTCCAAACCACCCACCGGTGAGGACGCCCATGGCGAGGTGGTCTTCCAACCCGTGCGCCCGCTGGCCACCTGGTTGGCCCCAACCTTGTTCCTGTTTTACGTGGCGGCCGAGATGGGCACCGGCCTATGGGCGGCCAGTATTCTGGTGACTGACCGGGGCCTCACGCAGGCGCAAGCGGGCATCTGGGTGTCGGTGTATTTCGGCTCCATCACCGCAGGGCGCTTTGCGGTGGGTCTGATCGCCAACCGCTTGGGTAACCGCACATTGGTGCGGCTGGGCATTGCAGTGGCTGCGCTGGGCGCTCTAGTGTTTGCCCTGCCCGGTGTATTCGGCAGCGCCGCCAGCTTCGGGCTGGTGCTTATGGGCTTGGGCTGTGCGCCGGTGTTTCCGTCGCTGATGCACGAAACCGCGCGCCGCTTTCCGGAAGACGTGGCCCGCACCGTCATTGGCCGGCAAATGACCTTTGCCTATGCCGGTGGCTCGGTCATTCCCGCAGGCTTCGGGCTACTGGCGACCTGGGCCGGGCTGGGCGCGGTGATGCCGGTGGTGGTGGTCATCCTGCTGGCGCTGCTGGCACTGGCCGTCGCGCTGGACCGGATGACCTGACCCGATCAGCGTCGATCAGGTCCGCGCCAGTTTGCGGGCCAGCTGTTCGAGCCGGCCTTTGTAGCCCTCGGCATCAAACGGACGACGGGCACTGCCGCTGTCCACCGCGGCTTGCGCCACGCGCAAGGACACGGTTTGCAGCAGGCGTTTGTCCAGCAAGGTGGGCAGCAGCTTGTCTTTGCTGAAGGCCGCGTCTTCACGCGCCAAATCCGCCAGCGCCAGCACGGCGGCTTTCTTCATGTCTTCGTTGATCTGCGGGGCACCCACGTCCAGCGCGGCGCGGAACAGGTAGGGGAAGCACAGCGCGTTGTTCACCTGGTTGGGGTAGTCCGAGCGGCCGGTGGCGGTGATGGCGTCGCGCGAGGCGGCAATTACCAGCTCGGGGCGGATTTCGGGCTCGGGGTTGGCCAGCGCAAACACCACCGGCTTGGCGGCCATGCTGCGCACCATGTCCTGGCTCACCACGCCGGGGCCCGAGAGGCCCAGGAACACGTCGGCACCCGCCAGCGCATCAGCCAGTGTGCGGGCGGCGGTGTCACGGGCCCAGGCGGCTTTCTCGCTGTCGTCGCCCTTGGCACCACGGCCGGTGTAGATCACGCCCTTGGAGTCGCACACGGTGATGTGTGACTTTTTGGCGCCCAGGCTCACCAGCAGCTCCAGACAGGCGTTGGCCGCCGCGCCCGCACCGTTGCACACCAGCGTGACCGCATCCAGCGACTTGCCTTGCAAGTGCAGCGCGTTGATCAGGCCGGCGGCCACCACGATGGCGGTGCCGTGCTGGTCGTCATGGAACACGGGGATGGACAAACGGGCCCGCAGAGCGCGCTCTATCTCAAAGCACTCGGGTGCCTTGATGTCTTCCAGGTTGATGCCGCCAAACGTGGGGTGCAGGCTGGCAATGGTGTTGATGAGTTTTTGCGGGTCGGTCTCGTCAATCTCGATGTCAAACGCGTCGATGCCGGCAAAGCGTTTGAACAGCACGGCCTTGCCTTCCATCACCGGCTTGCCCGCCAGCGCGCCGATGTTGCCCAGACCCAGCACCGCGGTGCCGTTGGTGATGACGGCCACCAGGTTGCCCTTGGCGGTGTACTCGTAGGCCAGTGCCGGGTCGCGCTCAATCTCCAGGCATGGTACAGCCACGCCTGGCGAGTAAGCCAGCGACAGGTCGTCCTGGCTGCCCACGGGCTTGGTGACATGGATTTCAATCTTGCCGCCGATATCATCCGAGTGCCGTGCGCGGTGGTAGGCCAGCGCGGCTTCATGCAGGCTGACGCTGCCGTCGGCGCCCACGAATTGCTGTTGTTGTTCGGAACCTGTGGCCTGGGCGGCCGCCATCTGGGGTGCGGAGGTAGACATGCGTGGAATGCGTTTCTGCAGGGATTGCGATAGGCCGGGTCCGGCGGAGCGCCAGATTCTGCGCGCGTTGCAGCCGCACAGCCAGCGAAAATTGCCCGAATTCCATGCGGAAATGTGTTCACCACATGCGCGCACGACATACCCCTGACGGACCTACAATTTCAGCCATGACCAGCCCCACCACCCCCCGCCCTGTGCGCAGCCAGTACGAAGACTTCATGCGCCACGTGCACACCACAGGCGTTTTCAAATCCGACCGCACCGGCACCGGCACGAAAAGCGTGTTCGGCTACCAGATGCGCTTCGACCTGAATGAGGGCTTCCCGCTGGTCACGACCAAGAAAGTGCACCTGCGCTCCATCATTCAGGAGCTGCTGTGGTTCCTGACCGGGTCGAGCAACAACAACTGGCTCAAAGAGCGCGGCGTCACCATCTGGGACGAATGGGCGAATCCTGAGACCGGTGACCTGGGCCCTGTCTATGGCGTGCAGTGGCGCAGCTGGCCCACGCCGGACGGCGGCCATATCGACCAGATTGCGGATGTCATCAAAACCCTCAAAAGCAACCCCGACAGCCGCCGCATCATTGTGAGCGCCTGGAACGTGGCTGAGCTGAGCAAGATGGCCCTGATGCCCTGCCACGCGTTCTTCCAGTTCTATGTGGCGCCGGCCACCGTGCCGGGCGGCAAGGGCCGCTTGAGCTGCCAGCTTTACCAGCGCAGTGCAGACATCTTTCTGGGCGTGCCCTTCAACATTGCCAGCTACGCCCTGCTTACCCACATGGTGGCCCAGCAGTGCGACCTGGATGTGGGCGACTTCATCTGGACGGGTGGCGACTGCCACATCTACAGCAACCACACCGAGCAGGTGGAGCTGCAGCTGAGCCGCGCGCCCATGTCCTACCCCACGCTCCACATCAAACGCAAGCCGGAGAGCATCTTCGACTATGAGTTTGAAGACTTTGAAGTGGTGGGCTACGAGTGCCATCCCGCCATCAAGGCACCGGTCGCGGTGTGATGGCAGGCACGATGCACACATCCGCCCCCCTGCCCCGTCTTCACCTTATTTACGCCCGCGCCGCCAACGGCGTGATCGGCATCAACGGCACCCTGCCCTGGCATTTGCCCGAAGACCTGGCCCACTTCAAGCGGACTACGCTGGGCTGCCCGGTCATCATGGGCCGCAAGACCTGGGACTCGCTACCGCCAAAGTTCCGCCCTTTGCCAGGCCGCGCCAACATCGTGGTGACACGGCAAGCGGATTGGAGTGAAACCGGTGCCCAGCGCGCATCCGAACTTCGCGAGGCGCTACAACTTTGTGAGCAGGCAACCGATGTCTGGGTTATTGGTGGTGCGCAGCTCTACGCCCTGGCGGAGCCTGTGGCGCACACGGCGGTGGTTACCGAGATAGAGAAAGACTTTGAAGGTGACGCCTTCGCCCCCACCTTGGGCGAAGCGTGGCAGGAGACTGCCCGCGAGCGCCATGTGGCAGCCAGCGGGCTGCCTTTCAGTTTTGTAACTTACACACGCAGTTAAGGAGATACGCACATGTCAGGCGGAGGCTTTCACGTCCACGGACCCCACGACCACGAGCTGGAGCACGCCACCCAAGGAGGACATGGGGGCGGCCACGGCGGTGAGCACGGAGGCCACAGCGGCGGCATGATCAACCAGATCGCCATGTTCACGGCCATCATCGCCACCGTGGGCGCCATCTTTGCCTACATGGGCGGCGCCACCCAGGCCAATGCCGGCCTCTACAAAAACAACGCGGCCTTGAAAAAGACCGAAGCCTCCAACCAGTGGAATTTTTTTCAGGCCAAGAGCACCAAACAGTCCCTGGCCGAACTGGCCCGCGACCTGACCGCCAAGCCGGAAGACAAAACCAAGTACCAGGCCAAGATTGACCGCTACGAAAGCGAAAAGGCCGAGATCAAAACCAAAGCCGAAGCACTGGAAGCCGAGGCCACCGAGTGGGACCACCGGAGCGACGAGCAAATGCACCAGCACCACCGCTGGGCGCAAGCCACCACCGTGCTGCAGGTCGCCATTGCACTGGCCGCCATTGCGCTGCTGACCAAGAAGAAGTGGCTGGAGTGGGCCATGTTCGGGGTGGGCGCCGTGGGTGTTGCCGTGGGCGCACTGGCTGCGCTACATATTTAGGAGCTGCTCGCGCAGATCGGACGGGCGCTAGCGCCCGTTTTTATTTGGAAACAAGCATGAAACTCGCTACCTGGAACGTCAACTCTTTAGGCGTACGCCTACCCCAAGTGCTGGACTGGCTGGCCGCTAATCCTGTAGATGTGCTGGCCCTGCAAGAGCTCAAGCTCACGGACGACAAATTTCCCGCCGACGCGTTTGAGGCCATTGGCTACCACGCGCAGTGGTTCGGCCAGAAGACCTACAACGGCGTAGCCCTGCTCTCCCGTACACCCGCCCGCGACGTCATCAAGAACATCCCCGGCTTTGACGACGACATGTCCCGCGTGATTACCGGCACCGTGGCCTTGGAAGGCGCCCCTGCCGGTACGCCAGGTGTTCGCGTGATTGGTGCCTACTTCCCCAACGGGCAGGAGCCCGGCAGCGACAAGTTCGAATACAAGATGGAATGGCTCACCGCCCTGCGCCGCTGGGTGAAGGACGAGCTCGCCGCGCACCCGAACCTGGTGCTGATGGGCGACTACAACATCACCTTTGACGAGGACGATGTGTGGGACCCGGTGAACCTGGAAGGCACCATCCACTGCACCGAGGAAGAGCGCTACCACCTGCGTTCCCTGATTGCGCTGGGCCTGACCGACAGCCATCGCCTGTTCCCGCAGCCGCCCAAGTCCTACAGCTGGTGGGACTACCGCGATGCGGGCTTCCGCCGCAACCGCGGGCTGCGCATTGACCACATTCTGGTGAGCAACGCGCTCAAGCCACGAGTGACTGCCTGCACCATCGACAAGACCCCGCGCAAGAACGAGCGCCCCAGCGACCACGCCCCGGTGGTGGTGGACATCAACCTGGCAAGCTGAGCAAGCTCCGCCCACAAAAAAGCCGGCGCATGCGCCGGCTTTTTGCTATCAAATCAGGAGCTACTCGCGCTTATCCATTGGGCGCTAGCGGCTCTTTTTGCTTCAAACTCACTCCAAGCCCAGCTCCTGGATCTTGCGGGTGATGGTGTTGCGGCCGATACCCAGCTTTTGCGCGGCTTCAATGCGGCGGCCCTTGGTATTGGCCAAGGCCGCCAGAATCAGGCGCGACTCAAAGCGGCGGGTCAAGGTGTCCCACACCTCGGGCTGACCGGAGCCGAGCAAGGCCACCGCTTCGGTCTCCAACTCGGCCTCCCAGCCTTCCAGCGGTCCATGGGCCGCTGCCGCGCGTGCCAACACATGCGACAGGTCTTCCGACTCATGGCTCACGGGTGCATGGGCATGCGCATCCAGCGGCACATCTTTGAGCTGCGCTTCCGGGGCTGCGGTGAGCACGGGCTTGGCCACCAAAGGCTCGCCGGTTTCCGCACGGCCCAGGCTCACCTCAGGCGGCAGGTCCTTGCGCTCAATCACCTGCGCTGGCGCCATCACGGTCAGCCAGTGGCAGATGTTTTCCAGCTGGCGCACGTTGCCGGGGAAGCTGAAGCCCTCCAGCCAGGTCAGTGCCGAATCCGAAATGCGCTTGGGCTCCACACCCAGTTGCTTGGCGCTTTGCTGCAAGAAGTGGCGGGTCAACATGGCCACGTCTTCCTTGCGCTCGCGCAGGGCCGGCAGGCGCAGGCGGATCACATTCAGGCGGTGGAACAAGTCTTCCCGGAACACGCCGTCCTTGACGCGCTGCTCCAGGTTCTGGTGTGTGGCAGCGATGACACGCACGTTCGATTTGACGGCACTGTGCCCGCCCACGCGGTAGAAGTGACCGTCGCTCAAGACGCGCAGCAAACGGGTCTGCAGCTCGAACGGCATGTCGCCGATCTCGTCCAGAAACAGCGTACCGCCATCGGCCTGCTCAAAGCGGCCACGGCGCATGGTTTGCGCGCCGGTGAAGGCACCGCGTTCATGGCCGAAGAGTTCGCTCTCCAACAGGTCTTTGGGAATGGCTGCAGTGTTGATAGCCACAAACGGGCCATCGGCGCGCGGGGAATGCTTGTGCAGCGCACGGGCCACCAGCTCCTTGCCGGAGCCGGATTCACCGGTGATCATCACCGTGACGTTGCTCTGGCTCAAGCGGCCGATGGCACGGAACACGTCCTGCATGGCGGGCGCCTGACCCAGCATTTCAGGGGACTCGGCCATGCGCTCTTCAGCTACTTCCTCGCGCTGGCTCTCTTCCACCGCACGGCGGATGAGCTCCACTGCTTTGGGCAGGTCGAAGGGCTTGGGCAGGTATTCAAAAGCGCCGCCCTGGAAGGCGCTGACCGCGCTGTCGAGGTCCGAGAAGGCCGTCATGATGATGACGGGCAGGCCGGGGTGTTTGGCCTTGACTTTTTCGAGCAAGTCCAGACCGGAGCCCCCGGGCATGCGGATGTCGCTCACCAGGATTTGCGGGCCCTCATCGTCTGCTGCGGTGCTCAGCGCAGTCAGTACATCGCGTGGATTGGAAAAACTGCGTGTGGGCAGGTGCTCACGCAGCAGTGCCTTCTCCAGCACGAAGCGGATGGACTGGTCATCATCTACGATCCAAATCGGCTTCATGTTGTCGGCACCCTAGTTTCTTTGTCTGTCTGTTACGGTAACGGAATCAAGATCTTGAAGTCCGTACGGCCTGGCACGCTGTCCACCTCGATCAGCCCGTGGTGTTGCTGAACAAAGGTTTGCGCCAGTGTGAGCCCCAGTCCGGATCCGCCATCCCTGCCCGACACCAGCGGGTAAAAAATGCGGTCTCTGATCGAATCTGGCACGCCAGGTCCGTTGTCGATGACATGCAATTCCAATGCCAACCGGTAACGCTGTTTGCCGAAGGTAATCTGGCGCGTCACGCGGGTCTTGAATGTCACACAACCGTCACCCGCAGCAATGCGCTCGGCCAGGGCCTGGCAGGCGTTGTGGGCAATGTTCAGCACGGTTTGAATGAGCTGCTCGCGGTCACCCCGGAACTCGGGGATGGAGGTGTCGTAGTCCCGCACCACGCGCAAGCCTTTGGGGAACTCGGCAAGGATCAGGGAGCGCACGCGCTCACACACCTCGTGGATATTCACATCGCCTACCAAGTGAGGCCGGCGGTGCGGCGCCAGCAGGCGGTCTACCAGGCTCTGCAGGCGATCCGCCTCATGGATGATGACCTGCGTGTACTCGGTGAGCTCAGGAGACTCCATCTCCATCTCGAGCAGTTGCGCCGCGCCACGAATGCCACCCAAAGGGTTTTTGATTTCATGGGCGAGGTTGCGGATCAGCTCTTTGTTGGTCTGGGCCTGTTCCGCGAGGCGCTCCTCGCGGTCCTGGCGGGTCTGCTGCTCCTGGGGCACCATTTCCACAATGATGTCATTGGAGAGTTCCGTACGCGTCACGATCACGTGCACGGGCATGGCATCGAGCCCGTTGCGCTTGAGCAAAGCGTCGTAACGCAAAGCCGCGAACGCGTTGTCGAGCGCGCCCTCCAGGGCACTGTGCAACTGCGCCGGTTCAGTAAACACCTCGGCAAAGTTTGAGCCGATGATGGTCCGGCGTGAGATGCCCAAGGCATCCTCCAGGGCTGCGTTCGAGAACTGCACCGAAGCATCGGCCGTGACTACTGCCACCAGCGTGGCCAGCAGGTCAAAAGAATGGAAGCGCTCCATGGGGCTTGTCCGGTGGATGAAATGAATGATTTGCCGTCAGCATAACGGCCCGGAGTCTCGCGCAGACGGACTTACTGCTTGGCAGTCGCCGCCGGCAAGCGGCCGAGTTCACGACGGATACCGGCGATGTCACTCTCATTGCGCGCGATGGCAGCTTTGAGTTCTGCCACACGATCCAGATATTTCTGGTGGTTGCGTGCCTCGGGGCCGAGCTTTTCGGGCTCACCGTTGTTGTATTCCTTTTGCAGCTCGATCTGGCGGGCCTCGGATTTCTTGAGCTCAGCCTCGAGGATCAAGCGTGCATCCGAGTCTTTGGCCCGCTGATCGGCACTGTCAATCCGCGGCGCAGAGCTCGGGGCAGACGCCACTTTCACTCCCCCGGAACCGCCGCTGGCGCCACCCGCAGGCCTTTGACCCTGGACGACTGTCACATTGCCACCGGAGATGAGCTTGCAGGTCTTGGCCTGGGCTTCGGTGACGGTGTTGGTGTATTCGTTGCCGCAGCGGTAGATGCGCTCCTGCGCTGCTACGCCCGAGATGGCGCCTGCAGTGAGCAAAAGAATCAGGAGTGTGGGTTTCATGCTGTGTCGGTGTGCGCGCTATTTTTTCATGAGCGCTGGGATTCAGTATGCGCCAAAAAGTGCCCAAGAACAAAACGCCCAAGTATCCCCGACTTGAGGGAGGCCATCTGTGAGCAAGTGTTCCATGAAAAAAGGACGGCTCGCGCCGTCCTTTTTTGCTTGTCTCAGTGCTTTGCAGCGCCGGGATTACAGGCTGAAGTACATGTCGTATTCGACAGGGTGCACAGACATGCGGTAGCGGGTCACTTCTTGCATCTTCAGGTCGATGTAGGCATCGATCATGGAGTCGGTGAACACGCCACCCTTGGTCAGGAACGCGCGGTCCTTGTCCAGAGCTTCCAAGGCCTGATCCAGGCTGTGGCACACGGTAGGCACCTTTGCATCTTCCTCGGGAGGCAGATGGTAGAGGTCCTTGGTGGCTGCTTCGCCGGGATGGATCTTGTTTTCCACGCCGTCCAGACCCGCCATCAACAAGGCTGCGAAGCCGAGGTAAGGGTTCATCAATGGATCGGGGAAACGTGCTTCCACACGACGGCCCTTGGGGTTCGCCACGAAAGGAATACGGATGGAAGCAGAACGGTTCTTGGCAGAGTAAGCCAGCTTGACCGGAGCTTCGAAGTGAGGAACCAGGCGCTTGTAGCTGTTGGTACCGGGGTTGGTGATGGCGTTCAGGGCACGTGCGTGCTTGATGATGCCGCCGATGTAGTACAGCGCGAAGTCAGACAGACCGGCATAGCCGTCGCCGGCGAACAGGTTCTTGCCGTCTTTCCACACGGACTGGTGCACGTGCATGCCGGAACCGTTGTCACCGTGGTAAGGCTTGGGCATGAAAGTAGCTGTCTTGCCGTAAGCATTGGCCACGTTGTGCACCACGTACTTTTGCAACATGGTCCAGTCAGCGCGCTCAACCAGAGTGGAGAACTTGGTGCCGATTTCGTTCTGGCCAGCGCCCGCCACTTCGTGGTGGAACACTTCAACCGGGATGCCCAGGGATTCGAGGATCAGGGACATCTCAGCGCGCATGTCTTGCGTGCTGTCAACGGGAGGAACGGGGAAGTAGCCACCCTTGACGGTGGGACGGTGACCGCGGTTGCCGCCTTCGAGCTTGGAACCGGTGTTCCAGGGAGCTTCGTACTCTTCGATTTCGTAGAAGGTGTTGTTGGCATCGGTAGACCAACGCACGCCGTCGAACAAGAAGAATTCTGGCTCGGGACCGAAGTAAGCGGTGTCACCCATGCCGGAAGCCTTCAAGTAGGCTTCTGCGCGCTTGGCGATGGAACGTGGATCGCGGTCGTAGGACTTGCCGTCGGCAGGTTCCACCACGTCGCAGTTCATGATCAGGGTAGTTTCTTCAAAGAAAGGATCGATGTTGGCTGTGCCTGGATCGGGCATCAACAACATGTCGGAAGCTTCGATACCCTTCCAGCCGGCGATGGAGGAGCCGTCGAATGCGTGGCCGGAGGTGAACTTGTCTTCGTCAAAATGCGAAACAGGCACAGTGGTGTGCTGCTGCTTACCACGGGTATCGGTGAAACGGAAGTCAACAAATTTGACTTCGTTCTCTTTCACCATCTTCATCACATCTGCGACGGTCTTGGCCATCAAATACTCCTGTTGCACGGTTGTAAAAAGATTTGCCCTGCTGTTAATGCAGCTTTTGTGCCAAAGCACGCACCAAAGCAAATTCGACAAACCGCTCTATTTTGCATCCTTAAAACCTGCTTTTGCACCCCTGCCAGAACAAAGAAACTGCCTGCAGCCCATATTGGCAACTTTCACGCACCAAAAACGTGCACCTCAAAATACGCACCAAAATAATGCATATTGATTAGCGCACCAATTCGGGGCCCAATGGCATTTCCAGTTTTCGCAGGCCCTCCAGCATCTGCGCATAGGCGGCGGGCAGATCCTGCGGGCGACCTTTCACTCCCAGCTCAATATGCTTGCCGTATTGGGGATGGTCCACGCTGGGCAGGCTGAACACCTTCACCGGGTGCTGCTGCTCCAACTGCTCCATGAGCGGGGTCAGCAAAGACTCCATGGCGCCGAACACGATGACCGACTGCTCGCGCCAGGCATCGGTTTGAAACCATGCACTGCAATGGGTATCGAGCACCCACTCGACCATGGGCCAAGCCATGACCGGAAAGCCCGGCACAAAGTGGACAGCCCCCTGCCCCGTGCCCGGATGGCTGAATCCGGGAATTTTGTTGTACGGGTTGGGAATGATGGCTGACCCGGCAGGAAACATGCCCATCTGCAAGCGGTGCACATTGTCCGGCTGGTCAGGTTCGAAAGCCGCGCCTTGCTCACGGGCCACGTCCTGCATGCGTTCCACGATGAGTGCTCGTGCTGTTTCGCTGAGCGCCAGACTTTTGCCGAGTGCCTTGGCTGCACATTGGCGGGTGTGGTCATCCGGCGTCGCGCCGATTCCACCAAAAGAGAACACGGTGTCGCCGGAGGCGAATGCCGCGGCCAATGTCGCTGTGATGCGCTCGGGGTCATCCCCCACGTAGTGCGCATAGGCCAGAGGCAAGCCACGCGCGCCCAGCAGTTCAATGGCTTTGGACAAATGCTTGTCGGCCCGCTTGCCGGAGAGGATCTCGTCCCCGATGATGATGACGCCGAATTTCATAAAAGCTCCATATCCACGGTGTCCACCACCAAGGGCATTTGGGTCGTGGCGGTGTCAGGCGAGCGCTGGGCCCGCAGGTTCTGCAACGCACTCAGTCCATAGTGGGAGAACCAGAGTGACGAGAAAGCAAAAATGAGGGTGTACAACCAGATGGACAGAGGGACCAGAAACGGCGCCAGCGCCACTGCCATGAAGCCCAGAGACCACACCAGACTGGGCGCAGCCCCCATATACCCGGTGACCACGCCCATACCTAATAGCCACCAGCGGTGGCGCTTGAAAATCTCACGGCGCTCCTCAGCGCTGGCATGGTCTGCCAAGGCGTCAAACGCCATCACGCGGTAGGTCAACCAGCCCCAGATCAGCGGCGGCAAAATCAGCACCAGGGGTGGGACAAGCCAGAGCGGCATGGACAGCACCAGCGCAAGCAAGGCAGCGATGGTAGACATGGCAGCCCAACCCACACTGGCGAAATAGGAGGCCCCGGCCGCCTTTTCCAAGGTGGGAAAGCGGCGCTTTGCGACCAATTGCACGATCATGGGTGCCATCAGCGTGGCCACCACGAACAGACAGCCCACCAGCACGAGCGGGGTGAGCATAAGGATCACGATCAGGGGAACCAGTACGGTTTTGAGTTTTCCGGCCCCCACCGACTCCAGCCAGCTCCACATCATTTGCAGCCAGTCCATGGATTCGAGCAACTGGGTCACCCAAGCGAGCAGTCCGTCCAGGTAAAAATAGCCCAAGCCTGCAGTCACGCCCACCATCAGCACCAGGGGCAACAGCGACCACAGCATGACCTTGGGGTGCAGGCAGTACACCAGCGATCGCCAGAAGGCATCCAGAACGGCATTCATGGGTTCACTCCTTGGATTGCACGGCGGCAATTTCCTCTGCACTCAGCCAGCGCCATTGGCCTGGAGCCAGGTCGGCAGGCAGCGACACGCCGCCAATGCGGGAGCGGTGCAAGCCCTCTACCCGGTTGCTGACGGCTGCCAGCATGCGCTTGACCTGGTGGTATTTGCCCTCGGTCAGGGTCAGGCGCAGATGGAATTCGCTCACCGCTTCGCAAGCTGCTGCACGGACCGGTTTGGGGTCATCGTCCAGCACCACGCCGCTCAGAAGTTTATTGACCTGCTTGTCATCCAGAGGGTGCTTCACCGTCACCTCGTACACCTTGGGCACATGGTGCTTGGGTGAGCTCATGCGGTGGATAAATTTGCCGTCATCGGTGAGCAACAGCATGCCAGTGGTGTCCTGGTCCAGCCGCCCCACGGCTTGCACGCCCTGCACCGCCGCTTTCTGGGGCCGCAGGCGCAAAGGGCTGGGCAAAAGAGTGTAGATGCTGGGGTAAGTGGAAGGCTTTTGCGAACACTCAGTGCCAGCAGGCTTATGGAGCATCAAGTAGGCCCGCTCAGCGTAGGGCCAGTCCACACCCTGCACCCTGAAACGCAAGCCTTCCGCTACAAATTCAGTAGCTGCTTGCGCAATGGTGACGGGCGCTGGACCCTCATTGGGCATATAAACCTGAACCAGGCCCTGCTGGATCAATCCGGCACACACACGGCGCGTGCCGAAACCTTGGGTATAGAGTATTTCCTGAAGCTGCATGACCGTAGTATCGCAGTGACTTCCGCTAGACTTGAAGCCTACCCTTCCAACCGGAATCTGTGCCATGACCGACGATTTGGTGTTCAGTGACGAGCTAGAGGCAGACGTTCAAACCAAGGCAGCCGCTCCATGGCAGGTTTTGGTGGTGGACGATGAGCCGGCCGTTCATGAAGTCACCAAGCTGGTGATGTCGGACTTTGAGATGGACGGCCGCGGTTTGCAATTCACCCACTGCTACAGCGCTGCCGAAGCTCGGGCTTTGCTGGCCCAACGCAACGACATCGCACTCATCCTGTTGGATGTGGTCATGGAGTCTGAACATGCCGGGCTGGAGCTGGCCAAGTACATCCGGGAAGACTTGGGCAACCTGAATGTGCGCATCGTGCTTCGCACCGGTCAACCCGGGCAGGCCCCCGAAGAGCAAGTCATCCGTGATTACGACATCAACGATTACAAGGAAAAAACTGATCTTACTCGCCGCAAACTGATCACCGTCTTTTATGCCGGCCTGCGGGCCTACCGGGATCTGATGCGGATTGAAAATGCGCGCCAGGGCCTGATCCGCTCGATCGAAGCCATTTGCGAGGTATGTGACTCCAACAACCTGCGCAGCTTTGCCTCTGCAGTGCTGGCCCAAGTGAATTCCCTCTTGGGGCTCAACGGTGAGGGCCTGTGTGCCAGCAGAGTTTCGGCATACACCGCCAATGCGGCACATGGACAGCTCAAGGTACTGGCCGTCACCGACGCCTACTCCCGTTTGATGGTGGATGACCAGGTCGCCAACCTGCCCGAAGCGGTGCAAACCGCCATCCTGGACTCCCTCTCTGCCAAAGCCAGCCGCCACGGCGAGCGTTTTTACGCTGGTTACTTCTGCACCAAAGCCGGCAGCGAGAGTCTGATTTACATGGAGTTTCCAGAGCCCATCAACGCGCAGGCCCGCGAGTTGCTGGAACTGTTCTCCCGCAATGTCGCCATCACCTATGACAGCCTGCTCCTGCGGGACGAAACAGAAAACACCCAGCGGGACACCATTACGGTGCTGGGCAATGCGATCGAGCGCCGCGACAGCGCATCCTCCCGGCACCTGGAAAGGGTCGGAGCCATTGCTGCAATGCTTGCAAAGCTCACGGGCAGCAATGAAGCAGAGGCCGAATTGATCCGCACAGCAGCCACCTTGCACGACGTGGGCAAAGCCTGTATCCCCGACCAGATACTGACCAAACCCGGACCGCTGACGGCGGAAGAATGGGATGTCATGCGCACCCATTCCAGCCAAGGGCACTTGCTGCTCTCGCGATCAGCCTCCCGGGTGCATGCCCTTGGCGCCCTCATTGCCAGTGAACACCACGAGCGCTGGGACGGCAGCGGCTACCCCGCGGGGCTCAAAGGAGAAGCCATCAGCCTGGTGGGGCGGATATCCGCGATCGCAGACGTACTTGATTCCCTTGTCAGCCCCAGCAGCTACAAACCCGCCTGGAAGCTCAGTGCTGCCCTGGACTACTTGCGACAGGGAGCCGGCAGCCATTTTGATCCCATGCTGGTCAGCGTGCTGCTGTCGCACCGGGCCGATGTTGAGCGAATTTACGAAAACTAATCAAACCAGCTCGTCAATAGTCTGGCCCACCCACTCATCCCCCTCTTGGATCCATAGCGGGGATTGCAAAAGACGGATAAACTTTTGCGGATATCAAAGGCTTCACAGAAAGCCTCACATTCAGGGTGAACTCATGTTCTTTTATTTTTTGGGCGGGTTGATAGCCGGCATTGCGGCCGCCTATTGGCGCAACCGTTACCTGCAAAGGCAACGGCGCCGCATCCCGTCTGTCTGGCCACTGAAAGTGCGCCCCATGGTCAACAGCCGGGAGCGAAAGGTGTGGTTATGGCTGACCAAGGTCATGTTTGACCAGCAGGTTCTGGTCAAGTTACCTGTAACGCGGTTCACCATTCCCTCTGAACAAACGGAGGCTACCCATTGGTACAAGCTGCTCAACGGGGTGTATTGCACATTTACCGTGTGCGGGCTGGACGGAAAAGTCATCGGATGCGTCGATGTGCCGGGACCGGGCGGCCTGTCGCTAGGGAACCAGACGCTGAAACACACCCTGCTGGAACAATGTAATGTGCGGTACTGGGTGGTAGACCCGGACAACCTCCCCCATCTGACACAAATCCGCACGGCGTTTCTCGGTGAACATGCAGCGATGGTGGCCAACGACAAGCAACTGGATACCCGTTTTCAGAACGTTCGTGAACACTTGCAGGCCGCAGTGACCCGCAGGCGCCAGAGCAAATCCGCCGAGGGCGCTGGCTCCGGATTTACTCCCCTCTCCAGCGGAGAATTTCAGGAAAGCCGGCTCGCTTCCGGCTGGGAGCTGAACTCGTTTGTGAGCCCCCTGGACAGCCGGATGGACAAGCTCCAATAGCGCTGACTGGCTAGAGGCGGTTCAGGTCTGCCCGGAGTTCGCGGGCCTTTTCCATCAGGCCTTCTTTAGTCACCGGGTCCATTTTCTTCAACTGTTGGTAGGCCATCCCGATACGGGCGTTGTGCCCGAGCTTGGGCGTGTGTCTCTCGTAAAACTCCCAGTAAAGCGAATTGAACGGGCAAGCATCCGCTCCCGTCTTGAGTTTCTTGTTGTACCGGCACCCGGAGCAATAGTCCCCCATGCGGTCGATATAGGCGGCGCTGGACACGTAAGGCTTGGTGGCAAGTCCACCGGCATCAGCGAACTGGCTCATGCCCACGGTGTTGGGCAACTCTACCCACTCAAAGGCATCGATATAAATGCCCAAATACCATGCGTGCAAGGCCGTCGGATTCAAGCCGGCCAGCAAAGCAAAGTTGCCGATGACCATGAGCCGCTGTATGTGGTGTGCATGGGCCATTTCCAAGGACTGGGTGATGGCGGCTGACATGCACGCCATGTGCGTCTTGCCCGTCCAGAACCACTCGGGCAAATCGGCAGTGTGTTCCAGAAAATTGTTGGATTCGTACCCCGGCATCTGCGCCCAGTACACGCCGCGTACGTACTCGCGCCAACCGAGTATCTGCCTGATAAACCCCTCGGCCGCAGGGAGAGGCACCCCACCGGATCGCCAGGCTGACTCCACACGCGCTACCACTTCACGCGGAGACAGCATTTTGATGTTCAGCGCAAAAGACAGCATCGAGTGAAACAGCCTCTTGGCTTCCCGGCTCATGGCATCCTGGTAGTCACCGAAATGCGGCAGCGCATGGGCGATGAACCCATCCAGTTGCTGCAGTGCCTCAACCCGGTCCACGGGCCAGCGGATAGCGTTCGCCGCCGGAAGACCAAAGGTCTTCACCCCCGCCGCCTGAATCTCTTTCCAAAGTACCCCGTGGTCATGGCTAGGCCTGAAATCGATCGGCTCAACGGGATCGCCTTTCCAAGCTTTTCGATTTTCCGCATCGAAGTTCCACTGGCCGCCCTCAGGCTCGCCATCAGAATCCAGCAACACCCGGTGGCGTACACGCATCTGGCGGTACATGGTTTCCATGAGCCAGCGTTTACCGTGTTTGAACATCTGCCTCGTCTCCAGCCGTCCGGTAAAGAAATGCTCGCTCGATACCATGCGGCTGGCATGGGTGCCGGAGGCTTCGGCCATGGCGGCGTATTCACGTAGCAATGCGTCCAAACGCCACTCGTCTGGCTCCTGGTATTCGAAATGCGTTGCTGCCAATGAATGGACTATCTTCGCGATGTTTTCCACCATCGCGTTTTCACTTTCCGGCTGGCCTATAGAGATGTAGTGCACGCGATGGCCATCGGCCCTGAGCTCGGTGGCCATGGCCCGCATGGCAGCAAAAATGGAGATGACTTTTTGGGCGTGGTGAAGCACATAGTTCGTCTCCTGGCGGACTTCCATCATCAAGTACACCACCTGGGGATCAACCGTTGCAAACCAGCTGTGTTGCGGATTGAGCTGATCCCCCAGAATCAGGCGAACGGTACGGGCAGAAGTCTGTGCTGCATTCATGACCCGGTGCTCCACAAAGCGCGGTAGGCGCCATCGGGGTCATGGTCAGCCGTTTGCTTGGCTATGTTGAAGCGACGCCCCCCACGCGGGTCAGTGCCCAAACCGGCGATGTACAGCCAGTTCCCCTGGTTGGAATACACATCAAAATCCAGCAACTGCGACTCGAACCACGCCGCGCCAGCGCGCCAATCGCAACCCAGTTCATAAATCAGGAAGCTGGCTACCACCTGCCGCATCCGGTTTGATAAGTACCCGCTGCAAGCTAATTCACGCATGCCCGCATCCACCAAGTCGCAACCAGTGCGCCCTTCTGTCCACAAGGTGAATGAGCGCCGGTGGTGAGGCACCCGCTCAGACATGGGAGCCTCCAGCAAGCCCTTTGGGCGATAGAGGCCTACACCATATTGCAGATGCAACCACCGGAAATAGTCCCGCCACAGCAGTTCAAACCATAACCAATAGCTGCCGTCCGTAGCGCCATGATTTCTCTCGTGCGCTTTGAGGGCAGCCATCATTTCCGGGGCTGACACTGCCCCCAGTGCCAACCACGGCGACCATTTGCTGGAGTAGGCCATGCCCGTCAAACCATTGCGTGTGGCCTTGTACTGCGCCACCCGGCTGGACTCCAGGTAACTTCGCAGATACGCATGGCCACCGGCACTGCCCGCGCGCACCTCATCAAGATGCAAAACTTCGTCGTTGGCATCAAAAGAGCCAGAACGCCACTGAAATGCACTGCGGGAATCAGCCACAAATTTACTGGCATCTTCCCCATCCGCAAAGTCTTCAACGAATGTCACCGTATCCGAGGTGAGGTCATAGCCCGACACATTCACGGGAGCCGGCAACGGGGTGCGGAATGGAACCTTGGCCCGCTCGACTTCGTTGCGAAAACGGGTGAATACGCCCGGCAGATTGGTCACGGAAAAAGGAAGATCTTCCGCCTTAAACAAAGTGCTTTGCCAGACGCTGTGGACCACCATGCCGGACGCCCGCAATGAGGACAATTGAGCTTCCTCATAGGGAGCCGCAATCTCTTCGCACACCAACGCGACGGCGCCACTGGTTTCACACAAACGCACCAAATCCTCCATGGCCCCACCCCGGAGAACGAGCAGCGAGACGCCCAGCGCATCCAACTCCCTCCGCAGCTCCTGCACCGTCGCAGCCCACCATGCTTTGCGGGAAGGGCTGAGGCCCGGAATGCCCCAAGCAACCTCCCGGGCAGACAAGACCGGAGCAAAAGTAACCGCTATTACCGGACGCCCCATGGCACATGCACGCGTCCAGGCAGGGTTGTCTTGCAAGCGCATGTCAGACCGGAACCAGTAAATCACCGGTGCGCCAACGTTAACAAGACTCATGATTTTTTGGTTCCTTGTTGCCGGCAACGGTCTGAGCAGTATTTGACCTCGTCCCAGACTTTTTCCCACTTCTTGCGCCATTGAAAGGGCAAGCCACACGCCACGCATGTCTTGCGGGGCAAGTCAGATTTCTTCCGCATTTTCATAACAGTTCCAATTGGGAGTGATCCGACGGAGACCTCTTGTCAGCACCGCGCGAGGATCGGAATGTTCGCGATCCGTGCTTGTGCACGATGCCCGCCTTTGCCGCCCTCACACTGGGCTGCGCACGCAGTTCAAACAGGCGCTTTTTGGCCTCACGGGTCGCCGCCTCCAAATCCACCAAAGGCTGCGGAATGTCAGGCTCCGGACCATCCACTGTCAGCCCTAGGCGGCTTTGCATGTCCAAGGGCATGCGCCAGGGCTCGAACAACCAGGCGTCCGGCACTTTGCGCATGGCAGGCAACCATCGCCTGACGAATTGGCCCTCGGGGTCCTGGTCACGTGCTTGCTTGATGGGGTTGTAAATACGCGGAATATTGATGCCCGTCGTGCCCGACTGCATCTGCAACTGGCTCCAGTGGATGCCGGGCTCATAGTCCAAAAACTCTCTGGCGAGCCATTCACCAACAGGTCGCCAGTGCAGCCACAAAGGATAGGCGGCAATGGACACAATCATGGCCCGCATGCGGAAGTTGACCCAGCCGGTTTCACGCAGCATGGCAATGCACGCATCTACCAAAGGCCAACCTGTACGGCCTGCCATCAGCACCTCGAGGCGCTCAGGGTCGTGCTCGGACTCCCGAAGGCCGTCATAACCCCGGTGCATGTTCCGGAATTCGATATCAGGCTCGGATTCCAGCTTTTGGATGAAGTGGCAATGCCAGTGCAAGCGGCTGGTGAAGGATCGCAAACCCGCCTGATGGCGCTTAAGCCCTTCTCCCGAGGCCTTTTGCGCTTGTTGCACGGCTTGCACCACCTCACGGACACTCAGGCAACCCAAGGCCAGGTAGGGCGACAGGCGTGAGCAGGCCTCGCTGGCAGAAAGGGGCGACGAAATACCCCCCCGATAGCGCGCGCTGCGATCCGTCAAGAAACTCTGCAAAACCTGCTCTGCACGCGCCCTGCCACCGGCTTGACGGTAAGGCTTGTCAGGTTCTTCCAAGCCGAGACTGGCTGCCACCGGGGGCGTGGACGCGTCCCAGGGCAACGCAATGCTGACCGCATGCAAAGAATCATCTATGCCGATCTGCGCCCCGGACATGTGCTCGGTCCATTGCAGGTGCCACACATCGCGGTTGACGACTCCACGCACCACGCCAAATTGTTTGTATTGATGCCAGACCACTCCCAGCGCTTTGCACCAACGGGAGACCGCCCGATCCCGGGCATAGCTGGCCTCATTGCCGGTTTCCTCATGGGAGTAAATGGCCATAAAAGGCGCCTCTGCGTGCAGTCGTGCCAAGACCTCCGGTGCGTCACCCACGACCAGATGCAGGCGCAGCCCTTTGTGTTTGAGCTGCACCCACAAATCCCGCAAACACTCCAGCGTGAAGTGGTAGTGCTGCGTAGACGCGTCAGCTTGGGCCCACAGCGTGGGTTCTACGCAATAGAGGCACAGCACGGGCCCCGACCGGAGGGCATGGTGCAATGCCGCGTGATCGTGTGTTCGGAGGTCGCGTTTGAACCAGACAACGCTGTAAGACATCAATGCGCTACCGGCATCCCAGCAAGATGGCTGGGTGGCGAGTATCGCGAAACTGCGTTAACCCTGCACGCGATGCGCACAAGTCCGACTGCCGCGTTTAGCGTTGGGGAATCTTCAAGCTCGCCTGGATATCGTGATCAAACTGCTGCACTGCAGTCTGGGTCAGTGCATCGGTACACCACGCTGCAAGACTGGCGGGCGGCAAGGTCACAGCAGCGGCGCCCACCGCCACCAGTTGTGCCAGGACTTCGGGCGTCTTGATGCTGGCCGCCAGCAATGCGGGCCCGTGGGCCTGCACGCGAACGCATGCCTCCATCAGTGCCCAGACGTTACGTCCGTCATTGGCCAGGCGGCCTACGTAGGGCGCTACATATTGAACGCCCTTGCTCTGGGCCCAGAGCAATTGAACCGCGTTGGACAGGCCAGTCAGCAGGATGCCTTGCTCCTCTGCCCTCACCGCGTCAATACAGGCTTCCCAATCAGGCGCACAAGGCAGCTTGATCGTTAGCCCGACATTCCGGGCGTGGGCCGCAGGTTGAAGTGTCTTGAGCCATTCTCGGGCCTGCGCAGGATTACTCTGGGGCAACTGCAACATCAATTCGGCCATGCCGTGATCCGCTGCCGCGGAAATCAAGCCCAAATACGTGGACAGGTTGACAGGAAGACCCGCTTGAAAAACAAGCGTGGGATTGGTAGTGACACCACGCATCGGCGGACAGCCCGCAGGCAGCGACCAACTATCAACGCGCGCTGAATCCAGATAAATTTTGACCATGCAACTCTCTGATAAAGACCGGCATTGACCGGTGAAGGCCTTAGAGAATAACGCTTTTGCGATGTAGAGCGTTGCGAGCTTGGAACCATCGGGTTGCATTCAAATTGCATTGCACCATGTCTACGCCTACCGCTGAAACCTGCGCACTATGAAGGAAAGCATCTGCCAGGCAACTAAGTAAAACTACTAGATTTATTTAGTTCAAAATCTGTTGTAATCCCGCAAGGTTTGCCCTTCCGCGTCTTGGTGAAAAGGCCTGCAAGAAACTGGCGTTCAAGGGCGTCAAGCGGGTATCAACATTCGCAGAAACAAGCTAAGTACGCACCTGAAAGCCGGTTTAAGCTCTAGCCATGGCGCGTTCCGGCCAACCATCCTCCATGGAATGAAATAGACGGAGACTTAACATTCAAACGCTTCACTGCCATCGGTATGGTGGATAAGGCTGTTTGAACTGAGGTCATCCGTCGCCAACGATTCTTTAAAAAAATGACAGCATCTATCTGGGTACTCGGTGAAGCATTGATGGACTGCCTCTCGCAGCCTGACGGGACTCTGCGCCCATTTATGGGCGGCAGCCCCTACAACATGGCGCGTGCAGCGGCACTGCGCGGTGCTCCGGTGGGCTATGTGAACCCGCTGTCCACTGACCGCTTCGGGCAACAACTGGGCCAGCAACTGCAAAAGGATGGCGTCCAAGTGCTGGCCGGTGAGAGTCGTTTGCCGACCTCGCTCGCTGTGGTGCAGATTACAGACGGCCAGCCTAGTTATGGCTTCTATCGCGAAGGCATCGCCGACCGGGATTACACCGCCGCGGGTGTGCTAGCCATGCTCAAAGCCCACCCACCCGGCGTGCTGCACACCGGCTCCCTGCTGTTGGTGCCGCCCGAGCACACCAAGGTGCTTGCGATCCTCCAGGGCGCCAAGGACTTGGGTTGGACCATCAGTGTGGATGTGAACCTGCGCCCCAAGCTCGCAGCTGATCTGGCTGCTTACGTGGAAGCAGTGAAGCAAGTGGCCAAGCTGGCCGACTGGATCAAGGCCAGCGACGAAGACCTGGAGTTGCTCGGCGTGCATGCACCAAGCCGGGCACAAGGTGCCCAGATTGCAGCCCTGTTCCGCGACCAAGGCGCCAGCCGCATCGCCTTGACCTTTGGCGGTCAAGGCGCCTGGCTGGAAGTGGACGGCGCTTTTGCAGATGCAGACGTACCACGCACGACCGTGGTCGACACGGTCGGCGCAGGCGATACATTCTGGGGCAATTGCCTGGGCGACTGGGTCCTCAATGCCGATGGCAAAGGACGTGTGAAGCAAACCTTGGTGGAAGCCATGCAGGCTGCGGCCATCAACTGTTCCAGGGCGGGCTGCCAGCCCCCCACCTACTCAGAAACCCAAGCGCTTCTGTAACCCGACAAGGCCTGATTCGTCAGGCCTTGTTTTTGAGCTTGCCGCGTGGCATCACTGCTGTCGTCACCGTAGCGCGCACCGGCTCGCCGCTGGACAGGGGCTTGGGCGCAGTACTGTCCTTCTTGGGCTTCTTGGACTCTTTGTTGGATTTTTGCTGACCTTTGGCCATGGGAGAGTCCTTGTTCGGGAGTGGTATGGTGCGAGGCAGTCTAACCGCCTAAGCACCCCACTGTGGCTTTTCTTTTTGACCGCTTTGTCGCGGAAGCACAGCTGATCTCCATCCGCGCTCAAGGCGCCGGTGGCCAGAACGTCAACAAAGTTTCCAGTGCCATCCATTTGCGCTTTGATATTCCGGGCTCTTCACTGCCGGACGCGATGAAAGAGCGCTTGCTGCAAAGCGCTGACGGCCGCATCACACGGGAAGGGGTCCTGATTCTCAAAGCCCAACAGCACCGCACACGCGAACTGAACCGCCAGGATGCCTACGAACGCTTGCGCGCCATCCTGGAGGCCGCTGCCATTGAGCCTCCGCTGCGTAAGGCGACGCGACCCACCTACGCATCCCGCGTGCGCAGACGGGAAGACAAAGCCCAACGCAGTGGCATCAAGCGAGCCCGCGGCAATCGCGGAGAAGAGTAGCCATCATCAGAAGGGCCGTCGGGAACGCTATCAAAAAAGGAGCTGCTCGCGCATATTCCATGAGCGCCAGCAGCCCACTTGATACAAAAAAATCCACAAAAGAAAAAAGCCGCTTGCTGATTGCCAGCAAGCGGCTTTTTCATTGAGCTGGGGTCAATTGAAAGAACCTTGGAAACCCTCATGGATATTAGCTTTCCACACGTTGCAATCCTATCTGTACCCCCTTCTGTACCCCCGCTTTCTATTCCCTACCCCCTATTTATTGGGCCTTTTTCTCTTCAGGCTTTGCCGTGTCTGTCAGGCCAACAACTTCACCAAGTTTCTTCAGCATCACAGTGATTGTGTTCGGATAGTCAAATCCTGCTCCAGTGCTGCGATCGACAACATATCCGATACCACCACCAGCCAAAATGTTTCCCCATACAGAGCCGTTAGCTTTAGAGACGACAGTTTCCTGTCCGCTCAGAACGTTGTCCTTTTTGCAGTCAACGGCTAAGTCAGCCGTGCTCTTTTGAATGGTCACGCTGCCGGGTGTAGTGACAAACCACTTTCCAGCATCGTTAGTCAAAGTACAACCGACCCCAGAAACTTCTTTTCCGTCGTGAACGGTCTGGACAGATACCGGCTGAAGTTTGGAACCGGTGATTGAGGCGCAGCCAGTCATTGCAATAACAGAGGCCAACACGACAAGTTTCAACATTTTTTCTCCCTAGGATTTGCTTTAGCTTTATTGATCCAGAGCGATCAACAAATTGGATAAAGAGTGTCTCATAGCGCACAGACCAAAACCTCCCCCAATCGGGTGAATTTCATAACGAAAAGAAAAGGCGTTGAGCCGCCACACAGAACGCCTCCTCCCTCCTCTGCTCACAATCTGCCAGCCTTTCCATTAACCGCTCATAGGTGCGCTGCCTCATGCCTTTAGGCCGCTGCCAGTCCTCTCCAATCTTTTCCTCTATGCGCCGCTGCTCTCGCCACGTCCGGGCCATCACATCCTCAGACTGAGAGCTGTACGCCACCCGCTGGCAATGCCTACAACCAAAGCGCCCGGAACGCATGTAAAGCACTGCCACCTGCCGGGCACAGCGTGGGCACTGAAACCATGGCCGCGCGCCGCCAAAGTTGCACGGCTTGTAGATCAGCTCCACCCGCTCGCTAATGCTGCGCCGCTCCCCGTCATAGGTCAGGCTGTACTCCAGCGTTACCGCGCTTTGTGGCGTTACTTTCACCCCTATGCTGCCCGTAGGCTCGCCACCTCGATTCCAGCTCCAGCTAAAGAACCTGTTTCCAGTTAACAGGCCTTTGCGTGCCCACACTCGCACGTCAATCCGTTGCAGTTGCTCGCCCTTGACCTTGTAAGCCGGTCTGCCAGCCCCTAGCCGTGATCCACCTTTTGCCATGATTGTTTCTCCACAGAAAACGAAGCCTCTTGGCTAACTCGTTGATTCCCCGCGCGTGCGCGCGTGCTGTTCACAGGGGGTCGCTTTGCTTTTCAGAGGGGCCGCCGCAGTCTTTGCACTTGTTTTGCAGAGCTGGCAGACGTGAAAAGAAAGAACAGAGAATGGCTTCTCTATAAAGGTGTCCAGATTTGAAAACATCAAACCAGAACAAAACCGGCCTATAAGTCCACTTTTGAAAACATAGCCCTGCCTTTCAGCGTCGCATGGTTTCATATCTGGACTTATAGACCTGCCCATGATTTCAAATATGGACAAGCGGGCGCGTTTTTTCAGCGTCACCCCGTCCCCCGTTGGGCAATGTCCAATCTGTTTTTTGTTTGATGTTCGGCATGGGCAAAACAACTTTGGGCCGGTAGGCTTTGGGTTGAAACCCATGCAGCGCATCTGCATCAAACTTGGACGAAACATCCAACGGGAACCAAGTCAGGGCTAACAGTTCACAGGTGTTCGGTAAGCGCCCTATCCGGGTCACATACAAAAACCCTGCATCTATCAGCTCTGACTTGCAGCGCCAAAGCGTTGTCTTTGACCTCCAGCCCCGCTTACTCATGATCGACCATGCCGCCGTCAGGTTGCCGTTGTTGTCGCCCTTGTACTGTGAGGCAACGTCCATTAGCAACTTGTAGGCATAGCCGCTCAGTCTGGTGAAGACTGGAGCCTCAAAAACGCTCCTTGGAAAGGCCACAAAAGGCTCTGTGTGCTTCATGCCCTTGTGTGGCTTCCCGGTCATCTCGCAGCGTCTGCCAGCCGCGATAGATAGCTGTGAAGCCCTGCCAGCTCAATCATGTTCATGCCGCACAGATCAGGGCCAAAGCCCAAATGTGAAAAGCGCCATACCAATTGCTCCAGCTCTTTCAACCAGTCATCAGGCTTGTGCATGTGCGCCCCCTTGAATCAGAACGTAAACACCTACGGAGTGATCCACCCCTGCCTCAGTTGTCACTAGCTGCCGGTGCGTATCAATGCGGTAACCCTCATTGCGCAACTCTTTGATCCTGGCCGGTGGGTAGTAAATGTCCAGCTCTCTGCGTGCCTCGTAGGTTGACACCGCTGGGAGCGTCTGCAAAGCCTCTAGGAGCCGCGCGCGTTGCGTATCTCCATCTGTGCCTTTAAACTGCGCCCGGATCGCTTCTAGGGCTGCTTTCTTTTCGGGGGAAGTGGCCTTATTTTTTTGCATGGCGTGTCCCCCTTAGTTGGATTGAAAACCGACAGAGTGAGCCGTTGCTCTTTGCTGCAATTGCTCCTCAAAGAGGTTTGCCAGTTCGGTGCGCTTGACGTGCAAGCGTTGAACCAGCTCTCTGATTTCAGCCTCAGTCTTACCCGCAATCCGCGCGGCATTGATGGCTTGAACTTCATCAGAGGGCCAGCCTACAGATCGCTGTCCAATCGGCACGGGCTTGGTGAATAGCCCAGCGTGGATTGCGTTATAGATGCTGGCATGGCTGCGGTGCCCTGTTTCCGCTTTGACTGTGGGCATTCTCCAGATCGACATATCTGGCTCCTTTCATACGGCTTTAGAACCGTTGTTGCGATGGAGCGAATGTCGTGATTTCGATCAGGTTGAAATAGGTTTTTTAAACCGCCAAAGTACGGTGCGGAATAGGCCGACCATTCGGCAAACCCGCATGGATATTGGCTTTAAATACCCAGCCTAAAGTTTGTCTATTTTTTTGCGGCCAGTCGATTTATCTGGATTGGCAACGGTGGCAATTCGTTCAATTTGCTCAGTTTTGAAGTCTGGAAAGTTGGTTCTCAGAAACTGAATCAGTCGATTTCGTGGGGTCGCAGATTGATCGCCAAAACCATTCGCAATCGCTCGATAAGCTAAATTTGCTGCGTCAAGTTCAGGCGGCAGATCACTAGGGTCTATTTCTCTTTCATCGGATAAAGAGGACTTAAGATCATCTGAATCAGCTCGCTCAAACTGGTAAACCGATTTCATCCCGATTGCTGCAAGCCAGCTTGAAATCGACTTTCTCGAAAATTCTTGATTCTCAAACTTCGGCGCACGATTATCAGCAAACCAGTCGGCCAATGGAGTTTCCTCGTTAAAGCAATCGTTTCGATACCTCAATCTTTCGAGGGCAACACTGGGAAGTTCTGATAGGTCAGGTTCTGCCGAGTACAGCGTTTCAATCGGGTCTCCAAACACCTCGTGAAAATGCCGGTCTTTGGCTTTTTTATAGTGCAACTCCATTCGATCAGTTACGACATGGACACGCCATTGGTCTAGTTCCGATTCACGCGGCTCAAGTCCAAGTATCAGTGCGGCCGCGTCATAGCCAGAGAAATGTTCGGCAAAATCCCAATGAGATAAGTCTGTCATGCGCCCCCCAGCGCCCCTGCAAATAGTTGCCAGCCCAGCCCGTCAGGGAAAACGGGTTTTCGGGGATCAGCCTAGGGCTGGCGAAACAACGTCAATTAGCTCCTAGCAAGCATGTGCGCACAAATTTGCTGTGACTTGTACTTGACAGCATGTCGTCTAAAAGCTGCGCCAATCGCCAAGCAGTTGTCGGGTAGCCGTCAGGTATATTTGTCTCGTCTTGTGGAGATAGATGCATCAGTAAAGATGATGCCATTGCATAGAGCTGTTCATCACGCTCTACAACGGCACTCACTACGCTTTCAAGATGCGCAACATGCAAAAGTACTGTTTTGTTCGATTGCGCTACATTTTCACTAGCCATTTTCAAAGCTCCGTTTTGATAGTGGTCAGGGGCTGGCAAGTGGTCGCAACACTCACCAGCCCCGCCTATTTGCCCTGAATGAACTGCGTCAGGGCTTCGCAGAAACAATGCCTCAATAAATTGAACGCCGTTTAAATATTCACTCAGACTCCAGCGCGCAACTGGATCACATCAGCACCCCGCGCTAGCTTGTCCAAGTAATCAGCCCATTGCTGCACCAGTTCAAACCGCTGCTTTAGGTACTGCGTCCGGTTGTAGCTGCGCCCGTTAGCGTCTTTCACTGCATGGGCTAGGTTCGCCTCAATTGCCAAAGGGTCAAGATTCAATTCGTCCACCAGCATCGTGCGCGCGCTAGCTCTAAAGCCGTGCCATGTCTGCTCTTTCCCAAACCCCAATGCGTACAAGCCACTGCGCACGGAGTTGTCAGAGATTGGCCGGTCATGGCTGCGCTCACCGGGGAACACATAGCGCCCGTGCCCTGTCAGGGGCTGGATAGCCTTTAGGAGCGCCACAGCTTGCGTGGGCAATGGCACGACGTGCGCCTCTCCGTTTTCCTTCTCCAGCTTTGTGCGCTTCATCTTCATGCTGGGAATCGTCCACAGACCCGCCTCTAGGTCTAGCTCTGTCCATTCCATCTCTCGCAAGTTGCCGGGGCGTTGGTACAGCATGGGGGCCAATTGCAGCGCTGTGCGCACGATAGGGCCACCCTTGTAGCTCTTGATGGCACGCAGTAGCTCACCCATGCGCAAAGGCTCCACGATGGCCGCAAAGCTCTTGCCACGGTATGGGGTAAGCCGTGCCTTTAGTCCCTCGGTGATATTGCGTTGCTGCACGTCTGCGGTGGGTAGCCAATACTCCCAAACCTGCCGGGCAAGCATCAGGGCACGGTCTGCCGTCTCCAATGCGCCCCGCTCCTCCACCTTTTGCAGCGCTGCCAATAGCTCCATAGCGTGAATTTCAGCGATAGGCCGCTCACCTATCCACGGGAAAAGATCGCGCTCCAGCTGCCGCAACATGCGCCCGGCGTGACTTTCGCTCCATTGCGGTGCCTGCTTCGCGTACCACTCCAGCGCGATAGCTTTGAACGTGTCACCAGTGGAGCGGGTGTTTTTCAGCTTTTCCAGCTTGCGAGCCTGCACAGGATCGACGCCCTCAGACTTCTTAAGCTTTGCAGCGTCACGGGCTTTGCGAGCCTCAGAAAGACTTATCGCCGGGTAGCTGCCTAGTGCGAGCTGCTTTTCTTTGCCGTCAATCCGGTACTTCAAAAACCAGCGCTTTGAACCAGTGGGGCTTACCTGTAGGTACATGCCCCCAGAATCGGCAAACCTTGCTTGCTTTTTGTCTGCCGGGCACACGGCGTTTTTGCACTGAGCATCAGTCAGCATGGGGGTACGGCTCCTAATGGGGGTACAGATTTTGGGGGTACAGACTCAAAATCCCCCCGTTTTTCTGGAATCTCCCCCCGTTTGTACCCCCGCTTTGCGGTAGCAGTCAATAGAGCGCTTTGTACTATGCTGCACCGTAAGTACTTGATTTACCAAAGAAAAAGGCCACTAGGTGTATGTTCCTAGCGGCCTTTATCAGGGGGTATGGTGGAGCTGGGGGGATTTGAACCCCCGTCCGCAAAACTTCCTCGAGCAGATCTACATGTTTAGCGGTCTGATTTGAGTCTCGCCACCGGAATCGCGCAGTCGCACGCTATGCCGGACGCCAGTACCCTACTTTCTCGCCTCTCACCAAGGTACCCGGTAAAAAGCCAGCCGATGTAAATGACCTTACAGCCTGGACAGCTTGCGCCACCCTTGCCCGGCCCATCGGCCTGCCGTTGTAAGGCTCACTGGTTATTAAGCAGCGAGTGCGAAACGTTCGTCGTTTGTTCCTCACCCATAAAAAACTTCCATACTTTCAATATATAGCGGGCAGTTTTATCTGTTTTGAGCAGTAAGTTGAGGTTTTCAACAGTTTGCCATCACTGGCTGTTTACAATTTACCCCATCATACTCCATAATCAATAGACGTTCAACTGCAGAAAAACGTCAATGAGCAAGGTCAAGGGAGATGAAGCCGCCGACCGCTTCGATGCTTGGGCAAATAGCCAATCGCTAAGCTATTTCCGCGAAATCGCAAACAGCAACCGGACTCAGCTGGTTCGCGCAAGCGTCATGGAGGCGGTCAGAATTGACCGCCCTGCATTGCGGCAAAACGCTCGGATAAAACAAGCTCTATTGGACCTGGAGAACCGCCTGCGTGATGAGGGCGTATTGATAGGGCAACCAGTGATTGCAGAGGCCCTCCCGCCTGATGAGGGAATGCTGCCCCAGAGGCCCAGGTCAACCATTGCCAAGAACATTGATGCGGAGCGATTGAAGCGACTGGAAAAAGAGGTTGCAGCAAAAGATGCAGAACTAGTCGCACTAAGACCTCTACGCTATGAAGTTCAGGACCTTAAAGAGCAAATTAGAAATGCTCACGAAAAGCTCCAACGATTCAAAGCCATGGAGTCGGTTTTACGCGAGTCGGGACGGCTTCCACGATGAGCACCCCGACGCATAGTGGCAACCAATTTGAATTTCGTATTCGAATAACCAGAATTCGTACATCGACTCCGCGATTCACCTATCTCAGCGCAGTTGTTGTGGACATCGATGGGCGACCGATTCCCCGAGCGCCCAATTACGCTATCTCTATCCCCGCTAGATTGACCCCCGTACCACTATGCGCTGGTCAACGTTGGCTTGTAACAGGCACACCGGAGCCCATTGAATTCACGACATCTGAAGGATGGGTCGTAAGAGAGCTTCAATTAATTGCAACGACTGCTGTGCTTGAACGTACAAGCGGCTCTCACATCATTTCGCTTCTTAAGGGGGAGCAGTTTCCAGGTATTGGACCAGTAACTGCCCAGCGAGTCTGGGACACCCTGGGCGAGTCTCTCTACGACGCTCTAGATAAAGCAGATTACGCCTGCCTTGAGGCTGTAGTAGGAAGCAGCAATGCTCTAACCCTAATTTCAGGATGGAAGTATTACAGCTGTCCCGAACTTCTACGCTGGCTACAGGATGCCAATATTGATGTGCGTACCGGGAAAAAATTGTTGAGAGTGTATGGAGGCGACGCGCTCGAAAAATTGAGAGAGGACCCTTACCGATTGTTAGCGTTGGGGATGTCTTGGCAAGAAGCGGACAAGCTTGCAGATACGGAATTCAATGTATCCGCGGACGACCCGCGCAGACTAGCTGCAGCCATAGAGGCTGAGCTTTACCGTGCATTCGATGCCGGTCATACCTTTTTGGAAGCATCTGAACTTATTAAAGCTGTGCACCCGCGTATCTCTCCATTCGGCGGCGAAGCCGCCTTATTGATGGCGGAGCAAAACGGAGTAGTGCTGCGATACGGAAATCGAGTCTATGCCCCGGGCCCACTATTGATGGAGAAAGCCGTTTGTTCTGCCCTGGCGACGCGTATTAAGGCGTCTACACCGTTGTTTGCTGCTAGTGAGGTTGATACGCTCATCGACGCTTTCGAAGCGTCTCAGAACACAGGGGTAAGCACCACCCGGTTCGAACTCAATGCAGCCCAGAAGCAGGCCGTTCACACAGCGGCAAGCTGTAGTGCCTTTTGTCTCATTGGAGGTGCTGGGGTCGGTAAGACAACCACATTGAATGCAATCAACTTTCTGCTGGAAGAAAAAACCATTCCTGTCTACTTGCAAGCTCCAACTGGAAAAGCTGCGAAGCGAATGGCCCAAGCAACCCGCCGGCAGGCCATGACCATAGCGGGCTTTCTTCGAAACATTGCACCCAAAGGTATACCGGAGGAGGCCACCCTGGTTGTGGATGAGTGCAGCATGTTGGATATTCAACAAGCGTACCAACTGTTGTCCTCAGTTCCGAATTCTGTTCGACTCATTTTGATTGGCGACTCCGCGCAGCTTCCACCAGTGGGGCCCGGATTGACGCTTCATGAACTCGCTTGGGTAGACACAATGCCCCATGTCGAGTTGACGGAAACTCGGCGCTTTGCAGGTGCGATAGCTCAGGCTGCCGGTGAAATCAGGCGAGGTATTTGGCCAACACTTACTGAAGACCTCTCAGCAGATATTTGTTTCATTCAGTGTCCTAGCGAAGAGCTAGCTGAGCGTGTGGTGGAGCTTTTTCTGAAAGACCCACTCAATAGTCAAATCCTTTGTAGCACGAAGAATTCAGGGGCGGCACCTACCAACCTGGTCAACAAGCTGTGTCAAGCTGCGACCAACTCTGCGGCCCCTCAACTTCTCGTGTACAGCGATGAGCGAAGCAGGTGGGAAGCTACAGGATTCCGTTTAGGTGACCGAGTAATTTGTACTACGAATTTATGGGACCTCGACCTTCAGAACGGCAGTATCGGACACATCGTCGAGTTGTCGCCCCCTGAGGAAAGCGAGCAAGACACATATGGCTGGATTCGCTGGGACGACGGAGAACTTCGCCCGATAAGTGAAGCGGTACTGGATGCTCTCGAGCTTGCATCCGCGATAACCGTTCACAAAAGTCAGGGAAGTGAAGTCCCTATTGCAATAGTCCCGATATACCGGTCTCGCAACCTTGACCGAACGATTCTTTATACCGCGATAACTCGCGCACGAATGAAGGTTATTTTGGTAGGCGACCTTTCCGCAGCACGGAAGGCCGTTGAGGCAGAAGCTCACGCATCAAAACGGAACGTGACCCTTGGAGAACTTCTACAGAGAGAGCTTTCGCACCATGTTTGAATCAACCGTTGTTGTCGCTCGCGTTTATACCGATGAGACTGGAATTTCCTATGAGATGCCAGTACTGCTTACACCTCAAGGTCCCGTTCACGTTTTACTTGATTACCTCCTGGAACACTGGGACACCAGAAGTCCCTCATGGATGCTCAAAGTCACATCATCGGTACGACTATTTCTCGACTACCTTGATGCACACTCTTCGTATCCGAATGAACAAGCTATCTTTCAAACTTTCCGACAAAGGTTGATAACTGGAACTATCGCACCGGAATCGGGAGAGGACCCAAGCGGGCTTTGGTGGAGCGCCAAGGGCCCGCACAAAAGCACACGCGTCATCCGGCACCTCACAGATTTCTTTAACTGGTGGGCAGCAAGAAACCCCGGGAAGGGCAACCCGGCAAACACTTGGGCAGGCAGTCAGCACGACTTGAGACTAGCGGAGTCTGCTTACAAATACCGAAGGAATAAGGCCTTCCTAGGCCACACCTGGTCTGCGTTTGAAGAGTCGGCCCGGAGCCCTGGAAACAAAGGGGCATCAGGAAAGGTACACGCACCGCCGAGGGTCGAAAAAGAGACGGCGTTGGCGTTCCCCGAAGACCGAATACTGGACTTGATTCTCAAAGGATTCAAAGTCGGCAATCGTTATAACTACAGGGACATGCTCATCACGCTACTGCTTAACGGAGCAGGATTTAGAGAGTCCGAACCCTTTCACCTGTACCTCTGGGACGTGCAAGAAGACCCATTGCACAAAGGCCAAGCTCTAGTACTTATCCACCACCCAGCATGGGGGGACGCACCACCTGACCCTAGCTGGACGGACATAAATGGAAGACCGCGACAGGGACGTCGCGTTGAGTACCTCGCTGAGCGTTATGGCCTCGTTCCCAGATATTGGAAGCTATCGACTTCCGCCGCAGGATGGAAAGGTGGAATGCATGAGTCCAAGTACGGAGGCTATTACAAACAAGCGTATTGGTTCGTTCCGGAATTCGGCAAGTTGTTTTGGACAATCTGGAACCTATATGCGGAGCAAGTGCTTTCAGTTGATGCATCTCTGCGAGCGCATCCTTATGCCTTTATGAACTTGATGCGCGAACCCATTGGAGGGCTTCACAAAATGGGCAAGTATGAAGCCTCCCATGCCGCTGCCGTCCGACGTATCGGCCTAGAGCCCTCTAAAGGCTTAGGCACAACAATTCACGGGCATCGTCACGCATATGGACAGCGGCTACGCAAAGCCGGCGTACCAAAAGAGATGATTCGTCGGTTCCTGCATCACACTGATTTAGATAGTCAAAACGTCTACACAGAGGCGGATAGAAACGAGTGCGTGAAGCATCTCCGACTAGCGGTCGACCGCCTGTCTGAACTCAGCAGCGATATGCGCAGGGAGATTGTCCAAGTGACCGAGGCTAATGTTGAAGGCCTCAGTATGCAAACAGTCCCCAAACTCATAATCCCGTAAAAAGAGAAGTATTCATCCATGCAATCCAATCCGAGAACCACTGCAGTGGAGTTCGATAAGAATAGGAGAGCTCTCGCGGAGCGATGCCAGAGCTACGTGCAAGAGGGTCTTACGCTTAGGCAAATTGCGATAAAACTCAATGCTGAAGAAATTTCGACCAAGACCGGACGACAGTGGACCCCGGGAAATGTGGGGGCTCTTATGCGAGCCCCTACTCCTCCAATAGTTAAGGTCTCTCAGGCTGAGGTTAGGCGGAATGCGCGAAAGTCAAAGAAGAAGGGACACACGAAACGCACCGACATCAACCTCGAATGGGTTGCTACTCACCACCCAGAGCTTGAAAATTGGCGAGTACTGGCAGTGGAGTGGCTGAAAGGACGAGAGGCAGCACTCGGCCAGGCGATGCAGGGCATCAATGCGTTCTTTGACTTCATGGTTGAGACGCAATTGCCGACAAACCCTGCTGAGCTACTTCTCCACAAGACCCAAGTACCAGACTTTTACGAAACGACATGGGGTCCCGAAAGGACCAATGGAAAAATCTTCGTGAACAACAGTACTCATTCATTCATTGAATGGGTACTAACACGGCCTGAATTCTGCGAAGAGGACGACGACGAACGACTACAAACCTCTCCGGCATTTCGTAATCCCATCCCATACTTGAGTCGGAGTGGGCTGGCCAAACATATGGAAAGTGTTCGCTCCACACTGCCCTATGGATACATTGATGAACTACGCAAAATGATTGCGGAAGGTCCGAATTTCAAAGACTGGAAATTCGCCCAAGATGCCCTTGGCGTTGTAAAGACCGGTGATGAAGACGGTACCAAGCGAGGGCCTATCTGGTTTGAAGTCTCTGAACAACTCATCGACAAATCTGACCCGGATTGCGTCTGGCGCAAAAGAACCCGACTAGTACCTTCTGTTCCTGGCAATGTTGGACAGGGGCGGCTCAAAGAGACAATTTATGAAATGTGGAGCCCCGTTCGGTGGGTAGCATTGCTTGTAAAACTTCAGTTGCCACTTCGCACAATGCAAGTTCGTATGCTGGACTCGGGTGAAGCCGATACATGGAAGTGGCAAGACGGAGAATGGGTACTCAACGCCAACAAATTAGCCCTTGGAAATGAAAAACGTCCGTACTCTAACGGAGTGTTTCTTCGACCCAACCGATTGATTGATGGCGATGCGAAAGTTGTTCTTCATATAAACACCAATAAGACTGCAGACCGCGAGAAAGCCGGCCCTTCAAAGGGATACAACGTGCCGTGGATTACTGGAGGCCCGCTACATCAGGACCCGTTTTATTGGTTCGAAAAATTACGTCGTTGGCAAGAGAAGTACAACCCGTTAAAGCAACTTACCCGATGGTCAGATTTGGATGCACGGCATATTCCAATGAAGTCTGCGGCGCAACTTGCGACATATCCGGATACGGCGTTCCTATTCAGGACACCAGAAAACTCCGAGCGAACAGACCTTCCACCAGCTATTCAGTTGTTGGAGAGGCCCTGGTTCTCATGCCTTGAAGAGCTCCAAAAGCGGTTAGGCCCCCGCGGTGAGACGCTTCCGAATGGAGCACCGATTCGGTTAGTACCGGACAAGGAACATAGGGCAAAGAACTCACTTGCCACACTGTTCTCTCTGCATAGCTTACGCGTATCCTTGATTACAGCCCTTGCGTTAGATGGCCAAGTTCCATTGGCGATATTGCAAAAAATTGCAGGGCATAGTCGCTTGGTAATGACTTTGTATTACACGAAGCCAGGCGCCATGCAATCACGTGAAGCGATACAGGCGGGTGTCACACGACTTCAAGACTCCTCCGACAGCACAATCATTGATTGGCTCGCCAACGCAGAGTATGACCAGTTGGTTAGGGATGCAATTGCCAACAATGAGGCAAGCCTCCTTGCCGCGATACCTGAACAAAAGCACCTTCGTACTCCTGCAGGATGGATGGCCATGGTCGATGGCTTATGCCTGGTAGGTGGGAACAATTGCGAGACAGAAGCACCTGGGTGCCATAACGGTGGTCCAAATATCGGTAACGACACTGCACCGCGACACATACCTGTTCCGGGCGGCGCCCGAAATTGCCCTATGTGCCGTTGGTTTGTCACAAAGCCGTACTTTCTACCGCAGCTGGCTGCGCGATGGAATAACGTCAGCTATCACTGCTATGACGCTAAAGAGCAGGTGGTACTCGCTGAACAACGCTTTCGAGCTCTAGAGGACAGACGTGCTGAGGCACTCTCAACTGACCAGATTTTTCAAGAACATAAACAGTATCTTGAGGCTCAGCGAACGCTGGAATTTTCTATACGCAAGTTCGATGAACTCACACAAACCTTGGCAGCCATCACCCGCTTGATGGAGCGTTGCCGCAAAGTTCTTTCATCCGGTGAAGGTGTTTCGTTGATATCCGTCGGTGGTCAACAGGAGCTGAGTTATGCGATTGAAGAGGTGAGCTCAGAGTTACTCCAACTGTCCGGTGTTTGTGAAGGGTCTGTTCTCTACCAAGACCTCGACCCCGGTAAGGCAGTGCTACGCCAGGGACAGCTTCTGGACGCGGCGCTTATGCGAGACAGCCTTCCACCGGTATTTATGACACTCACCGAGGAGGAACAAAAGCTTGTGGGAAGTTCCCTGCTTAGACTCTTGGCAGCACAAATGAACCCCGAGAATCCTGCTCTTGGCCGGTACGAGGTCATTTCGCTAATTGATGCGCGCCAATCCCTCCGTAACCGCCTAGGAGCGTCCGTTGACGAAGCATTGAGGGTCGCCGTCACGAATAGCTCTGAAGCCCGTGCTATCCCCTTTAAACCTTTGAAGTAGTACTCCGTCATGCACGCTATCACTGAAATACACCCTGAGTCAGTTTTGAACGCAATTCGGAGCAGTTCTTCCCATCCAACCAAACTGAAAAATCTGGAACTGATACATACGATTTGTACTGAGTTCAAATCACAGGGAAGCAAAGATTTCTCGCTCAAAACTGTTGGCGAGACCGTAGAGTCCCGAGGGGGCCTCAAAGTTAAAGCTCTGTGGAATGTTCAGTCTGCTGACTATCGAAAGCTTATTGAGGCATGGCAGGCGTATGCAGGTGGGCCCAAGCTGCGTGAGACAGCCAAAGTCGGCGCCGCTGACAATCTGACGCGCTCCATTACAGACCCTGCCATGCGCATTGTGGTGGAAAAGCTTGTACGAGAGCGAAACGCTTTGCTGGCAGAGGTAAATATTCTCAAGTCGCAGTCACAGGTAGTTATCAATAAACGACCTCTTGCCGTTAGGAACAATACATCATCCACCTCCAATGACGGTATGACGCTTGAAGTGTCTACAGGGCCCAAGTTGTCTACGCTGGAGCGCGAGGCTTTGGAGCACTCCATCTCTTCTGAGCTTTGGAGCTCAGAGAGCTGGCAGGAAGAGAAAAATGGTCGCGTTGTTAAGTCACTGGGTGAAGGTCGAACTCGAACAATCTTCAAGCCCGGATTCGTCACTGCTGTGAAGACCATTCTCTCTCTGAAGTAGGCTTAGGCCGCCGACTTAAAGCTGGGGAAGAACGAATCAGCTGCTGACTATACGGAGGCAAAACCACCAGGATTTGCTATGCCTCACCACGTTCCGTACCGGCAACCTCACAAGATTCAAGTCGCTCGTATTCGAAGCTCCTCTTCTGACGTCCGCGGCGTCGATAACTTCGCTTTGTACCTCCAGTACTATGACGACACCTCTCCCCAGCGGTATGCGTCCGTGCATATTCCAAAGCCTTTACAAGATGCGTTTCTCAACGGTGAAGTGAA
Source organism: Rhodoferax mekongensis (assembly GCF_032191775.1). Taxonomy (NCBI): domain Bacteria; kingdom Pseudomonadati; phylum Pseudomonadota; class Betaproteobacteria; order Burkholderiales; family Comamonadaceae; genus Rhodoferax; species Rhodoferax mekongensis. The sequence goes on along the minus strand of NZ_CP132507.1, from coordinate 1,948,165 downwards.
GGGCCTCCACTTGGAGCTTCTACCCTCTAAGAACGGCTTCAATACCGAGATATCACAGTCCATTTCCGGAGGGCCCGACTGGGTTGTGCTTGGTATTGAGCTCCCAAATGGTGAGCGAATTCAATGTATTCCTGAGGGGCTACGCAAGCTTTTCAAACGTTCCTTGTGCACTGCTGCCGTAGCCCTAATAGCGGGTGTAGCCCTCTGGTGGACGGCATACGCTTGGGTTGGTGGACTACTTTTCGGATACGGTGTATCCAGAGCAAAATTTGCCCGCACCGTCCCCCTAAAAGCTGTCTGGCCAACTAGCTGACTCAGCTGTTCATTAAATATGATGGGTAGCACATAGGAATCTCTTTTTCCGGTCTAGACTTCCGATGGGAGGAGACCAGATGGGGAAAGATATTAGATGCCGAATTGGGTTGCATCAGCCTCAAATAGAAGCTGTAGGGGACGACTACTGGGCACACTTAATGTATCGATACTTTTGCGCCAGATGTAACTGGAAAACCGATTATTGGGGGCAGTCGTCCGAGCCAAAGCCAGTAACCCTGACTATGCGTTTGCTTCGAGTTCAGCTCCCAAAACCTTGAATTTCTATTTTTAATTCTTGGCAAGCGAAGCGCGTCAGGCCGTAGGTATAACTCCTGTGGTCAAGCCAGCGCCGTTGGGTGTGCATGTGGGCAACTTGGAAAGTTGTCCATATGTGCACCGGAGGGCTGGTTTGTCCATCAGGCCGTGCGCTACAACATTTCGAACGAGACGCACGTTAGCTATTGAGCTGAGCGAGCCAAAATGCAGTCTACTGCATGGCAGTTTGCGTAGCAGGCTGCAACTATGAGATAGCCAGAGGAAGCAACTGGCACGTATTTGCAAAAAATGAAGCCCGCACAAGGCGGGCTTCAAAGGTATATGGTGGAGCTGGGGGGAGTCGAACCCCCGTCCGAAAGCCATCACCAAATAGTTCTACATGCGTAGCCGTCTGATTTAATTCTCGCTTCTAGTAACGCGCAGTGGCACGCTTTACAAGACGCCAGCAACCTATTTTCTCGACCCATCCTAAGTTACCCAAGACAGGCCCAGCCGAATTAAATTACCCCACAGCTAGGGTGGCTTACGCCACCTTTGCCCAGCCTATCGGCTTACTGTTGTGAGGCTCGCGTGCAATTAAGCAGCGAGTGCGTACGACGAGTCGTTTGCAGTTAGTTTGTTTCCAGATAGATTAACGAGCGTTCTGAAATTGCTCGGCATGCTCCACTTGACTCAGCACCCCCGTCGAAACCAAGGTCAGCCCCGTGTTGGGTTGCAAACATTTTGCTTACCCAAAGTATGGAGACTTATGGAAGTCTCCATACTTTGAATTTTACTCTTTTTCAGAGGAAGTCACTCACTCACCATCCAAACTATGGATATTTATGGGCGTTGACCGTTTGCAGTTAGTTTGTTTGAATCTGTTTTACGAGCACATTCAGCTCGACATGCACCACAGCGATTCCAATCCACGTCGAAACCAGTGCAGCCCCTCAATCCCTATTTTAGGCGCTCGTCAGACTTTGCAAGAGCAGGGTAGGAGATTTAATTTCCAGGTCAGCACCCCACTCCGCCGTGTCCGCCTTGGCACCCAGGTATCCGTAGCATGCGGCCACAGAATACATGCCGGCTGCACGCGCGGCCAAGATGTCACGTTCATCGTCGCCGACATAGACACATTGGGACGGATCAAGCTGCAGGCGGCGTGCGGCCTCCAATAGAGGCTCGGGATGCGGCTTCGCATGGGGCGTTGTATCTCCGCTGATGACAACCGAGGCATTCGTGAACAATGGCATTTGAGCGGCCAAGGGCTCGGTGAACCGCTTTGATTTGTTGGTGACTACACCCCACAATACTCCGCAGGTTTCCAACTGGCTCAACATGTCCTCAACACCCTCGAACACATAAGTGCGTTCGGTCATGCAGCGTTCATAGTTCACAAAAAACTCTTCACGCATCGCCTCGAACCCGGGGGAGTCAGGGGTCATTCCAAACGCTACGCTCAACATTCCTCGCGCACCCGCACCTGCCATGGGTCGGTAAGCAGCATCTGGCAAGGAGGGCAAACCGCGGTCAGTTCGCATTTTGTCGGCAGCCGCCCCCAAGTCCGGCGCACTGTCGATCAAGGTACCGTCCAAGTCGAAAAGTACCGCTTTTACTTCACCCACCGGTGTTTTCAAGCTCATGCCGCAGGTTTCCGGGTAGCAAACAAATAATTCACTTGCGTGTTGTTATTCATGGAATAACGACGGGTCAAGGGGTTGTAGCTGAGCCCCTTGGTCGCTTGAATCTCCAGGCCAGCCTCGCGGCAATAGTGCGCCAGCTCACTCGGGCGGATCATCTTTGCGTACTCGTGCGTGCCTTTGGGCAGCAAATTCAACACGTATTCAGCCCCGACGATGGCCTGAATGAACGACATGGGGTTGCGATTCAATGTCGAAAAGAACACCCACCCTCCCGGTTTGACCATGCGGGCGCAGGCTTCAACCACAGAAGCCGGGTTGGGCACATGCTCCAGCATTTCCATGCAAGTAACCACATCCATGCTTCCAGGCGCTTCAGCGGCCAGCGCTTCTGCGCTGACTTCACGGTAGGTGACATTAGGGGTTTCAGCTTCCAAAGCATGAAGCTGGGCGACCTTCAATGCCTTGGTGGACAGATCAATACCCAGCACTTTGGCACCTTGCCGGGCTGCTGAGTCGGCCAAAATCCCGCCACCGCACCCGACATCCACCATGGTCTTGCCTGCCAGGGGCACTAAAGTTTGAATCCACGCCAACCGCAGGGGGTTGATCTGATGCAAAGGCTTGAACTCACTTTCCGTGTCCCACCAACGATGGGCGAGCTCAGAAAATTTGGCAAGTTCAGCAGGATCGGCGTTGAGTGTGGTTTGCATGGCTTGATTATGTAGGGGCAAGAAAAAACCCGCCGGAGCGGGTTTTTTCGAATCGTTCAAGAGAACAGATTACTTGGAGCGTGTGCCAACCACTTCGATTTCCACGCGACGGTTCTTAGCGCGGCCTTCTTTGGTCTTGTTGTCAGCAACAGGTTGCTTCTCGCCCTTGCCTTCTGTGTAAACGCGGTTCTTTTCGATGCCCTTGGACACCAAGTAAGCCTTCACAGCTTCGGAACGTGCAACAGACAGCTTCTGGTTGTAGGAGTCGTCGCCAGTAGCGTCGGTGTGACCCACAGCAATGATGACTTCCAGATTGATGGCCTTGACCTTGGAAACCAGGTCGTCCAACTTGGCTTTGCCTTCAGCCTTCAACACAGATTTGTCAAAGTCAAAGAAAGCGTCAGCAGCGTAAGTTACCTTGCTTGCGGCGGCTGCGGCAGCAGGCGCTGCTGCGGGTGCAGGAGCGGCAGCAGGTGCAGGAGCTGCGGCAGGTGCGGGAGCTGCTGCGGGTGCAGGAGCGGCAGCCTTAGGAGCCACGATCGCGCCGTCGCAACCAGCAGCAGCAGTAGCTGGAGTCCAGCTGGCATCGCGCCAGCATTGGCCGTCAACGTTTTTCCACACGTCGCCGGAAGCGCTACGCCAGTTGTGGATTTCTTGAGCGCCAGCGGCAGATGCCAATACGGCGGTAGCGATCAAGGCTGCTACTTTGTTCAATTGTTTCATGAGACCTTCCTAGTTACGGCAAAGACTGCAGCAAGCTGCGATTAATTTTGTGACGCCCCAAGGCTGATGCACCAAAGACGTTCTCGCCATTGTGCCATAGCGTGCGCACCGATTTGAAGCTCGTTGGTAACCCCGGAGTAACGAGGGCCACACATGGCAAATTTGTTGCAATGAAGCGACATGCCTGCGGCCGTAGAATCCAAGGTTGTCCTCGACATTGATAGACAGATACCCAACATGACCCAGTTCGCCAAAGAAACACTGCCCATCAGTCTTGAAGAGGAAATGCGCCGCAGCTACCTCGACTACGCCATGAGCGTGATCGTAGGCCGGGCGCTGCCCGATGCACGGGACGGCTTAAAGCCCGTGCACCGACGTGTGCTCTATGCGATGCATGAGCTCAACAACGACTGGAACCGTGCTTACAAGAAGTCTGCACGTATCGTGGGCGATGTGATCGGTAAGTACCACCCGCACGGCGACCAGTCGGTGTACGACACCATCGTTCGTATGGCGCAGGACTTTTCTATGCGTCACATGCTGGTGGACGGTCAGGGCAATTTCGGATCTGTGGATGGCGACAGTGCCGCGGCTATGCGTTACACCGAGATTCGCTTGGCAAAAATTGCCCACGAATTGCTGGCCGATCTGGACAAGGAAACCGTGGATTTCGGCCCCAACTATGACGGTTCCGAATCAGAGCCCTTGGTCATGCCCACCCGCATTCCCAACCTGTTGGTCAACGGTTCGGGCGGCATTGCCGTGGGTATGGCCACCAACATCCCCCCCACAACCTCAATGAGGTCGTGGATGCATGCCTGCACTTGCTGAAGAACCCGGAAGCCTCTATCGACGAGCTGATGGACATCATTCCGGCTCCTGACTTCCCTACCGCCGGCATCATCTATGGCATTCAGGGTGTGAAGGACGGCTACCGCACGGGCCGCGGCCGGGTGGTCATGCGCGCACGTTGCCACTTTGAAGACATCGACAAAGGCCAGCGTCAGGCCATCATCGTGGACGAGCTGCCCTACCAGGTCAACAAAAAGACCTTGCAAGAGCGCATGGCAGAGCTGGTGCACGAAAAGAAGATCGAAGGCATCAGCCACATCCAGGATGAGTCCGACAAGTCCGGCATGCGCCTGGTCATCGAACTCAAGCGCGGTGAAGTGCCTGAAGTGGTGCTCAACAACCTGTACAAGCAAACCCAGCTGCAGGACACCTTCGGCATCAATATGGTGGCATTGGTGAACGGCCAGCCCAAGCTGTGCAACCTGAAGGACCTGATCGAGGTCTTCCTGAACCACCGCCGTGAGGTGGTGACACGCCGCACCGTGTTCAACCTGCGCAAAGCCCGCGAGCGTGGCCATGTACTGGAAGGCTTGGCGGTGGCGCTGGCCAACATCGACGACTTTATCCGCATCATCCGTGAATCGCCCACCCCGCCGGTAGCAAAAACCGAACTGATGAACCGCCCTTGGGACAGCAAGCTGGTACGCGAAATGTTGACCCGCACCCGTGCCGACGGTGGAGTAGTGAATGCGGATGACTACCGTCCCGAAGGCCTGGAAAAAGAATTCGGCATGGGCAACGACGGCCTGTACCGCCTGTCAGAAACGCAGGCGCAGGAGATTCTGCAAATGCGCCTGCAACGCCTTACCGGCCTGGAGCAAGACAAGATCGTCGCCGAGTACAAAGACGTGATGGCAGAGATCGAAGACCTGCTGGATATCCTGGCCAAGCCCGCACGCGTGGCGGTGATCATTGGCGAAGAACTGGGCCATGTGAAACAGGAATTCGGCCAGACCAAGATCGGCGCGCGCCGCAGCCTGGTCGAGCACTCCTCGTTCGACCTGTCTACCGAAGACCTGATCACTCCCACCGACATGGTGGTCACGATGAGCCACAGCGGTTACATCAAGAGCCAGCCCCTGCATGAGTACCGTGCCCAGAAGCGCGGCGGCCGGGGCAAGCAAGCCACTGCCACCAAAGAAGACGATTGGGTGGACCAGCTCTTTGTAGCCAATACCCACGACTACATCCTGTGCTTCTCTAACCGCGGCCGCTTGTACTGGCTCAAGGTCTGGGAGGTGCCGCAAGGTTCACGCGGTTCCCGCGGCCGCCCCATCGTGAACATGTTCCCCTTGCAAGAGGGCGAAAAAATCACGGTGGTGCTGGCGCTCACCGGCGAGAAGCGCAGCTTCCCTGCCGACCAGTATGTGTTCATGTCCACCAGCATGGGCACGGTCAAGAAGACGGCGCTCGACGAATTCAGTAACCCGCGCAAGGCCGGCATCATTGCCGTGGACCTTGACGAAGGCGACTTCCTGATCGGTGCGGCACTGACCGACGGCAAGCACGACGTGATGTTGTTCAGCGACGGCGGCAAGGCCGTGCGCTTTGACGAAAACGATGTGCGCCCCATGGGCCGCAATGCACGTGGCGTGCGCGGCATGATGCTCGATGAAGGCCAGAGCGTGATCGCCATGCTGGTCGCTGAAGACGAGCATCAAAGCGTGTTGACCGCCACCGAAAACGGCTACGGCAAGCGCACCAATATCACCGAATACACCCGCCATGGCCGCGGTACCAAGGGCATGATTGCCATCCAGCAATCCGAGCGCAACGGCAAGGTCGTGGCCGCAACCTTGGTGCACGCCGAAGACGAAATCATGCTGATCACCGACAAGGGCGTGTTGGTGCGCACCCGTGTGAGTGAGATCCGTGAAATGGGTCGTGCGACCCAGGGCGTGACGCTGATCGGCTTGGACGAAGGCTCCAAGCTGAGCGGTCTGCAGCGCATCGTGGAAAACGACGCCAATCCGACCGATGCAGGTGAAGGCGACGACACAGCCGCCGGTACCGAAGGAGATGCGCCTACCGCTGAATAACTATCATTTTGATAGCTACTCCCGCACATTCCATAGGCGCCAGAGCCCGATTTCATCCAAAAAACCACTGATGCAACGCCCCTACAACTTCTCGGCCGGACCGGCCGCCATGCCAGCCGAAGTGTTGGAACAAGCCGCTGCTGAAATGCTGAACTGGCCCGATGCCAACGGCCGTCTCAGCGGCATGGGCGTGATGGAAATGAGCCACCGTGGCAAAGAGTTCCTGAGCATCTATGAAGCTGCAGAGGCTGACTTGCGTGAGTTGCTGGCGGTGCCTGCGAACTTCAAGATCCTGTTCATGCAGGGCGGGGGGCTGGCTGAAAATGCCATTGTGCCCTTGAACCTGAGCCGCCTGCGTGCCACCAGTGGCAATGGTGCCGCGGACTTCGTGGTCACCGGAACCTGGAGTGAAAAGTCGCTCAAGGAAGCAGGCAAATACTGCAGCGCCCACTTGGCCGCTACGGGCAAAGCCGATGGCTTTACCGCTATTCCTCCTGCGGCCAGCTGGGAGCTGCGCGATGAGGCCAGCTATGTGCACATCTGCAGCAACGAAACCATCAACGGCATCGAGTTCCAGAGCCTGCCCGACCTGAAGGCGCTGGGGTCTAAAGCCGAGCTGGTGATTGACTTCTCCTCCCACGTCGCATCCCGTCCGGTGGACTGGAGTCGCGTGGGCTTGGCTTTTGGCGGCGCACAAAAGAACCTGGGTCCCGCGGGCCTGACCCTGGTGGTAGTGCGCGAAGACCTGCTGGGCCATGCCCAGAGCGTTTGCCCCAGCGCGTTTGACTACAAAACCGTGGCTGACAACGGCTCCATGTACAACACCCCACCCACGTACTCCATTTACATGGCAGGGCTGGTGTTCAAGTGGCTCAAGCGCCAGGGTGAGAATGGGCTGACAGGGATCGCGGCCATGGAGGCACGCAACATCGCCAAGGCCGAGTTGCTGTACGAGACCATTGACGCATCCGGCTTCTACATCAACGGCGTGGCACGCAATGCCCGCTCCCGCATGAATGTGCCCTTCTTCCTGCGCAATGAAAGCCTGAACGATGCGTTCCTGACCGGCGCCAAAGAAGCGGGTTTGCTGCAGCTCAAAGGTCACAAGTCGGTCGGCGGTATGCGCGCCAGCATTTACAACGCCATCCCGCTGGAAGGCGTGCAGGCGCTGGTGGCGTACATGCGCGAGTTCGAGCGAACCCACGGCTGAGGCACACCATGGCACGAACACTCCCCGAACTCCGCGTCCTGATTGACGCACTGGACATCGAGCTCCTCAACCTGCTGAACCGCCGTGCTGCCTTGGCGCACGAAGTGGGCGAAATCAAAAAAGTGGAAGGCTCGGCAGTCTTCCGCCCCGAGCGTGAAGCACAGGTCATCCAGACGCTGCAGTCTGCCAACGATGGCGCGCTCAAGAACAGCAGCGTCGCCGTGATCTGGCGCGAAATCATGTCTGCTTGCCGGGCGCTGGAAGCACCGCAACGCGTGGCCTATCTCGGCCCCAAAGGCACGTTCAGTGAAGAAGCTGCACTGCGCTTCTTCGGCTCCAGCATCACCCATGTGCCCTGCGCCAACTTTGACGAGGTGTTCCACGCCGCGACCGCAGGCTCTGCCGAGTTTGGCGTAGTTCCGGTAGAAAACAGCACCGAGGGCGTCGTCACGCGCTCGCTTGATCTGCTGCTGAACTCCCCGCTGCACATCGTGGGCGAAATCAGCCTGCTGGTGCGCCACCATTTGCTGCGCACTACCGCCTCGTTGGAAGGCATTGAAGTGGTGCTCGCGCACCCGCAAGCTTTGGCGCAATGCCAGCAATGGCTCAGCACCCACTTGCCCCATGCCGAGCGGCGCGCCGTCTCCAGCAACGCAGAGGGCGCACGCTTGGCGGCCTCCAACCCTGCTTGGGCGGGCATTGCGAGTGAACGTGCGGGGTCCGAGTTCGGCCTGCATACAGCGGCACATGCCATCCAAGACGAGGCCTTCAACCGCACCCGTTTTGTCGTGGTGTGCCTACCCAGCGTGCTGCCGGCGCCGCAAGCGTCAGGCAAGGACTGCACCAGCCTGGTGGTTTCGGTGCCCAACAAGCCGGGCGCGGTCCACGACATGCTGGTGCCCCTCAAACAACACGGCGTGTCCATGACACGCTTTGAATCCCGCCCGGCCCGCAGTGGCCAGTGGGAGTACTACTTCTACATCGATTTGCAGGGTCACCCTTCGCAGCCCCATGTGGCCGCTGCGCTGAAGGATCTTGCCGGTCTGTGTGCCTTCTACAAGGTGCTGGGCACCTACCCTTTGGCAGACTGAGCGGACTGCAGGACACCCACTATGTTTGAACAACTCGGTCTGATTGGTTGCGGCTTGATGGGCGGCTCCTTCGCCCTGGCGCTCAAGCGCGCAGGGCTGGTAAAGCGCGTCGTCGGCTACAGCAAATCGCCCTCCACCACCGAGCGTGCCCGGCAGATGGGCGTGATCGACATCGAAGCCCCCTCTGCGCTGTTGGCGGTGTCTGGCGCCGATATCGTGCTGATCGCGGTGCCCGTGTCTGCCACTGAAGCTACTTTCAAAGCCATCAAGCATTTGGTCACCCCCAGCATGCTGATCATGGATGTGGGCTCCACCAAGCGCGACGTGATCGACGCAGGCCGCCGCGGCCTGCGTGAGCATATTGGCTCCTTCGTGCCGGCACACCCTATTGCCGGCAAAGAACTCTCAGGTGTGGAACATGCCGACCCTGACCTGTACGCCGGCAAGCAGATCATCCTGACCCCGATTGAACGCACGTTTACCGTGCAGCTGCAAAAGGCCGTCGATGTCTGGACCGCACTCGGCTGCCGGGTGCTGAAAATGTCGCCCGAGCAGCACGATGCCGCTTTTGCGGCGGTAAGCCACTTGCCCCATTTGATTGCCTTTGCGCTCATGAACGGCATCACCAGCCAGCCGCAGGGCCAAGACTACCTGTCGCTGGCCGGACCGGGTTTCCGGGACTTCACACGCATCGCTGCAGGCGATCCCAAAATCTGGCGCGACATCATGATCTCCAACCGCGAAGAACTGTTGGCGCAAAGCAAAGTTTTCCAACGCACCCTGCAAGCCATGGAGCTGATGATTTCCAGTGGCAACGGCGACGCGCTGGAGGGCCTGATCGAACAGGCTAGCAACACACGCGCCAACTGGACCATGGCGACCAAGCTCAACAAATAATGTTTTCCACCGCATTCCTCGACCTGCCACCCTTGGCCCACGCTGCTGGCGCGGTCACGCTTCCCGGCTCCAAAAGCATTTCCAACCGCGTGCTGCTGCTCGCCGCCATGAGCGAGGGCACTACGACCATCCACGACCTGCTGGACTCCGACGACACCCGCGTGATGCTGATCGCACTGCGTACCTTGGGCTGTGCTGTGGAGCAGTCGGGCGCCATCGTCAAGATCACCGGTTTGGGCGGGAAGTTGCCCAACGACTCCGCCAAACTGTTTTTGGGCAATGCAGGTACTGCCATGCGCCCATTGACCGCCGCACTCGCGGTGGTCGGCGGCGACTTTGAACTCAGCGGCGTACCGCGTATGCACGAGCGGCCCATTGGCGACCTGGTGGACGCTTTGCGCCAGCTGGGGTGCGCCATTGACTATTTGGGCAACGAGGGTTACCCGCCATTGAAGCTGGGCGCGCCAGCCTTGCAGCTCGACGCACCCATCAAGGTCCGTGGCGATGTCTCCAGCCAATTCCTGACAGCCCTGCTGATGGCGCTGCCGCTGGTGGCCACCAAAGACATCGTGATTGAGGTGGTGGGCGAACTGATTTCCCGCCCCTATATTGAAATCACCCTGAATCTCTTGGCACGCTTTGGCGTGCAGGTCCGGCGTGATGACTGGGAGCGGTTCACCATTCCAGCGGGTGCCAAGTTGCGTTCACCAGGTGACATTCATGTGGAAGCCGATGCTTCCAGTGCTAGCTATTTCATAGCGCTTGGCGCACTATCTACGGGCGCCAATGGCCACAATGGCATCAAAATTCAAGGTGTAGGCGCCGACTCCATCCAGGGCGACATCCGCTTCATGGAAGCCGCACAGGCCATGGGTGCAAAGATCGAAAGCGGCCCGAACTGGCTGCACATTCAGCGGGGGGCGTGGCCACTCAAAGCGATCGACCTGGATTGCAACCACATCCCCGACGCAGCCATGACGTTGGCGGTCATGGCACTGTATGCCGATGGCACCACCAATCTGCGCAACATTGCCAGCTGGCGCGTGAAGGAAACTGACCGGATTGCCGCAATGGCCACCGAGCTGCGCAAGTTGGGCGCCACCGTCGTCGAAGGTCAGGACTACATCCAAGTCACGCCTCCGGCCGGTATGGCCGGCTGGAAAGCTGCGAGCATCCATACCTATGACGACCACCGCGTAGCCATGTGCTTCTCATTGGCTGCTTTCAACCCCGCCCAAGTGCCGGTGCGGATTGAAGACCCCAAGTGCGTAGCCAAAACATTCCCGGATTACTTTGAAGCTCTCTTTTCTGTGGCCACGGCAGATACACGGAACATTCCGGTGATCTGCGTCGATGGCCCCACGGCCTCCGGCAAAGGTACCTTGGCTGCGGTTCTGGCAGAAAAATTGGGTTACCACTTTCTGGACTCCGGCTCGCTCTACCGCATTACCGGCCTGGCGGCCAGCCGTGCGGACATAGCATTGGAAGCGGCCAATGAAGCGGCTATCGTGGCTCTGCTGCAAAGCCTGCCCATTCACTTTGAAGGCAGCCACATCTGGCTGGCCGACGAAGATGTGAGCGACGCGATTCGCACCGAAGAAGCGGGCATGAACGCCTCCAAAGTGTCTGCGTTCCCGGCCGTTCGTGCCGCTTTGATTGATTTGCAGCGCAATTTCCGCAAACTTCCGGGCCTGGTTGCCGATGGCCGCGACATGGGCACGGTCATCTTCCCGGAAGCCCCTTTGAAGGTCTATTTGACGGCCAGCGCGGCCTGCCGTGCGGAGCGTCGCCATAAGCAGTTGATTTCAAAGGGAATTCCCGCTACACTCGACGATCTTCGTGCCGACTTGGAGGCGCGCGACGCCCGGGACTCCTCCCGGACTGTTGCCCCCCTGAAGCCTGCGCAAGATGCCTTGTTGCTTGATAACTCGGATTTGACAGTCGAAGCGTCTGTTCAAACCGTGCTGGACTGGTGGCAGAGCAAACAGCCTTTCTAGCCCCGGCCTGAAAAGCAACCTGGCCCCCATTGCTTCCCTCGCGCGTCAGCGCACCGGTTCACACCAGAAGCTGTGGGGTTCAACAACTTAACCCCGCGGTACCAACCGCAAAACTCATGTCTGAATCTTTCGCAGCCCTATTTGAAGAATCGCTACAACGCTCGGAAATGCGCACCGGTGAAGTGATCACCGCTGAAGTCGTCCGCATCGAGCACAGCTTCGTCGTTGTCAACGCCGGCCTCAAGTCTGAAGCCTACGTGCCAATCGAAGAATTCAAGAGCGACAAGGGCGAAATCGAAGTCCAAGTAGGCGACTTCGTGTCTGTGGCTATCGACTCCGTCGAAAACGGCTACGGCGACACCATCCTGTCCCGTGACAAGGCCAAGCGTCTGGCTTCCTGGATGAGCCTGGAAAAGGCCCTGGAATCCGGCGAATTCGTGACCGGTACCACTTCCGGCAAGGTCAAGGGCGGTCTGACCGTTCTGGTCAACGGCATCCGCGCATTCCTGCCTGGTTCTTTGGTCGACACACGTCCTACCAAGGACCTGTCTCCGTACGAAAACAAGACCTTGGAATTCAAGGTTATCAAGTTGGACCGCAAGCGCAACAACGTGGTGCTGAGCCGCCGCGCTGTCGTGGAAGCTTCCATGGGCGAAGAGCGCGCCAAGCTGATGCATACCCTGAAAGAAGGTTCTGTGGTGCAAGGCGTGGTCAAGAACATCACCGAATACGGTGCGTTCGTGGACCTGGGCGGTATCGACGGCCTGTTGCACATCACTGACATGGCATGGCGCCGCGTCCGTCACCCCTCCGAAGTGGTGACAGCCGGTCAGGAAATCACAGCCAAGATCCTGAAGTTCGACACCGAAAAGAACCGCGTGTCTCTGGGTCTGAAGCAAATGGGCGACGACCCCTGGATGGGCGTGAACCGCCGCTACCCCCAAGGTACCCGCATGTTCGGCAAGATCACCAACATCGCCGACTACGGCGCGTTTGTGGAACTCGAACCCGGAATCGAAGGTTTGGTGCACGTGTCCGAAATGGACTGGACCAACAAGAACGTTGCTCCTTCGAAGATCGTTGCCCTGGGTGACGAAGTCGAAGTCATGGTTCTGGAAATCGACGAAGACAAGCGTCGCATCTCCTTGGGCATGAAGCAATGCAAAGCTAACCCATGGCAAGAGTTTGCACAAAACACCAAGCGCGGCGACCGCGTGAAGGGCCCGATCAAGTCGATCACCGACTTCGGCGTGTTCGTGGGTCTGGCTGCCGGTATCGACGGTCTGGTACACCTGTCTGACCTGTCTTGGAACGAATCCGGCGAAACCGCCGTGCGCGAATTCAAGAAGGGCCAGGAAGTTGAAGCCATCGTGTTGGCCGTGGACGTAGACCGCGAGCGCATCTCCTTGGGTATCAAGCAGTTGGATTCCGATCCTTTCACCACTTTCGTGTCCGTGAACGACAAGGGCCAGACCGTTACCGGTAAGGTCAAGACCGTGGACGCCAAGGGCGCTGAAATCGATCTGGGCGACGACATCCTGGGCTACCTGCGCGCTTCCGAAATCAGCCGCGACCGCGTTGAAGACGCTCGCAACGTGCTGAAAGAAGGCGACGAAGTGACTGCTGTGGTGGTGAACGTGGATCGCAAGACCCGCAACATCCAGTTGTCCATCAAGGCCAAGGACATGGCTGACCAAAACGAAGCCATGCAATCCCTGAACCAGAACACTGGCTCCGCCGGTACTACCAGCCTGGGCGCTTTGTTGCGTGCCAAGCTGGACAACAACAACTAATCTGTTGTTGCTGACCTGATTGAACGACCGGTTGCTTGACTGCACCGGTCGTTTTTTCTTACCCCAACCATTGCTCCTTGCCATGACCCGCTCCGACCTCGTTGAAGAACTGGCCAACCGTTTCAGCCAGCTGACCCACCGCGACGCCGAGTTCGCCGTGAAAGCCATTCTGGATGCCATGAATGACGCACTGGTCCGTGGCCACCGTATCGAAATCCGCGGTTTCGGCAGCTTCTCCATCAACCGTCGCCCTCCCCGCATGGGACGCAATCCCCGCAGCGGCGAAAGCGTGGCCATTCCCGAAAAGCGGGTGCCTCACTTCAAGCCCGGAAAAGCTTTACGTGAAGCGGTGGACACACGCACTGCGGAGCTGGAATCCAAGGCAAAACCCTGAGTAGAATCCCTCGACAACGAGGAGATGAATGAAACAGATCGCATGGCTCTTTAAGTGGCTACTTAAAGCGGCCATTTTTTTTACCCTGTTCGCCTTCGCCCTGAACAACCAGGGCGACGTCACGGTGCACTTTTTCTTCGGCACCCGATGGACGGCGCCCATGGTGCTGGTGGTCCTGAGCGCATTTGCTGCAGGCCTGCTGATTGGAGTGCTAGGCATGGTGCCCCGCTGGTGGCGACACCGCAAAGCCGCACGCCGCGCCCGATCTGATGCCGACTCCGCACGTGCCACGCTGGCCGCTGAAACCAACGCTTCCCCGATAGCGCCCCCGCATGGACTTTGATATTTCCCTTTTGCTGATCAGCCTGCTGCTGGCCTTTGTGCTGGGCTGGCTGGCGTCGCGTCTCGACTTGCGACAACTCCGCATCGAAAACCGCCAGGCACCTAAGGCCTATTTCAAGGGCTTGAATTTTCTGCTGAATGAACAGCAAGACCAGGCGATCGACGCTTTCATCGAAGCCGTACAAAGCGACCCCGACACCTCAGAGCTGCACTTTGCTCTGGGCAACCTCTTCCGTCGCCGTGGCGAATACGAGCGCGCTGTGCGCGTGCACCAGCACCTGCTGTCGCGCGGCGATCTCAGCCAGGACGACCAGCACCGGGCCCAACATGCGCTCGCCTTGGACTACCTCAAGGCAGGCCTGCTGGACCGAGCCGAAGAAGCACTGCTGAAGCTCGAAGGCACCCGATTTGAAGCGCAGGCCCGTTTGGCGCTCTTGGCCAACTATGAACGCTCACGCGATTGGGAGCATGCCGCAGGCATCGCACGCAAGCTCGAGGCCTCCGGTCAAGGCAGCTTCAAAGGCCGCCTTGCACACTATCTCTGCGAGCAAGCTGCCACACTGCTAGCCAAAGCAGACTCTGCAGGTGCCCAGTCCCTGCTGCAACAGGCCATAGACAGCGCACCTCAGGTTCCGCGCCCCCGCATGGACATGGCCGCACTCTTAACGAAGTCCGGGCAAGCCGCCCAGAGCTGCCGGGTCTTGACGGACGCACTGCATGCCTCGCCTGCCGCCATTCCGCTCATTGCCCCCTTGCTGGCCCAGAGCGCCATTGCATCCGGCCAAGTCGCTGAGACATTGGAACTGCTGAAGGCCACCTACCAGGAGGTGCCCTCGCTGGATGTGCTGGACGCCATCGTGAGCCTGGAGGCCAGTACAACGGCACTCACCCCTACTGCTCGCGACTGGTATGCCCGCCATCTCGAAAAAGAACCCTCCCTGGTCGCAGCCACCAAATGGATTGCCGGCGAGAAGCTGGAACGCGAAGCCTTTCATCCTCAGGTCCAGCGTGCGCTGGACCATGCCGTCAAACCCCTGACCCGCTACCGCTGCGCAGCCTGCGGCTTTGAAGCCAAAGTCCATTTCTGGCAGTGCCCCGGTTGCCAAGCCTGGGACAGCTACCCCGCGCGGCGGGTCGAGGAGCTTTGAACCCATTATGAGCATGACCAAAAACAAACTCTCGGCATCGCGCGTTCTCGTGGTCGGCGATGTCATGCTGGACCGCTACTGGTATGGCGCGGTGGACAGGATTTCTCCGGAAGCCCCCGTGCCGGTCGTACGCATCACCCACGAGGAAGAGCGCTGTGGCGGAGCGGCCAACGTAGCATTCAATGCTGCAACCCTGGGCGCACAAGCCTCGCTGCTGACCGTAGTGGGCGATGACGAAGCCAGCCATAAGCTGGAAGCCTTGGTCGCCAAGACCGGCATACGCACCCACTTCGGGCGTGATGCAGACCTCAAGACCACGGTGAAGTTGCGGGTGATCGGGCGGCAACAACAGCTGATCCGACTCGACTTTGAAAACACGCCCAAGAGCGAAGTGCTGGCGACCCAAACCGCCTCCTTCACCCGTCTGTTGGCCGAGCACGATGCGATCCTGTTTTCCGACTACGGCAAGGGTGGTCTGGCTCACGTGAGCGACATGATTGCCGGTGCCCGTGCGGCCGACAAGCCCATCTTCATTGACCCCAAGGGCAGCGACTATTCGCGCTACCAGCAAGCGACCGTTATCACCCCCAACCGCGCCGAACTGCAACAAGTCATTGGCGCATGGACCAGTGAAGACGATCTGCACGCCAAAGTTCACGCACTACGCAAACAACTCCAATTGGATGCAGTGCTGTTGACCCGCAGTGAAGAAGGCATGACCCTGTTTGATGCAGACGGACATTTGCACGTCAGCGCACAAGCGCGCGAGGTGTTTGACGTCACCGGCGCCGGCGACACGGTGATTGCCACCATGGCCAGCTTGGTAGGCGCAGGCATGACCCTGCGCGAAGCTGTGCCCCTGGCCAATCGCGCCGGCGGCATTGTGGTCGGAAAATTCGGCACCGCCACGGTGTCTTACGAGGAGCTTTTTGCATGACACGCATCGTGGTTACCGGCGCGGCCGGTTTCATTGGCAGCAACATCATTGCCGGGCTGAACGCCCGCGGCATGACCGACATCATTGCGGTGGACGACCTGAAGCAAGGTGACAAATTCCGCAACCTGGTGGACCTGAAGATTGCCGACTATGTCGACATGGATACCTTCTATGACGAGTTCGCCGGCGGCCACTACGGCCAGGTCGAAGCCGTGTTCCATGAAGGCGCCTGCAGCGACACGATGGAGCAGGACGGCAAGTACATGATGGCCAACAACTACACGCTCTCCTGGCACTTGTTCCAGGCTTGCCAGAAGCGTGGCGCACGGCTCTTGTACGCCTCCAGCGCAGCCACCTATGGCGGCTCTGACACCTTCCGTGAAGACCCTGCCTTTGAAGGTCCGCTCAATGTCTACGGCTACTCCAAGCTGCTGTTCGACCAGCGCATGCGCCGCGAGTGTGGTGTGAACTTTGAACGCACCAAGGCAGGCCGTACGCACCAGGTCGTGGGCTTTCGCTATTTCAACGTGTACGGCCCGCGTGAGCAACACAAAGGTCGCATGGCCAGCGTCGCTTTTCACCAGTTCAACCAGTTCAATGCCGAGGGCAAGGTGAAGCTCTTTGGTGAATACGGTGGCTACGCGCAAGGCGGCCAGATGCGCGACTTCGTGTTCATCGATGACGTCGTGGCGGTCAACCTCTGGTTCTTTGACAATCCCGCCCAAAGCGGCATCTTCAACCTGGGTTCCGGCCGCGCACAGCCGTTCAATGATGTGGCAAGCTCTGTGGTCAACGCCATGCGGCGCCTGCGCGGAGAATCCGCGTTGGCCTTGGATGACATCGCCCAGCAGGGGCTGGTGGAATACGTGCCTTTCCCCGATGCATTGCGCGGCAAATACCAGTGCTATACCCAGGCCGACCTGAGCGCCCTGCGCGCCACCGGCTGCGACCACCAGTTTGCGGATGTGCAAACCGGCGTCAGCCGCTATGTGGACTGGTTGGCCAGCCGTAAGGCCTGACAACCTAACGACCCGACCGATGTCGCAGGCCCACGCACCCACAATCCGCGCGTTGATCCGTCGCCTCCTCTGTGGTGCCGCGCTGCTGGCATGCGGGGCAAGCCAGGCACTCGAACTCAATGAGGCCACCGAGGCCCAACTCGACGGCTTGCGCGGCCTGGGCCCCAGCAGCACCGCACGGATACTGCAGGCCCGCGAGGCGGGTCCATTCAAAAGCTGGGCGGACTTCATGACACGCGTCAAAGGCATCAAGCCTGCTACGGCCACCAAGTTCTCTGCGCAAGGGCTGACGGTCCAGGGTGCGACCTACACACCGGAGTCCAAATGATGCATCCCGTGATTGCCATTTGTATGGGCGCTTGCGCCGGTGCCCTTGCGCGCTGGCAACTGGGCTTGTGGCTCAACCCGGTCGCCACCGCCGGTACTGTGCTGCCCTGGGGCACGCTGGCAGCCAACCTGATTGGTGGTTACCTGATCGGAGTGTGCGTAGCCGTGTTCCAGGCCATGCCGCAGCTGGACCCGGCCTGGCGCCTTGCGCTAGTCACTGGCTTTCTGGGCGCACTCACTACTTTCTCGAGCTTCTCGGCCGAAGTCGTCGCCATGCTGGGGCAGCAACGGTATGCGTTGGCACTGGGCACCGCCGGCGTGCACCTGCTGGGCTCTTTGGCGCTGACGATCGCCGGCATGCGCTCTGCTACATTTTTCATAGCTGCTCGCGCATAGTCTATAGGCGCCAACTGCCGATTTGGCTGACCAGCAGCCCTGCACACCATTGGATGCACCCATGTCTTTCCTGCTGATTGCCATCTTCATCGCGACCTATGCCGCCATCGCCCTCGAGCATCCGCTGAAGGTCAACAAATCAGCATCGGCCCTCTTGGGCGCGGGCCTGATGTGGACGGTGTACGCCATGTCGGGCGTGGCGGTACCGGCACTGGAGTCGCAGCTGGGCGAATCCTTGATGGGTACGGCCCAGATTGTGTTTTTTCTGTTGGGCGCGATGACCATCGTGGAAGTGGTGGATGCGCACAACGGCTTCGAAGTGCTGACGTCCCGCATCAAAACAACCCGGCTCTCATCCCTGATGTGGATGGTGGGCATAGTCACCTTTTTCCTGAGTGCGATTCTTGACAACCTGACGACCACGATCGTGATGGTGTCCTTCATGAAAAAGCTGCTGGGTCGGCGTGACGACCGCCTGTTCTTCGCCGGCATCATCGTGATCGCCGCAAATGCGGGCGGCGCCTGGACTCCCATAGGTGACGTCACCACCACCATGCTATGGATTGGCGGGCAAATCACTGCGCTGGAAATCATGAAGGGTGTGTTCATTCCTTCTGCGCTCAATTTGCTGGTGCCCCTGACCATCACCGCCCGCGTGCTGGGTCATCGGCCGGTGGTGGCTCCGGAGCGCAACCCCGATGAAGAAAGCTTCGAGACCAGCGCATTCGAGCGCAACCTGATGTTCTATCTGGGCCTGTCTACGCTGGTGTTGGTGCCTGTGTTCAAGGCCGTGACGCACTTGCCTCCGTTCATGGGCATTCTGTTCGGACTGGGAGTGGTCTGGCTGGTGGGTGACTTGGTGCACCGCCAGGAAGAAGACCTGCGCAAGCAGCGCCTGACACTGGCCCGCGCGCTGACGCGGATTGACATGGGTTCCATCGTCTTTTTTGTGGGCATTCTGCTCTCTGTCGCTGTGCTGGAGCACACCCATATTCTCGAGGCAGTGGCGCACTGGCTGGATGCCACCGTGGGTCGATTGGATGTGATCGTGGTGCTGATCGGACTGGTAAGCGCGGTCGTGGACAACGTGCCGTTGGTAGCAGCGTCCATGGGCATGTACGGGTTGGCGCAGTACCCCACCGACAGCTTTCTTTGGGAATTCATGGCCTATTGCGCGGGCACCGGGGGCTCCATCCTGATCATCGGCTCTGCGGCCGGCGTGGCAGCCATGGGGCTGGAGAAGATTGACTTTCTCTGGTACCTCAAACGCATCAGCGGGCTGGCCTTGTGCGGCTACCTGGCCGGTGCGGCGGCCTACATCGCCATGCACCATGCGGGCTTCTGACTGAGGGCACGCGCTCCACCCTTCAAAGCTTAAGGGTAAACACCAAGGAATTACGTCAGGCTTTTTACAGGGGTTTTCAGGCACTATGCCGGAGTTGAATGCGGATACCTGTCCGCATCTCCGCTCGAACAAGACCAACTGGAGACTGCTTGTGAATGCTCTATTGAAATTTGCCAAAGGCATGGATTGGATCAGCCAAAAGCTGGGCCTTTTTGCCTCTTGGACTGTACTGTTTGCTGCGCTGATCAGCGCGGGAAATGCCTTCATCCGATACGGCTTCGGCATTACCTCGAACGGATGGATTGAAATCCAGTGGTACCTGTTTGCCTACACCGTGATGGTGGGTGCACCGTTCGTGTTGAAGGTCAATGAGCACGTTCGCGTCGACCTGATTTACGGCAAGCTCAAGGGCAATCGTCCAGTCTATGTCGACATTTTCGGGCTGGTGTTCTTTCTGCTGCCCGTGATTGGCCTTTTGGCTTACCTGACCTCCCAGTACTTCTGGGGCATCTACGTGTCGGGCGAAATGTCGCAGAACGCAGGTGGTCTGATCCGTTGGCCTGCGGTACTCGCCATGCCTATCGGCTTTGCCATGGTGTGGCTGCAGGGCTTGTCTGAAATCATCAAACGTGTGGGCTACCTCCAGGGCAAATTTGCCATGGACACACATTACGAAAAACCTTTGCAATAAGCCGCATCCAAGCGCCTTAAGCACTTCGCACCCCACAAGACATACTGGATTCACTTATGCAAATGGAACACTTTCCCCCGCTGATGTTTGCGGGCCTTGTAGTGATTATGTTGATCGGCTTCCCGGTCGCCTTCTCGCTCGCCGCTTTGGGCTTGGCCAGCGGCTTTTACGCCATTGAAATGGGCTGGTTCCCGGCCGCCTTCATGGGAACCTTGCCGATCTCGCTGTTTTCTATTCTGAGCAACGAGCTTTTGCTGGCGATCCCGTTCTTCACCTTCATGGGCACTATCCTGGAGAAATGCGGTCTTGCTGAAGACATGCTCGACTCCATGGGCCAGCTCTTCGGCCCCGTGCGCGGCGGCGTGGGTTACTCGGTCATCATCGTGGGCTTCATCCTCGGTGCCATTACCGGCACCGTTGCAGGCCAGGTGATCGCCATGGCGCTGATCTCGTTGCCGGTGATGATGAAGTACAACTACAACATGCGCTATGCCACCGGCGTATTGGCTGCCTCCGGCACCATCACGCAGTTGGTGCCACCCTCTTTGGTATTGGTGGTGCTGGCCGACCAGTTGGGCAAGCCCGTAGGTGATATGTACAAGGGCGCTTGGGGCCCCTCCATCCTGCAAGTGCTGATGTTTGCAGCCTACACCTTTGCGCTGTCCCGTATCAAGCCTTCCTATCTGCCGGGCATCCCCCGCACTGAACGCACTCTCGATGGATGGGCACTCTGGTCCAAATGCTTGCGTGGCATCGTTCCGTCTGCTTTGCTGATTTTTGCTGTGTTGGGTTCCATGGGCGGCCTGCCCTTCCAGGACACCGCGATTGCAACTCCAACTGAAGCCGGCGCCATGGGCGTCGTGGGCGCCCTGATTCTGGCCGCCATGTCCAAGCGTCTGACACCTGCCCTGATCTGGGAAGCCATGGCCGGCACCATGCGCCTGACAGCCATGGTTGTGTTCATTCTGATCGGTTCCCGGGTATTCAGCCAGGTGTTCCAAGGTGTGGATGGCCACAAGTGGGTAGAGCATTTGTTGGCCGGTTTGCCAGGTGGCCAGGTTGGCTTCCTGATTGTGGTCAACGTCTTCGTGTTTTTCCTGGCGTTCTTCCTGGACTTCTTTGAAATCGCGTTCATCATCGTGCCCATGCTGGCCCCAGTGGCTGACAAGATGGGTATCGACCTGATCTGGTTCGGCGTGCTGCTGTGCGTGAACCTGCAGACCAGCTTTATGCATCCCCCCTTCGGATTTGCGCTCTTCTATTTACGAGGAATCGCAGACAGTTTGTTCAAAGACAAGCGGATCCCGAAACCGGTTCTTTCCAACGACATCTACTTGGGATCCATCCCCTGGGTGATCATGCAGATCATTCTGGTGGTGGTGGTGATTTTCGTGCCCCAGTCGGTCACGATGTTCCTGGACGAAAAAGTGGAAATCGATATCGATAAAGTCGTAATCGAAATGCCGGTGGAAGAGCCCATGCCGAATGCCGAATTGAAGGCTGGTGAAGCTGCACCGGCTCCGGGGTCTGAAGATGCAGCAAAAGCTGCTGCCAAGGCCGAAGAAGACGAGCAGAAAAAGCTCGACGAGCTGTTCAAGAAATAAGCGTTCATCAACGGCACCCGCCCCCTTTATCGGGGATCTGACCCCGACTCTCGAGTCGGGGTTTTTATTTGCAGGAAAACTCTATGAATGAAACAGATACTGCTCAACCCAGCGGCCCCACCAAGCTGGAGTTCAGCCCCCTCGGAGGACCTATGGAGGCAGCGGCCTACAGCATCGTCTTCAAGTGCATTGCCATTGCATTACTCAGTGTGGCCGGACTCTGGGCAATTCAAATGCACCAACTGGCCCAACAAGGGCTCGCCAGCGCCACGGTGGTGAGTTGGTTATGGCTGCCTTGGGGACTCATGGCCTACACCGCATGGTTTGTGGTGACCGGTACGACGCGCCTGACCGGCACATCGATAGAGCAATCCTGGATGTGGTCCAAACGCCTTGAGCTGGACAACCTCGCCTATGCCAAGGTGATCCGCATCCGCGGCTTCGAATGGCTGATTGCACCGCGCTTCTACACCAAGAACTTCGGTGGCAAACTTTTCATCTTCTATGCGGCTGACCCTGCCATGCTGGACGAATTCAAACGCCTGGAATTGGCTCTGGCTGCGGTGCGCGATCCACGCTGATACCCTGTAAAAATACTGACCAAAAAAAACCGCGCCGTGGCGCGGTTTTTTGCTTGCAGAAAAAGCTGTTTACAGCTTCTGAGCTTGCATGAAGGAGTCGAACTTGGCTTCGGTAAAGCGGAACCAGAGGTTGGATTCTGCGCGGAACTTGGAGTAGTCCGCGTAAATCTTCTTCCAGTCTTCGTTCTTCTCGTTCAATTCGGCATAAGTCTCTTCTGCAGCCTTGAACGCAGCAACCAGCACGTCGTTGGGGAACGGACGCAGCTTGGTACCACCGCCCACCAATTGCTTCAGAGCGCCGGGGTTGCGTGCGTCGTACTTGGCTTGCATGTCCACGTGCGCGTAAGCAGCGGCGTTGTTGACGATAGCTTTGTTCTCTGGAGACAACGCTTCGTATGCCTTCTGGTTGATGAACAGATCCAATTGGGGACCGCCTTCCCACCAGCCGGGGTAGTAGTAGAAGGGGGCAACCTTGTTGAAGCCCAGCTTCTGGTCATCGTAAGGTCCAATCCACTCTGCCGCGTCAATCGTGCCTTTTTCCAGAGCGGTGTAGATTTCACCGCCAGGAATGTTTTGCGGCACCACGCCCATTTTCTCCATCACGCGTCCGGGGAAACCACCGGTACGGAACTTCAAGCCCTTCAGATCAGCCACGGACTTGATTTCCTTGCGGTACCAACCACCCATCTGGGCACCGGTGTTACCCATGGGGAAGTTGATCATGTTGTACTTGGCGTAGAACTCGCGCATCAACTTCAAACCGTTACCTTGGTACATCCAGGCAGTCATCTGGCGGGAGTTCAGGCCGAAAGGAATAGCGCAACCCAAAGCAAATGCTTCGTTCTTGCCGAAGAAGTAGTAAGGCGCTGTGTGCGCGCACTCCAGGGAGCCTTGCTGCACAGCATCCACCACGCCGAATGCAGGCGCGATCTCGCCGGCTGCGTGGACGGAAATTTCGAACTTGCCGCCGGACATTTCCTTCACGTGTTTCGCAAAGATTTCAGCAGCACCAAAAATCGTATCCAGCGCCTTGGGGAAGCTGGACGCCAGACGCCAGCGCACTGCGGCCTGAGCATGAACTGCGGGAGCTGCACCGGCAGCCAATACGCCGGCAATACCTGCGTTTTTGATAATTGAACGACGATCCATTCGCTTTTCTCCGGTAATTGTGTTGTAACCAGCTTGATGCGCAGATCTTCCGCGCATCAAGGACTGTGTAAGTCAAGCGCGATTGTAGGAATGCGAATAACCCTACTCGTGGGGGTTTTCCCTCGGCAACAGGCTCTTTTCAACAGGCATTCAGCTTCCTGCAAGCCAAGCCTCGCAAGCTGCGGGCTTGACTGACATCAGTCTTACACAACGCGCACGAGGTGCGTCAGCAAATTGCCGAATCGTTGGCGCACAGACGCTTGGATGCCGGCGGCATCCAGCCCCTGCATTTGCAGCAGATATGCAGGGTCACCATGCTCAATAAACTCATCCGCCAGGCCCAGCTGAAGGACTGGGATGGACAGCTTGGCTGCCTGCAGAGCTTCAAGAACTGCGCTGCCTGCGCCTCCCATGGTGGCGCCCTCTTCCACCGTCACCAATGCACTGTGCGTGGCCGCCACTTGCAGCAGCAACTCGGTGTCCAAAGGCTTGGCCCAGCGCATATTCACCACCGTGGCGCCCAATGCTTCGGCAGCCACAAGCGCCGGATACAGCAAAGTACCGAACGCCAGAATGGCGATGTTGCCACCCTGCTTGCGGATCTCACCTTTAGCAAAAGGCAAACCTTCCAAAGAACTGCTGACTGCCACACCGGCGCCACTGCCACGCGGATAACGCACGGCCACCGGATGGTTTTGCGCATATGCAGTACTGAGCAACTGACGGCATTCGTTTTCATCCGCGGGGCAGGCAACGCTCATGTTGGGAATGCAGCGCAGGAAAGGAATGTCATAGGCACCGGCGTGGGTGGCTCCGTCAGCACCTACCAAGCCTGCACGGTCCAGCGCAAACACGACTGGCAGGTTTTGCAGCGCCACGTCATGAATCAACTGGTCGTAGGCACGCTGAAGGAAGGTGGAATAAATCGCCACCACCGGCTTGAGACCCTCGGTGGCCAGTCCACCTGCAAAGGTCACAGCGTGCTGCTCAGCAATGCCCACATCAAAGTAACGCTGGGGGAAACGCTTTTCAAACTCCACCATGCCTGAGCCCTCGCGCATGGCGGGAGTAATGCCTACCAAGCGCTCGTCAGCGGCCGCCATGTCGCACAACCACTGGCCGAATACCTGGGTAAACGTAGTTTTGGCAGGCGTGGCGGATTTCACCAGCCCCACGGCGGGGTCAAACTTGCCCGGGCCGTGGTAGGCCACCGGGTCCGCCTCAGCCAGCTTGTAGCCCTGGCCTTTTTTGGTCACCACGTGCAGGAACTGCGGGCCTTTGAGCTGCTTGATGTTCTCCAGCGTCGGGATGAGCGAGTCGAGGTCATGCCCGTCGATGGGGCCTATGTAGTTAAAGCCGAATTTTTCAAACAGCGTGGCCGGCACCACCATGCCCTTGGCCTGTTCTTCGAGGCGCTTGGCCAGCTCAAACAAGGGCGGCGCGCCCTTGAGCACGCTCTTGCCCACGCTTTTGGCAGCCGCATAAAACTGACCACTCATCAACTGGGCCAGGTAGCGGTTCAGCGCGCCTACGGGCGGGCTGATGCTCATGTCGTTGTCATTCAGGATCACCAGCAAGCGGCAGTCCTCGACACCTGCGTTGTTCAGGGCCTCAAAAGCCATGCCGGCAGTCATGGCGCCGTCGCCGATCACTGCGACCGAATAGCGGTCTTCGCCCTTGATGCGGGAGGCCAGCGCCATACCCAGTGCGGCAGAAATCGAGGTGCTGGAGTGGGCAGTGCCAAAGGTGTCGTACTCGCTCTCATCACGGCGGGGAAAGCCGGACAAGCCGCCGAACTGGCGCAGGCTGTCCATGCGGTCGCGACGGCCGGTCAGAATTTTGTGCGGGTAGGTCTGGTGACCCACGTCCCAAACGATGCGGTCATCCGGCGTATTGAACACGTAATGCAATGCCACCGTCAGCTCCACAGTGCCGAGGTTGGAGCTCAGGTGCCCACCCGTGCGGGCCACGCTGTGCAACAGGTAGTTGCGCAACTCGTCCGCAAGCGTCCGCAATTGCGGACGCTGCAACTGCCGCAAGGCGGCCGGATCGTCGATGGTGGCCAACAAGGGCGTTGCGGAGGGATTGCTGGATGACATTTGCTATTCTTTTAGTAGCTACTCGCGCACATTCCATGAGCGCCAGAGACCGATTTCATATAAATAATTGCTCGCCTGTCTTTCAATGGGCGCGGTGCACCACCATGCCGGCCAGCGCCCGCAGGGCAGCGGTATCGGGCAGACCGCTGGCATCGAGCGCGTCCAGCGCTTGGGTGTACAGGCTGAGCGCGTAGTCGCGGCTGGCTTGCAGGCCCATCAGGGACACATAGGTGGGTTTGTCGTTGTCGGCATCCTTGCCGGCGGTCTTGCCCAGCGTCGCAGAATCTGCTGTCACGTCCAGAATGTCGTCCACCACCTGGAACGCCAGACCAATCGCGGCGCCATAAGCCTCCAGCGCAGACAGCACTTTGGCGGTGGGTTGGGCACATTCGGCCCCCATCACCACACTGCCTTGCAGCAAGGCACCGGTTTTGAGCTGGTGCATTTCGCGCAACTGATTTTCCGTGAGTGGCAGGCCCACGCTGGCCAGGTCGATCGCTTGGCCACCGGCCATGCCGGAACTGCCGGCCGCACGGGCCAACAAACCACACAAACGAGCCTGCACCTCACAAGATACGGAGCCATCCAAGGGCGTCAAAAATTCAAAGGCCAGCGCCTGCAAAGCGTCACCGGCCAGCAAGGCACTGGCTTCGCCGAACTGCACATGCACGGTGGGTTTGCCACGGCGCAACACATCGTTGTCCATACAGGGCATGTCGTCATGCACCAGCGAGTAGGCGTGAATCAGTTCAACCGCGCAGGCAGCCCGCAAAGCCGCGGCATCACAGCCATGGCCCAATTCAGCGACCGCTTCGTGGGCGGCCAGCACCAGCAAGGGCCGCAAGCGCTTACCACCGTCGAGCACGGCGTAGCGCATGGCTTCTACCAAAGCGGCAGGCGCTCCATGGTCCACACCCTGCGGCGCATCGGCGGTGATCCAGGCTTCCAAGGCGCGCTCCACGCGGTCCAGGCGCACGCGCATCCAGCTATCCAGATCAAAATCAACTGTCATGTCTGCAGCCTGGCTCATTGGGCTTTCCAAGGTTTCAACACACCGTCGTCCAGCACCTTGATCTGTTCTTCCACCGCCTGCAGCTTGTCGCGGCAGTGCTGCAACAGCGCGGCACCGCGCTGGTAGTTGGTGAGCAGCTGGTCCAAGGGCAGGTCGCCGGACTCCAGGCGCGCAACCAGCCCTTCCAGTTCGGCCATGGCCGCTTCATAGGTGGCGGGGAGCGCGGTGGCGTCGGGGTGAGAGGGGCTGGCCTTGGGCATGGGTGGAGCGGAGTGAAGCAAACCGCGATTTTAGGCGCATAGCGCATGGGTCACTGTCTCTAAAGACGACCGGCCTTCACGGGGTGCGGGTACAATCGCCCGTCCCGCTTCCGGCCACCCGCCTCTGGGCTGGCCGGCTCCCATTCACCGCGCACTTTGGTGCATCCCCCTGTGGGGAGTCTTTAGGTCAGGTCACCCATGTCTGATTTAAGTCTTCAACTGCAGCAGGCGAACAGCCAACTACCAGTTTCGAGCTACTTTGACCCGGCGCTCTACGCGCTTGAAATGCAAAGTATCTTTCAGCAAGGGCCCCGCTATGTGGGGCACTCTTTGAGCGTCCCCCACGTCGGGGATTACTACGCCTTGCCCCAGGAAAACGGGGGCCGCGCGCTGGTGCGCAATGCCGGTGGCATTGAACTCATCTCCAACGTCTGCCGCCACCGCCAGGCCATCATGCTCAAAGGGCGTGGCTCGCTCACGCACAGCGGCAGCCAGGTGCAAAGCGGCAACATCGTCTGCCCGCTACACCGCTGGACCTACAGCGGCGCCCACGCCGGGCAGAACGGCAGCCAGAGCGGAACGCTGATCGGCGCGCCCCACTTCGCCCACGACCCCTGCCTGAACCTCAACAACTACAAGCTGCAGGAATGGAACGGCCTGCTGTTTGAAGACGCACGTGCCCAAGGTGGTGTGGACGTGGCAGCCCAACTGGCGAACATGGGCCCGCGTGCCGACTTGAGCTTTGAGGGCTATGTGCTCGACAAGGTAGAGATGCACGAGTGCAACTACAACTGGAAGACCTTTATTGAGGTATATCTGGAGGACTACCACGTAGGCCCCTTCCACCCAGGGCTAGGCCAGTTTGTGACCTGTGACGACCTGCGCTGGGAGTTCAAGGACAACTACTCGGTGCAAACCGTGGGCGTGGCCAACCGTCTGGGCAAGGCCGGCAGCCCCACCTACGAGCGCTGGCACAAGGCCCTGCTGGGCTACCGCAACAACGTTCCCCCGCAGTACGGCGCCATCTGGCTGACCTACTACCCCCACATCATGGTGGAGTGGTACCCGCATGTGCTGACCGTGTCCACCCTGTTCCCCATGGGCGTGAACAAAACCATGAATATGGTGGAGTTCTATTACCCCGAAGAAATTGCCGCCTTCGAGCGCGAGTTTGTGGAGGCCCAGCAGGCCGCCTACATGGAAACCTGTATCGAAGACGACGAAATCGGCGAGCGCATGGACGCCGGCCGCCGCGCCCTGTTTGACCGCGGCGACAACGAAGTCGGCCCCTACCAAAGCCCCATGGAAGACGGCATGCAGCACTTCCACGAGTGGTACCGGCGCAAGCTGGGCAGCGCCGTCGGCGGCTGAACACTTACTATCAAAAACATAGCTGCTCGCGCACACTCCATGGGCGCCAGCAGCTCTTTTTATTACTAAACACCTATGCAAGCTCTGTGGATGGTCCTGGCCTCGTTCTGGTTCGCGCTGATGGCGGTGGGCATCAAGTACGCGTCCAACAGCTTCGGCACTTTTGAGCTGGTGTTCTACCGGGGCCTGGTGAGCATTGTGTTCATGGGCATCGTGGTGCGGGCGAGTGGCTCCACCCTGCGCACCCCGGTGCCGCTGATGCACGTGTGGCGCAGCACCATCGGTGTGGTGTCTCTGGGCAGCTGGTTTTACGCCATTGCCCACCTGCCACTGGCCACAGCCATGACACTGAACTACATGAGCGGCGTGTGGGTGGCTGCCTTTGTGGTGGGCGGTGCCCTGCTCTACGGCAAAGAGCAACCACAGGGCGCGCTCCTGGGCACGGTGCTGATGGGCTTTGTGGGCGTGGTCATGACCCTGCGCCCCACCATCGACCAGAACCAGCTGTTTGCCGGCTTGATCGGCCTACTCTCCGGCTTGGGTGCGGCCTTGGCCTACATGCAGGTAACGGCGCTCGGCAAGGCCGGCGAGCCTGAAGAGCGCACCGTGTTTTACTTCTCGGTAGGCAGCGCGGTGGTCGGCGCTGTGGGCATTGCCTTCACGGGCTTCACCCCATGGAGCGAGGTGGATTGGCGGGATGCCGTCTGGGTCATTCCCATCGGCGTGCTGGCGTCCTTGGGTCAATGGTGCATGACCCGCGCCTACCGCAAAGGCGCCACGCTAGTGGTGGCCAGCATGCAGTATTCGGGCATTGTGTTCGGCGCCGTGTTCAGCCTAGCCTTGTTCGGCGACCAGATCCCCATGATCGGCTGGATCGGCATTGCGGTCATCGTGGCCAGCGGTGTGCTGGCGACCGTGCTGCGCACACGATTGCTGCCGCATACGCCGGCTGAGGAGCACTGAGAGGTGAGATTGACGCGGACTGAGCTGATTTAACGTCGAAGCTCAGGGACGCACCGCTTGCGGCGCGTCCCCTGGAGCGGTGGGTTGGGCATCCGAACCGTCTGACCACCATTTGAAACCCACGGATATTGAGCACTTGCTGCCGATAGCCGTTACCTCAGCATTGCCGCTCCGTGTGCCTTTAACGTGTGGCATTACGAGTGCCTGTGCGTTGCCTAGCGCATCAACCTGCAGGTTTCCTGCGCCCCTTTCATTTTCAGAGACTGAATGAAAACGAACGGTCTCGTTGGGCTGAAATCCAGAGTAGGAGAACACAACGGTTGAACGATTAGCGAATACCGAAGTCATTGAGACCGTGCAACTGCCATCGCCCCTAAACCGTATTGTGTCATCTCGAAGGGGTGACGCAACGCATGTTGCTGCCCCAAGTATCAGAGCCGAGGTCATCGCACCAAGGAGGTAATGAGGGTTCACATGTATGCCCAACGTGTTATGGACGTCAAACAGGTCTTATGAACAACGTTGCGACTGATCATGACCGCCTCCCAGCGTTTTGTTTAAGTGCTTGATTTATAACTGACTTTGGGAGGTTGGCAGCGAATGCCCACCAACGAAAAACCCGCCAAACCCTGCCAACCTGCTTATGAACAAAGCCGCTGACTGATGAACAAGTTCGCGGACGCGGACTTAAAGCGTTGATTCCACTTGGTCTTTTGAAAGCAGCCCTGTTATCGCTAGATATAAAAATCCCGCAAACCCTGCAAGCAATCTTCAGGGTGACGCAAATAGATAATCGCAACACCATGCCCTATACCACCCTGATCTCCGTCGCCCAGCTGCAATCCCTGCAGGCCAGCGCTACGCCTGCCGTCGTTTTCGACTGCAGCTGCGACCTGATGCAGCCCGAAAAGGGCCCTGCCCAATATGCCGAGAGCCATATTGCCGGCGCCCTCTACGCCCACTTGGACAACAACCTGAGCGCCAAGGGCGACCCAGCTATCACGGGCGCACAGTCGGGCGGGCGTCACCCCCTCCCATCCCGCGAAACGTTCGCCCAATGGCTGGGCAGCGTGGGCCTCAAGAACACTGACCAGGTGGTGGTGTATGACCGCCAAGGCGCCAACTACTGCGGCCGTCTGTGGTGGATGCTCAAGTGGTTGGGCCACGCGAATGTGGCCGTGCTGGACGGCGGCTTTCAGGCCTGGCAGGCCGCAGGTGGTGCGGTGGCCAGCGGCGAGGAGCCAGCGCGCGCACCAAGCACCTTTGCGGTCTCCGACGCGCTGGTCGTATTGCGCAGCAGCGACCATGTGCTGGCCCATCTGGGCAAGCCCACCCAGCATGTATTGGACGCCCGTGGAGCGCCCCGCTTCCGCGGTGAAGTGGAGCCGATTGACCCGGTCGCCGGCCACATCCCTGGCGCCTTGAACCGGGTGTTCAGCAACAACTTGGGCGCCGATGGCTTCTTCAAGCCGGCGGCTGTGCTGCGTGCTGAATTTGAAGCCTTGCTGGGCCAGCGCCAGCCTGAGGACGTGGTGCACCACTGCGGCAGTGGCGTGAGTGCGGTGCCCAACATCCTCGCCATGGAGATTGCCGGCTTGCAAGGCAGCGCCTTGTTTGCCGGCAGCTGGAGCGAGTGGTGCAACCGGCCGGGCTTCCCGGTAGCGCAAGGCTGAGCGCCCGCTTACACTGCGGCCTCATGATCCTGCCGAGCCTCAGCCTTCCCGCCAAGCGCCTGGCCGCCGACCTGATGGTGGTGCTGGGCGTGGTGGCAGCAGGGCTGTTGAGTACGGCTGCGGTCTACAGCAACTTGCGGGAAGCAGAGGCCCTGCGGATTTACGAGCAGCGCAGCGCACTGGCCGAAACTGTACTCGGCGCCTTGGACCACGATTCGACCAGCACCATCGAAGCCGTGCGCGGTGCCGCCCTCATGGCCGAAATGCAGCCTGCCATGACCCGGGCCCAGTTCGACCTGTACGCCAACCGCCTCAAAGTGGCGCATCCCACCGTAGCAGCCCTTGAGTGGCAAAAAATGGAAGCTTTGGAGGGCTTTGTTTTCCCGACGAACCTGAAAGAGTGGACGCACCAGGCCCGCCCCCTGTTGGATGAGGCCCAGAAAGACGCGCGGGTCGTAGGCACACCCATTGCCACCGGTGCATTTGCTGCCGTCACACCTTTGGCAGAAGGCGCCAAGCCTGCCGTGATCATCACCGTCCCGGTGTACCAGCGCAATGCGGATACGGACAGCATCAGCCGCCATATCGGCTTCATCAATGCGCTGGTGGATGTCGGTACGCTGGCCCGGAACGCGGCCTATCAGGCAGAGGCCGCAGGCAATGAGTTGATCGTCCGCGACAGAGAGACTGAGGGTGATGCCCCCTTGTTCACCTCGATGGGAGCCGCGGCACATACGCCGGGGCATGACAAAGACGGCGCCCACCGGGAAAGCGCCGATTACGCCCTGGAGTTGAACTTCGGTTCCCGCAATTGGGAACTGATGCTGCACCCCAAACCCGAATTGCTGAGTTCAGGCTGGGTACATCAGGCCACCTTCGCAATGGTGCTGGGCTTGCTGGTCACCGCCCTGCTCACCATTTTGTTGACACGAAGCCAAATCAACCGCAGACGATCTGAAACCGCCATCGCGCACGAACAGGCCTTGCGGGATGAATTGCTGGCAGAGCAATACCGCCTGAAAGAGGTGGTGGAAAGCACCGGCGTTGCCATCTGGGAATACGACCTGGTCCATCGCTTCCTCAGCGTCAGTGAGCGCTGGCACGTAGTCAGCGGCTACAGCCGCGAGGAACTGGGTGACAACGTGCTTGCGAGCTGGTTGTCCATGGTTCACCCCGAGGATCAACCCCGCATCAGTGCAACTTTCGCGAACCTCGCGAACCACCAGGGCGACCGCTTTGAATACGAATACCGTATGCGCCAGAAAGACGGCCAATGGATGTGGGTCCAATCCCTGGCCCACATCGTGGCGCGGGATGGGAATGGCCAACCGATCAAAGTTGCCGGCATCAACCTGGAGGTTACCCAGCAAAAAGAAGCAGAGATCCGCATCCACGCCCTCAACGCCAGCCTCGAGGCCCAGATGCAGGAAGCCATGGCGCGCAGTGAAGCACGCGCCACGCTGGGCACCCTGATTGCCAGTGTGTCGCACGAAATGGCGACACCCATGGGCAACAGCATGATGACGGCCAGCACCCTGGTGGCCCAGGCCAACCAGTTTGAGCAGCAAATGGTGGCGGGCACCTTGAAGCGCTCGGAATTGGCGCAGTTTGTCGGCCAAGTGCAAAGCGGTAATGAACTGCTGCTGCGCAACCTCGAGCGCGCAGTGGAACTACTCAAGAATTTCCGCCAGGTAGCAGCCGACCAGGCCAGCGAGCAACGCCGCACCTTCGACCTGCAACAGGGCTTGCGCGAGATTTTGGACACGCTGGCGCCCAGCCTCAAACGCCAAAGCCACCGTGTCATGCTGGACGCGCCCGAGGGTATCCGCATGGACAGCTACCCCGGTCCGCTGGGCCAGGTCCTCATCAACCTCATCAACAACGCTTACCTGCATGCCTTCGAAGGCATGGAGCACGGCGAAGTCCGCATCAGTGCCACTGCCGATGAAACCCAAGTCACCCTCGTTTGCACCGATAACGGCCGCGGCATTGCCCCGGACACCTTGGAAAAAATGTTCCAGCCCTTCTTCAGTACCCGCATCGGCCGCGGCGGCACTGGGCTGGGTATGTCCATCGTCGAAAACCTGGTGAAAGCAACCCTGGGCGGCACCCTGGAAGTGCTGTCCACGTTGGGCCACGGCACCACCGTCACCATCACGCTGCCGCGCAGCGCACCCGAACCCCGGCAGGAAGAGGAAGGCGCCTGAGGCGCCCCACTCCGCTCTTTCCTTAAAAGCCGAAACCTGAGCCGGCCCCCAGCAAGGTGGCGATACCCAAGACGGCAAAAATGGCTGCCGCAATCGAGTGCACCAGCTTCATCGGGATCTTGTTGGCGAGCTTGTCTCCGGCAAACACTGCTGGCACGTCGGCAATCAACATACCCAGGGTGGTGCCGATGACCACCATCACCGGTGTCGCGTAGTGGGCGGCCATGGCCACGGTAGCGATCTGTGTCTTGTCACCCATCTCGGCCAGGAAGAACGTAATCAGCGTGGCACCGAACACTCCGAAGCGTCCGGCAATCCGGGTTTCTTCGTCTTCAATCTTGTCGGGGATCAGCGTCCAGATGGCCATGCCCAGAAAGGACGCACCAAGCACCCAGCGCAGCACGCCGGGGCTGATGGCGGAGGTGATCCAGGCCCCCAAAGCTCCGGCCAACCCATGGTTCACGATGGTGGCTGCCAGAATGCCCAGCACGATAGGCAATGGCTTTTTGAAACGGGCCGCGAGGATGAAAGCAAGGAGTTGGGTTTTGTCACCGATTTCGGCCAGAGCGACCACACCGGTAGAGACGAGAAGGGATTCCATGAGCGCGAGTTCCAAGGCCGGTAGAAGACAAATGACCACGGCACATCACCGGCCAAGGCGGATGTGCGGTGGTCAAAGGTCTTGCCAAGACTGAACTGCTGGCGCCAGGGTCTGCGGACCCAGTGTGTTGACGCAAGCCTCTTGCAACGCAAGAGAGGCTACTCCCCAATGACAGAACCCCTATTGTACCGGCTTCGTCTCCGCGGCGGGTTTCTCGCGCAACACCCAGCGCTTCAAGCGGCCCAACAGATGCTCCAGATCGTCCACTACCGTGAACACCGATGGGATCACCAAGAGGCTGAGCACGGTGGACGTGATCAGCCCGCCGATGACCGCGACCGCCATCGGACTGCGGAAGCTGCTGTCTGCAGCACCCCAGCCCACGGCCAGCGGCACCATGCCCGCTCCCATGGCGATAGTGGTCATCACAATCGGCCGCGCACGCTTGTGGCAGGCGTCAATGAGCGCGTCAAACCGGCTCATGGGCGCCGCAACGGGGTGACCATCACTGCCATCGCTACCCCGGCGCGCCAGGATCGCGTACTCCACCAACAAGATGGAATTCTTGGTCGCAATGCCCATGAGCATGATGAGCCCGATAAGGGACGGCATGGAGAAGCTCTGGTTCACCACCAGCAAGCCCACAAACGCGCCACCCAAGGACAGTGGCAGCGCCGCCAGAATAGTGAAGGGCTGCAAGAAGTCCTTGAACAACAGCACCAGCACGATGTAGATGCACAGCACCCCGGTCAGCATGGCCAGGCCGAAGCTGGCAAACAGCTCGCCCATGACTTCAGCGTCACCCAACGCCAACTGCTTCACGCCGGGCGGCAGGTTGGTGATCGAGGGCAGCTTTTGCACGGCCTCTGTCACATCGCCCAGCGGCGCGCCGGAGAGCTCGACTTCAAAGGTGATGTTGCGTGAGCGGTTCAGGCGGTCGATCACCGCCGGGCCACCGGCCACTTCGAGCGTCGCCACCTGACTCAGCATGACAGGGCCTTTGACGCCGGGCACCGCGAGTCGGCCCAGCAAGTCCAGGTCCTGTCGCGCGGAGTCATCCAGCTTCACCACAATCGGTACTTGCCGCTGGCTGAGGTTGAGCTTGGCCAGTGATGTGTCGTAGTCACCCACCGTCGCAATGCGTAAGGTCTCGCCAATAGAGGCACTGGTGACACCCAAGTCAGCCGCCTTCGCGAAGTCGGGGCGCACTGCAATTTCAGAGCGGATCAAACTCGCGCTGGAGGTGATGCTGCCCAAGCCGGGAATGGTGCGCAAATCGCGCTCCACCGCAGCGGCAGCACTGGCCAAGGCCAAGGGGTCTTCGCCGGTCAGCACCAGTTGGTACTTCTCGCCACTGCCGCCCAAGCCCACCTTGCTGCGGATGCCGGGCACTTCGGCCATGGCCGCGCGGATGGCGTTTTCAATGCCTTGCTTGCGGGGGCGCTTGCCACGCTCTGTCAGCAACACCGTGAGCGTGGCCTTGCGGACCTCGGTGGTTCCCGGAGGCGCGAACGGGTCGGAGCCTGCTGCACCACCACCGATGGTGGTGTAAATGCTCTGGATGTGATCGACCTTGCCCAGCAACTGACGGGCATGCTCCGCCGCATCGCGCGTTTGCTTCAAGGTGGAGCCCGGTGGCAACTCGATATAGACCTGCGTCTGCGAGTTGTCATCCGGCGGGATGAAGCCGGTGGGCAACAGGGGAATCAGCATGATGGAGCCCACAAAGAAAGCCGCTGCGGCACCCATGGTGATCCAGCGGTGGCTCAGTGCCCATTTGCTGGCGCGCATGTAGGCGCCCATCCAGAACGGGTCTTTGTGTTCGCGCGGGCTGCGCTTCATGATGTAGGCGGCCATCATGGGCGTCAGCACCCGGGCAACTACCAACGATGCAAACACCGCCAGTGCCGCCGTCCAACCGAATTGCTTGAAGAACTTCCCGGGAATGCCGCTCATGAACGCGGTGGGTAGAAACACCGCAATCAGGGTGAAGGTCGTCGCCACCACGGCAAGGCCGATCTCGTCAGCCGCTTCCATGGCCGCCTGGTAAGGCGTCTTGCCCATGTTCAGGTGGCGTTCGATGTTCTCGACCTCCACAATCGCATCGTCGACCAGCACGCCGATCACCAATGAGAGCGCGAGCAGCGTCACGGTATTGATGGTGAAGCCCAGATACGCCATGCCGATAAAGGCAGGAATCGCGGACAAGGGCAAAGCCACCGCAGACACAAAAGTCGCACGCCAGTTGCGCAGGAACAACCACACCACAATCACCGCCAGCAAGGCGCCTTCGTAGAGCATGGTCATGGAGGCGTCAAACTCTTCGGCCACGGGCTTCACAAAGTCAAAGGCCTGGGTCAGCTCGATGTCGGGGTGCTGGGCCTTGAGTTCGTCCAAAGCTGCATTCACTGCGGCTCCGACTTCCACCTCGCTGGCACCTTTGCTGCGGGTGATCTCAAATCCCACCACCGGCACGCCGTTAAGCAGCGCGGCTGCGCGGGGCTCGGCAATCGTGTCTTTGACGGTGGCTACTTGGTCGAGGCGCACGCGCTGTCCGTTGGACAGGGTGAGCTCCAGATTGGCCAGCTCTTCGGCGGTTTTGACAGTGGCCAAGGTACGCATGGGCTGCTCGCTACCACCCAGGTCGGCGCGGCCACCTGCGCTCTCGGTTTGCACCTGTTTGAGCTGGCGAGAAATGTCCGCAGCGGTAGCGCCCAGGCCTTGCAGCTTCATGGGGTCGAGGGCGACCTCCACCTCGCGGGTCACCCCGCCCACGCGCACCACTGAGCCCACGCCCTTCACGCCCAACAGGCGGCGTGAAACGGTGTTGTCCACAAACCAGCTCAGCGCTTCGTCATCCATCTTGGACGAGCGGATGGTGAGCGCCAAAATGGGCGCGCCCGACAGGTTCACCTTGTTGATCACCGGATCGCGCACATCGCTCGGGAGCTCACTGCGCACGCCCTGCACGGCGCTACGCACTTCGTCCAGCGCTTCTTGGGTGGGCTTCTCCAAGCGGAATTCGGCGGTGATGGAAACACCACCGTCTTGCACCTTGGTGTAGATATTTTTCAGGCCCTGGATGGACGCAATCGCGTTTTCCAGCTTGCGGGCCACTTCGGTTTCCAGCTGGGCCGGCGCCGCACCGGGCAGGCTGGCCGAGATGGTGATGTTGGGCAGCTCCAGGTCAGGGAACTGCTGCACCTTCATGCTGTTGAAAGCCAGCATGCCTGCGAAGGTCAGCATCACAAAGAGCATGACCGCCGGTATGGGGTTTTTGATCGACCACGAGGAGACGTTCATACCGCCTCCTGCCGAGCCGCCTCAAAGGAGGCGGGCGCCCCCTCGGGGGGCAATGAACGCATGTGAATGTGGGGGCTCATATGTTTTGCTCCTTATTTCGTAGCTGCTTGCGCAGGTGCTACGGGCGCTACAGCCGCTTTTGGCTTGGAATCTGTAGCGTCCACCACCTTCACGGTGTCGCCTTCACTCAGGAAACTGCCGCCGCTGGCCACCAGCTTGTCTTCGGGCTTCACGCCGCTTTGGATTTCGATCTGATCACCCACCACGCGGCCGGTCTGCACCTTGAGTTGGCTCACCCGGTTGTCGCTGCCCACGCGGTACACGTAACTGAAACCGTCGCGAACGACGACTGCGGTTTGCGGCACCGTCAATGCGCCGGTGCTGCCCAGCTCAAACTCACCACGGGCATACATGCCGGGCTTGAATGCGCCACCCAGCGACTGGCCGGCCGTCGATGCAGCCAACAAGTCCACATAGACCAAGCCATTGCGGGTGGCAGCATCCACGGTAGGCGCCAGCATGCGCACCTTGCCTTTGGCCTGCACGCCACCGGGAGAGGTGACCAGCACCGTCATGCCGGGCTTGATGCGGGCAAACTCTGCCGAGGTCACTTCACCCCGCCACTCCAGCCGCCCTTGGCGGATGAGCTTGAACATCTCGGTGCCAGCCCCCACCACCGCACCCACACTGGCGCTGCGGGCCGAGATGATGCCGCTGTCGGGCGCGAGCAATTGGGTTTGCTTCAGGCGCAGCAGCTGGGCGTCCAGCTGAGCCTGGGCAGACGCCACACGCGCCTTGGCGGTGGCCTCTTGCGTGAGGTACTGGTTGATCTGCTGGGCGCTGATGGCGCCGGTGCCCTGCACGGCGCGCGCGCGGTCGCCGTTGGCCAACGCTTCGGCTGCATTGGCCTGCGCTTCGTTGAGGCTGGCGCGTGCCAGTGCTACATCGGCTTGCACGCTTTCAGAGGCAAAGGTCGCCAGCACTTGGCCGCGCTTCACGCTGTCGCCCACACCCGCATGCAGCTCGGCCACACGCAGGCCGCTGGCCTCTGAGCCCACACTGGCTTCTTGCCAAGCGGCGACACCGCCGTTGGCAGAAAGCTTGACGGGCAGCTGGCTGCTCTTGGCCTGCACGGTGGATACGGTCAGCGCGGCTTTGGGCGCCGCAGCGGCCTTGGGGGCATCAGCCGCCTGCGTGCGGGTGGCAAAGAGGCCAAGGCCGGCAAGGGTCAGCACACTGGCGGTCAGGAGACCCAGGGTCAGGGGTTTGAATGGAAGTTGGTTCATGGCTTTGCTCTCAAAGAGGTGACAACAAAAAATCGGGGAGTTGTGCGCGAGTTATGCGGGAGTTGTGCGCGACTTAAGGGCGTGACTGATCGGCGGCGCTTGAGGTGGCGTCCGCGTTGAGGCGGTCCGGCTCGAAGCCGCCACCCAGCGCGCGGTAGAGCGACACCCAGGCGCGGTTGCGCTCAAGCCCTAGCGAGAGCTGGGCCGATTCCGCTGCCAGCGCATTGCGGCGTGCGTCTTCCAGCTCCACCAAGCTGGCCAAGCCCTGGCCGTAGCGGGCCTGGGTGGCTGCGAGTGACTCAGCGTAGCCGGCTGTCGCCACAGCGGCATCCTGCTTGCGGGCATCGGTGCTTTGCAGGTTGACCAGTGCCTCTTCCACTTCGCGCACGGCCTGGCGCACCTTGCCGCGGTAGACCGAGACGCTTTGCGCATAGGCCGCTTCGGCAGACACCACATTGGCTTTGCGCTGACCACCGTCAAACAAGGGCAGCGTGACCGCCAAGGGGCCAAAGGACCAGGTATCCAGATTCGTCTCGCGCCCCATGCTGCTGTAGCGCAGGGCACCCACCGAACCGCTCAGGGTCAGGCGCGGGTATCGCTGGGCTTTGGCACTGCCCACTTGGGCGCTGGCGACGATCACGTCGCGCTCAGCTGCAAACACATCGGGACGTTGGGTCAGGGTTTGTGCGGGCACGCTTGCTATGGAAACAGGAGCTGCTTGCGCACGCTCCATGGGCGCTGCAGCCAGTTTTTGTCGGAGATCCTGTTCAGGCAAGCCCGTCAGGGCCACCAGGGCTTTCACATCCAAGTCGCAGGCAGCCTGTTGTTGGGTCACGCGGCTGCTGCCATCGGCAGCGCTGGCACGGGCCAAGGCGGCTACCGAAGGTGCCGCAAAGCCGGCTTTGGCATTGAGCTCGGTCAGGCGTGCGGTTTCCTGGCGGGAGGCTGCGTCTTTGCGCGCTACACCAAGCAACTGGATGCAGGTGGCGTAGCTGTAGTAGGTGGTGGCTACTTCGGCCGCTACTGACACACGCGCGTCGTGCCACTGGGCCTGGGTGCCCTGAAACTGCGCGTCTGCCGCTTTGCTGACGGCGCGGTTGGCACCCACCAGGTCGAGCTCCCAGCTGGCTTGCAGACCTACCGATTGGGTGGTGGCCACCGGGACATCGGGCTGGCTCACGCCACGGCTGGCGCTGACGCTCGCATCCAGCTTGGGCAGCAAAGCGGCGTTGGCAGTGGTGCG
Source organism: Rhodoferax mekongensis (assembly GCF_032191775.1). Taxonomy (NCBI): domain Bacteria; kingdom Pseudomonadati; phylum Pseudomonadota; class Betaproteobacteria; order Burkholderiales; family Comamonadaceae; genus Rhodoferax; species Rhodoferax mekongensis. The sequence continues at coordinate 1,908,686 of NZ_CP132507.1, read as the reverse complement.
CTGCGCGCGGGCGGACTCCACCCTCGCCAGTGCCTGGGCCACATTGGGGCTGACGGCTTGTGCGGCATCAATCAGTTCCACCAACAGCGCATCGCCCTGCTTCTGCCACCACTGGGCCAGCGAGCCTACCGCCCCTTGGTGGGGCAAAGGCGCCTGCCATTGCAAGGCAGGAGCAGCATCGACTTTGGCGGGCGGCATGACGATGGCACATCCGCTGAGTGCCAGTGCCACTGATACGGCAGTGAAGGTTCGTAAATGCATGGGGTTCATGGGGCTTGAAGTGAGATGAATTCAGGGGAATGGGCGGGAGCCGGAGCTTGGGCGCGGCGTCGCAGCGCTTCGGCGTCCACCAGCACCAGGGCATAGGACACCAGACGGTCCAAATAGGCATCCAGCGCCTGCGGGGTATTGACCAGGCCGGGGCGGATCTGGGTGTACAGGTCATTGCCCACATGGAGCATGACGCCCAAGCCACTGATGGTGAAGGCGAGCCTATGGATATCGTCATCCGCTTCAGCGAGCCCGACATGGCGGCAGAGCCCGCGGGTCAGGGCCATGTGGGCGGGGGCAATATTGGTGTCAATCTCGTGCTGCCAGGCGCCGGTAGGCTCCAGCATTTCGCGGAAGCAGAGCTTCATGTACTGCTGCTGGGTGACATGGCCATTCTTGAGCGGCTCCAAAAAGCTGGACAGCAAGCCGCGGATCGCCTGCTCCAGCGTGACGTCGGTGCCCTCCAGTGCCTCGGGGGGCAAGGGCGGGTTGGTGCGCGGGTCAGAAAATACGGCGCGGTACAGACCGGCCTTGTCACCGAAGTAGTAGCTGATGGACGCCACATTGGCCTGCGCAGCCAGGGCAATTTCGCGGATGGAGGTCTTGGCAAAACCCTGCTCCGCAAACAGCTGCAAGGCCGCATCCAGTAGGCGGTTGCGCGCCTCGACCCCATCGCTTCGCATGGGTTTGACGGCGGAAACTGTCTCAGGCAAAGGAATCGGCATGGGGGCCGATTCTACGCATATAAATCAAACGTTTGATTAAAGTACGATGACAAGCAGGGTTTTCAGCTCAACAAAACAAGGACTCGCGGAAAACGCCCCCTGTCTGCAAATGGCATTCGATCGCTTGCGCCTGCAACACCACCACACCGGATTGCGCGGGCTCAAGCTCCAGGGAAAGTGGCATCTCCCGCCGGGACGGCACAGACATTCGAAGTTGTGGCGATTGACCCTGCACGCGCAAACTGCCAGCCCGCACGCGCCCGAACAAGGTGCTGGTTGCGGCAGGCATGCAGCGCTGGAGCACCAGCTCCACGCCCTGCAAAAAACCGCGAACCGGCGCCTCACCGGGTGCGTGTCGGGCTGCAGCAACGGCTGAAAAGATCACATGAAGATCGTCACCGCGCCACAGGGTTTGGCGGATTTCGGAATCCGCAAACTCCATCTCCAACGCAGCCTGAACGTCCATGGGTCCGGACAAGCCTAGTGAGCGTGCCCGATGCTGCTGACGAGCGCGACCATTCCGATGCCCACACCCAACCAAGCAATTTGTGCCGCAGTTTCCCGTGCGGTGAGCCGTTTTTGGAGCTGGGGAATCAAGTCCGCCAGCGCGACATAAATGAAGCTGCTGGAGGCCACCGCCAGGAAATACGGAAGATAGTCTTGCAGCTGGTCGACCAGCCAGTATCCGGTGATACCGCCCAAAGCGGTCACTGCACCTGCCAGCGTGACCTTGACCAAGGCTGCCCGCTTGTTACTCGAGCCTGCACGCAGGACCATCAGGTCGCCCATGTGGTGCGGCACTTCGTGGGCCAGCACCGCCAATGCGGCAATAGCGCCCAAGCGCAAATCCGCCACAAAGGCCGAGGCAATCAACACACCGTCTCCGAAGCAATGCACGCTGTCGCCGGTAAGCACCGCCCAACTGCCCGCAGGCTTGTCCGCGCCATGGCTGTGCCCGTGATGGTGGCCATGGTGAGCGTGTCCGTGATCGTCATGCGCCTCGTGCCCGTGCGCCGCAGGGCCGTGGTGGTGCTCGTGGCCGTGGTGCCAGAGCTCAGCTTTGTCCAGCAGAAAGAAAAAAACCAGCCCGACCAGCAGCACCAGAAACAAATCATGGGCGCCAGCCTGGCTTTCAAACGCTTCGGGCAGCAAATGCATGAAGGCAGTGGCCAACAAGGCTCCCGCCGCCAGACTCAACATGTGCTGGGTGTAGCGGGCCAAAGCACCGAAACTCAGTGCCGCAGCCAGCCACACGCTCCCTATGCCGGCCACGAGTGTGCCGGCCACTATCGCCAGAAGAATCAAACAACTCCCTTTGCTTTGAACCAGGCCAATGCGCGCTTGAAGCCGTCAGCGGCCTCTTTTTCGCGATAGCTGGGGCGGTAGTCCGCATGGAAGGCGTGGCCTGCATCGGGGTACACCACGAACTGCGACGCCTTGGCAGCCTTGTTGCCTTTTTTGCCGGCTGCAGCCAAGGCCTTCTTCATTTCGTTCACGGTGTCCAAGGGAATGCCGTTGTCTTTGCCGCCATACAAACCCAACACTGGCGCGTTCAAAGAGCCGGCAATATCGACAGGGTTCTTGGGGGTGAGCTCGGAGGGGGTGCCCACCAAACGTCCGTACCATGCCACTCCGGCCTTCACGTCTTTATTGTGCGCAGCGTAGAGCCAGGTGATACGTCCCCCCCAGCAGAAGCCTGTGATCGCCAGCTTCTTGAGGTCGCCACCGTTGTCGGCGGCCCACACCAAGGCGCCATCCAGATCAGCCATGACCTGCTCATCCGGCACCTTGGAGACGACTTCTGCCAGCAACTTGCCGATGTCGGTGTACTTGGAGGCATCACCTTGGCGGGAATACAAGTCAGGAGCAATGGCCAGGTAACCGGCTTTTGCAAAACGGCGGCAAGTGTCAGCGATGTACTCGTGCACGCCGAAGATTTCCTGAACCACCAGGATCACGGGCAGATCAGTGCCGCCAGCGGGTGCTGCGTAGTAGAAAGGAACGGTGTAGCCGTCCACGTCATAAATCTGCTCGCCGGAGATGAGGCCATCGGCGGATGTCTTGATTGCGGTCTGCGCCATGATGGGCATCGCAGTGGCTGCGTAGCCCACGCCGAGTGCGGCCTTCAAGGCGGTGCGGCGTGTGGCACCCGCTTCCGTGCTGCGACCGGGGCGCAGGGAATCCAATTCATTCTTTAAATTTTCCAGCATGCGTGTCTCCATGTTTTAAGAAAACCAATCGCAAGTGTAGGCACTTGCGAGGCAACACGCAGACTACAGGAAATTACCGGCGCCCACTATTAGAACGTTTCCCAATCGTCGTCTCCACCGGCCGGAACTGGGCGGCTGGAGGCTGTGGCGACAGGTTTTTGCAAGCTTGGAGCGGGTGTCGGGGCTGGCTTGGGTGCCGATGGCTTGGGTGCTGCGGATGCTTTCGCAGTCGAGGCGCGTGCCTGCGGGCCGGCAGCCTGACCACTGCGGCGTTCCGGCCCCTTGAAGTTCGGGCTGGGCTTGCCGGAACGCACGGGCACGGATGCCAGAGGGGTGCCATCCTGGTTCGCGGAAACCTTGAAAACAGCCACGGCCTGCTTCATGCGGTCTGCTTGTTCGCGCAGGCTTTCCGCAGCCGCCGCACTTTCTTCCACCAGCGCAGCATTCTGCTGGGTCATTTGGTCAAGATTGCCAATGGCCTGGTTCACGCCGGCGATACCACTGCTCTGCTCGTTGGCGGCCGAGGTGATTTCACCGATCACATCCGCTACGCGGCGAACGGACTGCACGATCTCTTCCATGGTGGAGCCAGCGTCCGTCACGAGCTGGGTGCCGGACTCCACTTTTTCCACTGAGGTGTTAATCAAGGCCTTGATTTCTTTTGCAGCTTCAGCGCTGCGGCCTGCCAGGGAGCGCACTTCAGAGGCCACCACCGCGAAGCCGCGGCCTTGCTCACCCGCGCGGGCCGCTTCCACTGCGGCGTTCAGCGCCAGGATGTTGGTCTGGAAGGCAATGCCGTCAATCACGCTGATGATGTCGGAGATCTTCTTGCTGCTGGCATCAATCTCTTGCATGGTATGCACCACCTGGCTCACCACCTCGCCACCGCGCTGGGCCACGCTGGAGGCACTGGCCGCCAAGCCGCTGGCCTGACGGGCGCTGTCTGTGCTGTGCTGCACCATCTGGGTGATGCCGTCCATGCTGGAGGCCGTGGCCTGCAAGTTGCCGGAGGTTTGTTCGGTGCGCTGCGCCAGGTCGTTGTTGCCGGTGGCAATTTCAGCACTGGCAATCGCAATGCTGTCGGTACCACCACGGATCTCGGAAACCATGCGTCCGAGGGAAATGTTCATCGCTTCCAGCGAATGCAGCAGCTGACCGAATTCGTCAGTGCGGTCGGAATGCACCGAATGCGTCAGATCGCCCTCAGCGATGCGCGCAGCCAAGACATTGGCCATATTCAGTGGCTCGCGGATGGAACGCACCAGCCAGGTCGTGCCCGCGAAGATGGCTGCAACGATCACGGCAAGGCTCACCAGAATGCCGGTCGTATTGGTGGCTCGCTTGGCCTCCATCTCCGCCTGCAGCTTTGCGGTCTGCTCTTTCTGCAGCTCTACAAAACGCATCTGTTCGGCCAGATAGACCTTCAACGCAGGCTCATACTCGGAGGTAAAAACCTGCATGGCCTCAGCGTCCTGGCCCGCCTTTTTGAGATCACGGGCTTTGCCGCGTGAGGACAAGACCAGCTTGCGCGCGTCTGCGACCTTTTTGAGCTGGGCCTTGTCCTCTTCGGTCTGGGCCATGCCTTCAATCTTGCTCTGCAACTCCGTGATCTGGTTGGAGGTGGCCGTGACCACGTCCTTGAATGCGTCGTTCACCGCGTTCCCGGAGCTCAACAGGATGGCCGTGTTACGCGCGGAGTTGGTAGAGGTCAAACCATTCCACTGGGTGGCGATCTGCACCAGTTCCTGTGCAACGTCTTGTTTCTTGTTGCCTTCGTTCAATATCGCAGTGCTGCGCATAAGACCGATCACGGCGACCATGCAAATGGCCACAATGATCAGCATGATGAAGGACCACAACTTGGTCGCAATTTTCATTCCACGGAGTTCCATACGACGTCCTTCATTTAAACAATTAGCTCAATTATCCACAAAAATTTCACATATTCAACAAATATTTTGTAAATGTGTGAGCTTATTCATAGTCGGCTTTAATGAGCTTTATCCCAATTGGGACCTACCCCTACTTCGGCCAACAAAGGCACCTTGAGCTCTGCCACACCGGCCATCAAGCGGGGGATTTCCACCTTGAGCCAATCCACCTCGTTGTCGGGAACCTCAAACACCAATTCATCATGCACCTGCATGATCATCTTGGTGGACTTATTTTGCGCATCCAGCACCTGCTGCACTTTGACCATGCTCAACTTGATCAAATCTGCAGCGGTGCCCTGCATGGGTGCGTTGATAGCCGCACGCTCCAGCCCCGCCAATTGGGCGCCCTTGGCGTTCTTGATACCGGCCAATTGCAGCCGCCGGCCGAACACAGTTTCCACATAGCCTTGGCGCTTGGCCAGTTCCCGGGTGGACTCCATGTAGGCCTTTACACCGGGGTAGCGCTCAAAGTAGCGCTGGATGTAGTTCTTGGCGGCCGTGTTGTCGATACCCAAATTGCGCGCCAAGCCGAAGGCGCTCATGCCGTAGATCAGCCCGAAGTTGATGACTTTGGCATAGCGGCGTTGCTCGCTGCTCACCTGGTCCACCGGCACACCAAACACTTCTGCCGCCGTGGCGCGGTGCACGTCCAGCCCGTCGTGAAAAGCGCGCAAAAGCGCCGGGTCGTCGCTGATGTGCGCCATGATGCGCAGTTCAATCTGGCTGTAATCGGCACTGGCAATCACGCAGCCGGGAGCCGCCACAAAGGCTTCGCGCACGCGGCGGCCTTCAGCGGTACGGATCGGAATGTTTTGCAGGTTGGGGTCGTTGCTGCTCAAGCGCCCGGTCACTGCCACCGCTTGCGCGTAGTGCGTGTGCACACGGCCGGTGCGGGGCAAGGCCAGCTGCGCCAGCTTGTCGGTGTAGGTGCCCTTGAGCTTGGCAAGGCTGCGGTGCTCCAGCAGTTTGGCGGGTAGCGGATAGTCCTCCGCCAGTTTCTCCAGCACTTCTTCATCGGTACTGCGCGCACCGGTGGCGGTTTTCTTCACCACCGGCATGCCCAGCTTGTCGAAGAAGATTTCGCCCAGCTGCTTGGGGCTACTCAGGTTAAAGGGTTGGCCGGCAATTTCATAGGCCTCGGTTTCCAGTTGCAGGATGCGCTGGCCCAGCTCATGGCTTTGCGCTGCCAGCGTGGGCGCGTCGATCAGCACGCCGTTGCGCTCGATGCGGTACAGCGCTTCGCTGCTGGCGATCTCCAGCTCGTAAATGAACTTCAGCTTGTCGTTGGCCTCGATCTGCGGCCAGAGTGCCAGATGCACATCCAGCGTCTGGTCCGAGTCTTCGCAGGCGTATTCGGCGGCTTTGACAATGTCCACCTGGTCAAAGCTGATTTGGTTGGCACCCTTGCCGCACAGGTCTTCAAAGCTGATGCCGCTGCGCCCCAAGTGGCGCTCAGCCAGGCTGGCCAGCCCGTGCTGCTTGTCGGCTTCGAGCACATAGCTTTGCAGCATGGTGTCGTGGACGTAACCCTGCACTTCAATGCCATGGTTGGCAAACACATGGCGGTCGTACTTGATGTGCTGGCCCAGTTTCTTGGCGTCGGAACTCTCCAGCCACGGCTTGAGTTTGGCCAGCACCGCGTCGCGGTCCAACTGCTCGGGCGCGCCGGGATAGCGGTGCGCCACCGGGATGTAGGCGCCTTTGCCCGGCTCGGTGCTGAAGCTGATGCCCACAATCTCGGCACGCATTTCGTCCAGCGAAGTCGTCTCGGTATCCAAGGCCGTGAGAGGAGCCGCCTGGATGCGCGCCATCAGGGCGTCCAGTGCCTCGAAAGAAAAGATGGTTTCGTATTCCACCGTGCTCACGCGCGATGCCGGCGCAGCTGCATCACCGGCAGGCTCGTCAAACAAGCCCGGCTCGGATGTGCGGGCAGAGGGCGCCGCAGCAGTAGCCGCAGTTTCAGCGCCACCTACCGACTTCGCCAGTCCCTTGAAGCCGTATTTCTCATAAAAAGCACGCAGAGCGCCCGTATCCTGTGCGCCAGCAGCTATCGAATCCATAGCAGGCAAGCCATCAACCCAACCCGTGAGGTCGCAGTCGGTCTTGATGGTCAGCAGCGTGCGACCGGTGGGCAACCAGTCCAGCGCTTTGCGCAGGTTCTCGCCCACCACACCGCCGATGCTGGCGGCGTTGTCCACCACGCCTTGCAGCGAGCCGTACTGCTGCAGCCATTTCACCGCTGTTTTGGGGCCGACCTTGGCCACGCCGGGCACGTTGTCCACCGTGTCACCCACCAGGGTCTGGTAGTCCAGCATCAGGCGGGCGGGCACGCCGAACTCGGCCTCGACGCCGGCCAGATCACGGCGCTTGCCGTTCATGGTGTCAATGATGGTGATGTGCTCATTCACCAGCTGCGCCAAATCCTTGTTGCCGCTGCTCACAATCACCTCAATGCCTTGCGAGGCGGCGGTGGCCGCCAGCGTGCCAATCACGTCATCAGCTTCCACACCGGGCACGTCCAGCACCTTCCAGCCCAGCAGGCGCACGATTTCGTGGATGGGCGCGATCTGGCTGCGCAGATCGTCGGGCATCGGGTCGCGGTGGGCTTTGTACTCAGGGTAAATCTCGTCGCGGAAGGTCGGGCCTTTGGCATCAAACACGCAAGCCACATAGTCGGCCGGGTATTCCTTGCGCAGGCTGTTCATCATGTTGATCATGATCCGCACCGCACCGGTTTTCTGGACGGTGCCGTCCGGCAGCGTCACGCTCATGTTGTCCCCGCCGGCAAAAAAGGCGCGATACAAATAGCTGGAGCCATCTACCAGTAGCAGGGTTTTCTTAGATTCGGTCATATGGGATATTGTGCCCCCACGCTCTGCCGCTTCGCGGGTCGCTGCCCCCGAGGGGGCGCATCCGCCTTGGGGCGGCCCGGCGGCGGATGTTGTGCCCCCACGCTCCACCGCTTCGCGGGTCGCGGCCCACCTACAATTACTCCATGGCGGTTTACACAGAGGTCTCGCTCGACGAGGCCAGCACTTTTCTTTCCTCCCTGCAATTGGGCACTCTCCAAACCATGGAGGGCTGCTCCGGTGGCATTGAGAACACCAACTATTTCGTCACCACCGACCAGGCGCCCTATGTGCTGACCCTGTTCGAACGGCTGACAGCGCAGCAGTTGCCGTTTTACCTGCGGCTGATGAAGCACCTGGCGTTCCATGGCATCCCCGTGCCGGACCCGGCCGCCAACCGCGATGGCGATGTGTTGCACAGCCTGAACGGCAAGCCTGCCGCCGTGGTGAACCGACTGAAAGGCAAAAGCGAATTGAGCCCCGGCGTGGAGCACTGTCGCCAAGTCGGCGCCATGCTGGCGCGCATGCACCTGGCCGGCCGGGAATTCGGCATGCAACAGCCCAACCTGCGGGCGCTCCCCTGGTGGAACGAAACCGTGCCCGTCGTGCTCCCCCACCTGGAGGCCCCTCAGGCTGCACTCATCCAGAGCGAGCTGGCCTACCAGAACCATGTCGCCGCTCAAAGTGCATATGCCGCCCTGCCCCGCGGCGCCATCCACGCAGATTTGTTCCGCGACAACGTCATGTTTGAAACCCTGGACGGCGAACCCCGCCTCAGCGGCTTCTTTGACTTTTACTTTGCCGGCACCGACACGTGGTTGTTTGACTTGGCCGTCTGCCTCAACGACTGGTGCATAGACCTGCCCACCGGCCGCGCGGATCTGGAACGCAGCCGCGCCTTCGTGCAAGCGTATGAGAGTGTGCGCCCTTTGACGGCCCAAGAGCGGGAACTGTTGCCTGCCATGCTGCGGGCCGGAGCTTTGCGTTTCTGGCTCTCCCGCTTGTGGGACTGGTACCTGCCGCGGGAAGCCTCCATGCTCAAACCCCACGATCCCACGCACTTTGAACGGGTGCTCCAGCAGCGCATCGCGCATCCGCTCACACTGGACACCCTGATGAACCCGGAAACCCAGACCGCATGAAACTCCAGATCGTTCCCGCCCGCCAGGGTGTTGTGTGGTTTCAGCAAGGTGTGCGCACCTTCATGAAACAGCCACTGGCATTCACAGGCCTGTTTTTCATGTTCATGGCCGCCATTTCGCTGCTCAGCCTGCTGCCGGTGATCGGCACGCCGATTGCGCTGGCCCTGCTGCCGGCCGCCACTCTGGGCCTGATGGCCGCGACAGAGATTGCAGACAAGGGCCAGTTCCCCATGCCGCAAGTGCTCATTGCGGGTTTCCGCGCGGGCAAAGAACGGCTGCAGTCCATGGTGGTGCTCGGTGTGCTGTATGCGGTGGGCTTCATTTTGCTCATGGGCATCTCTGCCACGATTGATGGCGGCCAGTTTGCCCGCGTGTATTTGATGGGGGGCGAGCTGTCGCCCGAAGTGGTGCTGCAAGGTGACTTCCAGACCGCGGCACTGGTGGCCATGGTGCTCTACCTGCCGCTCTCACTGCTGTTCTGGCATGCCCCCGCACTCGTGCACTGGCATGGCATCAGCCCGGTCAAGAGCCTGTTCTTCAGCGCGGTGGCCTGCCTGCGCAACTTCTGGGCCTTCACCGTGTTTGGCATGGTGTGGATGGCCGCTTTCCTGGGCGTAGCCACCGGGGTTGCCATTGTGGTCAGTGTGCTGGGTAATGTGGAGTTGATCAACGCCATCCTTTTCCCGTTGGGTCTGGCCATGGCCGCCATGTTTTTCACGTCGTTCTATTTCACTTACCGGGACTGTTTTGACACGCCCACAGAGGAAACACCATGACACAGCACACCCTCCAAGGCCGCAGTGATGCGGAAGTCACCTGGTTCCAGCGCCGCAGCTTTTTGCAGGCCGCTGCCGCCTGGACTGCCATGGGGGGCGCTGCGGCAGCCCACGCGCAAAGCCGCAGCAACATCGTCCAACTGGTAGGCGACGCCTTGCTGAACGGCAGCCGTCTGCGGCCGGAGCAAGCGATCCAGAGTGGTGACCAGATCACCACCGGGCCCGCATCGAACCTGATTTTTGTTATCGGCAACTCCTCCTTCCATGTGCGCCAAAACAGCACACTCACCGTGGAACGCGGGGCCACTTTGAGTACGGTGGGCATGTTGCGCCTGCTCACGGGTGCTGTGATCAGCGTGTGGGGCAAAGGGAATGCGCGCAGCATCGTGACTCCTACTGTCACTGCGGGTATCCGTGGCACCGGCGTGTACACCGAAGTGTTTGCCGACCAGGACAACCGAAGCTATTTTTGCAATTGCTACGGCACCGTAGACATGGCTGCGGGCCGGGACCGGCTGGTCAGCCGCTCGGACTACCACCAGGCTTTCTGGGGCGAAGTGCAGCCCAAAGACGGACGTTTGCTCACACCCGCCAAAGCCATCAACCACACCGACGAAGAGCTGGAATACCTTGCCAAACTGGTGGACCAGCAAACCGCCTGGCAGCGCCTGGGCAAAAAAGGCGTGAAGGACGGCAAGGGCTATATGGACGACAAGTCCGGCCAGATGCATCCGGCCGCGGTCAACCCCGGGGTCTGAGCGCGCCCTTCAGCCTGCCCGATCAGGGGTTGGCTTTGCGGTAAGCGGCCAAGGCCTTGGCAAGGTCCTGGTATTCCTCGCACTGGCGGTTGCCGCAGATTTTTTCCAAACTCGCCAGATGCTGCTCCGCCAGCTCGGGCTGGCGGTCCATGAGATACGCCTCACCGATGTATTCGTGCGCCCCTTTGTGCTGGGGATTGAGCTTGAGTGCCGTCTTGTAGTGCTCAAACGCTTGCGCAAGGTCTGGCTTGTCTTGCTTGCGGAAAGTGTATGCCAGCAGATTGTGGGCATCGGCATTGCCAGGCTCATCGCGCAGCACCAGCTTCAGGTCATATTGAGCCCGGCTCCAGCCTTTGCGGGCAATGGCTTCCCGGGCCGTGGCCATGCGTTCGCTCACGGTGGGCGCCGTGATGGTCGGGGTATCGGCGGCATACAACGGGGCAGCAAGGCTCAGGGCCAGAACCAACAAGACTGTTTTCATCAAGGTCTCCTTCAAGAGTGAAGGCAGATTACCGGATTCCTGCCAACGTTGCCGGTCAAGGGATTGTCACCCTACTGTCACATCCAACAGATACAAACCTGCCTGCAACCTGCCGCCCGGCAGAGCCGTTTTCTCCATTTACTGAGCAAGCACCATGGCAAAAGATTTTTCCTTGATGGAAGACAGCAACCGCTCTTCCAACCCCAGCATTCACGACGTGTCTGACCCCGCACGCCGCACCATCTTGCGCGGTGGTTTGGGCGCTTTGGCAGGCAGCTTCTTCGCGCCCTTGAGCGCCATTGGCGGTGCTGCAGCATTGACCGGCTGCGCAACCACCGGCATGGCCGGCGGCGCATTGCTGGGCTTCAAAAGCGTGGCCGTGTCTACCGCCGACACCGTCTCCGTTCCTGAAGGCTACACCGTACAAGTGATTGCGCCTTGGGGTGACCCTGTGGGCCTGTCCGGCGAAAACACTGCGTTCAAGGACGACGCCAGCAACACTGCTGCCCAGCAGGAAACCCAGTTCGGCATGCACCACGACGGCATCCACTACTTCGCACAGGAAGGCTCCAAGAGCGGCCTGCTGGCCATGAACCACGAATATGTGGACAACGGCCTGCTGTTCACCGACGGCACCGACAACTGGAGCCTGGAGAAAGTGCGCAAGTCCCAAGCGGCCCATGGCGTGTCGATTTTTGAAGTGGAAGAAAAAGGCGGCAAGTGGGAAGTGGTCAAGCCCTCTCCCTGGGCACGCCGCATCACCGCCAACACCCGCATGGAACTCAGCGGCCCCGCGGCCGGTCACGCCATGCTCAAGACAGCGGCAGACCCCTCCGGCCGTGTGGTACTGGGTACCGTCAACAACTGCGCCAGCGGCATCACGCCCTGGGGCACCTACCTCACTTCTGAAGAAAACTTCATCAACTACTTCAGCGGCGGCGACACACCCAACGACCACGAAAAGCGCTGGGGTTTGAAGAAGGGCGGCGCGGGCTATCGCTGGCACGAACATGACGCCCGTTTCGATGCCACCAAGAACCCCAACGAACCCAACCGCTTCGGCTGGATCGTGGAAATCGACCCCTACAACCCCAGCTCCACCCCCATGAAGCGCACGGCCATGGGCCGCGCAGCCCACGAAGGCGCCACCGTGGCGGTCACCAAGGACAACCGAGCCGTCGTGTACATGGGTGAAGACTCCCGCTTTGAGTACATCTACAAGTTCGTCAGCCGCGACGCCATCAAGCCCGGCGGCGCTGCTGCCAACGCCACCCTGCTCGACCACGGCACCTTATACGTAGCCAAGTTCAATGCAGACGGACGGGGCCAGTGGATTGCTTTGACCCATGGCCAAGGCCCGCTGACAGCCGCCAACGGCTTTGCCGACCAGGGCGAAGTGCTGATCAAGGCACGCCAGGCCAGCGACCTGTTGGGCGCCACCAAGATGGATCGCCCCGAGTGGATCGCTGTGGACAAGCAGGGCTGGGTCTACACCACGCTGACCAACAACAGCAACCGCGGCGCTGACAAACAGCCCGGCGTGGACGCTGCCAACCCCCGCGTGAATAACACCCAGGGCAACATCATCCGCTGGAAGGAAGACGGCGACCACAGCGGCACCACCTTCGCCTGGAACCACTTCATCATGGCAGGCAACCCATCCTTGGAGCGCGCAGATGCCAAGGGCAACATCAAGGGCGACATGTTCTCCTGCCCGGATGGCTTGTGGGTCGATGGCCGCGGCGTGCTGTGGATCCAGTGCGATATGTCCACCTCCGCCATGGGCAAGGGTGACTTGAAGAACTTCGGCAACAACATGATGCTGGCCGCCGACGTGCGCACTGGCGAAGCCCGCCGCTTCCTGGTGGGACCTGCCGGTTGCGAAATCACCGGCGCGACCGGCACACCAGACGGCAAGACCATGTTCGTCAACATTCAGCACCCCGGTGAGCCAGCCAACGAAGTGAGCGACCCCAAGAACCCGCGCGCCGTGTCCAACTGGCCCGAGAAAAAGGCCAACGGACGCCCACGCTCTGCCACCGTAGTGATCCGCAAGGCGGACGGCGGCGTGATCGGTACCTGATCGTCAACGGTTCCAAGGGAGCCTGAGCTAGCGGACTGCGGCAACGCAGTCCGCTATATTTTTGATAGCTGCTCGCGCACATTCCACAGGCGCCAGAGGCATATTTCGCCTCATACCGGAAGAACTCAAGTCCCTGCAGGCTTGATCTTCAGGCAGCTGTTCTCGCCAATGCGTGGGGCGCCCACCTTGGCGCGTGCTTCGTCAGTCAGTTCGCAAGCGACCAACATGCCGTAATACATGCGGCGCCAGTACACATCGTCGCCCGGCGCATCTTTTTGCAGGTTGGAAATGAAGATGGTTTCCACCTGCCGCAGCACGTCTTTGCGCTGGGCGGAAGTCCAGTCATTGCGCAAAGGCTGCTCCAGAAACAGGCGCTCCAACTCGGGCACATCGCGGCTGTGGCCCCACAAGGTCGGGGTGGAGGCGAGCACGACTTTTTCGTTCAGCACCACACGGATCAGCATGGCGCGGTACAGGCACTCCCGCGAATTGCGATGGAAAGAATCAGCGCTGGCTTTGAGCGTGACGAGCTGATTCGCAATGGTCGAGGGTGACATGTACTTCACCGCGTGCACGCGTTGTTCCAACTGAGCCACCGTCATGCGGATCAGGGGGCTGTCGTCATACACGCTCAACTGCGTGCACTCGGGCATCTCGCCCTCTGCTGCGGGTGTTGTGGCGGATTTGACGGGCGGCACAGCGGCCCCTTTGTCGGGAGCAGGGGCCGCAGACTGCGCAGGAATTTGCAAGGTCACCGGCGGAGCCGTATTGGCCGCCGGTGCCGTGGCGCTGCCCTTGGGTGGCGAAACGGGCGCGGAGGCGGGGGCTGAACCGGCAGCCGATACCTGCACGGCGGGCCGGGTGGCCGCAGGCACTGCATCCGGCGGCTCTGGTACCGGTCGGGTCACGGTGGGCGTACTGGCAGCCAAACCGGGTGGCAGGGCCATGCCGCCATCCGGCAGGCGCTGCCCGTTGGCAGGCATCGCAGACTTGCGCTGATCCAAAGCCACCCACAAGGCAGCCCCTGCCAACGCAAGCGCCAGCCCTCCCACCGCCATGGCAACCCATGCGCTGGCACGGATTTGCAAAAAGGTTTTGCGGCCGGGCCGGGGCAGTTGCACCGGGTCGCGCTGCGAGGCACCTCCGGGGGGGCCGCCGTTCAGGCCGCCCGACAGCGAAGGGTTGGCGCGGGCGCGTCGCACCACCGGCACGGGCACACCCCACCACTGCGGCACTTGCAAGGCTTTGATCGCTTCCACCAAGGCTTGCGCGCTCGCAAAACGCTGTACAGGCTCCTTGGCACAGGCCTGCGCGATGACGGCGTCCAGCGCCGGGTAATCGCGCAGGGGCTGCACCTCCACCACGGCCGGCACCGGGTCGTTGAGTTGGGCCCACATGAGCTGCGAGGTGGTCTCGCGGGTAAAGGCTTCGCGGCCGGTGACAGCCTCAAACAGCACCAGCCCCAGTGCATAGATGTCGGTGCGCGCATCGATGGTGCCGGCAGCAATCTGCTCCGGCGCCATGTAGCGCGGCGTGCCGGCCACGCCACCGTCGATGGTGAGCTTGGTGCCCACCTCGTCCACCAACCGCGCGATGCCGAAGTCCAGTACCTTCACATGCAGGCCCGCCAGGTCGCGCCGCACCCGGATGTTCTCCGGCTTGATGTCGCGATGCACCACGCCCTTGGCATGGGCGAAGGCCAGCACTTCGGCCACCTTGCAGGTCAAGGCAGTAGCGTCTTCAAACGACAGCGCACCCTCGCGGTCCAGCAGGGCCGAGAGGTCTTCACCCTCCACATACTCAAAGGCCAGATACAGCTGCCCGTCGCTGTCCACACCCGAGTCCAGCAATTGGGCGGCACCGGGGTGGCGCACCTCCAGGCTAAGGGCCGCTTCGCGCTCAAAGCGGCGGCGCAATTGGGCATCGTCGGACAGATGGGCCGGCAAAAACTTGAGGGCGACCTGGTTGCCCACGCCGATCTGCTTGGCAAGGTACACCGCGCCCATGCCGCCGCTGCCGATTTTGCGCAGCACCTGGTAGCGGCCCGCCACCACCTGCAGAGAGGGGCGGGACGAAGCGGCAGCGCCTGCGGAGTCAGTCATGGGGTTCGGTCAGCGTGGGCAAGCGCTCTCAGAGCGCGTAGTCCCGCTCGACTTTAGCAATGCGGGTCTTGAAGGCCGCGTACCATTTTTCGTGGCCCAGCTGCTGGGCGACCTGGTGCTCGGCATTCGCCTTCCAGGCACGGATGGACTCCAGGTCTTTCCAGTACGACACGGTGATGCCCAGCCCGTCGCGCGCGGACTCTACGCCCAGAAAACCGGGCTGCTGCGCGGCGAGTGCCACCATCTTTTCGGCCATCTCGCCATAGCCCTCATCGACGGCGGTGCGCAGGCTGGTGAAGATGACGGCGTAGTACGGCGCCGGTGGGGTGTTCGCAATGTCCAGGCTCATAGCGGTCTCCAGAAAATCAACGCAGGTTCAGGGCACCGGCGTGAGTTTGGCCACGCTCAGGGCGAGCCACTTGGTGCCGTGGCGGGGGAAGTTGATCTGGGCACGCGCATCGTCGCCCGCGCCTTCCAGCGTGAGCACGGTGCCCTCGCCGAACTTGGCGTGGAACACCTTTTGCCCCTTGCGCAGGCCGGTGGGCTCCTCTTTGCGCACCACTTCCTTCTGCGGGGCGGAATACGCGCCAAATGTGCCTCCGGCGCCCGTGGAATATGCGCGAGCAGCTCCTGAATTCGTAGCATAGCCACTACCACCCCAGCTGTTGCCGGAGCCGCCATAGCCTCCGCCACCAAAACCGCCGCCCATGCCACCACCCATACCGGCACCTGAGGGCATGGCCTGCTGCTTGGGTGTGAGGTACTTCAGGCATTCCTCCGGCAGCTCGTCGAAGAAGCGGCTCTTGAGGTTGTAGCGCGTCTGCCCGTGCAGCATGCGCGTCTGCGAATGGCTCAGGTACAGGCGCTTGCGCGCGCGGGTGATGGCCACGTAGGCCAGGCGGCGCTCTTCCTCCAGACCGTCGTGGTCGCTCATGGAGTTCTCGTGGGGGAACAAGCCCTCTTCCATGCCGGTGATGAACACGCAGTCAAATTCCAGACCCTTGCTGGAGTGCACGGTCATGAGCTGGATGGCGTCCTGCCCGGCGGCGGCCATGTTGTCGCCCGCTTCGAGCGCGGCGTGGGTCAAGAAGGCTTGCAAGGGCGAGAGGGTTTCGCCGGTGTCGCCGAATTCATCCGGTGCAGTTTCCAGCGCATTGCCGCTCAAGCCTTGGCTGGCAGGGCTCTGGCTCAACAAAGCTTCGGGGCTGCTGACCAGCGGCGCCATGCCGGGGGCTTCGCGGCCGAAGCCTTCTTGCATCACAAAGCTCTCGGCGGCGTTGACCAGTTCGTCCAAGTTCTCAACGCGGTCTTCGCCCTCGCGCTCGTTGCGGTAGTGCTCCAGCAGGCCGCTGTGCTCCAGCATGAGCTTGATGATGTCTTTGAGGTTCAGGTCGGCGGTCTGCTCGCGCATGACGTCGAGCTTGGCCACAAAGCCGGCGATCACGGCGCCGGGGCGGCCAGTGAGTGTGCTCACGGCATCGTGCAGCGAGCAGCCGGTGGCCCGGGCCAGGTCTTGCAACTGCTCGATGCTGCGCGCACCGATGCCGCGCGCCGGGAAGTTCACGACCCGCAGAAAGCTGGTGTCGTCGTTGGGGTTCTCCAAGAGGCGCAGGTACGCCAGCGCGTGCTTAATTTCAGCGCGCTCAAAAAAGCGCAGGCCGCCATACACGCGGTAGGGAATGCCTGCATTGAACAGCCCGGTTTCAATCACGCGGCTTTGCGCGTTGCTGCGATAGAGCACGGCAATCTCCGAGCGCGGCACATCGTCGCGGATGAGCTGCTTCATCTCGTCCACCATCCATTGCGCTTCGGCAAAGTCGCTGGGCGCCTCATACACCCGCACCGGCTCGCCCGCGCCCTGGTCGGTGCGCAGGTTTTTGCCAAGGCGGCGGCTGTTGTGGCTGATGAGCGCGTTGGCGCTGTCCAGGATGTTGCTGTAGCTGCGGTAGTTCTGCTCCAGCTTGATCTGCTGGCGCACCGCGAACTCGCGCACAAAGTCGGTCATATTGCCGACGCGCGCGCCGCGGAAGGCGTAAATGCTCTGATCGTCATCGCCCACCGCCAGCACCGAGCCACCGCTCCCGTCACTGCCACCCTGCCCCACGCCAGCGATCATCTTGATCCAGGCGTATTGCAGCTTGTTGGTGTCTTGGAACTCATCAATCAGGATGTGGCGGAAGCGCCGCTGGTAGTGCTCGCGGATGGGCGCGTTGTCGCGCAGCAGCTCGTAAGAGCGCAGCATCAGCTCGCCAAAGTCCACCACGCCTTCGCGCTGGCACTGGTCTTCGTAGAGCTGGTAAATCTCAATCTTTTTGCGCGTGTCCGGGTCGCTGGCCACCACGTCCTTGGGTCGCAGACCTTCTTCCTTGCAGTTGCCGATGAACCAGGCCATCTGCTTGGGAGGAAAGCGCTCGTCGTCGATCTTGTACTGCTTGCACAAGCGCTTGATGGCGGAGAGCTGATCTTGCGTGTCCAGAATCTGAAAGGCCTGTGGCAATCCTGCGTTCTTGTAATGCGCGCGCAGGAAGCGGTTGCACAGGCCGTGGAAGGTGCCTATCCACATGCCGCGCACATTCACCGGCAACATGGCACTGAGCCGCGTCATCATTTCCTTGGCGGCCTTGTTGGTGAAGGTCACCGCCAAGATGCCGCCGGGTGACACGTAGCCGTTCTGCAATAGCCACGCGATGCGCGTGGTGAGCACCCTCGTTTTGCCGGAACCCGCCCCCGCCAGAATGAGCGCGTGCTCGGCGGGCAGCGTCACAGCGGCCAGCTGCTCGGGGTTCAGGTTGTGTAACAGGAGGGGAGTGGAGCCAGCGGCGGCAAAAGAATGCATGCGCCGATTGTAGAAAGGCTGGGAGGAGCAAAGTGCCTGTGTGTTTTGCGGAGGTCAAGGAGGAGCCTGCGCAGCGGGCGGGGGACACGCAGCAAAATACACAGGCACTTCGCTCCGGCGTCATCAAAACCTGCGCCCGAGGCGTACACGATTCCCGTGTGCGCCACGTTTTGGCAGCCATAAGCAAATTCATATACCGCATCGGCCGCGACCTTTCTACAATCAAGCACCGGGCCCAAGCAATTGGCACCCGGTTTTTTTATGGCCGGTGCCAGTCCAAGTGCTCAGTGTTTTGGTTTGAAACTTTGGATAGGAGCTTGGGAACCATGGAAATTTTTGACTACGACAACATCCTCTTGCTGCCCCGCAAATGCCGGGTGGAGAGCCGTTCTGAATGCGATGCCGGCGTGGAGCTGGGCAGCCGCAAATTCCGCCTTCCGGTCGTGCCTGCCAACATGAAAACCGTGGTGGACGAGTCCATCTGCGAATGGCTGGCGCGCAATGGCTACTTTTACGTGATGCACCGCTTTGATCTGGACAACGTGAAGTTCGTCCAGGAGATGCACGCCAAGGACCTGTTTGCCTCCATCTCGCTGGGCGTGAAGAAGCCGGACTACGCCACGGTGGACCAGCTGGTGGCGCTGGGCCTGACGCCCGAGTACATCACTATCGACATCGCCCACGGCCATGCCGACAGCGTGCGCGACATGATCATTTACCTCAAGAAACACCTGCCCGGCAGCTTTGTGATCGCCGGCAACGTGGCCACACCTGAGGCGGTGATCGACCTGGAAAACTGGGGCGCGGATGCCACCAAGGTCGGTGTGGGCCCCGGCAAAGTGTGTATCACCAAGCTCAAAACGGGCTTTGGCACCGGCGGCTGGCAGCTCAGCGCGCTCAAATGGTGTGCCCGTGTGGCCACCAAGCCCATCATTGCCGACGGCGGCATCCGCAGCCATGGTGACATTGCCAAGAGCATCCGCTTCGGCGCCAGCATGGTCATGATCGGTTCCCTGTTTGCGGGCCACGAAGAGTCCCCCGGCAAAACGGTGGAGGTCGATGGTGCCATGTTCAAGGAGTACTACGGCTCGGCCAGCGACTTCAACAAGGGCGAATACAAGCACGTCGAAGGCAAGCGCATCCTTGAGCCAATCAAAGGCAAGCTGGCCGACACGCTGATTGAAATGGAGCAGGACGTGCAAAGCTCCATCAGCTATGCCGGTGGCAAGAAACTCATGGACATCCGCAAGGTGAACTATGTGACCCTGGGCGGCGACAACGCGGGCGAACACCTGCTGATGTAAGCCCCTGCGGTGAAGGCTGTCAGCACCTCGACAGCCTTCACGGTACAAACCCTCTCCCCCCTCACGGGGCGGCGCTATTCTCAGGTGCAGGAGCACACTGACACCATGAAAATAGCACTTCTCGGCATCGGTCTCATGGGGTTCCCCATGGGACGCCGCCTTTGTGAAGCCGGCCATACCGTCCACGTCTGGAACCGCACCCCCGCCAAAGCGGAACGCCTCATCGCCTTCGGCGCCATCGTTCACCCCACAGCCGCCCATGCCGTCGCTGAGGCAGACATGGTCATCACCATGCTGGACCACGGCGGCATCGTCAGCCATGTGCTGTTTGAATTAGGCGCGGCAGACGCCATAAAACAGGGCACGCTGCTGGTGGACATGTCGTCCATCAAACCCGTAGAAGCCCGCGACCATGCCGCCCGCCTGAGCGAGCGCGGTGTGGACTATCTGGATGCACCTGTCTCCGGCGGCACGCTGGGGGCCGAGCAAGGTACGCTGGCCATCATGGCGGGTGGAAAGGCCGCCAACTTCGAGCGCGCCATGCCGGTGCTCAAAATCTTCGGCCGCCCCACCCATGTGGGGCCCATCGGCTCCGGCCAACTCACCAAGCTGGCCAACCAGATGATCGTGGGCGCCACCATCGGCATCGTGGCAGAAGCCCTGCTGCTCTGTGAACGCGGCGGCGCGAATATGGGCAAGGTGAAAGAAGCCATCACCGGCGGCTTTGCAGACAGTCGCATCCTGCAGGTCCACGGCCAGCGCATGGTAGATCGCGACTTTGCACCCCGCGCCCGCATGACGGTGCAAATCAAGGACTTGCGTAACGCCTTGGCCACGGCCTCTGAGGTGGGCTTTGATGCGCCGATTACTACGTTGTTTGAAAAACTGTATTCCGAAGGCATCGAGCACGGCCTGTCCGACCTGGACCACGCGGGGCTGTTTGTGGAACTGGCCAGCCGCAACGGTATGTCCTGACACAGCACCATCACCGGTCTGCACAACGCAAAGTGCCGACGTAAAAAAGCCCCGCCGGCTCGCGCCGCGGGGCTTTTTGTTATCTGCCGCTTGGCAGATTAGTCGAAGTTGCGTGCGGGACGCTTCTTGGCATCACGGGGGACAAAGACCTTGCCGCCGTTACCGGGCTTGGCAAAACCAGCGGGCTTGCCGAAGGCCGGCTTGCGCGCTGCGAAGTCACCACGCGGTGCACCGAAGTCTCCGCGAGGGGCGCCGAAATCGCCACGGGGTTGGAAGTCACCACGGGGAGGACGTGCATCACCGCGGGGCGCATCGCCACGGGGAGCGCCTTGGCCGGCAAAGCGGTCGTTGAAGCCGCCCTTGCGCTCGTAGCTGAAGCCTTCGCGGGAAGCGCCACCGAAGTCACGGGAGCTTTCACCGAAACCACGACCGCCGCCTTCAGGGCGTCCGCCGAAACCGCGCACTGCGCCATAACCTTCACGGGGAGCGCCATCGCGCTGTCCACCACCGAAGCCGCCTTCACGCGGGCCGCCGAACTTGCGTTCGCGGGGCTGGAAGTCACCACCACGGCCACGGCCACCGAAGCTGGGGCGGGACTCGGGAGCGCGCTGCTGGGGTTCCAGGCCGGGGATAGTTTCTGGCTTGATGGGCTGGCGGCTGTAAGCCTCGATGTCAAAAATCTTGCGACGGTCGCGGAACTCGGCGAATGTCACAGCCAGACCATCACGACCTGCACGACCGGTGCGGCCGATACGGTGGGTGTAGTCCTCCGCCTTCATGGGCAAACCGAAGTTGAACACGTGGGTGATGGTGGGCACGTCGATACCACGAGCAGCCACATCGGTAGCCACCAGAATCTGCACCTGACCTTGGCGCAATGCCATCAGGCGGCGGTTACGCAGGCCTTGGCTCAAGGCACCGTGCAGGGCCACCGCGGAGAAGCCGTCTTGCTGCAAGTCGTTGGCCAAACCATCGCACTCGATCTGGGTGCTGGCAAACACCACCGCTTGGTTGATGGTGGTGTCACGCAGCCAGTGGTCCAGCAGCTTGCGCTTGTGCTGTGCGTTATCAGCCCAGAACAGCACTTGCTTGATGTTGGCGTGCTTTTCCTGGGGGCTATCGATCGTCACGCGCTGGGGTTCGCGCATCACACGGGCAGCCAATTGCTGGATGCGGGGTGCGAAGGTGGCGCTGAACATCATGGTCTGCTTGCGATCGATGGTGAGCTGGTTGATTTCAGCCAGGTCATCGGCAAAGCCCAGGTCCAACATGCGGTCGGCTTCGTCCACCACCAGGAACTGAACTTGGTCCAGCTTGATTTGCATGGAACGTTGCAGATCCAGCAAACGGCCGGGAGTGGCCACCACGAGATTGGCGTTTTGCAGCTTGGCGATTTGCAACTGATAAGGCATGCCGCCCACGATGTTGGCGACGCGCAGGCCACGGCAGTGCTGCACCAGGTCAATCGCGTCGTGCGCCACTTGCTGGGCCAGTTCGCGTGTGGGGCACACAATCAGGGCGCCAGGAGTAGGCGCCTTGAAGTTGCGGGGATTGGTGGGGTCCTTGCGCTTCGCACGCTTGGGAGCGGGCTCGCCCTTGGCGGCTGCATCAGCGCAGGCTTGTTCGTACTCAGCGCGCTCAGCGGCTTCCGCTTCGGCTTGCTGGGTCAACAAGGTGTGCAACACAGGCAACAAGAATGCGGCAGTCTTGCCGGAACCTGTCTGGCTGGACACCATCAGGTCGACAAACTTGCCGGCCTTCTCGGAGCCTACACCAGCCATGGCCAAAGGAATGGCCTTTTGCTGCACGGTGGTGGGTTGGGTGTAGCCCAGGTCTTTACAGGCTTGCACCAAAGCAGGTGCCAGGCCCAGTTCCACGAAACCGTTGGGGGCTTCGGGAGCGGCAGCTTCCACAGTCTCGGCAGCCACGTTGGATTCCACAGAAGTTGCGGAAACGGAAAGGTTTTCGGCAGGCGCGAATTCGCCTGTCACTTCAAAAGCGTCAGTCATATTTTTTCTCACACGAAAGCGCCGCAGGTTGTGCGGCTGCTCCGTCAATGGTTAAAAAACATCAACCATCAAACGGAACCTGCTCTGACCCGCAAAGGGGTGTGTTTCAGTGCTGGGGGCGTATATCGCTTAAAAAGCGTGCCCGGTGAATGAAGGGAGATGTACAAATCTCGCACGCCGCCAACATGGCGTTACCTGCGAAGCTTTCGATTATGGCATGGATTCGGGTTTTTACCTAATTTATTTTGAGAAAATGCTCACGGTAGTGTGATAGCTCTTCGATGGACTCGTTCACGTCGGCCAAAGCCGTGTGCTTTTGTTGCTTTTTGAACGCGTCCGCCACCTCAGGCTTCCATCGCTTGGCCAGCTCTTTGAGGGTGCTCACATCCAGGTTCCGGTAATGGAAGAAGGCCTCCAACTTCGGCATGTACTTGACCAGAAAGCGCCGGTCCTGACCGATGGTGTTGCCACACATGGGCGAAGCACCTGCGGGCACGTATTGCGACAGAAACGCGATCAACGCCGCCTCTGCATCGGCTTCCGTGACGGTGGATGCCTTGACCTTGTCAATCAGACCACTCTTCCCGTGGGTGCCCTTGTTCCAAGCATCCATTTTGTCGAGCTGGGCATCGGACTGATGAATGACGAACACCGGGCCCTCGACCCGCTGACCGAGGTGCGGGTCGGTCACGATGACAGCGATTTCCAGCAGACGGTCGACCTCGGGCTCCAGACCGGTCATTTCACAGTCCAACCAAACCAAGTTTTTGTCAGATTTGATGAGCACGGGCGCGATGGGGGAGTTTTGTTCAGCCATGCCGCCATTGTCGCCGATGACCTAAACTCTGCCGCCATGCAAGACACCCCGTTTGAATTTTCGCCATCCCTGTGGATGACCCTCTTTTTCGCTGTCACGCTGGTCGCCAGCGTGATGCTGAAATTCTGGTTGGCCACAAGACAGGTGCGCCATGTAGCCCGCCACCGAGACGCGGTGCCTGCGGCATTTGCCAATCACATCGCACTGGCAGACCATCAGAAAGCAGCGGACTACACCATCGCGCAGGCCCGCTTGGGGCTGCTGGAACTGGCATGGGGCACTGCTGTCTTGCTCGGCTGGACACTGCTGGGCGGCTTGCACACACTGAACCAGGCTTTGCTGGCATGGTTCGAAGGTCGATTCAGCAGCACCCTGCCGCAACAACTGGCCTTGTTGGTGGGCTTTTCCATCATCGGATCGGTGATCGACCTGCCCTTCTCGCTGTACCGCACCTTTGTGCTGGAGCAGCGTTTCGGATTCAACCGCATAACACTCAAACTCTGGCTGGTCGATGCGGTCAAAGGCCTGTTTTTCAGCGCGCTCATCGGTCTGCCACTCGCAGCCTTGGCCTTGTGGGTCATGGGCGCTACCGGCAGTCTTTGGTGGCTGTGGACTTGGAGCCTCTGGATGGGTTTCAGCTTGTTGATGATGCTGGTGTACCCCACCTGGATTGCCCCGCTGTTCAACCAATTCAAGCCACTGGAAGACGCCACATTGAAAGAACGCGTATCCGCCCTGATGGCACGCTGCGGCTTCACTTCCAAGGGGTTTTATGTGATGGACGGCAGCAAGCGCAGTGCCCACGCCAATGCCTACTTCACCGGTTTCGGAGCTTCCAAGCGCGTGGTGTTTTATGACACCTTGCTGGCGCAATTGAGCCCTGATGAAGTGGATGCTGTGTTGGCCCATGAGCTCGGGCACTTCAAACACGGCCACATTGCCAAGCGCATGGTGTCCCTGTTCGGCCTCAGCCTGCTGGCGTTTGCGCTGTTGGGCTGGGTCAGCCAACAGGCATGGTTTTACACAGGGCTGGGTGTAGGCCCGAACATGACAGGTAGCAACGATGCACTGGCCCTGCTCTTGTTCATGATGGTCCTGCCGCTGGCCGGCAGCTTTACCGGCCCTTTGTTTGCGCAGCTCTCCCGCAAGCATGAGTTCGAAGCGGATGCGTACGCGGTGGCCAACGCCAATGGTGCGGCGCTGTCATCCGCGCTGCTCAAGCTTTACAAGGACAATGCGTCCACCCTCACCCCCGATCCCGTGTACGTGAAGTTTTACTATTCGCACCCACCGGCACCGGAGCGGCTAGCCCGCATGCCTGCAGCCACACCCGCCATTGCCACTGCTTGAATTGAAAAATATGCCTTCAGCCCCCGCCAGAACTGCGCTAACAGCTACACAAATCATAGCAAGCCTCGCCAAAACCGAGGGCTGGAAGCTCTACGGTGACGGCGCGGATGTCGCCATCGAAAAGACCTACCGCTTCGAGAACTTTCTCAAGACCATGGCTTTTGTGAACGCGATTGCATACATCGCGGAGCAGCAAGATCATCACCCCGAGCTGTTGCTCACCTACAGCAGCTGCAGCGTGCGCTTCAACACGCATGACGTGCAGGGCGTATCCCGGTCTGACTTTGAATGCGCCGCCCTGGTAGATGCACTCATAGGCGCACCTGCAAGCACTACAGGTGCAAGCACATGAGTACCGCCCTTTGAATCAGCACCTGCTTGAACCGGGCTTGGTCGTGGCGGGACACGGCCGCCATGTGTGGGTCGAAACACCCGATGGCCGGCGCCTGATCTGCCACCCGCGCGGGAAGAAAAGCGTGACGGTGGTGGGCGATCAGGTGCTCTGGAAAGCCACGCAGGATGAAGGCACCATTGAAAAGGTGCTGCCCCGGCGTAACCTGTTTTACCGGCAGGACGAAATCCGCACCAAGTCATTTGCCGCGAACCTCGACCAGGTGCTGATCCTGATTGCTGCAGAGCCCGAGTTTTCTGAGAGCCAGCTGTCACGGGCCTTGATTGCCGCTGAGGCCGAGCGCATTCGCCCCATCATCGCCTTGAACAAGAGCGATCTGGCAGAACCCTTCGGACGCGCATGGGACCGGCTTGGAATCTACCGCGACATGGGCTACACCCTGCTGCCCCTGGCTCTCAAGCCCAAGGCGGAAGGCGCGCTTGCGACCGAACTGGCGCTGTTGCTGGAGTTGATGCAAGGCAAAACCACGCTGGTGCTCGGCCCCTCAGGCTCCGGCAAAAGCACACTGATCAACCGGCTGCTGCCGCATGCCGACGTGTTGACCAATGAAATTTCGACCGCCCTGAACTCGGGCAAACACACGACTACCAGCACCAGTCTGTATTGGGTGGACGAGGCCAAAACCACGGCAGTGATTGACTCGCCGGGCTTCCAGGAATTCGGCCTCAATCACATTGACCCCATGCATCTGGCCGGCCTGATGCCCGACATCAAGGCCCACGCGGGCGACTGCAAGTTTTACAACTGCAGCCATCTGCATGAACCCGGCTGCGGTGTATTGAATCAAATGAAAGAGGCTCCTGGCGCCGGTGGAATCAGCGCGAATCGCTACAAAATTTATAGCGATTTATTTGCAGAGTTATCTCAGACCCGGTACTAGCCCGGAGGAGGGGCCGGTCTGAGCTTGACTGTATCTAGCCTATCAGGCGCGCTGTCGAAAGCAGTGCCAGAAACACCATCCACATCACGACAGTGCGCCAGACAAGGCCCACTACCGCACGCAGGTGCGCGGGCTCGGGTGTAAGAGCGCCGCTGTCCATGTCCTCGCCGAGGCGGACATTCACCGCACCCGCAGTGGCAGCCAATACCACGCCATCGTTGTCCAAGGGATGTACTGCCTCATGGCGACGCCAGCTGTCGACCGCATCCTCAAAACTTCCAACAAAGGCAAAACTCAGGGCAGTAACACGGGCCGGAAGCCAGTCAATCGCTTCCCATGCACGCAAGGCCCGCTCCCGCACGGCGTCGCTCACCGGTGGCAGCTCAGGCTTAACCGGGCGTTTGGCAAACACGGCCAAGTATTCGGTAACGCGGTAGAACACTGCGCCGGCCGGGCCCAAACCCAAGGCTGCGAGGATGGAATACCAGACAAACACGCCGAACACATGTCGGTGGGCACTCAAGACAGAGTGCTCAATCACATGCCTGACAATTTCACTGCGGGGCAGTTCGCTGGCGTCCATGCGCTTCCAACGGGCTAGCGCGGCACGGGCAGCGACCTCGTCGCCAGCCAGTAAAGCATCGCGAATCTGAGTGAAATGGTGGCTGAACTGCCGGAAGCCAAGGGTGGCGTAAAGAATCATCACATTCCACACCGCAGCAGCAATCCAGCCCAATTGCCAGAGCAACAGCCAATGTACCGCCAGCACCAGCAGCGCAGGCCCCAAGGCTGCCAGGGACCAGGCCAACCAGGCATGCGGCTTGGCACCTGCATCGAAATTGCGCAGCACCCAACGCACCCAGTTACGTACCGTGTTGTGTACCGGATTGATCTGTGGCAGAGGCTTGGCCTGTTCCAGCAACAGCGCCAGCAAGATGGAGATAAAGCTCATGGAACTATCATACCCAGCGACGTGCCGGCTCAGGCACGGAGAAACTGGTAGAAGTTGCGCAACATACCCGCCGTGGCGCCCCAGATAAACCACTCCATCCCCTGCTCGCGATACGGCATGGAGTACCACTCCCGGCTCGCACCCTCCCACTCCACACGGTGGCGGCGGTGATTGGCCGGGTTCATCAAAAAGCCCAAAGGCACCTCAAACACATGGGCCACTTCGTCTGGACTGGGTGCGAGTTGAATGGAAGGCTCCACCAGCGCAACGACCGGTGTCACGATGAATGCGCTGCCCGTGGTGTAGTGCGGCAGACTGCCCAGCACTTCGACCGCTGAGGGGGGCAAGCCCACCTCTTCTTGCGCTTCGCGCAGCGCAGTGGCAACTGCGTCCACATCGGTGGCATCCGCCTTGCCACCGGGAAACGCAATTTGCCCCGAATGGCTGGACAGGTGGGCCGTGCGCTGCGTGAGCAGCACCATGGGCTGATCCCGCAACACAATCGGAATCAGCACCGAAGCGTGCGACGGCTCCCGCTCAGAAAATTTGTGCTCCGCCCTGAGCTCTGGAGACCACACCGGTGGCAGCCTGAAACGCTGTCGCAAAGCGTCGGGGGCCAAGTCGGCAGGGGGTACTGCGGTGAGGTGACTGTCCACGCCCACCACGGGGACTTGGCGTGGATCAAAAGCCGGCAAGGTTCGGGTGGACTTGGTGGTCAATTTGGAATCCCATGAAAAAAGCCGCCACAGCTTGTCACCGGGGCGGCTTTCACGAAGAGCTTGCGGCAGATTACGCAGCAGTCTTCTTTGCTGGCAGCTTTTCCTTGATACGAGCAGACTTGCCGCTACGGTCACGGAGGTAGTACAGCTTGGCACGGCGCACGTCACCACGACGCTTGACTTCGATGCTGGCGATCAGAGGGGAGTAGGTTTGGAATGTACGTTCCACGCCTTCGCCGCTGGAGATCTTGCGCACGATGAAGCCGCTGTTCAGGCCACGGTTACGCTTGGCGATAACCACGCCTTCGTAAGCCTGCACGCGCTTGCGGTTGCCTTCAACCACATTCACGCTCACGATGACGGTGTCACCGGGTGCGAATTCAGGGATTGTTTTGCCGAGGCGGGCGATTTCTTCCTGCTCGAGCGCTTGGATGATGTTGCTCATAGTTTCCTTCGTGATCTTGCTCGCACCGGCACCGGAATTGGCGCCAATATCAGAGCCTTGAGGCTTGTTATCTGGCCGGGCAGAGGATCGGTTAGCCCGTTATTATAGCAATTTCAATCTTTGGGATGCAAAAGACGTTCTTCAGCGGCGGTAATGTGGCCCTGGGCTCTCGCTTTGTCGAGAATGTCAGGCCGGTGCAAAGCCGTCAGTTGCAAACGCTGGGCACGCCGCCATTCTTCAATCCGCGCATGATGTCCGGACATCAGCACGGGCGGCACAGGTACACCTGACCACTCTTCCGGACGGGTGTAATGCGGGCAATCCAACAGACCATCGAGTGCGGGATTGAAACTGTCCTGGTGATGGCTATCAGCGTCTGACAATACACCGGGCTGCAAGCGCGCCACTGCATCCAGGAGTGCCATGGCAGCGATTTCTCCACCGGACAACACAAAGTCACCCAGGCTGATTTGCTGATCCACATACTTATCGATGAAGCGCTGATCTATGCCCTCGTAGCGGCCACACAGCAAAATCGCGCCCGCACTGCGGGACCATTGCTCGACTGCGCCATGGTGGAGCGGTGCCCCGATGGGCGAGAACAACACGACAGGAACAGCATCCTGACGTTGCGCACGGATTGCCAAAAGCGCAGCTTCCAGAGGCTCAGCCATCATCACCATTCCGGGACCTCCGCCGAAAGGTCGGTCATCAACCCTGCGGTAATTGCCAGACGCAAAGTCGCGGGGATTGTGAAGATGCACATCCACCAAGGCACTCTCGTAAGCCCGGCGTGTGATGCCTGCTGTCAGCAAGGGCGCAAACAGCTCAGGAAAAAGCGTGATGATGTCGAAGCGCACTGCAGGCGCCTCAATAGTCCAATTGCCAATCCACGCGGATGGTCTTGTCGGTCAGGCTGACGTCGTCCACATAAGCAGAGACGAAGGGGATCATCCGTTCGACTGGTTTGTCATCCTGCATGGCCTCAATGACCAAGACAGTTTGCGGGCCGGTTGACATCAATTCACGGACGACGCCGAGTGACTGGCCTTCGCGATTGACGACTTGCAGGCCGATGAGATCGACCCAGTAGAACTCGTCTGCAGCAGCCTTGGGGAAAGTCGCGCGGGAGATGAAGATGCGGGAACCTTTGAGGGCTTCGGCACCATTCCTGTCATCTATGCCGGAGGCACAGGCTACGACCGAATCAGAGTGAACTTTGGATTCTTTGACGGCCATCAGCGCTGTGCCGGAAAAAGGCTTGGTACCTTTTTCAGTGGGCAGCAGATACCACTGGCGTGCAGCAAAAAGTGCCTCAGGATTGGCACTGTAAGGCAGGACCTTGAACCAGCCTTTGATACCCCAAGCGTCCGCAATGCGACCGACTTCGATGGCGTCTGCCGGCAATTCGGTGACTTCGAGTCCTGTAAGCATGGGTGGGAATATCAACCGGCGTACGGGCGCAAACGCCGCACGCCGGCTAAACCGTTAAGCAGCTTTTTTGGCGGCTTGGTTGATCAGGCGTTCCACGGTAGGAGATGCCTGTGCGCCAACGCCCTTCCAGTAGGTCAAGCGGTCTTGCGCAATACGGATGCTTTCTTCGTTTTCCTTGGCGATGGGGTTGTAGAACCCGATACGCTCGATGAAGCGGCCGTCGCGACGGGTGCGCTTGTCAGCAACAACGATATTGAAAAACGGGCGGGCTTTTGCACCACCACGAGCGAGTCGAATGACGACCATGATTTATCCTTTGGGTAGCTGAGAGAATTCAGCCTATGTATTCAAAGTTCGATTCAAAGTTTGAGACACGCAACTGACCACCCGGCCAGTGACACTCTGAATAGCCTTCCATTATACCGTTTTCTCATTCATGACAAAAATCCGACCCAGTACCGAATCCGATATCAGCGCTATTACCGCCATTTATGCACACCATGTGCTGACAGGCACCGGTACTTTTGAGACCACACCGCCCAGCGAAAGTGACATGCAGGGACGACGGGCCGACGTACTTTCCAAAGGACTGCCCTACCTGGTGGCAGAAGTAGACAGCGAGGTCGTGGGTTTTGCTTATTGCAACTGGTTCAAGCCTCGGCCCGCATACCGTTTTTCGGCGGAAGACTCCATCTACCTCGCTCCAAACTCACACGGCAAAGGACTGGGAAAGCTTTTGCTCACTGAACTGATGTCACAAGCAGAACGCAGTGGAGTTCGCAAGTTGATTGCGGTGATCGGCGATTCCGCCAACGCTGGCTCGATTGGCGTCCACACCAGCTGCGGCTACGACAGAGTCGGCGTGATTGCTGCATGTGGCTGGAAGTTTGACCGCTGGCTGGACATCGTGTTGATGGAAAAAACTATCGGATCAGGCTCATCCACACCGCCAGTGGATCCTGTCGCATGAAAAACAAAACGGTCGCTGTCTGGCTCACGCTCACGCTGGGTGCCTTGGGCTTGCATAGGCTCTATCTCGGCCGCTACGACTGGATTGCCAGGTTGTCGCCGATACCCACCCTCTTGGGCACCTATGGCGTACTGCGGGCCCGCAACCTGGGGGTAGACGATCAGCTGAGCTGGGTGTTGATCCCTCTGCTGGGCTTCATGCTCGCGGCTTGCGCGCTGAACGCATTGATTTTCGGACTCATGAGCCTGGAAAAGTGGAATGCCCGGTACAACCCCGAGCAACCCGATAGCCCCCAAGGCGGAACCAATTGGCTCACCGTGGGTGGCTTGATCGTCGCTCTGGGCTTGGGCACCACCATTTTGATGGCGACCCTCGCCTTCAGCATCCAACGCACTTTTGAGTACCAGATGCAGGAAGACAAGGCGCCTGCCACGGGCGCGTTGATCAAAAAATCTGCAGACTGACCCAGTAAGCGATTGCCGCGACAAAAGCCGCAGCCGGGATGGTCAACACCCAGGCCCACACAATGTTTCCCGCAACGCCCCATCGCACTGCGCTGGCGCGCTGGGTGGAGCCCACTCCAACAATGGCGCCAGTAATGGTGTGGGTCGTCGACACAGGAATACCCAAGCCCGTCGCCAGAAACAGTGTCATCGCGCCACCGGTCTCCGCACAGAAGCCGCCCACCGGCTTCAGCTTGGTGATTTTCTGACCCATGGTGCGCACAATCCGCCAGCCACCGAACATGGTTCCAGCGCCGATGGCGATATAGCAAGACACAATGGTCCAGGTGGGAGGCGCCGTATCACTGGCTGATACGTAACCGGTTGCGATCAACATCATCCAGATGATGCCTATGGTCTTTTGCGCGTCGTTGCCGCCATGCCCCAGGCTGTATGCACCTGCGCTCAATAGCTGCAAACGCCGGAACCATTTATCGATGCGCGAAGGCCGTGCGCGCCGGAAAATCCAGGCGACTGCCACCATCATCATGGAGCCCAAAGTGAAGCCCAATAGGGGCGACACGAAAATGAACGCTACCGTTTTCAGAATGCCAGCGGAGATCAAGGCCCCTGCTCCAGCCTTGGCAATCACCGCGCCGACAATGCCACCAATCAGCGCGTGGGAAGAGCTGCTGGGAATACCGTAATACCAGGTAATGACGTTCCAGGTAATGGCGCCTACCAACGCACCGAACACCACATGGGTGTCCACGACGCCGGGCTGCACAATGCCTTTGCCCACGGTGGCCGCAACACTCAGATGAAAAATGAAAATGGCTATGAAGTTGAAAAAGGCGGCAAAAATCACCGCCTGACCGGGCTTGAGGACTCCGGTGGACACCACGGTCGCAATTGAATTTGCCGCGTCATGAAAACCATTCATGAAGTCGAACATCAGCGCGAGCGTCACCAACAGGGCTACGACCCACAGGGCTGTCTGGACTTGTTCCATCGTATTGAACCTGCGCGGTGGATCAGGAGTTCTCGAGGATGATGCCCTCGATCACATTGGCCACGTCTTCACACTTGTCGGTGATGGTTTCCAGCAGCTCGTAAATGGCTTTGAGCTTGATGAGTTCACGCACATCTTCCTGCTCGCGGAACAGCTTGCTCATGGCGGTGCGCATCACGCGGTCAGCATCTGACTCCAGACGGTCGATTTCTTCGCAGGTTTTCAAGGCTGCCTCGGCTGTGGCGTGATCGGCGATATCCGCCAACAGCTTCACCGCATCACGCAAACGCTCGCAGCACTTCACGCTCAGGTCGGTCAAACGCACGATCTCTTCCGTCATGACTCGGACGTCGTACAGCGCCATGGTTTCAGCAGAATCCTGAATCAGGTCCGCCACATCATCCATGGTGTTAATCAGGGAGTGGATTTGCTCGCGGTCGATGGGCGTGATGAAGGTGATGTGAATCGCCTTGTTCACCTCATGGGTCACGCGGTCTGCTGCACGCTCGGCGTCGTCCACTTCCTGGTTGTATTTCGCGCGCAGATCAGCGTCGTTGTAGTTAGCCACCAGCTTGGAAAAAGCCTGGGCGGCCTCCACGATACGATCCGCATGCTGATTGAACATCTCAAAAAAATTGCCTTCACGAGGCAACAACTTTCCAAACAACATGCGGAGCTCCTAACGGTTAAATATGACAGTCTCGTGACTGATTCAAGAATGCCCGCGAGTTTAACCGGCTACAGCCCTACAGGTTTCAGGGAGTTACAACCGCCCTCAGAGCCACACAAAGACCCCATAAAAAAAGCCCCGCAACCGGAGTTGCAGGGCTTTTGCAGCGAATGGCGCGGAGGCGCCAAAGCGGCTGATTACTTCACAGTGGCAGCAGACTCGGTGTAGTCGCTGATCTTGTCAAAGTTCAGGTACTGGTACACCTTGTCGCTGGCGGCGGTGAGCACGCCCATGTCCGCCAGATACTCTTCCTTGGTAGGAATGCGACCCAGCTTGGAAGCGATAGCTGCCAGTTCGGCCGAGCCCAAGTACACATTGCTGTTCTTGCCCAAACGGTTGGGGAAGTTGCGGGTGGACGTAGAGAACACGGTGGCGCCCTCTTTCACCTGCGCCTGGTTGCCCATGCACAAGCTGCAGCCCGGCATTTCCATGCGGGCACCTGCACCACCCAGCACACCATAGTGGCCTTCGTCGCTCAATTGCTTGGCGTCCATCTTGGTAGGAGGCGCGATCCACAGCTTGACTGGAATGTCGCGCTTACCTTCCATCAGCTTGGAAGCGGCACGGAAGTGACCGATGTTGGTCATGCAGGAGCCGATGAACACCTCATCGATCTTGGCGCCGGCCACTTCGGCCAATGTCTTCACATCGTCCGGATCGTTGGGGCATGCCACGATAGGCTCATGGATGTCTGCCAAGTCGATCTCGATGACGGCTGCGTACTCTGCATCGGCATCGCCCTTGAGCAACTCAGGGTTCTTGAGCCAGGCTTCCTGGGCGGCAATGCGGCGACCCAGGGTACGCGCATCGGCGTAGCCATTCGCAATCATCCACTTCATCATGGTGATGTTGCTGGTGACGTATTCGATGATCGGCTCTTTGTTCAGGTGCACGGTGCAACCTGCGGCGGAACGCTCAGCGGAAGCGTCAGACAACTCAAACGCCTGTTCGACCTTCAGGTCTGGCAAACCTTCGATTTCGAGGATGCGGCCGGAGAAGATGTTCTTCTTGCCCTTCTTCTCAACCGTCAGCAGGCCAGCCTTGATGGCGTACAAGGGAATCGCGTTCACCAAGTCACGCAGGGTCACGCCGGGCTGCATCTTGCCCTTGAAACGCACCAACACCGACTCCGGCATGTCCAAAGGCATCACGCCGGTAGCAGCGGCAAATGCCACCAGACCGGAACCTGCGGGGAAGCTGATGCCAATAGGGAAACGGGTGTGGCTGTCGCCACCAGTGCCCACGGTGTCAGGCAACAACATGCGGTTGAGCCAGGAGTGGATCACGCCGTCACCGGGACGCAGGGACACGCCACCACGGGTACTGATGAAGTCAGGCAGCTCGTGGTGCATCTTCACGTCCACGGGCTTGGGGTAAGCCGCGGTGTGGCAGAACGACTGCATCACCAAATCGGCAGAGAAGCCCAGGCAAGCCAAGTCTTTCAGCTCGTCGCGGGTCATTGGGCCGGTGGTGTCTTGGGAGCCGACGGAGGTCATCTTGGGCTCGCAGTAGGTACCGGGGCGCACGCCTTGGCCTTCGGGCAGACCGCAAGCGCGACCGACCATCTTCTGGGCCAGGCTGAAACCCTTCTTGGTGTCAGCAGGGTTCTGGGGCAGGCGGAACAAGGTGGAAGGCTTCAGACCCAACGCTTCACGGGCTTTGGCGGTCAAGCCACGGCCGATGATCAGGGGGATACGGCCACCGGCACGCACTTCGTCAAACAGCACATCGCTCTTGACTTGGAAGGATGCGATTTCCTTGCCGTCTTTGAAGGCCTTGCCGTCGTAGGGACGCAGTTCCACCACGTCACCCATGTTCATCTGGTTCACGTCCAGCTCGATCGGCAGCGCGCCCGCATCTTCCATGGTGTTGTAGAAGATCGGAGCGATCTTGGTGCCCAGGCACACGCCGCCGAAACGCTTGTTGGGAACGTAAGGAATGTCTTCACCGGTGAACCACAGCACGGAGTTGGTGGCGGACTTGCGGCTGGAGCCGGTGCCCACTACGTCACCCACGTAGGCCACGAGGTTGCCACGGGCGCGCAGGTCTTCGATGAACTTGACCGGGCCGCGCTTGCCGTCCTCCTCAGGGGTGATGCCATCGCGCTTGTTTTTCAACATGGCCAAAGCGTGCAACGGAATGTCTGGGCGGCTCCAGGCGTCAGGCGCGGGGGACAAATCGTCGGTGTTGGTTTCGCCGGTCACTTTGAAGATGGTGACGGTGATGCTTTGGGGCACTTCAGGGCGGCTGGTGAACCATTCAGCATCGGCCCAGCTTTGCAGCACGGCCTTGGCGAAGGTATTGCCCTTGTCGGCCTTTTCCTTCACGTCATGGAACTGGTCAAACATCAACAGGGTTTTCTTCAGGCCTTCGGCGGCTTCCGCAGCCACGGCAGCATCGTCCAGCAGATCCACCAGCGGGCTGATGTTGTAGCCACCCAGCATGGTGCC
Organism: Rhodoferax mekongensis; assembly: GCF_032191775.1. Lineage (NCBI taxonomy): Bacteria > Pseudomonadati > Pseudomonadota > Betaproteobacteria > Burkholderiales > Comamonadaceae > Rhodoferax > Rhodoferax mekongensis. The sequence goes on along the minus strand of NZ_CP132507.1, from coordinate 1,873,618 downwards.
CAGCAGTTCGGTGGCACGGGCGCGGGAGATCAGAGCGCACTTTTCAGTGCCGTGGGCCACAGCAGCTAGGTAGCTGGCTTTGACCTTGGCAGCATCGTCCACACCTGCGGGCACGCGGTGGGTGATCAGGTCCACGAGGGTGGCTTCTTCGCCGGCGGGTGGCGCCTTCAGCAACTCAATCAGTTCGCCGGTCTGCTTGGCAGACAAAGGCAGGGGGGGAATGCCCAACGCAGCGCGTTCAGCTACATGGTCTCGGTAAGCTTGCAACATCTTCACTCTCCTTCAAAAACAATAAAAACGGTCTCTAGCGCCCACGAAATGTGCGCGAGCAGCTACTTATTTCATAGCAGTACCATCTTGTGGCACGGGCAGGGGCTCCAGCAAGTGGGGTGCCGGGTTCTTCTCCATCGCCAGTGCCACGGCCTGCTGCTCAGCGCTCATACAGGCGTCCGCCAAACGGCGTCCCTGCCGCTGATCCATCAACATGGACTTGTTGGCCAACTGCAACCAGACAGCGCCACGGGCCGCATCTTCCAGCCGGATCGCTCCGGTCGAAGTTGCAACGGGCACCATCACAAAACGCTGCTTGCCGGATTCCACGGCGAAATGCCCCGCATGCTCGGGGTGCGCCTGCACAGACACTTTTTGGGCCAACTCACAGGGCAACACACCGGTCGCGACCCTGGGGGCGACTGCCAATTGTTCTTCGCTCAAGGCAACCGGCTTGTCGACGGCCTTGGCAGGTGCCTGCACGCGAGTGCTCTTCTTGGAGATGGCAGCTTGCAGCGCAACGTTGCTGGCGGCTGCGGAGCCGGTCCAGAGCACGATGCACAGCATGGCTGTCACCAGGCCAACAAACTTCATCTTGCGCCCTCCTTCGCGAGGGGCGATTCGAAATAGGCAGCCACCTCCGAAGGCACGGCCACACCAGTCGCGTGCGCACGCTCCAGCACCTGCCAGAAAAACCGGTAACTGGCCCGGTCGTGCAAAACACCACCTGCTGACACAGGGCCCCAATCGGCCGCTGCGGCGCGGGTCACGATGTCTGCTGCCTGCTCCACAGCTCTTGCATCCGGGGCAAACGCTTGAACGATAGGCCGGATCTGGTCCGGATGAATACTCCACATGCGGGTGTAACCCAAGGCTTGGGAAGCATATCGGGCTGCCCGGCTCAAGGCTTGTGCGTCTTTGAACTCAGTCACCACGCAATGCGATGGCACTTTGCCAAACGCATGGCAGGCGCTAGAAATATCTGTCTTGGCACGCACGACCAAGGGATGGTGGAACTGGTCCAAGGTATCGCCATCGGTCGAGGCCCGAACCCCCATCGCTGTCGCGGGAATGGCGCCACCGTGGCTGGACACGAAGTCCATCAAACCGAAACTGATGGACTGCACGCGCGCATGGGCCGCAATCTCAAAAGCGCGATGCACCGCTGCCGGGGACTCGATTAACACATGCAATGGAATTGCAGCAGCCACAGGTCCCAACGCATCGATGGCGCGGACTGCCAGCTCCACATCGGCGGCAGACTCCACCTTGGGCAGCATGATGTAACTCAGGGCATGGGCAGCAGCGCCGACCACACACGCCACATCCTGCAGAAACGCAGGGTGGTCTACCGCATGCAAGCGCACACCCACACGGCGGCGCAAGCCATTTGCTATCAAATCAGGAGCTTCTTGCGCAGACTTGGCGAGCGCCGCAACCATATTGGCATGATCGAGCTCTCCACCGACGGGCGCACCGTCTTCGCAGTCCAGGGTCACGTCAAATACGCAAGCGCCGAACTCCTGGGTCATGTCCGCCTGCATTTGCAGGCTCTTGACCATGCGGGCTTCTACACCGCTGTAATGGTCACACACCGGCAGTACACCCGCAGCACCCTGCGCACCTAAAAGGATGTCGCGAGGATGCTTCACGGTGGGTGCCGGTGCGTGGGCCAAGGATTACAGCAGGTGTTTCACGCCGTCTTGTTCGCCTTGCAGTTCAGCCAAGGTCTTGTTGATGCACTCTTGGGAGAACGCGTCAATTTCCAGGCCTTCGACGATCTTGTATTCGCCGTTCGCGCAGGTCACAGGGAAACCAAACATGACTTCCTTGGGAATGCCATATTCGCCGTTGGAAGGAATGCCCATGGTGACCCATTTGCCGTTGGTGCCCAAAGCCCAGTCACGCATGTGGTCGATAGCCGCGTTGGCGGCAGATGCAGCGGAAGACAAACCACGTGCAGCAATGATGGCTGCGCCACGCTTGCCCACGGTGGGCAAGAAGGTTTCGCGGTTCCAGGTTTCGTCGTTGATCATGTCTTTTACAGACTGGCCAGCGATGGTGGCGAAACGGTAGTCGGCGTACATGGTGGGAGAGTGGTTGCCCCACACGGCCAACTTCTCGATGTCTGCCACGGCCTTGCCGGTCTTGGCAGCCAACTGGCTGGCGGCACGGTTGTGGTCCAAGCGCAGCATGGCGGTGAAGTTCTTGGCCGGCAGATCAGGCGCGGCCTTCATGGCGATGTATGCATTGGTGTTGGCGGGGTTGCCGACCACCAGCACCTTGACGTTGCGGGAAGCCACTGCGTTCAGAGCCTTGCCTTGGGTGGTGAAGATGGCGCCGTTGATGGCCAGCAGTTCAGCACGCTCCATGCCGGGGCCACGTGGGCGGGAGCCGACCAACAAAGCGTAGTCGGTGTCCTTGAATGCTTGCATCGGATCGGAATGGGCTTCGATACCAGCCAGCAGCGGGAATGCGCAGTCTTCCAGCTCCATGATGACGCCCTTGAGCGCGTTCTGGGCCTTTTCGTCAGGGATTTCCAGCAATTGCAAGATCACGGGCTGGTCTTTGCCCAGCATTTCGCCGGAGGCGATGCGAAACAGAAGTGCGTAACCGATTTGACCTGCTGCACCTGTAACGGCAACGCGGACGGGTTTCTTGCTCATGGTAAAACTCCAGGAAGTGTTGAGAAAACGGTGACTGGGGAGCGCCCGCAATAAGCTGTGTTGCGCTGCAGAATGCACCAGAGTTTACCCTCGAATTTAGTGCCGGGTCAATTTGTCTTATGTCTTATATAAGATATGATTGGAGCAATTTCCCGAGCCTGACTCGCTGCTGACAGAAACCCTGCCCTCATGCCTTCAAACACCCTCCCTTCGAACGACGGCGCTCCCAGCGCATCGATCGACCCGGGCGCGCAAACCGGGGCATCGGGCACGCCGGCATTCAGCCCGCTGTATCAGCAAATCAAGGCCCTCATCCTACAAAGCCTGCAGAGTGGCGAATGGAAACCCAGCACTGCCATTCCCAGTGAGCAAGAGCTTGCCGGCCGGTACAAAGTCAGCCAGGGCACGGTACGTAAAGCCATTGATGAGCTCGCCGCCGAAAACCTCGTCGTTCGCCGCCAGGGCAAGGGTACGTTTGTCGCCACCCATGCTGAACGGCACATTCAATACCGCTTTTTGCGACTGGTCCCTGAGGCGGGCGACCCATCCAACGAAGGGCCGGCCCAGCGCCGCATCATTGACTGCAAGCGCACCCGCGCCAGCGCCGATGTGGCGCGCGCCTTGTCTCTGCGATCTGGTGATGCGGTATTGCAAGTGCGGCGCGTGTTGTCTTTCGCAGGCACTCCTACCATTTTGGAAGACTTGTGGCTCCCCGGCGGCCCTTTCAAAGGGCTGACGGCAGAGCGCCTGACCAGCTATGACGGTGCGATGTATGCGCTTTTTGAAACAGAATTCGGCGTGCGCATGGTGCGTGCCGAGGAAAAGATCAAAGCCGTGCTTCCGGACCCCGAGCAGCGAGATCTGCTCCAAATCGGTGCAAGCACCCCCTTGCTCAGTGTTGAGCGTACCGCGTACACCTACAACGATTTACCTATGGAGCTCCGTCGGGGCTTGTACTTGACCGACACACACTACTATCGAAATGCGCTAAATTGATGCGTTGCACCATGCAAGTCCAATGTCAGATTGGTGCGGTGCAATAGAATTTTGGCCTGCGATTCCCAGAATTACAAACACGTTACATCCAAGAAAGCCCATCCATGACTGAGCTCAACTCCCAACCCAAGCGCGCGCGGCCTGAATTCCGCAACATCAATGCGCTGAGTGACCTGCCCACCTATCGACTCCCCCCCGCCGGATGGGTTTCCATCCTGCACCGCATCAGCGGGGCCATCATGTTCATCCTGATGCCTTTCATTATCTGGATGTTCGACACATCCGTATCCTCGGAAATCTCATTTGCAAAGTTCACCAGCGTCTTTAGCGTTGGAGTCGGCTTTATCCCCGGCTGGTTTGTGAAGCTGGTGGCTCTGGCCATCATCTGGGCGTATTTGCACCACTTCATCGCAGGCATGCGCCACTTGTGGATGGACATCAACCATGCTGTGAGCAAAGAATTCGGTCGCAGCTCCGCCATCTTCACTCTGGGTCTGGGCAGCTTGCTCACCCTGGTGCTGGCCCTCAAGCTCTTCGGCGCCTACTAACAACGAGAAAAGGAAAACCAAATGGCAGTGAATTACGGATCCAAGCGCGTCGTCGTTGGCGCGCACTACGGCCTGCGGGACTGGCTGGCGCAACGCGTCACCGCCGTCTTGATGGCTTTGTTCACCATCGCCCTGCTGGCGCAGGTGATTTTGTTCAAAGGCCCCATCGGCTACGACAAATGGGCCGGCATCTTCTCCCAGCAGTGGATGAAGTTCCTGACCTTCGCGGTCATCATCGCCATGCTGTACCACGTATGGGTGGGTGTGCGCGATATCTGGATGGATTACGTCAAACCCGTCTCCATCCGCTTGTCTCTGCAAGTGTTCTCCATTGTTTGGCTGGTCGGCTGCGCCGGCTGGGCTATCCAGGTTCTGTGGCGTCTCTGATCCCCTCCAACAGGCACTAATACATGTCTTACTCCGTCTCTAAACGCAAATTCGACGTCGTGATCGTCGGCGCCGGTGGCTCCGGCATGCGCGCTTCCCTGCAGCTGGCACGTGCCGGACTGAATGTGGCCGTTCTGTCCAAAGTGTTCCCCACCCGCTCCCACACCGTGGCAGCACAAGGCGGCATCGGTGCCTCCTTGGGCAACATGAACGACGACAACTGGCACTACCACTTCTATGACACCGTCAAGGGCTCCGACTGGCTCGGCGACCAGGACGCTATCGAGTTCATGTGCCGTGAAGCTCCCAAGGTGGTGTACGACCTGGAGCACATGGGTATGCCTTTCGACCGCAACCCTGACGGCACCATTTACCAGCGCCCCTTCGGCGGCCACACCGCCAACTACGGTGAAAAAGCTGTGGAACGCGCTTGCGCTGCCGCTGACCGTACCGGTCACGCCATGTTGCACACGCTGTACCAGCAGAACGTGGCAGCCAAGACCAGCTTCTTCGTGGAGTGGATGGCACTGGACCTGATCCGTGACGCCGAAGGCGACGTGGTCGGTGTCACCGCCCTGGAAATGGAAACCGGCGATATCCACATTCTGGAAGCCAAGACCACCCTGCTGGCCACCGGTGGCGCAGGTCGTATCTTCGCAGCCTCCACCAACGCCTTCATCAACACCGGTGACGGCCTTGGCATGGCAGCGCGTGCTGGCATACCGTTGGAAGACATGGAGTTCTGGCAGTTCCACCCCACCGGCGTGGCTGGTGCCGGCGTGTTGCTGACCGAAGGTTGCCGCGGCGAAGGCGCTATTCTGCTCAACAGCAACGGCGAACGTTTCATGGAGCGCTATGCGCCTACCCTCAAAGACTTGGCTCCGCGTGACTTCGTGTCCCGCTCCATGGACCAGGAAATCAAGGAAGGCCGTGGCTGCGGTCCGAACAAGGACTATGTGCTCTTGAAGCTGGACCACTTGGGTGCAGAAACCATCCACAAGCGCCTGCCATCGGTGTATGAAATCGGCGTGAACTTCGCCAACGTGGACATCACCAAAGAACCTATCCCCGTGGTGCCCACCATCCACTACCAGATGGGTGGTATTCCCACCAACGTCAATGGCCAGGTGGTGGTGCAAAACGGCGACGTGCACAACCAGGTGGTCAACGGTTTGTACGCCGTAGGCGAATGCTCCTGCGTATCCGTGCACGGCGCCAACCGCCTGGGCACCAACTCCCTGCTGGACCTGCTGGTGTTCGGTCGTGCAGCAGGCAACCACATCGTCAACTACATCAAAGGCAGCAAGGAGCACAAGCCTCTGCCCAAGGACGCTGCAGACCGCACGTTGGAACGCGTTTCCCGCTTGGACAAGGCCACCAGCGGTGAGTACGCCCAGGACGTTGCTAACGACCTGCGCGCTTCCATGCAGCAACACGCTGGCGTGTTCCGTACCCAGAAGAGCATGGACGAAGGCGTGGTCAAGATTGCCGAGCTGCGCGAGCGTGTCAAGGCGCTCAACCTCAAGGACAAGTCCAAGGTTTTCAACACTGCACGCATCGAAGCGCTGGAAGTCGAAAATCTGATCGAAGCCGCACAGGCCACCATCGTGTCGGCAGCGGCCCGTCACGAGAGCCGTGGTGCCCACACGGTGGACGACTACGGCGACACGCCTGAACACCCCAATGGCCGTAACGACCAAGACTGGCACAAACACACCCTGTGGTACAGCGAGGGCAACCGCCTGAGCTACAAGCCCGTGCAGATGAAGCCTTTGACCGTGGACTCCGTGCCACTCAAAGTCCGTACTTTCTAAGCGTAGACCCTTCGCGAGAACCTGAACATGACCAAACGTACTTTCTCCATCTACCGCTACGATCCCGACAAGGATGCCAAGCCCTACATGCAGGACATCGAGGTAGAACTCGACGGTTCCGAGCGCATGCTGCTGGACGCCTTGATGAAGCTCAAAGCCATCGATCCTTCCATCTCCTTCCGCCGCTCCTGCCGCGAAGGTGTCTGCGGATCGGATGCCATGAACATCAACGGCAAGAACGGTCTGGCCTGCCTGACCAACATGCGCACCCTGCCCGGCAAGATTGTCCTCAAGCCTCTGCCCGGTCTGCCCGTGATCCGCGATCTGATCGTGGATATGACCCAGTTCTTCAAGCAGTACAACTCGATCAAGCCTTACCTGATCAACGACACCGTGCCGCCTGAGAAAGAGCGTCTGCAGTCCCCCGAAGAGCGTGAAGAACTCAACGGCCTGTATGAGTGCATCTTGTGCGCCAGCTGCTCGACCAGCTGCCCCAGCTTCTGGTGGAACCCCGACAAGTTTGTAGGTCCCGCCGGCTTGCTGCAGGCCTACCGCTTCATTGCGGACAGCCGCGATCAAGCCACCGGTGAGCGTCTGGACAATCTGGAAGACCCCTACCGCCTGTTCCGTTGCCACACCATCATGAACTGCGTCGATGTGTGCCCCAAGGGTCTGAACCCCACCAAGGCCATCGGCAAGATCAAGGAAATGATGGTCCTGCGTGCCGTTTGATACAGACCAAGGTGCACACGCGTGACTGAAGCATTGATTGATGAACGGGGTTTGAGCAAGCTGCAATGGCGTTGCCGGCGCGGCTTGCTGGAAAACGACTTGTTCATCGAGCGCTTCTTCCGCCGGTACAGCGATACGCTGACGGTGCGCCATGCCGATGCCCTGTCGGCGCTGATGGACTTGAGCGACAACGACCTGCTGGACGTCCATCTGGCACGAAAAACGCTGTTGCAGGTGGACGCTGCCCTCGATCGCGCAGACGTCCATGAAGTTTTAAAAATGTTGAGAGAACCTCTCTGAAAGGCGAAAGATGAAACTAGCTGATAACAAAGCCACCCTGTCGTTCAGTAACGGCAGCCCCAGTGTGGAAATGCCCGTGTACCAGGGCAACATCGGACCGGATGTGATCGACATCCGCAAGCTTTACGCCCAGACCGGCATGTTCACCTATGACCCCGGTTTTCTCTCAACCGCTTCCTGCCAGTCCGGCATCACTTACATCGACGGCGACAAGGGTGAACTGCTGTACCGCGGCTACCCCATCGAACAGTTGGCCACCAACGTCGACTACCTCGACACCTGCCACCTGTTGCTGAAGGGTGAATTGCCCAACAAAACCGAACAAGTGGCGTTCCACAAACTCGTGACCAACCACACCATGGTCAACGAGCAGATGCAGTTCTTCCTGCGTGGCTTCCGCCGCGACGCGCACCCTATGGCCGTATTGACCGGCTTGGTGGGCGCACTGTCTGCGTTCTACCACGACAGCACCGACATCAATAACCCCGAGCACCGCGAAATCGCCGCGATCCGCCTAATCGCCAAGATGCCTACGCTCGTGGCCATGGCCTACAAGTACGGCGTGGGCCAGCCTTTCATGTACCCGCAGAACGACCTGAGCTACTCCGGCAACTTCCTGCGCATGATGTTCGGCACTCCTTGCGAAGAGTACAAGGTCAACCCCGTGATCGAACGTGCGATGGACCGCATCTTCATCCTGCATGCTGACCACGAGCAAAACGCGTCTACCTCCACCGTGCGTCTGTGCGGTTCCTCCGGCACCAACCCGTTTGCAGCCATTGCCGCCGGTGTGGCTTGCTTGTGGGGCCCTGCCCACGGTGGCGCCAACGAAGCCTGCCTGAACATGCTGGAAGACATCCAGCGCCAAGGCGGCGTGTCCAAGGTCGGCCAGTTCATGGAACAGGTCAAGGACAAGAACTCCGGTGTCAAGCTCATGGGCTTCGGTCACCGCGTGTACAAGAACTACGACCCCCGCGCCAAGCTCATGCAGGAAACCTGCAACGAAGTGCTGGAAGCCTTGGGTCTGGAAAACGACCCCTTGTTCAAGCTGGCCAAGCAGCTGGAAAAGATTGCCCTGGAAGACGACTACTTTGTCCAACGCAAGCTGTACCCCAACGTGGACTTCTATTCCGGCATCGTGCAGCGCGCCATCGGCATCCCTGTGAACCTGTTCACCGGTATCTTCGCTTTGGCCCGTACCGTCGGCTGGATTGCCCAGTTGAACGAAATGATCGGCGACCCTGAGTACAAGATCGGCCGCCCACGCCAGTTGTTCACCGGCTCCGTCAAGCGCGACGTCAAGCCACTGGACCAGCGTTAAGCCCTCCCTGGCCTACCCTGAAAACCCCGCCGCCTGCAAAGGCCGCGGGGTTTTTTGTATCCAATCCGGCTCTAGTGCACATGGACTCTGCGCAAGTAGCTACTGTTTTCATAGCAATTTACAGCCCATCGACTGCTGCATGTCGAGAAAAAGCCTTTCACAGTCAAGATCTATGGCATCTCGAAATGCGATGACTAATCCCGTAGCAAGTGGGAAAATACCGACTTCACATCGCTGATCACGATGCCGTCTCTAAATGCCGCACATTGACCGCCCCCTCACCCGCCGGATGGACCTGACATCGCTACAGATGTTTGTGGCTGTCTGCGAGACAGGTAGCATCGGCAAGGCTGCGGAGCGCGAATTCATTGCCCCCTCAGCACTCAGCAAGCGGCTCAGTGATCTGGAGCTGGCGCTAGGCAGCCAGCTGCTACAACGCCATTCACGCGGTGTGCACCCTACCCCAGCGGGGCAAAGCCTGTTGCACCACGCCCGCAGCGTGTTCTTCAGCCTCGACCGTATGCACACTGAGCTCACGGAATATGCCGACGGCGCCAAAGGCCAGGTGCGGGTACACGCCAGCATCTCGGCCACGGTGCAGTTTCTACCGGAAGACTTGGGCGCCTTCATCCGTGCCCACCAAGGCATCAAGATTGATCTGGAAGAGCACCTGAGTACCGAAGTCATTCGTGCCGTTGAGGAAGGTGCCGCCGATTTTGGTGTCTGCAATACGGCGGACGGCGTGGGCGAATTGCAGACCCTGCCCTACCGGCAGGACCAACTGGTGCTTATTGTTCCCCGCACCCATGCGCTCGCCCGCGAGCCCTCAGTCGCGTTCGCGGACACCTTGGCGCTGGATCATGTGGGCCTGCACTCCAACAGCTCCATCTATGTCGCCATGCGCCAGGCGGCCACAGCGCTGGGCCAGAGCATCAAACTGCGCATCCAGGTCACCGGGCTCGATGCCATGTGCCGCATGATTCACAACGGCCTGGGCGTGGGCGTCATGCCCCTGCGCGCATTCACCCTGATGCACAACGCAGGTGAACTGGCCGCAGTTCCCCTCACCGACCCCTGGGCCCACCGCCGCATTGAGCTGGTGGCCCGCGACTTCTCGACCCTGCCGCGCAGTGCGCGCTTGCTGGTCGACCACCTAAAATCGTCTCTCTAAAGGAAGCAAAAATGGCACGCACGCTCTACGACAAACTCTGGGACGACCACGTCGTCCATACCGAAGACGATGGCACCTCCATCCTCTACATCGACCGCCATCTGGTCCACGAAGTGACCAGCCCCCAGGCGTTTGAAGGGCTGCGTGAAGCGGGCCGCAAGGTCTGGCGCGTGAGTTCCATTGTGGCCACCGCCGACCACAACACGCCGACCACCGGTTGGGAGCTGGGCTACGACGGCATCACCGACCCGACCAGCAAAGAACAGGTCACCACCCTGGACAGCAACATCAAGGAATTCGGCTCAGCCGCTTATTTCCCCTTCCTGTCCAAGCGCCAGGGCATCGTACACGTCATGGGGCCTGAAAACGGCGCCACCCTGCCCGGCATGACCGTGGTGTGCGGCGACTCCCATACCTCCACGCACGGTGCTTTTGGAGCCTTGGCCCATGGCATCGGTACCAGTGAGGTCGAGCACGTGATGGCCACGCAAACCCTCTTGGCCAAAAAGGCGAAGAACATGCTGATCAAGGTCGAAGGTAACGTTGCTCCCGGCATCACCGGCAAGGACATTGTGCTGGCCATCATCGGCAAAATCGGCACCGCAGGCGGCACCGGCTACACCATCGAATTCGGCGGCTCCGCCATCCGTGCGTTGAGTATGGAAGGCCGCATGACGGTGTGCAACATGGCCATTGAAGCCGGCGCCCGCGCTGGATTGGTCGCCGTGGATGAGAAAACCATCGACTACATCAAGGGCCGCCCCTTGGCCCCCGGCGCCAACGCCGCCACACCTGAAGCTGCCGCAGTGGAGTGGGAACAGGCTGTCGCCTTCTGGAAGACCCTGCACTCGGACCCCGGTGCGCATTTCGACACCGTGGTGGAGCTGGACGCTACCCAGATCGTGCCGCAAGTCACCTGGGGTACCTCGCCCGAAATGGTGCTGGGCGTGGACGCTTCTGTTCCGGACCCCGACAAGGAAAAAGACGCCAACAAGCGTGGCGCCATCGAGCGGGCACTCACCTACATGGGCTTGGAGCCCGGCAAGGCCTTGAACGATTTGTTCGTGGACAAAGTGTTCATCGGTTCCTGCACCAATAGCCGCATCGAAGACATGCGTGAAGCCGCTGCCGTGGTGAAAAAGCTCGGCCAGAGAGTGGCCAAGAACATCAAGCTGGCCATGGTCGTGCCCGGCTCCGGCCTGGTCAAAGAACAGGCCGAGCGCGAAGGCCTGCATGAGATCTTCAAGGCTGCCGGCTTCGAGTGGCGCGAACCGGGCTGCTCCATGTGCCTGGCCATGAACGCCGACCGCCTGGAGCCGGGCGAGCGCTGCGCCTCCACCAGCAACCGCAACTTCGAAGGCCGCCAGGGCGCCGGTGGCCGCACCCACTTGGTGAGCCCCGCTATGGCGGCTGCCGCAGCCATCCATGGTCATTTTGTTGATATCCGCAAGTTCGCCTGAACCCTTGAAAGGACTGAATATGAAAACCGCACTTATCGCCGCATGCGCCACTGCCCTGCTGTTGCTGTCTGGATGCAACACCGTCAAAGGCATGGGCCAGGACATTCAAAAGGCCGGCGAGAAAATTGAAGGCGCTGCCAAGAAATGAAAAAATTTACCGTTCACCAAGGGCTGGTTGCGCCCATGGACCGCGAAAACGTGGATACCGACGCGATCATCCCCAAGCAGTTTCTCAAATCTATCCGTAAAACCGGCTTCGGTCAGAACCTGTTTGACGAGTGGCGCTACCTGGATGCGGGCTACCCCGGCCAGGACCCCGCCAGCCGCAAGCCCAACCCTGACTTTGTGCTGAACCAACCCCGCTATGCCGGCGCATCCATCCTGTTGGCGCGCAAAAACTTCGGCTGCGGCTCCAGCCGCGAGCATGCGCCCTGGGCGATTGACCAATATGGCTTTCGCGCCATCATCGCGCCCAGCTACGCCGACATCTTCTTCAACAACTGCTTCAAGAACGGCCTGCTGCCGATCCAGCTGAGCGAAGCCCAAGTAGACCAGTTGTTCAACGAAGCACTAGCCTTCCCCGGCTACCAGCTCACCATTGATCTGGAGCGCCAAGTCATTGTCAAGCCACAGGGTGAAGAAATCCAATTCGACGTACAGGCCTTCCGCAAGTACTGCTTGCTCAACGGCTTTGACGACATCGGCCTGACCCTGCGTCATGCCGACAAGATCAAGGCGTTCGAAGCCCAACGTTTGGCTACAAAACCCTGGCTGGCGCAGACCATGTCTGCGTGAGCAGCTATCAAATTCATAGTATTCAAAGGACATCATGAAAATTGCAGTCTTGCCGGGTGACGGCATCGGCACCGAAATCGTGGCGGAAGCCGTGAAGGTTTTGAACGCACTGGACCTGAAGCTGGAAATGGATACCGCACTCGTGGGCGGTTGCGCCTATGAGGCCCATGGCCACCCCCTGCCTGAAGCCACCCTCAAACTGGCCAAAGAAGCCGACGCTGTGTTGTTCGGCGCCGTGGGCGACTGGAAGTACGACAAGCTGGAGCGCCAGTTCCGCCCCGAGCAGGCCATCCTGGGTTTGCGCAAAAATTTGGGTCTTTTTGCCAACTTCCGCCCGGCCATTTGCTACGAGCAGCTGGTGGGCGCCTCCAGCCTCAAGCCCGAGCTGATTGCGGGCCTGGACATCCTCATCATCCGCGAACTGACGGGTGACATCTACTTCGGACAGCCCCGCGGCCGCCGCATTGCGACTGATGGCCACTTCCCCGGAGCGGAAGAAGCGTTCGACACCATGCGCTACAGCCGCCCCGAAATCGAGCGCATTGCGCACGTCGCGTTCCAAGCCGCCCAAAAGCGCAACAAGCGCGTCACCAGCGTCGACAAGAACAACGTGCTGGAAACCTCGCAGCTCTGGAAAGACGTGATGGTGGAAGTGGGCCAGCAATACCCCGACGTGGAGCTGGACCACATGCTGGTGGACAACGCCGCCATGCAGCTGGTGAAGGCGCCCAAGAAGTTTGACGTGCTGGTCACCGGTAACATGTTCGGCGACATCCTGTCCGACGAAGCCTCTATGCTGACCGGCTCCATCGGCATGCTGCCTTCTGCCAGCCTGAATAGCAGCAACCAGGGCCTGTATGAACCCAGCCATGGCAGCGCACCGGACATCGCAGGCAAAGGCATCGCCAACCCGCTGGCCACTATCCTGAGCGCCGCGATGATGCTGCGCTTCAGCCTGAACCAAGAAGCTGCCGCACAGCGCATTGAAGCCGCCGTGAAGAAGGTGCTTGAGCAAGGTTTCCGCACAGCCGACATTTACAGCGAAGGCACTACCAAGGTCAGCACCAAAGAGATGGGCGACGCAGTCCTCAAGGCACTGGCCTAAACACCGCGATGCGAGGGTCTGTTGCGCAACAGGCCTTCGCCAAGCAAAATCAATTCAGTCCGCGCGGAGCAAAAAATTCTTGTTTTGCGCTACAATAATCCCATGTTTGCCGCACGCCCCTTCTCTTTAAGCTTGTTGACTGCCTCCAAGGCAGCCAAGGCCGCGCGCGCAATCATTTCCAAAACCACGACCATTAAGGGCTGATCCAGCTCCGGTATCGTCGTGCGCCCCCGGCCAGACGAGCCGGAGCAAACAGCCCAGGTCGGGCATCGTTTGTTTACATTGAAAGGGCGTTGATATGAGCAAGTTGGTAGGTTTGGTCGGCTGGCGCGGCATGGTCGGCTCGGTATTGATGGATCGCATGGCGCAGGAAAAAGACTTCGATCTGATCGAACCGCTTTTCTTCTCCACCAGCAATGCAGGCGGCAAGGCTCCGGCTGAGGCCAAGAACGAAACCACGCTGCAAGACGCCTACAACATCGACGCCCTCAAGCGCTGCGACATCATCATCACTGCCCAAGGCGGCGACTACACCACTGAAGTATTCCCCAAGCTGCGCGCAGCGGGCTGGAACGGTCACTGGATCGACGCAGCTTCCACACTGCGCATGGAGAAAGATGCTGTCATCATCCTGGACCCGGTCAACATGCCCGTCATCAAGGACGCGCTGGCCAAGGGCGGCAAGAACTGGGTGGGCGGCAACTGCACCGTGAGCTGCATGCTGATGGGCGTGGGCGCACTCTACAAGGCCGGCTTGGTCGAGTGGATGAGCACCCAGACTTACCAGGCAGCATCCGGCGGCGGCGCACAACACATGCGCGAACTGCTGACCCAGTACGGCACGTTGAACGCCGAAGTCAAAGCCCTGCTCGACGACCCCAAGAGTGCGATTCTGGAAATCGACCGCAAAGTCATCGCCAAGCAGCGCGCACTGACCGGCGCAGAGACTGCCAACTTCGGCGTGCCACTGGGTGGTTCGCTGATCCCCTGGATCGACAAAGACCTTGGCAATGGCCAATCCAAGGAAGAGTGGAAAGGCATGGCAGAAACCAACAAGATTCTGGGCATGGGCGAGGGCTTCGGTAGTTCCGCCATCCCCGTAGATGGTTTCTGTGTGCGCGTGGGTGCCATGCGCTGCCACAGCCAGGCCCTGACCTTCAAGCTGAAAAAAGACGTGCCCGTGGCCGACATCGAAGCCATGATCGCTGCAGACAACCAGTGGGTCAAAGTGGTGCCCAACACCCGCGAAGCCACCATCCAGGACCTGACCCCCGTGGCCGTGACCGGCACCATGACCATCCCCGTGGGCCGTATCCGCAAATTGGCCATGGGACCCGAGTATGTGGGTGCATTCACCATCGGTGATCAGCTGCTGTGGGGGGCAGCCGAGCCTTTGCGCCGCATGCTGCGCATCCTGCTCGACGCGTAACAGAGAGTTACACGTCGTTGCCCCTAGGCAACAAGCGCGAGGGCGACAATAGGCAATCGGACAAGCTTTGAAAGTTAAGCGCTTTCTTAGCTTGTCTCCGTAAGACATTGATGTTATGGTACTTTTTACGTTTCAAGTATCGGGCCTGTTTGCCTGAAAACCGACAAGTACATTGCCGCTCGCCTGAGCACCGGAGGCCTAAAAATTGATCGCAAAGACACATCGTTGGCAAAGGACCGCCATCGCGGCTGCAGCCATTGCGCTACTCGGCTTGTCCGGAACCGGGGCCAATGCGCTTTCGCTGGGCCGATTGACCGTCCAGTCGGCGTTGGGCGAACCGCTGCGGGCAGAAGTTGATGTTCCAGACATCACTGCAGAGGAAGCCGCATCCCTCAAAGCGGCCGTCGCTCAACCGGACGCATTTACCGCGGCCGGATTGGAGTACAACGCCGCACTCACCACCTTGCAGGCCAGCCTGCAGCGCCGACCAGACGGTCGCTCCTATCTCCGATTGAGCAGTGACCGTACCGTCAATGACCCCTTCGTAGACCTGATTCTGGAAGCCACTTGGGCGTCGGGTCGGATCGTGCGGGATTACACGATCCTCCTGGACCCTCCCAGCCTCAAAAAGTCAGCTCCTGTACCAACACTAGCCCAAACGCCTGCGGCAACCAGTGCACCCGCTCCTGTTACCCCCGTAGCATCTCCGGCACCGAAAGTAGCACCGTCTGAATCTGGGCGCCAGGCCGCCCCCGTGCGCCCTGCAGCGCCGTCTGCCGAAGCACCTGCACCCAAGCCCGCCTCTGGCGGTGAGAAGCAAATCACGGTCAAACCGGGTGATACGGCAAGCAAGATTGCCAGCGCCAACAAGCCCGCAGGTGTGTCGCTCGACCAGATGCTGGTCGCCTTGCTGCGCTCCAACCCGGATGCGTTCGTGAACGACAACTTGAACCGGGTCCGCGCCGGCGCGGTTATGACAGTGCCGTCCGCAGAAAGCGCGGCGAGCGTGTCGCCCGCTGAAGCCTCCAAAATCGTTGTTGCCCAGAGCAAGGATTTCAACGATTTCCGTCGGAATCTGGCAGGTAATGCGCCACAAGCAACGGTGGGCGCGGCGGATCGCAAAGCCAGTGGCTCGATTGAAGCCAAGGTGGATGAAAAGAAAGCCGTCTCTCCCACACCGGACAAGCTGACCCTGTCAAAGGGTGCAGTTTCTTCCAAAGCAGACGAAGCCAAAATCGCCAAAGAACGCGAAGCCAAAGATGCCGCCGCGCGCGAAGCCGAGTTGGCAAAGAACAAGAAAGAACTGGAATCACTGAAGGCCGCCGCCAATGCTTTGCCGGCCAAGCCTGCAGCATCCCAACCCCCTGCTGCGGTCACTGTACCCGTTGCAGCGGTACCCGCAGCTTCTGAACCTGCCAAGTCTGTACCTGCAGCCGCCGCTACCCCGGCATCGGCACCTGCGCCAGTTGCCGCCGCCTCTGCCCCTCAAGTAGCAGCCTCTGCGGCACCCGTTGCAAAAGCACCCGCTCCGGCCAAAGCAGCTGTGCCAGCGCCTGCGGTTGAAGAACCTTCGTTGCTGGACACCTTGCTCGAAGACCCCTTGGTTCCCGCGGGCGCTGTCGGGTTGCTTGCGCTACTGGGTGGTTTTGCCGCCTACCGCGTACGTCAGCGCAAGAAGAATGCGTCACAAGTGGACAGTGCCTTTTTGGAAAGCCGCTTGCAACCCGACTCCTTCTTCGGAGCGAGTGGTGGCCAGCGCGTAGACACCAACCAGAACGGTCCCGTCAGCGCGTCCTCCATGGTGTACTCGGCAAGCCAACTAGATGCCGCCGATGACGTAGACCCTGTTGCAGAAGCTGATGTTTACCTTGCCTACGGTCGAGACTTGCAGGCCGAAGAAATCCTCAAGGAAGCTGTCCGATCCAATCCCGGACGTTTGGCTATCCATACCAAGCTGCTTGAAATTTTTGCAAAACGCAGGGATACCCGCAGCTTTGAAAGCACGGCAACCCAAGCCTACAAGCTGACCGGGGCTACCAGTCCCGAGTGGACCCGCATCTGCGAGATGGGCCAGAGCATTGATCCCACTAATCCGCTCTACCAGCCAGGCGGCGCTCCTGCCTCAATGGGTGGTGCGGCCATGGCAGCTGGACCAGTTTCCGGTTTTGGTGGAAGCACCGTGGCGCAATCAGCGCACCCTGAACTGGAACCGGATCTCGGCAATGGCGTTGACCTCGATCTGGACCTTGATTTCTCCCTGGACGATGAACCTGCGGCCAGTGCCATCAGTGACGTCACAGGTGGGACCGTGACCTCAGGCACCGAAGAAACCGTCAAGATGGAGGCTCCTGTTGCCAACAATGCTTTGGACATGGATTTCGATTTGAATGCAGACGAACCCAGCTCACCCACACCGAGCTTTGAGCCTGTCAATCAGATGCCGGAGATTTCCCTGTCTCTGGATGACCTCGAAGTCCCGCTGAACGACGGGAATGCCAATCCACTGCGCTTTGAAGCCACAGGCCCTGCCCCTGTGGAACCTGCGCCCGCTGCAACTGCCAACCAACTCGCCGATACAGGCCTGATGGAATTCGACCTCAGCTCTTTGTCCATGGAGCTCGACAGCCCTGCCGAATCCCCAGCCTCTGCGCCTGACAGCCTCAGTGAAGACCCCCTGGGAACCAAGCTGGCACTCGCCGAAGAATTCATCTCCATTGGAGACGAAGATGGTGCACGTGCCCTGATCGAAGAAGTGATGTCGGAAGCCACGGGTGACATGCGGGCCAAAGCACAAAAAGCTCTGGCGCAACTGAGCTAAGCGATTTATGCGGCGAACGATGATGACTGAGGGCCTGTGCGCGTAGTTTTAGGCGTCACGTACAACGGCCAGGGATACCAGGGTTGGCAAAGCCAATCCTCCGGTCAGACGATTCAAGACAAACTGGAAGCCGCGCTGGGCAAATTCACTGCCCAGCGCGTTTCCACTTTGTGCGCCGGCCGCACTGATGCAGGAGTGCACGGACTGATGCAGGTGGTGCACTTCGACACGGATATAGACCGCGACACCTACTCCTGGATCCGAGGCACCAACGCCAACCTGCCCAAAGATATTTCGGTTCAGTGGGCGGTAAAAACCACTTCGGAATTTCATTGCAGGGCCTCAGCCCTTTCGCGGCGGTATGCCTACGTGTTGTTGGAGTCCCCCATACGTCCCAGCGTTGAATCAGGTCGGGTTGGCTGGACTTTCAATAATCTGGACGAAAGATCCATGCGTAAGGCGGCCGACTACCTGATCGGCGAGCACGACTTCACTTCCTTTCGAGCCGCCCAATGCCAAGCACTAAGTCCGGTCAAACATGTGATGCGCATTGACTTCCACAAGCGCGGTGCCTACTGGCGGATCGAGTTTGAGGCCAACGCGTTTCTGCACCACATGATCCGCAACATCATGGGCTGCCTGGTGCAAATCGGCCAAGGTAAAAAACCACCGGAGTGGATGGCGGAAGTGCTGGCCGCCCGCAGCCGCAAGGTGGCGGCACCGACCTTCTCGCCGGATGGTTTGTACTTTCTGGGCCCCCGCTATGACCCCCAATGGGGCATGCCGGAGCGCACGCCTGCGTATGATGCGTTGCCATGAACGCAAGCACCACGCACACCGACACCTACACCCGTACCCGAATCAAAATCTGCGGTCTGACCCGCGAGCAGGATGTTGACGCAGCCGTCGCGGCCGGCGCAGATGCCATCGGTTTTGTTCTTTACGCCAAGAGCCCCCGAGCCGTCACTGCCGCGCGCGCCGCCGACCTAGCCAAACGGCTACCGCCTTTCGTGACGCCTGTTTTGTTGTTTGTGAACGCGAGCGCTACAGAAATAGGAGCTGCTTGCGCAATGGTGGCGGGCGCTACCGTGCAATTTCACGGAGATGAATCCGCCGAGGATTGCCAGTTGGCTACTGGTGATGCTGCCCGCCCTTATCTTCGCGCCGCGCGTATTCCCTTGGGAGAAGACGCACAGGCCTTCGACCTCGTACAATTTGTGCACGATTATTCGAACGCCCAAGCCATTCTGTTAGACGCCCATGTGGACGGCTACGGTGGCGGTGGCAAAACATTCAATTGGTCACTTCTTCCTCCAAGCGTCAACGCTCACCTCGTCTTGAGTGGTGGACTCACCAGTGCAAACGTGGGCGATGGCATCACGTCGGTACGGCCGCGCTGTAAGTCGCTGGCTGTAGACGTGAGCTCCGGCGTCGAAGCCGAAGACGCTCACGGCAAGCCCCTGAAGGGCATCAAAGACCCCGAAAAAATCCGCCAGTTCGTTGCCGCCGTGCGCGCGGCGGACCGGCATCTTGCAGGAATGTAAACACCATGTTCGATTACCAACAACCCGACGCCAAAGGCCACTTCGGCAGATACGGCGGCAGCTTCGTCTCGGAGACATTGACCCACGCCATCAACGAGCTCAAAGACGCGTACGCCAAGTACCAGCACGACCCCGAGTTCCTGGCGGAATTCAAGTCAGAGCTCGCGCACTTCGTCGGCCGCCCTTCCCCCGTGTACCACGCGGCCCGCATGAGCCGTGAAATGGGCGGTGCACAAATTTTCCTGAAGCGCGAAGACCTGAACCACACCGGTGCCCACAAGGTCAACAACACCATCGGCCAGGCCATGCTCGCCAAGCGCATGGGCAAGCCCCGCGTGATTGCCGAAACCGGCGCCGGCCAGCACGGCGTGGCCACCGCCACCATCTGCGCCCGCTATGGTCTGGAATGCGTGGTCTACATGGGCAGCGAAGACGTGAAACGCCAAAGCCCCAACGTCTACCGCATGAAGCTGCTGGGAGCCACCGTGGTGCCCGTGGAAAGCGGCAGCAAGACCCTGAAAGACGCGCTCAACGAAGCCATGCGCGACTGGGTCGCCAATGTGGACAACACCTTCTACATCATCGGCACCGTGGCCGGTCCGCATCCCTATCCCATGATGGTCCGCGACTTCCAGAGCGTGATCGGCAATGAATGTTTGGTGCAAATGCCCGAAATGCTGGCCGCTGCCGGTTGCAAGACCGAGCAACCCGACGCGGTGATTGCCTGCGTAGGCGGTGGGTCCAACGCCATGGGCATCTTCCACCCCTACATCCAACACGACCAAACCCGCCTGATCGGCGTGGAAGCGGCGGGCGAAGGCCTGGAGAGCGGCAAGCACTCCGCGTCCATCCAGAAGGGCAGCCCCGGCGTACTACACGGCAACCGCACTTATGTGCTGCAAGACGACAACGGCCAAGTCACCGAGACCCACAGTGTGAGCGCGGGTCTGGATTACCCTGGCGTGGGCCCTGAGCATGCGTTCCTGGCCGACATCGGCCGCGCGGAATACGTGGGCATCACCGACAAGGAAGCGCTGGACGCCTTCCACTACCTGTGCCGCACCGAAGGCATCATCCCCGCACTGGAATCCAGCCATGCCGTCGCCTACGCCATGAAGCTGGCCAAAACCATGCGCCCTGACCAGAGCATCCTGGTGAACCTGTCTGGCCGTGGCGACAAAGACATCGGCACCGTCGCTGACCTGAGCAATGCCGACTTCTACTGCCGCCCCAGCTGCCGGGGGCAGGCGGTCAAAGGCGGTGAACAGCCCGTGCAGATGTTCAAAGCAGGAGGTGCAGCATGAGCCGTATCGCCGCCACCTTTACGAGCTTGAAAGCCCAAGGCCGCAAGGCGCTCATTCCCTTCGTCACCGCCGGCTACCCCTATGCCGACGTTACGCCCGAGCTGATGCACGCCATGGTGGCGGGCGGTGCGGATGTGATCGAGCTGGGCGTGCCCTTCTCAGACCCCAGCGCCGACGGCCCCGTCATTCAGAAGGCGGGCAACAAGGCTTTGGCTTTTGGCATCGGTATGGTGCAGGTCATCGCCATGGTGCGCGAGTTCCGCAAAGCCAACAGCACCACTCCCGTGGTGCTCATGGGCTATGCCAACCCGGTGGAGCGCTATGACCAGAAGTTCGCCCGAGAAGGTGTCGCCAGCGCCTTTGTGAAAGACGCGTCTGAAGCGGGCGTGGACGGCGTGCTGATCGTGGACTACCCGCCCGAAGAATGCGAGGCCTTTGCTGCCGACTTGCGGGCCCACCACATGGACCTGATTTTCCTCTTGGCGCCTACCAGCACCGACGAGCGTATGCAGCAAGTGGCCCGCGTGGCCAGTGGCTATGTGTACTACGTGTCGCTCAAGGGCGTGACCGGCTCCGGCGCCTTGGACACCAATGCGGTGGAAGCCATGCTGCCCCGCATCCGCCAGCACATCAGCACCCCGGTGGGCGTGGGCTTCGGCATCCGCGATGCGGCGACGGCCAAAACCATCTCCAAGGTGGCGGACGCGGTGGTCATCGGCAGCAAAATCATCCAACTGCTGGAAGACCAGCCGCGTGAGCAGGTGGCCAACACTGCACAAAACTTTCTACGAGAAATTCGGTTAGCGCTGGACTGAATCTGAATGACGATACGTGCCGGCGCAGTGTCCGAAGCCACCCAGCATTCAGGTGAGTGGATCTTCATCGATATTGGTTTCGCCAGCAGTAAGCCAAGTTGCGGCTTGCTCGTAGGGGAAGGTGATCCAGCGGAGATCACCTTCTCACAACTGAAATTGCATCTACAGAAGATTATTTCCTTCGACCAAACTCCTCTCAACCTGGTCATTGAGGCGCCGCTGTCCATCGCATTCAATGCTCTGGGCAATCCAACTGGCCGTTCCATTGAAAAGCGGGGACGTGAAACCCGCTATTGGTATGTTGGCTTGGGGTGCAGTGTCCTCGTCGCTGCCACGTACCTGCTCCGAACCATCCACGACTCTAACCAATCGAGAGATATTCGACTTTTTGAGGGCTTCGCATCATTCAAGCAAGCCTCCACATCACATAGTCAGGACGTTTTGAACTTGCGGGACATTGCGTGGAATCCAGCGACATCCAAGGGTCGGATCGTGGCCCCCACTGACCTTTCTGCGTTGCCAAGTGATAGCCTAACCTCTGCCTTTCTCGTTGCAGGCATGGACTTCGGCATTCCTCCCGTCATCATTGCAGAATGATCGACCACTATGCACTCGAATAGTGAATACTTGCGCCCTTGGAAACTCACAACCTTGGCAATTGGAGTAGGTCTATTGATCGCCGGTTCGTACTACTACCAAGCGCCTGATTGGGACATTCCTATCAGTCTAATCATGGCAATATTGGCCTACTTGACGGCTTCATGGTCTATGCATGTCATGGTGCAACGCCAATGGAGACGCTGGCCGCTGATGCTAGTCGCGACTTGGTTTACTGTAGATGGCTGCTATTGGTTGTATTGGTCATGGAAGAATCCCATCGCTCTCGAATTGATGAGGTCCGCCAACGCACCAGCATCATTGTCGTTGTACTGGATGTGTGGTCTTATCTGGTATCACCAGGGAACTTTTCGGCAATTTCTGCAAAATTTAAGTAGGGTGTCCCGTTAGCGGATAATCGCCCCCTGTCTGTTGGACGCCCCTGTGGGCACTGCACTGGAGAAATCCCATGAGTTGGTTGGAAAAACTGCTACCCCCCAAGATTCAACACACCGACCCTACGGAGCGCCGCAGCGTGCCCGAAGGCCTGTGGATCAAGTGCCCCAGCTGCGAAGCCGTGCTCTACAAAACCGATCTGGAGCAGAACCAGAACGTGTGCCCCGGCTGTGGCCACCACCACCGCATTGGTGCGCGTGCGCGCCTGAATGCTTTTCTGGACAACGAAGGCCGGTTTGAAATCGGCCAAGAAGTCATTCCCGTCGATGCACTCAAGTTCAAAGACAGCCGCAAATACCCAGAGCGTCTGAAAGAGGCACTGGAAAACACCGGCGAGACAGATGCCCTGATCGTCATGGGCGGTGCGGTGCACGGGGTGAGCCTGGTGGCAGCGTGCTTTGAATTTGAATTCATGGGCGGCTCCATGGGCTCCGTGGTCGGCGAACGCTTTGTGCGCGGCGTGGAGACTGCCATTGAGCAAAAAGTACCTTTTGTGTGCTTCACCGCCACGGGTGGCGCCCGCATGCAGGAAGGCTTGTTGAGCCTGATGCAAATGGCCAAGACCAATGCGGCGCTAACCCGCTTGGCCAAAAAGGGCCTTCCCTACATCAGCGTGCTCACCGACCCCACTATGGGCGGCGTAAGCGCGGGTTTTGCCTTCTTGGGTGACATCGTGATTGCCGAACCCAAGGCCCTGATCGGTTTTGCCGGCCCCCGCGTGATCGAGTCCACCGTGCGGGTGACTCTGCCTGAAGGCTTTCAGCGCTCCGAATTCCTGCAAACCAAGGGTGCGATCGACTTCATCTCCGACCGCCGCGAACTTCGCAAGACGATTGCCGAGACTTTGGCGATGTTGCAACGCCAGCCTGCGGACTCGGTGATGTAAGCCCTACCGGCACACCCCAAACAAAGAGGCCCATCGGGCCTCTTTGTTTATCCGGCCACTGCAGAGAGCAGCCCATACTGCACATCGCCCAGCACGATGGTGAATATCTGCAGCACCACCAGCAGCACCAGCGGCGACAAATCCACTCCGCCCACCAAGGGCAACACCTTTCGGATGGGCGCCAGCAAAGGCGTCACCAAACGATCCAGGAGCTCGGACAAAAAGGACTGGGTCTGCACCCAACTCAACACCGCATAGACCAGCACCATGGCTGTCAGGCCGGACAGGCTCAAACGCACCATCCCCAACAGGGCCAGCACGACGATAGACATGGGCGTGACGCCAAAGCCATTCAAGGACCACAGAACAGCGAAGTGGGCCAGCTGAATCAAAAATGCAGCCGTCAGGCTGGCCATGTCCCACCGGCCCAGGGCGGGGATCACCCGGCGCAAGGGCAACACGATCCAGTCCGTCAAGGCAAAAATAAATCGTCCCAAAGGGTTACCCGAGCGGGCCGAAAGGGGAATGCGCTGGTGCTGCATATACAGGCGCAACAGGGCGGTTGTGGTTAACAAACCGGATACGACTTCCAACAACAGGGCAACGATTTTGTAGAGCATGGGCCATCCAAGTGAAGTGCGAGCGCATCATAGCGGCAGGCCGCCCTCTTACAATGGAGGGTTACGGCCAAAGCCCCGTGAGGGGTGCCGAATTCCCACCCGAACCCAAAAGTCACTCCATGTCTGACCAAAACCAAGTTGCTCCCGCACCGCAAGACGAAAACCAGTTGATCCACGAGCGCCGCGAAAAGCTCAAGGTACTGCGTGAACAGCAGGCCGCTGGTCAAGGTGTGGCCTTCCCGAACGACTTCCAACCCGCGCACAAAGCTGAAGAACTGTTCGGTGCCTACAACGACAAGACCACCGAAGAACTGGCCGCCTTGGGTGCCACTGCCAAGGTCGCCGGCCGCATGATGCTCAAGCGGGTCATGGGCAAAGCCAGCTTCTGTACCCTGCAGGACTCTTCCTTCGGCCCCAGTGGTGGCCGCATCCAGCTATATGTGCGCGGTGAAGACGTGGGTGTGGACCTATACGCCGCCTTCAAGCACTGGGATTTGGGCGATATCGTGGCCGCAGAAGGCACGCTGTTCAAAACCAAGACCGGTGAGCTGTCCATCCATGCGACCCGCATCCGCCTGCTCACCAAGAGCCTGCGCCCCATGCCCGACAAGTTCCACGGCATGGCGGATCAGGAAGTGAAGTACCGCCAGCGCTATGTGGACCTGATGACCGATGTGGAAACCCGCAAGCGCTTCGTAGCGCGCAGTAAAGCGGTCAGCGCATTGCGCGAGTTCATGGTCAACCACGACTTTATGGAAGTCGAAACGCCCATGCTGCACCCCATTCCCGGTGGTGCCAACGCCAAGCCGTTCAGGACCCACCACAACGCGCTGGACCAGGAAATGTTCTTGCGCATTGCGCCCGAGCTGTACCTCAAGCGCCTGATCGTCGGTGGCTTTGACCGCGTGTTCGAAATCAACCGCAGCTACCGCAACGAAGGTATCTCGGTGCGCCACAACCCCGAGTTCACCATGATGGAGTTCTACGCGGCCTACTGGAACTACCAAGACCTGATGGACTACACCGAGAAGCTGATCCGCGACGCAGCCCGGAAGGCCACTGGCGGCTTGCGACTCAGCTATGCCGGCAAGCCTGTGGACTTGGAGCAGCCGTTTGAACGCCTGACCATCGTGGAAGCCATCCAGAAGTACACCGACGCTGGCGACAACGTGTTTGACGCTACCTGGCTGACCAATGCCGTCAAAAAGCTGGGCCTGACTGAAGCTAAGAACCGTTTGGAAGGCCGCAGCCTGGCCAGCCTGCAGGTGCTGTACTTTGAAGAAACCGTGGAGGAGAAGCTGTGGAACCCCACCTTCATCATGGAGCACCCCACCGAAATCTCGCCGCTGGCGCGCGCCAACGATGACCGCCCTGAAGTGACCGAGCGCTTTGAGCTCTACATCACGGGCCGCGAGTTCGGCAACGGCTTCAGCGAGCTGAACGACGCCGAAGACCAGGCCGCCCGCTTCCAAGCCCAAGTGGCCGCCAAAGACAGCGGCGACGACGAGGCCATGCACTTCGACCACGACTTTGTGCGCGCACTGGAATACGGCATGCCCCCCACCGGCGGCTGCGGTATCGGCATCGACCGCCTGATGATGTTGCTGACCGACAGCGCCAGCATCCGCGATGTGATCCTATTCCCCGCGCTGCGCCGCGAAGTGTGATTCAAATTTGAAGCAAAATCGGCCTCTGGCGCTCGCAGAATCTGCGCGAGCAGCTATGAAATTGGTAGCAGCGCCTGCGCTGCGCTACCTGAATGGCTACCCTGCGGACACCTTGGCCCAGGTGCAGCACATGCTGGCCGAGGGCCGGGTGGGTGACTGGCTCACCCGCCGCCACCCGCAAGCGCACGGGGTGCGGACCGACAAAGTGCTGTACGACTATGTGCAGGACATCAAGTCAGACTATCTGCGCAGCACCGAGCCCCTGAGCAAAGTAGCGTTCGACAGCAAGCTGCATGTCGTCAAAAACGCGCTGGGCACGCACACCACGGTGTCGCGCGTACAGGGCAGCAAGCTCAAAAGTAAACGCGAAATCCGGGTGGCCAGCCTGTTCAAGGACACGCCGGAGCCCTTTCTCAAAATGATTGTGGTGCACGAGTTGGCCCACCTGCGCGAGCGTGAGCACGACAAGGCCTTCTACCAACTCTGCACCCACATGGAGCCGGCGTACCACCAACTGGAGTTCGAGGTGCGCATCTACCTCACGCATCTGGAAGCAACTGGCGAACGCCTGTGGGCGGCAGCTGACTAAACCATGCAGAACACCCCGCGCCGCCCTCGCCTTTCGGTGCGTGCCGCCCCGTCGCCACCGACACCGGCATCTGAGTCGCGCCTGATTTGCTTCAACAAACCCTATGGCGTGCTCAGCCAGTTCACTCCTGAGGGGCGCTGGCGCGGGCTCCAAGATTTCATCGACCTTCCCGGCGTCTACGTGGCAGGCAGACTGGACGCCGACAGCGAAGGCCTGCTGTTACTCACCAACGACGGCAAGCTGCAAGCGCGCATCAGCGACCCGCGCTTCAAGATGGAAAAGACGTACTGGGTGCAGGTAGAAGGCGAACCCGACGATGCAGCCCTCACCGCTCTGCGCCAGGGCGTGATGCTCAACGACGGCATCACCCTGCCAGCACGCGCCCAACGCATCCCGCCGCCAGAAGGCTTGTGGGAACGCGACCCGCCGGTCCGGGTCCGGCAAACCATCCCGACCAGCTGGATTGAGTTGGTGATCCGCGAGGGGCGCAACCGCCAAGTGAGGCGGATGACGGCGGCCGTCGGCTACCCGACCCTGCGATTGATTCGTGCCGCCATCGGCCCCTACCGCTTGCAGGGTCTGCCCCAGGGAACCTGGAAGGATGACTCACCAAGTGCGATGTGAGGGATCCGCTTTCAAAATTACTAATCAGTAATTTTTTATCCTAGATAGTTGCATTTTCTGGAAATTGGGCCAAAAATACGCCCATGCAAGCCCTACCCCTCACCACCGGCCCTACCGATCCTGACATCGTCGTCTTGCGCCGCCGCAAGGTGGTGATGCTGACGCTTCTGGGTACCCTTGTGCCGCCAACATGGGCGCAAGACGCGTCCGCCAACCGCGCGCCCTCCGTATTGAACGCCTATGGTGCTGATTGGCTGCCCAAAGGAAGTGGACCACTCAAATTTTTCGGGTTCAAGGCATACGACGCCACGCTGTGGTTACCTGCAGCCAGCGGGGGGAGTTTCAGCTTCAACCGGGCTTTTGCGCTGGAAATTGTTTACAACACCTCGGTCAAAGCCAGCGATATCAACAACACCTCGCTGATTGAAATCTCGCGCATCAGCGCAGCCACGCCCGAACAAGTGCAGGCATGGTCCGCCTTCATGACAGGGATGTTTGTGGATGTGAAATCCGGCGACCGCCTGCTGGGCGTCCATGTGCCCGGCGCCGGGGCCCGATTCTTTCTGAACGGCCGACTATTGGGCGAAACACCCGATGCAGCCTTCAGTGAAGCGTTTTTCAAAATCTGGCTGGACCCCAAGGCGCGCAAACCGGAGCTGCGCGCGGCACTGTTGGGCCTTTAACAGCTAGCGCGGACGCAGAGGTGTGAGCAAATCACTCAAGCCGTTATGGTCGATTTCATGCATCAGCTGCAACAGGCGGCCGATTTCGCCTTTGGGAAAGCCTGATCGGGCAAACCAGTTCAGGTAGTCGCCGGGCAAATCTGCGATCAGACGCCCCTGGTATTTGCCGAAGGGCATGGTGCGCTCCACCAGTTTTTGCAAGTCTTCTGCCTGCATCAGCCGCCCGCACGCTTGACGGTAAAGCCTTGCGCGACCAATGCCGACATGATTTTGTCCACATGGTCACCCTGCACCTCGATCACCCCCTCTTTGACGGTGCCGCCCGAGCCGCAAGTGGCCTTGAGTTTTTTGCCCAGCGCAATCAGCGCGTCGTCGTCCAAGGGCACACCTTTCACCAGCGTCACACCTTTGCCTGCGCGCCCTTTGGTTTCGCGGGACACACGCACAATGCCGTCGCCGGCAGGTCGTTTTGGTACGTGGCACACACAATCGGCAATCGCCTGGCGGCACACCGGACAGGTGCGACCCACCTCGGTGGAATACACCAGCCCACCCAGATCAGAGAGAGATTTTTTCGCCATCAAAAGTAAACCAGGACTTAGCGGATGATGATTTCCGCGCGGCGGTTTCGGGGCTCGTTCACATTGGCT
This sequence comes from Rhodoferax mekongensis, assembly GCF_032191775.1. Taxonomy (NCBI): domain Bacteria; kingdom Pseudomonadati; phylum Pseudomonadota; class Betaproteobacteria; order Burkholderiales; family Comamonadaceae; genus Rhodoferax; species Rhodoferax mekongensis. The sequence goes on along the minus strand of NZ_CP132507.1, from coordinate 1,845,371 downwards.
TCCGTGGGCACCACCGGCTCTCGCTCGCCACGGCCAATGGCTTCCACCAATGCGGGCTCGAATCCACGCTGAATCAACAGATTGCGGACAGCCTGTGCACGCTGCAGAGACAAGGTGTCGTTGGCTTGCGGGCTGCCGGTCCGGTCGGTATGCCCGATCACCTGAATTTCGCCACCGGCTCGGGCCGTGGCCTGCTCCAAGATGCCTTGCAACTGGTTTTGCGAATCAGGGGTCAATGTCGACGTACCGGGCTCAAACTGCAAGGTGAAGCGAACCGGTGGCAGCAAAGGCAAAGCCAGCACAGCGCCATGGCGCTTGGACACTTCTTCCGCATTGGACTGCTGGGCTTCCAATCGGCCGTCACGTTGCAGCGCTGCCGTCTGGTAAGGCTGCGTCAGGTCCACCACGCCAGCAGCACTTTGCACCTGGACCGCAGTGGCACGCCCGTCGTCTTGGGGCAGCAAGGTCACGCGACTGATAGGCGCGCAGGCCTGCAAGCCGGCAACCAGCACCAACAAGGCGAGGCGCATGTTCATAGCACCTCCACGATGAAATCGGTGCCGCGCACACTGACCGTCGATGCCGGGGTGCTGACCTTGACGTTGTCAGGCTGGACCTTGCCCAAGAGCCCGGTCACCATGCGAATGGTGCCTTGCAACACCCGGATGGCCAGGTTGCCTTGTTGGGTGGTGCCGTCAAACTGAAAGCGGGTGAGGTCTACCGTGGTGTTGGGGCCGATAGCAATTGTGGTGCCATCACGCAACATCAACACCGCAGAACCTGTGGCATCGGTTTGCACACGATCCGCCTCCACCACCCCGCCACCTGAAGCGACTGGGCGCTTGGCATCTCCTTGCCCCACGGTAACGGCGCCTTGCACAGCCTTGAAGGTGCCACTGCGGGCTTCCTGCGCTTGCACGGACTGTGTGAGCAAAACCAGTGCGCAGAGCAGGCCGGGCATCAAGAGGGAGGGAAACTTCATGATGGTTGGATTCTTTCGGAACGTAGCCCTCCATGGTACCGGACACACCCTGACACAGCGAAGGCCCCGCCACACGCCGTCGTCCAGCCGAATACAACCACTATCATTTTTATAGCTAGCCGCGCACTAGCGTCGGGCGCAATGTGCGAAAATAGTGCTAAACCATTTCCGGCGAATCATCCGCACCATGTCCCGTCAAAGCGTCTGGGCCACCAAAGTGGCCGCTCTCATCAAAGGCAACAACAGCCAAGCTGCGCTTGCACAAATCAAGGTCGCGCCCACGGTGAAAGACCTCCAGCAACTGCGCGCCCTGATGACCGCCGATGGCAGCCTGCTCAAGCACCGCCTCATTGACGAAGCAACCCGCGACCAGATCGTGGCACTCTCCGCCCCCCGCCTGCACCGCTCCCCCTGATGTCTTTTGATTCGGTTTTGCCCGGTCCAGAGGGCGGTCTCGTCCTGCGCGGTCCAGACATGCCGGAGCTGTTGAGCCCGGAAATTTTGGCCGACCTGTTTGAAGCCAGTGCATTGCGCGCACCTCATTCCATCGCCCTGACCGATGGAGTGACCAGCCTCACCTATGAAGAACTGAATACGCAGGCTGACCGCGCAGCGAGCCACTTGCTCGCCAACGGCATTGGCGGCGGCGACATGGTGGGCTTGTGGCTGCCGCGCGGCATCCCGCTTTTGGTACTGCAACTGGCCATTGCCAAAACCGGTGCTGCCTGGCTGCCCATGGATGCCGACACCCCCGCTGAGCGGGTGTGGACCTGCCTGGAAGATGCCGCAGCCAAAGGTTTGATCAGCAGCACTGACCGCGCGGCGCCTTTCGCCTCACACATGGAGACAAAAGGCATCCCCCTGTGGACCCCGGAAACCCTCTGCGCCGACATCCCGCCCCGCCGCCGAACGCACTACAGCCCCGATCACCCGGCCTATGTGATTTACACCTCCGGCTCCACCGGCAAGCCCAAGGGCATCAGCATCACGCAAGGCAGCATTTGCCACTTTTTGCGCAGTGAGAACGTGCGATTGGGGGTGAACGCTTCGGACCGCGTGTATCAAGGCTTCTCGGTGGCGTTTGACATGTCATTTGAGGAAATCTGGATCAGCTACCTCGTGGGGGCCACCCTGTGGGTCGCCTCCAAGGAAGTCGCCAGCGACATCGAGAGCCTGCCCAGCGTGCTGGAGCGCGAAGGCATTACCGTGCTGCACGCGGTACCCACCCTGCTGGGCCTGTTCAACCGCGACATCCCCGGACTGCGCATCATCAACCTCGGTGGCGAAATGTGTCCACCGGCTTTGGTGGACCGCTGGGCACTCCCCGGACGCCAGGTGTTCAACACCTATGGGCCTACAGAGGCGACCGTGTCTGCCAGCCTGGCCGAATTGCGGGCAGGTGAGCCGGTGACCATCGGCCAACCCCTGCCGAACTATGGCCTCATGGTGCTGGACGTGAATAGCATCGAGAACCTGCAACTGGTGCCCCATGGCACGACCGGGGAGTTGTGCATCACCGGCCCGGGTGTGGCCGCCGGTTATCTTGGCCGCCCTGATTTGACGGCGGAAAAGTTCCTGCCCAACCCCTGGTCCACCGGCACCCACGACCAACGGCTGTACCGAACCGGGGACCTGGCCTGCATCACCCCGGAGGGACAGGTGCAGTGCCTGGGCCGTACGGACGACCAGGTCAAGATCCGCGGCTTTCGGGTAGAGCTGGGCGAGATTGAGTCCGCGCTGTGTGACCAGCCCGGTGTGGCCGCCGCCGCCGTCATTCTCCGCGTGGAAGACGGTGTGGAGCAGCTGATCGCCTTTCTGGTGGGGGATGCGGCACACGCACTCGAATTGCGCCACGCGCTGACAGAACGCTTGCCCGTCTACATGGTGCCCGGCCACTACGAGGTGCTGCCGGCCATGCCACGGCTGGCCTCGGGCAAGATCGATCGCAAGCAGCTCAAGGCGCGAACACTGAGCCAGCCGGCCACGGTCGACACCGGGTCCGACACGCCGCAAACACCTGCGGAACAGGTGCTGTTTGCTGCGCTCGGCCATCTGTTCGCCGGGCAGGCTATCCGGCGCACTGCGGACTTCTTTACCGACCTGGGCGGGCATTCGCTGTTCGCCGCCCGCCTGGCCTCGCGCCTGCGGCAACAGCCGGGCTACGCCCATGTGACGGCGCGGGACATCTACCAACACCGCACGGTGGGCGCGATTGCTCATGCCATGGACGCGCCACGGGCTGATGCCGTCCAAGTCGACACCACTTGGGTACCACCCGGCACCTGGCAGCGCTGGCGCTGTGGCCTCGCACAAGCGGCGGCCATTCCCTGGCTGGTTGCCATGCGTATGGGCCAGTGGCTGGCGCCTTTCTTCACCTACCACTTCTTCACGGGTGAGCCGGAGGATTCCATTCCTGTGGCGATCGCCGCCTCCGTACTGGCGTATCTGCTAGCTACTGTGCTGGAGTTCGCGGTAGCGATTGCCGGTAAGTGGTTACTCATGGGGCGCATGAAGCCGGGCAGCTACCCGCTGTGGGGGTTCACCTACTACCGCTGGTGGCTGGCGGACCGTCTGCTGGAGGCAGCGCCGGTGTATCTGCTGAGCGGCTCGTCCATGTATGGCTGGTGGCTGCGCGCCCTGGGGGCCAAGGTGGGGCACGACGTGGTGATCGGCTCCATCACGCTGCGCGTGCCGGATCTGCTGACCATTGGAGATGGCTGCAGCATCGGCAATGCAGTGAATTTCGAGAACGCGCGGGTGGAGCATGGTTTGCTGCGTATCGGCACCATCACACTGGAAGCTAACAGCGCGGTGAATTCCTATGCGGTGCTCGAGGGCAACACCCGCTTGCAAACCTGGGCGCACTTGGAAGGCCAGTCCGCACTTCGCGATGGACAGACCATTCCTGCCGAACGCGTGTGGGCAGGCTCACCGGCACGGGATACCGGCCGCTTTGAACGTGAAGCACAAAAACCTCGCCCGGTGCTGACGCGTACCACCCAGTGGCTGGAAGGTATGTACTTCGTGTTCGGTGCCTTGCTGATTGCGACCCTGTTTTTCCTGCCCGTGTTCCCCAGCTTTGTGCTGATCGACTGGATTGACGAAAACGAGCTGTTTCCGTGGCTGGCCTCGAACGAGATCGGCTGGCAACTTCTGAAGTATTTTCTATTGGCTTTTCCTGCAGCCGCCGTGCTGCTCGTGTGCACGGCATTGCTATCGGCAGGCATTCGCTGGACCGTGTTGCCCAGGCTGCGCCCCGGCAGCTGGCCGGTGCACAGCGCGCTGTACTGCGCCAAGTGGCTGGTGAACCAGATTCAGGAATCCAGCCTGCACGTGGTGCACGGGGTCTATGCCACGCTGTACGCGCCGTGGTGGTACCGCCTGCTGGGGGCCAAGGTCGGCCGCGATGCCGAGATTTCTTCGGCTCTGGGACTGGTGCCTGACATGCTGACGTTGGGGGACGAGACCTTTATCGCCGACGCAGTGATGTTGGGCGATGAGCACATCGACGGCGGCTGGATGAGCATGCAGCCCACCGTCATTTCCAAACGCAGTTTTGTGGGCAATGGCTCCTACATCCCGGATGGAACGGTGTTGCCGGAGAACGTGCTGATCGGTGTGCATTCCACTGCCCCGACCAATGCGCGCATGAAGAATGGGGACACCTGGCTGGGTTCCCCGCCCTTGCATTTGCCGGCACGGGAAGAGACGGCTGGATTTCCCGAATCGCTCACTTTCAAGCCCTCACCGGGCCGCCGTTTGGTGCGGGGGCTGATTGAGGGCTTTCGCATCGTGGCGCCGCATGCGATTGTGATTTCCGTGGGCTACACCATCGTCCTCAAAGTGATGCCATATGCAGGCGAAGGGCTATGGTGGACCGTGATCGGTTACCTCACTATTTCCGGCCTGCTGTACGGACTGGGAACCTACCTTTTCGTGGTCGCACTCAAGTGGCTGCTGATGGGCCGCTACCGCAAGCGCAGCACCCCCATGTGGACATCCTTCGTCTGGCTGTCTGAAGGTGTGACCAATTTGTTTGAAGGCATTGCCGTACCGAATTTCATGCGCTACCTGCGCGGCACACCGTGGTTGCCGGTTGCATTCAACGTGCTCGGCTGCCACATCGGCAAAGGCGTGTACATGGACACCACCGACATCACCGAATTTGACTGTGTGTACATCGGCGACTACAGCGAACTCAACGCCCTCACCTGCCCGCAAACCCACTTGTTTGAGGATCGGGTGATGAAGATCGACGACGTGCGGATCGCAGATCGCGTGTACCTCGCACCCCGTAGCGCGGTGCTCTACAGCGCAGAAGTCGGCTCCGGCGCGTGGCTCGGCCCGCTTACACTGGTGATGAAGGGGGAAAGCATTCCCGCCGCCAGCAAGTGGAGTGGTTGCCCGGCTGCGCCTACGGCAGCCTGAGATCAGCGATGCCGTCGTGAATCAGGTACGAATCCATCTACGGTTCACAGAAGAAGCTGCGCAGGACTTGCGCGAAAAGGACTTCGCACTCATCTCTTTAGCGCTGCGACCCGGCCTCCCGCGCGCAGAGGCGCGCAAGCTGGCCAGAGCAACATTGCGGGAAGCTGTGCAACACCATTTCGGATGCGATGCCAAGGCTGTGTCCGTCGAAACGGTTTCCGGCAAGGCTCCTCTCGTTAAGATTGGCCGCCAGCGAGTGCATGTGTCGTTCAGCTACGAACAAGACTGGGCGTTCATAGCTCTCGATGTGCGCAGACCCATCGGCATTGACGTTACGTTCATTAATCACGAAGCGGAATGGCTTGAGGAATGCGTCAGGGTGGCCAAAGAATTTCTGCCACCTGCGATCTCACGAAGAATTGAAGGCTTGGCAGGCCTGGAGCGCGCCACTGCATTTGCCGAAGAGTGGGCCCTGCATGAAGCAAAACTTAAATGCATGGGCTTGCCACTCCAAGAATGGACAAGCGAACTCGAAGTTCGCTTGTCCGGAATGCGGACGGGCTCGCTCGGAGACATAGCAGGATTCATGGTCGCCTATGCGTGGAAGGAAAATTGAAAACCCTGATGACGGGCTAAACTGCCGCCGCATGAGGTCTCCACGCACCATTCTTTGTGCCTTTCTCGTTCCTGTTCTCCTGGGAACTGTGGGATTTGCCTTTTCGGAAACTTCGGGGTACTTTGATCTGCGATCCCGCACGCGGTCAGGCGAAAGTTTTCAGCCCTCTGTGCCGAAAGCCAAGGAGCAGCTCCAACGCATTTTGGTGACCTTCAAGGACAACTCCGCGCCGCGGAGTTCGCGTCAGGCAACGGTGGAGCAGCGAATGAAAGACCGGATGGCCTCTGCTGCGTCAGAGGCCAGCTCTGGCAAGGTCAAGGGGCTCTCCTATCTGCGTGCGGTCTCAGGTAACAGCCACGTTTACCTCACAGACAACACACTAGACAGGTCTTCCATGCAGACCGTGATTCAGGCACTGTCCCGGGACCCGGCAATTGAAAGTGTCTCAATCGATGAACGCATGGTTGCCCACGCATTCAGTCCCAACGACACAGCCTACGTCAACAACACCCAGTGGCAACTGAAGGCACCGACCACCGATTTAGGTGCAGCTAATTTCGCTGCTGCCTGGAATAGGATGACTCCGGCCTCCGCACCTGTCAGCGGGGAGAACGTTGTGGTGGCAGTGCTGGATTCGGGGTACAGGCCGCATGCCGACTTGGCGGACAATCTGGTCGGCGGCTACGACTTTATCCGTTTGGACGCTGACGGATCAGCTTTTACGGCCAACGACGGTAATGGCAGAGACACCGACGCGCAGGACCCCGGCGACTGGAATACCCAAGCCAGTGCCTGTGATCTCCAGTCGAAGTCCAGCTGGCATGGAACGCGTGTGGCAGGCATCGTTGCTGCTGTCACCGACAACAATCCGGGCACACCCGGCACAACCGATCTTTTTGCCATGGCTGGAGCGGCCTACAAGGCCAAAGTACTTCCTGCCCGGGTACTCGGGGTATGCGGAGGCTACGTCTCGGACGTGGTCGATGCCATCCGATGGGCGGCGGGCATCTCGGTGAACGGACTCACCAACCCCTTTCCTGCCAAAGTGATCAACCTGAGCCTGGGCGGAGCAGGCACTTGCAACACCCAGTATCAAACCGCGATTGATGAAGTACGCAATACAAAAAATGTGACAGTGGTCGCCTCCACGGGTAACGACAGGAGCACCTCAACAATTACCCAGCCAGCGAATTGCAGACATGTGATCGCCGTCACAGCGCACCGGAAAGATGGCACCAGCCCCGTATTTGCCAACGTTGGAGCGGGCACGACCCTCAGTGCGCCGGGTGTGGAGATATACAGCACCAGCAACGACGGAGCCCAGACCCCCGGGAGCGACACTTTTGCTTCGGAAAACGGAACCAGTTTCAGTGCTCCCATGGTGAGCAGCGTGGCCGCCATGCTCTATCAGATCAAACCTGCGATCACGCCTGACGAGGTCACTTCCAGAATCACCAACAGCGTTCGCAGTTTTCCGGTCAGTACCTATTGCAGCAACAACTACATGTGCGGAGCGGGCCTATTGGACGCAGATGCAGCGGTTGCCCAGACCGTGGATAACGACACACCTTACGCATACGCCTCTGCGAGCCAGACGCAGAACGTGGCCCGTGGCAGCTCCGTCACGCTGACGGGCGTAGCCGGCGCAGGAACCCGCGGCAACAGCTTGGCCACTGTGCAGTGGACGCAGATTTCCGGCCCGACCGTCACCATATCCAACGCAGCGGGGAATGTGGCAACCATCCTCACCCCCGCCAACTCCATTGACAACCTCCTCGTGTTCCGCTTCAGGGCTACCACGCTCAGCCCTGATGCGAAGACGGCTGACGCCTATGTCACGATCAGTTTGGCGTCGGCAGCGGATGCTTCGTCAGGCGGCGGTGGTGGGGGTGGCGGCAGCGTGGACGGCCTGAGTTTGTTGTTTCTGGCAGGGCTATCCCTCTTGGCTATGTTTATGGCGGCCATGGTACGCAAGCATTCCTATTAAGGCTGCCCCCACAAGCCCACCGAAGGCACCCGCCATGTGCGCAGGAGAGTAGACCGGGAAGCCCCATAAAGCCTGGGTTGTTGGTGGGTCAAGCTCTACCAGAAGCTTGAGGACTACAGCCACCAACAATGTAAGCCCGATCCACATGGCCGTTCGCGATTTGCGGAAGTTCCGTATCGCCATGAGGACGGCCCCACCAGCCGCCCATCCGTGCAAGGCACCGGAAGCGCCGGCGTAGTAGTCACAGTGCGCATCCCAAACCACGACCAAAGCGACACCCAGCATTCCGCCAGCCATCGCAAGGGCTTGCTCTTGCCAGCGTATCCATGGACGAAACAGGCTCCACAAAAGGATGGCACCTGCCAGGTTCGCCAGAGCGTGAACAGTGTTGAAGTGTGCGAATTGGGCACTGAAAGGCAGCCACCATTGCCCGTCCAGAAATACTTGGCGGCGATAAATCAGCGCGGCAAAGTCCATGGCCGGCGCTGCGCAGGGTCTCAGGCGATCCAGTCCAGTGCCTGCATGTAGTCGGGGTGCACCATGAGGTCGTCCCACGCCATGGCAGGGCTGGTGGGCAGCAATGCGCGGCGGCGGGCTTCGCTCGCCTCCAGTGCCTGCCACTGGCCCTTGAGCTGGGCTTCGGTCAGGCCGTCGATCAATTCGTCCACCGCTTTGCCACCGCCCTCGGCATGGGCCATGGACTGGTTGCACAAGAGCACCAGGTCACAGCCTGCGTTCAGGGCGACCATTGCTGCCTCGGTGTAGCTCACGGTTTTGCCGTCGATCAAGCGGGCGCCGGCCATGGACAGGTCGTCACTGAAGATAGCGCCGGTAAAGCCCAACTGGCCACGCAAGATGTCATTCAGCCACACGCTCGAGAAGCCCGCGGGGCGGCTGTCAACCTTCGGGTAAATCACGTGAGCGGGCATCACGCTGCTGGTCACGGTGTTGAGCCAACGGTAAGGGGCAGCGTCGTCCGCCAAAATGGCTTTGAGGCTGCGCTTGTCTACCGGGATGTCGATGTGGGAGTCGGCTTTCACAAAGCCATGGCCGGGGAAGTGCTTCCCGCAGTTGGCCATGCCACTCTTTTGCAAACCGTGCATCAGGCTCTTGGCCAGCATGCTCACCACACGCGGGTCGCGCGCAAAAGCACGGTCGCCGATGACGCTGCTTTCGCCGTAGTCGAGGTCCAGCACCGGCGTAAAGCTCATGTCCACACCACAGGCGCGCAACTCGGCACCGAGTACATAGCCGGTGGCGGTGGCCGCGTTGATAGCGTCCAAGGCGCCCGCCTTCTTGGCGGAGGTGGTGGGCACGATGTCACGCATCCACATCTCCCCCAAGGCGCGCATGGGCGGCAGGTGCGTGAAGCCGTCGGTCTTGAAGCGCTGCACCCGACCGCCTTCATGGTCCACGCAGATCAGCAAATCCGCGCGCACTTTTTTGATGTCGCGGCACAGCGCCGTGAGTTGCGCGCGGTTTTGCCAGTTGCGGGCAAACAAAATCATGCCCCCCACCAGCGGGTGTTTCAGGCGCTTGCGGTCCACGGCGGTGAGGCTGGTGCCGGCGATATCGATGATCAGAGGGGCGTGGAATGTCATGGTGTTTATTGCTATCAATTCAGGAGCTGCCTGCGCATATTCTATGAGCGCCAGCGGCTATTTTTATTCAAGTTCTCAGCGGGTTTCCACCACGCAGAAGCTGGCGGCGTAGTCAGTTTCGTCCGTCACAGTGATGTGGGCCTGCAGCCCTTGGGCTTCAAACCAGGTCTTCAGCTCACCATGCAACACGATGACCGGCTTGCCACTGCGCTCGTTGGTAATCTCGCAGAGCTTCCAGCTCATGGGCATGCGCATGCCCAGCCCGATGGCCTTGCTGAATGACTCTTTGGCACTGAAGCGGGTGGCCAGGTAACGCAAGCCACGTTCGGGCCAGCGGGCGCTACGGGCCTTCCAGGTTTTTAGCTCTGCGTCTGACAGCACCTTGGCCGCGAAGCGCTCGCCATGGCGCTCCACGCTGGCGCGTATGCGGCGCACATCGCAGATGTCAGTGCCAATACCGTAAATCAAGGCGCGCCTTTATTGCCCAAGGCAGGCCAGATAGGCCTGGATAGTGGCGGTGTAGCCCAGCTCCAGCGCGTCGGCAATCAAAGCATGGCCAATGGACACTTCTTGCAATCCCGGCACTTGCTGCGCAAACGCAGCAAGGTTGTCACGGTTCAAATCGTGGCCAGCATTGACGCCCAGTCCTGCGTCCAATGCGGCTTGGGCGGCAGCGGCGAAACGATCCAATTGCGCTTGCTGATCCGCGGTGCCCCAGGCGGCGGCGAATGGCTCGGTGTATAGCTCAATGCGGTCTGCGCCCACCTCCTTGGCAGCCGCCATGGCCGTGGGGTCTGCGTCCATGAACAGGCTGACGCGCAGGTTCAGGGCGTGGGCTTCGGCAATCAAGGGCTTCAAGCGCTCGGCATCCGCGGGAAAGCTCCAGCCGTGATCACTGGTGAACTGGCCTTCCGAGTCGGGCACAAAGGTCACTTGGTGCACCGGCAAGCCGCGCTGGCGCAGATCGCGCACACAGTCCATCAGGTTGTGAAACGGGTTGCCCTCCACGTTGAATTCGCGATCCGGCCAGGCTTTGAGCAGCTCCGCCAAGTCCAACACATCTTGTGCGCGGATGTGGCGCGCATCAGGGCGTGGGTGCACCGTGATGCCGGCTGCGCCCGCTTCCAGGCACAAAGTCGCTGCGCGGGTGACGCTGGGAATGCCGAGGTGGCGGGTGTTGCGTACCAGTGCCACTTTGTTCAGGTTGACGGAGAGATGGGTTTTCATAGGTTTTGAATATCAATCATCATCTGCCGCGTGCGCAGCGTCTTGACGCCGCAATGGTAGTGCAGCAGCGCCCGCAACTGGGGTTTGAGCTCCGACATCACCTCCGCGCAGGCCCGTAGCGTGGTGGTGAAGGGGGCATGGTCTGCAATCGCGTCTTGCAATGTCACCCACTGGCTGCCCGAGAGGCCCGCGCGGTCGTCAGGTCCGGCTTGTCGTAAACCGCCCTCAGGAACCAGCACGTAGCGTACATCGGCCTGCAAAGGCGCGAGAGTCATGGTTTGTGCATCAAGCTGTGGCAAGAAACCCACTTCACGCAACAAAAGTAGCTCGAACGTGCGCAGCGCCGCCTGCAACACTTCGCCGTGCTCACTGGCAATGACCCGAACCACTTGGGCGTAGATGTCGAAAAGTTCGGCGTGCGGGTCGTCACGCGCCAGCAAGGTGATCAGCAACTCATTGAGGTAGTAGCCGGACAGTAGCGCATCCCCGGTCGGCATCACATGACCGCCCTGCCACTCCGCGCTGCGCAAAGTACGGATCTCGGCATCGCCTCCAAAAGCCAAGCTCAAAGGCTGGAGCGGCAAGAGGATGGGGCGGAAGCTGGAGGTGGGCTTCTTCGCCCCCTTGGCCACCAGGGCAACCCGGCCGTAGTGTCGGGTGAACACCTCCAGAATCAGGCTGCTCTCGCTCCAGTCGTAGCGATGCAATACAAACGCCGGCTCGTCAGCAATCCGCTTGGTCGCCATGGATCAGCGTGTCTTGTTACCAGCAAACGCCGCGGAGCTGGCTCTGCCAGGCCGCTGGCGTTGCCCCCTGCAAGGGGGAAAGCGGCTACGCGAAGCGAGCAAGCCGGGGGGTGTGCTCATTCATAACCGAAGCTGCGCACGCGCGCTTCGTCGTCGGCCCAGCCGGAACGCACTTTCACCCACAGCTCCAGAAACACCTTGGCATCTGCCAGTTTTTCGAGTTCCACACGGGTTTCCATGCCAATGCGCTTGATGCGCTCGCCCTTGTCGCCGATCACCATGGCCTTGTGACCATCGCGCTCCACCACAATGGTGGCGGCGATGCGCAACAGGCGCTTCTGGCCCTTTTTCTGGGGCGGCTCTTCTTCGAACTTGTCGATCACCACCGTGGAGGTATAGGGCAGCTCGTCACCGGTCAGGCGGAACAACTTTTCGCGGACCAACTCACTGGCCAGAAATTTCTCGCTGCGGTCGGTCAGCTCGTCTTCCGAGTACCACCAGGCCTGTTCGGGCAAGAACTTCTCGCAAATGCCCAGCAGGCGCTCAATGTCCTTGGCGTTTTTGGCTGACAGGGGGATCATCTCGGTGAATCGGGCGCGGGCCTGCATGGCTTGCAGCCAGGGCGCCAAGCCGGCGCGCTCCTTCACGTTGTCCAGTTTGTTGGCCACCAACACCACAGGAATGCCGTCACCTAACAACTTCAACACTTTTTCATCGGCCGAGGTAAAGCTGCCGGCCTCCACCACAAACAACACCAGGTCCACATCCGACACAGCACCCTGCACGGCCTTGTTCAGGGATTTGTTCAATGCGTTGCCGTGGATAGTCTGGAAGCCGGGGGTGTCCACGAACACAAACTGGGTTTGCCCTTCGGTGCGCATGCCGGTGATTCGGTGTCGTGTGGTTTGCGCCTTGCGCGAGGTGATGCTGATCTTCTGCCCCACCAATGCGTTGAGCAGGGTGGATTTACCCACATTGGGCTTGCCCACAATGGCGACCAAGCCGCATCGTTGGCCCGCACCATCGGTGCCGGGGACTGCCAGTTTCGGCGTGCTCTTGAGCAAACCTTCCAGCATGGCATCCAGGTCGTCCTGGACCTCAACCGCCGCTGGCGCTTGAGACTCTTTTTGCCCCTTCGCGCCCGTGGAATCTGCGCGAGCAGCTACTTTTTTAGGAGCATTCATGATTTGACCTTTGCTTTGATGGTTTGCAGCATGGCTGCTGCCGCTGCTTGCTCTCCGGCACGGCGGGAACCGCCTATGCCGCGTTCCGACAAGCGCAGTTCGGGCACCTCGCACTCCACGTCAAAACTTTGTTTATGCGCCGCACCTATCGTGCCCACCACGGTGTAGATTGGCAGTTTCATTTTGCGGCCCTGCAGCCACTCCTGCAACTCGGTCTTGGCATCTTTGCCGATGGCCTGCATCTGCGGGTTGATTTCCACAGCTTCAAACAGGCGCTGCACCAGGGCTTGGGCCTTGGCAAAACCCGCATCCAGATAGACGGCACCGATGATGGCCTCCAAGGCGTCAGCCAGGATGGAGGCACGCTTCGGGCCACCCGAGCGCATTTCGCCCTCCCCCAGCTTGAGCACGTCGGGCAAACCTAATTTGAGTGCCAACTGGTGCAGCGTCTCCTGCCGGACCAGGTTGGCCCGCACCCGGGACAAATCCCCTTCGGGCAAGGTCCCCAAGCGCGCATACAAGAGATCGGAAATGGCCAAGCCCAAAACGGAATCGCCCAGAAACTCCAGGCGTTCGTAGTGGTCAGCAGAGAAGCTGCGGTGGGTCAACGCCCGCGCCAGCAGGGAAACATTCGAAAACTGGTGCTGCAGCCGTTGCTGCAGCGCGATCAAACCATCTGTCACTTATTTGGATCGTCCAGCGTATTTAAGGGTCAGGAAAGCGGGACCGGCAAGGTGGATTTCACGTTGGTACGCAAACGCCACGACGACTTTGTCGCCTTCCTTGCTCACTTCGAGGTCCTTGCCTGTGATGGACTTGATAGTGTCAACTTCAGCCTGTTTGTCGAAAATCGCACGTACCTCCACCACCGATTGGCCAGCGGATGCGCGTTGTGCGGCCTTTTCGATCGCCATGTATTCGATCACCGTCGGAAATGCTTGAGCAGCAATGACCCCCGTCATAGCCAGAATGCCGCCTACAAAGAGAAGGCCAATGAAAGAGATGCCGCGTTGTTTGGATTTACTGTGCATGTTGTGACTCCCGAGACTCAAGGTCGATAAAGATTCAGTTAAACCCGCCAATCCGCTTGAGATTGGTAAAGTTCATCCACACAAAAAAAGCCTTGCCCACGATATTTTTGTCAGGGACAAAGCCCCAATAGCGTGAATCCAGCGAATTGTCGCGATTGTCGCCCATCATGAAGTAGTGGCCTTCCGGCACTTTGCAGGTGACACCTTCCACGGTGTAGTTGCAATTCTCCATGCCTTCAAACTTTTCAACCCCGGCCACAAAGGCGGGCCTGCGCGCGTCATTCAACAACCGGTGAGGCTTGTCGCCCAAAGTCTCTTCAAACTGCTTGAAGTACTGGCTCGCATCTTCATCAAAGAAGTCCGGCAATGCGTTGGTTTCCAGTGGCTTGCCATTGATCGTGAGTCGCTTGTTCAGGTAGGCCACAGTATCACCCGGCACACCCACCACCCGCTTGATGTAATCCAAGCTGGGCTTTGGGGGGTAACGAAACACCATCACATCCCCGCGTTGGGGCTTGTTGCCCTCGGTGATTTTGGTGTTGACGACCGGCAATCGCACCCCGTAGGTAAATTTGTTCACCAGAATCAAGTCACCCACCAGCAAGGTAGGAATCATGGAGCCTGACGGTATCTTGAAGGGCTCAAACAAAAACGAGCGCAATAGAAACACCACGATGATCACCGGGAACAGACCGGCCGTCCAGTCCAGCCACCAAGGCTGCATCAGCAGTTTGACTTTGGCTTCCTGGATGTCCCCATCCACCTGGGTGATACCCATTTGGGCCAGGCCTTCCCGCCGTTTGGCATCTTGGGCCTCCAACTCGGCGACTGCGCGTTGTCGCTGTGGCAAGAAGTAAAAGCGTTCGGCAAGCCAATAAGCACCGGTGACCACACTGGCCAGGAACAGCAGCAACGCGAAGTTGCCATCGACCAGACCGAAATACCAGGATGCGCCGTAGGCAACGAAGGCCGCAAGAACGGCTGCTGTAAATGCTTGCATTAATCTTCCACTTGGAGAATGGCGAGGAAGGCTTCCTGGGGAACCTCCACCGACCCGATTTGTTTCATGCGCTTTTTACCGGCTTTTTGCTTTTCCAGCAGTTTGCGCTTGCGCGAGATGTCACCGCCGTAGCACTTGGCCAGCACGTTCTTCCGCAGCGCTTTGATTGTCTCACGCGCAATAATGTTGGCGCCAATGGCCGCCTGAATCGCTACGTCGTACATTTGGCGGGAGATGATTTCACGCATCTTGCCAACCACCGCACGCCCCCGGTAGGCAGATTGGCTACGGTGCACGATGATGGACAAGGCATCCACCTTCTCTCCGTTCAGGAGGATGTCCACCTTGACGACGTCGGAGGCCCGGAACTCTTTGAACTCATAGTCCATGGACGCGTATCCGCGACTCACGCTCTTGAGCTTGTCAAAGAAGTCCAGCACGATTTCACCCAGCGGCATTTCATACGTCAGTACCACTTGGCGGCCTTTGTAGGCCATATTCATCTGCACGCCACGCTTCTGGTTGGCCAGGGTCATGACCACGCCCACGTACTCTTGGGGCATGTAGAGGTGCACCGTGACGATGGGCTCGCGGATTTCGGCCGTCTTGCCGATCTCTGGCATCTTGGAGGGGTTCTCCACCATGACCACTTCGCCATCGCTCTTGACCACTTCGTACACCACGCTCGGGGCAGTGGTGATCAAGTCCTGATCAAACTCGCGCTCCAGGCGTTCCTGGACGATCTCCATGTGCAACAGGCCCAGAAATCCGCAACGGAATCCGAAGCCCAGCGCTTGCGACACCTCTGGCTCGTAATGCAAGGAGGCGTCATTGAGTTTGAGCTTTTCCAACGCGTCCCGCAAGGAGTCGTATTCACTCGCTTCGGTCGGGTACAGACCGGCAAACACCTGCGGCTGAATTTCCTTGAAGCCGGGCAATGGCTCTGTGGCGGTCAGGGCGGCACCACCCGTGCCGGGCTTCACCAAGGTCACCGTATCGCCCACCTTGGCGGCCTGCAGTTCCTTGATCCCGGCAATGATGTACCCCACCTCTCCGGCCTCCAGCGAAGTGCGTGGCTGGTTCGCAGGGGTAAACACACCCAAATTGTCCGCGTTGTAGGTCGCACCGGACGCCATCATCTTGATACGTTCACCCTTGCCCAAGCGGCCATCCACCACGCGCACCAACATCACCACACCCACGAAGCTGTCGTACCAGCTGTCGATGATCATGGCGCGCAATGGGGCTTCAGGATTGCCCTTGGGTGAAGGGATCTTGGCCACAATGGCTTCCAGAATGTCGTCAATGCCCAAGCCGGTTTTGGCCGAACACACGATGGCATCGGTCGCATCAATGCCAATCACATCTTCAATTTCGCTGCGGGCATTGTCGGGGTCCGCATTCGGCAAGTCGATCTTGTTCAAGACCGGCAACACCTCCACATCAAGATCCAAGGCGGTGTAGCAGTTGGCTACGGTTTGCGCTTCTACGCCCTGGGAGGCATCGACTACGAGCAACGCACCTTCACACGCGGAGAGCGAGCGGGACACTTCGTAAGAGAAGTCCACGTGACCGGGCGTGTCAATCAAATTCAGGTTGTAGACCTTTCCGTCCTTGGCCTTGTATTGCAAAGCAGCGGTCTGCGCCTTGATGGTTATCCCACGCTCTTTCTCGATGTCCATCGAATCCAGCACCTGCGCCTCCATCTCACGCGCTTCCAGCCCGCCGCAACGCTGAATCAAGCGATCTGCCAGCGTGGATTTGCCATGGTCAATGTGGGCAATGATCGAAAAATTTCGGATGTGATTCATCAACGACGAGCTTCAAGTAATTGAATTAAAAGGAACAGCCATGAAAAAAGGGCGCGTCGAGTGAGGACGCGCCCTGAACCAACAATCTATTGGCAACTGCGATAGTTGGAAGCTCATTGTAGGCAAAAAGTCCAGAGAGCACAGTCCAAAAATCCCGGTTCAGGGGACGTTGCATCATGGCAACATCAATATTACCCACAACTTATCCACAAATCATCCAATTACTAACTGAACAACATGTGGGCGAGCTGTGGAGTGTCTGTGGGGCATTCAACGACGTCCCACATCATGGATTATCGCAAGATCTATATATCTTCTTTGCACCAAAGAATCCGTCTATTCTAACCAGCACATTAAATTTACCCTGTTGATTTAACACCATCATCAAGGCAAGGAACCTGAAACGAAAGCAACACCACGAGCCATCAAAGGCCCAACAACCCTACAACCTGCTCTGATTTAGGGTTGATGACTCCTCAGCGATTGGCCCGAATCACCGCGTACTGTGTCCAGTCTCCGCGCCGGAACAGTACGTTCAGCGGCTTGGACTTGTCGTGTTTTGCAATCACTGCGTCAAATTCCTTCACGTTCAGGACTTCGACGTTGGCAACCTGCAGGATGATGTCACCCTCTCGCAACCCCGCACGCGCGGCAGCATCTGTTGCGCCCTCAATGCGAACACCGCCACGAACGCCCGCCTCTTTGCGCTGGGCTTCCGTCAAAGGAGCCACTGCCAATCCAAATACTTGGGCCGCGGTGGACGCATTGGGCTTGTCGTCCTTGCTGTTTGCTTTGGCGACTGGCTTGTCCGCCTCAATCTCGGCGATCACGACCTGCAAATCTTTGCTTCCGCCCCGACGGAATACCGTCACCGTGCTTTTCGTACCGGGCTTCGTACCGCCCACAATGCGTGGCAGGTCACTGGATTTCTCAATCACCTTGCCATCAAAGCGCGTGATGATGTCTCCGGCTTCCACACCGGCCTTTTCGGCCGGAGAACCTGCCTCCACCCCGCGCACCAAAGCACCGGTCGGCTTTCCGAGGCCAATGGACTCCGCCACATCCTTGGTGACCTGATCAATCTGCACGCCGATGCGCCCACGTGAGACACGACCGGTTGCTCGCAATTGGTCACTCACCCGGACTGCTTCATCCATGGGGATCGAAAACGAAATACCCATGAATCCGCCCGAACGAGAGTAAATCTGGCTGTTGATGCCGACCACTTCCCCGCGCATGTTGATCAAGGGCCCACCGGAATTTCCGGGGTTGATAGCAACATCCGTTTGGATAAAGGGCAAGAAATCACCCGTGTCCCGCTGTTTGGCACTGACGATACCCGCAGTCACCGTATTTTCCAGACCAAATGGGGAACCAATGGCCATTACCCACTCCCCGACACGCAGGCGGTTGACGTCACCTACCTTCACCGCGGGCAACCCACTCGCCTCGATCTTGACGACCGCAACATCCGACCGCTTGTCAGCACCCAGGATCTTGGCTTTGAATTCTCGCTTGTCCGTCAAAGTCACCAGCACTTCATCTGCGCCTTCGACAACGTGGGCGTTCGTCATGATGACACCGTCCGAAGTCAGGATAAATCCGGAACCTACACCGCGCGGTTGCTCCTCTTCCTGCTGTTGGGGACGGTTCTGCCGCGGTGCCTGTTTGGGCAAATTGGGAATCGGCAAGCCGAATCGCTTGAAGAACTCCAGCATCTCTTCCTCACCAGGCCCACCCTGCTGGGCACGGCTGCTGACTTTCTCCAGCGTGCGGATGTTGACCACCGAGGGGCCCACCTGATCCACCAGATCGGTAAAGTCCGGCAACGCGCGTGCTTGCGCATGGGCCACACCCGTCGGAAACAATGCGGCGGCAGATACAGCCATGAGGCCTGCCAAACAAAAGCGTCGTGCGCTGGAAATCCAAGCAGTCATCGTCTTCATCCCCCGAAAAATATCGATATGGCGACTTATTTTTTGCGTTCAAGTGCTTGAACAAAAGTGGCTAAGGTGGCGGCGGGCACTTCACCAACGCCGGTGATCCACCAAGCTCCGGATTTGCGGGTTTGGGTACGTGTAGCCCCCCCAAGTCTGCTACGCCCGCCTGCGTATGGCGTGCCGGATCGAATCGCTCCACAAAAAGAGATACGGTTGCCAAGCCGTCCGAGAACATCCATTGCATGGTGCTCTCAGCTTTTCCCGAAGCACCTGCCAACAGTGCCACCGGGCGGGTGTAACAGCCAGCGGACTTGAAGCCCGGCACCATGCTGGACATGGCCCAGCCCTGGGCTGCCGCTGTCGTCTTTTCGGTCGTGCGACGCTCCAGTCTGTATCCCTCTGTCTGGCTCATCAACTGGCTCAACTTCGCCGCATTTACCGGAGCATCCAGCTGCAATTCAGAGAAGGCAGACTGCTCCAAAGTCCTTCCGTCCACATCCAAGGTCTGCAGTTGAACAACCAAACCGGACTTCTTCTCACTCCAGACACGGTACCCGTAGCGCATACTGTCCTTGGGCGTGATCTGGACCACATCAGCTTCCAGCCCGGCCACCCGGTCAGAGGCCAAAACCTTGAGCTGATAAAACTCATCCAGTACTGCGCTTTGCGACTTCAAAAGTCCGGGAAACAATCCAAATGCATCCCGGGTTTCCGCAATACCGACCTTGGCTGTGGGGTACAGCGTCAATACCTCCGAATTTTTCCGGAAAGTAGAACGAGGAGTGCCGCTCAGCGACTCGATCCGCTCTAACTGCTGATCCCCGTCACACACATGCCAAATTTTGGCACTCGCCATCTGTGTCCCGGCAGACACAACAAAAGTCCCTGTGTAGGTGCGGTGGCGGGATGCCTCATGCAGACGCATGAGCCAGGCGCTCACCGAGGACTCCTCGGCCACTGCCAACGCAGGCATAAAGGACAGGATCATCAAGGCGGAGCAAAGCAATGCCTTGGCAACAGAAGCCGTTCGGATTTCCATCACCGGCCGGGGCTTTCATAAGTTGCGTTGCGCAAAAATCCTGATGGCGCTTGCCATGCGGAATGCCCCCCCATTTGCTGGTGGGCTGCCATCAATGCATCGAGCTCCGGGTTACGCAACATCACACGCCCGTCAGCAGTAGCCACTTCGGTTGCTACCGGTACCAAGGGTGTACCGTTCCGGGCAAATGATTCAGAGGAATCGCCCTGAGGCCACAGGACCGCAGCAAGTCCTCCTACTGCCAACACCATGGCGAACGAGGCCAACGCCCGGACTCTCCAGAATGATGCATTGGATGCCGAACTTGCAACGATTACCCGGTTTGGCACCTGCATCTCATTGTGGATAACCGGCACATCAGTTTCTTGAGCCAAGCGCTTCTGCAGAGATTGCCAAAAAGCCAAATCCCCGGAAGGGGCTTCAACCCGCTCGCCCCGGACAGAAGCCGCCACAGCGTGATGCACGGCCCATGCCTCATAGCTGGCAGGTTCAGCCTCCATGGCGTCCAGCAAAGAGCCCATCTTGTCCGCCTGCAATTCCCCGTCTGCAAGCGCCGCAATTTGCTCTTGCAAAGTCAGCGATGTGTTGTGTTCCATACCCATGTCCTTACCAACGCTTGCCTGTTTGCTTATCCAGAAGTGGTTTCACCTTGGCCGATATCGCCTCTCGTGCACGGAAAATCCGCGAGCGTACAGTCCCTATCGGACAAGCCATAGCCAGAGAAATTTCCTCATAACTCAACCCCTCAATTTCCCGGAGCACCACTGCTTGGCGCAATTCTTCAGGCAGTTCATCCATCGCGCTGTTGACAACACCAGCGATCTCTTTGGCAGCCAACACCGATTCAGGCGTTTCGTCACTGCTTGGTTCGCTCTGGCGCACAGAAGTTTCATCTTCCTCATCCCGAGCGAAAAAAGACTCAGAAACAGTTCTGTCCCGCTTCAATTCCAAAAGTGCTTTTTTGGCGGTGTTTACCGCAATGCGATACAGCCAGGTATAAAACTGCGCATCGCCCCGGAATTGGTGCAAAGCCCGGTACGCCCGAATGAAAGTCTCTTGGGTGATGTCTTCGACCAGATCCACATCACGGACCATTCGGCCTATAAGTCGCTGAACCCGTCGCTGGTATTTGAGAACCAAGAGGCCGTAGGCCCGCTGATCGCCGGCAATCGTTCGCTCAACCAAGGGCCAATCAGCATCCACGGCCTTTTCCAGTGGGTCGGTCATCTTGAGACCCGCTGGTTGACTTCAAGGGGGCTGTCCGTGTCCGCACGGAAAGCGCTTACCCCCACAAGTGCCCGGCGCATAGAGCGCCACTGCACCATATTCAGAGGATCAGCATCCATCCACACTCCAAAGCTCCTACCGGTGGCAGGAACCAGCAATAGCCACAACGAGGTCTGGAAATCATATTGAATGGCCACCGCTTTCAAGGGCTGTGACACCCCAGACCAATGCCAGGCGTCCCCGTCCCAGCGCAATCGCCCTTGGGGCATATTGCGCCAGTAAGCAACAAGCCAAGCCGACACAACGGACCAAAGAAGCGCCAATAGCAAGACACTCATCCCCGGCATACCCGTGTGCCAGCCATACAGCGGAACACCTGCAAACGTGAAGGACAGCGCCGTAAGGATGCGTCCCACACGGTGCGAGCGGTCTATGTGCCAACTGGTCGCTGGGGGGCGTTGCATCGTGCCT
This sequence comes from Rhodoferax mekongensis, assembly GCF_032191775.1. Taxonomy (NCBI): domain Bacteria; kingdom Pseudomonadati; phylum Pseudomonadota; class Betaproteobacteria; order Burkholderiales; family Comamonadaceae; genus Rhodoferax; species Rhodoferax mekongensis. The sequence goes on along the minus strand of NZ_CP132507.1, from coordinate 1,824,081 downwards.
CAGCGTGCCGCCGTGAGATTCAAACGCGCTTGAACACCAGCGTGCCGTTGGTTCCACCAAAGCCGAAATTGTTTTTCACGGCCACATCGATCTTCATGTCGCGCGCCGTATTGGCGCAATAGTCCAGGTCACACTCCGGGTCCTGGTTGAAGATATTGATGGTGGGCGGGCTCTTTTGGTGATGCAAAGCCAGCACGGTAAACACCGATTCCAAGCCTCCTGCACCGCCCAATAAGTGACCGGTCATGGACTTGGTGGAGTTGACCACCACATTTTTGGCGTGATCGCCCAACGCTGCCTTGATGGCATTGCTTTCATTCACGTCACCCAAGGGCGTGGAAGTACCATGTGCATTCAGATAGTCCACCTGGTCTGCATTGACACCGGCATTGCGCATGGCACTCAACATCGCACGGCGCGGACCATCCATATTGGGGGCAGTCATGTGGCCTGCATCAGCACTCATGCCAAAACCGGCCAACTCAGCGTAGATTTTGGCGCCACGCGCCTTGGCGTGTTCATACTCTTCCAGCACCATCACACCGCCACCTTCACCCAACACAAAACCATCTCGGTCTTTATCCCAAGGACGGGATGCAGTGGCGGGGTCATCGTTGCGAGTGCTCAGGGCACGCATGGCGGCAAAGCCGCCAATACCCAACGGAGAAACGGTCGCTTCCGAGCCACCGGCAATCATGACGTCTGCATCACCATACTCAATCATGCGGCCCGCTTCACCAATACAGTGCAGCCCGGTAGTGCAGGCCGTCACGATCGCGATATTCGGGCCCTTGAAGCCGTAACGCATGGATACATGTCCTGCCGTCATGTTGATGATGGACGCAGGCACAAAAAACGGAGAAATCCGGCGCGGACCGCGGTTGGTGTACTCAGTGTGGGTGTTTTCAATCATCGGCAAACCGCCTATGCCGGAACCGATTACGCAACCGATACGGGTAGCCTCTTCCTCACCCAATTCGTCATTGGTCTTCAGGCCTGAGTCTTTCACCGCTTGCACTGCAGCCGCAATGCCGTAGTGAATGAATGTGTCCATCGTCCGCGCTTCTTTGGAGTTGATGTAGGACTCCAAGTCAAAGTTACGGACCTCACCCGCAATCTTGCAGGCGAACGCGGATGCGTCGAACTTGGATATCACGTCAATTCCGGACTTGCCGGCAAGCAGATTCGACCAAGCTTCGGTCACCGTATTTCCAACGGGACTGATACAACCTAAACCGGTAACAACAACGCGACGACGGGACATAGAAATCTGGATTCAGCAGTTCGTCAAAGAAATACCGCCTTTGGGCGATACAAGAGAATTCAAGAGAACCGGCCGGACACCATCAGGCATGCAGATCCTGCGGTTCCGGTCCGGGGGCGCGGAGCCTGTGCGGCACCGCAGAGGCCTATCAGGCCTTTTTGTGAGTGTTCGCGTAGTCGATCGCGTTTTGCACGGTAGTGATCTTTTCTGCGTCTTCGTCAGGAATTTCAATTCCGAACTCGTCTTCCAAAGCCATCACCAGTTCCACTGTGTCCAGGGAGTCGGCACCCAGATCAGCCACAAAGGACTTTTCGTTGGTGACTTGAGACTCTTCAACGCCGAGTTGTTCAGCAATGATTTTTTTGACACGGACTTCGATATCGCTCATGGGTTCCCTCTGAGGGTTGTAAAAGAATCCGAGATTTTACCCGCCCTAGAGACTTGTCTCTAACCGGGCCGCCGTTCGGACACTTCGGCGGTTTTTTTTCTTACATGTACATGCCGCCGTTGACGTGCATCTCCTGCCCTGTCACATAGCCCGCCTGAGGCGAAGCCAGGTAGCAAACCGCATGTGCAATATCAGCAGGCTTGCCTAGATGCCCCAGGGGAATCTGGCCCAGCAAGGCCTTTTGCTGCTCTTCGGGCAGCCCGGCCGTCATGTCGGTCTCAATGAAGCCCGGAGCCACGCAGTTCACAGTGATGTTGCGGGAACCCAGTTCGCGGGCCAGCGCACGGGTCATGCCCGCAACGCCTGCCTTGGCGGCCGCGTAGTTGGCTTGGCCGGGGTTGCCGGACGCACCCACCACCGAGGTGATGTTGATGATGCGACCGTAGCGCTGCTTCATCATGGTCCGTAGCACGGACCGGCTCATGCGGAACACGCCCTTCAGGTTGGTGTCCACTACGGCATCCCAGTCATCATCCTTCATGCGCATGGCCAAGGTGTCGCGGGTAATGCCAGCGTTGTTCACCAGAATGTGCAAACCGCCCTGCTCTTTGGCAATGGCATCCACCAAGGCATCGCCGGCAGCGCCATCCGTCACATCCAAGGCACGACCGTCGCAACCGGGAAAAGCGGCCAGTGCTTCGCGGATCTTGGCTGCACCTGCATCCGAGGTGGCGGTGCCAATCACCTTCACACCCTTGCGAGCCAGTTCCAGCGCAATCGCAGCACCAATGCCGCGCGAGGCGCCGGTCACCAAGGCCACCTGGCCTTCAAATTTCATTTCGCTCATGCCAACAAACCTTTCACTTCTTCCAAGGAAACCGGGTCAAACAGGGCTGCCCCGGTCATCTCGGCATCAATGCGCTTGACCATGCCGGCCAGTACCTTGCCGGGGCCACATTCCACCACAGTGGACAAACCGCGGGCTTTGATGACCTGCACACACTCCACCCAGCGCACCGGGCCAAAGGCCTGACGGTACAGCGCATCACGGATACGGTCTGCATCCATCTCAATCGCCACGTCAATGTTGTTGATCAAGGCGATCTGCGGGGTGGCGATCTCGATGTCTTCCAGGCGCGCCTTGAGCTTTTCGGCAGCAGGCTTCATCAGGCTGGAGTGGAAAGGCGCAGACACCGGCAGCAACAGCGCGCGCTTGGCGCCCGCAGCTTTCAGAATCTCACAGGCTTTGTCCACCGCTGCCTTACTGCCGGCAATCACGGTCTGTGCGGAGTCATTGAAATTCACCGCCTCGACGACTTCAGCACCGGAAGTGCCGAAAGCCGCCATTGCTTCTGCGCAGCCAGCTATCACTTTAGTAGCATCCATTCCAAGAATCGCTGCCATGGCGCCCACTCCCACGGGCACCGCCTCTTGCATGGCTTGGGCACGCAGGCGAACCAAGGGCGCCGCTTGAGCCAGTGTCAAGGCACCGGCAGCCACCAAAGCCGAGTATTCACCCAGCGAATGCCCGGCCACGGCTTGGGGCGCCAAGCCGGTTTCCGCCATCCAGACGCGATAGGCAGCCACAGCGGCGACCAACATCACCGGCTGCGTGTTGGTCGTGAGGGCCAGCGCCTCTTTGGGGCCTTCGTGGATCAGCTTGGCAACGTCTTCGCCCAAGGCATCAGAAGCTTCCTTCAAAGTTTCAGACACGATGGCATGGTCACCCCATGCATCCAGCATGCCTACGGATTGAGACCCCTGTCCGGGAAAAACAAAAGCAAAAGGTTTCATATCATTTCACCATCAAAACAGGCGCTAGCGCCCGTGGAGTTTGCGCAAGCAGCTACAAAGTCAGGAGCACAGCGCCCCAGGTAAAGCCTCCGCCTACGCCCTCAAGCATGAGGTTCTGGCCTCGCTGAACCCGACCCGACCGCACCGCAGAGTCCAAGGCCAAGGGGATGGAGGCTGCAGAGGTATTGCCATGCTGGTCCACGGTGACGACCACCTTGTCCATAGGCAACTTCAGCTTTTTGGCCGTGCTTTGCATGATGCGGATATTGGCCTGATGGGGAATCAGCCAGTCAATATCCGCCTCTGTTTTGCCGGCCTTGGCCAGCGTGGCCCGCGCTGCGTCTTCGAGCACGCCCACCGCGAGCTTGAAAACCGCCTGGCCGTCCATTTTCAAGAGAGGGTCACCCAGAATGTGGCCGTTGGACACGTGGCCGGGGACACACAAGATGCCGACATGCTTGCCATCAGCATGCAGGTCACTGGCCAAAATGCCGGGCGTATCAGAGGCTTCCAGCACCACTGCGCCCGCACCATCGCCGAACAGCACGCAGGTGGTGCGGTCGGTAAAGTCTAGCAAGCGGGAGAACACTTCAGCTCCCACCACCAGCGCCTTGTTGGCAGAGCCCGTGCGGATCAAGGCATCAGCCACTGTCAGAGCATAGACAAAGCCACTGCACACCGCCTGCACATCAAAGGCAGCGCCGCCATTGGCCCCCAGCTTGTTCTGAAGAATGCAAGCCGTAGAGGGGAACACCATGTCCGGAGTGGACGTGGCAACAATGATCAGGTCGATGTCAGAGGCTTGCAGGCCAGCCGCTTGCAATGCGTTTTTACAGGCCTCCAGACCCAGGTCACTGCTGTACACGCCGTCTGCCACGAAGTGACGGGCACGGATACCGGTGCGCTCAACAATCCACTCGTCCGATGTTTCGACCCCTTGGGCCGCCAACTCAGCGGCCAGGTCGGCGTTGGTCAGCCGACGGGGAGGCACATAGCTGCCGGTGCCTGTGATGCGGGAATAACGTGTCATGGGTGATGTGGTGGGCACCCCGTTCAGCTTATGCGCTTGCGTCCGCCACCGTCAAAAGAGCGGCAGCGTGGGCAATGCGGACCTGAACGCGGTCCAGCAAGTTGTTTCGGGCTGCATCATACGCGCGGTTCAAGGCATTGCCGAAGGACATCGCATCCGCTGATCCATGGCTCTTGAACACCAAGCCACGCAAGCCCAAAAGCGCCGCACCATTGTATCGACGGTGGTCAAAACGATTTTTAAAAGCATTTAGAACCGAATAAGCTGCGATAGCAGCCAGTTTGGTCAAAATGTTGCGAGAGAACTCGGCTTTCAGGAAGGTGCCGAACATCGATGCCAGACCTTCGCTGGTCTTGAGCGCCACATTCCCCACAAAGCCGTCACACACCACGATGGCTGCCGTGCCCTTGAAAATATCGTTGCCTTCCACATTGCCAACAAAGTTCAAGTCTCCCGTTTTGGCAGCAGATCGCAGCAGTTCACCTGCTTTTTTGATGACTTCGTTACCCTTAATAACTTCTTCACCAATATTGAGCAGACCGACCGAGGGAGACTCATCTCCACTCAACACCGACACCAAAGCAGAACCCATGACTGCAAACTGAAGCAAGTGCTCCGCACTGCAATCCACATTGGCACCCAAATCCAGCACCGTAGTGGCACCGCCCTTGGCGTTCGGAATCTGGCCCGCAATGGCCGGGCGCTCTATGCCGTCAATAGTCTTCAGGATATAGCGGGAGATGGCCATGAGTGCGCCGGTGTTGCCTGCGGATACAGCGGCTTGCGCGGCACCCTCTTTGACCTGTTGCACCGCCACCCGCATGGAGGAGTCCTTTTTCTTGCGCAATGCGACTTCCAAAGGATCGTCCATGGTGACCACTTCGCTGGCCAGCACCACCGTGGCGCGGGGATGCGAGAAGCCCTTCAAAGCTTCCGGTAAGCCTACGAGCACCAGAGCGGCATCCGGATGCCGGTCCAAAAACTCGGTGCACGCAGGCAAGGTCACTTGGGGGCCATGGTCGCCCCCCATGCAGTCAACGGCAATCGTAATCATGCGCTATTCAATCCAACGACAAGGTAGCGGGAGATTATCCGGCCCCAAAATGACAAAAGCCCGTCGCTACAGAAACTGTAGCTTCGGGCTTTGCGGGATTCAGAAGAATCAGGCTTCAGACTTGGTCTTCAGCACCTTGCGACCACGGTAGAAACCGGTGGGGCTGATGTGGTGACGCAGGTGGGTTTCACCAGTAGTTGGTTCCACAGCGATGCCAGGCACGTTCAGTGCGTTGTGCGAACGGTGCATGCCGCGCTTGGAAGGAGATTTTTTGTTTTGTTGAACGGCCATGATCGGCTCCTGGGCAAAGGTGCTGCGCAGGTGGCAACACGGTTAGGGTTAGTAAAACGCGGCGAGTCTCGCACACGAAGCCTGTGATTATAGCCCAAAGTCAGGACACTCGCCAAGGCCTACTTTTTGAGCTGCTGCAGAACCGCAAACGGGTTGGGTTTGTCGGCGGGTACATCCACAAAATCGGCATCGGCCGCCGCCAGCTTGACGGAGGTGGGACATTCCTCGTGCTTGGGAACCGCCGGAATGGACATCAGCAACTCGTCCTCCACCAGTTCCAGCAGATTGAACTCGCGGCTCATCACGAGCACGTCTTCTTCCGACTCTTCGTCTTCCACCTCCGCCAAGGCTTCATTGGCCACAAAACGGAAAGAGCGCTCAAACTCGATATCGACCGCCACGGGCCCGAGGCAACGCTGGCAGGTCATGGTCAGCGTAGTGGTTCCCGACAAGTGCACCCAAGGCTCATCCTGTCCAGCCGCGTCTTCCTGCATTTCGCCTTGGGCAGCAAACTCCACCATCACACCTTCTATAGGCCCCAACGATTCCTCGCGCAGACGCTCAAAGTCCGACAGCGGGAGGCTGGATTCCAGGTCACCGGCGGCCTGGGCGAATGCTTTGATGGAGAGGCTGCGGGGCGAGTATTCATGTTTCATGCGCGCAGTGTAAGAGAATCACCCTATGCAAAGTACCCCGCAAAGAAAACTCGTTTTAGGTTCCACCTCCGTCTACCGGCGTGAGCTGCTGGAGCGTATTCGCCTGCCCTTCAGCGTGGCTGCACCCCACGTAGATGAAACCCCCCAACCCGGCGAAACACCGGTGGCGCTGGCCCGGCGCCTGGCCCTCGCCAAGGCCCGTGCCGTGGCTGAAGTGCACCCGGATTGCATCGTGATCGGCTCCGACCAGGTGGCAGACCTCCATGGCCAGCCCCTCGGGAAACCCGGCACGCATGAACGGGCCATCGCCCAACTGCAAGCCATGCGCGGGCAGACTGTGATCTTCCAGACCGCGGTCGCCGTGGTCTGCCTGGCCACCGGCTTTGTGCAGGAAGATCTGGCGGCAGTGAAAGTGCAATTCCGCGACCTGTCAGACACCGAAATTGAGCATTACCTGCAAGCCGAAAAACCCTACGACTGCGCGGGCAGCGCCAAAAGCGAGGGTCTGGGCATCAGCCTGCTGGACGCTATCGACAACGACGACCCCACCGCGCTGGTGGGGCTACCCCTGATCCGCACCTGCCGCATGTTGCGCGCCGCAGGTCTGGACTTGCTGAGCACCGGCGCATGACGGGCACGCTGTACCTGGTGCCCGCGCCGCTGGATTTCGGCTGCGCCACACAAAGCCCCCTCTCTGACAGCATGCCGCAGCACACACTGAGCCGGGCGGCCAACCTGCGCCATTGGATTTGCGAAAACGCCAAGAGCACGCGAGCCTATCTCAAGCGGGTGGGGGAGTCTCACCCTTTGTGTGCCCCGATTCAAGAGATGCAGCTGCAAGAGCTGCCGCGCGAGGTCCACAAGAAAGGCGACCACCAAGGCGGCTTTGATGCCAAGCCTTTGTTGGCTGCTGCCCTGCAAGGACACGACGTGGGACTGGTGAGTGAAGCAGGTATGCCCGCCATCGCCGACCCAGGCTCTTCCGTGGTGCGCGCAGCCCATGAGTTGGGCATCCGCGTGGTTCCTCTGGTCGGCCCTGTATCCCTGTTGCTGGCGCTTGCTGCCAGCGGCTTGAACGGGCAGAACTTTGCGTTTGTGGGCTATGTGCCTTTAGACCCTGGCGAGCGGGTCAAGCGCATCAAGGAGCTGGAGTCCCTGGCCCTCAAAACCGGGCAAACACAGCTGTTTATCGAAACGCCCTACCGCAACACCGCCCTGCTCCAGAGCCTGCTACAAACCCTGCAGACCAACACCCGACTGGCCACGTCCAGCGGCCTCACGCTGGAAAGCGCCACCACCCACAGCCAGACCGTGAAGCTTTGGAAACACAGCGGGTGGGCGCTGGACAACGCCACACCGACGGTTTTTGCCCTGGGTCGCTAAATCAACCAGCCAGGCCAGTGTTCAGTGGAATGCAGGCAGACTGCGCGCGGCCTTGACGGCACCTTCGCCGATGGAGGCACCAAAGCGCTTGACCAGTCGTTCCGCCACATTCTCCTTGCGGGTGTAGTCCACGATTTCCTCTGCCTTGACCACCTCGCGGGCAACAAAGTCAATATTGCCCAGCTTGTCTGCAAGACCGAGGTCAATGGCTTGCTGGCCCGTCCAGAAGAGGCCGCTGAACATGTCGGGGGTCTCTTTCAGGCGCTTGCCACGCCCTTCTTTCACCACGCCAATGAACTGCTGGTGAATCTGGTCCAGCATGGCCTGCGCAAACACGCGCTGCTTGTCGGTTTGCGGGCTGAACGGGTCGAGGAAACCCTTGTTTTCGCCGGCAGTGAGCAGGCGGCGCTCCACACCCAGCTTTTCCATCAGCCCGGTGAAGCCGAAACCATCCATCAACACCCCGATGCTGCCTACGATGCTGGCTTTGTCCACATAGATTTCGTCCGCTGCCACCGCGATGTAGTACGCCGCAGAGGCACAGGTTTCTTCCACCACCGCGTACACCGGTTTCTTGTGCAAGGCCTTGAGGCGGTGGATTTCGTCATTGATGATGCCCGCCTGCACCGGGCTGCCACCGGGGGAGTTGATCAGCAAGACCACCGCCTTGGCGCCTTGGTCTTCAAAGGCAGCGCGCACTGAAGCGACCACCACTTCTGCGCTCGCTTCATTACCCGAGGCTATCTCACCATGGATGCTCACCACCGCAGTGTGAGGGGTTGAGATATCACTGGGCGTGCCGCTCTGCTGCATGCCCAACCAGACCACTACACACAGGAACCCCAGCCACGCCAGGCGGATGCCGTTGCGCCAGCGGCGGGCTGCGCGCTGTTCGACCAAGGCGGCCGTAGCCAGCTTTTCAAGCGTAGCCCGCTCCCAGCCGTCAGCTCCAGTAGCATTTTTTGCTATATTTTCAGGAGCTGTCCGCGCAGATTCCACGGGCGTTACTGGCGCTTTTGGCTCTTCTGGTTGGCCAGAAGGGAAGTTGAAGTCGGTCATTTAAAAGGATACCGGTTGAAGATGGGGTGAAGTATGCCAGTGGACCACGCCGTCCACCTCGGTTACGGCGATAGACACCAGTTTGCCCCGGCACGGCCCGCTGCGACACTGCCCCGTCTGGGGGGAATACATGGCACCGTGGGTGGCGCAGATCAGCCAATGACCGGTTAAGTCAAAAAACCGGTTGGGCTGGTAGTCCATCTCCATGGGCACGTGGGAGCAGCGGTTCAGATAGGCATATACCTTGCCCGCGTAGCGAATGGCAAAGGCATAACAGGTCTGCCCGCAATAGATCACGTCAAAGGGCACCGCCAGCCCGCTATCCACCAGATCAGCGGAGTTGCACAAGGCAATTCCGGGGGTATCGGGAACAGCGTCCGGCATGAGGGCTCCTTGTCAGGCTAATAAGGTTCAGGCGTTGGCCTGCAACCAGGCATCCAACTCCGCTACCGAGTGGGCAATCGTCAGGGGGCCCAGCGCGGCTAAACTGTCCGGCTCATGCGCGCCGTAGCTCACGGCCACACTGGCACACCCGGCGTTCACCGCCATTTGCAGGTCGTGGGTGGTGTCACCGATCATCAGCACGCTGTCAGCCGCCACTCCGAATTCCATCATCAGCTCCTGCAACATCAGGGGGTGCGGCTTGCCGGCGGTCTCGTCTGCGGTGCGCGAGCCATCAAAAATGCCTTGGAGGTTCACATCGCGCAGTGCCTCATTCAGCCCACTACGGCTTTTGCCGGTGGCCACCGTCAACAGATGCTGGCGGGCTTTGAGCCGATCCAGCATCTCCAGCACCCCGGTAAACAGGGTAATGTCGTTCTGATGCACGCTGTAATGGTGCTTGTAGCGGGCGCCCAGCTGCGGGTATTTTTCGGGTGGCACGTCAGGCGCGGCATGGGCCAGCGCCTGCATCAGCCCCATACCGATCACGTAAGCCGCATCTTTGTCACTCGGTACGGTACCGCCCACATCCTTCACCGCCAGCTGGATACAGCGGGTGATCAGGGCCGTAGAGTCAAACAGAGTGCCATCCCAATCGAATGCGATCAGGTCAAAACGACGAGGGCGAAAAGCGTTGGAATTCATGCCCCGATTTAACCCTGAACCAGAGCCGCCGCACCCGGCGCTTCCGGAATGGCCTGCACAAGAAAACGGGCAAGCTCGGGGGGCAGACCTGTCTGCAGGACCACCCGCTCACCCGTAGCGGGGTGGTTGCATTGGAAACGCCAGGCATGCAAAAACATGCGCTTGAGCGCCACAGCCCCGTCTTCACGTGCCAGCGCCTTGTTCAACTCGAAGTCGCCATATTTGTCGTCACCCACAATGCCCATGCCTTCCGAGGCCAGGTGCACCCGGATCTGGTGGGTCCTGCCGGTTTTGATGGTCACTTCCAGCAAGGAATAGATCTTTTGTTGCGGTGTTTGCGCCGCGCGGGCTGCCGGGGTCACGGAGTGCACCTTGACCAGACTCAAGGACGGCATGGCATCGGGGTGGTCTTTGGCCACCACCCGCACGCGGCGCTCGCCATCGGGCAGCAGGTATTTCTGCAGGGATTTGTCCAAAACCTTTTTGTTGGCCGGCCATTGTCCAGCCACCAGCGCAAGGTACGTTTTGCCGGTTTCCCGTTCCCGGAACTGATCTTGCAAATTCTTTAGGGCGCTGCGCTTCTTGGCAACCAGCAAGATGCCGCTGGTTTCCCGGTCCAGCCGGTGCACCAATTCCAAAAATGTCGCTTTGGGGCGCGCCATGCGCAGCTGCTCGATGACGCCAAAGCTCACCCCCGAACCGCCATGCACGGCTACCCCGGCAGGTTTGTCGACCACCAAAAAATGGTCGTCTTCAAACAAGACCGGAAAATCCTTGGCCGGAACGAAACGCCCCACCTGTTCGGCCATTGCAGCGGTTTTCTGTTCCGCACGCTCAGAGGTACGCACTGGCGGCAGACGGATGACGTCGCCCACGGCGATACGGGTATCGGCGCTGGCGCGACCTTTGTTTACGCGGACTTCACCGCTGCGGATGATGCGGTAGACATGAGTTTTGGGCACTCCTTTGAGTTCCCGCATCAGGAAGTTGTCCAGACGTTGGCCGGCGCTGTCTTCATCCACCTTCACCGTTTTGACTTGGGAGTTGGCAGGGGGGGCCGGTGAAGGCGGATTGCCCTCTATAATGTGTTTCACTAGCGACGCGCCGTAAGTGGTTGATTTGTCTGGAGTTTAGTCCACACCCCACTGAACGCTTCGCTGGAAGGTCGAAGCCGCCGTTGGGCGCGACCCGCAAATCACACGCCAGCTGCTTGTGATGGCGGTGTCACCCAAAGGTCAAGACTACGAATTGAAACCCTGATACGGAATACCCCAAATCCGCCAACCCACGGTTGACGGACGGAATGAAACGAGATGTTTGTGTTGCTAAGCCTGATGACCATGTGCCTACGGAGCGTATTCGCCCCGTTTGGTGGCACAAATCGGCCTGCAGCCCCGGTACCACCAGCGCAACCAGCTAGCAATTTTGTAGCAGGTTCACAAACGCAATCCCTCGTCCCCATCCCCGCGCCTACGCTTAGCCACCTTCGGTGACACATAGCTCTCCGGCAATTCCTCCTCACTTCAATTCGTCAGTCCGGCTCCGTTAGCCCCACACAGGGCATGTGCTTATTGAAGAAGGATGCAATCCATGAAACGGATGCTGATTAACGCCACGCAGGCTGAAGAACGCCGCTTGGCTATCGTCGACGGACAAAAACTCCTCGACTACGAAATTGAAATTGAAGGCCGCGAACAGCGCAAGGGCAACATCTACAAAGCGGTCGTGACCCGTGTAGAGCCGTCACTGGAAGCTTGCTTTGTGGACTACGGCGAAGACCGCCACGGTTTTCTGCCCTTCAAGGAAATTTCCAAACAGTATTTCCAGCAGGGCGTGTCTGCGAGCAATGCCCGCATCCAGGACGCGATCCGCGAAGGCCAGGAGCTGCTGGTTCAGGTCGAAAAAGAAGAACGTGGCAACAAGGGCGCAGCTCTGACCACTTTCATCTCGCTGGCCGGCCGCTATGTGGTGCTGATGCCCAACAACCCCCGTGGTGGTGGCGTCTCACGCCGCATCGAGGGTGACGACCGCGCCGAACTCAAAGAAAACATGGACCAGTTGGAATACCCCAACGGCATGTCCATCATCGCCCGTACCGCCGGCATCGGCCGCAGCGCGCCCGAACTGCAGTGGGACCTGAACTACCTCCTGAAACTCTGGGGCGCCATCGACGGTGCCGCCAAGGGCGCCAAGGGTGCGTTCCTGATTTACCAAGAGTCTTCTTTGGTTATCCGCGCGATCCGCGACTACTTCAACCACGACATCGGCGACATCCTGATCGACACCGATGACGTGTACGAGCAGGCCCAGCAATTCATGGCCCACGTGATGCCTGAGCACGCAGCCCGCGTGAAGCGTTACCGTGACGATGCGCCGCTGTTCAGCCGCTTCCAGATCGAACACCAGATCGAATCGGCCTATGCCCGCACCGTGACCCTGCCTTCCGGCGGCGCCATCGTGATCGACCACACCGAAGCTTTGGTTTCCGTGGACGTGAACTCGGCCCGCGCCATCAAGGGCGGTGATATCGAAGAAACCGCCACCCGCACCAACCTGGAAGCTGCTGACGAAGTGGCCCGCCAGATGCGCTTGCGCGACTTGGGTGGCTTGATCGTGATCGACTTTATCGACATGGAAGAGTCCCGCAACCGCCGCGAAGTGGAAAACCGCTTGCGCGACGCGCTGCGCCAGGACCGCGCCCGCGTGCAGTTCGGCACCATTTCCAAATTCGGTTTGATGGAAATGAGCCGCCAGCGCCTGCGCCCGGCTCTATCCGAAGGTGCATCCATCCCCTGCCCCCGTTGCGGCGGCTCCGGCCACATCCGTGATACCGAATCCAGCGCGTTGCAGATTCTGCGCATCATCCAGGAAGAGTCCCTCAAGGACAACACCGCCTCGGTGCTGTGCCAGGTTCCTGTGGAAGTGGCTTCGTTCCTGCTGAACGAAAAGCGTACTGAAATCGCCAAAATTGAGCTGAAGCAACGCATCAACGTGTTGATGGTGCCCAACAAGACTCTGGAAACTCCCAACTACAAGCTCGAGCGCTTGAAGCACGACGATCCCCGTCTGGACCACATCGAAGCCAGCTACAAGATGGCCGACGACATGGAAGAAGCCACCGGCGTGACCCGTCGCTCGCAAGAGCCCACCAACAAGCAGACCCCTGTGATCAAGGGCGTGCTGCCGGATGCACCGGCTCCCATTGCACCGCCCAAGCCTGAGCCCGTCAAGGCTGCTCCGGCACCGGTGGCAGCGCCTGTTGCAGCTCCGGCATCCAAAGGATTCTTCGGATGGATCAAGAGCTTGTTTGCTGCGCCTGAAGCCGCACCTGCGCCTGCCGCAGCGCCTGCGCCGGCCAAGACTGATGACAAACGTGAAGGCCGCAACGGACGCGATGGCAACCGTCGCAACCAGCGCGGTGATCGCAGCGGCGAGCCACGCAACGAAACCCGCCCCGATAACCGTGGCGAGCGTTCCGAACGCGGTAACCGCAACGAACGTGGTGAACGCAACGGCCGTGGTGAACGCGCAGAGCGCCAAGACCGTGGCAACCGCAATGAACGCGGCGAGCGCAACAGCGTGCCCCGTCAGGAGCGCATGGATGGCGAGCAGTCCAAAGCCGTAGGCGCTGAAATCAGTCTGCAAGCCGACGGCGCACCCGCACCACAAGCGCGCGAAGGCCGCCAGGAGCGCGGTAACCGCAATGAACGCGGCAACCGTGGTCCCCGCAATGGCGATCGCAACGACAACGCAACCCGCAACGCAGAGGTGAATGCGGAAGCGCCTGCAGCCCAAGCTTCGGCAGAAGGCGTGGAAGCAAGCGCGGAGTCGCAAGGTGAAGCGCGTGAGCCACGTGAAGGGCGTAACCGCAATGGCCGTGGCCGCCGAAACGACCGTGGCCCACGCCAGGACGAGGCCAACCGTGTAGATCAGCCCGGCGAGTTGCCCGTTGCTGAAGGTACAGACGCCGCTTCAGCAGCCGACGTACCCTCAGAAGGAACCACAGGCCAGGAACCACGCGAACGCCGCTCCCGCGACCGTTATGGCCGCGACCGTGGCAATCGCGGGTCGCGTGGTGAAAATGGGCAGCGCCAGCAGGCTGACGGACAGGAAGCCTCTCCGGCTACCTTTGACGCTGCACCTGCACCGGAGTCTGCTCCCGTAGCCCCAGTTGAGGCAGTGGCACCCCTAGCTTCGGCATCCCCGGTCGCTCCTGTAGCTGCGCCGGTCACTGTCGCCACGACTACAGCTGCTTCCGTGGTGGCTGCTCCCGAAGGCCGCATGCCCAAAGTGGTGAGCTATGCGCTTCCTACTGAAGCACTGGCTCAAGTGGCATCCAGCGCCGGCCTGCAATGGGTGAATTCAGATGCTGACAAGATTGCCGCGGTTCAGGCCGCCATTGCTGCCGAACCCAAACCGGTTCATGTGCCCCGTGAGCGTCCCGCCCCCGTGGTGCTGGATGACCGTCCGTTGGTTCTGGTGGAAACCCGCCGCGACTTGCGCGACATGAAGCTGCCGTTTGAAGAAAACCAAACAGCCTAAAGCATAGACTTGTCATCCCTCAAAAGGGGATGACAAGGGCCAACAAGAAGGGCGCCTGTCGGGCGCCCTTTTTGTTGGATTGACGCAATCCGAAGATCAAAAAATATCAACCGCACCGATCTTCAATGCTTCGCCGAAAAAGCCCTTGCGGACCAACTCTGCGTGGCTGAACACCTTGTTCTGTCCGTGATGTTGGGCATAGTCCACAGCACGCTCGGCGCGCTCCAATGCGGTGCTGGGAGAGTCGTCCGGGCTGACCCGGGTGAAACCGCCACTGATAGTAAGGCGCCCCACCTGCGGGAAATTGAACTTTTCGATATTGGCCCGGAAACGCTCAAATGCCGCCAACACCAAGGCCTCATCGGGGCAATGCATCAACACCGCAAACTGCTCGCCACCGAAGCGGTACAAGCGGTCGTAGGTGCGGAAGGTATTGTTCATGATGCGGGCTACCAGCAACAAGACTTCTTCGGCAATCAAATGCCCATGCTGGTCGTTGATCACCCCGTAACTATCCACGGATATCGTGCCCAACCAGTAATTCGGCGGGACACGGTGACGCCTTTCCTGCCCTGCCGAGAGCGCTGGCTGCCGCGCTGCCGCTGCAGCTTCATCCACCTGCCCCAACTCCTCCAGTACTGCGCTGTAAAAGGTGTCGTCCAGGGATTTGCGGTTCAACAAACCGGTCAAGGCATCGCGGTCGCTGTAGGCCAACAAGCGATACATGTTGCGGAACACACGGGACACATCCCCCACCACCGCCAACTGCTCATCCATCAGGGCGCTGGCAGAGTGAATTTCCAGCACAGCTTCATCACCCGCCACCGGATCTGTAAAAAGCGGCAGGTAAGTGATGCGCGGACCATTCTCGCCCGCCCAGGCAATTTCCACACGCTCCTGCCGCTGTATGCAGTGCAGCCGGTCCCGGTTGTCTTCCAACAAGGGCAAGGTCTGGAAATCGACCCGCAGCGGATCCACCACTTTGCCGCCCCCGCGGGCATCCAGCACGGTGACATCCATCCAGCGCTTGACGCCTTCTTCGCTGAGTACCTTGGAAACCAACACCCGCTGGATGGGTATCAGGTCTATCAGGGCTTTGGAAAGTGTGAGTTCGAGCAAATCACGGTCTCTGTGGTCCGTGAGCTTGATCAGGTGTTCGATAAGTGTGGCCATGAAACCATAATAGCCCTAACGCGCAAGCGCGTCACCAAGGGTTTTACGCCTTGGCAGCAGCTTTGTAGGCCTCGGCCGCGCCCTTGGTGTCCAGGCGGTGCTCGGCAAGTTCGGCCATAGCCAGCCAAGCCCGACGTTTCATATCTGCATCTTTGAGCATGGGGATGGCTTGGCGCAACAATGCCTGGGCCTTGCCCCACAGAGACAAACGCACACACAGCACCCCTGCAAGGTATTGCAGCAGAGGGTCGCCAGGCTGTGCCATCTGGGCTGTCTCAATACGCGAGAGCCAGACGCCATCGGGCTGGGTTTCTTCCGACATGAAACTGCGTTCCAACACGCGGACCAGACGCACTCGTTGCTCGTAGCTCATTGCCGGAGCCTGTGGATTTTGGCCCTGCCACAAAGGCAACACCCACAAGCGGGCGGTCGCTACGTCACCATCCAGCACAAGCAACCTCTCTGCCGCCTCGAGCGCCACATCAGGCAAGAGACGTTCCGGGCTATCCAGTGCAGCCCACGCCTGCTCTAGCTGCGCCGCATCATGCGCGCCGCGCAGCAGCTCCAATGCCAGCCCCCGCACGATGCCGGTGCCTGCAACTTCCGAAAACGCGCGGTGCTTGGTCAGCACACGGGCAGCGTCCAGCGCCACTCGCGTGTTGCGGGCTTGACGCGCCGCCTTGAAACGCAATCGCAAGGCAATCGTGCGGCGGGCGGTACCCACGGGCAGTTGCTCCAGCCATTGGACTGCTCCGGTGGAATCCCGGTCTTCGAGGGCCCAGCGGGCGGCACGCAGCTGGACACCATCGCGCAGGTCGCTCGCATCCTTGCTGCCCGCCTCCTGCAACGCCCGCTGAAAATGGGTTTCTCGTGTGCCACGGTCTTGCAATGCGTGCGCACTCTCCGCAGCCAGCAAATGCGCCAGCGTGCGCAGCCGCGCCGCATCGGGCAAGGCGTCTCCGCTGGAGAGCATCGCATCTTCCACCGCAACCACGACCTCCGCAGCCTTGCGTGCCCGCACAAAACGGCCGGCTACCAAATGCGAGATCGTGTCCAGCAAACCGGAATAAATTGTGCGCTCTTTGTAGGACAAGCGCCAGCGGCGCGCCTGCTGTGGAATGCTGAACAACCCGGAGATCCCTCGCAGTGCAAGGTGCAGCGTGATAAAGGCCAGCGCCAAAGCCAGCAACACCAGATTCAGGGACATGTCGACCCGGTAAGGCGGCCAGTACAAAGTCACAGTGCCTTGGTTGTTCCCTGCAAACAAGGCGGACGCCACCGCCATACAGAACAAGGCCATCAGCCATAGAGCAAAGCGCATGGTCAGCGTCCTGCAGCCGCGGTAGCCAGAGCCGCCAGCGTCTCATCCACTCGAGGAATTTCCAGGGTCCGCATCTGCAATTGCAACTGCTGCAAGGCGGCTTGGGCGGTCTGGGTCTTTCGAGAACCGGCATCGAAATACCGGGTCAAGGCGTTGGACGCAGCCACCAGATCCGCTCGCGCAGCATCCGTCTGGCGGGACAGCAGGCCCAATCGGGCATTCAAGACCTTGAGCTTGAAGTTTTCGCGCACGAAGAACGATTGTTCCGGCGAGAGCAGGGCCACGTCGGGGTTCTCGATCTTGCTCACCCGCACCAAGCCGCGTACCTCCTCGCGCACCAACTCCAGCATGCGACCGGACCAGCCGGTGAGGGTCTCGTCATTCTTGCGCTGCAGGCTGGGCACAGACTTGGGGGCCTGCACTGCGTTACCCACTGGCAGCTCATCCGCCAAGGAAACCAACTCGTCCAGCCGAACCAGCATGGCCGGCGTGTCAGACAAGGCGGTGCCCTTGATACGGGCGACATCCTTGGCAATGGCCCGCTGCACCGGTGTCAAACGCGGCTGTGCTGCACGGGCCACACGCAATTCCGCCGACTTGAGCGACGCCAGCAAAGGCTCCACACTGCCTGTCAGCTGGGCTTGTTGCTGGGCCAAACGCAGCGATGATTCAATGTCGACCACCAGGTTCTCATCGCGCGAGCGCGACAGGCTTTGCATCAATTCTTCGAGCTGCGTGCGTTGCAGGGCAACCTCACTGAGTCGCGCATCCAACACGGCCAACTTGGCGGCCGTTTCAATCGCCAGTTCTTGGGCCTGCTTGGCGGTCGCGCGGGCTTCACCTGCTTGGCTGCCGGACTCCGCTGTCTGGCGGGCCAACTGCTCTTGGATGTTGCCCAGTTTTTGCCACAGCAAGACGCTGCCGATCACACCGGCTACCGCCACCACCGCCACCCCACGCAACCATCGGCGGGAGGACTTCACGGTAGGGAGAAGAGCGCCCGGAAAAGGCGCTGCGGGCGCGTCAGATACTGCCGGTGCTTCAGGGGCGGATGCTTCTGGATTCATTGCAGGGATTCTATCGACGCCATCAGCGCCGGCAGCAGTGGCTTGGACTCCCGCACCCGACCGAATCCGGCTTCCCGTGCGGCATCTCCAATGCGCGCATGGGTCACCACCGCTTGCGCTTGCTGCCAGCTCACACCGGGGCAGCATTGCTGGAGGTTGCGGATGGCCTCGGAACTGCTGAACACCCACACCGTACCATCGGTGGCGGCGGCTTGGGCCTGTGCGATGGTGGATGCGTCCCATTGAGGGCGCTGGCGCTCATAGGAAACCACAAACTCCACCTTACCACCGGCATCCATCACCTGCCGGGCAAACCAGTCGCGCCCGGAGCCTTCATCGCTGGCTCCTTCGTCAATGGTACTGCCGCGAACAATCAACACCCGATAACCGGGCGCGACCCGGCTTCGCACTACGGCCCAAAGGGCCTCTGAATCAAACTGCCCTGCCTGGAAGTCAGGCGCGTCCACAAAACCGGGCTCCGCACCAACCCGCTGCAAGGCGGAGTAACTGCCCGGCCCGGTGACGAATGCTCTTGTTTTTATAGCTGCTTGCACAGTAAATACAGGCGCCAAGCCCACTTTTCTTTCAAAAAAGTGGTACACCGCGTTACGACTCACAAACATCACTGCGTCAAAGTCGGAGAGACGGCTCCACGCGGATTCCACGTGCGCGGACTGCGCGGCGGGACGGATGTCAATCAGCGGCAGGCTCCAGCTGGTGTAGCCGGCAGCATCCAAAGCCTTGAGCCACGGAGCAGCCTCTGCCTGGGGGCGAGTGATGATGACGCGCATGGGAAACCTTATCGTGTCTGGGCCTGCACCGCAGCCTGCAAGTCGCGGGCAACCTGCTCGCCGAGTGCAGTGGCCTCGGCGGCATTTTTGGCAAGGCCGGAGGCCCGGGCATAGACCACCGGCTGGATGCCCTCTGCGTCGCCCCAGGCTGCGCGGATATGCAGCTCATCACCGGAGATCGTGGCATAGGCCGCCAATGGCATGGAGCAACTTCCTCCCATCATGCGGCTCACCGCGCGTTCGGCACTCACAGCCAGCCAGGTGGGCTGGTGAACGAGGTGCTGCAAAGCCGCCTCCACATCTTGCCGGCCGGCACGGATTTCAATACCCAGCGCGCCCTGACCTGCAGCGGGCAGCATTTGCTCGGGCTCAAACACGGCCCGAATGCGAGACTCCATCCCCAGACGCTTGAGTCCGGCGGCAGCCAGCACGATGCCGTCGTACAAACCTTCGTCCAACTTGCGCAAGCGGGTGTCCAGGTTGCCCCGCAGAGGTTCGATTTTCAGGTCCGGGCGGATGGCGCGCAGCAAGGCCACACGGCGCAAACTGGAGGTACCCACCACGGCACCCTGCGGCAAATCCATCACGCTGGCATAGGTGCCGGACACCCAGGCGTCCCGGGGGTCTTCACGCTCCATCACGCAGGCCAGCGCAAAGCCTTCGGGCAACTCCATGGGAACGTCTTTGAGGGAATGGACCGCGAGGTCAGCACGGCCTTCCTCGAGAGCAACTTCCAATTCCTTGACAAAGAGTCCCTTGCCACCGACCTTGCTGAGCGAGCGATCCAGAATCTGGTCGCCCTTGGTCGTCATGCCCAGCAGGGTGACGGACGCGCCATTTTTCTCCAGCAATGCTTTGACGTGTTCAGCTTGCCAGAGAGCCAGTCGGCTCTCGCGTGTGGCGATCGTAAAATTGGACAAAATCGTAACCCGGCTGTAATCGAAAATAGGCCTTCGATGCTAGCATGGGCGCGTTCCTTGCTTCATGCGAAGCCTCTCTCACCTCACTCCCAGACCTATGAATAAAGCACCTGCCGCAGAAACGGCCAAGCGCGCAAAAGACAACGAGCGTCCCTTGGTAGAAGACATCCGCCTCCTTGGGCGCATTCTGGGGGATGTGATCCGGGAGCAAGAAGGTGTGGATGCTTATGAGCTCATCGAAAAAATCCGCACCCTGTCGGTGGCTTTCCGCCGGGATGCCGACCAGGAAGCCGACAAGGCACTCAAGAAATTGCTCAAGAGCCTGTCTGGCGACCAGACCGTCAGCGTGATTCGCGCATTCACCTATTTCTCGCACCTTGCGAACCTGGCCGAAGACCGCCACCATATCCGCCGCCGTGCCATCCACGAGCGTGCCGGTGATACCCAGGAAGGCAGCATTGAAGTTGCCATGTCCCGCCTGCGTTGGGCCGGCATTGCGCCCAAGGCAATTTCCAACACACTCGCCCAAAGCTTTGTGTCCCCGGTGCTCACGGCCCACCCCACCGAAGTGCAACGCAAGAGCATTCTGGATGCCGAGCGTGACATCGCCCAGCTGCTGACCCAGCGCGATGAGATCAAGCAACGCGCCAGCATCGTCGACAGCAAAAAAGACGCACTCACCCCCAAAGAACTGGCGGCCAATGAAGCCCAGATGCGCGCCCGCGTCATGCAGCTCTGGCAGACCCGCCTGTTGCGCTTCTCCAAGCTCACCGTGGCCGACGAAATTGAAAACGCCCTGAGCTATTACGAGTCCACCTTCCTGCGCGAAATCCCCAAGCTTTACGCCGACCTCGAAGACATGCTGGGCAACCAGCCGGTGCACAGTTTTTTGCGCATGGGCCAATGGATAGGCGGCGACCGAGATGGCAACCCCAACGTCAGCGCACAGACTCTGGAATACGCCCTGCGCCGTCAGGCAGAGGTAGCCCTGCGCCACTACTTGACCGAGGTGCATTACCTGGGCGGTGAGCTGTCCATCTCTGCCATGCTGGCCGACTGCACCCCTGAGATGCAAGCCCTGGCCGAAAGCTCGCCCGACCAGAATGCCCACCGCAAGGACGAGCCCTACCGCCGTGCCCTGACCGGCATGTACGCGCGTCTGGCTGCGACCCTCAAGGAACTGACCGGTACCGAGGCTGCGCGTCATGCTGTGGCGCCCCAAAATCCGTACCTGAAGGCCGAAGATTTCGTGGCTGACCTGCGTGTGATCGAGGCCTCCCTCAAAGCCAACCACGGCGCTGCACTCACAGCCCAACGCCTGCACCCCTTGATCCGTGCAGTGGAAGTGTTCGGCTTCCACCTGGCCACGGTGGACTTGCGCCAGAGCTCTGACAAGCACGAGGAAGTGGTCGCCGAGTTGCTGTCCACCGCCCGCGTGCATGCCGACTACAGCAGCTTGGGCGAAGCAGAAAAACGCACCCTGCTGCTAGGCCTGCTCAACGACGCCCGCCCCCTGCGCGTGCACGGCGCGGAGTACTCGGCCCATGCGCAGGGTGAGCTGGCGATTTTTGCCATGGCCAAGGTGATGCGCGAGCGCTTCGGCGTAGAGGCCATCCGCCACTACATCATCAGCCACACCGAAACCGTGAGCGACTTGCTGGAAGTCCTGCTGCTGCAAAAGGAAGTCGGCCTGATGCGCGGCACCCTGGATGCAGAAGCGACTGCCGACCTGATCGTGGTGCCTCTGTTCGAGACCATTGAAGACCTGCGCAACGCTGCGCCCATCATGCGTGAGTTCTACGCGCTGCCCGGCGTGGCCGAGTTGGTCAAGCGTAGCGGTGGCGAGCAGGACATCATGTTGGGATACTCCGACTCCAACAAGGACGGCGGCATCTTCACCAGCAACTGGGAACTGTACCGGGCAGAAATCGCCTTGGTCGAATTGTTTGACGTGCTGGCTGCCCAACACAAGATCCAGCTGCGCATGTTCCACGGCCGCGGCGGCACCGTGGGTCGCGGCGGCGGCCCGAGCTACCAGGCCATCCTGGCCCAGCCTCCCGGCACCGTGCGCGGTCAGATCCGCCTGACCGAACAAGGCGAGGTGATCGGCTCTAAATACGCCAACCCTGAGATCGGTCGTCGCAACTTGGAAACCCTGGTCGCAGCTACCTTGGAAGCCACTTTGCTGCAACCCACCAAATCGGCTACCAAAGCCTTCTTGGAGGCCGCTGCCGAGCTGTCGCAAAACAGCATGTCGGCCTACCGGGCGCTGGTGTACGAAACCCCCGGCTTTACCGAATACTTTTTCAGCTCCACGCCACTGCGCGAAATTGCCGAACTCAACATCGGCTCCCGCCCTGCTTCGCGCAAGGCTTCCCAGCGCATTGAAGACCTGCGTGCGATCCCCTGGGGCTTCAGCTGGGGCCAGTGCCGCTTGACGCTGCCCGGCTGGTTCGGATTCGGCTCCGCTGTGCAGAAGTTCATCGGCAACGGTACCGTTGCGGAGCAAAAAGAACGCGTGGCGTTGCTGCAAAAGATGTACAAGCAGTGGCCCTTCTTCCGCACCCTGCTCTCCAACATGGACATGGTGATGGCCAAGAGCAACCTAGCTTTGGCTTCGCGCTATTCCGAGCTGGTGGGCGATGCGCGCTTGCGCAAGAAGATTTTCACGGCCATCGAGGCCGAGTGGCATGGCACCGCCCAAGCGCTTGCCACCATCACCGGTGAAAAGAACCGCTTGGCCAACAACGCCGCATTGCAGCGCTCCATCCGTCATCGCTTCCCCTACATCGACCCCCTGCACCACCTGCAAGTGGAGCTGGTACGTCGTTACCGCGAAGGCAAGGCGGACGAACGGGTGCAGCGCGGTATCCACATCTCCATCAACGGCATTGCAGCCGGCCTGCGCAACACAGGCTGACAGTGCGATCTCCCGCAATAAAAAAGGGCCTCAGGGCCCTTTTTTATTGGAGCACGAAACGGTCCAACCTCAACGCCAACGAGCCTCAATGCGTGCATATTCACCGTTCTTGCGGATCTTGTCCAAACCGGCGTCAAAGCGGGCAATCAATGGCTCAACGCCGGGAAACTTCTTGGAAAACGAGAGATACAAGCTGGGCTCCAGCAGAACACCCCGAAGCCTGAACCCTTGGCCCAAGGTCGGGTTGTTGGCTGCAATTTCATTAGCGACCCGGTCAAACACCAACGCATAGTCCACCCGCCCGGCAACCAGTTTGCGCAGGGAGGTCAGGTCGGAGGCTGCCACGTCCCGCACCATCGTCGGGTCGTCATCAAAGGCGGTACCGTAGTCGTAACCATTCGTCACCCCTGCTCGCTTTCCCCGCAAAGCCTGCACATTCACAGGATCTGCAGGTCCGTCACTGCGGCCATAGATGCCGATGCGTGCACGAAACAGGTGGTACTTGTGCCAGAGGTATTTGTCTTCAGTACGGGCGTCACGCAGCGTATCGAAACAACCGGCGAGCTTTCCCGCCTCCACCTCGCGCATACAGCGCGCGTATGGCAAGGGGACCAACTCCACCTCTACCCCTGCCGCCTCCCAGGCCGCACGGACCAATTCCACCGCAAAGCCGGCAGGCTGGCCCGCTTGCGCATACGCGTAGGGGCGCCAATCGTCTTCAGCGCCGATGCGGACCTTGGTGAAAGCAGGCTTGTCCGTCGGCTTCTGAGCCCATGTGGAGCTTGCCAAAACCAGACCTGCCAGCCCCGCAGTACAAAAAGCGAGACGCAAATTCATTGAGAAATCAGTGCCCTCACCGAGGGCAGTTGCCGGCGGGATACCGACAGCAGCTCGTCCAGCCCCTGCAGCCTCACCGCCCAGCCTTCGCCCTCTTCAGCATCGAAATGCTTTTCCAGTGATCGCACCATCTTGCGGGCCACCAATGCATTGCGGTGGATGCGGATGAACTGGCCTCCGTGTTTTTCTTCCAAGTCGTTCAAAGCGCCATCCAGGATGTAGCTGCGTGTGGCCGTGCGTACCGTGATGTATTTGAGCTCTGCCTTGAAGTAGAGCACTTGCGTCAAAGGCACCCGCTCTGTCCGGTTGCGCTCCTGGATGATCAGTACCTCTTCACTGGCCAAATCGGCCTGTAGCGCCCGTCTTGCATGCGCGAATCGCTCTGCTTTTTGTAGCGCTGCCTGCAGGCGCTCCAGGCGTACGGGTTTGGTCAGGTAGTCCACCGCTTCCAGATCAAAAGCCGCAACGGCATGCTCGGCGTGGGCCGTCACAAACACAATCGCAGGCGGGTGCTGCAGAGTGCGCAATGTCTGGGCCAGGGTCAGGCCACTGTTGCCCGGCATATGGATATCCAGAAACACCAGATCCACCGGTTGCTGGCGCAACAAGGCAGCAGCCTGCTCGGCATTCGGGGCTTCGGCGGCTACATGGACGGCAGGATGGGTGCAGTCGCCGAGCAAGGTGCGCATGCGGGCCCGGGCCAGGGGCTCGTCATCCACCAGCATCACCCGCAACAGGGTGTCAGGCTGCATTGCAGTCATAAAGGCACCTCCATACGTACTTGGTACACACCATCTTTCAGGCCGCTCTTGAATTGGCCCTGCACATCATGCAACAAGGCCAGCCGCTCCTGCACGTTGCGCAGCGCCAGGCCATGGCCCCGAGCGCCCTGCCCGGCCGGCACCGTGTTGGTGACTTTGATCACCACCACCGAGCCCTTGCAACGTGTCGATATTTTGACGGACGCTCCGGTGTCGCTGGGCTCCACGCCGTGGCAGACCGCATTTTCAACCAGCGGTTGCAAGATCAAGGGAGGCAAATGGGCGCCATCGGCCAGCGGATCCAGATCCCACTGCACCCGCAGGCGGTCACCGAAGCGCACCTGCTCAATCGCCAGGTAGCGTTGCGCGAGCGACAGCTCTTCGCCCAAGGTGACCGAACTGCTCGGGTCTTTGAGCGCATGGCGAAACAGGTCGCTCAGGTCTTCCAGCAACGCCTCTGCCTTGGCAGGTTCTGCCCTCACCAGCGCGATCGCGCTATTGAGGGTATTGAACAAAAAATGCGGCCGGATGCGCGATTGCAGCTCCGCGAGACGAGCCGCGGTATCTGCGGGAGTGCGGCCTTTGGCGCGCATGACCAACGCTGCGACCAACAGGCTGGACAACAAAGCGCCGGAGAAGAAACTGGGCACCCAGGGCGGGCTCTCCAGCAGTCCTGACAGAGCCAGCAATCCGCAGCCATACAAACCGGCGATCCCTCCCAGCGAAATGGCCAGTGCATATTGGGCAGACTTGGGCATGCGCGCCAGCCAACGCTTGGCAATACACGCGGACAACAGCCACGCCAGTGTGCCGGGCAAAGCTGCACCGGTCACCAGAGCCAGACGCGCTATCCAATCCCACAGGCCGGCAGCAGCAAACATGCACACCACCGAAAGAGACAGCTCCACAAACAACACCGCGCGCAGCACCACACCGATGTGGCAGGCGTCGAACACCAGCACCGGTGCAGGCTGCGCAGCCGGCACCGCAGGGGTGAGTTCCTGGAACGTCGATAATATTTGGTTGTCGTTCATGTCCACCGGATTTTGACTCCTTTCCTGAAAAGCGCTTCCCATGTCACAAAACCAATTCGATAAAAAGTCCCAAGCGTGGTCCGCGCTGTTCTCCGAGCCCATGAGCGATCTGGTCAAGCGATACACCTCCAGCGTGTTTTTCGACAAGCGCCTCTGGCAGGCCGACATCACCGGCAGCCTGGCACACGCCGAAATGCTGGCCGCGCAAGGCATCATCTCTGCCGACGACCACGCCTCCATCCAGAAAGGCATGGCGCAGATCTGGAGCGAAATCGAATCCGGCGCTTTCGAATGGAAGCTGGACCTCGAAGACGTGCACCTCAACATTGAAGCGCGCCTCACCCAACTGGTGGGCGATGCCGGCAAGCGCCTGCACACCGGCCGCAGCCGCAACGACCAAGTGGCCACCGATGTGCGCCTGTGGTTGCGGGGCGAAATTGACCTGATTGGCGAGCTGCTGGTGGACCTGCAAAAGTCGCTGGTCGATGTGGCCGAGGCCAACACCGACGTCATCTTGCCCGGCTTCACCCACCTGCAAGTGGCCCAGCCGGTGAGCTTTGGCCACCACATGCTGGCCTATGTGGAAATGTTCAACCGCGATGCCGAGCGCTTTGCCGAAGTGCGCCGCCGCACCAACCGCCTGCCGCTGGGCAGCGCCGCCCTGGCGGGCACCAGCTACCCGCTGGACCGCGAGCGCGTGGCCAAGACGCTGGGCATGGACGGCGTATGCCAGAACAGCCTGGACGCTGTGAGCGACCGCGACTTCGCCATCGAGTTCACCAGCGCCGCCGCACTTGCCATGGTGCACATCAGCCGCATGAGCGAAGAGCTGATCATCTGGATGAGCCAGAACTTCGGCTTTATCCGAATTGCCGACCGCTTCACCACCGGCTCGTCGATCATGCCGCAGAAGAAAAACCCCGACGTGCCTGAGCTGGCACGCGGCAAGACCGGCCGCGTGGTCGGCCACCTGATGGGCCTGATCACCCTCATGAAGGGCCAGCCCCTGGCCTACAACAAGGACAACCAGGAAGACAAAGAGCCGCTGTTCGACACGGTGGACACCCTGAAGGACACGCTGCGCATCTTCTCCGAGATGATTGGCGGCCAGTTGAATGCGGCCACCGGTAAAAAGGAAGGCGGCATCAGCGTGAACGCCGAAGCCATGGAGCGCGCCGCCCTCAAGGGCTACGCCACTGCCACCGACCTGGCCGACTATTTGGTGAAGAAAGGCCTGCCCTTCCGCGACGCCCACGAGACTGTGGCCCACGCCGTGAAAGCTGCCCAGTCCCACGCCTGCGATCTGTCTGAATTGCCGCTGGCCGTGCTGCAAGGCTTCCACGCCAGCATTGATAAAGATGTATACGAGTGCCTGAGCCTGCGTGGCTCACTCAACGCCCGCAACATCCTGGGTGGCACGGCGC
Source organism: Rhodoferax mekongensis (assembly GCF_032191775.1). Lineage (NCBI taxonomy): Bacteria > Pseudomonadati > Pseudomonadota > Betaproteobacteria > Burkholderiales > Comamonadaceae > Rhodoferax > Rhodoferax mekongensis. The sequence continues at coordinate 1,797,286 of NZ_CP132507.1, read as the reverse complement.
CGGCGCAGGTACGGGCACAGGTGGCGCGGCACCGCGCTCGCCTGGGCTGAATCTCAACCACCTTCAAATAAAAACGGGGGCTTAGCCCCCGTTTTTATTGCGCAAGCAGCTACAAAATTCGTAGCAATTACTGAATCATTCAACCCGCCAGCACCCGCTCCAGATCGCTGGCCAAATGGTCCACTGCCTCTTCGGTCGTAACCCAGGAGCACATAAAGCGCGCACCACCGCCAATGAAGGTGTAAAAGGTCCAGCCCAGCGCCTTGAGGCGGGCAATGGCGGGTTCGGGCAAATTCACGAACACGCCGTTCACCTCGGTGGGCAGCAACAACTCGGCACCGGCGATGCCGGCAATGCGTTCCGAGAGGCTGTGCGCCATGGCGTTGGCGTGGGCGGCGTGGCGCAGCCAAGTGTTGTCGGTCAGCATGGCGAGCCAGGGGGCTGAGAGGTAGCGCATTTTGGAGGCCAGCTGTCCGGCCTGTTTGCAGCGGTAAGAAAACTCTTCGCCCAGCTTGCGGTCAAAAAACACAATGGCTTCGCCAATCGGCAAGCCCATCTTGGTGCCACCAAAGCACAGCACGTCCACCCCGGCGCGCCAGGTGATGTCGGCGGGCGCCACCTTGAGGGCGGCCACGGCGTTGGCAAAGCGGGCGCCGTCCATGTGCACCTTCAGGCCGTGCTCCTGCGCGATGCGGCTGATTCCGCTGATTTCGCCCTTCTGGTAGACCGAACCCATTTCGGTGGACTGGGTCAGCGTGACGACCTTGGGCCGCGGGTAGTGCACATCGGTGCGGCGGGTGATGACTTCGAGCACCCCGGCTGAGGTGAGCTTGCCGTGGCGGTGCGGGGCTGAAAGCAGCTTGGAACCATTCGAGAAGAACTCGGGCGCGCCGCACTCATCGGTCTCCACGTGGGCGGTGTCGCTGCAAATGACGGCCTGGTAAGACTGGCACAAGGACGCCAGCGCAATCGAGTTGGCCGCCGTGCCGTTGAACACAAAAAATACTTCAGCGTCCGCCTCAAACACTTCGCGGATGCGGTCGCAGGCCAAGCGCGTGGCGTCGTCATTGCCGTAGGACGCCGCAAAGCCGGTGTTGGCCGCCATGAACGCCTGCATGGCCTCAGGGCAGATGCCGGAAGTGTTGTCGCTGGCGAACTGCAAATAGTGACCAGGGGAAACGGTGGACACGGAGGTAGGCAAAGTGGTCATGGCGGTGTAATATCGTTTCAGCGGATATTTCCGGTATATCGAACAAAAATCCATTTTACCGACCAACATCACCATGGCGCAAGTCCCCCACCCTACTTCCTTGGTCGACGGCCCCCCAGCTGTAGGCTCCAAACTGCAAGACGCCCGCAAGGCGCAACAGCTCTCGCTGGACGAGCTTTCCAAACGCGCAGGAGTTTCCAAATCCATGCTCTCCGAGGTAGAGCGCAACCAGGCCAATCCGACGGTAGGTGTGCTCTGGCGCCTGGCCACGGCGCTGGGCATCAGCCTCACTGACCTGCTGTGCAACACCACTGCCGACAAGGCCACGCCCACGGTGGAGCTGGTACCGGCCCACACCATTCCCGTCACCACCAGCCCGGACGGCAAGTGCACCCTGCGCATCCTGGGGCCCATTGCCTTGGCGGGCCAGGTGGAGTGGTACGAGCTGGCCGTGGAGCCCGGCGGCGTGCTGGCCTCCGAGCCGCACGAGGCGGGCGCGAAAGAGCACCTCTCGGTGCTCAGCGGCAGCCTCACGGTGCAGGCGGCCGACAGCAGCAAGGTGCTCAAGGCGGGCGACAGCGCACGCTACGCGGTGGACGTGCAACACGCCATCAGCAACACCGGCAAGGGCATGGCCAAGGCGGTGCTGGTGGTGGAGCACTTGGGCTGAATTCCAAGCAAAAATGGCCCCTGGCGCCCGTTGAATATGCGCGAGCAGCTACTGAATTGATAGCAATTCAGCGCTACAGCTTCCAGGGCTCGCTCGCAAAACGCTCCACCAAAAAGTCCAGCAAAGCCCGCACGGCCGGGGAAAGGTGCTTGCGCGAGGGGTAGAGCGCGTAGATGGACATCATGGGCAGCTGCCACTGCGGCAGCACCTGTTGCAAGCTGCCATCATGGAGGTGGGGGCTTGCCAGGTACGTGGGTTGCATGGCCACACCGCCACCCGCGAGCGCAGCCCGCATCAAGGCGGTGGCCTCGTTGGCGCTGAAGTGGCTGCCCACATGCACCTCGGCGTGCTCCTCGCCGCGCTGTAGTTTCCACACGCTTTTTCCAAAGTTGGCATAGCTCAAACAGCGGTGGGCCTGCAAGTCTGCGGGGAACTGCGGCGTGCCGTGCTTCGCGAGGTAGTCCGGCGAAGCCACCAGCACCGAGGCACATGGCGCCAGCACACGGCCGATGAGTGCCGGGTCCGGCTCGGCGCTGATGCGAATGGCCAAGTCGATGCGCGCCTCCACCAGGTTGAGTGCGCCTTCGCTGGCATTGAGGTCGATCTTGAGCTGCGGATAGAGCGCCAGAAAATCGGAAATCGCCGCCGCCATTTCTGCATAGGCAAACGACATGCTGCAGGTCACCCGCAGTTGCCCGCGCAGCGCGCCGTCGTGGCGGCTGGTTTCTTCTTCGACGTTCTCCATGAGCGCCAGCATCTGCTGGCTGCGGCGCAGGCAACTCTCACCGGCGTCGGTCAGTGTGACGCTGCGGGTAGTGCGCTGGAGCAGGCGTGCGCCCAGCCACTGCTCCAGCTCGCCGACATAGCGCGTCACCATGGCGCGCGACATATCCAGTTTGTCGGCCGTGGCGCTGAAGCTGCCACTCTGCGCCACCTCCACAAACACCTGCATGGCAGTTAAACGGTCCATGATTTGCTCAATTTATGAAACAGTAATGGCCGAATTATCGGGTTTATCTGCGCGGATATTGAAATTAAAGTTCAACCCAACGCTGATGAGAGGACCTCTAAGCGTCTAACCACTACCAGGAGTTCACCATGATCCGCACTACCGTTATCGCCGCATCGCTGGCCATCGCCTTTACCTCACTGTCTGGGGCAGCAAATGCTCAGCAGCCACTCACCGTCAAGGTCTACAACGCTGATGCCAACAGCTTCAACGTCAATTCCACGCTGGTTTATGGCCAGAAAGACGCCATCGTCATTGACGCCGTTTTACCCGTGCCGACGCCTTGCGCATCGCGGCCAACGTGCTGGACAGCGGCAAGCAACTCACCACCATCTACGTGAGCCAGGCTGACCCTGACTACTACTTTGGTGTGGAAGCCCTGAAAGAAGTGTTCCCCCAGGCCGACGTGGTGACCACACCCGCCGTGCTGGGCAAACTCGCGCCCAAGCTGGCTGGCAAGGTCGCATTCTGGGGACCCAAAATGGGCGCCAACGCCCCCCGTAAACCCGTGGTGCCCCGCGCCCTGGAAGGCAACACCCTGACACTGGAAGGTCAGACCATCGAGATCCGCGGCACCCAAGGACTGCTGGCACACCGCCCCTATGCCTGGATTCCGTCCATCAAGGCGGTGGTCGGCAACATCGGCGTGTTCGGCAACATGCATGTCTGGACTGCTGACACCCAAACCGCTGCAGAGCGCGCCGCATGGGTAGCCCAGCTGGACGAAATGGCCGCTTTGAAGCCTGAGCTGGTGATTCCCGGCCACATGAAGGCAGGCACCAAGGTAGACGCAAGCACAATTGCCTTCACCAAAGACTACTTGCAGACTTTTGAGAAGAACCTGGCCGCCAACAAAACCAGCGCCACCTTGATCCCCGCCATGAAGCAGGCCTACCCTGCCCTGACGGACGGCGGCCTGTCGCTGGACATCGGCGCCAAGGTCAACACCGGCGAAATGAAGTGGTAAACCCCGAACACACAAAGGAAAAAACCATGTCCACCACAGTGACCTATTTGTTCGACCCCTTGTGTGGCTGGTGCTACGGCGCCTCCCCTGCCATCCAGCGCTTGGGGCAGGAAGCAACGATCACCCTGGAGCTCGCGCCCACCGGCTTGTTCAGTGGCGGCGGGCGCGTGATGAGCGCAGACTTCGCCGACTTTGCGTGGTCGAACGATGTACGCATCGGAAAGCTCACCGGCCAGACCTTTAGCGAGGCCTACCGCAACCAGGTGCTGGGCCAGCATGGCACCCGATTTGATTCATCCGCCGCCTCTCTCGCCCTCACTGCCGTGGCACACACCGCACCGGCGGAAGAACTGAATACTTTGAAGCTTTTGCAAGAGGCACGCTACGTCAATGGCTTGGACATCTGCACCCCGCAAGGTGTGGACGGCGTACTGCGTGCCAGGGGCCTGACAGCGGCGGCCGACCTGTTAGCCCGACAGGACCCAGACCTGCAACTCCAGCACGATGCCCGCGTGCAAAAAGCCCGCCGCCTCATGCAGGCCCATGGCGCACAAGGCGTGCCGGCCATGGTGGTTCATGGCGCGAGCGGTGCTCGCCTGGTGCGTGGCGACGCGCTCTACAACGGCCACGACGCCCTGTTGGCAGCGATTGCCGGAGCCGCTGCCTAAGGCTTGCGGGGCGGCACAAAGGCCGCTCTGGCTTGCAGGGCTCGCTCGCGGGCGTGGCAGCCCTCCAGGTGGTCATTCACCAGTCCCATGGCCTGCATGAAGGCATACATGGTGGTGGGGCCCACAAAGCTCCAGCCGCGCTTGCGCAAGTCTTTGGACAGTGCGATTGATTCCGGCGAGGTGGTCACCCCGCTGAGCGTTTGGTGGGTAATGGTGGCCGGGCGGCTGCCGCTGGCCGGCTCATAGCCCCAGAAGTAGGCCGCCAGACTGCCGAACTCGGCTCGCAGCTCCTGGGCTCGTCTGGCGTTGTTGATGGTGGAAGCAATCTTGCCGCGATGGCGCACGATGCCGGCGTCCAGCAGCAGGCGCTTCTCATCTGCTTCATCAAACAGGGCGACTTTGTCCATGTCAAAACCTGCAAAGGCGGCGCGGAAGGACTCGCGCTTGTTCAGTATGGTGAGCCAGCTCAAGCCCGCCTGAAAGCCCTCGAGGCAAATCTTCTCGAACAAGCGCGTGTCGCTGTGCACCGGAAAACCCCACTCCTGGTCGTGATAGCGCTGGTATTCGGCCGTGCTGCGGCACCAGACGCAACGTGCGGTGTGGTCATCGTCGGTAAAAAGCCCGTTGGGCGCGGCAGTGTCGTTGAGCATGGGGCCTCCGCTAAGTACGCTGAGATACTGTTTTTTTGATCAGTATAAAGCCTAGTTCACGACCTGCGGCGCCACCTTCGGAATCGTCAATTCAAATTCTGCGCCCTGCCCCGGCACTGAACTGACCTTGATTCGTCCGCCCAGAATACGGCTCACGATACGGTGGCTCACTGCCAGCCCGAGCCCGGAGCCGCCTTGCCCCAGTTTGGTCGTAAAAAACGGGTCAAACACCTGGCCCAGGTGCTCAGGCGCAATACCGCGCCCGTTATCACTCACCGTGAGCACCACCGATTTACCATCCGCAGCCTCCTCCGCGCGCAGCTCCACCACGCCGTCGTTACGACCGGCCAGCCCGTGCACCAGCGCGTTGCTGACCAGATTGATCACCACCTGCCCCAAGGGCCCCGGGAAACTCTCCAGCACCATGTCCGCAGGCACTGCCAGTTCAATTTGCGCTTGCTGGTGTTTGAAGCTGGGTTTGAGCGTCTCTACCACCTCATGCACCGTCTGGTGCAGGTCGAAGCTGCGGCGGCGCTCGGACTCCTGGTCAACCGCCACTTGTTTGAAGCTACGGATCAGCTCCACCGCCCGCTCCAACGATTTGTGAGTGAGCGCAGCGCCGTCGTTCATGTTCTGCATGAACTCCAAAAACGCAGATCGTTTGAGGGTGCCCGCCAGCGCTTGTTCAGAAGCGCGCTCGGTCATTTCATGCAAGGCACTGGCGGTGATCAAGGCATTGCCCAGTGGCGTATTGAGTTCGTGGGCCACGCCGGCCACCAGGCTGCCCAGCGAGGCCAGTTTTTCCACGCCTATCAGTTCATCCTGCGCGCGTTGCAAGGTGCGCATGGTCTCCAGAAGGTTGCTGTTGGCCTCATCGAGCGCGCTGGTGCGGTCCAGTACCCGCTGCTCCAGCGTGGCGTTCAAGTCTTTGAGCTGCTGTTCCAGCAACTTGCGCTCGGTCACATCCATGGAAATGGTCATGACACAGTCGAGCTCGCCGTACATAAAGCGCTCAGACGACAACAAAAAGGTGCGCTCCGCGCCGTCCGGCAAGGTGAAAGTCACCTCATAGCCACTGACCCGCCGCTGCGTGCCGAATTCCTGCTTGAACCGCTCACGGTGCGCCTGATCGCGCCAGAAGCCCAACTGAACCGGCGTTTTGCCGATCACATCAGCGCGCAAGCGCTGGAAGGCTTGCTCCCAGGCGGGGTTGATCTCCAGGCACACGCCAGTCTCGAACTCGGCCACGATGATAGGCAAGGGGCTGGCCTGGAGAATCTGCATCACACGGCGCTCGCTCATGCGCAAGGCGTCGTCCTGGTCAGACAGGGCTTGCAGCTTTTCTTCAAGCGTCCGGTTCAGCGTCTGGACATTGTCTACGTGCTGCTGGTAGGCCTTGAGCACCAGACGGAACGCCATGAACGCACCTCCCAGCACCCCCAACTGCGCAATCAGCAGACTCCAATGACTGGTGACATGGGTGGGTGTCCACCAGCCGAACTGGGTGGAGAGCGCCAAGGCCACATACCAGGCCGCTGACGCCAGGCCCACCCATACCGCTTGCCGCATACCGACCAACCACCCGGCCAGCAGCACCAGCACGACGTTGACATTGAGAATCGGATTGAGCGCGCCGCCACGCAATGTGGACTGCAAGACCACCACCGCCCACAAAGCCCAGATGAACAGGCTCATGGCCCGCGCATGGTGTCCCCGTGCGTGCAAGCCCAAGCACACCGCGCCCGCAGTAGCAATCAACACCGGGCCGAGCACCATGAGCCATTCGCCGATGAACACCATGCTGACCACGCTGTACAGCAGCGCCACGGCCAACGTGGTACGCAACAGGCGCACAAACAGCAGATTGAGTTCGGTGCCCTCGAACCCGGCAGTAACCGGAGCCCGGGCTGGCGACGCAGGAGGCTTCACACGATTCCTTGCAGACAATAGACGCTCCAGCTTATCCGCAAATGCAATCGGCCTGCAAGTCAACGCTTATGAATAGAAAAAGCTGCTGGCGCACAACAATAGTGCGTGAGCAGCTCTCATTTTGATAGCAAACTTACGCTGGCGTTACATCGCTTTGTAGAAGATGTAGTCAGCGGTGTAGCGCACCAGCTGGTTTGCACCCTCGTTGGCCTTGGCGCAGGTGCTGGCCGGTGCAATGCCGCTCACGGTCGCCACGCGCTGGATGTAGCTCACGCCCTGCATCGCACCCATGCCCATGGCCGGGTTGGCTTTGACCAACTGCAGGGGTATGTTGGCTGCCCCATTGGGCGCCACGGCGAGCTGCGTGGCGGTCACTTTGGAACCATCGTTGTTTTCCCAGGTGGCGGGTGGGCCGTAGTACTTGCCGATGACCTTGCCACTGCGGTCTTTGAGTCCGGCATCCGGACCCACAAACACCCATTCGAACTGTCCGGCCATGTCTTTCTTGGCCCGGCACTGGTAAGTGATGTCGCCGGCAGCGGCAGTTTCCATCACCACGGTGTGGCCGGCGGGCACTTGCACGGCGGCGGGCAAGTCTGCCTGGCTGAACGGTGCGCGCATGGGCTGGCTGGCACAGGCGGTGAGTGCGGCGATAGCCACCAAAGAGAGAGCGGTACGGGTTTGCATAGGTATGTCCTGCGGAGAAGGTTGGGGAATCAAAGGTTTACTTTTGTGCGGGCTTGGACACGCTGGCCAGATAGGCCACCACGTCCTCGCGGTCCTGGGCTTCGGTCAGGTAGTAGTTCATTTCCTGTCCGGGCACCACTTTTTCCGGGTTGGTCAGCCAGGCTTTGAGGCCTGCGACCGTCCAGGTATGGGTGGCAGCTGCCATGGCTTCGGAAAAGAAATACCCCTCTGCCTTGCCGGCCTTGCGGCCCACCACGCCGCGCAAGGCGGGGCCTGCGCGATTCGCGTCCAGGCTGTGGCAGGCAAAGCAGCGGCTCTCTACCAGCTGCTGCCCGCGCTGCACATCGGGCACGAGGGCCTGGGCCTGCACAAGTGCAGGCGCGGCCATGGAAATTGCCAAGGCCGTAAGCCCAGCGCACCGACGGATGAAGGTGCGCGGCGCCATTACGCGCCGAAAGACAGTGCGCCTGCGGGCAGCGGACGGCCCAGCGCGTTGTTCAACAGCACGTAGTGCATGGTCTCGTCCGCAGCCAAACGGCCGGCGACCTTGGCCAGATCCTTGTTCCCGAAGGCGGGAATCACGCCGAGGTAGGCGTTGATGGCACCCAGCTCGAGACGCGCTGCCAAGTCCAGCACATCGCCCTGATTGCGCAGGGTGTCAGCCTTCAGGGCTTTTGCGTAGTCATCCAGCTTCTTTTCCATCACAGGCGTACCACCCAGCTTTTGGATAGTGGCAATCAGCGCGTCGCGGTGGGCTTTGTGGTCGGCCTGGAAGCGCACCGCCACATCGAGCACCGGCTTTTGCAGCAGGCCGCTACCGGCGCCCAGTTGGTATGCGTTGATGGCTTCGTGCTCCAGGCCCAGCGCCACGTTCAAGATGCTCACGTCTTTGGAGGTGTCACCGGCCATGCCCTGGGCCATGGCGTCTTTGCCGGCCAGAAGGGCGACGGCTACAGCGGACAAGGTGCCTGTGCGGCCCATGAAGGCGCGGCGGGAAGAAGCAGAAGAAGCAACTGTTTGAACGATGGTTTGCATGGCGGAATCCTTTGAGGAGTGTTGGGCAACTAAGCGAGACCGGGAAATCCGGCTCTCCCCTCGAATACGCAGGCCACCCGCGCCTTGGATTCAAGTTTTTGAAATTAATTTTTTTGAATCCGCGCCAAGGGTTTGTGCGTACTCAAAACACAAGCCCCCAACCAACGCTCAGCCACCCAAACGCCCACACAATGGAGCCATGAATGCCGACCACCCCGACGCCAAGCTCATTGTCCTGCTGGAGCGTATTGCGCTCAAAGACCAGGCAGCCCTCAAATCGCTCTACGACGAGTGCGCGGGCAAACTCTATGGTCTGGCTCTGCGGGTTGTCAGCCAGCGCGAATTTGCGGAAGACGTGCTGCAGGAGGCTTTCTTGAACATCTGGCGCTCGGCCCCGGACTACTCTGCATCCCTGAGCCCGCCCATGGCCTGGATGGGGCTCATTGTGCGCAGCCGCGCGCTGGACCTGTTGCGCCGCCGGGCCGCCGAGCGCACCCACCTCACCCAGGAGATTGACGAAACACTGGCCGACACCCTGGAGGGCGATGGCCCCACTCCGCTGGACACGGCGCAGGCCAGTGAACAAGCCTGGGCCCTGAACCAATGCCTAGGCCGGCTGGATAGCAAACAGCGCGAGGTCGTGAACCTGGCCTATATGCGCGACCTGAGCCACAGCGAGCTGGCCACCCAGCTTCAACTGCCCTTGGGCACCGTCAAGACCTGGATACGCCGCGGCCTCGACCAGCTGCGCCTGTGCATGGCACGTTTTGCATAAGAGGCCGCCATGAAAATCCACCAACACCCCGAACTGCTGGACCGCTTGGCCGCCAGCTACGCACTGGGCACCCTGCGCGGCCCGGCCCGCCGCCGTTTTGAAGCCATGGCCCGCGAGCAGGCCCCGGTGCGCGCAGCAGCCCTCATCTGGCAAAGCCGCTTCTCCAGCATCAACGAGCTCCAACCCGACGTAGCGCCAGCACCCGCGGTGTGGACGCGCATTGAAAACCTGGTATTGGCGGAGCGCGAACAGGCCGCCCTGCAGGCTGCCCGCGCCAAAGCAGCCGCTCAGTCTGAGAATGACACGCGCTGGAGCGCGTGGCTGCGAAGCCTCACGGTCTGGCGAGTCGCGAGCGCAGCTGGTGCTGTTGCCACCGTGGCCGCAGTCACCGTAGGCCTGAACCTGCGCCAGGAGTTAGGCAGCGAGATTGCCAAGTTGCAAACCCAATTGCAGGCCACACCGCAAATCGAATACGTAGCCGTGCTGGCCGACGACAAAGCCACCGCCTCCATGCTGGTGACTTTCGATCCCAAGAACAAAAAACTCACCCTGCAACGCGTGGGCGGCTACCAGGAAGCCAGCGACCGCTCCTTGCAGCTCTGGGCCTTGCCCCCCAGCGGCGGCCCCAAGTCACTGGGCGTGCTCACCAACGACAAACTGCTGCGCTTGACCGCCGGTGAAAACGACGTGCGCGAAGTGCCTACCCTCGCCATCAGCCTGGAGCCCAAAGGCGGCGTGCCGAGTGAAACCGGCCCGACCGGACCGGTGCTATTCAAAGGTGCTTTGATTCAAAAGATGTTGTAGCCTCGTCGTACTTTTTCCCAGCCATGCCTGACTCCACTCCGATCTACTCGGACCAGTTCGGTCCCCGCAAATTCAAACCGCATGGGCGCGTTAGCTACGCAAATAGCGGCAAGATGCTCTGCCTGCGGCCGTCGAAGGATCTGCCTTGATGGGTCCTCTCTATGCCAAAGTGTTTCAGGGCACTGGCGTCCCGTTTGCGCATTTTGCGGACCGCGATGCCGCTTGCGCTTGGGTTGAATCCGTATTCGGCGCATGGCAATCGCCGACAGACACCCGGACCTAAAGGCGGGCGCTGTCAGCAGCGCTTCGATGAAGCTTAGCTCCGTCGCCGCGGTGCTACATCCAGTTGAAATGTGGCCTTGCCCGGCGAAATGTGCACGTTCACCTGCAATGGTGCTTTTTCCACCAGCTGCGCAGCGTTCCAGACCTTGATCGTGGCGGCACCCTCAGGCACGTCTTCCAGCACGGCTATACCTTCGCTGTTGGTCTTGACCGTCCAGGGCGACTCCGCCACGTAAATGGCTCCGCCCATGCGGCTGTGGATGAAACAGCCCAACAGAGCTGCGCCTACCGCGCCAGGCTTGTCCATGGTGAAAACGGCAGCGCTTGCGGCTTTTCCGTCCTGCTTGCCTTCAAGCAAAGCGGACTGTCCATCGGAGGCTCCGGGCGCGGCCCCGGGTGTGCTGAGGCGCACATGGTGATTCCAAGGGTCGCTATTGGCGAAACGCACTTTGGCGCCCACACCCACGACGGTAACGGCAGGGCTGAATTGCTGCTTTTCCTGGTTCACCACAGCGCTCATGGGCAGTGGGTTGCGTGGCTGGCCTTTGCCGCTGGGCAGCACGATCACCACGGAATCCGGCGCAGGCTTGCCATCGCGGTCCAGTACCAGCACCTCCAAAGTGCCGGCCTGCGCGGTGACGCAGGCTACAAAAAAAGCCGCACTGGCGGCGACTTTCTTTCCGTGTTTTAGTCTGGTGAGGCGCATGTTCATTTGGCCGTGATGATGTCGCGGTGCATGGGCGCCAACAGTGCCAACAATTGGTTCTGGGTAGCGAATGGAATGTTGCGCGCATCCATGGAGGCTTGCAGTACTTCTACCAAGGCATTGAAGTTGCCCTTGGTGATGCCCATGCCGGCGTGCGCGGTCTTCATGTCAGCGCCTTCATATTTGCAGGGGCCACCGGTGGCCATACACACCTGGTCTACCAACTGCTCTGACAGGTACGAGGCCTTGGTGTCTTTGAACTGCTCGCCAATGCGTTTGTCGGCCTTCAGGCCGGCCACGAAAAGGTCCATCAGGGCTTGCAAGCCGGGCTTGCCGCCCAGCGCTTGAAACAGGGCGTCATTTCTTGCAGGGGCCATGGGCATGGCAGATTGGGCATGGGCGCTCACAGAGACCAGGCCGGACAGGGCCACAAGGCAAGCGACAAAGTAGTTTTTCATGGTGATTTCCTTTGAATCTAAAGCGCGCGCGTCTTAGAACGCAAACTGGGCAGACAGGTAGTAGCCGCTCTGGTTGCGGCTGGAGGTCACACCCGGCAGGATGCGGCCCAGGTCCAGATAGGCCAGCGTGATGGAGCTGTGTTTGTTGGGCGCCCATGCGACAAACACGTCTTTCCATGCGTCTTCCTGCAAACCCTCACCCAAACCGTTGGCCATGCCGAACGCACGCAGGTTGTTGGGCTTGGCACGGTACTCGGCGCCTATGGCGATGTTTTTGCTCAGCAGGTAGGCCACCGAAATTTCAGGGACCCAGCTGGCGTTGTTGGTGCCCGGATCTTTGGAGCCGAAGCCCACGAGGCCGTTCTGGTTGGCGCTGGTGTAGCGCAGCGTGCCGTTCACCAGCAGGCTGTTGGCCAGAAAGAGCTTGGTAGCGCTTACATAAAAGTCGGTACCACTGGTCTTGGCGCCCAAGAAGTCCAGTACCGGTGTGATGGAGCCGGCATCTACCGTTTTCTGCTCCACACCTACCGCCACCTGGGGCATCCAGCTGTCGCTGTTGAGTACTGCATCGCCGGCCACTTTTACCTTGAGACCTAGCACATCCATCTTGATGCGCTGGCCGTCCTGTACCGCAAAGCCCAGGCCATTGAGAGCCGTTACCGGCGAAGCATTGAAATCCTGGCGGGCCAAAGACACCTCCACCCGGTCGTTAAAGGCAAAGGCCACACCCATGGTACTGAGCTGGTAGTCCGTCACGGTGGCGCGGCTGACATGGGCAGAGACACCCATCTCCCCCTCGGTCGCGTTGGTGCCAATGGTGGCCCATGGGGTCAAGCCACCGCCGGCAGCGCCGTCGATGGAGCTCACGCCCCCGGTGAGCAAAAGCTTGCCGGTATCAGCAAGGGCGCCGCTGCACAGGGCGGCAGCGCTGAGGGCGATGGCGGTGGATAATTGTTTCATGGGCACGTCCAGTCCTAAAGTTCGGGCGAAAAATCAGTTCCTGACCCTATTACGCGGCCGGATGCGCTCCGGATTCAACTTTTTACAAATAATTTTGAATCCACCCGATCGCGGGCGTCAAACCACGCCGGATGGTCACGTTGCTGCCCCTGTTTTCGGCTACGCTGAGCGCACTTTTTCGGGGAGCGACCATGAAAACAAAAAATGCATTTCTGGCCTGCGGCTTGGCCGCCTTGAGCTGGAGCGCCCAAGCACTGCAAATCATCAGCCTTTCACCTCAAGGCGAAGTGGCGCAGGTGCGCCAGCTGGTGGCCAAGTTTGACGAGAGTGCAGTCAACTTCGGCGACCCCAAGGCCGAAGCCCCGCTTACCCTGAGCTGCAGTGACGCCCAAGTCACCAAAGGCACCGGTCGCTGGGTGAACGACCGGGTGTGGGCCTACGACTTCGACCGCGACTTGCCCCCCGGTGTGCGCTGCACGGTACAAGCCAAACCTGGGTTCAAATCACCCAAAGGCGCAGACCTGGCGGGCGTTAGCAGCTATAAATTCAATAGCGGCGGCCCCTTTGTACGCAGCATTCAGCCCTACCAGGGTTATCGCATTGATGAGGAGCAGTTCTTTATCTTGCAGCTCAGCGGCCCTGCCACGCTGGAGAGCGTGAAAGCCAATGTGTGGTGCAAGGCATCCGACCTGGGCGAAAAGATCGGCATCCGCCTGCTCGAGGGCAAAGAGCGCGCGGCGCTCCTGGAGGCCCAAGGATTGGACGGCTACGCCAAGGCTGACCCCCTGTCGTATGTGACCATGACTTGCGCGCGCCGCCTGTCGTCATCGGCCAAAGTGAGTGTGGTGTTCGGCAAGGGGGTGGCCACGCCAGCCACCGGCACCACCCTCGGTGTGCCCAACACGGTGGAGCGCCAGTTTGCCTACCAGGTACGCGAGCCCTTTGCGGCCAACTTCAGTTGCGAGCGGGAAAACGCCCAGGCTGCCTGCCTGTCCATTCGTCCCCTGCAGCTCAGCTTCAATGCGCCGGTGTCGGCCAAGCTGCTGCAAGCCATTCGCCTGAGTGACGGCAAGAACAGCTTCAAGCCTGTGCTCGCGGAAGACAGCGGCGATGAAGACAACGTGGTCAACAGCGTGCGCTTTGAGGGCGGCCTGCCCGAGCAGGCGCAGCTGACCATCACCTTACCCAAAGATTTCAAAGACGCGTCCGGCCGCAACCTGCGCAATGCGGACAGCTTCCCGCTCAAAACCGCCACCGCCGCCATGCCGCCGCTGGCCAAGTTTGCGGCCTCGCCTTTCGGCATCGTGGAGCGCTTTGCCGAGCCCGATGGCGTGGCCATGCTGCCGGTGACTTTGCGCAACGTCGAAGCTGCGCTGAAGGTCAAGGGTCTGAACGCCGAGCAGGACAAATCCGCCGGCAAGGCGCCTGCCGGCAAAGTGCGTACCTTCCAGCCGGGGACGGACGCCGACATCATTGCCTGGTACCGCAAGGTATTGCGCTACGACGAGACCAACATCTCCCGCAGCCAGGCAGCCCGCGAACTGGGCACCAAGTTGCCCCAGCCTTCCACGCCCACAGACCGCGACTATGTGCAAACGCGCATGCTTTCGCTGCTGGACGGCCGCCCCGGCGCCAAAACGCTGGAGCTGCCCCAGCCCCAGAGCCAAGACCCACGACCCTTCGAGGTGGTGGGCATTCCCCTCACCCCCGGCTTCCATGTGGTGGAGATCGCCTCCCAAAAGCTGGGCACCAGCCTGCTGGACGAGCGCTATGGCGATGGTCGCACCATGTATGTCCGCACCGCCGCACTGGTGACCAACCTGGGTGTGCACTTCAAGCTAGGCCGCGAAAATGCGCTCGCCTGGGTGACATCGCTGGACAAGGGCAAGCCCGTGGCCGGTGCCCAAGTCGTGGTGTCCGATTGCCGGGGCCAAGAAGTAGCCCGTGGCCAGACCGATGCCCAAGGTATTGCCACCCTCACTGGCGTGTCGCCCCAAGCGCCCCGCTGCAACGGGGAAGACGGCTACTACAGCAGTGCCTACTTTGTGAGCGCCCGCGCCGCCCAGCCTGCGGCCGATGGCAAAGGCACGGTGCAAGACCTGGCCTTCACCTGGAGCGACTGGAACCGCGGCATTGAACCCTGGCGCTTCAACGTGCCTACCAGCCGCCAGCCCCTTCCTGACGAAGTGGCCCACACCATCTTCGACCGCACCCTGCTGCGCGCGGGCGAAACCGTGTCCATGAAGCACGTGCTGCGCACCCAGACCAGCAAAGGCTTCGGCCTGCCGGATGCCAAACCGGACACCCTACTCATCACCCACATGGGCAGCGGCCAGCAATACGCGCTGCAACTCGGGTGGCACAAAACCGCCACCGGGGGCTTGAGTGCAGAAAACAGCTTCTCCATCCCTCAAGGCGCCAAGCTGGGTGCTTACCAGGTGCAGCTCACGAGTGGCAACGGTCGGCAGGACTTTTACACCGGCGAGTTCCGGGTCGAAGAGTTCAGGCTGCCGGTGCTTGAGGGCCGTGTCACCCCCACCGAGAAAAAGCCATTGGTCAATGCCACGCAAGTGCCGGTGGATGTGCAGATCAACTACGTCTCTGGTGGCGGCGCGGTCAACCTGCCGGTGCGCGTATCTGCCTTGGTGCGGGCCAAAGGCCTGAGCTTTGCGGACTTCAGCGAATTCAGCTTCTCGCCACCGCAAGTAGGGCAGCAAGCCCGCTCAGACGACGGCGAAGAAGAAAACACTGCAAGCGCCGATGCGCGTGTCATCGCCGACAAAATGCCGCTCACCCTCGACAAGAACGGCGGCGGCAAGCTGACTATTGCCGATGTGCCCAAGAGCCGCCAGCCGCAAGACCTGCTGCTGGAAGCCACGTACTCAGACCCCAACGGTGAAGTGCAAACCATACGCAGCACCCAAACCCTGTGGCCGGCCAGCGTGATTGCCGGCATCAAGACCGAGGGCTGGGTGTCCAGCGGGCAAAAGATCAAGTTCCGCGCGCTCGCATTGGACTTGTCCGGCAAACCGCAAGCCGGTGTGGCGCTGGAGGTGAAAGCTACCGCCCGCATCACTACCACCACGCGCAAGCGCATGGTGGGAGGCTTCTACACCTACGACAACAAAACCAGCACAAAAGAACTGGGTAGCGTGTGCTCCGGCAAGAGCGATGCCCGCGGCCTGCTGCTGTGCGAAACCGAGGTCAACGAGGCCGGTCAGGTCGAGCTGGTGGTGACCGCCAAAGACGGCTCGGGCAACAGCATTCAGGCGGCCAGCAGCGTGTATGTAACCAAACAAGGCGAGCTCTGGTTCGGTGGTGACAACAACGACCGCATCGACCTGCTGCCCGAAAAGAAAAGCTACCAAGCCGGCGAGACGGCCAACTTCCAGGTGCGCATGCCCTTCCGCTTTGCCACGGCACTGGTAGCCGTGGAGCGCGAAGGCATTGTGCACACCGAGGTGGTGGAGCTCAACGGCCAGGACCCGACCATCCACCTGAAGATTCAGGAAGGCTGGGGCCCCAATGTGTATGTGAGCGCACTGGTGCTGCGAGGCCGCCTGCGCGAGGTGCCGTGGTACAGCTTCTTCACCTGGGGCTACAAGGCTCCGCGCGAGTGGTGGACCAGCTTCTGGTACGAGGGGCGCGAGTACGTGGCGCCCACTGCACTGGTGGACCTGAGCAAGCCCGCCTTCAGGCTGGGTGTGGCCGAAATCCGCGTGGGCACGCAGGCGCATGAACTCAATGTGAGCGTCAAGGCCGACAAGGAAAGTTACGCCGTGCGCGGCAAAGCGCAGGTCACCATCACCGTCAAGCTGCCCAACGGTCAACCCGCTGCCAACGCCGAAGTGGCTGTGGCCGCGGTAGACCAGGCCCTGCTGGAGCTGATGCCCAACCGCAGCTGGAACCTGCTCGATGCCATGTTGCAGCGGCGCAGCTGGGGAGTGGAAACATCCACCGCGCAAATGGAAATCATCGGCCGACGCCACTATGGCCGCAAGGCCGTGGCGCCCGGTGGCGGGGGCGGTCACAGCGGTGCGCGCGAGCTGCTGGAGACCCTGCTGCTCTGGAAGCCGGTGGTCAAGCTGGACGCCAATGGCCAAGCCCAAGTGACGGTGCCGCTGAACGATGCCCTCACCACATTCAAGATCGTGGCAGTGGCCGATGCCTCCACCGGCCTGTTTGGCACCGGCAGCACCAGCATACGTGCCACGCAAGATTTGCAGATCATCAGCGGCCTGCCGCCCCTGGTGCGTGAAGACGACCAGTACCGCGCCCAACTGACCCTGCGTAACACCACCAAGCAGGCCATGAAGGTGCTGGTAACCCCGCGCGCCACGCTATTAAATTTAGAGCAACAAACCATTGATATACCTGCGGGAGATGCCCGCGAGGTAGCATGGAACGTGACTGCCCCTGCACAGCTCGCCTTGAGCCGCAACGAGGCCATCCTGTGGGAGATAGAGGCCAAGGACACCATCAGCGGCGCCAAAGACGCGCTGAAGGCCCGCCAGCGCATCGTGCCTGCCGTGCCGCTCACGGTGCAGCAGGCTACGCTGGTACAGATTGACGGTCCGCTCACCATGGACGTGAATGCGCCTGCCGATGCCCTGCCCGGCCGTGGCGGCCTGAAGATGGCGCTGCAACCCAAGCTGGCCGAAGGCCTGCCGGGCGTGAAAGACTGGTTTGCCCTCTACCCCTTTGCATGCCTGGAGCAAAAGACCAGCAAGAGCGTGGGCCTGCGCGATGGCAAGCTGTGGCAAAGCGTGGCCGCGCAAATACCAAGCTACCTGGACAGCGATGGCTTGGCCAACTACTTCCCGCCGCGCGATGGAGAGGCCAATCGCGGCAGTGACACGCTGACCGCCTACCTGCTGGCTGCAACCCATGAGGCCGCCAGCATTGACCCGGCCTTTGCCCTCAGCGACGAGATCCGCGCGCCCATGGAGCGCGGCCTGATTGCCTTTGTAGAAGGCCGCATCCAGCGCGAGTTCTGGAGCCCGCGCAAAGACCTGGACATGCGCAAGCTAGCTGCTGTCGAAGCGCTGTCGCGCTACGGCAAAGCACAAGGCCGTATGGTGAACAGCATCACCATCGCGCCCAACCAGTGGCCCACGCATGCGGTCATCGACTGGCTCAACATCTTGAAACGCGTGACCGACGTGCCCGAGCGCGACAAGCGCTTGGCTGAGGCCAACCAGATTCTGCGCAGCCGCATCAGCTACCAAGGCACCAAGATGATCTTCAGCACCGAGAAGGACGATTACTGGTGGTGGCTGATGCAAAGCGGCGACGTGAACACCGCGCGCCTCATCTTGAGTGTGCTGGACGACCCGGCCTGGAAAGACGACATGGGGCGCTTGGCCAATGGCTTCATCAGCCGCCAGCAAAACGGCGCCTGGCACACCACCACGGCCAACCTGTGGGGTGGCTTGGCACTTGAGAAATTCAGCGCCAAGTTTGAAGCGGTGCCGGTCGCTGGAACCACCAAGGCCAGCATGAGCACAGGCACTGCGGCAGTGGATTGGAGCAAGGTGGAGCGGATCAAAACGACGGATACATCAGGCGCTGCACACCAGACCACCTGGTTCGGCGCGCCTACGTCACCGGGTAACCTGAAGAACAACACCATGTTCTTGCCCTGGAGCAAAACTGCGGCCAAGGACACGCTGAACGTGACCCACCAGGGCGCAGGCAAGCCGTGGCTCACACTGCAGTCCGTAGCAGCGGTGCAACTGAAAGCGCCGTTCTTTGCGGGCTACCAGATCAAGAAAACCATCACCCCGGTTGAGCAGGCCAACAAGGGCCTGCCCGCTGGCAGCTACACGCGCGGCGACGTGCTGCGCATCAGCATCGAAGTGAACGCCAGCGCCGACATGACCTGGGTCGCCATCACCGACCCCGTGCCCGGCGGCGCCACCATTTTGGGTAGCGGCCTGGGCCGCGACAGCGAGATCGCCACGCAAGGAGAAAAGAAAGAGGGCTACGGCTGGGCCGCGTTTGAAGAGCGCAGCTTCGAATCCTTCCGCAGCTACTACGAATACTTGCCCAAGGGTGTGGTGAAGATGGAATACACCATCCGCCTGAACAACGTCGGCGAGTTCTCGCTGCCACCATCACGCGTGGAAGCGATGTATGCGCCGGAGATGTTTGGGGAATCGCCGAATATGAAGGTGAAAGTGGTAGGGGTGAAATGATGCGCTCGCTAACTAGGAACAAATTATTGTGGAGTCAAGAATGACAAAAACAGGAAGTAGCAGTGATGCAGGAAACGACCTACTGAATCAAGGTTATTTGATCGCTGCCGCAGTAGTGGTTTGTGTGGCGATCATTGTCGGCAGCTTTATCTGGAGATTCCATTCATTTGACTTTTCGGCAAGCACCGAGCACTGGGGGCAGTTCGGCGATTTTGTTGGCGGACTTGTAAATCCTTTGATAGGGGTTGCAACTGTTTTGTTGGTATTGATCAATATTCGTATCCAACAGAAAGAACTGAAGGCGTCACTCGAACAAATCAAGCACGCGAATGTCCTAAACGCAAAGCAGAGCTTTGAACAATCACTCTTTGCTTGGCTAGGGACCTACAGGCAGCTTGTCGATAACATCCAAGATGAAGACGGCACGACCGGGAAACTCACGTTAGCTGCATGGCATCGCAAGAATTTCGCTAGCGACACACCTTCGCCGTCCCATCAAAGCTCTATTGCAACCATCGCAAAAACGATTGAAAGAGGTGACTACCTCGAAGGCAAGATGGACCTGCAGACAAAAGTGGATCTGTTTATCGAAGCCAGCAAAGGTTACGAAAAAATATTTGAAAGTAAAAGATCTGACCTAGATGCAGTATTTCGGACACTCTATAGATTGTTTTTGTGGATTGACACTTCAACTCTAAGCAATGCTGACAAGCGTCATTACACATCTCTAGTACGTGCGCAGTTGTCTTGGATTGAGATGGTTTATCTGGTTTTCAATGGACTGACATCACAAGGTGAGAATTTCGCTGTTCTTTGCAATAGATATGCCCTTTTCGATAACTTAGCTGTTAACAAAGAAAGAGTATTGGAAATCATCAAATGCGATATCCCGAACCTGAATAAAGTTGACCTCAAAACGATGACTGGATTCCAGCATTGGCCTTATGACGAAAGTGCATTTTCATCCGATGTCGCGTGGACCAAATTGGAGAATGCTGCAACTTGAAGCGAGACGGGTTTCAGAAACACTGCTTGACTAAGCCAGCACCACCACCTTGCCAAACCTCAGGTGGTGCAAGCACTCCCGCACGATCACCATCGCCGCATAAAACTCCGGCGCCGTAGGCAAGGCCTCATGGCCGATCGGCCTACCCTGGCTGACCATGGCGATGCGGTTGAACTTGTCTTCCACCTCCTCCAGACTCCAGATCAGCACCGCATCCGGCGCAGCGCCCACACCTTGCAATATCAACGCGGCACCTGAGCCGCTTAGTTGCAACTGCTCCGTACGAACCATCCTGGCAGCAAGCCGCATTAGCACGTCCTCAGTCACCTCTATGGCGTGTTCAATGTCCAGCGGCGTGGGCGGTGTGTGCCGCATCCATTGGCGGGCCAGCGAAGCTGTGCCCAGCGGCAGCTCTTGCTGCAAAACGACTTGGCCGTCTTCAACGCACAGCACCGTGCTGGTCTCTGTTCCGAGTTGAAGTGTGGTTTGAACTGTCATCGCACATCCTTGTTTCGCAGGCCTTCCAGCATGGCGACCAGACACTGTCGGGTGTCGGCCAGCGCGTCTTGTACGCCAGCCTCGTCATCCGGCATGGAGTCCATACCGCCATACAGCGCGCCCAACACGATGCGCGCCAAGCGCTCTGCATCGTGCCCCTGAAAAATGCCATTTGCTTGAATGGCGGCGATGCTGCTGCGCATGGCGCCCAAGCCCTGCCGTTGGCGGATGTCACCCCACACCTGCGCGCCCAGCACCGCGGGTGCGTCCACCAGCATCAGGCGGCGCATAGGCGCGTTAGTGCCGGCTTGCAGCACGGTGTCGATGGAGGCCAGAAAGGCTACCCACGCACCACCACCTTTCGCGATCACGCCTTGGCTTGCTGCCATGGCAGCTTGCACCAACTGCGCGTCCACCTGCTCCACCACCGCAGCAAACAGGCCTTTTTTGTCGCCGTAGTGGTGGTAGAGCGCGCCCACGGTCACGCCGGCATCCGCGCAGATGCTGCCCACTGGTGCTTTCTCAAAGCCCTGTTCGCTGAACCAGCGCAGTGCGGCGCTTTGCAGTGCGGCTTGGGTGGCGCTAGCGTTCTCTTTGCGGCCGTCGCGTTTGGTGGGGGTGTCAGACATGGGTAACGGGGGTGACAACAGCACCCTTTACAAACATAACGTGATTATGTATTCTCCGAGCCACTTTATCAACCGGAATGCTCCCATGCCCATCGTCGCCCAAGTTCTTATTGCACTGGTCTGCATGATCCACGTGTACATTTTTCTGCTGGAAACCGTGCTTTACAAGAGCCGTGGGGTGAAGGTATTTGGCATTCCGCCGTCCGAGGTGGAGTCGCGCAAGGCGGCCATGTCCAACCAGGGCTGCTACAACGGATTTTTGGCCGCGGCCCTGTTGCTGGGCCTGGTCTACCCCGACCCGGCGATTGCCAAGGCATTTGCCACTTTCGGGCTGGCCTGCGTGGCGGTGGCAGGCGTGTGGGGTGCGGTCACGGTGATGGTGCGCATTCTGTACATCCAGACCGTGCCCGCCGTGTTGGGCTTGGCTGCGCTCTACTTCCTCTAAAGCAGGCAGTCGCCTTAAGCCAGTCCCAAAGCTTTCAAGCGCGCTTCCAGCTCTGCCACCGAGCTCCAAGGCAGGATGGGAGAGTTTTTGCGCTCATCCGGCGGGTTCTGCTCCAGCTGATCGGACCAGCCGCCAAAACCTGTCAGCGGCAGCAAAGGCCGCTTGTGCAACCAGGCCAGGCACACCTCCGAGATGGTGCCGGCCCGCCCGCCTATGACCAGGCAGGCGTCGCCGGCTAGGGCCATCAACAAATTGCGCGCATCCCCCACGCCTGAGGGCACCACCACAGTGGCAGGCCAATCGGGCGACGGCATTTCGCCTTCGGGGATGATGCTCAGCACCTGCCCGCCCGCAGCCACCGCGCATTCGGCTGCATGGCGGGTGGCCGGGCTGCCACAGCCACTGACCACCGTGATGCCTAGGCCCGCCATCAGGCGGCCGGCCTCACCAGCAAGTGCATACGCCGCCGAGCCGGGCTCTGCGCTGCCCAACACACATACCTGCCGTCGGCGGATCGTCGTGGCCATGGCGTGCCTTAGACCAAAGTGCCCAGCGCTGCCGGCGAGAAATTCGACAACTCTGCCTCGCGGCCATCGCGCACCTTCACCGCCCAATCCGGGTCGCTAATGAGCGCGCGGCCCACGGCCACCAAGTCAAAGTCGCCCCGGTCAAAGCGGCGCAGCAGTTCGTCCAGCAATGCAGGCTTGGAGCTTTCGCCGCCGAAAGCCGCAATGAACTCACCACTCAGGCCCACCGAGCCCACGGTGATGGTGGGGCGGCCGGTGAGCTTTTTGGCCCAGCCGGCAAAGTTCAGGTCAGAGCCTTCAAACTCCGGCTCCCAGAAACGGCGCTGTGAGCAGTGAAAGATGTCCGCCCCTGCGTCTGCCAGCGGCTGCAGCCAGGCGGCCATTTCGTCGGGCGTCTGCGCAATGCGGGCCGCGTAGTCCTGCTGCTTCCACTGCGAGAGGCGGATGATGACCGGGTAGTCCGGCCCCACCTCGGCACGCACGGCCTTCAAGATTTCGGCGGCAAAGCGGCCACGGGCCACCAAATCACCACCGTATTTGTCGGTGCGTTGGTTGGTGCCTTCCCAGAAAAACTGGTCGATCAAGTAGCCGTGGGCGCCATGCAACTCAATCGTGTCAAAGCCCAGGCGCTTGGCGGCACCGGCGGCCTTGGCGAATGCGGCAATGGTGTCGGCAATGGCTTCGTCGGTCATGGGCTCGCCAAAAGTTTTGCCGGGGCGCGACAGGCCGGAGGGCGAGTCCACGGGCGGTGGCGCTGTCCAGGTGGTGCGCGGGTTGCGCGCAGCGCCCACGTGCCAGAGCTGCGGCGCCATCACGCCACCGGCCTGGTGCACCGCGTTGATGACGTCTTGCCAGGCGCCCAAAGCAGCGTCGCCCCAGAAGTGCGGCACATCCGGGTCGTTGGCGGCGGACGGGCGCTGCACCACCGTACCTTCGGAAACAATCAGTCCTACGGCAGCGGCAGCGCGCTTGCGGTAATACTCGGTCACCGCCGGAGTGGGCACGCCGCCGGGCGAGAAAGACCGGGTCATGGGTGCCATGACAATGCGGTTGGCAAGCTTCAAGCCTTTGAAGCTGAAGGGCTGGAACAAGGGTGCGGCGTTAGACATAAGAGCAAAGGTGGGTGGGTTGCAGATCAACACAGTTTACGCAGACCAGTCTTGGCACACCGTGCCCAAGGTCACCAAGGCTACAGGCAGGCTGCGCCTCACTTTTGCTACGCTTTTGATAGCTGCTTGCGCACATTCGGCGGGCGCCAAGACCAGTTTTGAGCATGTAAAGGCTGGCTACAAGCCCTCCGACACCTTGCTGCTGGACCGCCAGGGCGAAGTGCTGCACCGCCTGCGCACCGACACCAGCGTGCGCCGCGGGCAGTGGGTGGCGCTGGCCGATGTGTCGCCTGCGCTGCGCACGGCGCTGGTGCTGAGCGAGGACAAGCGTTTTTACGAGCACAGCGGGGTGGACTGGCGAGCCGTGTCCGCCGCCGCCTGGGCCAACCTGTGGAACACCAAAACCCGGGGCGCCTCCACCATCACCATGCAGCTTGCCGGCTTGTTGGACGAGGATTTGAAGCGCAGCAACTCCGGCCGCAGCGTGGTGCAAAAGCTGGGCCAAACCATGGCCGCCGAGAGCCTGGAACGCGGTTGGCGCAAAGACCAGATCCTGGAGGCCTACCTCAACCTCGTGCCTTTTCGGGGCGAGCTGGTGGGCATTGACGCTTTGAGCCGCAGCCTCTTCGGCAAGGCTCCGCACGGCCTGGACCACCGCGAGGCCGCCGTGGCGGCTGCCCTGATCCGCGCGCCCAACGCCAAAGAGGCGCAGGTCACCCAGCGGGCCTGCAGTGTGTTCAAAACCCTGGAGCCCACCAGTGCAAACAAGGCCGCAAGCCCAAGCAGTGGTGGCTGCGAAGCCATGGAGCTGTTGGTGGCCTCCGCCCTGGCCCGCCGCGACTTTGCGGCGAGCGAGGGCATCGCCCCGCACGTGGCGCGCCAGCTGGCCCGCACCACGGTGGGGGATGGCGCCGCACCGGCCACCATCCGCAGCTCTTTAAGTGCGCCCCTCCAACGCTTTGCCCAACAGGCCCTGCAAACCCAGCTGCGCGAGTTGAGCGGCCGGCATGTGGAAGACGCCGCCCTGCTGGTGCTGGACAACGCCAGTGGCGAGGTGCTGGCTTGGGTCAACAGCAGCGGCCCCCTGAGCGCCGCGCCCGAGGTGGACTTTGTGACTTCGCTGCGCCAGCCCGGCTCCACGCTCAAGCCGTTTTTGTACGGGCAGGCACTGGCGGAGCGGCGCATCACTGCCGCCTCCCTGCTCGAAGACTCTTCCACCCAGATCCAAACCACCGGTGGCCTCTACATCCCGCAGAACTACGACCGCCAGTTCAAAGGCTGGGTGTCGGCCCGCACCGCACTGGGCGCCTCGCTCAATGTGCCGGCGGTGCGCACGCTGGTCATGGTGTCGCCCGACGCTTTTCAGAAACAACTGGCCCGCATGGGAATGCCGCTCAAGGAGAGTGGCGACTTCTATGGCTACAGCCTGGCTTTGGGCAGTGCTGAGACCACGCTGCTCAACCTGACCAACAGCTACCGCACCCTGGCCAATGGCGGCCGCGCCAGCCCCACCCGCCTCACCGTGGGTCGCACGCCTCCGCCCTTCAGCCCGGCGCTGGATGCGCGGGCCGCCTTCATCGTAGGCGACATCCTCAGCGACCCCATGGCACGTGCCCGCACCTTCGGCACCGACAGCGTGCTGGCCACCCGCTTCTGGGCCGCGGTCAAAACCGGCACCAGCAAAGACATGCGCGACAACTGGGCCGTGGGTTTCAGCCAGCGCTATACCGTTGGCGTGTGGGTAGGCAACGCCAGCGGCGCCCCGATGTGGGACGTGAGCGGCACCACCGGCGCCGCCCCTATCTGGGCGGCAGTCATGAACCAGCTGCACCGCCAGCGAAGTAGCCGTGCGCCCCAGCCCCCTGCCGGTCTGGTGCAAAAAACGGTGACTGTAGAGGGCGAAGCACCCCGCAGTGAATGGTTCATCAACGGCACTGAGCAGAGTGTTTTTGCTATGGAAAAGGGAGCTACCCGCGCATATTCCACGGGCGCCAGAGGCCAAAATGATTCGAAAAGCTCCGGTAACAGCACCACCAACACCGCCCGCATTACCGCCCCGACCAGCGGCACCATCCTCGCGCTGGACCCCGACATTCCGCCCCAGGCCCAGCGCCTGAGCCTGGAGGCCGAAGGCAGCAATCTGCGCTGGTTGATCGACGGCAAGCAAATCGCCAAAGGCAACACGGCTTTGTGGCTGCCCTGGCCGGGGCGGCATGTGATCCAGATCGTCGACAACAAAGGCAAGGTGCTGGACCAGGTTCGGCTGGAGGTGCGGGGCGCCGGCGTCAAGGGCGGTGCGTCGGCCGCACCAGCACCCACACGGCGACCATAGCCACGGCCAGAGGCACCAGAAACCAAGCCCACAACACCGGGCCGCGCACCTTCCAATGTGCGGGCATCAGCGATGCGGCCCACAGCTGGGGTGCCCCGGGCAGCACGGCCCGCAGCTGCTTGACCGGCCGCAGCGGCACGATGTCGGGCACCATCGCAGGACCGGGAATCAGGCTTTCCAGCTCCACGGCAGCCTGCGCGGTGCCGGCCCGGCCGGCTGCCACGGTGTAGGGCCCTTGGCCTGTGGCCAGAAACAAAACCTGCATGGGCGACAGCTCTGCCGCCAGGCGCAAACCGCCGGCCGGCAAAGGCACGCCGTTACCGGCCTCTATGCGCAATTGCGCAATCTGTGCATCCGGCAGTGCTTGTGGCGGGTTGCTGCCCAATCCGCCCGGCAAGTCTTGCCGGTACACCACGGTTGAGGCCAGTAGCTTCCAAGGCTGTGCAGGGTCGGCGCGGGCCGAGATGCGCAAGGGCACAGGATCGTCACCCTGCAGCATGTGCAGGTGCACCGCGCTCAAGGGCGTAGCGAACGGGAAAGACCAGACAAAGCCTGACGCGCCATCGGCCACACCGGCCCCCAACTCGGCGCGCACTGCGGGCACCGGAGGACGCCAACCGGCCACCCGCCCTGTGAGGCTGGCGAGCTTGACGCCGGTATGACCCGGCCAAGTGATCCGCAGGTAGCGTCCCTCCACGCTCAAAGGCTCTTGCAGCTCCAACACGGTGTTCACCGGCGGCTCGGCGCCTTCAAAGCGGTAGACCGGCCCCTTCACGGGCACCGGGGTCCAGTCTTGCAGGTTGTCACTCACTGCCACTTGCAAAGAAATAAGCGTGTTGCGGTGCCACACACCCTTGATGTCCAGCGCTGCCAGCAACTGCACCTCGGTGCGCAGGTCGGCAATGGCCTGAGTGGCGGTGGATGTGAATGAAAAAGCCCGTGTCTGCACCGCATGGCGCTGGCGCACCGGACCGTCGCCCCCCGTCACCGCATAGGGGATCACCTCACCCGCGGCATTCAGCACCCGCACGTCATGGCCGGCGCGGCTTTGCAGGCGGGTCAATGCATCAGCAGGCAGGGCAATGCGCACCAAGCTGCCGGATTCCACCCCGGCCACGGTGCCCAACCATGCAAATTCGGACACCCGGGGTGCAAGGGAGGGCGGCTCGGCACCGGCCGCCATGGTGGCCAGCAGCAGGCCGGACACCAGCAAGCAGCGCGCCGATTCAATAATTTCACGCGCCGCAGGTCGGATTTCACGGGCAAACCACCGCCTGCGGACTACCATGCCGCATCGATGAAGGAGACTTTGCATGCCTGTGATCACGAATATTGAAGACTTGCGCGTTCTGGCTGAGAAGCGGGTTCCCCGCATGTTTTACGACTATGCCGACTCCGGCTCCTGGACCGAAGGCACATACCGTGCCAATGAAGAGGATTTCCAGAAGATCAAGCTGCGCCAGCGGGTCGCCGTGAACATGGAAAACCGCAGCACCGGCACCACCATGGTGGGCACCGCGGCCAAAATGCCGGTGGCCATCGCCCCGGTAGGCTTGACCGGCATGCAACATGCCGATGGCGAGATCCATGCTGCGCGGGCTGCCGAAAAGTTCGGCATTCCTTTCACGCTGTCCACCATGAGCATTTGCTCCATCGAAGACATTGCGGAGAACACCAGCGCCCCCTTCTGGTTCCAGCTCTACATGATGCGGGACCGCAAGGCCATGGCCAACATGATCGAGCGCGCCCGCGCTGCGCGCTGCAGTGCCCTGGTGCTGACCCTGGACCTGCAAGTCATAGGCCAGCGCCACAAAGACCTGAAAAACGGCCTGAGCGCCCCACCCCGCCCCACCCTGGCCAACATTATCAACCTGGCCACCAAGCCGCGCTGGTGCCTAGGCATGCTGGGCACCCGCCGCCACACCTTCCGCAACCTGGTGGGGCATGTGGAGTCGGTGAGCGACATGAAGTCCCTGGCCGCCTGGACCAACGAACAGTTCGACCCTCGCCTGTCGTGGGACGACGTGAAATGGGTCAAGGAAAAATGGGGTGGCAAGCTCATCCTCAAGGGCATTCAGGATGTGGAAGACGCCGTGTTGGCAGCCCAGAGCGGAGCGGACGCGATTGTGGTGAGCAACCATGGCGGCCGCCAGTTGGACGGCGCACCCAGCAGCATCAGCGCACTGCCTGCCATCGTGGCTGCCGTGGGCGATAAACTGGAAGTCTGGATGGATGGCGGCATTCGCAGCGGGCAGGACGTGCTCAAGGCCTGGGCTCTGGGCGCCAAGGGCACCATGATCGGCCGTGCGATGGTTTACGGCCTGGGCGCCATGGGCGAAGCCGGGGTGACCAAGGCGTTGCAAATCATCCACAAAGAGCTGGACGTAACCATGGCCTTCTGCGGTCACACCAACATCCAGAACGTGGACCGCAACATTCTGGTGCCCGGCACCTTCTGAACCGGCCCCTTGCGCCTCAGCGGTAACCCGCTGCGGCCATGATGTCGTTCACCCGGCGCACGATGTCGCTCAGGGCTTTGTCCGCCGGTTTCGCGCCGGTCATGCCCTGGTACACCGCGGCTCCCAAAGGGCCGGTGTTGATCTCATCCCACTCGGGGATGATGGGGCGCCAGTCAGGCTCCGAATAGCGCAATTGTTCTTTCAGGGTGATGAACTCTGGATACTGGCGCACGACCTCAGAGTCCGACATGGTAGACAAGCGGCTGGGCCCGCCCCCCAGCCGCACCACCGCCTTGTCTTGCGCCTTGGACGTCAACCACTGCAAAAGCAGGAAGGCCGCCTCACTGCGCGCCGAGTTACGCGCGATGGCCAGCCCCAACCCGCCGGATTGCGAGGCATAGCGGGTGCCACGCGGATGCAGCGCATAACTCACTTTGCCGTCCACCTTGGACAGTGGGGAACTGCGCACCGCGCCGAATACAGCGGTGGAGTCCAGGTACATCGCGCTCTCGCCCTGCAGAAAGCTTGCGAGCGAGTCGTTGTACGAAAACTGGGGTATTCCTTTGGGACCGGTATCGGCAATGTGCTTGAGCAACTCCAGCGCCTGCACGCCTTCACTACGGTGAAACAGCGGCATCCACTGATCGTCAAAAAAACGACCGCCCAGGGCATTGAAGTGCAGCAACCAAGCGTGTACACAGTTGTGCCCGGATTGGCCACGCGAGGTCAGTGCGCCTATGCCGGTTTTCTCACGCAAAGGGCCCAGCATGTCAGCCAGATCGGCATAGGTGCGAGGAGGTACAAAACCATGTTTTTCAAATACGTCTCGCCGGTAGGCCAGCACGGACGTCTCTGCACCGTAGGGCAAGCCGTACAGCTTGGCGCCCGGGCCGGGCAAATAACCTTTGGGCCCACCCACCAGGCCGATGTTTTGCACATAGCGCGGCACCAGGTCGCCAAAAGCGTAGTCCGGGTCGGCCAGCAGGCGGTTGTTCAGGAAGCCTTCCAGTGGCGCAATGAGTTTCTTTTTGACGTACTCGCCCTTCCAGGTGACGATGTAAGTGACGAGGTCCAGGCTACTTTGTGGCTTGGCCAGCTCGGCCATTTGCACATGTTTCATGCGCAAGATGTTGTCGCGCGCCACGTCCACCTTGATGCCCGTCTCTGCCGTGAACTGCGGCAGCAGCTTGAGCATGGCGTCAAAGTGCGGGTGATCCGGGATGCTGAAGGCCACCGTCTGCCCCTTGAATCGGGCATGGCGGTCCTGCGCGTGGCTGCTGGCCACCGGCAGCGCGCTGCCGAATAGGGTAAGCGCACTACCGGCCAGAAGTCTGCGGCGGCTGACGGCTTTGGAAAACAACGACGTACCTGCTATCCGTTTGTGCAGCGCTATGTAGTGTTTTGGACGCCGCGGATATCCCCGTGACCATGATATCCCAGCCGCTGGACAGGAGGCTTACGACTCCTCGGGCTTGATATCCTCGTGGACATGCAAGCTGAAAAGTCGCCCTCATCCCTTGTGCGCCGCATTGCGCACCTGGACATGGATGCGTTTTATGCGTCAGTGGAGTTGCTCCGCTACCCGCAGCTCAAGGGGCTGCCGGTGGTCATAGGCGGCGGGCGGCGGCATGCGGATGACGCGCTGCTGGTCAAACACGCAGACACGCCGCTGCACAAAATTCCGGTCGCCGATTTCCCGCTTTTGGGGGGCTACACAGGAAGAGGCGTCATCACCACCGCCACGTATGCCGCCCGGCAGTTCGGCGTGGGCTCGGCCATGGGGCTCATGAAGGCGGCCAAGTTGTGCCCGCAAGCCATTCTGTTGCCGGTGGACTTTGCGCAGTACCGGCACTACTCCCAGCGCTTCAAGGCCATCATCACAGACATAGCCCCGGTCATGGAAAACCGCGGGGTGGATGAGGTGTACATCGACTTCACCCACGTGCCCGGTGGGCAACGCCAGGGCGGGCGCGTGCTGGCGAGGCTGATCCAGAAGGCGATTTTTGATGACACGGGCCTCACCTGCTCGGTAGGCGTGGCCCCCAACAAACTGCTGGCGAAGATGGCCAGCGAGTTCAACAAGCCCAACGGCATTGCCATCGTACATGAGGAGGATCTGGAGTCCATGATCTGGCCTCTGGCTTGCCGCAAGATCAATGGTATAGGCCCCAAGGCGGACGAAAAGCTCAAAAAGCACGGCATAGAAACGATTGGCCAGCTCGCCTCACAAGAGTTGCAGTGGCTGATGGACACCTTCGGCCCACGCACCGGAGCCTGGCTGTTTGCTGCCGCCCACGGTAGGGACGACAGGCCGGTGGAAACCGAGAGTGAGCCGGTAAGCATGAGCCGCGAGACCACGTTTGACCGCGACTTGCACGCGGTGCGGGACAAAGCAGAGCTGGGCGCCATCTTTACCCGCCTGTGTGAACAAGTGGCGGAAGACCTGCAGCGCAAGGGCTACCGCGGAAAAACCGTGGGAATCAAACTGCGATTTGATGATTTCAAAAGCGTGACCCGAGACATCACGGTGGACTACTTCACGGCTGACGCCAAAGACATACGCCGCATTGCGGGCCTGTGCCTCAAGCGCGCGCCATTGCAAAAACGCCTGCGTCTCTTGGGCGTGCGTGTAGGCGCACTGCTCAGTGAGGACGAGGCGCTGGAACACACGAAAAACAAGCCTTCAGCGCCCATGAGGCATGCACATACAGCTACGAAAAATATAGCAAATGACCCTCTGACGGGTCAGCTTTTTTGAGGTGATCCGGGGACAGGCATGCATCACCCGCCACCCTCACAGCCCCAAGGGAAATTGCCCAGATCAAGTTTCCAGCCGGCAATTGACCTAAGTCAATCAGCCCGCAGGGACGTGCTATTTCCGGGCTTTAGAGAATTGACTTCAGGACCCGCCCTGAGGCCAAATGGATACAAAAGGGAGCTTCTAGCTTAAAACCACGTGTAAAGGGAGAGAGTCGACATGCGCGTCAATTTGCCGGTCAGCCAGCGGGAATACGACTACCCATCCGACAGGATGCTGGTATCGATGACAGACACCAAAGGAATCATCACCCACTGCAATCATGCTTTTGTGGAGACCAGCGGATTCAGTTACGAGGAGCTGATAGGTCAAAACCACAACCTGGTACGCCACCCGGACATGCCGCCAGCGGCCTACCGTGACATGTGGAACACGATAGGACGCGGGCATCCGTGGACAGCGTTGGTCAAAAACCGTCGCAAGGACGGAGACCATTACTGGGTGCAGGCGAATGTCACGCCTATCCTGGAGAACGGCAAGCCCAAAGGCTACATGTCCGTTCGCATCAAACCCAGCCGGCAGGATATCCAGGCAGCTGAGGCTCTCTACGCGCAGATGCGGGAAGAGGAAAAGTCCGGCAAGACCACCATCTTCCTGCGCGGTGGCCAAGTTCGTTACCAGGGATTGCGCGGTTGGGCCGGGGCTGTGGGGCGCATGACACTGACAGCGCGGCTCGGTGTGGCTCTCGGAATCATGGTCTTGCTGGGCATGTCGCCGCAGTTGATGGGGCTGCAGCCGGACACCTTGTTTTGGACCGAGCTTCTTTGCTTGCTCGCCGGTGCTGCCGGTGTGATGACCTGGTTCCAGATGCGCTTCTCCTCAGCCATCAGGGCTGCAGAGGAGTTCGCCTATGACTTGGCAGGCTGTAATTTGAGAACCAGCGTGGCGGGTGACTATCCACCCCCGCTGGGAAACATGATTGCAGCGCTGCGACAGATCCAGATCAACCTTCGTGCCGTGGTGGGGGATGTGCGTGAGGAGATTACCAATCTGGGCCGCTCTGCGGCAGAGATTGCTTCAGGAAGCATGGACCTGTCGGCCCGCACAGAGGCACAAGCCAGCAGCCTGGAGGAAACTGCGGCCTCCATGGAGGAACTCTCCAGCACGGTAAAACAGACCGCAGACACCGCAGCCCGGGTCTCCGAGCAGAGCGCTCGCAGCTCCCAGGTTGCCACAGAAGGAGGCGAAGCGGTCCATCACGTGATTGCCGCGATGGAGCGCATTGATCAATCCTCCAGCAAGATGCGGGACATCATTACCGTCATTGAGGGCATTGCCTTCCAGACGAATATTCTCGCGCTCAATGCTGCCGTAGAAGCCGCGCGTGCCGGGGAGCAAGGCCGGGGCTTCGCTGTCGTGGCCTCAGAAGTGCGGGCTCTGGCCCAACGCAGTGCCACCGCCGCCAAGGAGATACGCGAGCTGATTGCCCAATCGTCCGAGCAGATTTCCGAAGGTTCCAGTCAGATGAAGAACGCTGGGCGCACCATCGACGCGGTGGTTGCCAATGTGCAGGAAGTCGGCAACCTGATCCAGATGATCACCAGCGCCACCAAAGAGCAGGCCATTGGAATCTCTCAGGTCAATGAAGCAGTCACCCAACTGGATACGGTGACCCAGCAGAACGCCGCCCTGGTGGAAGAGTCTGCGGCCTCCGCTGACGGGCTCAATGACAGCGCCTCTTCCGTGGCGCGTGCGGTGCAGGTCTTCCAGCTACCATAGAAACTTGAACACACCACGCGCCGAACGTTCCCCCCCATGCCCGACAAGTTCCTGCGCACGCTGCAACAACATGATTTGATTCGGTTGCTGGAAGGAGTGCCGGTCCCGCTGTTCGTGAAGGACGCGCAGGGTCATGTCGTCTACGTCAACCAGTGTTGGCGTGAATCCATGGCTCCTGCGCTGGGGGGTGCACCGACGGACCGAGTCGGTGACATCCTGAGTGAAGAGCAACTTGTTTTCTTTCACCGCCGGGATCTGGAAGCATTCGGTACGGGAAGCGCAGTCACCCATGAGGATGTGCTTCAAGTCGGTTATCAGCACGATGCGCGCCACACCCTGACCACCCTGGTCCCCCTGTTTGACAACCAAGCACAACCCCAGTTCATTGTGGGGTCCACGGTCGATATCACCGAACAACGCCAACTACAGCAACAGAATGCGGCAGAGCGCGGCCTGTTGGAGATGCTGGCCTCTGATGTGCCCTTGCAGGACATCATGTCGGAGTTCATCCTGCGCTACGAGGCCATATTCACCGGCGTGATGGGCTCGGTGCTATTGATGGACGAAGAAGGCAAGCACCTGAGACATGGCGCTGCCCCGAATCTCCCCATCGAATACTGCAAAGCTATAGATGGCGGCGCCATCGGCCCCTCGGCGGGATCCTGCGGCACTGCAGCATTCACCGGCAAGGAAGTCCTTGTTTCGGACATCGCAAATGATCCCTTGTGGGCTGCCTACAAGGAACTAGCTTTGAGCCATGGGCTGCGGGCCTGCTGGTCGGTGCCCATCCGGTCCACCAAGGGCAAGGTGATCGGTACCTTTGCCAACTATTACGGCGTAGCCCGCATTCCGTCTGACTCTGAACTCCAGTCGGCACGCCGAAGTGCCTACCTGCTCAGCCTCGCGATTGAAAACGACTTGAATGACCGGCAGATCCGGCAGGACCGCCAGGCCATTGAAGAAGCGGGGCTCTATCGCCAGGCCATCCTCGACAGCATGGTTGACGGCTTGGTCACGCTGGATCTAAATGGGCGCATCCACACTTTCAACAATGCCGCCTGCCGAATGATGGGGCGTGACCCCGAGGCACCCCGCCCGCAGACGCTCAGCGAACTGTTGGGCACGCAACTTCCGCTCAATGCACAAGGACACCTCGAGTTGCTGAGCACGGTGGATGGCATTGAAGGCGCAAGCGCCGAGGTCACCGGACGGCATGCCAACGGGGCCATACGGCCCATCAGCGTGTCTGCCTCACGCATACCGCACACCGAGCACGATACCTTTGTGGTGACGCTGCGGGACATTACCCAGCAGCGCCAGGACGAAGAAGAAATCCGCCGCCTCGCCTTCTACGACCCGCTCACCGGCTTGCCCAACCGGCGCCTGCTGATGGACCGGGTGCGCCAGGCCATGGTCAATAGCGCGCGGCTGGGTCAGCATGGCGCGCTGATGTTTCTGGACCTGGACCATTTCAAGCTGCTCAATGACACCCTGGGCCACGATGTGGGGGACGAACTCTTGCAGCAAGTGGCCTACCGCCTGCGCAACTGCGTGCGCGAAGGCGACAGCGTGGCGCGTCTGGGCGGCGATGAATTTGTGGTGCTGCTGGAAGGCTTGAGCGAGAACCGCACTGAGGCCGCCAACCAGGCAGAAGTGGTGGCCCACAAGATTCTGGACGCACTGGCACTGCCCTACAGCCTGCGCGGTCACGGCTACAACAGCACCCCCAGTATCGGCATTGTGGTGTTCATGGAAGACCATGAAACCATGGACGACTTGTTGAAGAAAGCCGATGTGGCTATGTACCAGGCCAAGGCAGCCGGCCGCAACACCGCCCGATTCTTCGACCCGGTCATGCAAGCGGCGGTCACGACCCATGCCGAGCTGGCGAAAGAGATTCGTCTGGGCCTGCAACGACACGAGTTCGTGCTGCACTACCAAGTGCAAATCGACGGACAGGGCCGTTGCACCGGTGCAGAAGCCCTGGTGCGCTGGAACCACCGGGTGCGCGGCTTGGTGTCGCCCGCCCACTTCATTCCGCTGGCCGAAGAGACCGGCATGATCCTGCCACTGGGCGAATGGGTGATGGAGTCCGCCTGCCAACAACTGGTGGAGTGGAGCCGCAACCCCATGACCGCCCACTGGACCCTCGCTGTCAACGTGAGTGCCTCGCAGCTGGCGCAACCCGAATTCGTGGCCAGCGTGCGAGAGGCACTGCAACGCTCCGGTGCGCCGGCCGGTCAGCTCAAGCTGGAACTGACAGAGAGCATGCTGGTGGACGATGTGGAAGACATCATCGTCAAGATGATGGCGATCAAGGAGCTGGGAGTGAGCTTTTCGCTCGATGACTTCGGCACAGGCTATTCGTCCCTGTCGTACCTCAAGCGTCTGCCCCTGTCGCAACTCAAGATCGACCAGTCCTTTGTTCGCGACGTACTGACTGACCCTAGCGATGCGGTGATCGCTCGCACCGTGGTCGCACTGGGCCAGAGCCTGGGTCTGACGGTAATTGCGGAAGGCGTGGAAACCGCTGAACAACGCGATGCGCTGGCCGCGATGCAATGTGATGCCTTCCAAGGCTATTACTTCGGGCGCCCGGCGCCCGCTGATGCATTGATCTTGTCCGCTGGGACCCAAAATCTGAATCTGTGAAGGTTTTCACATAAAACTTTGCTCCTTGGCGTTAGGATGAAACCTGCAGATCAGCAGGAGGCGTACTGTGGAGAAAAAACTAAGCCCCCGCACGTTGTTGGCTTGGATGTTGGTACTCTGGACTAGCCTTGCGCAGGCTTGGGCTCAGGCCGCGCCACCAGCACCCGCGGGCGGACAACGCTTGCGCATCGTGGGCGGCTTGGCGGGCATACACCAGTACGTGCGCAATGAGGAGCCTTTCTGGACCCAAGAGCTGTCCCGTCTGACCGCAGGCAAATACAGCGCAGAGATAGCTCCTTTTGACCGGTCCGGAGTTCCTGGTGAAGAAATGTTGCGCTTGATGGAACTCGGCGTCGTGCCCTTCGGCACTGCGCTCATGAACCTGTCCTCCGCTCAAAACCCCATGTTGGGGGCGATAGACCTGGCAGGCTTGAACCCCGACATCGCCAGCCTGCGCCGCAACCTCGCCGCGTACCGCCCCTATTTGCAAAAGATGCTGCGGGAAAAACATGGGGTGGAACTGCTGGCTGTATATATCTACCCGGCGCAAGTGCTGTTCTGCAAACGCCAGTTCAGCAGCCTGCTGGATCTTGAAGGTCGGCGCATCCGTGTTTCCTCACCCACCCAATCCGACATGGTCGCTGCGTTGGGCGGAGTGCCCGTGCTGGTGGGATTCAGCCAGATCGTGGCGAATATGCAGTCCGGCAACACCGAGTGCGCCATCACCGGCACCATGTCCGGTTACACCATCGGTCTGCATGAAGTCACCGAGTATTACCACCCCATGCCCATCAGCTGGGGCTTGGCACTTTTCGGCGCCAATCTGAATGCTTGGAACGCACTGCCTGCAGACTTGCGCGCAGTGCTGGGGCGCGAAATACCCAAGCTGGAGGCCAACATATGGGCCGAGAGCGAACGTGAAACTGCCGAAGGACTTGCCTGCAACCGAGGCGATGCGTCCTGCACAGGTACACGCAAAGGCCAAATGAAAGAAGTCGCTCCTTCCAAGAAGGATGCTGAAAGAATGCAAGAAATCCTGCGCTCAGTGGTGATTCCGCGCTGGATGCAACGGTGTAACCAGCGCTGCAAAGACATGTGGGACAACACCATCGGCAGCGTATGGACCGCCGCGCCGCCCGGCGCCGCCACTCGCTGATGCCACAACGCTACTCCAAGGCCACTTTGTCTGCCGTCGTGGTGACGGTGGCCTTGATTTTGTCAGTAGCCGCCGCCACCACGCTGCTGGCCAGAAACCTTTACACCGGTGCCATCACGGATGGCAAATCGCAAGCAGACCGCTTTGTCACTGGAGCGCAAGCTGCAGTCAACCGCAGCTTGCTGGGGGTCGATGTGCTGCTGGCCAGTCTGAGCAGTCTGCTCAATCTGGACAGCATGCAGGCCGACTGGCTGGAGGGGCCGCTGGCCGGCAAACTGATTCAGGGTGCCACCCGGCAAAACCTGTTGGTGCGCAATGTCTGGCTCATGGACGCGCAAGGAACAGTCGTCGCCAGCTCCGAAAGCCAGGGTGCGGAGACCAACCCTGAGACACCACCGAGCTTTGTGAGTGAGGCCATCAACGTGCCGGTGTCTACCCTCATCATCAGCCAGCCGGTGATCAGCCCGCGCAGTGCGGAGCAGGTCTTGTTTTTCGGGCGGCACCTGAAACTGGCCGATGGCAGCAAGCTACTTGCAGTGGCGGAGGTACCAGTCAACCTGATCACCACCATCCTCGTGCAAGGGGCCGACATCAGCCAGCTGGAAGCCACCCTGGAGCGGGGGAACGGGCAACTTCTGGCCAGCATGCCGGCACAGGACGCGCTGAACGGCGTCATCCTCAACCCGGCTTTGGGTAGCAACGCCAGTGTGAACGCCCGGGAAATGCAGTCGCGCATCCAGCAGCGCCCTGCCCTGGTGGCCTCGCGCCCCATGCTCTATAACGACCTGCTGATCACGGCCAGCATTCCCATGGAAACCGTCATGGCAGATTGGCGCTTCCAGGTGCGACTCATCGGTCTGGTGGGACTGGCCTTCAGCCTGTTCCTGGCCGGGGCAGGCTTTGCCGCGGTGCGCTACCTGCAGAGCATGGGCCGCGCCCAGCGCTCCATCAGCGACGCCAAGGCCACGACCGACCGCGCCCTTGAATCCATGGAGAGCGGCTTTCTGCTGCTGGATGCCCAGCGCAAAGTCGTGACCTGGAACCGGCGCTACCTGGAGATGTACCCATGGCAGGCGGGTGAGATCAAGGCAGGCGCTTCCTTCGAGAAGATGCTGATGGTCACGGCACTGGAAACCCTGGGCGATGTGCCGGAAGAGGCCAGAGTGCAGTGGGTGGCCAACCGCATGTTGCTCATGTCGCAAGGGGTGCACAGCCACGAGCGCGAGTTTCCCAACGGCCGCATCATCGAAATCACGGAGCGTGGCACACCGGATGGCGGCGTGGTCATCGTCTACCAGGACGTGACCCGCCTGCGCCGTGCCAGCGCCGAGATCGAGCAGCTGGCTTTCTTCGACCCCCTCACCGGCTTGCCCAACCGTCGGCTGCTGACCGACCGGCTGCAACAGGCGCTGGTGGCCACCGTGCGCAGTGGCCGGCATGGCGCCCTGTTGTTCATGGACCTGGACCACTTCAAAACGCTGAACGACACCCTGGGGCACGATGTGGGGGACCTGCTGTTGCAGCAAGTGGCGCAGCGCGTGAAAGGCTGCGTGCGCGAAGCAGACACGGTGGCGCGGCTGGGCGGTGACGAATTTGTGGTCATGCTCTTGGACCTGAGCCCGGACGCCGCGGAAGCCGCCCGCCAGACCCGACTGGTGGGCGACAACGTGCTGCGATCCATCAACGAGCCCTATACGCTCAAAGGCAAGCACTACCGCAGCTCTTGCAGTCTGGGTGCAGCCATGTTCGGCGATAGCCAACAGAATGCGGCTGAGCTGCTCAAACAAGCGGACATTGCGATGTACCAGGTGAAAAACACCGGGCGCAATGCGCTGTGCTTCTTTGACCCTGGCATGCTAGCCATCATCGAGGCCCGGGCCAACCTTGAAAACGATCTGCGCCGCGGCATCAGCGAATCCCAGTTTGAGCTGTACTACCAGTTGCAGGTCACTGACAACGGTACACCGGTAGGCGCCGAGGCCTTGATCCGCTGGCACCACCCGTTGCGCGGCATGGTGATGCCGGCAGAGTTCATCAGTCTGGCGGAAGAGACCAACCTGATTCTGCCTATGGGCCAGTGGGTACTGGAGCAGGCGTGCAAACAGTTGGCCGAGTGGCAAGCTACCCCGGAGACAGCGGATTTGCAGCTGTCGGTGAATGTGAGTGCCCGCCAATTCCGGCAAGCCGAATTTGTGGAGCATGTGCGTGCCACGCTGCGCGCCAGCGGTGCCCGGGCCAGCCTGCTGAAACTGGAACTGACCGAGAGTCTGGTGCTGGACAACGTGGACGACACTGTAGAAAAAATGCACGCACTCAAGTCACTGGGTGTGCGCTTCTCCATGGACGATTTCGGTACCGGCCATTCGTCGCTGGCCTACCTCACGCGCCTGCCGCTGGACCAGCTCAAGATCGACCAATCCTTTGTGCACAACATCGGACTGCAGGCTACCGACTCGATGATCATCCAGACCATCATCGGCATGGGGAACAACCTGGGATTGGAAGTGCTGGCCGAGGGCGTGGAAACCGAAGCCCAACGCGCCTTCCTGGCCGCGCACGGCTGCCACTTGTGCCAGGGCTACCTGTTCGGGCGACCCCAGCCGGTAGATGCCTTCAACGGCGGGTTGATTTCTGAAGAAATCACTGCTTAGCGCACACCGGCTGTGCGCTAGCAGCTACTGTTTCAATAGCAAATACATGCCGGCGACCTGCCGGCAACAGGGTCACTGGCGTGCAGTGCGGGTGTTGGCAGGCAGCGCCTGTGGGTGGCTGGTCCGGAAAGGGTTGATATCCAGCCCGCCGCGGCGCGTGTAACGGGCATACACCGTGAGCTTGGTGGGGTGGCAGCGGCTCCAGATATCCATAAAGATGCGCTCTACGCACTGCTCATGGAACTCATTGTGGTTGCGATAGCTGATCAGGTACTGCAGCAGGCCTTCCTGATTGATCTGCGCGCCGGTGTAGCTGATCTGCACGCTGCCCCAGTCCGGCTGGCCGGTCACCAGGCAATTGCTCTTGAGCAGGTTGCTCACCAGCACTTCACTCACCACGCCCTCTTCGGCCGGCGCGGTGTTCAGCAGTTCCGGCGCGGGTTGGTAGCGGGTGCACTCCACGTCCAAGCGGTCCAGGTTCAGGCCGTCGAGCTCATACACCGGCTCGCGGTCAAACTGGTCGGCCGCTATCAGGCGCACCCCCACCGACTGCACGGGCCCGCCGCGCCAAGCGGCTTCTGCAATGTCGGTGCGCAGGCGCTGCAGCACGTCGGAAGCGTCAGCAAACTGCGTGTTGTTGAAGCTGTTGAGGTAGAGCTTGAAGGACTTGCTCTCGATGATGTTGGGCGACTCGGCAGGAATAGTGAAGTGCACCAAGGCCACTTGGGGCTTGCCACGTGTGTTGAGCCAGCTCAGCTCAAACGCAGTCCACATGTCGGCGCCGAAAAACGGGGCCGCGCCGGTAATGCCGATCTCGGCACGCTTGCCTGAGCGGGGAATGGGGAACAAAAGCGAGGCGTCGTACTGGTCAACATACGCCGACGATTTGCCGAGTTGGGATTGTTCAGGGGTGTTCATGCGATGTTCTCAAGCTGCTGGGTGGGCCGTGATGTGGGACAAGAGCGCGGCCAGAATGCGGCGCACCGGTTCCGGGGGCAGATCGTGCCCCATGCCTTCAATGGTCACCAGCTTAGCACCGGGTATGCGGCGCGCCGTGTCTTGGCCGCAGGCCAAAGGCACCAGCGGGTCGGCAGTTCCGTGCACCACCAAAGTAGGCGCCGCAATGCGCCCCAGCAGTGCTGCCCGCGCATGGTCGGATACCACGGCCACCATCTGCCGCAAGGTGCCCACGGGATAAAACGCCCGCTCCACCCCACGGGTGATGCGTGCTCGCAAATCCGCTTCCGGCAATGGGAAGGCCGGGCTGCCGATGGCGCGGAATAGCGCGAGGGAATGCTCAATCACGGCGGACTTGCTGCTGCCTGTTGGGCGACTCAGCATGGCGCGCAGCACCTCGGGGGTGGGACCCGGCAGGCCCTTGGCGCCGCTGCTGCTCATGATGCTGGTCAGGCTCAGCACCCGCTGCGGCACCGCCAGTGCCACGCGCTGCGCAATCATGCCGCCCATGCTCACGCCCACCACATGGGCTTGGCGCACCCCCAAAGCGTCCAGCACGCCGATCGCGTCTGCTGCCATATCGCTCAAGGAGTAAGGGGCTGCAGGCGTAAAGCCCAGCTTGTACTGCAGGCTGGCCCACATCAGGTTGGGCTTTCCTGCAGCATCCATACGGGTGCTCAGGCCCACATCGCGGTTGTCAAAACGGATGACGCGGTAGCCCGCATCCTCCAGCCCCTGCACCATGTCGGTCGGCCAGGCGATCAGTTGCAAACCCAGCCCCATGATGAGCAGTACCGCCGGCTTGGCCGCGAACGACGCGTCCTGCGTGACGCTGTCTTCGACTTCGATTTCGATACCATTCGCTCTTATTTTCATAGCTGCTCGCGCAAATTCAACGGGCGCTCAGGCCTGTTTTCTTCTAAAAACCAGCCGCTCGGGCGTGGACTCTTGCGCAGCAAAGGCGTAGCCGTCCACATCAAAGCCCCTGAGCTGCTCGGGCGTACTCAGGCGGTGCTCAATGGCATAGCGCGCCATCAGGCCGCGCGCCTTTTTGGCAAAGAAGCTGATGATCTTGTAGTTCCCGTCTTTGTATTCCTGGAACACGCACTCCACCACCCGGCCCTTCAAGGCCTTGAGGTCCACCGCTTTGAAATATTCGTTGGAGGCCAGGTTGACCACCACGGGCGTGGTGTCGACTTTCAAGCGCTTGTTCAGGTAGTCGGAGAGCTGGCTGCCCCAGTAGTGGTAGAGGTTGCTGCCGTGCGGGCCCTTCAGGCCGGTGCCCATTTCCAGGCGGTAGGGCTGCATCAGGTCCAGCGGGCGCAGCACACCGTAGAGGCCACTCAGGATGCACACGTGCTCTTGGGCCCACGCCAAGTCATCGGCGCCCAATGTCTTGGCATTGAGGCCGTCGTACACATCGCCGTTGAAAGCCAGCACGGCCTGGCGTGCATTCTTCTCGGTGGCTTTGGGCGACCAAGCCGCGTAGCGCGCCACATTGAGGGCAGAAAGCTTGTCGCTCAGATCCATGAGCCCGGCTATGTCCTGCGGCGAATACGCACGCAACAGGCTGATCAATTCCTTGGACTGCTTGACGAACAGAGGCGCGGTATGGGGCTGCCCATTCAAGGGCGTTTCATAGTCCAGCGATTTGGCGGGAGAAAGCAAAAACAACATGGCAATTCGGGGCTGCGCGAGGCGAGCCGACCAGTTTATCGCTAAGGCTTATGTCGCACAGATCGCAGGCGTGAAGGCCCGTGCAAGCGTCACGGTTTCTTCATATGCGCGGCTTAGTCTCGGCGCCTTCTTCAACCGGGAACCTTGACCACCATGAACGCTTTCTCCCCCACCCGCCTTGCAGCCGCGCTTGCACTGGCTGTGACCGCCTTCAGCGCCTCCGCCCAAACGGAAGTCACGGCCGTGCTGGCCGGCCACGCCGCCCTGCCCGCCTCCACCACGGTGGAAGCGCCCAAGTCCGCCGGCCCGTTCTTTGAGACCGCCGGCAAGTTCAACGCGGCGAACCGCCAGCGCACCGAGGCACTGGGCAGCATTGACGGCATCAGCTTTGTGGGCGACCCCAAGTACCCCCGCAAGTCCGGTGGCAGCTTGCCCATCAAGGGCCAATCCGTTCAAGGGTTCTCCGGCATCGTGTCGCTGGGCAACAGTGAATTCCTGGTGCTGACCGACAACGGCTTCGGCAGCAAGCTCAACTCGCAGGACGCGTTGCTGATGGTGCACCACGCCAAAGCTGACTGGGCCAAGGGCGAAGTCACCCGCCTCAAGACCACTTTCCTCCAAGACCCGGACCGCAAAGTGCCCTTTGCCATCCAGAACGAAGCCACCGCAGAACGCTTCCTGACCGGTATCGATTTCGACCCTGAATCCATCCAGATCGTGGGTGACGAATGGTGGATCGGTGACGAGTTCGGCCCCTATGTGCTGCGCGTGACCCCCCAAGGCAAGGTGCTGGGTGTGATCGAAACCGTGGTGGGCGGTAAGGCTTACCGCAGCCCCGACCACTACATGAACGGCCGCTTGCCCAACTACCCCGGCGAGGCCAACTTTGAAGTGCGCCGTAGCGGCGGCTTCGAGCCCATGGCCAAGTCTTTGGACGGCAAGACCCTCTACCCCATGTTTGAGTGGCCTCTGTGGGACGCTACCACCAAGGCCCAAGAAATGCACAAGGGCAAGCCCTACACCCGCATTCTGGAACTGGACGCCGCCAGCAAAACCTACAGCACCCGCCAGTGGAAGTACGCGTTTGAAGAAGCCGGCAATGTGGCGGCCGATTTCCAGATGCTGAGCGCTACCACTGGTCTGGTCATCGAACGCGACGACACGACCGAAGGCTCCGGCAACGTCTGCAAGGACGAGCCGCGCACCGACTGTTTCACCCGCCCTGCCAGGTTCAAGCGTGTCTACAAGATCGATTTCGCCCAGACCGACGCCGATGGCTTTGTGAAGAAAGTGGCCTTTATTGACCTCACCAAAATCGCCAACCCCAACCGGCTGGCCAAGCGCGGGCCGAATGAGGAAACTTTTGTGCTACCCCACCTCGGACCTGAAGGCCTGACCGTGGTGGACGCCAAGCACATCGTGGTGGTGAACGACAACAACTTCCCCTACTCCAGCGGCCGCACTCTGGGCAAACCGGATGACAACGAGTTGACCCTGCTCAACATCCAGGCGCTGATCGACGCGAAGTAAACAAGGCCCCCACGCTCCGCCGCTGCGCGGGTCACTGCCCCCCTAGGGGGCGCATTTTGCTTGGGAGCGGCCCGGCGCAAAACGGGTTCTCTCCCAGTGAAGCGT
The DNA here is from genome assembly GCF_032191775.1 of Rhodoferax mekongensis. Classification (NCBI taxonomy): domain Bacteria; kingdom Pseudomonadati; phylum Pseudomonadota; class Betaproteobacteria; order Burkholderiales; family Comamonadaceae; genus Rhodoferax; species Rhodoferax mekongensis. Next base: position 1,754,009 of record NZ_CP132507.1, on the reverse strand, counting down.
GTGGGCGGCGGTGCCATGCACAATGGCGGCACCATGCCTCTTACTACTTCGCCCCCCGTTTCTCTGGCGTTTTCTTCCCGGCCCCGCAATGCCGGGGCTTTGTTCCGCAGCCTGCTGGCGGGGCGTCCGGCGCAGGCCGCACCGGATCAACTTTCCATCGCCATCGATGCCCACTGGCACGGTGCTCAAGCAGACGCAAGGCGGCTGAAGCAGTACCGAGAAGTGTGCGGGCTCACGGATGTCGGCTTTCTGCCCCCGCTCTACCTGCACGCCATGGCCATGCCCCTGCATATGGCGGTCATGAGTCACCCGCAGTTTCCCCTGCGTCTGCTGGGCCTGGTGCATCTGGCCAACAGCATGCAGTGCCTGCGCCCCATCGGAGACTTTGAAACCTTGGACATGGACTGCCAGCTCCATGGCATAGAGGCGACCGAACGCGGCCAGACCTTTACTTTGCATACCCGGCTGCAAACTGCGGGCGAGACGGTATGGACCGAGACCAGCACCTTTCTGGCCCCCCTGCCCCGCAACGGGAAGCGTCAACCACCTGACGATCTGCCCGACTGGGGCAGCCCTGTGGCTCGCTGGGAGGTGGCAGGCAACGCCGGGCGCCGCTTTGCGGGCCCGTCCGGTGACTGGAACCCCATCCACATGAGTGCTTTCACGGCACGCCTGTTCGGCTACCCACGGGCGATTGCGCACGGCATGTTCAGTGCTGCCCGCTGCCTAGACTTGCTCTGCCGCGACCTGCCCGCTTGCGCCCCCCTGCACATCGACCTGCGCTTCAAGCGCCCCCTGTTGATTCCTGGCGAAGTGGCCTTACATACCCGCCAAGAGGCAGATAGCACCCGCTTTGTGCTGAACGTGCTGCCGCAGGGCGAGCCGCATATCGAAGGCACCTTGCGCAGGCTGTAAGCCCGCACAGCACCCGGCCCGGAAGCTGCCCGCCTCACCCATCATTGATTGCGAACGAGGAAACCACCATGAGCAACCCCGCAGATGCAGGCTCCGCCCTGACCCATTTCGACAACAAAGGCGATGCCCACATGGTCAATATCGCCGGCAAACCGTTGACGCACCGCAAGGCAGTAGCGGGCGGGCGCATCCAGATGCAGCAACACACGCTGGACCTGATCCAGAACGCGCAGGCTGCCAAAGGCGATGTGCTGGGCGTTGCGCGGGTGGCCGGCATCATGGCCGCCAAGAAAACCAGCGACCTGATTCCCCTGTGCCACCCCATCATGCTCACTCGGGTGGCTATCGAATTTGAAGTGATTCACGCCACGGCCACCACCCCGCCCGCCATCCAGTGCTTGGCCATTGCAGAAACCACCGGCGGCACCGGCGTGGAAATGGAAGCGCTGACCGCGGTGCAGGTCACCCTGCTCACCATTTACGACATGTGCAAGGCCGTCGACAAAGGCATGGTCATGACCGACGTGAAGCTGCTTGAAAAGCACGGCGGGAAGTCGGGCACCTACCTCGCCCCGCCCACCGCCTGACCTCGCTGCAAGCCGCTTAGTCCCCTGGCTGCGCGCCCTCGTAGCCCTCGATCAGGATCAAGTCGATCACCGACACGTCTTTGCGCAGGGTGATGGCGGCTTGGTATTCGGGCGAATGCCAGCAGTCCACCGCCGCCTGGTAGCTGGGGAATTCGATCACCACGTTGCGGCTGCGGCTCTCACCCTCGGGGTTCTCAAAGCGCCCGGCGCGCACCAGAAAGCGGGCGCCGTACTTTTTGAACGGCGCGGCGTTCGCGGCCTGATACGCCTTGTAGGCCTCGGGGTCGAACACTTCTACACGGCCTATCCAGTAACCCTTGGGCATGTTTGTCTCCTGTGGAATGCTGCGCAACAGTGTAGAAGATGCCGCCCCCGGCTGCCCCGTGCACGATTGCAAATGAAATATACCCCTAGCGCTCGTTGAATATGCGCCAATAGCTATCAAAAGCATAGCAAATACCGGGGTATCACCCTGCACCGGTAAAATCGCCGCTCGCTCTTAGAAGAACCTCCATGTCTGACAACGCCAACACCCCCATTGCCGCCCCCACCGCCCCCGAACAACCGGGTCTGCAATCCCTCTCCAAGTCGTTTGAACCCGCTGCGCTGGAAGCGCACTGGGGCCCTGAGTGGGAAAAGCGCGGCTACGGCATCGCCGGCTTCCGCGGCACCAGCGCGCCGGATGCGGCGGCGGCTGCACAGGGCAAAAACTTCTCCATCCAGCTGCCGCCCCCCAACGTGACGGGCACGCTGCACATGGGCCATGCGTTCAACCAGACCATCATGGACAGCCTGACCCGCTACCACCGTATGGCCGGTTTCAACACCGCATGGATTCCGGGCACCGACCATGCCGGCATTGCCACCCAGATCGTGGTGGAGCGCCAGCTGCAAGAGCAAAAAGTCAGCCGCCACGACCTGGGCCGTGAGGCTTTCACCAAGAAGGTCTGGGAGTGGAAAGAAAAGTCCGGCAACACCATCACCACCCAGATGCGCCGCATGGGCGACAGCGTGGACTGGAGCCGCGAATACTTCACCATGGACCCCAAACTGTCGCAAACGGTCACCGAGACCTTTGTGCAGCTCTACGAGCAAGGCCTGATCTACCGCGGTAAGCGCCTGGTGAACTGGGACCCGATCCTGATGAGCGCGGTGTCGGATCTGGAAGTGGAAAGCGAAGAAGAAGACGGCTCGCTATGGCACATCCGCTACCCGCTGGTGGACACGGATGGCACCCTTGCGGCTGCCGGGCTTCCGGCTTCCATCACCGTGGCCACCACCCGCCCTGAAACTATGCTGGGCGACGTAGCTGTGATGGTGCACCCCGAAGACGAGCGCTACACCGCGCTGATCGGCAAGCAGGTCACCCTGCCCCTGTGCAGCCGTACCATCCCTGTGATTGCGGACGATTACGTGGACAAGGCCTTTGGTACCGGAGTAGTGAAGGTCACCCCCGCGCACGACCAGAACGACTATGCCGTCGGTCAACGCCACAAGCTGCCCATGATCTGCGTGCTGACCCTGGACGCCAAGATCAACGAAAACGCCCCCGCTGCTTACCAAGGCCTGGACCGCTTTGTGGCCCGCAGGAAGGTCGTGGCGGACCTGGAAGCCGGCGGCTTTTTGGTGGAGGTGAAAAAGCACAAGCTCATGGTGCCGCGCTGCGCCCGCACCGGCCAGGTGATTGAGCCCATGCTCACCGACCAGTGGTTTGTCGCCATGAACCAGGTGGGCAAAGGCGACGCCACCGGCAAGTCCATCGCCCAAAAAGCCATCGACGCGGTGCAAAGCGGCGAGGTGAAATTTGTGCCCGAGAACTGGGTCAACACCTACAACCAGTGGATGAACAACATCCAAGACTGGTGCATCAGCCGCCAACTCTGGTGGGGCCACCAGATTCCCGCGTGGTACGACGAAGAAGGCAACGTTATTGTTGCCCGCAATGAGGCTGAGGCACAAGCCAAAGCTCCGGGCAAAACCTTGCGCCGTGACGAAGACGTGCTCGACACCTGGTACTCCAGTGCGCTGGTGCCCTTCAGCACAATGGGTTGGGGCAACGACGGAGCCAGTGGGCGTGCCGGGCACGAACCGGGCGATTTGGCGAGCGCAGCGAGTATGAGCACGGGGGTGTCCGGCACGCCCACTGGCGGTGCCAAAGCCAACAGCCTTGCAGACTACGACCTGTACCTCCCCAGCAGCACGCTGGTCACCGGCTACGACATCATCTTCTTCTGGGTCGCCCGGATGATCATGATGACCACACACTTCACCGGCCGCGTACCATTCAAACACGTTTACATCCACGGCCTGGTCCGCGACGCGCAGGGCAAGAAGATGAGCAAGTCCGAAGGCAATGTGCTCGACCCCGTGGACTTGATCGACGGCATCGCACTCGCCCCGCTGCTGGACAAGCGCACCACCGGCCTGCGCAAGCCCGAAACGGCACCTGCTGTGCGCAAAAACACCGAGAAGGAATTCCCCGAGGGCATTCCCGCCTACGGTGCCGATGCGCTGCGTTTCACCTTTGCCGCGCTCGCATCATTGGGCCGCAGCATCAACTTCGACAGCAAGCGCTGCGAGGGCTACCGCAACTTCTGCAACAAGCTGTGGAACGCCACCCGCTTTGTGCTGATGAACTGCGAAGGCCAAGACTGCGGCCTGATGGAGCACACCAAAGAACAATGCGCACTTGGAGGCGTTGCACATGGCTACCTGGAGTTCAGCCAGAGTGACCGCTGGATCGTTTCGCTGTTGCAAAAGACCGAGGCTGACGTGGCCCAAGGCTTTGCCGACTACCGCCTGGACAACGTCGCCAACACGATTTACGACTTCGTGTGGAACGAGTTCTGCGACTGGTACCTGGAAATCGCCAAGGTACAAATCAACACCGGCACTGATGCGCAAAAACGCGCCACTCGCCGCACCCTGATCCGCACCCTGGAGACCATCCTGCGCATGGCACACCCCATCACGCCCTTCATCACCGAAGAGCTGTGGCAAAAGGTGGCGCCCGTCGCGGGCCGTAGCGGTCCCTCGATCTCGATTGCGGCCTACCCTGTCAGCCAGCCCGAGCGCATTGACGAAGCCGCGATTGCGCACGTCGCCAAGCTCAAGCAACTGGTGGACGCATGCCGAAACCTTCGTGGTGAGATGAACGTATCGCCCGCGACCCGCCTGCCTTTGTATGTGGTGGCCCAGACAGAGGCCGAGGGTGCCTTCCTGCAATCGTCTTCCGCCGTGCTGCAGGCATTGGCCAAGCTGAGCGAAGTCAAGCTGTTCGACAACGAAGCTGCATGGCAAGCCGCAGCTCAGTCTGCCCCTGTAGCGGTGGTGGGCGAAGCCCGCGTGTGCCTGTTTGTGGAAGTGGACGTGGCGGCCGAAAAGCTGCGCTTGGGCAAGGAAGTGACTCGCTTGGAAGAGCAGATTGCCAAAGCCAGCACCAAGCTCAACAACGAGGCTTTTGTCGCCAAGGCGCCTGCTGCCGTGCTGGAGCAGGAACGCAAGCGCGTGGCCGACTTCGCCGCCACCTTGACCAAGGTGCAAGAGCAATTGGCTCGTTTGGGCTAAAGCCAAGTTTGCCGGTGCGCCAGCAGGCAACAAAAAAGCCGGCTTCAAGCCGGCTTTTTTGTTAGTGCGCTGATCGCAATGTCAGCGTCGCCGCAGCACGTGGATGAACATGGTGCCTACGGTTTGCTGATCCAGGAGTTCATGCCCGGTCTGCTTGGTGAAAGCCTGGAAATCGCGCAACGAACCGGGGTCAGTAGCCACCACCTTGAGGGTCTGTCCGCTGTGCAACTCGGCCAGCGCCTTCTTGGCTTTCAGGATAGGGAGCGGGCAATTCAAACCGCTGGTGTCAATTTCTTTGTCGAAGTTCATGCAGGCTGCTTTCTGGCGTTGGAACTGATTTTAGTCGGCCCGTTGCTCGATGTCTTTGCGCCACACCGGATCAATGAACTCCGGCTCATGGCCGCGAGACCGCAAAAATTCTGCAAGTGCATAGCCGGTGCCGGCAGGCCAGCATTTCACGTCCTGCAGGTCATAAAGACGGTAATCCACCAGTTCTGGGCTGAGCTTCACCTCCCCGTCGCACACTGCGTGGTAGGCAATGATGACCTGGTTCATGCGCTGGAAGTCATACACCCCCAAGAGCTTGAGGGCACTGGTGTGGAGGTTGGTCTCTTCCGCGATCTCCCGCGCAATGCCCTCCTCGGGCGTTTCGCCGGCTTCCATGAAGCCGGTGATCAACGCGTACATTTTGCCGGGCCAAGCCGCATTGCGGGCCAGCAGCACCTGCCCGCGGTACTCAATCACGGCCGCCAGCACGGGCGTGGGGTTGTTCCAATGGGTGAAGTCGCATGACGGGCACCGCAGGCGTGTTTTGTCACCTCCGTCTTCGGCCAGGGTGATCTCAGCCAATGGTGTAGCGCATTGCGGGCAAAACTTGAAAACTGCTGACATGGAAGCCTTTGCTATTGTTTCAGGAGCTGCCCGCGCAATATCCACGAGCGCCAATGGCTGATTTACCTTCAATATCAGGCGGGGAAAACGCCGGTAGACAAGTAACGGTCGCCGCGGTCGCAGACGATGAAAACGATCACCGCATCACGCTCGCGCTTGGCGATTTCCTGTGCCACCCAGCATGCACCGGCGGCAGAGATGCCACCGAAAATGCCCTCTTCGCGGGCCATGCGGCGGCACATGTCTTCGGCGTCGCCCTGGCTCACATAAATCAGCTCGTCAACGTTAGACGGGTCGTAAATCTTGGGCAGGTATTCCTGCGGCCACTTGCGGATGCCGGGAATGCGCGAGCCTTCAGAGGGCTGCGCGCCGATGATGCGAATGGCAGGGTTCTTCTCTTTCAGGAAGCGGGAGACACCTGTGATGGTGCCTGTAGTGCCCATGGCGCTCACAAAGTGGGTCACACGCCCGCCGGTTTGTTCCCAGATCTCAGGGCCGGTCGTTTCGTAATGGATGCGCGGGTTGTCGCCATTGGCGAATTGGTCCAGCACCCGACCTTTGCCCTCACGTTGCATCTGTTCTGCGAGGTCTCGCGCGTATTCCATGCCGCCGCTCTTGGGCGTGAGAATGAGCTCAGCACCGAAGGCCTTCATGGTCTGCGCGCGCTCGATGGACAGGTCCTCGGGCATGATCAAAATCATGCGGTAGCCCTTGACCGCAGCAGCCATGGCCAGCGCAATGCCAGTGTTGCCTGAGGTGGCCTCAATCAGCGTGTCACCGGGCTGAATGTCGCCGCGTTCCTGAGCGCGCTGAATCATGGAGAGTGCGGGGCGGTCTTTCACCGAACCCGCAGGGTTGTTGCCTTCAAGCTTGCCCAGCAACACATTGTTGCGGGCGAGGTTGTCGGTAGCCTGAATGCGTTGCAGGGCTACCAAAGGTGTTTTTCCGATTGCTTCTTCAATAGTTGGATATTTCATGCCATAAATGTGCCATAATTCGAGCTTCACGAAATACCTGCCCAGGTGGTGAAATTGGTAGACTCAGGGGACTCAAAATCCCCCGCCGCAAGGCGTGCCGGTTCGAGTCCGGCCCTGGGCACCAGATTAAAGCCGAATGTTCTTGCAACATTCGGCTTTTTCTTTGTCGGCTGGTCCACTTGCAATGTCCTGATCCGGCGTATGCCCGAAATGGCTTGCATCACAATCTGCTTTTTGTGTACGTCCCACACACCATGTCAATGCACTCCACAGAAGATCGCACACCTGCCCTGTTCTGGAAACTGGTGGCGGCTTCGATTTTGGTGGCACTGATACCCACCCTCTGGCCGGCGCTGGATCTTCGCGCGGCGGCTCTTTTCGCCGGCGCCACACCCACCATTGATTCAGTCAACTGGTGGTGGGTGGAATGGATCAATGCCTTGATGCCAGCCGCATTCCGGACCATGTTGGCCATTTGCGCAATCGCATGGCTCGTCTCGCACTTTGCGCAGCGATGGAAGGCGTGGCGCTTGCCGCTGGCTTTTGTGGTTTGCGCCGGCATTGCCGGACCGGGTGCGGTGGTTAATTGGGGTTTCAAAGAGCACTGGCAACGGGCACGCCCCTACCAGGTCGAAAATTTTGGCGGCACCCAGCAGTTCACCCGAGCCGCGGTGATAACAGACCAGTGCGACAACAACTGCTCTTTTGTCAGCGGGCACGTGGCCTGCGGCTTCTTCTTCAGCAGCCTGATGTTGATCCATGCGCGCAGGCGCAAGTTGTGGTTGGTGGTGGGAACTGTTTCCGGACTTGCCATCGGTTTCTCCCGCATGTCAGCGGTCGCCCATTGGTTGAGCGATGTGCTGTGGGCCTACCCGATCACGCTGATGAGCAGCTGGCTTGTCTGGCAGCTGCTTCTGAAGCCCTACGGGCTGAAGCGCACAGACACCAATCCGGCAGCCACATCCGGGTAACGCAATCGCAACCGAAGCTCAGTCTTCATGCGCCGGTTGTCGACTCGGCGCGACTCACTCATGAAGCTCAACAACATCACAGGCAGCTGCTTTTGAGCACTGTCTCGTGCCACTCGGGGCGGGCGTGGCAAACCGTACAAGTCTGCCGCCATGTCGAAGTAATCCCCCATCTTCAGTTGGGTGTCGTCGCTCACGTTGTAGATTCGCTGGGGAGCGCCAGCCCATAACGCCCTCAAGCAAGCGCGGGCCAGGTCATCCGCATGAATGTGGTTGGTGTACACGTCATCCTGCGGCTGGAGCACAGGCGTACCTTTTTGCAACCGGGCACGCGGCGTCCCACCTTCCCGGTCCGGCGCGTAGATGCCCGGAATACGCAACACAGCGATGGGTGTACCCGTTGCCTTGCCCCATGTGCGCAACACTGCTTCTGCATGCACACGGCGCTGCGCACGAGGGGTTTGCGGGGATACAGCGCGCGTCTCGGCGACCCATTCACCGGAGCAATCACCATAGACCCCTGTGGTCGAACCATAGACCGCGGAGTGCAAGGGAGTGCGCAATCGAAGTACCTGCGTTAAGGCTGAGGCGCGCGGATCGCTCCATCCCTCCGTGGGTGGCGGCGCCAGATACATCAAACGGTGCCCCAAGCCTGCCAATCTTCTCAGGCTGGACGCTTTATCCAGATTGCCCAGCAAAGGCGTCACACCGGCTTTACGGAGCTCAGCAATGCGCTCTTCGCTGGAGGTGAGCGCCATCCAACGAATGTGAGAACCGGACTGTCGAATGGCGCGCATCGCCACATCGCCGCAACCGACCACCAGCACACGCTGTCGTCTGAACCGCGCCGGGAGCGCACCGAGGGGGGATTGGTTTGAAGGCAAAATCGAGGGTTGTTGACAAAGCAGCCACCTAGGATACCGAAGATGAGCGAGACCGCATCCGCCACCATGACTTTTTCTGTTGCCGTGCAGCCCAGCGGACGCACCTTCAGCACACACAGCGACGAAACGCTGCTGGCTGCAGGCATACGCCAAGGAGTAGGCCTGCCCTATGGTTGCAAAGACGGCGCATGTGGCTCCTGCAAGTGCAGGATGCTGTCCGGAAGTGTGGTGCACGGCGCCCATCAACCCAAGGCACTGAGCCCCGAGGAAGAAGCGCAAGGACTGGTGTTGACCTGCTGCGCGACCGCTACCTCCGATGTGGTGCTGGAATCCAGACAGGTGTCAGCAGAAGGTGCTTTGCCGATCAAAAAGATGCCTACCCGTGTGACGACCCTCCAAAAGGTGTCTGACGACGTCATGGTGCTGCAACTTCAACTGCCCGCGAACGACACGTTTTTGTACCGCGCCGGTCAGTACATTGAATTCCTGCTCCGCGATGGCGCGCGCCGCAGTTACTCCATGGCCAACGCGCCGCAGGGTAACAGTGTGGAACTGCACATTCGCCATATGCCCGGTGGCAAATTCACCGACCACGTATTCGGCGCCATGAAGGAAAAAGAAATTCTGCGGGTGGAAGGGCCTCATGGGTCTTTCTTCCTGCGGGAGGACTCCGACAAACCCATGATCCTGCTGGCCTCCGGCACGGGCTTTGCACCCATGAAGGCGCTGCTGGAGCACATGCTCGCGCAAGGCATTGCGCGCAACACCACCCTCTACTGGGGCGGCCGCCGTCCACAAGACCTTTACATGGACGCTTGGGTAAAAGACTTCCAAAAGCAGATGCCTACCTTGGCCTACGTTCCGGTCCTGTCCGATGCCCTACCGGAAGACGCGTGGGCCGGCCGTACAGGATTTGTACATCGTGCAGTGTTGGCGGACCACACCGATTTGAGCGGGTATCAGGTTTATGCGTGCGGCGCGCCTGTGGTGGTGGAGTCTGCTCGGCGCGACTATGTTTCACTAGGCGGTTTACCTGAAGAAGAGTTTTTCGCGGACGCCTTTACCTCTGAGGCTGACAAAGCCCAAGCCTAAAAACAAAATGCCGCTGTGATTTACAGCGGCTTGTTGAAGACGGGGGCTTGTTAACCCTTGCGATCCCGCTTGCCGTCGTGGTTCAAGTCAACCTGACGGTCATGCTTTTGAAAATAGATAGCCTTGCTTTCGGCACGCTGCATCGCGGTGATGTGCTTGCGCTCATGGCGCGTCACCTTGCCGTCGGCTTCTGCGTGATCCTCCGCCTTGTCGATGCGGGCTTCGCCCCGATTGAGCCGGCGGGCTTCACGGGCCGTCAAAGCACCGGACGTGGTGCCTTGCGCAATGCGCTTTTCCTGAATCACTTCACGCTTGTCGATGCCCGGCGTAGCTAATGGATCTTTAGGTACAGGTGCGTTTTGAGCAAACGTCACACCCGCCGACAGCAAAACGGCAGTAGCAATCAAAGCATGGTATTTCATGCGAAGCTCCTTTTCAAAGTGGCATGGAACAGTTCCATGCACTTTCAACGGAGAGCCAGCAAAAGACTCCGACATCCGGAATGCAAAGCTGTGTAACAGCCTGTATCCGGATGTCGGCGGTGTCGCTTATTCGCCCAAGTAGGCGGCCCGCACCTTGGGGTCGGTCAGCATGTCAGCAGCATTGCCGGTCATAGTGACAATGCCGGACTCCATCACATAGCCACGGTTGGCGATAGATAGGGCTCGGCTGGCATTCTGCTCTACCAACAACACGGTTACGCCTTGGGCGTAAACGTCTTTCACCACTTCAAAAATCTTGTCCACCATGATGGGAGACAGACCCATGGAAGGCTCATCGAGCAACAGCACCTTGGGGCGGCTCATCAGTGCACGGCCCATAGCCAGCATCTGTTGCTCACCACCGGACATAGTGCCCGCCAATTGGTCCTTGCGTTCGCGCAGTCGTGGGAAGATGGTGAACATTTTTTCAATGTCCGCCAGGATGCCTTCCTTGTCGTTGCGGATGTAAGCACCCATTTGCAGGTTCTCGGTGATGGTCATGCGGGTGAACACACCGCGACCTTCCGGCACCATGGCCAGGCCTTGTTTCACCAAGTCCCAAGGGCCTTGACCCTTGATGCTTTTCCCGAGGTATTCGATATCACCGGCGTTGATGGGCAAGGTACCCGTGATGGCTTTCATGGTGGTGGTCTTGCCGGCACCGTTAGAGCCGATCAGGGAGACCAATTCACCCTCGTGCACTTCGAAATCCACACCTTTGACGGCCTGAATGCCGCCATATGCCACTTTCAGGCCTTTTACTTTGAGCAGAGTCTGGGTAGTCATTTGTCAATCCTTAGTGGCCGCTCGTGCCCAAGTAGGCCTCAATCACTTTTTCGTTCTTCTGCACGTCCGCAGGTGTGCCCTCGGCGATTTGCTTGCCGTAGTCCAGCACCGTCACGCGATCACACAGGCCCATAACCAGCTTCACATCGTGTTCGATGAGCAAGATGGTGCGGTTGTCCTTGCGAATGCGATCGATCAGTTCACGCAACATGACTTTTTCCGTCGCGTTCATGCCGGCGGCTGGCTCGTCAAGGGCGATGAGCTGGGGGTCTGTTGCCAATGCACGGGCGATTTCCAGACGGCGCTGGTCGCCATAGCTCAAGGTGCGGGCTTTGTAGTCGGCAAACTTGCCGATGCCCACATAGTCCAAAAGCTCTTGGGCGCGTTGAGCAATCGCAGCTTCTTCCGCTTTGAAGGAGCTGGTGCGGAACACGGCGCCCAACAAGCCTGAATGCGTACGGATGTGGCGGCCCACCATCACGTTTTCCAAGGCTGTCATTTCAGCGAACAAGCGAATGTTCTGGAAAGTGCGGGCAATACCGGCTTTGGCCACGGTGTGAACCGCTGTCGGTTGGTATGGTCTGCCGGCCAGTTCAAATTTACCGCTATCCGGTGTGTACAAGCCGGTCAGCACGTTGAAGAAGGTGGTCTTGCCGGCACCGTTGGGACCGATCAGGCCATAGACCTGGCCACGTTCAATTTTGATGCCCACATCGCTCAAGGCCTGCAAGCCACCGAAGCGCTTGGAGACGCCGGAGACGTTCAATACTGTATCTGTCATAGGTATTCCAATCAGTTGAAGGTCCCCGCCACACGGATGCAGCGGGAAGCTCGCAAAGTTCAGCTCTTGGCGTTTTGCAAGGACTTGCCGTGCTCAGGCGAAGGCCACAGACCACGGGGGCGCAGCAGCATCACGCTGATCATGGCCAATGCAATCAGCAACTGGCGGAGGATGGAGGCATCCAGGCGGCCATCGGTCATGGTTTGCAGAGGACCCGCGACATAGCGCAGCACTTCCGGCAAGGCCGCCAACAGGACAGCGCCCAGAATGACACCCGGCAGGTGACCGACACCTCCCAACACCACCATGGCTACAATCATCACAGACTCCATCAGGCTGAAGGACTCGGGAGAGATAAAGCCCTGGAAAGAGGCAAACATGGCACCGGACACACCGCCGAAAGTAGCGCCCATACCGAAGGCCAACAACTTCATATTGCGGGTGTTGATGCCCATCGCTTTGGCAGCAATTTCGTCTTCACGGATGGCCATCCAGGCACGTCCCACGCGGGACAACTCCAAACGATGGCAAATGATCACGCTGACCACCACCAATGTCAGGAACAGGTAGTAGTACAAGGTCACCGACGCAATCTCAAAGTCGCCGATCATGAGTTTCTTGCCCAGGTTCAGGCCAAAGAAGTGCAGTGAATCAATTTGATTAATGCCTTTGGGTCCGTTCGTGATGTTGACCGGGTGATCCAGGTTGTTCATGAACACACGGATGATTTCACCGAAGCCCAAAGTCACGATGGCCAGGTAGTCACCGCGCAGACGCAGGGTGGGAGCACCCAGCAACACCCCGAAGATGCCCGCGAGCGCCGCTCCCAAAGGAATGACCACCCACAAAGGCGTGTGCATGCCATCCGGGAACATGGCCGCGATGGCAGGGAAGGTTTCAATAAGGTGTGGCGAGGACATCAAGCCGTACATGTAGGCGCCGATGGCGAAAAACGCCACGTAGCCCAAGTCCAGCAGGCCGGCATAACCGACAACGATATTCAAGCCGAGTGCCAGCAATACGAAAAGCAATGCCATGTCTGCAATGCGCACCCAAGCGTTGCCGAAGCCTTGCAGAACGAACGGCAGAATCAGCAAGCCGGCAGCAGCCAGCAGCATGGTGAAAAGACGTTTTTGGGGGTTCATGTGCGGGTTCTCCTCAAGCACGGTCCGCAACGCGCTCACCCAGCAAACCGGAAGGACGCAGAGTCAGCACAATAATCAACACGATAAAGGCAAAAATGTCGGAGTAGTGGCTGCCCAAAACGCCGCCGGTCAAGGCGCCGATATAGCCGGCACCGATGGCTTCGATCAAGCCGAGCAAAAGTGCACCAACCACAGCACCGGCCAAGTTGCCGATACCGCCGAACACCGCAGCCGTAAAGGCCTTCAAACCAGGCAGGAAGCCCATGGCGTGCTGGGCAGTACCGTAGTTGGATGCGTACATCACACCAGCAATGGCCGCCAACACGGCGCCGATGATGAAGGTGGCAGAAATCACAACGTCGGGCTTCACACCCATCAGGGCAGCAACGCGCGGGTTCTCAGCGGTCGCACGCATGGCACGACCCAGCTTGGTGTAATTCACCAACCACATCAGGACTGCGAGGGACGCCGCTGTCACGCCCAGAATCATGACCTGGGTGGGGGTGATCACCGCGCCACCGATGTCAATGGGATTACCAGGCAACAGCGTCGGGTAAGACTTGTAGTTGGGCTTCCAGATGATCATGGCCAAGGTCTGCAAAAGAATGGACATGCCGATGGCAGTGATCAGCGGTGCCAGTTTGGGACTGTTGCGCAAAGGACGGTATGCGACCTTTTCGATCACGAAGTTCAACGCAGCGGCAACGACGCATGCGATCACCAGTGAAATCAAAAGAATGACAGGGCCTGGAGTGCCGGGCATGGACTCTTGCATCAATCCGATGATGGTCCAACTGGTGAGAGCCCCCACCATCACGACTTCGCCGTGGGCAAAGTTAATCAAATTGATGATGCCGTACACCATCGTGTAGCCCAGCGCGATGAGCGCGTACATGCTACCCAACACCAGACCGTTGATGATCTGCTGTATCAAAATATCCATAGAAAACTCCGTTGTTCTTGTGTGCGAACGGCCATGGCCGTTAACACTAGTGGCGTCAGACCATCGAAAGCAATAAGCCTGCCACGTCAGGTTCACTGGCGGTGCAGGCCAAAAGCAGTGCCGCGATTCTAGCGATGTCAGGCTTGGGGGTCTCGGGGGTACAGGGTGGGTTTACCCTTGAGTCTTATGCCGATTCAGCAATTCATCCCGCATTTCATGCACTATTAGTTTTTCTTCTGATTGCGATCTTTCAAATCTCGCAGCTTCTCCGCAATACGGATTTCCAGCCCCCGTTCCACGGGGCGGTAAAAGTCGGTATCTGGCATGCCGTCCGGCAGATAGCGTTCACCCGCTGCAAAGCCGCCCTCCTCGTCATGGGCGTAGCGATAACCTTTGCCGTAGTCCAGCTCCTTCATGAGCTTGGTCGGCGCGTTGCGCAGGTGCATGGGCACAGGGCGCGTACCGTCTTTTTTAACGAACGCTTTGGCCTCATTGAAGGCCTTGTAAACCGCGTTGCTCTTGGGCGCGACCGCCAGATAGACCACGCATTCGGCCAAGGCCAATTCCCCCTCCGGGCTGCCCAAGCGCTCGTATACATCCGCCGCATCCAATGCCAAACGCAGGGCACGGGGATCGGCTAAGCCAATGTCTTCAGCAGCCATTCGAATGAAGCGGCGTGCCAGGTAGCGCGGATCTGCCCCTCCATCCAACATACGGGTGAACCAATAGAGTGACGCGTTCGGGTCGGAACCCCGCACGCTTTTGTGCAGGGCGGAAATCGTGTCATAAAACTGCTCGCCGCCCTTGTCATAACGCCGCATGCGTTCGCCCAGCACCTTGAGCAGCCATGCATCCGTAATCTCTGGTACTTGCTCCTGGCGGGCAGCAATGGCGAGCGTTTCCAGAGTGTTGAGAAGACGGCGTGCATCACCATCTGCATAGGCAATCAATCGGTCAATTGCTATGCTTTCAATAGCTGGAAGCGCATATTTCCCATGCGCTTTCAGCACAATTTGCTTCAAACTCTCAGCGTCGAGAGGCTGCAACACGTACACCGCGGCACGCGACAGCAAAGCGGAATTCACTTCAAACGACGGGTTCTCGGTGGTTGCACCGATGAAAGTGAATAAGCCACTCTCTACATGCGGCAGAAACGCGTCCTGCTGACTCTTGTTGAACCGGTGCACCTCGTCCACGAAGACGATGGTGCGACGCTGCTCGAGGCCATCACGCGCATTCAGGGCCTGATCCACCGCCTCACGGATTTCCTTGATTCCGCCCAACACCGCACTGATGGTGATGAATTGGGCGTCAAAGGCGTCGGCCATCAGGCGCGCAATCGTGGTCTTGCCCACGCCGGGCGGCCCCCACAGGATGCAGCTGTGCGGTTGGCCCGACTCGAAAGCCAGACGCAAGGCCATGCCCTCCCCCAGCAGATGCTGCTGACCGATGACTTCACCCAGTGTTTTGGGGCGCAGCAGTTCGGCCAGCGGCTGGTGTTTGGATGGGGGAGTTGCCACAGGAATGCGTCAGGCCTTCAGGCGTTACAGGTTGCGATGTGCCACCGGCGTTTCAGGCACGGGGTAGCCGGCTGCACCGAAGGTCTGCACCACCGCTTTATGGGTGTCGAAATACACCTGCCAATAGTGGTCGGTGTGGGTGTAGGGGCGCACGCACAACAATGGCCCTTCGGGTGTGAACTGAAGAATCTCAATATCCGGCGCAGGCGAAGTTGCCACGTTCGGAATCGCAGTGACGGCCACACGCAAGCGGGCAATAGCATCTTGCACATCTACGCTGTTGGCGACTTTGGCCACGCAGTCCACACGGCGATGGGGCAAGGCGCTGAAGTTCTGGATAGAGCCAGAAAACACGGTGTTGTTGCCCACAATGGTGACCACGTTGTCCGGCGTGATCAGTGTGGTGCCGAACAGGCCCAGCTCTTTCACCGTACCGGTAATGCCGCCCGCGGTCACAAAATCGCCCACCTTGTAGGGGCGCAGTACCTGCATGAACACACCTGCTGCAAAGTGGGTGAGCAAACCGCCCCAGGCGGTGCCGATGGCCAGACCCGCACCCGCCAGCAAAGCGGCGAACGACGTGGTCTTGACGCCGAAGATATCCAGAATGGCGAGGATCAACACAATGTTGAGCAGCACCGAGATGATGGAGGTCAGGTAGTTGGACAGGGTCAGGTCCACCTTGCCGCCCCGCTGCAGCCCCGCCCCGAGCAGTCGCAAAGCCATACTGATCAGCCAGCGGCCGATGATCCAGGCAGCCAAAGCACCCAACAATTTCAGGCCGAAATCAGCCCCTTGGGTCGTCAAAAAATTCCAGATGACTTCTGTATTCATACGCAAACTTCCTCCGATTGAGACCTGTGCCACATGCGCGGCGGCAGGACCCGGAACACCGTCTATTGACGGACAACATCCGCCCCAGCGGGCGGCTTGAACTGGAATAGTTCAGGGTCCGTAACGGGGTTGCTCTGGAATCCGTTGAACGTCAGCACGGATTTCTGGCCAAAAGTGTCAACTATTTCAAGTATTTCGAGTTTTCCTTGCCGGAATCCGACCCGCACACTTTGCAACTGGCTGTCTTTGGCCTTGGGTGCGCCCTGCACCCATTGCAGACCATCTTTGTCTGGGGAATCAGCGAGATTGAAGTCCGCCTGCAGAGCCTTGATGTCTGCCGACGATGCAATCAATGCTGCTGGCGTGGAGCCCAGGGCTTGGGCTTGTTTGCGTGCAGTGACCTGGTTCAGATCCACGTCATAGAGCCACAGCGTCTGCCCATCTGCAACGATGGTTTGCTCAAAAGGCTTCTTGTAGGTGAACTTGAAGCGCCCGGGGCGCAAAAACTCAAAGGTACCGCTGGAGACTTTGCTTCGGGCGACCTGCCCTTCCTTGGCAGGCGCTGTGACGACTTGGCTGAACTCCGCTTTCCCCGACTTGACGCCCTTGACAAAGGATTCCAAGTCATTCAAGCCGGTAGCGCCCGCAGATAGTGCGCAAGTAGCTATAAAAAAAGTAGCGAATCGCTTCATGCAAACCTTATTCGTTGCGACTAGGAACCAGGATATCCCGCTGCCCACTGCCACTCATGGCACTGACCAGCCCAGCCTTCTCCATGTCTTCTACCAGACGGGCAGCCCGGTTGTAGCCGATCTTCAGGTGGCGCTGCACCAATGAAATGCTGGCCTTGCGGTTCTTCAGCACCACCTCAACGGCCTGGTCATACATCGGGTCTTTTTCGCCGCCGCCCTCTTCGCCGCCGGCGCCATCCTCGCCATCGACCGTACCACCTTCCAGCACGCCCTCGATATAGTCCGGCTCCCCCTGGCTTTTGAGGTAGCTCACCACGCGGTGCACCTCGTCGTCGCTCACAAATGCGCCGTGTACCCGCACCGGAAAACCGGTGCCGCTGGCCATGTACAGCATGTCACCCATGCCCAGCAAGGCTTCAGCCCCCATTTGGTCGAGAATCGTGCGGCTGTCGATCTTGGACCCCACAGAGAAGGCAATGCGGGTCGGAATGTTGGCCTTGATGAGACCCGTAATCACGTCTACGCTGGGACGCTGGGTGGCGAGGATCAAGTGGATACCCGCCGCACGCGCCTTCTGGGCCAGCCGCGCGATCAGCTCTTCAATCTTCTTGCCCACCACCATCATCAGGTCCGCCAGCTCATCGATGATGACCACGATGTGCGGCAAGCGCTGCAGAGGCTCAGGGCTTTCCGGGGTCAAACTGAAGGGGTTGTAAATGAACTCGCCTTTGGCTTTAGCCTCATCAATTTTGGCGTTAAAGCCCGCCAGATTACGCACACCCATCTTGCTCATGAGCTTGTAGCGTTTTTCCATCTCTGCCACGCACCAATTGAGGCCGTGCGCCGCCTGCTTCATGTCGGTGACCACCGGTGCCAACAAATGCGGAATGCCTTCGTACACGGACATTTCCAGCATCTTGGGGTCGATCATCAAAAGACGCACATCACGCGCCTCCGCCTTGTACAACAAGGACAGGATCATGGCGTTGATACCCACCGACTTGCCGGAGCCCGTGGTACCCGCAACCAGCACGTGCGGCATCTTGGCCAAATCGGCCACGATGGGGTTACCGATGATGTCTTTCCCCAGACCCATGGTGAGCATGGATTTGGCTTCGTTGTAGACCTGCGATCCCAGAATCTCCGACAAGCGGATGCTCTGGCGCTTCGCGTTGGGCAACTCCAGCGCCATGTAATTCTTGCCAGGGATGGTCTCCACCACGCGGATGGACACGAGGCTCAAGCTGCGCGCCAAGTCTTTGGCC
Organism: Rhodoferax mekongensis; assembly: GCF_032191775.1. Classification (NCBI taxonomy): domain Bacteria; kingdom Pseudomonadati; phylum Pseudomonadota; class Betaproteobacteria; order Burkholderiales; family Comamonadaceae; genus Rhodoferax; species Rhodoferax mekongensis. Next base: position 1,735,680 of record NZ_CP132507.1, on the reverse strand, counting down.
AGGCCCACAATCTGAGAGCCCTTCACGCCCGTGGCGGGTTCGATCTCGTAACGGGTAATGACCGGGCCGGGTTGGGCCAGCACCACACGTACTTCCACGCCGAAGTCTTTCAGCTTTTTCTCGATCATGCGGCTGGTCATTTCCAGCGTCTCAGGAGACACCGTTTCCTGCCGCATTTGCGGGTCGTCCAGCAATGCAACTTGCGGCAACTTGCTGTCCGGCATTTCGCTGAAGAGGGGTTTCTGACGCTCTTTGGCAACCCTCACGCTGGGCGGCAGCTCCACCAAAACGGGCTCAATCACCACCGGTGCCGGTGGCGGGTGAACGATCAGTTCATCACCACGCTCTTCGAGAAAAATTTCTTCCCGCTCCCGCACTGCCAGTTGCCCGAGCTCGCGGTCCTGCGCCTCCTCCTTCTTTTCACGCCGGGATTCGACCAGCGAATACAGAAAACTGCCGATGCGCTCAGCCACTCTCGGCCACGAAAAATTGAACACCCAGGACACACCGACCAATCCCAACACAATGGCCACCAAGCCGGACCCCGCAAACCCCATCCAGCGCACGCTCCACGGTCCCAGCAATTGCCCCATGGCACCACCGCTGGCACCGGGCAACATCAATTCCAAGCGATAAAGGCGCGCCCATTCCAGAGAGGTGCTGGCATACATGAGCAGCAACAAGCCCCCCCAAAACATCCAACGCCGCTGACGACGGTTGACCACCGTGTCAGCTTCCACGTCCTCGTCCCCTCGAAGCCGGTAGGCCAGCAGGGACAGCCAAACGCGGCCCGCAGCAGCCACGCACCACCACACGGAGAAACCGAACAGAAAATAGCTCAGGTCCGACCAAAGGGCCCCCAAACGTCCGACATGGTTGTGGGTAGGTGCACCGGAGCCGGATGTGGACCAGGCGGCATCCTGCAAAGAGTGGCTCAACAATGCAATGAGCCACAAGGCCAGCAACACGAAACCGACCACAAGGGCGATTTCATTGGCAAAGCGGCTCAGGCCCGGGTTGGCAGGTTCCGGCGCCTTCTTGCGGGTGGGGGAATGGAGAGTGTGCAGGGAATAAGTCATGTCATGGTGCGCAACGGCTCAGAAGGTTGCGCGAACGGAATCACCGTGGCTTGGAGCGACGCTCCCAGACCCGGATACCGCCATCTTTGTTGGTTTTGATGAAGCCTTGGTCTTCGAAGTCTTTCATCACGCGACTCACCATTTCACGTGAGGCCCCGACCATTTTGGACAGGTCTGAACGGGACACTTTCTCTCGGATCAGCATTTCACCTTTGTCGATGGGTTCCGCCATGTCCAACAGGACGTTGGCGACGCGGCCATACACCCCCATCAGTGCAAGCGACACAATCTTCTGGTCCGCTGTGCGCAAGCGTTGCACCAAGCCGCGCATCACAGCGCCGGCGATGGCCGCATTGTTGGTGACACAACGGGTGAAATCTTCGCGCCCCAACACCAGCACATCCATCTGGGTCTCTGCCTGAACCGTGGCTGAATGGGCCTCGTTGTCAATCAAGCTCATCTCACCGATGTAGTCCCCTGCCTTCAGGGTCGCCAGAATGACTTCTTTGCCCTTGCTGTCGGTCATCACCACATGCGCCCGGCCGGAAAGTATCAAAAACAGCGCGTTGGAGTTATGCCCTTGCCGGACAACGTCCTCCCCTTTTTTGATCTTGCGTTTGGTGACATTCGCCGCCAGATCGTCAATCTGTTCCTGGGTCAAATTGGCGAAAAGGGGCACCCGTCGAATCAAATCCTGGTTGCTCAACATTGCCATTGATTGGGGTTCCTGCTTGCTAATGTGCTGCTTCTTACAATCAGGGGTCCGGCTGCTAGCAGCCTTGCAGATCCCGTATCAGCATCCATATGGAAAGCTGTCCTACCGAACTGTACACGGCTCGGTCAACGATTTTCGTCCAATAAGGTTACATCATGTCCAACACCAAACACGCCAAGGTAATGATCCTGGGCTCCGGTCCCGCCGGCTACACCGCCGCCGTCTATGCGGCACGTGCCAACCTGAATCCCGTATTGGTCACCGGCATTGCCCAAGGCGGCCAACTCATGACTACCACCGAGGTGGACAACTGGCCGGCCGATGTAAATGGCGTGCAAGGCCCCGAGCTGATGCAGCGTTTTCAGGAACATGCGGAGCGGTTCAAGACCGAGATCATCTTTGATCACATCAATGCCGTCGACCTCTCCAAGCGCCCCTTCACCTTGAAAGGCGACACAGACTCTTACACCTGTGACTCTTTGATCATCGCCACCGGTGCCTCAGCCAAATACCTCGGCCTGCCCTCCGAGTCGGCATTCATGGGACGCGGAGTGTCCGGCTGTGCAACTTGCGACGGTTTTTTCTACCGCAATGAAGTCTGCTGCGTAGTAGGTGGTGGCAATACGGCGGTGGAAGAGGCACTGTACCTCTCCAACATCGCCAGCAAGGTGTACCTGGTGCACCGTCGCGACAAGTTCAAAGCTGAACCCATCCTCGTAGACAAACTGATGGACAAAGTTGCCGCCGGCAAGATCGAGCTCAAAACCTTCAAGACCCTGGAGGAAGTTTTGGGCGATGCGTCCGGCGTTACCGGCATCCGCCTCAAGAGCGTGCATGACGGATCCACAGAGGACGTAACTTTAAAGGGCTGCTTCATTGCCATCGGCCATGCGCCGAACACTGACATTTTCCAAGGGCAACTGGCACTGGAAAACGGATACATCGTGACCCAAGGAGGCCTCAAGGGTTTTGCGACCCAAACCAGCGTTCCGGGGGTCTTTGCTGCCGGCGATGTGCAGGATCACGTTTACCGCCAGGCGATCACCAGTGCGGGAACCGGCTGTATGGCCGCGCTGGACGCCCAACGTTTTCTGGAACAGCAGGAATAAGAGAATTGGCGGGATCCGGCAGGACCCGCTATAATTTGAGACTTTGCTGAATTCGCCCCGTGAGGGGCCGCCCTCTGTCCGAGGGGTTCGGCAGGTTCCGCCGAGTCATCGGCGGGGGGTTACCGCCACCCTTTCTTATGGCGAGGTGAGGCCGGCGCACTTTTGTACCGGCCGTATCAATCGGAGTGTCCAGATGGCACGCGTATGTGAAGTAACGGGCAAAGGCCCCATGGTCGGAAACAATGTTTCCCACGCCAACAACAAAACCAAGCGCCGGTTCCTGCCGAACCTGCAATACCGCCGTTTCTGGGTGGAGTCTGAAAACCGCTGGGTTCGCCTGCGTATTTCTAACGCCGGCCTGCGTCTGATCGACAAAAACGGTATCGATTCTGTGCTCGCCGATCTGCGCGCACGTGGTCAAGCTTAAGGAGTAAAGCACCATGGCAGCTAAAGGCGGACGCGAAAAAATCAAGCTGGAATCCACAGCTGGTACCGGTCACTTCTACACGACCGACAAGAACAAGAAGACCATGCCCGAGAAAATGTTGATCAAGAAATTTGATCCCGTTGCTCGCAAGCACGTCGACTACAAGGAAATCAAGCTGAAGTAATTCACGCTTGCCTTCATGAAAAGCCCGCCTTGAGCGGGCTTTTTTACGTCTGATGTTTCGCAGGACCACCCCGCCCGAGAGGAGGTGATGAGTACGCCGGCTTTGCGTAGGTCAAGGAGGAGCCCGAAGGGCGGGGGACACGAAGCAAAACTGCTGCGCTTACCGACTCTGGAGCGGCATGAAAAGGGAAACATGCAAGCGTAAAAAAGCCCGCACAATGCGGGCTTCAATGCCAAGAGGCAAAGCTTAAACGCGTGCTGCGCGCAGTTTCATGGAGAAGTCACGCAAAGCGGCAATGCCACTTTCTTCCGCACGATGGCACCAGCCTTGCAGGTCCTTGGTCAACTGTTCGCGGGACACGCTGGTGTTGAGCCACATCTGACGCAGCTCTTCACGCATGGTGACCATCTTGTCCAGCACAGGAGAAGCAGCGCGGGCTTGGGCCAGTTGAGGGGCAGCAGCCGCTGGCACCTTTTCCACATCGCGGTGCATCCAGCGCTTGGCGGCTTGGATCATGGCGGCATCCGCACTGCGAGCCTTCATGGCTTCCAGCTCGTCGCGAGCAGCCTGACGAACGCCCTTGGCGTAGGTCGCCATGATTTCGTAGCGGTTCGCGATAAGCGCCTCCAGAGTTTTCTCGTCAGCCACAGGGCGCACATCACCGTATGCAGCTTTGGGAGGCGTCTTTTTGACCTTGGCTAGACCCAAGGCACTCATGATGGAGATGTACATCCAGCCGATGTCAAACTCGTAGGGCTTGACCGACAACTTGGCGGATGTGGGGTAGGTGTGATGGTTGTTATGCAACTCTTCCCCGGCAATGATGATGCCCCAAGGGGAAATATTGGTCGACGCATCAGGTGCTTCGAAGTTGCGGTAACCCCAGTAGTGAGCCGCACCGTTGATGATGCCAGCCGCTGTAATGGGCGTCCACGCCATTTGCACGGCCCAGACAGCCAAACCTGCCGCACCGAACAGGAACAGGTCAATGATCATCATCAAGCCCACGCCCTGCCACGAGTAGCGGGTGTAGAGGTTGCGTTCGATCCAGTCATCCGGCGTGCCATGCCCGAAGCGGGCCATGGTTTCCTTGTTCTTTGACTCGGCACGGTAGAGCTCAGCACCCTTGAACAGCACAGTCTTGATACCGTAAACGTGAGGGCTATGAGGATCTTCCGCCTGCTCGCACTTGGCGTGGTGCTTGCGGTGGATGGCAGCCCACTCTTTGGTGACCTGGCCGGTAGTCAGCCACAGCCAGAAACGAAAAAAATGGGAGGCGATGGGGTGCAAGTCCAGCGAGCGGTGCGCTTGGTGGCGGTGCAAAAACACGGTCACGCTGATCATGGTCACATGCGTCAGCGCAAAGGTAAACAACACCATTTGCCACCAGGCAATATTCCAGGCACCGTGGGCCAGCCAATCAATTGCTGCGTTCAGCACAGCCCAGTCAGGTAAGAACATAGTTCGCTCAATCTCTCAACGAGGTTTGGTTATGTATGACAAGGGGACGACGCACGCCCCCTTGTGAAGCCGCTATTTTAGATGCAGCAGTTAGTTTTAGCCAGATAAATCAACGTGAAGTTAAAAAACATTAACTTTCGTCAAAAGATTCACTTCTTTTGCCAAACCGCTGCGAAAAATCCGTCGGTTTGATGCAAATGTGGCCACAAACGCAGATACAACTGTCCGTTATTGCCCCCGCTGCACAGGCTTGGTGCATTTTCAACCTTGAGGTTGGCAAGGACTTCCCCTGCGGACAAGGGCACAAATTCCGGGTTGGCCGCGGAAAACGCATCCGCAATCGCCTCGTTCTCTTGTGGCAAGACGCTGCAAGTTGCGTAGACCAAGCGCCCGCCGGACTTCACCATGCGGGAAGCGCTTTGAAGGATGGCGGCTTGCTTCACTGCCATTTCTTCCACGCCTGCCATGGTTTGGCGCCATTTAAGGTCCGGATTGCGGCGCAAAGTTCCCAGTCCGGTGCACGGCGCATCTACCAACACGCGATCCAGCTTGCCGGAGAGGCGCTTCACGCGGTCGTCGCGCTCATGGGCAATCGCTGCAGGATGTACGTTGGACAAACCGCTGCGGGCCATACGGGGCTTGAGCGCGTCCAAGCGGTGCGCGGATGTGTCGAAGGCGTACAGGCGCCCGGTGCTGCGCATGGCGGCGCCCAGCGCCAATGTCTTGCCACCGGCGCCTGCGCAGAAGTCCACCACCATCTCGCCGCGCTTGGCGTCGACCAGCATAGCCAGGAGCTGGGAGCCTTCGTCCTGCACTTCAAAGTCACCACGCAGGAAGGCTTCGTTCTTGTTCAGGGCCGGCTTGCCGGCAATGCGCAGCCCCAAGGGAGAGAACGGCGTGGGCACAGCCTTGATGCCGGCTTGCTGCAGTTCTTTTTGTACATCTGCACGCTTGGCCTTGAGGGCGTTAACGCGCAAATCCAAGCCAGCGCCCAGATTCAGGTTTTCGACCAGAGGCCAAAAACCATCCCCCAGCTGATCTTTCAGGGGCTGCACCAGCCACTCCGGCAGGTTGTGGCGATGGCGCTCCATCAGGTCGTCAGGCTTGACGGCTTCGCACTGGTCCAGCCAGCGCTTTTCCTGGTCAGTCAATGCGCTACGCAGGAAATCGCCGGGGCCATAAAAGCCCAGAATGGCCAGACGGCGCTCTTTGGGGCCGCTTCCGGAAGGAGCAAGGTGGTCAAACAGCAGTTTTTTCCGGAGGACGGTGTACACCGTTTCAGCCAATGTGGCACGCTCACGCGGTCCCAAGCCGCGGTTGTCACGGAAGAAACGGGAGACGATAGCGTCTGCAGGGTGGTCGAATTTGAGGGTGAGCCGGACCAGTTCGGTACAGGCTTCAAGCAGGGCTTTTGGATGCATAACCTAGTATTGTCCCATGTTCGATGAAAAACTACCCCCTCTCGTGATCACCCCGCCCGGCCGCTATCGCCATTACAAGGGCATGGAATACCAGGTGCTGGACACGGTGTGCCACAGCGAAACCTGTGAACCCATGACGCTGTATCGCGCGCTTTATGGCGAACAAGGCCTCTGGGTCCGACCCGCAGCGATGTTTCTGGAAACGGTGGTGATTGAGGGGGTAGCGCAGCCCCGTTTCACCAGGATTGATGGCTGAATAACCTCTAGCGCCCGCGGGATATGCGCAAGCAGCTCCTGATTTGATAGCGTCTTCAGATGACTGGCAAGGCCAACTCGGCCTCCAAGCCACCATGCGGGAGGTTTCGCAGTAGCAGGCTACCACCGTGCTGCCGGGCAATGTCATGGGCTGCGGCCAGGCCCAAGCCAACCCCGCCGGTATGCCTATTGCGCGAGCTTTCCACCCGGTAGAAAGGCTGCAAGACCTTGGTGAGTTCGCCTTCGGGAATGCCGGGGCCCCGGTCCCGCACCAGCACCCGCAGAGTTTTGTCTGCTAGTTCCAATTGCACCTTGACCCCACCGCCGTAGCGCACGGCGTTGTCCAGCAGGTTGTTGAGGCATCGTCGCAGTGCGCTGGCTTGGGTGCGCACGGGGGGAAACCCCTGCAAAGCAGTGGCCTCCACGGACACGTCGTGACCACAGTCCTGCTGGTCATGCGCGAGGCTGCTGACCAGCGAACCCATGTCCAACGGCACCCAAGGCTCCGCCTCTGCCGCCCCCCGCAGATAGTCCAAGGTCGCGCGGATCATGGCATCCATCTCGGCAATGTCTTTGGCAAAGCGCTGCCGCTCCACCTCGTCGCCCAATGACTCTGCCCGCAGCGCCAAGCGGGTAAGCGGCGTGCGCAAATCATGCGAAACCGCAGCGACGAACTGGTCGCGCTGCTCGAGCTGCGCACAGATGTGCTGCTGCATCTGGTTGAACACCTGCGTGGCTTCGCGGCACTCCAGGGTGCCTGTCTCAGGCAAGGGCGCTCGGTGGATGTTATGGCCCAACTCACGGGCAGCACCGGCAAGCCGGCGCACCGGGTCGGAGAGCCAGCGCGCCCCCACCCAAGCCGCCAAAAGCAAGGCCCCCAAACGCACCCCGATGTCCAGCAGAATTCCGGCAGGCGGCGGACCACCGTGGGACCCCGGTCCGGGATGAGGAGGAGGCTCCGGCAGTGCTTGACCCTGTAATCCCGTGCCAGCATCCGCAATAGGTGTGGCAAATGACATCTGCTCACCGGGTGCGCCACGCGGAGGAAAACCCGGCTTGAAGTCGGGCCGCATTTCAAACAGCAGGGTCAATGCCAGCACATGGCTACTGAGCACCGCCACAGCCAATAGCAACGCGAGACGTCCGAACAAGGTATCCGGCACGCAACGCGCGGCCATCCCCTTCCATCGTGCCAGCCATGCCGTCGAGGCCCTCATACCCGCCAAGCCATCCGCCCTTGCACCGACTGCACATTGAACATATAGCCCGCTCCGCGCACGGTTTTGATCATGGAAGGCTCGTCGGGGTCATCCGCCAGCTTCTGCCGCAAGCGGGACACCAGCAGGTCGATGCTGCGTTCAAACGCGTCCATGGCCCGGCCGCGTGCCTGCTCCATCAGCTGGTCACGGCTGAACAAACGGCGGGGCGTCTGCAAAAAGGTATTCAGGAGCCGGAATTCGGCATTCGACAGGGCCACCACCAATCCGGAGGGCGACACCAGCGTGCGTTCCTCACGGTGCAGCTCCCATCCGTCAAAGCAGACCACATCACTGCGTGCCACATTGGGAGAAGCCTCTTTGACACCTTGCGTACGACGCAGCACGGTGTGGATACGGGCGACCAGCTCACGCGGCTCAAAGGGTTTGCCCATATAGTCGTCCGCGCCGTTTTCCAGCCCCATGATGCGGTCAAACGTGGTGGTCCGGGCGGTGAGCATGATCACCGGGATCTGGGAGCGTTCCCGGATTTCGCGGGACAAGGTAAGACCATCCGTACCGGGCAGCATCACATCCAGCACTACTAGATTCACCGCATGGCGGGCCAACTGGGCACGCATGCTGTCTGCGTCGCAAGCCGTGTGTACCTCGAAGTTGAATCGGCTGAGGTATTCGCCCAACAGCTCGGTGATTTCGGCGTCGTCGTCAACGATGAGGATGGATATCTTGGTATGCATGGACAGTCCCTTCGGCCCGCTCAGTGTAGAAAACCACCCGCCTCGCAAAGCCCTGAATTGGCAGGTGTGCGGCCCGCTTCTCAACGCTTGAAACCGCCTTTTGTATCAAGCCCGGTACAAAGCCGACAAACCGGCGATACCTCCGCTTTCAAGAATCAAGCTGTCGCTCGGCTCTTGGGGTTCCGGGTGGCACTTCACCCACCTACCGAGAAAGGAAATGACCATGAGCACCATCAGCGGGGTCAGCGGTTCCAGCAGTGCCTGGGCCGCGGTCAGTGCGCAACGGGCCCAGCACCAGGCGAAGATGTTCGCCAAGGTCGACACCGACAGCAGTGGCAGCGTCGACCAGACCGAACTCAGCAGCATGTTGAGCGATATCGCCAGCAAAACAGGCACCAATCTGGGCGACAGCAAAGAACTGTTCACCCAAATGGACAGCAACTCCGACGGCAGCCTCTCCGGCGACGAGCTGGACAAGGGCATGAAAGACCTGATGCCGCCTCCGCCCTCGACCATGGACTTCGCCCAGTCCCGGGGCATGGGTGGCAGCAATGGCAGCCAGGACGACCTGTTCGCCAAGGTTGATACCGATGGCGACGGCTCCGTCAGCAAGGACGAGCTGCAAGTGTTGACCGACAAGATCAAGTCGGACACGGGTCAGGATGTCAGCCAGAATTTCAGCCAGCTCGACACCGACGGCAGTGGCTCCCTGTCGCAAGCGGAGTTCGATGCCGGCCGGCCCCAGCCACCTGAGGATTCCCGAGGCAGCAGTGGCACACAAGGTGCGCAGGACCCCGGTGGACCGCCCCCCGGTGGCGGGCATGGCGGTGCCGGGAAAACAGAGTCCAGCAGCAGTGCGACCTACGACCCCTTGGACACCAACCAGGACGGCACGGTGTCAGAGATTGAGCGCTTGGTGGGAGAAATCAAGAACGCGGTGGCGTCGCTGTCGGGAAATGACAGCGATTCCGGGTCAGACAGCACGTCGTCTGCATCTGCCACCGGCACGGATGACAGCAAAACCAGTGCTGTGATTGCCAACCTTGCCAAGCAGATCTATGCCCAAGTCGCGCAGGGTCTGGGCGGAAGCACAAGCAGTCTGCTCAGCGCTTCAGCATAAAAAGTGCTGCTAGCGCAAACGGAATGTGCGCTGGCAGCTACTTTTTTGATAGCAATTCTGCAACCGCCCGGGGGTAAATGCGGTGCTCCTGCGTGAGCACCCGGGCGGCCAGGGTGTCTGCTGTATCGCCAGGCAACACCGGCACCACGGCCTGCTCCAGGATCGGTCCATGGTCCAGCTCAGGCGTCACCAGGTGCACGGTGGCACCGGCAAATTTGCAACCGGCATCCAGCGCCCGTTGGTGCGTGTTCAAGCCGCCAAAAGCCGGCAAGAGCGAGGGGTGAATGTTCACCAGTCGCCCTGCATACCTCCCCACGAAGCCCGCGGTGAGAATGCGCATAAACCCGGCCAGCACCACCAGTACGGGTTCCTGCGGCGTGTCATAGAGGTTGATCACCTCCGCCAGGGCGGCATCAAACGCTTCGCGGTCGGCATAGGTTTTATGGTCCAGCACATGGATATTCAGGCCCTGCTCCTTGGCAAACACCAGGCCGCCTGCAGTGCCTTTGTTGCTGACAACGGCAGCCACCCGGGCGCCATACCGGCCTGCCCAGTCTTCTTTTTGGGATGCGCGCACGATGGCAGCCATGTTGGAGCCACCGCCAGAGATCAAAATCACGATGTTTTTCATAACTGGCTGAATTATGACCACCCCCCTCCTGCTCACCCCTGTCGAAGCCCGCGTGCTGGCCACCCTGATGGAAAAAGCCCGCACGGTGCCCGACAGCTATCCGCTTACCCTGAACAGCCTGTTGCTGGGCTGCAACCAAAAGACCAGCCGGGAGCCGCTGATGGAGCTGAGCGAATCCGAAGTCAGCAGCGCCGTCGACAGCCTGCGCGAAGCCGGTTTGGTGCATGAAACCAGCGGCGGACGCGCCGTCAAGTTCACCCACAACGCCCAACGCGGCATCGGTGTGCCCGAGCAAAGCGCGGTGCTGCTGGGCCTCTTGATGCTGCGCGGCCCGCAGACCGCGGCCGAACTGCGCTTGAATGCAGAGCGCTGGTACCGTTTTGCCGACACCTCGTCGGTCGAAGCGTTTCTGGACGAGCTGCAAGAACGCAGTGAAGAAAAAGGCGGCCCCCTGGTCATCAAGCTGGACCGCGCACCTGGTGCCCGCGAACAACGTTGGGCCCACCTGCTGTGCGGGCCGGTGGACGCCAGCGCGGCACTGGGCAGCCGGTCCGGCGCCGTAACGGGCCCGGCCAACGTGGAGCTTCAGGCCCGTGTAACGCAACTGGAAGCGGAGGTAGCCGACCTGCGCGCCACCGTACTAAAACTGTGCGCCGAACTCGGAATGTCACCACCTGGACAAGAATAAACGAACGACCGTGCTAAAACTCAAGATAGAGTTCAGCTGAACCTGATAACGAGACCGAGGAGACTGCAATGGATCTGGCATTCACGCCTGAGGAACAGGCTTTCCGCGAGGAGGTGCGCGCTTGGGTGACTTCCCACCTGCCCGCCGACATCGCCCACAAAGTACACAACGCCCTGGAGCTGACCCGCGAAGACCACCAGCGGTGGGCCAAAATTTTGGGCGCCAAAGGCTGGCTGGGTTTCGGCTGGCCCAAGGAATTTGGCGGCCCCGGCTGGACGGCCATCCAAAAGCATTTGTTTGAAGAAGAATGCGCGCTCGCCGGTGCGCCAAGGGTCATCCCCTTCGGCCCGGTGATGGTGGCGCCGGTCATCATGGCCTTTGGCAATGCCGAACAGCAGCAGCGCTTCCTGCCCGGCATTGCCAGCGGTGAAGTGTGGTGGAGCCAGGGCTACAGCGAACCGGGTTCCGGTTCAGACCTGGCTTCAGTCAAGACCCGCGCGGAGCGCCAGGGCAACAAGTACATCGTGAACGGCCAGAAGACCTGGACCACGCTGGGCCAATACGGCGAGTGGATCTTCTGCCTGGTGCGCACCAGCAACGAAGGCAAGCCACAAACCGGCATCAGCTTCCTGCTGATCGACATGAAGAGCCCCGGCGTGACGGTGCGCCCCATCATCATGCTCGACGGCGGCCACGAGGTGAACGAAGTCTTTTTTGACAACGTGGAAGTCCCGGTGGAGAACCTCATCGGTGAAGAAAACAAGGGCTGGACCTACGCCAAACACCTGCTCAGCCACGAGCGCACCAACATTGCCGACATCAACCGCTCCAAGCGCGAGCTGGAGCGCCTCAAGCGCATCGCCAAGCGCGAAGGCGTATGGGAAGACAGCCGTTTCCGCGATGAAATCGCCAAACTGGAAGTGGATGTGGTGGCCCTGGAGATGCTGGTGCTGCGCGTGCTGTCGGCGGAGAAGAGCGGCAAGAACTCGCTGGACATTGCCGGCTTGTTGAAGATCCGTGGCAGCGAGATCCAGCAGCGTTATAGCGAATTGATGATGCTGGCTGCCGGCCCATTTGCCCTGCCCCTCATCCGTGAAGCCATGGAAGCCGGCTGGCAAGGCGACTTCCCCGGCGGCGAGGTGGGCAATGCGCCCTTGTCATCCACCTACTTCAACCTGCGCAAGACCACCATCTATGGCGGCAGCAACGAGGTGCAACGAAACATTGTGGCCCAAGTTGTCCTTGGCTAGCGCCATAGGACAACCCGGGCCTAGCCGACAAGACGATCACCCCCAAGCCCCCTCTCAGAAGGGGGCTCCAGAACGAGCTTCGCTCACTATTGGAGAGAGTTATGGACTTTGATTTTTCTGACGACCAGGAACAACTGCGCGACGCGGTGCGCAAATACGTTGACAAGGGCTACACCTTCGATCGCCGCCGCGCGGCCGAGAAAGCCGGTGGCTTTGATGCCGCCGCCTATGCCGAGCTGGCGGAGCTGGGACTTACCGGCCTCTATGTGCCGGAAGACGACGGCGGCATGGGCATGGGCCCCATTGAAGGCATGGTGGTGATGGAAGAGCTGGGCCGCGGCTTGGTGATGGAGCCTCTGGCGCAGAGCCTGATCGCCGGTGCGGTATTGGCAGGCTATGCGGATGCCGCCACCCGTACCGCCTGGCTGCCCGGTGTGGCCAGCGGCGAAAAGTTGGTGACACTGGCCTACCAGGAGCGCGGCAGCCGCTACGCTCTGGACGCCATTGCAGGAAAAGCGCACCAGGCGCCCGGTGGCTATGTGCTGAACGCTACGAAAAGCATAGTGGCTGCCGGCGACAAGGCCGATGCGTACATCGTCTCCGCCAAGGTCAACAGCGTGATGGGCCTGTTTTTGGTGGAGCGCGAATCCGCGGGCGTCAGCACCCGGGGCTACAACACCCAGGGCGGTGGCCGCGCGGCTGAAGTTGCCTTCAAAAATGCTCCTGCCACCCTGATCACCACCCAAGGCCAGGCTGCGCTGGAACACGCAGTGGACATCGGCATTGCCGCCACCTGCGCAGAGGCCGTGGGCGTGATGGACAAGACACTGGACATCACCGCCGAGTACATGAACACCCGCAAGCAGTTCGGGGTGGCGATCAGCAGCTTCCAGGCGCTACGCCATCGCATGGCCGACATGAAGATGCAGCTGGAGCTGGCCCGCTCCATGAGTTTTTATGCCAGCCTCAAGCTCAATGCACCCGCACCGGAACGCCGTGCCGCCATGGCCCGCGCCAAGTACCAGCTGGGCACCAGCATGCGCTTCATCGGCCAGCAGGCGGTGCAATTGCATGGCGGCATTGGTGTGACGGACGAGTACATCGTGAGCCACTACTTCCGCAAGCTCACCGAACTGGAATTGAGTTTTGGCGACACCCTGCACCATCTGGGTGAAGTGTCAGCGCGCATGCAAGACACCGCAGGGGTGTTTGCCTGAGTGGAACAGGGGGTCACTCAGGCCACGACCTCGTGACAAGCCACACACAGCTTGTTCCCTTCCGTATCCCTAAAGTAGGCCCCGTAGTAGTGGGCGTGGTACTCAGGTCGCAGGCCCGGCGCACCCTCACTGCCGCCGCCGTGGGCTAACGCGGCTTGGTACACCGCATCCACCTGCGCACGGCTACCGGCCAGGAAGGCTGTCATCTGCCCATTGCCCGCGGCATGCTCGTCTTCAAACGGCTTGCCGATAAGGAACAAGGGCCGCGCCACGCCTTCGGTCTGCCAGCCGGCCCAGGGACGGCTGCGGTCCACAAAGCGCTGTTGTTGGCCCAGCGCCTGCATCACGGGGGTGTAGAAGCGCATGGCGCGCTCGAAATCCTTCACGCCAACGAAGATGTGGGAAAACATGGGCTCCTCCGGTGAGCTATCCTGCCGACGGGCGGGTGCAGCGGCCTCAACACGCTATCAAAAGAGAAGCTACTCGCACTGCATCCACCGGCGCTACAAGCCTAAAAGATTAAAAAATCAGACCAAGCCAACTTCCAGCAATTCGCGCTTGATATAGGCGTAATACAGGGGCGCGGCCACCAGGCCTGCGACACCGAAGATCGCTTCGCCCACAAACATCACCGTGAGCAACTCCCATGCGGAGGTGCCGGTGCGCTTGCCTACGACTTTGGCGTTGATCACGTACTCGAACTTGTGGATGGCAATCAAAAACATCAGGCAGGCCAAGCCCACCATGGGCGCGACCGATACACCGGCCAGCGTCAGTACCCCGTTACACAAGAGGTTCCCGACAATCGGGATCAGTCCGGCAAAAAACGTCAGCGCCACCAGCATGCCCGAGTAGGGAATATGCACGTCCACCAGGGGCAAAGCGCCGAACAGAAACAGCGCCGTACACACGGCATTGAAGGCGGCGATCCAGAACTGGGCCACCACGATCTGCCGGAACGCACTGATGAAATACCGGGCCCGTGCACGGGCGGCGGCACGCAAAGGCGCTGGATTGTCTGCACCGGGCGAGCCCACAATCAGCGCGCCGATAACCAAGCCCACGTAGGCCAAAAGCCCGCCTTGCAGGCCGGCAGAGCCAAAGCCCGTCAGCGCATGGGCCTGGCTCTGCAGGTAGGCAGCCAGCCAGGCTTGTGCAGCGACGAGCTCATCAGGAAGGTGGGCGGCCAGGTTGGGTGGCAACTTCTGGCGGATTTCCAGCACCGTGCCCGCCAGATGGTGAAGCAAGGCCTCGTACTGCGCAACCGCACCGAAGACCATGCCTTTGGCGTTGGACAAAATCAATGCCAGCACGACCAGCGGAACGATGATCACCCAAGCTGCTGCCGCAAATGCACTGGGCCGCAGGCGCCCCAAGCGGCGACTGGTGCTCAGGGCCTGTGTCGCCATGAATCCGAGGCATACCGCCAAAAGGCCGGGCAGCAGGCCATAGACCAGAACCGCAAGGCACACCCCCCCCGCCAGCACATAGGCGCTGGCGGTGACCATTCGAGGGGGGAAACGGGAGGAAGAGTGAGGGGTGGCTTTGAGCGTCATGAGTGACGCGATGGTATCAACTCAAGTATCCCAATCCGAGGACGAGTCCCCGGAAACTCCGGGGTCGTCCCAGGTGGTGCTGTCGTTGATACCAAAATCTGCTCCGCCCATGTCGCGGTTGATGTCATTGTTCAGGTGGCTGCTGTCCGGTATCGGGTTACCGACGTTGAACTGTTCACGCACCGTGTCGTGCCCGCCCATGAGGTTGCGGCCAATAGCCTCAGCCACCATCACGCCGGCGCCCACCGCCAGCCCGGTGGCAACACCGCCCATGATCTTGCTCCCCAGACCACTGCCAGGGGCTTGACCATACCCGGCACCATAAGTCGGGCCGTAGGACTGCGGACCATAGGTATTGGGTGCGGGGCTGCCAAAAGTCTGAGGGCCACTCAACCCTCCGCCCATGGTGGAGCCATAAGCAGGCTGGAGCACCTGCACATCCGGTGTACGGCGGCGGAAAGCAAAAAACGCCAAAGCCATCACGCCGCCGGCCAGCAGGACTGGCAGCACCCAGCCGCCTGACGAGGAGGGTGCGGGGCTGCTGTAAGCCACCGGAGCCGCGTTGGTATGAGCCACCGCAGCGCTACCCTGGCTGCCCGCGAGCTGGCTGCGCAAAGCCTGCACCGCCTCGGGTTTGGCAAAGGGCAGACCGGGAGCCAATTTTTCCGCTTTGGCCAGCGACTCACGTGCGCTGGCAAGTTGGCCCTGTCGGGCATACAGCTCGCTGCGCACATAGTGGGCCTTGGCACTGTTGGGGTGCGAAACCAGTACCTGCTGCACCATGACCTGCGCCTGCTCCAGCTTGCCGGCCTGCGCGGTGGCGTAAATCTCGTTGAGGGACGGCTCCTGCTGAGCCCACGCGGCACTGCCGGCCACCATACCCAGTACCAGTGCCCATTTCCAGATGCTTTTGTTCATCGCTACAAACTCCTTGCGGTTGTGTCGGTGCGTTCGCCTGCGAGGCACAGTTTGCGTCGCGTCTGTGCAAATCAAGTCGCCGGTAGGTGAACCTTGTGTAAAGGCTTGATGCAGCCCTTATTGCCCCACATCAAGACTCGTGTCAGCTTGGCTGCCTAGACTGGCAAAAAACCAGATGCAGGAGACGCGATGCTGCCCGCCTTTATTTCCCACCCCGACTGCGCCCGACATGAAATGGGGCCGGACCACCCAGAGTGCCCCGAACGCTTGGGCGCCATCCAGGACATGCTGCTGCTGCGCGGCCTGCTGGACTACATGAACACCTATGACGCACCGCTGGCCACCGAAGCACAGCTGGGTCGGGCCCACGCCATCAACTATGTGCATGAGCTGATGGAAGCGTCTCCCAAAGAGGGTTACCACAAGGTGGACCCGGACACCGACATGAACCCCTTCACCGTACGTGCGGCCTTGCGCGCGGCGGGGGCTGCCGTGCAGGCCACCGATCTGGTCATCAGCGGGCAAGTACCCACCGCTTTTTGCAGCGTGCGCCCGCCGGGCCACCATGCAGAACGCTCGGCTGCCATGGGGTTTTGCTTTTTCAACAATGTGGCCGTCGGCATACGCCATGCGCTGGACGTGCACGGGCTGGAACGCGTGGCCTTGATTGACTTCGATGTGCACCACGGCAATGGCAGTGAAGACATTTTTCGCGGCGATGAACGGGTGCTCATGTGTTCCATTTTCGAGCAGGGACTCTATCCCTACAACGGGGAGAAGGCCGTGGGCCCCAACATGATGAATGTGGGTCTGCCCGCACGCTCGGGCAGCGACAAATTCCGCGAGGCGGTAGCCACCCAGTGGGTGCCTGCGCTGGACGCCTTTGCCCCGCAGCTCATCTACATCTCGGCCGGCTTTGACGCACACCGTGAAGACGATATGGGCAACCTCGGTCTGGTCGATGCCGACTATGCTTGGGTCACCCGACAGCTGATGGCAGTGGCCCAACGGCATTGCCAGGGGCGCATCATCTCTTGTCTGGAGGGCGGCTATGTGCTGAACCCGCTGGCCCGAAGCGTGGCCGAGCACGTCAAAGTCCTCATCGGCGCCGATTGAATCTGGAGTCACACCCCATGGAAAAGCATTACCTGTCCCCTCTGTTTACCCCGCAATCGGTCATCGTGTTTGCCGGGCAGGTGGATGCACCTGAGCAACTGCCGCCTCAGGCATGCATGCTGGTGGCCGCCCTGCAGGCCCAGACATTTACCGGCCTCCTGCGTTTTCTGGACATCCACAGCACCGGCACCCTGGCAGACCTGGCGCAATCGCGCGCAGACCTGGCGGTCATCGCCCTCCCACCTGAGGATCTGACCGCTGCGCTGGAAATTGCAGGGCGCATTGCCTGCAAAGCCGCAGTGATTGTGTCCAGTGGCATCAGTGCAGAGCTGGCAGCATCCCTGGCCAAAATCGCCAAACGGGAAGGCGTGCAACTGCTGGGCCCGAATTCTTTGGGCTTGCAACGCCCGCAGTTGCAGCTCAATGCCAGCCTCGCCGGCCCCTTGGCACACCGCGGGCCGCTGGCGCTGGTGTCGCAGTCGGGCGCCCTGGCCTCTTCCATGCTGGACTGGGCTGCCAACAACGCTGTAGGCTTCTCCACCGTCGTGTCATTGGGCCCCCACACCTCCGTGGATTTGGCGCACGTGCTCGACTTTCTGGCCAATGACGCACAGACCCAAAGCATCGTGGTCTACATGGAGGGCATTTCGGATGCCCGCCGGTTCATGAGTGCCCTGCGTATGGCTGCCAACGCCAAACCGGTGGTGGTGCTCAAGGCCGGGCGTCGCCCTGCCGGCAATGAGGCCGCCCAAACCCACAGCGGCGCCATAGTGGGCAGTGACGATGTGTTCGACGCTGCTCTGCGCCGCGCAGGCGCCGTGCGGGTGCGCTCTTTCGTGGAGCTGTTCTCGGCAGCCAAGTGCCTGGCATCGCGCTACCGCCCCGTCGGCAAGCGCTTGGCACTGGTCACCAACGGGGGCGGCCCCGGCGTGCTGGCCGCCGACTGGATCAACGAACTCCAGCTGGAACTCGGCAGGCTTTCTGCCAATACCGCAGAAACCCTCAAACCCCTGCTCCCGCCGTTGGCCTCCTTAACGGATCTGATTGATCTGTCGGAGGAAGCGGACGCTGAACACTTCAAGGCAGCGCTGGACGCTGCCGGCAAGGACCGGGGCGTAGACGGCGTGTTGGCCATCTATTCGCCCAAAGCGGGCCACGACGCGTCTGCGGTGGCCACCGCCCTGGCAGAGGTCAAAAAAACCATAGGTAAACCCTTGCTCTCCTGTTGGATGGGCGACAGCACGGTCAACGCGGCACGTGGCATCCTGAAAGCCGCCGAGATACCCAGCTTCAGAACTCCGGAAGCCGCAGTGGGCGCCTTCGGGAACATCGCTTCGTTCTATCAAAACCAGCTGCTCTTGCAGCAAACGCCACCACCGCTCTCCACGCTGGCCAAGCCGGACATTGAAGGCGCGCGCCTGGTGATCGAAAGCGTGCTGGCCGAGCGGCGCAAAGTGCTTACCGAGATGGAGTCCAAGACCCTGCTCTCGGCATTCCACGTTCCCGTCACCCGTACCATCCTGGCCCGCAGCGCCAACGAGGCCATGATGATTGCCACACAGCTGGGTTTTCCGGCAGTGCTCAAGATCGACTCGCCCGACATCAGCCACAAATCGGATGTGGGCGGCGTGGCGCTGAACATCATGAACGCCACCGGTGTGCGTGACACCTACAACGACATGATGCAAACCGTGCAACGCCTGCGCCCCGATGCGCGCATCAACGGCGTCACGGTGCAGAGCATGGTGCGCTCCCGCCATGGCCGTGAGATCTATATCGGACTGGTCACGGATGACCCGTTCGGACCGGTCATTGCCTTCGGCGCCGGCGGCACCATGATCGAGTTAATCAACGACCGCGCCATGGAACTGCCCCCGCTCAACCAGTTTCTGGCGCGCCGCCTCATCGAGCGCTCGCGCGTGGCCGAGACCTTGGGTGAATGGCGCGACAACGCACCCGCCAACATCGACCTGCTGGAGCAGATATTGCTGCGCATCTCCGAGATGGTGTGCGAGCTGCCCCAGCTGCGCGAGATGGACATCAACCCCATCATCGTGGATGAACATGGCGCGCTCGCGGTGGATGCGCGCATCGTCATCGACAACGCGCCGCAAGGCGTCAGCAGCCGCGTTCACAACTACAACCACCTTTCCATACTGCCCTACCCCGCCCAGTACGAGCAACTCTGGCCCATGCGCGGGGGCGGTGAATACACCGTGCGCCCGGTGCAACCGGACGACGCGCAGATGCTGCAGGACCTGGTGCAAGGCCTTTCCAAGGAGAGTCGCTACTTCCGCTTTGTCTCCAGCATGCATGAGCTGCCCCCCGCCATGCTCGCCCGCTTCACACTGATTGATTACGACCGCGAAATGGCGCTGGTCGCAGTGCACAAAACCCGCACTGCGGGCGAAGACGGTGAGATGCTGGAAACCGAACGCATCATCGGTGTGTCGCGCTATGTGACCAACCCTGACAAATCGAGTTGTGAGTTCTCTTTGGTGGTGGCAGACGAGTTTGCCGGCAAAGGCCTGGGCTCGCGGCTGATGATGTCCATCATGGACGTGGCACGCGACAAAGGCCTGAGCGAAATCGAAGGCCTGGTGCTCACCCACAACCCCGGCATGCTCAAGCTCATGCGCAGCCTGGGCTTCACCGTCAAAACCTTTGAAGAAGACGCCGATTTCAAGCTGGTAAGCCACCCGCTGTAGCCCCTGCCGCGGGGGCAGCCTCTGCACACAGACACTTCACATTTCTTTGCATTTTCGGGCTGGAACTCGGGCCGGCGCGTCCCTATCTGAAGCAGGTCTTGACTGTTTCTTGAAGGATGACACCATGCAAACGAAAGATCGTTCCCTCTACCTCAAAGCAACATTCATCGGCGTCCTGGCGTCCAGCTGCTTTCTGGGCGGCTATGCGCTATCGCAGCGCAATCCTGCCGCTGCGCCGGCCGACACGCCTGCCTCGGCCTTCAGCCGGGCCATCGATGCCCGTGGCGCCCTGCCTGCCAGTTTTGCCGACATTGCCGAGCAACAAGGCCCGGCGGTGGTCAACATCAGCGTGCAGGGCACGATCAAGACCAGCGCGCGTGGTGGTGGCCCGCAGCTGGACCCGCGCGACCCGTTTTATGAATTTTTCCGCCGCTTTCAGCCGCCCGCAGAGGCCGACGACGCGCCCACCCGTGGCACCGGTTCCGGCTTCATTGTGAAGGCCGATGGCGTGGTGCTGACCAACGCACATGTCGTGGCCGATGCCAGCGAGGTCACCGTCAAGCTCAAAGACAAGCGCGAGTTCAAGGCCAAGGTGCTGGGCATCGACAAACTGTCGGATGTCGCGGTGCTCAAAATCGATGCCAAGGACCTGCCCACCGTCAAAATCGGCGACCCAAAAACCAGCCGCGTGGGGGAATGGGTGGTGGCCATCGGCTCGCCCTTCGGATTTGAGAACACGGTGACAGCCGGCATCGTGTCCGCCAAATCGCGCAGCTTGCCCGACGAGGGCTATGTGCCCTTCCTGCAAACCGATGTAGCCATCAACCCCGGCAACTCCGGTGGTCCGCTGTTCAATATGGCCGGCGAGGTCATCGGCATCAACTCGCAGATCTACAGCCGCAGTGGCGGCTACCAAGGCCTGAGCTTCGCCATTCCGATTGACGTAGCCATGAAGGTCGAAGGCCAGTTGCTCGCGCACGGCAAGGTCAGCCGAGGCCGCTTGGGCGTGACCATTCAGGAAGTCAGCCCCGAGCTGGCCGAGTCCTTCGGGCTGGACAAGCCCGCCGGCGCCCTGGTGAACTCGGTGGACAAAGGCAGCGCCGCTGACAAGGCCGGTTTGCAGGCGGGCGATGTGATTTTGAAGTTCAACGGCACCGCCATCAGCCAGTCCAGCGAACTGCCGCCCTTGGTGTCTGACACTGCCCCAGGCAGCAAAGCGACGGTGAGTGTGTGGCGCCAGGGCAAGCCCAAGGAACTGAGCATCACACTGGGCCAGATGGATTCGGGCAAGGTCGCCGCTGAATCTGCCGCTCCGCAAGACAAGCAACTGGGCCTGGCGGTGCGCCCCCTGAGCCGTCAGGAACGCGCCGAAGCGCAAGTCGCCGGCGGTTTGGTGGTGGAGGAAGTGGCCGATGGCCCTGCCAAGCGTGCCGGCCTGCGCAGCGGCGATGTGATCCTGTCGGTCAACGGCGAGCTGGCCAGCTCACCCGACACACTCAAGAGCCAAATAGGCCAGGGGCGCAAGAAACTGGCGTTGCTGGTGCTACGCGGTGAAGATCGCCTGTTTGTGCCCGTGACCGTGGGGTAAGCACCCATTCAGCGCGAAATCGGCCTCCAGCGCCCGTCTGATGTGCGCGAGCAGCTATGCTTTCAGGAGCAACTGCGCAAGCACCAGGCGCGCGCTGGACAGGTTGGTGGCACAGGGCACGTCATGGACGTCACAGGCGCGCACCAAGGCATTGATGTCGGGTTCGTGCGGCTGCGGGGTCATGGGGTCGCGCAGGAAGATCACCGCGTCTACCTCGCCCACCGCAAGGCGCGCGCCGATTTGCAAGTCGCCACCCCAGGGGCCGCTGAGCATGCGCTCCACCTGAAGGCCCACCTCATCGACCAAGCGGCCGCCCGTGGTGCCGGTGGCCATCAGGGTGCAAGTTTTCAGGTAGGGGGCGAACTCGCGGGCGAGCGCCACCATGGTGTCTTTTTTGCGGTCGTGCGCAATCAGGGCGATGCGCGGGCGGTCAGACGGGGTGCGGGTAGCGGGCTTTTGGGCAGGGCTGGTACTCATGCCCGCATGCTAAACCAGCAAACGGGACGACGCCGGCACATGCGCCATCAAAAACTCCATCTGGTCCGCAAGAATGCGGCGGTTGCGCAGGATGAAGTCCTCCCACAAGCTGGGCACATAGGGCGTGTACAGCAGCGGCATGTTGGCCTGCTCGGGGGTGCGGTGGCTCTTGCTGTGGTTGCACGGGCGGCATGCGGTGACCACATTCATCCAGTTGTCGATACCGTTCTGGGCAAAGGGGATGATGTGCTCGCGCGTCAGGTCGTTTTCATGGAAGTGCCCGCCGCAGTAGGCGCACACATTGCGATCGCGGATGAACAATTTGGCATTGGTCAGGCCGGGGCGCAAGTTGAAGGGGTTGATGCGGGGCACGCCACGGGTGCCGATGATGCTGTTGACCCGGATGACAGACTGCTGCCCGGTGACCGCGTTATGGCCGCCGTGAAACACCGCCACCTCTGCGCCGGCTTCCCAGCGCACTTCGTCCGCGGCGTAATGGATCACCGCCTGTTCCAGCGATATCCAGGACTGGGGCAGCCCTTGGGCCGACAACTTCAAGACTTTCACGCAACGCCTCCATCAACGGTTCAAACAACCACCAACACAAGTCTGCAAAGGTCTGCAAGTGCGCACCGGACAAGCCGTCCGGGCCCTGCTAGGTCACAATATACCGTGTTTCCATGACAAATTGGCTTCAGGCGCTGATGCGATGTGCGCGGCCTGCTATCAAAAAGATAACAACTCCATGAAGGTTTTTCGCGGTTTCAAGCACCCCGGCGTGTCCGAGGCGTGCGCGGTGACAATTGGCAACTTCGATGGTGTGCACCGGGGCCACCAGGCCATGCTGGCCCTGCTCAAAAGCGAGGCGCAGCAACGCGGCGTGCCCAGCTGTGTGCTGACCTTCGAGCCCCACCCGCGCGACTATTTCGCCAAACTGCACCAAAAACCCGAGCTGGCCCCCGCCCGCGTAGGCACCCTGCGCGACAAGCTGGACGACCTGGCCAAGGCCGGTGTGGACCAGACTATCGTGCTGCCTTTCGACGCCCGGCTGGCCAACCAGAGTCCGCAAGACTTCATCCAGCAAGTGCTGCAAGTCGGCTTGGGCGCCCGCTACGTGCTGGTGGGCGACGATTTCCGCTTCGGCAAGGCCCGCGCTGGCGACTACGCCCTGCTGGATGCCACCGGCGAGGCCCATGGCTTCGACGTAGCACGCATGAATTCCTACGAGGTCCATGGCCTGCGCGTCTCCAGCTCTGCGGTGCGCGACGCCCTGGGCCAGGGGCGCATGCAAGATGCAGCCCGCCTGCTGGGCCGGCCGTATTGCATCAGTGGCCATGTGGTGCACGGGCGCAAACTGGGCCGCACCCTCGGTTTCAAGACCCTGAATTTGCGTTTTGCGCACTGGAAGCCTGCCGCCAGCGGCATTTTTGTGGTGCTGGTCCATGGTCTGGCCGCCAAACCCTTGCAAGGTGTTGCCAACCTGGGTGTGCGCCCTTCGCTGGACCCCAACGATGTGAACCGCGGCCGCGTGCTCCTGGAGA
The DNA here is from genome assembly GCF_032191775.1 of Rhodoferax mekongensis. Taxonomy (NCBI): domain Bacteria; kingdom Pseudomonadati; phylum Pseudomonadota; class Betaproteobacteria; order Burkholderiales; family Comamonadaceae; genus Rhodoferax; species Rhodoferax mekongensis. The sequence continues at coordinate 1,712,265 of NZ_CP132507.1, read as the reverse complement.
CCCATTGCCTGGACTGGCCTGCGGAACTGGGCCCTGAGGGGGCCTACGGTAAAATCATTCGCGTGGAACTGCTGCACAAACTGCACGACGAATTGAAATACGACGGTCTGGACGCCCTGACGCAGGGCATTCAAAAGGACCGGGATGACGCGCGCGCCTGGCTCGCGGCGCACATCAGCCTTCCCGGCGGCACCCGAATTTGACGGGGCCGGCCCTCGCGGCCACCCGACGCACTTTGCCCCGCGTCACCTGCCCCTTCAGGCTGCCTTCGCCCGTGCGACGGTAGCCGCCTCCCCGAATTGCTTGTACAAAGCCTCCAAACCGAGAGTTGGCCATGACAGAACCCGTTGATTACCGTAGCACCCTGAACCTGCCCGATAGCGCCTTCCCCATGCGCGGCGACCTGCCCAAACGCGAGCCGGCCTGGGTCAAGACCTGGAACGAAGAGGGTTTGTACAAAAAACTGCGCGACGCCCGCGCCGGCCAGCCCCTTTTCGTGTTGCACGACGGCCCGCCCTACGCCAACGGCAAGCTGCACATCGGCCACGCGCTGAACAAGGTGCTCAAGGACATGATCGTCAAGAGCAAGCAGCTCGCAGGGTTCGATGCGCAATACATCCCCGGCTGGGACTGCCACGGCCTGCCCATCGAGAACGCCATCGAAAAGCTGCACGGCCGCAACCTGAGCCGCGACGACATGCAGGCCAAGAGCCGCGCCTACGCCACCGAGCAGATCGACCAGCAGCGCGAGGATTTCAAGCGCCTGGGCGTGTTGGGTGACTGGGAGCGCCCCTACAAAACCATGAACCCCGCCAACGAGGCCGGTCAGATCCGCGCCTTCAAGCGCGTCATCGAACGTGGCTTTGTGTACCGGGGCCTGAAGCCGGTGTACTGGTGCTTTGATTGCGGCTCCAGCCTGGCCGAGTTCGAAATCGAATACGCAGACAAGAAGAGCGACACGCTGGACGTGGCCTTCGAATCCAACGACGCGGCTGGATTGGCAAAAGCCTTCGGCCTGAGCGCCCTGCCTGCGGGCAAGCAAGCCTTCGCCGTCATCTGGACCACCACCGCCTGGACCATCCCCGCAAACCAGGCACTCAACGCCCACCCCGAGCTGGAATACGCGCTGGTGGACACGCCCAAGGGCGTGCTGCTGCTGGGCGCCAGCTTGGTAGAAAAATGCCTGGAGCGCTTCGGCCTGACTGGCGCCGTGCTGGCGACTGCCAAGGGCGAAGCCCTGCGCGGCCAGGTGTTCCGCCACCCGCTCTACGACTTGCCTGACAGCGGTAATGAATACAGCTACAAGCGCCTCTCCCCGCTGTACCTGGCCGACTACGTGAGCGACGGCGACGGCACCGGCATCGTGCACTCCTCGCCCGCCTACGGTGTGGATGACTTCAACAGCTGCATCGCCAACGGCCTGAAATACGACCAAATCCTGAACCCCGTGCTCGGCAACGGCGTGTACGACGCCGAGCTGCCCCTCTTCGGCGGCCAGCACATCTGGAAGGCTTGCGCGAACGTCATCGACACTCTGCGCGAACACGGCCGGCTGATGGCCACGGTGGGCATCACCCACAGCTACCCGCACTGCTGGCGCCACAAGACGCCGGTGATCTACCGTGCCGCTGCCCAGTGGTTCATCCGCATGGATGAAGGTGCGGGCGTATTCACCCAAGACAAAGCACCCAAGACCCTGCGCCAACTGGCGCTGGACGCCATTGAACAGACCAGCTTCTACCCCGAAAACGGTCGCAGCCGTTTGCGCGACATGATCGCCAACCGCCCGGACTGGTGCATCAGCCGCCAGCGCAGCTGGGGCGTGCCCGTGCCCTTCTTTTTGCACAAAGACAGTGGCGAATTGCACCCCCGCACCATGGAAATCCTGGACCAGGCGGCGGACATTGTGGAGCAAGGCGGTATCGAGGCCTGGAGCCGCGTGACCGTAGAGGACATTCTGGGCACAGCCGACGCCCCCAGCTACACCAAGAGCACCGACATTCTGGAAGTCTGGTTCGACTCCGGCTCCACCTTCCAGCATGTGCTGCGCGGCAGCCACAAGGATGCCTACGCCGTGCCCCCTTTCCACGCTGAAGGGCCTGAGGCCGACCTGTACCTCGAAGGCCACGACCAGCACCGCGGCTGGTTCCACAGCTCGCTGCTGCTGGGCTGCGCACTCTACGACCGCGCACCGTATCGCGGCCTGCTGACCCATGGCTTTGCCACCGACGGCCAAGGCCGCAAGATGAGCAAGTCGCTGGGCAACACCGTCGAGCCGCAAACCATCACCACCAAGATGGGCGCCGAGATCGTGCGCCTGTGGGTAGCCAGCACGGACTATTCCGGCGACCTGAACATCGACGACAAGATCCTGGCCCGCGTAGTGGATACCTACCGCCGCGTGCGCAATACGCTCAAGTTCTTGCTGGCCAACGTCTCCGACTTTGACCCGGCCAAAGACGCGGTGCCTGCGGAACAGTTGCTGGAGATCGACCGCTACGCGCTGGCCCGCGCTGCCCAATTGCAGGCTGACATCCTCGCGCATTACAAGGTGTACGAGTTCCACCCCGTGGTGAGCAAGCTGCAGGTGTATTGCAGCGAGGACTTGGGCGCGTTTTATTTGGACGTGCTCAAAGACCGCCTGTACACCACCGCAGCCAACTCCAAAGCCCGCCGCTCGGCACAAACCGCGCTGTGGCAGATTACCCAAGCCATGCTGCGCTGGATGGCGCCCTTCCTCAGCTTCACCGCTGAAGAAGCCTGGGCGGTATTGGGTGCTGAAGGCAAAACGCCCGAAGCGACCAAGCTCTCCATCTTCCTGGATGGCTACTCCACGTTTGCCGCGCCGGACGAAGCTTTGCTGGCCAAGTGGGCCCGCATCCGTGCGGTACGTGAGGCGGTCAACAAAAACATTGAGACTCTGCGTGCGGCAGGCCAGGTGGGCGCATCCCTCCAAGCCGAGGTGACGCTCACGGTGCCTGCAGAAGAGTTTGCCATCCTGAGCAGCTTGGGCGAGGACCTGAAGTTTGTATTCATCACCAGCGCTATCACTTTGGTAGCTGGTGGCGCACAATCCATCAGCGTCGCAGCCTCCAATAACGTGAAATGCGAGCGTTGCTGGCACTACCGCGCCGACGTTGGAACAGATGCCGCACACCCCACCTTGTGCGGCCGCTGCACCAGCAATTTGTATGGCGCAGGTGAAGCCCGGAAGTTCGCGTAATGGCCCGCAACAACAAAGGCTTCGGCAAGACCTTCAGCAAGGGTTCCGGCAACAGCGGCGGCATGCTGCAGTGGCTGGGCCTGGCCTTTATCTTGCTTCTGGCGGACCAGTTCACCAAAACGCTGATCGTGGGTTACTACCATCTGGGTGACAGCACTTATGTCACCAGCTTCTTCAATATCGTGCGGGTCCACAATACCGGCGCCGCGTTCTCGTTCCTCGCTTCGGCGGGTGGCTGGCAACGCTGGTTTTTCACGGCATTGGGCTTTGTGGCGGCCGTGGTCATCATCTGGCTCTTGCGTTCGCATGCGGGACAAAAGCTGTTCAGCTTTGCCATGGCCTGCATTTTGGGCGGGGCTGTCGGCAACGTGATAGACCGCTTGATCCACGGTTATGTGGTGGACTTTCTGGACTTCCACTGGAATGGCATGCACTTTCCGGCCTTCAATGTGGCTGACTGTGCCATTTCAGTGGGGGCCATGTGCCTGATACTGGACGAACTGTTGCGGGTCAGAAAAACCTGATCCGGTTTCACTGCGAATTGCTTTAAGGACCCTGCGTGACCCACCTGCTGAATCTGTTTGCCGCGATAGCGTTGTTGGTGTGGGGGACGCAGCAGGTACGAACCGGGATACTTCGGGTGTTCGGTGCCAATCTGCGCACCATCCTGTCCCGCAGCGTCAGCAACCGGTTTGCCGCTGCCATCTCCGGCATCGGGGTGACTGCCGTGGTGCAGTCCAGCACGGCCACCGCGCTGATCGTCTCCTCGTTCGTAGGGCAGGGCCTGATCAAGTTACCCGCGGCACTCGCCGTAATGCTGGGCGCCGACATCGGCACCAGCCTGATGGCCGTCGTGTTCTCCCGCGACCTGTCCTGGCTTTCGCCCCTGTTTATTTTTGTGGGAGTGGTGCTGTTTATTTCCAAACAGTCCACCACACCCGGTCGGGTAGGCCGCGTACTGATCGGGCTGGGCTTGATGCTGCTGGCACTCAAACTGGTCACCCAATCCACCGCCGTCCTCACTCAGGCACCTGCCGTCAAAGCACTGCTAGGCAGCCTGAGCAGTGACCTGTTGCTGGAGCTGCTGGTAGGCGCCACCTTGGCCGTGGTGTCGTACTCCAGCCTGGCCATCGTGCTGCTGACTGCAACACTGGCCAGTACCGCGGTGATACCGGTAGATGTGGCCCTCGGGCTCGTGCTGGGTGCCAACCTGGGCAGCGGCCTGCTGGCCGTTCTGACCACGCTGAACACCAATATAGAAACCCGGCAGGTACCGCTGGGTAACCTGGTGTTTAAGGTTCTGGGCGTGCTGGCCGTGTCGCTATTCCCCGGAGTGTGGATGCGTGTAGCCGGCCCCTACATCAGTGATGCAGCCACTTTGGTGGTGGGCTTTCACCTCGCGTTCAACATCGGAGTGGGCATTGCGTTTATCGGCTTCACCCAGGTTGTGGCCGGGTGGGTGGAACACTGGCTGCCCAAGCCCGACAAAACCACCGTGGCCGGCCGCCAGCGCCACCTCGACCCCACGGCACTGGCCACCCCCAGCCTGGCGATTTCGTGTGCGGTGCGCGAAGCCATGCACCAGGCTGATGTGGTGGAAGCCATGCTGATAGGCAGCATCAAGGTCATGAAGGAAAGCGATGTGAATCTGGCGCAGGAACTGCGCAAAATGGACGATACGGTGGACGAGCTCTACAGCGACATCAAGTACTACCTGACCAAAATTTCCCGTGAGGCGCTGGGCGAGAACGAAGCCAAGCGCTGGACCGACATCATCAGCTTCACGATCAATATGGAGCAAATCGGCGACATCATTGAGCGGGTGATCCAGGACATTGAGGACAAAAAAATCAACAAAGGCCGCCAGTTCTCGGAAGCCGGTTTGGCCGAGATTTGCGAACTGCATGCCCGTCTGCTGGACAACTTGCGCTTGGGCATGAGCGTGTTCCTGAACGGCAATGTGCGGGACGCGCGCCGTCTTCTGGAAGAAAAAACCAAGTTCCGTGATCTGGAGCGCCAGTACGCTGCCACCCACATCGCCCGTCTGGCCGACAACACGCTGCCGAGCATCGAAACCAGCTCGCTGCATCTGGATTTGATCAGCGATCTCAAGCGCATCAACTCGCATATCTGCTCCATCGCTTACCCGATTCTGGATTCAGCAGGCGAGCTGGCCCCCAACCGTTTGCGCTTGCCACAGGAAACCTCGGGGCGCTGAAATAGCCGCCCGGTTTGAGGCGGATCAAAGTCAAGAAACCTCGATGGACAGGGGGATGACTTAAAATCGGTGCCTACTGGCGTGACCGGCTCTTCCGGTGTTGCGCACCTCTCGCACCCGAGTCCCCTATGAGCACCACAACTAGAAAAACCCTGATCCTGGCCGCCCTGTTGGCGCTGGCTCCTTGTACGGCCTCTTGGGCTCAAAGTGTGGTCATAGCCCAGAATGCCCAGCCTGCCCCGGAGGCAACCCCAGCTGCAAACGCGGTGACCACCAAGTTCGACAAAGCCATCAACAAGGATGAGAACTGGTACTTCTCCTGGGGCTACAGCCGACAGCAGTACGCACCATCGGACATCCGGGTTTCCCAACCTGAGCTGGGCAATGACTTCACCATTCGCAAAGCCAAAGGCAGCGACTTCCCTTCCAGCGTCGGCGACACCATCAGCTCGCTGTTCAACCTGGACTTCACCAATCCGCAAGAAAACATCCGGATCGGCAAATTCCTCAACCCCGAAAAAACATTTGCGGTCGAACTCAACATCGACCACAGCAAATACAACGTGGACTACGGCCAGACCGTGGCGGTAGACGGCACTATCAACAATGCCGCCGCGCCTTCCACTTTGGCCATCACACCGCAGAACTTCAACTACGCACTGCACAACGGCCTGAACCACATCATGATTAACGCGGTCTGGCTGCACCGCCTGCGGGGCCCGGAGCAAAAGCCGGGTGACTTGCAGCTGATCAGCCGTGTGGGCGCCGGCATCTTGCTGCCCCATGCCGATAACGTGATCTTCGGCAACGCCAATGAAGTGGGCCCCAAGAACGAAAACGTCTGCTGCTTCAAAAAGAACGATTGGTGGCAAATCAACGGCTGGACCGCAGGTGTAGAGGTCGGCCTGCGTTACCGCGTGTACAAATCCATGTACGTCGAACTGACCAACAAGATTGCCTACGGTGTGCTGCGTGGTGTGCCGGTCTACAAGGGCACAGCCGATCAGGAACTCTGGATGAACGAGCAGGTGCTTTCCGCAGGCTTCTTGTTCTAAAGGGTCAACACCCCAACAAAAAAGGGCACACCATACGGTGTGCCCTTTTTTTATCTATCTGGCTTTACAGGGTCAGAATAGTGCAGCCCGTCGTCAGGCGGGCTTCCAGGTCTTTGTGGGCCTGTTGCACATCCTCCAGGGCATAGCGCTGGGCGATGTGGATTTTGACTTTGCCACTGAGCACCATGTCGAACAAGTCGTCCGCCATGGCCTGCGTGCTTTCGCGCGTGGCAATGTGGGTAAACAGGGTTTGGCGCGTCACATAGATGGAACCCTTGGTCCCGAGGATGCCGGGCGAGAACGGGGCCACGGGGCCGGAGGCATTGCCGAAGCTGGCCATCAAGCCGAAGGGGGCCAGACAGTCCAGCGACTTGTCCCAAGTGTCTTTGCCCACCGAGTCGTACACCACTTTCACCCCTTTGCCGCCTGTGATCTCCTTGACACGGGCCGCAAAGTCCTCTGCTCTGTAATTGATAGCATGCTCCGCACCATTGGCGAGCGCCAGAGCACATTTTTCTTCTGAACCCGCAGTCGCAATCAGGCGCAAGCCCAACGCCTTGGCCCACTGACAGGCAATCAGCCCCACCCCACCAGCCGCCGCATGGAAGAGCACAAAGTCGCCGGCCTGCAAGCCGCCTTGAGGCAGCGTGCGCTTGAGCAGGTACTGAGCGGTCAGGCCCTTGAGCATCATGGCGGCACCGGTCTCGAAGCTGATGCCGTCAGGCAGCTTGCACACGCACTTGGCGGGCATCACCCGTACTTCGCAGTAACTGCCCGGCGGCTGGCTGGCGTAGGCGGCGCGGTCGCCCACCTTGAGATGACTCACGCCCTCGCCCACTGCCTCAATCACGCCCGCTGCTTCCATACCCAACTGCACCGGCAGATTCATGGGGTACAGGCCGGAGCGCTGGTACACGTCGATGAAGTTCAGCCCCACCGCATGATGGCGGATGCGCACCTCACCGGGGCCGGGTTCGCCCACAATGACCTGCACCAACTGCAGCTGTTCGGGGCCGCCATGCTGGGCGATGTGAATGGCGCGGGATGTCACTGAACTCATGGTTTTGTCTCCATCGATGGTGGTTGTTATGAACGCACAACATGGTGCCAGAAATCGGCAACAACCGCAGGCCGGCGACAGCTTTGCACTCCTTGCTACAGTGCAGGCCATGACTCAACGCCTGACCCCGACCGCCGCCCTCCTGTTGGTGATTCCTCCCCTGATGTGGTCCGGCAATGCAGTGGTAGGCCGTATGGTGGCGCCGGTGATTTCGCCCATGACGCTCAACCTGCTGCGCTGGGCCATTGCTTTCCTGATTTTGCTGCCCCTGGCCAGCCGCGTGCTGCGCGCTAACAGCGGTTTGTGGCCGCAATGGAAACGGTTTGCCCTGCTCAGCCTGTTCAGCATCGGTGGATACAACGCACTGCTGTATCTGGCGCTGAACACCTCCACCGCCATCAACGTCACGCTGGTGGGTGCCAGCACACCGGTGTGGATGTTGCTCATCGGCCGCCTGCTGTTCAAGGCACCGGTGTCGCGCAAGCAATTGTTGGGCGCGGTGCTGTCCATAGGGGGGGTGCTGCTGGTGCTGGGCCGTGGCGACTGGCAGGTCATCACCCATTTGCGCCTGGTGCCCGGTGATGTGTATGTGCTGCTGGCGTCCATCGGGTGGGCTGCCTATAGCTGGTTGCTGGCCCACCCCACCCCCGAGTCCGAAGACATCCGCTCCGACTGGTCCACCTTCTTGATGGGGCAGATTGTGTTCGGGCTAGGCTGGTCTCTGGCGTTTACCAGCGGTGAATGGCTGCTCACTCCCGCACACATCGACTGGAGCCTAGGGCTTGCCGCCGCACTGGCATTTATTGCATTGGGGCCCGCGGTCATTGCCTATGGCACTTGGGGGGCCGGCGTCTCTCGTGCGGGCCCTGCGGTAGCGGGGTTCTTCATCAACCTCACGCCCTTGTTCACGGCAGTCCTGTCATCCATCTTCCTGGGTGAAGCGCCCAAGTTGTACCACGCGCTGGCCTTTGTGCTCATCGTCTCCGGCATTGTTCTCTCTTCCCGCAAGTAAGCATCCATGAACGCCCTCACACGCACCGGTACCCCCTGGTGGAAGCAAAGCTCCGTCTACCAGATCTACCCCCGCTCGTTTGCTGACAGCAATGGCGACGGCATAGGCGACCTGCCGGGCATCACGTCCCGCTTGGACCATCTGCAAACGCTCGGTGTCGATGTGGTGTGGCTCTCGCCCATCTACAGCTCGCCCAACGACGACAACGGCTACGACATCTCGGACTACCTCAACATCATGGCCGAGTTCGGTACGCTGGCCGACTTCGACACCATGTTGGCGGCCATGCATGCACGCGGCATCAAGCTCATGATGGACCTGGTGGTCAACCACAGCTCGGACGAGCACCACTGGTTCACCGAAGCGCGCAAAAGCCGCGACAACCCGTACCACGACTACTACATCTGGCGCGAGCCGCAGGCGGACGGATCACCCCCCACCAACTGGGAAGCCGCGTTCACCGGTTCCGTGTGGGAGTGGAACGAGCCTACCGGCGAGTACTACATGCACATGTTCAGCAAAAAACAGCCTGACCTGAACTGGGAGAACCCTGCGCTGCGCCAGGAGGTGTATGCCCTCATGCGCTTCTGGCTGGACCGCGGGGTGGACGGTTTCCGCATGGACGTGATCAACATGATCTCCAAACCCTGGAATGCCGATGGCAGCCTGCCGCAAGCGCCGGTGGTACGCGAAGGCTTTTTGCAGCCGGGTTTCGCCCTGAGCTGCAACGGCCCCAAGCTGGGTGAATTCCTGCGGGAAATGCGCGAGCAGGTGCTGAACCACTACGACACCATCACCGTGGGCGAGGCACCGCTGGCCACCATCCGCCAGGGCGTGGAGCTGACCCACGCGCAGGAGGGCGCGCTCAACATGCTGTTCCAATTCGAGCACATGGACCTGGATTGCATCAGCGGCCACCCCAACGGCAAGTGGGCCCTCAAGCGCCTGCACCTGCCCGACCTCAAAGCCAGCATGATGCGCTGGCAGGATGCACTGGCCGAGCATGGCTGGAACAGCCTGTACTTGTGCAACCACGACCAGCCCCGCCCGGTATCCCGCTTCGGGGACGACGGTGTTTACCGGGTGCCAAGCGCCAAAATGCTGGCCACCTTTTTGCACGGCTTTCAGGGCACGCCCTATGTGTACCAGGGCGAAGAGCTGGGAATGACGAATGTGCAGTTCCCAAGCATCGAGGACTACCAGGACATCGAGATCCGCAATATGTACCGCGTGGCAGTGCACGAGCGCGGCCAGGACCCGCAGCAGGTGATGCAATCCATTTGGGCCAAGGGCCGGGACAACGCGCGTACCCCCATGCAGTGGAGCGATAGCCCCAACGCAGGTTTCACCACCGGTACCCCGTGGCTGGCGCTGAACCCGCGCTACCCGGAGATCAATGCAGCCCAAGCAGTGGCCGATGCAGACTCGGTGTACCACCACTACCGCCAGCTGATAGCCCTGCGAAAGCAGGAGCCTCTGCTGGTGCACGGCCGCACGGAGATGTTGCTGCCGGAGCACCCCCATGTAGTGGCCTACATGCGGACTGCAGAGAGCGACAGTGCCCGCCTGCTGGTGCTGTGCAACTTCAGCGTCGAGCCACAAACTGTGGTGTGGGATGGCGCGTTGAAGTTCGAAACCGCAGAGCTGCTGCTGGGAAACTACCCGACAGATAACGCTGAACTGGCGCAGCGGCTGCAGAGTCCGACCCTGCGCCCCTTTGAGGCACTACTGGTCAAGCTGCGCCCACACTGATCAAGCCGCCTTCTCCGGCACATATCGGGCGCTGAGGGCGAGGATGGTGGCAGCCACCACCACCACCGCCATGGCAGCGGTCAGCGATGCATGCTGCGCGATCACACCAATCAGCGGCGGACCGACCATAAAACCGGCATAGCCGATGGACGAGACTGCAGCAATCGCCGCCGCCGGCGTGGTGCCCGGCACGCGGCTGGCTGCACCGTAGAGGATGGGAACAATCATGGCCAGCCCCGCACCCACCAGCCCGCAGCCCACGATGGCCACCCACGGCTGCCCGACGATGAGCACCACCGCCATGGACACCGCAGTGATGGTGCCGCTCACCTGCAGCAGCCGCTGCTCGCTGTGACGGGCCCGCAGCCGGTCGGCGGCAAAGCGCATCACTGCCATGGCCCCGGCACAGGCGGAGTAGCCCAAGGCCGCCAGCTCGTGTGGCATGCGCACTTCCTGCTGCAGGTAGAGCACGCACCAGTCAAACATCACACCCTCGGCACTCATGCCTGCAAAGGTGAGCAAGCCCATGATGAGCAAGGCGCCACGCGGCCAGGTGAAATGCACTTTGGGCTGGGTGCTGGGCGTCGGCGTGGGCAGCATCCAGCGCGAGCCCACCAGAATGCACAGCGCCACCAACACGGCCACCACCGACAACTGCCAGGTGGCAGGAACCCCGGCGCGCAAGAGGCCGGACGCCAGCGCCGCACCACCCATGGCCCCCACGCTGAACATGCCATGCAAGCTGCCCATGATGGGCCGCCCCCCTGCGGTCTCCAGCACCGAGCCTTCGGTATTGATGGCCACGTCGTACACGCTGAGCGAAGCTCCAAACACCAGCATGGACGCCAACACCCACGGCAGCCCCGGCCAATGCAACACCATGCTCAACATGGCAGCCATTACCACCGCACAAGCCGCCGCAGCATTGCGCGCGCCCAGCCGGCCAATCACTCGGCCCGCGAAGAACAATGCTGCAATTGCCCCCAGCGCGGCCGCCACCAGCACCAGCGAGAGCGCTGCCTCGCCCAGGTCGTACTGACGCTTGACGGAAGGAATGTGCACGCCCCACACCGCGCTGAAGACGCCCAGCACGGTAAACAGCCCCCGCGTCGCCCAAATGGCGCGGCGGATTTGCGCGGGCGTGCCGTGATGTTCAGCTGCGTGCATGGGCAGCCTCCGAAACGAAAATAGCGAAATTCTTAGAAAATTGCGCAGAGTTCAAGATAACTGAGGCTCGCGAAAACAGGTTTTCCATCGCCATAGCGTAATCATTAGACTGATACTCTCGGTAGGAATTCGATACCACTCCCATGTCAAAAGTAGTAAAAATCCTCGATAGCATCGATGGCGATGGCCCCTGCATTGCCGCCATTGCCTGCGATCACCCGGATGCGCCCGTGCACGCCAGCCACATGCGCAGCGCGCTGGCCGGGTTTATCCACGAAGCGGCGTCCGGCACCCTGCCATTGCGTAACCCGCCGCCTTTGCCAGAGGACAGCCTGCGCGGCGCCGGGCACATGCATTTGCACGCGGAGGTGTTTTTGCAACTGCAAGGGCAAACGACATTTACCTTCCCGCACGCGCAGCTCACTCTCATGCCGGGCGAGGTACTGGTGGTACCGCCAAAGCTGCTGCACGACGAGTGGGTGAGCGGAAGTGAGGGACAGGCTTTTTCCAACATGGTGATCTCTGCGGACAGCCAGCGCATGTCCTGCCACCTGGCCCATGAAGACCGGCCCGGCCACCCCGCCAGCTTGTACCTGGAGACTTGCAGCCACCTGGAGGCCATGCGCATTGAGGGCTGGCTGCGCGATGCAGCCCGGCCGCCTGCGCAGGATTCACCCGGGTTGTGGCCGCTGCAACAACGGGCCTTGCTCGCGGCTGCGCTTAGCAGCGTGGCCCGCTTGCTGGATGCTCCGCAAAAGACCCTGTCGCAAGAGCCGGCCTTGTTGAGCCAGCTGCGCCGTTTGGTGCAAAACCGCATGGGCGAGGTGGACCTGACGGTCGCTTCATTGGCCCAGGAGTTGGGCTGCACGGCGGACTACCTGTCGCACCTTTACAGCAGCCACACCGGCGATCACCTGTGGCAGGTCATCCTGCAGCAGCGCCTGGCCCGCGCTGCCCGCTTGTTGACGGAAGGCGATGCTGCCGTCAAAGAGGTGGCATGGTGCTGCGGATTTGCCAGCGCCAGCTACTTCATCCGCTGCTTCCGCCAGCATTTCGGGCTCACGCCCAAGGCCTACCGCACGCGCCGTGTCGCTACAGCCTAGTCGTACACGCGCTCGAAGCAGGCTTTCACGTCCACCACCTGCACCAGCACATCGCCGCCATTGGCCTTGATGAAGGCCCTCACCAGCGCGGGCCGGCCAGCGCTGCCGCCGAAGGGCGTCGGAATGATCTGATCGGTGCGGAACTCGGTGACACCATGCAGGGCATCCACCAGCAGGCCGAGCAAGCGATCCTGATGGCGCAGCACAATGATCTGGCTGCTCTTTTGCACCACTGCGCGACGGCCGGTCAGCAACAGGCACAAGTCAAACACCCACACCGAAGCCTGCTCGCGGCCGTTTTGCGTCCAGGCCATCAGGCCTACCCGCCCGCGGCCATCGTCTACCGGTACCGAGGTGAGCTTGGCCGCCGACACGGCCTCTTGCACATGCTCTGCAGAGAGGGCAAACAATTTGCCATCGCCCCAGAAGGTGGCGTACTCCGCGCGCTCGCCACCTTGCAGGCCTACCAAGGGCAGCTCCAGGTCAGCGCTGCGGCTCTGGCCTTCACGCACTGCACCCAGAGCGTCGTACACCACGGCAATCACGTCATCTCGGTAGCCATCGCTGGTTTTGAACTCCCGGTAGCCCTGGGATGCGGCGCTGCCCATGATGGTGTAGTTGCCGCCGCGCTCCACTACTTTGGACAGGCTGCGCCCGGAAGGCAGCTGCTGCACCTCGGCCTGCAGAGCCAGTTGGCTGCCTACCGGCATGGCCGGGTCGGTGCTGGCAATGACTTTGCCTGCGCGGTCCACAAACAAGGCCTGCATGCCTGGGCGCTCGCCCACACCGCTGCGCAGCATGGCGGTGAATTCCGGTGCCGAATTGAACACAATACCCACACCCCCCACCACCCGGTCCGGGCGCAGCGGGTCGCGCACGGCCGCGTGGTAGGTGTAGGTGGACTGGCCGCCATAAAACGGGTCCGCGCCGAAAGGCGTAACGTAGTAGTCCTGCTCGGTGCGCAGCGCCTTGACCCGGGACAGCGTGAGCGCATCGAGTTGCTCACCGGCGATGCCGGGACCATGGGTTTCATCGAGCTCGGTACTGGCCACAATGCGCCCCTCCGCGTCGTACACAAACAAGCGGGTGTAAACGGTGTAGAGCGAATTGATGTAACGGAGGATGCCGGTCACCTCCTCGGCCAGCGCATCGGTCCACACCGGCGCACTCAGTGCCTGGCGCAGCTCCGGCGTCAGAGCCCACCAGCGGCAGTCGTCGGAGCGCTCGTACAAGTTGCGATCCAACAAATCCACCAGCAAGCGCGCCACAAACTCAGCCTTTTGCAGGCTGGTGTTGAGCACAGTTTCATACAAATCGCCAATTGACTTGGCAAACAGCGCGTTGCTACGCGCACCGGTTTCGCTGATCTGCGCGAGGATGGCCTTGAGCTTGCTCAGGTCGCCCTGCTGACCGGCCGACATGACCTGCCCGTTCCACACCACGCAGCGTATGGTCTCGGCCGCAGCCATGATTTCAAACAAAGGCCCCGAGAGGGCCTGCGCGTGCGACAGCAAACCGCTGCGCATGCCCGCATCCAGCGCGGCCAGGGCTTGGGTGTCGCGCCCGGTGAAGGCGATGTCCACCGGAATCATGACCTGCCCTTGCCAGCCCGGCGGGCCGGGGTAGCCCTGATAGCCGCCTGAGCGGAAGGTGCGTACCAAATACTGCCGCCCCATGAACACCCACAAACGTGGCGATGCGCTGTGATTCACCGGCACCACCGAGCCCAGCGGAATCCAGGTCGGATCTGCGGACTCGATAACCCGGTTATCGCCATCCAGCAGCAGCATGTTGGAGCGTTTGGCCGCATCGCGGTGCGAGCGGAAGATGCCCGCCATTTCCTGCTCGAAATGAAAGCACAGGCACAGCACGCCCACTACCCGCTGCGTCTGGGGGTGCAGCATGCGCTTGGAGTAAATCAGGGCCAGGCGCTTGTTGGGGCGAAGTTGGCTGAAACGGAATGTCTCCACAAAGCCGTCGCTGGCCAGCGTATGCGCGATCAGCGGGTCGTCGGAGCCCTCCATGGGCGTGGTCTCGTCGATCTGGACCAGCACGTTGCCCGCGGTGTCGAGCAACATGATTTCGTCATACACGGTGTATTTGGTGGCATAGGCCCGCAAGCGCGCGCGGGCGGCGGCCTGGTCGTCGGTGATGCCGGCCACAAAGTTGCACAGCTCGTTGTCGGTAGCCAGAAAGCCGACGTCGGCAGTGCGCTCGTACAGATTGCGCACCACGATGTCGATGACGTACTGCGCCTGGGTGCCGATTTCATCAAGCACCGTGCCCACTTTCTCACTGACCAGGCTGGCCACCAGCTCATGCTCCAGCCGGGTAAAGCCCTCGCGGGTGGCGGCCATGGTGGGGAGGATGGCTTGCGCCTCGTCCGGGCAGTTCATCTTGGCGGACGACTCGATCAGCCGCCACATCAGGTTGAGTTCGTGCAGGGCGCCTTCACACCGGATCACATCCCGCATGTAAGGCAAGAAGGTGTCGATATCCAGCCTGACTGCTTCGGTCATGGTTCCAACTCCCTGTGTTCGGGGCCTGGCGAGGCCGCTTGACCTCCATCAAGCAAGTCGGATGCCACAAGTTACAAACGACTAAAAGGTGCCGCCGAATGCCCCGCCGTCCACCAACACGTTTTGGCCCGTCATATAGCCGGCTTGCTGGCTGCACAGGAAAGCGCAGACCTGGCCGAACTCGGCCGGCGTGCCGTAGCGGCCCACGGGAATCTGCGCCTGCTGCAGGCGGCGGATGTCTTCCACGCTCTGGCCGGTTTTGGCCGAAGTGGCCTTCACGGTGGCGGCAATGCGGTCGGTGTCGAACTTGCCGGGCAGCAGGTTGTTGATGGTCACGCCCTTGGCGGCCAGGCTGCTGCGGGCCACGCCGGCCACAAAGCCAGTCAGTCCGCTACGCGCGCCATTGGACAGGCCCAGAATGTCGATGGGCGACTTCACCGCGCTGGAGGTGATGTTCACAATGCGCCCGAAACCCCGCGCGGCCATGCCGTCCACCGTGGCCTTAATGAGCTCGATGGGGGTGAGCATGTTGGCGTCTACCGCCTTGATCCAGGCCTCGCGGTCCCAGTCGCGGAAATCGCCGGGCGGCGGGCCGCCCGCGTTGGTGACCACAATGTCAAAGTCCGCGCGCATGGCAAATACCGCCTCACGGCCGGCCACCGTGGTGATGTCCTGGGCACAAAAAAGCACCTCAGCGCCCGTCTTGTCTGCGTAAGCAGCTCTCAAATTCATAGCGGATTGCTCCAAGGCCTCCGCACCCCGTGCCACGATGAGCAGGTTCACGCCCTCGGCGGCCAGCGCTTGCGCGCAGCCCAGGCCCAGCCCCTTGCTGGCGCCGCACACCAGCGCCCATTTGCCTTTGATTCCTAAATCCATGTCGAGTCCTTCTCTATTGTTGGTACGCGCAGCGTCAGCGCCGGCTGCTCACCACATACACACCCAGTAGCACCAAAACGGTGCCCGCCACCACCCACAGGTTCATGGGCTCGTCCAGCAGCAACACGCCCATAAGGATGGTGGACATGGGGCCCACCATGCCCACCTGCGCGGCCAGGCCCGAGCCGATGCGCTCGATCGCCATCATCACCATCAGCACCGGCACCACCGTGCAGGCCGTAGCATTGAGCAAGGAGAGCCACAGCACCTCTGGCGCCACGGCAAACGCAGTGTCCAGCGGCCGCAGCAGCACAAACTGCGCAATGCACAGCACGCAGGCCACACTGGTGGCCAGCCCCACCAGCCGCAGCGAGCCCAGGCGCTGCACCAGCTCGCCGCTATAACTCAAATACAGCGCATAGCTGATGGCGCTGCCCAGCACCAGGGCGGCGCCCAGCGCCACATGGCCGCCGGCCAAGGTCACTTCGTGGCCGAACACCAGCAGCACGCCGCCATAACTGATGGCCATGCCCACGCCCTGCGGCAGCGTCACCTTTTTGCCATACAAGGCCATACCCAGCAACACGACGAGCGTGGGGTTGAGATACAGAATCAGCCGCTCCAGCGAGGCCGAGATGTAGGCCAGCCCGGCAAAGTCCAGAAAGCTGGCCAGGTAGTAGCCGGTAATGCCCAGGCCCAGAATGCCCAGCTTGTCTTTGGGCGTCAGCGCCACCACGTCCTGGCCCCGCCGGCGTGCGCGCGGCCCGGTCCACCACACAATGGCCAGGAAGAACGGCAATGCCATCAACATGCGAAGCATGATGAGGCTGACTGCATCCACCCCGGGGTAGCGGTAGGCCAGCTTGACGATGATGGCTTTGCCACTGAAGGCAATGGCACCGGCAATGGCCAGCGCCAGACCGGTTGCTATGGATTTAGGAGCTGCTTGCGCAGATTGCACGGGCGCCAATGGCTAATTTCCCTTCGAACCCTGACGCAGGCGCTGCACCAGCGTTACACCTGCCAGCACCAGGGCGCCGGCCACGATGCCGACCAAACCGTCCCACACAAAGCCCAGCGGCAGACCATCCAGCAGGTGGTGCAAAAACGGCAAGCCGTGCACCAGAATGCCGCCGCCCACCAGAAACATGGCCGCGGTACCGGCCACCGACAGCACCTTCATCAGCACCGGTGCGGCGCGCAGCAAGCCGCGCCCCAGCGCCTGGGTGAAGCCGCCTTCGGGCGTGGCGGAGGGCCGACGGGTGAGGTAGAGGCCCAGGTCGTCAATCTTTACGATGCCCGCCACCAGGCCGTACACGCCCACCGTCATGATGAAGGCCACACCGGCCAGCACCATAAGCTGCGTCGTCCAGGCGCTGGTTTGCACCGTGCCCAAGGTAATGGCGATGATTTCGGCCGAGAGAATGAAGTCGGTGCGGATGGCCCCCTTGATCTTGTCATTCTCCAGCGCCACCAGATCCACTGCGGGGTTTTGCAGCGCCTGCAGAAGCTCGGCTTCATGGGCCTGATCGTCTTCCGCGCGATGCAGAAACTTGTGGGCCAGCTTCTCGAAACCTTCAAAACACAAAAAAGCGCCGCCCACCATGAGCAGCGGCGTCACCAGCCAGGGCGCCACGATACTGATGGCCAAGGCTGCGGGCACCAGGATCACTTTGTTCAACAGCGAACCCTTGCACACCGCCCATACCACCGGAATCTCGCGTTCTGCGGAAACGCCAGTGACCTGTTGCGCATTGAGCGCGAGGTCATCCCCCAGCACACCGGCTGTTTTCTTGGCGGCGACTTTGCTGAGTACGGCCACGTCGTCAAGGATGGTGGCGATGTCATCTAAAAGGGCGAGAAGGCTGCTGGCCATGCGGGTCCTGTAAAGCAAGAAAAGCTGGATTGTCACCCGTTTGGCGTACACCCATCAGGGCATACCCCATACGGGCTGGCGCAAAGCTTGCTGGAGAATGAAAAACACAGCGGTAACGCGAACACCATGCCCCCCACTGTCACCTTGGAACGCCCCACCTCCCAACTCATGCCCACGGTGCTCGACATCGAGGCCTCCGGCCTGGGCCGCAACAGTTACCCCATCGAGGTGGGCTATGTGTTGCCGGACGGGCACGCTTACTGCACCTTGGTGCAGCCCGAGCAAGACTGGACCCACTGGGACGACCAAGCCGCTGCCCTGCACCGCATCACCCGTGATCTGCTGGAGGAACGCGGCCTGCGCGCCCGTGAAGTGGCCACCCTGCTCAACACCCGGCTGGCCGGACAAACCGTGTACTCCGATGGCTGGGCCAACGATTTCACCTGGCTGGGCGTGTTGTATGAAGCAGCCGGCACGTCCCCTCGTTTCAAGCTGGAGAACCTGCGCAGCCTGCTCAGCGACGAGGAAGCGGACCAATGGCACGTCGTCAAATCCCAGATCGCCAGCGAGCGAGGCACCCAGCGGCACAGGGCGAGCTCCGATGCGCGCCTGATCCAGCTCACCCTGCAACGCATCAGGGCGCCTTGAAGTACCAGATTTGCCAAGGTCTGACCGGCAATCCTGATCGGCCTGCTGATTACTTCGTTTCAGCCAACTTGGTTTCCAACACGCCTTTCTTGCCAGCGCTTTCATCTACCAGTTGCAACTTGTTGCGCGCGTACATAAAGCCCATTTTGACTTCTTGCCAGATGTAGTAAGCCACTCCCGGCTTGGCATCAATTTCCAAGGTGTCGGTGTTTTCGGCCTTGGACGCGATCACGTGCTTGCCAGGGGCCACTTCCTTGTACAAATAGGTCTTGGCGGCAGTCTGACCAATGGCCTTGCCATCAACTTCCACATCCATCTTGACTGCTCCGCCCATCGACTCATTGCGATAGATATATAGGGCCGCCTTGTCAGCGGGAACAGCGAAGGACTTGACCGCTGCATCCTTGCCGGCGTCGCCCATCTTGACGGATGCGCAACCCACCAGACTGGCGGAAATGAATGCAATGAGAATAAACTTTTTCATGTATTTCTCCCTTGGGGAATGTGTCAACTGCAACGCGCAGCCCCGGCAGTGTAAGTGCGCTCCGATGCTCCAATTCCCCAATCTGGGTACGCGACGAAGCCTCTCTAGACACCAGCCCCCAGTCGGACTCAAAGCAAACAAAGTAACATGCGCCGACGTACCAACCACAAAGAGGAGACAGACCCATGGCCGTTACCGTAGAAATCAACTTGGGTTACGAATTTGATGTGAAGGCCAAGGCCAGCGAGGTCTTTGCGGTGCTGTCAGACGTACCCACCTCCGCCAGCCACTTCCCCAAAGTCGACCAATTGGTCGATCTGGGTGACAACACATATCGCTGGGAAATGGAAAAAATCGGTATCGCCTCCATCACGCTGCAGACGGTGTACGCCTCCAAATACACCTCCAACAAGTCCAAAGGCACTGTGACTTGGACACCCGTCAAAGGCGAAGGCAACGCTTTGGTGGCCGGCAGCTGGAAGATCACCGACAACAAAAAGTCCACCAACATCGTGCTGGAGATCCAGGGCGAACTCACCCTGCCCCTGCCCGGCCTGATGAAGATGGTGGCGGCGCCGGTTGCCGAAGCCGAGTTTGAAAAAATGGTGGAGCAGTACATCGACAACCTCACCAAACACTTCGGCGGGGAAGCGTAAGGGCCGAGAGATTAGGCCGCCAGGCGCTCGCTTCTTTAGCCGAAGATCAGGACAGG
This sequence comes from Rhodoferax mekongensis, assembly GCF_032191775.1. Classification (NCBI taxonomy): domain Bacteria; kingdom Pseudomonadati; phylum Pseudomonadota; class Betaproteobacteria; order Burkholderiales; family Comamonadaceae; genus Rhodoferax; species Rhodoferax mekongensis. The sequence continues at coordinate 1,692,560 of NZ_CP132507.1, read as the reverse complement.
GGTACCGTTTTGCCTACCAAAGGCCCATCGCACATCGCGAGTACCTTGGTCCTTGCAGCAGCCCTGTTGTGTCTGGGCGTCTCACTCGCTTGTTGGTATATCTATTTCACGGTGTATTGGCCGTACCGGAACCTCTTCGACGAAACGGGTCGCTATTTCGATGCGCAAACCCTGGTCGTTCACCAGGAACAGAGCGGCTTGTTGATCTGGCCTGCATTGGCACTCTCCATGTTGACCGTCATGCTCGGAGTCGCGTGGAGAGCCATCCGCAGCACCAATGGACCACGCAATTTATAGTCAAAACCGCCGCTAGCGCTCACCGGATATGCGCAAGCAGCTACCAAATCAATAGCAAATTGCGTCAATCCACCCGCTTCTCATAGCGCTGCGCCAATACCGCGCAGACCATGAGCTGGATCTGGTGGAAGATCATGAGGGGCAGCAGCATCATGCCCACTTGCGGGGCTGCGAACAGCACCTTGGCCATGGGGACGCCGCTGGCAAGGCTCTTTTTGGAGCCGCAAAAGACGATGGTGATTTCGTCTTCTTTGATGAAGCCCAGCTTGCGGCTTCCCCAGGTGGTGGCGGCCAACACCAGCGCCAGCAGCACGCAGCACGCCACAGTAAGGGCCAACAGCATGGGCAAGGGCACGTGGCTCCACAAGCCCTCGATCACCGCCGCGCTGAAGGCGGTGTACACCACCAGCAGGATGGAGCTTTGGTCCACCATCTTGAGCGTGGCGGCATGGCGCTTTACAAAGACGCCCACCAGCGGCTGCAACAACTGGCCCAGCGCAAAGGGCAGCAGCAGTTGCTCCATGATATGGATCACCGCATCCAGCGCGCTGCCACCTGACAAGCCACCGGGCACCACAAACCAGCTCACCAGCAGGGGCGTGACAAACACACCAATCAGGCTGGAAGCCGACGCGCTGCACACAGCCGCCGCCACATTGCCGCGCGCCATGGCAGTGAATGCAATGGCCGACTGCACCGTGGCAGGCAAGGTGCACAAAAACAGCATGCCCACCGCCAGCTCGGGGCTCAGCGTCCAGGCGAACACCGGCTTGAGCAGCAGCCCCAGCAGCGGGAACAGCCCGAAGGTAAAGCCCAGCACCAGTAGATGCAGCCGCCAATGGCTCAGGCCCGCCACCACGTTGGCGCGGGAGAGCTTGGCGCCATGCATGAAAAACAGCAGGGCAATGGCGGCGGTGGTGATCCATTCAAATGCCTGGGCCACCGCACCTTGGGCGGGGAACAGACTTGCCAGCGTGACTACGCCGATCAGGACCAGGGTGAAGTCATCAGGGAGAAAGCGGGGGCGTTGCATGGGGGCAGAGCATACCTGTGCAGGCGGCTAGGCAAAGTCCGCATCCAGCACGACTCGGTAGCGGGCGTTACCACTGCGCAAATGGGCCACTGCGTCATTGACGCGGGACATGGGGAAGTGTTCCACCTGTGGCGCAATGCCGTGGCGGGCACAAAAGTCCATCATCTTCATGAGCGTGACCGGAGATGGCGTGGGCGATGCCGAAATGCTGCGCTGCCAGGACAGCAGGCTGCCGGTGCGCAGCTTCATGGCTTCAGTGACTACGCCCACCATGTGCATGCGCCCTTTGGGTGCCAGCGTGCCGAGCAGTGCATCCCACTCCAGGCTGGCACCCACCGTGACCAGCAAAAAGTCCAGTTGGCCTGCAAAGGCCTTAAGTTCTTTCACATCCACACTTGACACCGTGCGGTGCGCACCCAGCGCGAGCGCCTCTTCCCGCTTGGAGGGGCTGGAGGTGAACGCGGTCACATCACAACCCCAGGCTTTGGCGAACTTGACGGCCAGATGACCCAGCCCGCCTATGCCCACCACGCCCACGCGGTCGGTGGGTTTGATGTCGTTGATCACAAAGGGCAAAAACGCTGTACCACCACCGCACATCAGCGGGCCGGCAGCCGCGGGGTCCAGCCCCTCGGGAATGGGCAAGGCCCAGCTCCAGTGCGAACGCACCTTGTCGGCAAAACCACCATGGCGGCCGATGATGGTGGGCTGACGCGTGGCGCACAGGTTTTGCTCGCCCCCCTGGCAGAAGCGGCAGTGCTGGCAACTGTTGCTGTGCCAGCCCAGGCCCACACGCTGCCCCACACTGCGCCCCTTAACCTGCGGCCCCACCGCCACGATGGTGCCCACCACCTCATGCCCGGGCACGACCGGGTAGCTCACCGGAAACCACTCGCTGTCGACCATGGCGAGGTCGGAGTGGCAGATGCCGCAGTACTCCACCGCGATCTCCACCTCTTCAGCGCCCATGGTGCCGGGGTCGTAGTCCAGCCGTTGCAGATCAGCACTTTTGCCGGGGGCTGCCCAGCCGCGAAATGTAGTCATAGGGGTCTCCTGTATGGGTCGTGGCACGCGCGCCATGGCGCAGCGTACCGCGAAGAGGTGACGCCAACTGTCGGCCTTGTAACCCCCGCGACTGCCACCGCTTGAACAGATAATCCACCGGCACGGCCCGTTAGCCTGGCCCAAACCAACCCAGCCCGAGAAGACATTTATGCATCGCGTCGCCATCAGCAGCACCGGAATCTTCACCCCGCCCGAGGTCATTACCAATGCGGAATTGGTGGCCTCGTACAACGCCTATGCGGCCTTGCAGAACGCCCGCCACGCTGACGAGATTGCTGCGGGCACCCGGGTAGCACTCACGGACTCCAGCGTGGAGTTCATTGAAAAGGCCTCCGGCATCCAGCGCCGCTATGTGATGGAAAAAACCGGTGTGCTGGACCCTGAGCGCATGCGCCCGCACTTCACACCCCGGCCTGACACCGAGATTTCGCTGATGGCCGAAATTGCGGTCAAGGCCTGCCAGGACGCACTCACCGCTGCCGGCAAAACCGCAGCCGATGTGGACGGTGTGATTTGCGCCAGCGCCAACATGCAGCGCCCCTACCCGGCCATGGCCATCGAGATTCAGACGGCATTGGGTGTGCAGGGCTACGGTTTTGACATGAACGTGGCCTGCTCTTCCGCCACCTTTGCGCTGGAGCAAGCGGTGAACGCCGTGCGCTGCGGCAGCGCCCGCGCGGTGCTGGTGGTGAACCCCGAGATCACATCCGCCCACCAAGCCTGGATAGACCGCGACTGCCACTTCATCTTCGGCGATGTGTGCACGGCCATTCTGGTGGAGCGCCTGGACCTGGCACCCGCCGGCAGCTTTGAGGTGCTTGGCACCAAGCTGCTAAGCACTTTCAGCAACAACATCCGCAACAACAACGGCTTCATGTCGCGCTCGGAGGACCGTGACCCGGACGACCGTGATCAGCTCTTCCGCCAGGAGGGCCGCAAAGTGTTCAAAGAGGTGTGTCCCATGGCGGCCGAGCACATCGAGCAGCACCTGAAATCTCTGGACCTCACGCCGCAGCAGGTGCGACGTTTCTGGTTGCACCAGGCCAACCTGGGCATGAACCAGCTGATTGCCAAAAAACTCTTGGGGCGGGACGCTACGGTGGACGATGCGCCGGTGATTCTGGACGAATTCGCCAACACGGCGTCGGCGGGCTCCATCATCTCTTTCCACCGCCACCACGCTGACATTGCAGCGGGTGAGGTGGGAGTGATCTGCTCGTTCGGAGCAGGCTACTCCATCGGTAGCGTGGTGGTGAAGCGCCTGTAAGGCCGGGCGCTTCGGACGTGCGTCCCTTAGTTCAGGGGACGCTTGAGGCGCATTTCCTCAATCTTGACGGCACCGATCTGCACCGTCTTGGCCGTGTTCATTTCGCGCTTGAAACCGGCGAGCTCGTGAAAACGCATGGCGCGCTCGTTGGCAATCGGCAGCCAGATGCTCACGTTGGAGCAACCTTCTTCCATCAAACCTTCGCGGGCCGCATCCCAGAGGGCCAGGCCCACACCCTTGTCCCAGTGGCTGGAGGCCACGTAAATGGCCCAAATCTCGCCCATGGTGGGTGGGGTGCCTTTGTCACGGGAACGGTCAAACCCAACGAAACCAACAATCTTGTCCTCGTCCATAGCCACCTGAACCTGGGGCTCAGCGTACTCGATCGCTTCGCGCCAGTAAGCCTGGCGCTTGTCCAAGGGGGTCACGGGAACCGGTGTATCGGCCAGCATGCTTTTGAAGGCTTCGCGAACAGAAGAATTGTGGAGCTCAGCGATGGCTTTGGCATCACGTAATGTAGCGGGGCGAACCTTGAAAGTAGTCGTACTGGACATGTCTAACGCAAACTCAAGCAAAATTGAAAAAAAGAGCGTGATTGTCGCAGCATTCGACAAAGGTCTCTTGCGCTGCCATTTTTCAGGGCTTTGAGTGCCCGACTACCCACCGGATGACCATCCCACATAGTTCCGATTTACCTGCCGTAAAGCATCACGTATCCGTGCTGCCGGACGGTTTGCATTTTGCAAGCAATGGGGTGGACAGTGTGCTGGAGTCGGGTCTTCGCGCGGGAGTGGAGTTGCCAAGCTCCTGCCGCAATGGCACCTGCCGCGAATGCATGTGCCGGCTGGTATCGGGCAAGGTGCGTTACCGGATTGACTGGCCGGGCCTCAGTGCCGATGAAAAGGACGAGGGCTGGTTCCTTCCCTGCGTGGCCATTGCCCAATCGGATCTGCTGATCGAACAGCCTTTCGCGCAAGCACGCTGAATCGGTACAAACACGGGGGTCGCAGGCATGCGGCACCTAGGGTCATCACCATTGCCCCGTCTGTATGCCAAAAGAACAATGCCCTCAAACCACACAGGGACCACCATGACACCCATCACCGTACAACCTGCCGACCTGCCGCTGGCCTGCCTGTACCGCTGGGAGAGGGAGCGCCCCAACGAAATTTACCTCTCGCAGCCCATGAGCGGCGGGCAGGTGCTGGAGATCACCTGGGCCCAGGCCGCCAGACAGGTGCGTTGCATGGCCCAGTGGCTGCAGGCCCAAGGCTGGCCTGCCGGCAGCCGGGTTGCCATCATCGGCAAAAACAGCGCGCACTGGATTCTGGCGGACATGGCTATTGCCATGGCGGGATACGTGTCGGTGCCCATCTACCCGACCTTCAACGGTGAGTCTCTGAGCTACATCCTGCTGCACAGCGAGAGCAAGGCCTTGTTTGTGGGCAAGATGGATGACATTGCCAACCTGCGCACCGGCGTACCCCCTGAGCTGCCACTGATTGCCCTGCCCTTGGCACCCAATATGCATGCCCACCAGTGGCTGGAGCTGGTCAGCGCCACCAGCCCCCTGGCTGCGAGCCCTGAGCCCGCAGGAGAGAACACCAGCACCATCATTTACACCTCGGGCACTACCGGCAAGCCCAAGGGCGTGGTGCACACCTTCAACAGCATGGCCTGGGGCGTGAGCTGCGCCACCCGCCGCTTCCCCATGAGCAGCGCGGACCGCTACATCTCGTACCTGCCTTTGGCGCATGTGGCCGAGCGCATGTTGATTGAGCAGGCATCTCTGCGCTACGGCGGGCACATATTCTTTGCCGAGTCTTTGGACACTTTTTTGCAGGACCTGCAGCGCGCCCGGCCCACCATCTTTTTCTCGGTACCGCGCCTCTGGGTCAAGTTCCAGCAAGGTGTGCTGGGCAAGGTACCGGCCAGGAAGCTGCGCACCTTGTTGAGCCTGCCTGTCATCAGCACATTGGTACGACGCAAGATTCTCAAGGGCTTAGGGTTAGACCAATGCCGCATTGCCGCAGGGGGCGCGGCCCCCATGCCCGCCGATGTGCTGCAGTGGTACCGCAACCTGGGTCTGGACCTGGTCGAGGTCTATGGCATGACCGAAAACAGCGGCGTGTCGCACTCCACTTTGCCCGGCTCGCGCCAGACCGGTTCGGTAGGCAAACCCTATGACGGCGTGGAAAGCAGGACAGACACCGACAGCGGCGAGATACAGATGCGCAGTCCAGGTCTGATGAAAGCCTACTACCGCGAACCTGAGCTCACCGCAGAAACCTTCACCCCGGACGGCTGGCTGCGCACCGGGGACAAAGGTCACATGGACCGCGAGGGCTACCTCAGCATCACCGGGCGGGTCAAGGACATGTTCAAGACCAGCAAGGGCAAATACATCGCACCTGCGCCGATTGAGGACAAACTGGTCACACATAGTTCCATTGAAGCGTGTGCGGTGACGGGCGCCAACTTTGCCCAGCCGTTTGCTTTGGTCATGCTGTCACCCGAAGCCTTGGAACTCAGCAAAACACTGGAAGGGAGAAACACACTGGAGAGGGCGCTGGAGATGCACCTCCATGATGTCAACCAACAGTTGGAACCGCACGAGAAGCTGGATTTTCTGGCTGCTGTCACCACCACGTGGACCGCAGAAAACGGCATGGTGACCCCTACGCTGAAGGTCAAACGCCCTTGCATAGAAACCGCCTACGGCCCATCGTTTGAGCGCTGGTCCCACATGAAAAAAGGGGTAGTCTGGGCTGACAGCCCCGCATAAGGCAGCTGGGGTAAGCTCACCCCATGCGAGCAAGCCTGACCTTCCTCCAGCGCAGTGCGATCACTGCGCTTTTTTGTTTCTGTTGCGTACTACTCGCATGGCCTGAAGCGGGACATGCACAGCCCGGCGGCATGGCAGAACGGACGCGCGCCTGCACAGCCTGCCATGGCGAGCAAGGCAAGGCCGGGCCGGATGGTTACTACCCACGCATTGCGGGCAAACCTGCCGGCTACTTGTACAACCAGCTGCAAAACTTTCAGGAAGGGCGCCGCCAGTACAGCCCCATGCAGCACCTGATTGCCCCCCTGAGCGAGGATTACCTGCGCGCCATGGCGGACTACTTTGCCAGCCTGCATGTGCCCTACCCTGCGCCAGCCACTCCCACGGTAGCCCCTGATGTCCTGGCGCGCGGCAAGGCGCTGGTGCTGCTGGGCGATGAAAGCCGGCGCTTACCTGCCTGTATCGCCTGCCACGGCCAGGCCCTGACAGGACTACAACCCGGTGTCCCGGGTTTGCTAGGTTTACCACGCGACTACCTGAACGCCCAACTGGGCGGCTGGCAAACCGGCCAGCGCAGAGCCCACGCGCCTGACTGCATGGCAACCATCGCCAAGCGCCTGAGCGATGCAGACGTGAATGCCATCTCCCAGTGGTTGTCGTCCCAACCCGTGCCTGCCAATAGCACGGCGGTATCGGCGCGACCAGCGCGATCCGCCCAACTGAGCCCCCTGCCTGAATGCGGGAGTGCGCCATGAAAAAGATTTTTGCCGGACTCTTCGCTGCGGCTTTGTTGTTTGTAGTGGTAGCGGAATGGGTGGCCCCTGCGGTGCGCAAGTCAACGCCATCGCCACAAGCTCTACCCGCGATCCAAGACGCCACTCAGGTGCAGCGCGGCGCTTACCTGGCACGCCTCGGCAATTGCGCCCAATGCCACACCGCGCGCGGCGGACAGGCATATGCGGGAGGAGATGGTTTGCAAACGCCATTCGGTCGTGTTTATCCCGGCAATCTCACTCCCCACCCCACCGCCGGCATTGGGCAGTGGAGCGAGGGCGACTTCTGGCGTGCCATGCACCAGGGCGTGGGACCTCACGGCCGCGTACTGAACCCCGCCTTTCCGTACACCAGCTTCACCCGGGTGAGCCGCGCCGACAGCGATGCCCTATTTGCGTACCTGCGCACTCTGCCTGCAGCTGACACGAAGAACAAGTCGCACGAGTTACCTTGGCCACTCGGCACCCAGACCGCACTCACTGCATGGCGCATCCTGCATTTCAGCGAAGCGGAAACAACAACCATCGCCCGGGTAGATGCGCCCCCTTCGGCACGCCGGGGCTCTGAACTGGTGCAAGGCCTGGGACACTGTGCCGAATGCCACACCCCACGGAACCGGCTGGGCGGTCTGCGCACATCCGCCGCTTGGAATGGTGCCACCTTGCCCGATGGCCGCTGGTACGCGCCCGCCTTGAATGACCCATCGGAAGCCGGGCTCAGCAACTGGGACGCTGCTGACATTGTCACCCTGCTGACGCGGGGGCAGCACCAGCAAGCCTACGTGGCGGGCCCTATGGCCGATGTCGTACGCAACAGCACCCAGTACCTGGAACCCGGGGATGCCCTGTCCATGGCGCTGTACCTGCAAACGCTGAGCAAAGGAGCGGCCGCCCCCAAGCCAGCGCCTGCCTCAGTTCGCGAGAACGCCTTGGGCGCAAAGCTGTACGAAAACCAATGCGCCCAATGCCACGGCAAACGCGGGGAAGGGGTGGAGAACGCTTACCCTGCCCTGGCAGGCAACCGCGCTGTATTGATGGACAACACCAACAACCTGGTCCTGATCTTGCTCAAAGGGGCCTATGGGCCATCCACCACCGGCAAACCGCAACCCTTCGGCATGCCGCCGTACCAGTTTGCACTCAATGATGTGGAGATGGCCAACGTGCTCAGTTTCATTCGCAATAGCTGGGGCAATCACGCGCTGCCGGTGACTGAGTTTGATATAAACAAGATTCGCAATGCACCTGACCGATAGGCCCACCATGCACCCCTCTTTCCGACTGATTTCCCTTTGTTCCGCGCTCGTGTTGGCGGGCTGTGCAGGCCTCCCTTCAACGGGCCCTCAGCCGGACAAGGAGTACGCCATCACCATCCTCCACACCAACGACCACCATGGCCGTTTCTGGAAAAACCGGGATGGTGAATACGGCATGGCTGCTCGCAAAACCGTGGTGGATCAAATCCGCAAGGAAGTGGCGGCCGCAGGCGGCTACAGCCTGCTGCTCGATGGTGGCGACGTGAACACCGGCGTGCCCGAGTCTGACCTGCAGGACGCCGTTCCGGACTTCCGCGGGATGAATCTGCTGGGTTATGACGCGATGGCGGTGGGAAACCACGAGTTCGACAAGCCCCCCGTGGTGCTGCAGATGCAGCGCGACCTGGCGACCTTCCCGATGCTGTCAGCCAACATCTACCGCGATGGCAAGCGCATGTTTGAGCCCTACAAGCTGTTTAACCTGGGTGGAGTGCGCGTAGCGGTGATGGGATTGACCACCGAAGACACCCAGAAGATGGTGCACCCCGACAACATTCGCAATATCGAATTCCGCAATGCGCAGACTGAAGCTGCGAAGGTGGTTCCGGAGTTGCGCGGCAAAGCCGACGTCGTGATCGCTGCCACGCACATGGGGCACTACGAGAACGGCACCCATGGCACCCAGGCACCCGGCGATGTGGAACTGGCACGCGCGGTCAAAGGCATTGACATGATCGTAGGTGGCCACACCCAGAACCCCGCCTGCATGAAGGCTGAAAACGTACTTGACCGCGCGTACGTGCCCGGCAGCGACTGCAAGCCTGATCGCCAGAACGGCACTTGGGTCGTGCAAGCGCACGAATGGGGCAAGTACGTGGGCCGGGCCGACTTCACGTACAAGAACGGTGAGTTCAAGCTGGTGAAATACGCGCTGATCCCCATTAACCTCAAAAAGCCAGTCAAAACGGCGGACGGCAAAACCAGCCTGGTGACCTACACCCCGGAGATCGCAGAGTCCCCCGAGATGCTGCAAATGCTCAAGCCATTCCAGGAATTCGGGCAACAAAAGCTGATGATGGAAGTGGGTGACAGCGATGGCAAGCTCGAAGGCGATCGCAGTGTGGTTCGCAGCCAGCCCGCCGCTTTGGGCGTGATGATTGGCCGCTCCATGATGGAGAAAACCAAGGCGGACTTTGCCGTAGTCAACGCGGGTGGTGTGCGCGATTCGCTGCCGGCAGGCAAGATCACGTACAAAGACGTAGTCACCGTGCACCCCTTCGGTAACACCATTGCTGTGGTGGATTTCACCGGCAAGGAAATCATGGACTATCTGGGTGTAATCGCAAAAATGACTCCAGGCTCCGGTGCCTTCCCGCAATTTGCAGGCATACGCCTTGTGATTGACCAAGGGGTGGTGGTGCAAGCCTCTGTGGCAGGCAAACCCATTGACCCCGCCGGCAAGTACCGCATGGCCATCAACAACTTTGTTGCCGCTGGCGGCGACGGTTACCCCAAAGTGGTGGGGCACCCCAGCTACGTGGACACCGGCTTTGTGGATGCGGACGTGCTTCGTGGCTTTATTGCTGCACACAGTCCGCTGAAAGCTGCTGATTTCCAGCCGGGTGACCAAGTGGTTCGCCGCTGATGCCTTCGTTCCCCCGTAACCGCAGGCCGCAATTCAACCTGCGGACGGTGCCCGCGCCCTGGGCGGAAGGTCGTGCAGGCCAACACATGATCATCGACGGCTATGCGCCGTCTCAGATGATTGAGGACCTGCGCAAATACCAAGCCGAACTTGAAATCCAGAACAAGGCGCTTCGCTATTCGCAACAGGAAGCCGAAGGCGCCTCGGAACGATTTGCCACCCTGTTCTCCAATGTGCCGCTGGCCCTGATGGTGGTAGACGAGGGAGGCCTGGTGCTGGCGAGCAATGCCATGGCACTGCGCTTGTTCCAGCCGCTGGAGAATGACCCTCCGTTGAACTTCCTGCTGCCATTTGTAGGTCCCGAACACACGGACGAGGTGGCAGTGGCCTTCTCCAGCGCGCGCCAGGAGGGCACCAGCGAGGTCCATGAAGTGCAGTTCCTGTCGGGAACACAGGGCACGTTCACCGGCGACCTGCACATTGCCCGCATCGAGAACCCCAGCGATGACCTGGCGCACTTCATTTGCGCCGTGATTGACCAGGGACCACTGCTCACCCAGCGCCATGCTTTGCTGGAAAGTGCTGCCGTCTTGCGCCAGCGCAACGAAGACCTGCTGCTCAGCGAAAACCGCATGGCTGCCATCATCAACTCGTCGCTGGATGCCATTTTGTGCATCGATGACAAGCAGCTCATCACCGTGTTCAACCCGGCGGCTACCACCTTGTTTGAATGCCCGGCGGAACAAGCCTTCGGCGCCCGATTGGGACAATTCTTGCCGGATGTGGAAAAGGCCTTGAGTGAAGGCAACGTGCCGGCGCAAGCCATGCTGGGCGAATTCACCGCCATCACCTTGGGCGGCAAACAAATCTATGTGGAAATCAGCGTGTCGCTTGAGCGCCGCCTGCGGACCCGCACGCCCTTCCGCGCGGATGACCCCAATGCCATCGCCATGCGGGGGCAGCCCGGCATGCAAGGCTCCATCACCACCATTTTTGCGCGTGACCTCACCTCCAAAAAGCTGGCGGAGGCCCAACGTATTGCGCTGGAAACCCAGCTGCGTGAATCGCAAAAAATGCAGGCCATGGGCACCATGGCTGGCGGCATTGCACACGACTTCAACAACATCCTGAGCGCCATTCTGGGCAACGTCGATTTGGCCAAGCAGGACACTCCGGCAGGTTCTTCCGCCTTGGTCAGCCTGGTGGAAATCGAGAAAGCCGGCCGGCGCGCCCGCGATCTGGTACGCCAGATTTTGACCTTCAGCCGCAATGAGCCACCGAAGCGGGTGCCTATCCAGCTGGCCGAAGTGATCCACGAAACCCAGCGCCTGGTGCGCGTGGCCATTCCGCCGGGCGTGGATTTCAAACTGGTAGTGGCCGAGGGCTGCCCCTTGGTGCTGGCCGATGCGACCCAGGTCGAGCAGGCCCTGCTGAACCTGTGCACCAATGCCATCCTTGCGCTGGGACACAACAAAGGCTCCGTGACCATTGAGCTGGGTACTACGACCCTCTCGCTGCCGTTCAATGACCGCATCGGCGTTCCTCCGGGCCGCTATGTGACTTTGCGTGTGCGCGATACCGGCAGCGGCATGAGCCAGCAGACTATTGAGCGCATCTTCGAGCCCTTTTTCACCACCCGCCAGGTGGGCCAGGGCACCGGACTGGGCTTGGCCGTGGTGCACGGCATCATGCAAACCCACCAGGGGGGTATTGATGTGCAAAGCGCCCCCAACGAAGGCAGCGTATTCACGCTGTACTTCCCCGCCACAGGTGCCGCACCCGTAGAGGCACTGGAGCCCGAGCCAGTGACCGAAGTCGAGGGCCGTGGCCGGCACGTCATGTACGTGGATGACGACCAGGCTCTGGTATTTCTGGTGAACCGGGTGCTCACCCGCAAGGGTTTCAAGGTCACGGTGTTTACTGACCCTCTGGAGGCCGAAGCCGCCCTGCGCAGCCAACCCGAGATTTATGACCTGCTGGTCACCGACTACAACATGCCAGGCTACAGCGGCCTGGACCTGCTGCGGGATGCCAAAGCCATCCGTGCGGACTTGCCAGTAGCTGTGGCCTCCGGCTATGTCACTCCGGAAATAGAGCAACGTGCGCTCCAGGAGGGCGCCAGTGCACTTATCTACAAACCCAATGATGTGAACGAGCTGTGTGAAACCGTGCAGCGATTGATCAACCACCCCGATGCACAGCCCTGACGACCATTACAACCCGCCTGTCCAGACCGAGCTGCCTGTGGTGTACGTGGACGATGCGATGCTGGTGCTCAACAAACCCGCCGGCCTGCTGACCGTACCCGGCCGAGGGGAAGCCAAGCAAGACTGCCTGAGCAAACGCGCGCAAGACGTTTATCCGGAAGCCCTGATCGTGCACCGGCTGGACCGGGACACCTCGGGCCTGGTAGTCATGGCACGTGGTGTCAATGCGCAAAGGGCCATCAACCTAAGTTTCGAGAAGCGGCTGGTGGACAAGCGCTATGAGGCAGTAGTGATCGGCCTGCTGTCGGTGAGTGACGATTGGCAGGAGATTGACCTGCCCTTGCTGGTGGACTGGCCCAACCGCCCCAAACGCACTGTGAACCATGCCGAAGGCCAGCAAGCCCTGACCCGCTGGCGCTGCATCTCTGTGGATGAGGTCATTGGCTGCTCCCGCGTGGAGCTGGAGCCGGTCACCGGCCGCACCCACCAGCTGAGGGTGCACATGCAGGCGCTGGGCCACCCCATGCTGGGCGACACGCTATACGCCACTCCGGAGGCCCTGGCCCTGTCAGACCGGCTGCAACTGCATGCCCGCACCTTGTCCATCCCCCACCCGGTCAGCGCTCAGGTGGTGGAATTCACCGCGCCCGTGCCGTTTTAAGCCCCCTGCGGCAGTGCAGGCGGAGGCAGCGCCTAAAATGAAGCGGTGACCAACATACTCAACGCTGACCTCCATTGCCACTCTGTGGTGTCCGATGGCACGCTCACCCCGGAAGCCTTGGCCGAACGCGCCAAGTCCAATGGCGTGGAACTCTGGGCCCTGACCGACCACGACGAGATCGGCGGGCTGCAACGCGCCCGTGACGCCGCGCACGCCCAAGGCATGCGCTACCTCACCGGGGTGGAGATTTCGGTCACGTTTTTGCATCAGACCGTGCACATCGTCGGCTTGGGCTTTGATGCTGACAACGACGATTTGCGCCAGGGCCTGCGGCGCACGCGGGGCGGGCGTAAAGAACGGGCCATGGAAATGTCCGACGGACTGGCCAAAGTCGGCATCAAAGACGCCTTTGAGGGCGCCCTGAAGTTTGTCGGCAACCCCGATCTGATTTCTCGCACCCACTTCGCACGTTTTCTGGTCGAGACCGGAGCCTGCAAAGACACCAATGAAGTCTTCCGCAAGTACCTGACCGAAGGCAAACCGGGCTATGTGCCCCACCGCTGGGCGACCCTGAAGGACGCCGTGCAATGGATCACCCAGGCCGGCGGCATGGCCATCATCGCGCACCCGGCGCGCTACAAGTTCAGCCCGAATGAAGAGTTCGCCTTGTTCACCGAATTCAAGGGCCACGGCGGCCAGGGCGTGGAAGTCGTGACCGGTAGCCATTCCGCAGCCGAATACGTGACCTACGCGAGCACCGCCAGGGAATTCGGCTTGGCAGCTTCGCGCGGCAGCGATTTTCACAGCCCGCTGGAGAGCCACACCGAACTGGGCACCCTGCCCTATTTGCCGGGTGGACTGACCCCCGTGTGGGAATTGCTGAGCACACGCATCCAGTAACCCGACAACCTTTGAGGACCGGCGCTCACCCGCCACCCCGCCATGGCGCAGTATTTCGAAGTTCACCCCGACAACCCCCAGCCCCGCTTGCTCAAACAGGCCATCGCCCTGCTGGAAAAAGGCGGCATTCTGGCGGTACCCACCGATTCCAGCTACGCGCTGGTCTGCCACCTGGACGACAAGGCGGCTGCCGACAAGTTGCGCAGCATCCGCGGGGTGGACGACAAACACCACCTGACCTTGCTGTGCCGCGACCTGAGCGAGCTGGCCAACTACGCACGGGTCGACAACAAGCAATACCGCCTGCTCAAGGCCGCAACCCCCGGCGCCTACACCTTCATTCTGGAAGCCAGCAAGGAAGTGCCACGCCGGGTCAGTCACCCTTCCCGCAAGACCATAGGTCTGAGGGTGCCTGAGCACCAAGTGCTCCAGGAGCTGCTGGCGCACTACGGCTCTGCGCTGCTAGCTACTACTTTGATAGCAAAAGGTGAGGCCGAGCCACTCAACGACGCACAGGACATCCGCGAACGCTACGAACACCAGATCGCGGCCGTCATCGATGCAGGTGCCTGTGCACTGGAGCCCACCACCGTCGTTGACCTGACCGGCGATGAGCCGGAGCTAATCCGCCAAGGTGGCGGAGACCCCGCATTGCTCGGGCTCTGAAGCCGGCGGGGTATCCTGATTTCACCGCCCTCCCCTGACCAACTGAGAAAACCTCCCCTGTGGACATTGCCAACCTGATCCAAACTGTCGCCATCTATGCCTTGCCGGTGCTATTCGCCATCACCGTGCACGAAGCGGCTCACGGCTATGCGGCCCTCTACTTCGGCGACAAGACCGCCGCCATGCTGGGGCGCATCACTCTCAATCCGGCCAAACACATAGACCCGGTAGGCACCATCCTGATGCCGCTGCTGCTGTACTTTGCGACCTCGGGCGCCTTTTTGTTCGGCTATGCCAAGCCCGTGCCCGTGCGGTTTGGCAACTTACGCAACCCCAAGCGCGACATGATCTGGGTGGCCCTGGCAGGCCCGGGTGCCAACTTGGCCATGGCGCTGGCATGGGGTATAGGCATGTACCTGCTGAGCGGTGCCGGCGTGACCGAACCCTTCTTCCTGAAAATGTGCGAAGGCGGTGTGCTGGTCAACGTGGTGATGTTTGCGTTCAACCTGTTCCCCTTGCCTCCGCTGGATGGCGGGCGCATCATGGTCGGACTGCTGCCGCTCAAGCAGGCACTGACCTTCTCGCGCATTGAGCCCTGGGGCTTCTTCATTGTGATGGCACTGGTGATTGCGGGTGTGCTCAGCGCCGTGTGGATGCAGCCCGTGATGTCGCTGACCTTCGGCTTGCTGGACTTGCTGCTCACCCCTTTTTCCATGCTGGCGCGCTGAAACGTCACCCCCCAGATTCGACTGATAGATTTGCACCCATGAGTACTGTTCGCTTCCTCACCGGCATCACCACCTCCGGCACCCCGCATCTGGGCAACTACGTGGGCTCCATCCGCCCCGCCGTGCGCCACAGCAAGGCGCCGGGCGTGGAGAGTTTTTACTTTCTGGCCGACTACCACGCGCTCATCAAAATCGACGAGCCCGAGCGCATCCAGCGCTCCACGCTGGAGATTGCCGCGAGCTGGCTGGCCGCGGGCCTAGACCCCTCGCATGTGACCTTTTACCGCCAGTCGGATGTGCCTGAGATTCCGGAACTCTGCTGGTTCCTGACCTGCGTGACCGGCAAGGGCGTGCTCAACCGCGCCCACGCCTACAAGGCCTCGGTGGACAAAAACACCGCCGCCGGCGTAGACCCGGATGCCGATGTAAGCGCCGGACTTTTCATGTACCCGGTGCTCATGGGCGCGGACATTTTGATGTTCAACGCGCACAAGGTGCCCGTGGGGCGCGACCAGATTCAGCACATCGAAATGGCGCGCGACATGGCAGCCAGCTTCAACCACCGCTATGGCGAGCACTTCGTGCCGCCCCAGGCCGAGATTGAAGAATCGGTCGCCACCCTGCCCGGCCTGGACGGCCGCAAGATGAGCAAGAGCTACGACAACACCATTCCGCTGTTCAGCAGCCGCGAACAGCTCAAGAAGCTGATTGCCGGCATCAAGACCGATTCCCGCGCACCCGGCGAGCCTAAAGACACCGAGGGCTCGGCCCTGTTCCAGATCTACCAGGCCTTTGCCTCTGAAGAAGAGACCGCCAAGCTGCGCCAGGCGTATGCCGACGGTATTGCCTGGGGCGACGCAAAAACCATCCTGTTCGAGCGCATTGACCAGGAAATTGCCCCCATGCGCGCGGCATACGAGGACTACATGGCCCACCCTGAAAAGGTGGAGGCTCTGTTGCTGGCCGGAGCAGCCAAGGCACGCGCCATTGCCACGCCTTTCATGACCCAGCTGCGCAGCGCGGTGGGGCTGCGCCGCCTGAGTGCCGCTGCACAGACTGGTGCGGCCAAAGCAGACAAAGTGACGCTGGCATCCTTCAAGCAGTACCGAGAGAAAGACGGCCATTTTTACTTCAAGCTCGCCGCGGCAGATGGAACGGTGTTGCTGCAAAGCAAGGCCTTCGCATCCGGCAAAGACGCCGGGCAGACCATCGCGCAGTTGCAGCGTGAAGGCTCTGCCGGGCTCCCCGGACTGCAATCCTTGTTGGAGCCCGTGGATGCTGCAGGCGTGGCAGCCGCAAGCGCTGCCTTGGATGCACTAGCAGCCGCAGCCGCTGAAGCCGCCAAGGAAAAGGCCGCCAAGGCACAGGGCTGACTTGCTATTTCTTTGATAGCTACTCGCGCAATATCCACGGGCGCTACAAGCATATTTAACCCCCAACCGGACGGAGCAAGACCATGAGTGACTTTCCCAAAGACATTTACACCGAACCGCATCCGGTTGATGTGAACACATTGGCCAACCTCGGCCCGCTGCGAGGCATGGCAGGCGTCTGGGAAGGCATGCGGGGCCTGGACGTGAAGCCCAAAGCCGAAGGCCCCAAGAAACAGGCGTTTCACGAGCGTATCGAGCTGCAGCCTATCGACCCGCAAACCAACGGCCCGCAGCTGCTCTACGGCCTGCGCTACCACACCCATGTCACCAAGCCGGACCAGATCAAGACCTACCATGACCAGGTGGGCTATTGGCTGTGGGAGCCGGCCACCGGCACCATCATCCATACGCTGACCATCCCGCGCGGGCAGGTGGCCATGGCGGCAGGACAGGCCAGCGCCGATGCCACCGAGTTCGAGCTGGTGGCCACCCACGGGCTGGACACCTATGGAATTTGCTCCGCGCCGTTTTTGCAACATGCCTTCAAGACGACGGAGTTCCGCATCAAAGTGACCCTCCATGCGGATGGCACCTGGAGCTACGACGAAGACACGGTGCTGCAGATTCTGGGGCGTAACGAGCCCTTTCACCACACCGACCGCAACACCTTACACAAGGTAGCGGAGCCCACGCCCAACCCTCTCGCACGCTAAGCGGGCACGGGCATCCGGGCCCTGTCTGAACGCACTCAGGGTGCCAGCACCCGCACCTGCAACAGGCGGCGCGCCTCAGCGCTGCCCTCGCTACTGAAGTTGCCCTGACGGGCCGGCGCGTTGCCGGTAGCCGCAATCGTGACCCACTGGCCCAAAGGCGTGCTTACCGTGGTGCTGAGCTGGTTGCGGGTCTGGCGCGGCATGTCGGCGTTGTTGCGCACTGCCATATCGGCTTGCTGGACATCGACCTCCACCGTCGCATCCTTGTTGCCGCCAGGCCAGCGCGGAATCACGGTGATGCTTTGGCCCACGTCAAACCACTGCACAGATTGCGTGACGCCACCCCCGCTGCTACTGACCGAGGTGCCACCCGCGCTGATGCTGTTGCTTTGGCTGTTGGCGGACTGCACCCACTGCATGGGCACGGACTGGTTCATGCGAAGGCTACCCTTTTCGCCATTGCGGACCTGGATCTTCTGGGGTGCCATCAAAGGCGCATCGGGCTTGGTGCCCAAACGCATGGCGCCGTCTTCCCGCCCCTCTTCCACCTGGCGCAACTCGACCGTCAAATCCCGTTTGGGCAATTGCGCTTGTGCAGTGGCACCCAGCATTGGCAGCGATACCACCAGCGCACACAAGACAGCAGAAGGCAAGTTTTTCAACATGGTCATGGCCTCACAACTCCGGGGGAAGTCCGGTCTGGCTTTGAATGGACAGGCTCTTGAGCCACAAGTCATGCCCATCGAACATCCGGTGGGGCCGCAGAAAGTGCATCAAGCGGGCGCCCCAGCCATGTTGGCTTTCCTCGGTACGCACCAGGCAGCCGCCTGCTTTAGGAATGATGAGCCAAGCGTGGTACACATGCGCCCCCATGCCGGTGCCGTCCCAAGCGATACGCTCACAGGGCACAAACTCCTGAACCCGGGATGTGATGCTGACGCCAAAGGTCTTCCAGTGGAACTGCACGCCCAAAGTAAGGTCACGGCTTTTGTCGCGGATCCAGTCGACCTTGGAGTTGGCGTACCAGGTCGGCCACAAAGGCTCGCGCACCAGCCAGGCCCAGATGTGTTCTGCGCTGGCAGGAATGAACATCTCATTGACCACATGCACCGGCACATTCGCGGGGTGGAAATGCGCGGGCCAGTGGATAACAGGTTCAGAAGCGGGTGATGTCATGCGATAGCCCAGTAAAGAGTTGGCAGGCCTCAGGCCAAGCCGGCATTGCGCTCCAGTGACCAGGTCTGGAACTGCGAGAGCGGCAAGGCCTTGGAAAACAACCAGCCCTGCCCCAGATCGCACCCGGCCTCGCGCAGCAGGGTGCTAGTCATCTCGTCCTCAATGCCTTCAGCCAGCACCTTGAGGCCCAGGTCGTGCCCCAGTTCGATTGACGAAAACACAATCGCTTGCTCTTTGCTGCCAACCACCAGGTTGTCTATGAAGGACTTGTCAATTTTCATTTCCTGCGCCGGCAATTGCTTGAGGTAAGTGAGTGAAGAAAAACCGGCACCGTAATCATCGATAGAGAGCTGAACCCCCAAAGCCATGAAGCTGGCCATGCGGGCCAGGGCGTCCTCTGGGGACTTGAGCAGCACGCTCTCGGTCAGCTCAATGATCACCAGGTGAGGCTCCAGTCCGCTGTTCGTCAAGTGGCGCTGCACGGTTTGCAGCACTTCGGGCTCATGCAGCGCGTCGGCAGACAGGTTGATGGATACGCTGACCCCCGGCAGACGGGTTTGCCAGGCACTGCAGTCGGCCAATGCCCGGGCCACGGTCCAGACGGAAAAGCGGCGCAACAAGCCCGTGGATTCGATGATGGGAATGAACTTGTCCGGTGGAATCATCCCGCCTTGCGCATCACTCCAACGCGCCAGCGCTTCTGCCCCCACCACCCGCCCGGTGCGCAAGTCCAGCTGGGGTTGGTAATGCAGCATCAAGCTGTTTTGCAAGACGGCCTCACGCAGCTTTTCGTAAAGGCGGTTGCGGTCCACAAAATGACTGCGCAGAGCGGAGTCAAACAGTTGGTACTCCAGCCGGTTATCGATCGCAAACAGCAGGGCCTGGCCGGCGTTGCGCATCAATTCGTCGGCCGATGCGTCCCCGTCCAGGCGCTGGGCTGCCACGCCGAACGCCATCTCCACATGCACGGCAAACTCCCCCAGATCGGCGGTATCCCGGAGCTGCGCGATCGCCTGCAGGGGACGCAATGCGTCGGCATCCACCTTCTGGCTGCGCAGCACGATGGCCAACGTGTCCTGGCCCACGCGGCCCATGGCTTGGAGCCCGGCAAGGTGTTTTTCCAGCAAGGTAGCCAGCTGCCGCAAGGACTCATCCACCTTCTCCGAGCCCACAATGCTCACCAGCTCCGGCACCCTGAAAAACCGCACATGCGCCACCAACAAGTAGCCCACTTGGCCGGCATTCAGCGTAAGGCAGTCGGCCAGCTTCGCCGTCAGGCCCTGGCTGTTCAACAGGCCGGAGGGTACGTCATGCAGTGCGTTGTGCTGCAAAGCTTCCCAGTGCCGTTTGACTTCGCTGGTATGGAAGGCCACCTGATCCCACAAATGGGCCTGAAACCGGCTGCGCAATAGATTGAAGTACGCCGCAGTGACGACGTTGAAGAAATAGGCAATGCCGTAGTAGAAGCAATGTTCGTCAAGATAGCGCCAATAGTCCCAATGGTTGGAGCTGTAGTACATCAACAAAGGCACAAGCACTGCATACGCCACACCCACCACCCAGCCCGTCTTCTGGCCTCGCAAAAAGAATACGAGATAGGGAAACACGAAGGTCCAGTAAGGCGAATCACCCGTTTGCCCGCCAAAAACGACGTTGGATGCAAAGATCACAAAGCCCGCGAACACCAACATGTTTTCCGACACCACCGGCGGCGCGTTCCGGCTGGTCAAAAAGATGGCGGGAACCAACAGCAGCCCCACCTCCAGCAACTGAACCACGCCCAGAGTGAACAGGCGTGCATCGGACAGCTGCTGCACATTGCCGATGCCAAAAGCCAGCAAAGTGAGGGTACCAATGATGGTGAAAATCAGCGTATTGCTGCGCCGGCTCGCTGCCGGCATGATCTGCTGTTCACCCACGCCCAGCAGCTGCCACAGGGTCGCGCGCAGGCTTTGTGGCGGCGGTGGCGGGCTCTGCCCTAGCGGCAGTGGGTAGGCATTGGAGTCCATCTTCATCCCTGAACGACGTGTTTTTCAGACTTCCGGAGTGGCTCGGCCCGGTATTCAAAACCGGCGCCCTGTGCTAACTTACTCCGGCTGCGGTTCCATGTCCACCATCACCGCGGCACTACAGGGGAGATGCATGACACAAAAACGCTTTCTGGAAGCGATTATTGTCGGTAGCGGCTTTGGCGGCGCGGTGATGTGTTGCCGATTAGCCGCACGTTGGCCGGGCGAAGTGATGCTGCTGGAGCGCGGCAAACGCTACCCCAAAGGCAGCTTCGCGCGCAGCCCGCATGACTTTGCCAACAACTTCTGGTCCGAGGCCGAGCCGGGCCAACCCCGCAAGCTCAACGGTTTGTTTGATATCCGCAACTACCACCGCATGGACTCGGTGGTCAGCGCGGGCCTGGGGGGCGGCTCGCTGATTTACGCCAATGTGTTCATGCCGGCCCCGGCCTGGGTGTTCGAGACCCGGTGGCCGGCCCAAGTGAATGCAACAGCACTGGCGCCCTATTACCGCATCAGCCAAAGCGTGCTGGGCGCCCGCCCAGTTCCACCTGCCGCGGGAGACCCCCGGCGCACCATCCAGCGCACCACCTTGTACGCCGACTTTGCCAAGGCCGATGGCGCCACCAGCCAACCTGCGGACATCTGTGTGTTCTTCGGCAAAGGCTATGCCGCTCAAGGCAGCGCACCTTTGCCCATTGGCGAGCAGGAGCGCAACCGCTATGGTGCCAGCCAAACGTCTTGCACCTACTGTGGTGAATGCGATGTGGGCTGCAATGTGCACGCCAAAAACACGCTGGACCTGAACTACCTGTTTGCTGCCGAAAAGCAGCATGGCGCGCGGATAGAAACCAGCGCCGAAGCCACCCGCATTACTCCCCTCAACGAAGCCGGCATTGAGGACACCACGGCCGACGGCAGCCACGGCTACCGCGTGGACTTCCGGGACGATGCCGGCAACGCACGCCACGCCCTGACCCGCCGCGTGGTGGTGTCTGCCGGCACCTTGGGCAGCAACGAGCTGCTGCTGCGCTGCCGCGACGAACTAGGTACCCTGCCCAGGCTGAGTCGCAAGCTGGGCCAGGGCTTTTCCGGGAATGGCGACTTCCTTTCTTTTGTGACCGGGGGTGAGCGAGATGCCGACCCCAACTATGGCCCCGTCATCACCCAGTACATTAACTACGGCCTGCAGCAACCGGTGGATGGCAAGCCCGCTTTCCTGCTGGAAGACGCCGCCTACCCCGCATTTGCCGCCTGGTATGTGGAGGGGATTCGCCCTGCGTTGAGCCCGGGCTACATCTTCACCCGCATCGCCAGAACGCTGCGCCTGGCTTGGCGGTTTGCCGTGCAGTCTCTGGGCTCCGGCAAATGGGGCGGTTCAGTGGTGGCCTACTTCCATGCATTGCTTAAAGGCGATGTGTCGTACCGCAGCAGCGTGCTGCTTTTTATGGGGCGCGACGCAGCCGATGGCGTGTTGAGCCTGCGGGGCGGCAAACTGGCGCTGGACTGGCCACAAAGCACCAGCCGCCCGCTGTACGACGCCATCGTAGCCTGCGGCGAGCGATTCAAGCGATTCACCAAAGCCAAGAGCTACATCCCCCAGCCCACCTGGGCCTGGCCGGTGCGCAACAACGTGACCGTGCACCCGCTGGGTGGCTGCGCCTTGGCCGAAGACCCCGCGCACGGCGTCGTCAGCAGTGTTACCGGCAGTCGCGGGCAAGCCTTCGGCTACCGCGGCCTGTATGTAGCGGATGGTTCCATCCTGCCCACCGGCGTAGGCGCCAACCCCAGCGCCACGATTGCCGCATTGGCGGAATGGATTGCAGAAGACATCACCGGCAACACCCCCGACGACACCCTTGGAGTTCCCCATGCCTGAGCAGCACAGCGCGCCGGTCGGCTTCCGGTTTACCGAAGAGATGAAGGGCTTCATCAGCCCCGGCCAGCACACCTGCCAACAGGGTTACGACGAGGGCAAGGCCCAAGGGCTGGCGCTGATGTTCCACCTGACCATCGCCATGGAGGATCTGGACGCTTTCATTGCTGACCCGGACCACCAAGGCAAAGCCATCGGCTACCTGTACGGCAGTTACATCGGAGGGCAGCGTCCGGTACTGGCGGGCGAGTTCAACCTGTTTGCCAACAGCGGCGACGCCGACCGCAAAACCATGTTGTACCGCCTGCATTTCGAGAACGCGGCCGGTGAGCCACTGACCCTGAGCGGGCGCAAAGACATTCGCAATGACTTCGGTTTCGATGCCTGGTCCGATACCACCACGCTGTATGTGAACATCTATGCGGGCCATGTGCGTGCAGAGGCCGAGGGCGCTGCCACGCTGCTGGCCAGTGGCATTCTGCACATAGCGGTGCACGACTTTCTGCACCAGCTCACCACCTTCCGCGCCGATGCTCCCACCCTTTCCGGCAAGGTGGACGCTATCCAGCGTTTCGGCAGGCTGTTCATGGGCAAGCTCTGGGAGACGCACGGGCTGCCACGCCGCCATGGCCGGGAACCGCGCATACGTACCATCCCCCTGCACAGCCTGGAGGGCGTGAAAGGCGCCGAGGTCAGTACCCACTACGCCAGCACCGGCGATGGTCTGGGCATCAGCCTGCTGCGCTTTAAGCGCGCGCCTTGCAAAGATGTGGTGCTGCTGGTGCCGGGGCTGACCGCATCCAGCGACATGTTCATCATGCCCGAGCACCGCAACCTCACCCAGGTGCTGCTGGACGAGGGCTTTACCGATGTATGGACGCTGGACGGGCGCATCAGCAAGCGCCAGCCCTACAACCACACCCGCCACCGCTTCACCGTGGACGACGTGGCGCTCTATGACAACCCTGCCGCGCTCGAGGTGGTGCGTCGTGCCGTGGGGCCGGAGGCGCGCATCCACATCATCAGCCACTGCCTGGGGGCGCTCTCGGTGGCCATGAGCCTGTTTGGCAAGGCTATTCAGGGTGTGCGCAGCGTCATCGTGAATGGGGTGGCGCTCACGCCCAAGGTGGGCACCTTTGCCAAGGCCAAGCTGGCGGTGGGCCCGTTTCTGGCGGAGTCGGTATTGGGGGTGGACTACCTCAACCCGGAGTGGAATCAGCAGGCCGGCATCTCGCCGGGCAAGCTCTTGGCAAAAGGGGTGTCATTCATGCACCGCGAATGCGATGTGCCCGAGTGCCACATGACCAGCTTCATGTGGGGCTACGGCTACCCGGTACTCTTCCGGCATGAGAACCTGCACGAAATCACCCACCGCCGCACCGGAGATCTGTTTGGCGGCAGCGGGGTGCACTACTACCGCCACATCCGCAAAATGGTGGGCGCCAACAATACCGCAGTGAAATTTGACCCCAAAGACGTGCGCTACCGCCACCTGCCCGACAACTACCTGCAAGACGCCGCCGACATCACCACCCCCATGCTCTTGGTGACGGGCCAGGAGAACGCCCTCTTCCTCGACTCCAATGTGCTTTGTCACGAAAGACTGGAGCTAGTAGCGCCTGGCCGGCACCAGCTCGCCGTGATCCCGGGTTACGGACATGCAGACGTGATCATCGGCAAGAACGCCGCGCAGGATGTATTCCCGCGCTTTGTGGAGTTCTTAAAGCAGAACGCCCACTGAAACGACAGGGGCCCGGACGCTTTATTCGATCTTCAGGTTCTGGCTGCGCACCACATCGCGCCAAGCCTGGTAATCCGCCTCGATGAAGCGGGTCTGCGCAGCGGGGGTGCCGGGCATGGCATCTACCGCATCGAGCTTGAAGCGGGCCTGCACTTCGGGCAGAGCGACAACCTTGTTCAGGGCCGTGTTGAGTTTTTCAATCACCGCCGCCGGAGTTCCTGCAGGTGCAGCCAAAGCAAAGAAGTTCTGCACATCAAAGCCCTTGAAGCCGGCCTCCGTCATGCTGGGCACATCGGGCATGGCGCTGGAACGCTTGGCACTGGTCACAGCCAATGGCTTGACCCGGCCTTCCTTGATCATGGGCAGCAAGGCAGGAATGGTGCCGGTGACCAATTGCAACTGGCCCGAGATCATGTCCATGGTGGCAGGCGCCACGCCTCGATAAGGAATGTGGGTGATGAAAGTACCGGTGCGTGCCTTGAGCAGCTCCAGCACCAGATGGTTCACGCCGCCCGCGCCGGCAGAACCGTAGTTCAGCGCGCCGGGGCGGGCTTTGGCTTTGGCAACCAGGTCCTGCATGGAAGCAATGCCGGTCTGAGGCGTAGTCGCCCAGACCAAGGGGCCGCTGGCGATCATGCCGACCGGCGTAAAGCTCTTGATCGGGTCGTAGCCCGCTGTGGGCAAGGAGGCGGCCACCGTCGTGAACGGGGAGGCCACCAGCAGCAAGGTATAGCCGTCCGCAGGCTGCTGCGCCACATACTGGGTACCGATCGCGCCGGACGCACCGGTGCGGTTTTCCACCACGAAGCTTCCGCCCATCACTTCCCCCAGCTTCTGGGCCATCAGGCGGCCCATGGCGTCAGTGCCCGCACCGGGCGCAAAGGGCACCACAATTTTGACCGGCTTGTCGGGGAAGCCACCTTGCGCGAACGCTTGGACTTGGAAGAGTCCGGCACAAAGCATAGTCACCAGGCTGATACGACGAGAGATCGGTGTGTTATTCATGGCTCGAATCAAGTAAAGCGTGTGGGCAAACCCGCAACTGTGCACGTACAGGATTGCAGGGAAATGACAATGCCAGCTACACATGAAAAAAGCCTGCAACCCATTCAGGCTGCAGGCTTCATCATTTGGCGGAGAAGGTGGGATTCGAACCCACGGTAGGGTCGCCCCTACGCTTGATTTCGAGTCAAGTACATTCGACCACTCTGCCACTTCTCCTGAATTCGCATCGGTCGAAACGAAGCCGCGATTCTAGCAGGCTCCGCCAACCGACCACTGCTTCAGGCCTTGAGCACTTCCACACCGCCCATGTAGGGGCGCAGCACTTCGGGCACGGTGATGCTACCGTCGGCGTTCTGGTGGTTTTCCAGCACGGCCACCAGCGCGCGGCCCACGGCCAAGCCGGAGCCGTTCAGGGTGTGCACCAGTTCGTTCTTACCTTGGGCGTTCTTGAAGCGGGCTTGCAAGCGGCGGGCCTGAAAGGCCTCGCAGTTGGAGACCGAACTGATTTCGCGGTAGGTGTTTTGCGCAGGCAGCCAGACTTCGAGGTCATAAGTCTTGGCTGCGCCAAAGCCCATGTCGCCGGTGCACAGGCTCATCACGCGGTAGGGCAAGCCCAGCTTTTGCAGGATGGCTTCGGCGTGGCGGGTCATGTCTTCGAGGGCTTCGTAGCTCTTCTCGGGGTGCACGATTTGCACCATCTCCACCTTGTCGAACTGGTGCTGGCGAATCAGGCCGCGAATATCGCGCCCGCCACTGCCGGCCTCAGACCGGAAGCACGGGGTGTGGGCAGTCAGCTTGATGGGCAGGTCGCTCTCGGCAGACACCACATCGCGCACAAAGTTGGTCAAAGGCACTTCGCTGGTGGGGATGAGGTAGAGCGCGGTGTTGTCATCGCCGCCGTCCTGGCCGCCTTTTTTGGCAGCGAATAGGTCCTCTTCAAACTTGGGCAACTGGCCAGTACCGCGCAGGCTGTCGCCATTGACGATGTAGGGCGTGTAGCACTCGGTATAGCCGTGTTCGCCGGTCTGGGTGTCTAGCATGAACTGCGCGAGTGCGCGGTGCAGGCGGGCGATCTGGCCCTTCATCACGGTGAAGCGCGAGCCGGTGAGCTTGACGCCCATTTCAAAGTCCAAGCCCAGCGGCTGGCCGAGATCCACATGGTCTTTCACTTCAAAGTCGAAGGTCCTTGGCGTGCCCCAGGTACGGGCTACCACATTGCCGGATTCGTCTGCTCCCAAGGGCACGCTTTCGTGCGGCAGGTTGGGCACCGCCAGCAGCATTTTTTCCATCTCGGCCTGGATGGCGTCCAAACGGGTGGCAGAGGCTTCCAGCTCGGCTTTCAGGGTGCCGACTTCGGCCATGGCGGCGTCAGCTTCTGCGTGTTGGCCCTTGCCTTTGAGCATGCCGATCTGCTTGCTCACGCTGTTGCGCTTGGCCTGCATTTCTTCGGTGCGCATCTGGATGGTTTTGCGCTCGGCTTCCAGCGCCTTGAAAGCGTCCACATTCAGAAAAGCTTGGGGGTTCTTGCGGGTCAGCAGGCGGGCAACCACCGAGTCCAAATCTTTGCGCAGCAGGGTAATGTCTAACATGGTTTCTTGTATTCTTAAGTCAATTCAGGCCCAAATAGGCGTTTGGGGCCCTATTCTATTGCGCGAGCAGCTATGTTTTTCATAGCAACCCGCGCTGTGCTCACGCGTCCAGCTTCAGGCCCTTGGGCAGCGGGAACTTCACGGTTTCTTCAATGCCGTCCATCTTGCGCACCGACACGGCGCCCAGCGCCTTGATGCGGTCGATCACAGCCTTCACCAGTACCTCAGGGGCGCTGGCACCGGCAGTCAGGCCCACCCGGGATCGGCCCTCAAACCACTCGGGCTTGAGTTCGTCAGCATGGTCCACCATGTAGCTCTCGGTGCCCAGTTTTTTGGCCACCTCGCGCAGACGGTTGCTGTTGGAGCTGGTGGGGCTGCCCACCACGATCACGATGTCCACCTGCGGGCTCATCACCTTGACCGCGTCCTGGCGGTTCTGGGTGGCGTAGCAAATATCTTGCATCTTGGGCTTTTTGATCAGCGGGAAGCGGGCGACGACGGCAGCGGTAATGTCTGCCGCATCGTCCACACTCAGCGTGGTCTGCGTCACCACGGCCAGCTTGTCGGTCTGGCTGGGCTGCACCTTGGCCACATCGGCCACGTCTTCCACCAAGTGGATACCACTCTCCAGCTGCCCCATGGTGCCCTCCACCTCAGGGTGGCCCTTGTGGCCGATCATGATGAACTCATAGCCCTCTTTGTGCAGCTTGGCCACTTCCACGTGCACCTTGGTCACCAGCGGGCAGGTGGCGTCAAAAATCTGGAAGCCGCGGCGTGCGGCCTCTTTCTGGATTGCCTGGCTCACGCCGTGGGCCGAGAACACCAGCGTGGCGCCCGGGGGCACGTCGTCCAGCTCTTCGATGAAGATGGCGCCGCGTTCTTTCAGGTCGTTCACCACATAGGTGTTGTGCACGATCTCGTGACGCACGTAGATAGGGCGGCCGAACTTGGCCAATGCCTTTTCCACAATCTCGATGGCGCGGTCTACGCCGGCACAAAAGCCACGTGGCTCGGCCAGCAAAATTTCCTGGGGCATGGCAGGCGTTGTCATAGCACCCCGATCAGCTGCACTTCAAACGTGACCGGCTGACCAGCCAGCGGGTGGTTGAAGTCGAACAACACCGCGCGCTCTGCGCCTTCGCCCCGCAATTGCAGCACCACACCGGCAAACTGCCCTTGGCCATCGGGCGTGGGGAACTGCACCACATCGCCCACGTTGTAGGTCTCCAGCGGGTCGCCCATCTGGGTCAGCACCTTGCGGGCCAGCCACTGCTGCATGTCGGGGTTACGCTCGCCAAAAGCGGCCCCTGCGGGCAACTCAAACGTGGCGCGGGCGCCCTCTTCCATGTCCATCAAACAGGCTTCAACGGCGGGGGAGAGTTCGCCGGTGCCCAGACTCAGGGTGGCGGGCTTGCCGTCGAAGGTGTTGATGATGTCCCCGGCGGGTCCGCCCAGGCGGTAATGCAAGGTGAGAAAGGAACCCGGCTGAACCCGGGGAAGCGTGCTGGTCATAAAAGTCCCGATAAACTGCCCTCTATTGTAGAAAGCCAGGCCTGATGACCCCATCCGGCACTGGTTTGGCCCTGAATTCACACTTGCACAGCCTCTGCTGCCATGCCCCTCAAAGACCTCCCTCTGGAAGCCCAACCGCGCGAGAAGTTGCTTGCGCGCGGCGCCGGAGCGCTGAGCGATGCGGAGTTGCTGGCCATTTTGTTGCGAACCGGCATTGCGGGCAAAGGGGTGTTGCAGATGGCTGAAGAGCTGTTGCAACTCAAAAATGATAGCGCTTCACGCAGAGCTGACGGGCGCCAGGGCGGGTTTGGAGGCATAGCCGGCTTGCTGCATGCCACTGCCGACGACCTCAAGCGCGTCAAAGGGCTGGGGCCTGCCAAGCGGGCCGAGATTGTGGCGGTGCTCGAACTCGCGCGCCGCGCCATGGCCCAGCGTCTGCAAGAGCGCGAGGTGTTTGCCGACCCGCAGGCCGTCAAGCACTATCTGCAGCTGCACCTGGCCGCCAAGGGGCATGAGGTGTTTGCGGTGCTGTTTCTCGACAGCCAGAACAAGTTACTGGCCATGGAAGAGCTGTTTCGCGGCACGCTCACGCAAACCAGTGTGTACCCGCGCGAGGTCGTTATCCGCGCGCTGCACCACGGTGCGGCCGCCGTCGTGCTGGCCCACAACCACCCCAGCGGCAGTGTGCAGCCCAGCCGTGCCGACGAGGCGCTGACCCAAACACTCAAAGCCGCGCTCGCACTGGTGGACGTGCGGGTGCTGGACCACATCATCGTAGGCCCCGGCCAGGCACTGTCCATGGCCGAGACCGGACTCATTTAAAGGGCCATCATGAAGATCAACGCCCTTTCCGACCTGAAGCTGGTCAAAAAAGAAATCGAAGCCCAAGCCGCACGCGAAGCTGCGCTGGCCGCCCACAAGGCGCTGGAGGCCAAACGCAAAGCCGCCGCCAGCAACCTGTTTCAGGCGGCCATCGGCAAAGTGAAACCGCTGGAGCCGCCACAACGCGCCAAGCTGACGCCGGAGCCCCCCAAGCCCATTCCAAAGCAGCAAATGCTGGATGACGCGGCGGCGCTGCAAGAAGCGCTGAGTGACGAGGTCGACGTGACCACCCTTCTCGACACCGACGAGCACTTGAGCTTTCGCCGCCCCGGCGTGGGCACCGATGTGACGCAAAAGCTGCGCAAAGGCAAGTGGAGCATCCAGAAACAGATCGACCTGCACGGATACCGAAGTGACGAAGCGCGTGAAGCACTCAGCGCATTCATCCGCGACGCACACCGCAACGGCATACGTTGCGTGCGCGTGGTGCACGGCAAGGGCTTGGGCTCACCCGGCAAGGCTCCGGTGCTCAAGGAAAAAGTGCACAAGTGGCTGGTGCAAAAAAGCGAAGTGGTGGCCTTTGTGCAGGCGCAGCCCGCACAGGGCGGTGCGGGCGCGCTGGTGGTGCTGTTGCAGCCCCAGAACCGCGCTTGAACTGACGGTCGCTCAGTCCCCCGCGCGGGGCATACCGCACACCAAAGCGCCTCTGTCGTTGTGCGCCAAGGCCAGCCCGTCTTTGGCGACGGAGACTTCCATGTCGCGTGGCAGCTTGACGCCGTTCTTGACCGCCAGAATCTCGGCCATCACGCTCACGGCAATCTCGGGTGGCGTTTTGCTTCCGATGTAAATGCCAATCGGGCCGCGCAGACGGGCCAAAGTTTCGGGCGTCTGGTCCAGATGCTCGACCATGCGTTGGTGGCGCGCCTGGTTGTTGCGGCGGGAGCCGATGGCGCCAATGTAAAAGGCTTCTGACTTCAAGGCTTCCAACAGCGCCAAATCGTCCAGCTTGGGGTCGTGCGTCAACGCAATGACGCAGCTGCGCCGATCGGGTTGGAAGGCGGTGACCACGTCATCGGGCATGTCACTCACCACGGTGACACCGGGCACCGCCCATGCGCCGCGGTACTCCTCACGCGGGTCGCACACCGTCACAGCAAATCCATTGAACAAGGCCATGGTGGCGACGTATTCACTGAGCTGGCCCGCGCCGATCATGAGCATGCGGTATTCAGGCCCGAAAGTGTTAACCAGCTCCGTCGCGCTGACGCTCAGATCCGCCGGCTCGGTGCTGGCCTGCAAGCTTGCCGCCCCATCGTCCAGGCACACACTGCGGCGCACCAGTTGTCCGCGGGCCAACTGCTCCACCAATGCCTGCAAAGAGGCTGCATCGGGGTCGAACTCCAGCAGCAGCTCCAGAGTGCCGCCACACGGCAGGCCGAAGCGGTGTGCCTCGTCCGCCGTGATGCCGTACTTGACGAACTGCGGCGGACCACTCGGAATTTGCTGCGCATGCGCGGCCTCGCTGGAGGCTGGCGCCGTATAGGCGCGGGTGAAGCGGTAAATCAGGTCGTCTTCAATGCAGCCACCCGACACTGAGCCCACCACCGCACCGTCTTCGCACATTGCCATGATGGAGCCCACCGGCCTCGGCGAGGAGCCCCAGGTGCGCACCACCGTGGCCAGCAGCGCATGGCGCCCGGCACGCCGCCAGTCCAGCAGGGTGCGCAGCACCACCACATCGAGGTTTTCCATGCCCGGCTACCCGCTCAACGGAACAAGGCAATGGCCGCAATCACCACCACAGCAGCGCCCAAGGCCCACACCCAAGTGGGCATGCCGCTTGAGGCTTCAGCGCTGGCAGCCTCGGTGGGCGCTCCACCACCGGCCAGGGAATCGGCCACCGCCTGCGCAGCGTAAGCGCCGGGGTGTTGTTTCTGCATTTCGTCGTCAAAACGCTTGAAGAAATCTTCGGCCATGGATTTGGCCACGCCGTCGATCAGGCGCTGCCCCATCTGGGCGATCTTGCCGCCCACCGAGGCTTGCACGTTGTAGCTGAGCTCACAGCCGCGGTCATTGGGCGTGAGCTGCACTTTGGCATTCCCCTTGCCGAAACCGGCCGGGCCACCCTGCCCTTCAAAGCTGATGGTGTAGCTGTTCGGAGGCGCGATGTCCGACAGAGTGATCTTGCCGGTGAACTTGGCAGCGACCGGCCCGATTTTGAGTGCCATGCCGATGCTGAACTGGTTCTCACCGCTGGCTTCGACCTTGTCGCAGCCGGGGATGCAGGTCTTGAGCACCGCAGGGTCGTTGAGCGCGTCCCACGCTTGTTGCTGGGTGATGGCGAGTTGGCGGCTGCCTTGCATGTCCATGATGGTCTTCCTTCTTCAAAGTGGTGATTCGGGTCAGCGCCGCAGAATGCCGGCCACGCTGGCGGCCAGGTCTTCCAGCTTGCTGAGGTTGTGCACGGCCAGCATGCCGTGCGCGTAGCGGTTCAAGACGGCGGCCCCTTGTGCCAAGGGCGCATAACCGTCAAAGCGCAACAAGGGGTTGAGCCAGAGCAGGCGGCCAGTGCGGCGGCGCAGTTGGTCGAGCTCGTGGGCGAGGGCTTCAGGTTCGCCGGTATCCAGCCCGTCGGTGATGATGAGCACCAGCGTGCGGCGCCCCACCAGCTTGCGCTGGTGCAGGGCATTCAGTGTGGCCAGGCAGTTGCCCAGCTGGGTGCCACCGGCAAAGTCTTCAATATGGGCGCTCGCCTGGGCTAGCATGGCGTCGGTGTCTGCCTGCGCGAACGCGGCGTTCAGGTCGGTGAGCCGGTTGCCAAAGGCAAATACATGGCGTTGCAAGCGCACCGCACCGCCCAAGGCTTGGCGACTGGTGGCAGCGTGCAAAAAGGCCAACAGCAGTCGCGCATAACGCTCCATCGAGCCGGAAACATCCACCAATATCAGCAAAGGCACCGGCTGCTGCACCCGCTGCATGCGTGGCAGGTGCATGGGCTCGCCACCGGTGCGCACTGCGGCTTGCAACACGCCCGTCCAGCGCAGCTGGCGGCCGTGGGCGCCGGGTTTGTGCCTGCGGCTGGCAAAGGTGGGCAGAGGCAGACGGATATCGCGTGCCAGGCGCTCCACCAACCGGTATTCGCTGGCGCCCAGGGCATTGAAATCCGCATGCTTGAGGCGCTGCAGCTGGCTGGCCGTCATGGCGGCGTCAAAGTCCACCTTGTCGTCTTCCGGCTTGGGCTGTGCTGGCTTGCCGAAGGCGTGCTGGGGCGAGAGTGCTTCGCGCACGCGGGGGCGGCGCTTGCTGGGTTCCGCCTTGCCCTCGGCGCTGGGCAGGAGCTGCGACAGTAGCTTGTGCGCCATGTTGGGGTTGCGAAAAAACGCTTCAAACAACTCGCGGTAGACCACTCTGTCCTGCTCGCGGCTGATGAGCACGGCTTCCAGTGCGGCGCTCAGGTCTTCGCGGTGCTCCAGCCCCACGGTGAGGGCTGCCTCGGTAGCCAGGGCGATGCGGGCTGGGTCTACACGCACACCGGCACGGCGCAGCGTGCGACCGAACGCTGCGAGGTTGTCGCTGAACTTGCCAAGGCGCGCGTCACCGAGTTGCATGCTTCAACCCTCGTCCCCTTCTACAGGTGCGAGCAGCTGGTTGACCAACTGGTGGTTGAGCGCAGATACATCATCGCGCTGCTTGAAAAGAATGCCCGCGGTGTCGGTCAGCAGTTCGGGGTCCAGCACCAGAGTGTCCAGAGCCAGCAGGGCCTTGGCCCACTCCACGCTTTCGGCGATGCCGGGTGCGCGCTGAAAACTGCTCACAAAGGGTTGGCTGCGCAGCCGGCTCACCACGTCTGCCACCTGCGCAGTCAGTGCGTCAGATGCCTCGGGCACTTGTGCGCGGATGATGTCGAGCTCGCGCTCCCTCGCGGGGTAGTCCAGCCAGTGGTACAGACAGCGGCGCTTGACCGCATCGTTGAGTTCGCGCGTGCGGTTGCTGGTAAGGATGGTGACCGGCGTTACTTGTGCCTTGACCGTGCCCATCTCGGGAATGCTGACCTGGTATTCGCCCAGGTATTCCAGCAAGAAGGCTTCAAAGGGTTCGTCAGCGCGGTCCACCTCGTCTATCAAGAGCACCGCGCCCGGCGCCGGGGCCTGCAAGGCTTGCAGCAGGGGGCGGCGGATCAGGTAGCGGTCTTGGTAGACCTCGCGCTCCATGGCTGAGACGCTGATATCGGGGGCCAGTTCTGCCGCACGCATGTGCAGCAGCTGGGCGGCGTAGTTCCATTCGTACAGGGCTTCGCGTTGCTCCAGGCCGTCGTAACACTGCAGACGGATCAAGGCCCGCTGCAAGGCGGTTGCCAAGGCCTTGGCCAACTCGGTTTTGCCCACACCGGGCTCGCCCTCAAGCAACAAGGGGCGCTGCAGCTTGAGCGCCAGAAATACGGCTGTCGCCAGGCGCCGGTCCGCGAAGTAGCCGCAGGATTGCAAGGCGGTGATCAGGGCGTCGACCGTTGGAAACACCATCATGGACACTTTCTTGCTATGGTTTCAGGAGCTTCTCGCGCATATTCCATGAGCGCTGGAGTTAAAAAAGCCCCGCATCCACAAGAATGCGGGGCTTGTGCACTACGGGGCCTCAGCCCAGAAGCTTGGCCACCGCGCGCTGGGTTTGCACGCTGATCAGGTTGGCCCGGTAGGCGGCGGTTGCGTGAATGTCGGCATTGAGCTCGCTCGCGTCGATCTTCACGGCAGCCGCAGAGGCCACGGTAAAGCTCTGGTTGAGCGCGGCCTCCAGCCCTGCGTGGCGGAACACGCACTGGCCGGCACCGGTCACCGCAACCCGCACACCGCTATCGGTTTGCGCCACATACACGCCCACCAATGCAAAGCGCGAGGCCGGCTGGTTGAACTTCATGTACACGCTGCGTTTGGGGATGGGAAAACTGATCGCGGTGATCAGCTCGCCTTCGTCCAGCGCAGTAGTGAACATGCCGACAAAGAAGTCGTCTGCCGCAATCTTGCGCTTGTTGGTGTGGATGGTGGCACCCAGCGCCAGCACAGCGCTGGGGTAGCAGGCTGCAGGGTCGCTATTGGCCACGGAGCCGCCCAAGGTGCCCATGGCCCGGACCTGCTTGTCGCCGATGTGGGCAGCCAGGTCTGCCAAGCCGGGAATGGCGGCCTTGACCTCGGCGCTGTTGGCCACATCGAGGTGGCGGGTCATGGCACCGATGACGATGGCATTGCCCTCGCGCTTGATGCCGACCAGCTCCTTGATGCCGGACAAGTCGGCCACAGCGCCGGGTTGCGACAAGCGCAGCTTCATGGAAGCCAACATGGTTTGCCCGCCGGCCAGCACCTTGGTGCCGCCAGCGGCCAATGCAGCCGCTTCCTGCACGGTGGAGGGACGCTCTAGAGTGAATGCGTACATGGTCTGGTTCTCCTGTGCTTAAGCCTTGGCCGACTGAATGGCTTCCCACACGCGGTGCGGGGAGGCGGGCATGTCAAAGTCCTTGACGCCCACTTCGCGCAGTGCATCGAGCACCGCGTTGATAACCGCCGGCGGCGAGCCGATGGCGCCAGCCTCGCCGCAGCCCTTGGTGCCCAAGGGGTTGTGGGTGCAAGGCGTGCAGATGTTGTCGATCTTGAACTCTGGGAAATCGTCTGCCCGGGGCATGGTGTAGTCCATGAAGGAGCCGGTCAGCAGCTGGCCGGTTTCCTTGTCGTACACACAGTTTTCCAGCAGCGCCTGGCCGATGCCCTGCACCAGACCACCGTGTACCTGGCCCTCCACAATCATCGGGTTGATGATGGTGCCGAAGTCATCGACTGCCGTGAACTTGTCCACGCGGGTCTTGCCGGTCATGGGATCGATTTCGACCTCGCAGATATAAGTGCCGCTGGGGAAGGTGAAGTTGGTAGGGTCGTAGAACGCGGTTTCGTTCAGGCCCGGCTCCAGCTTGTCCAGCGGGTAGTTGTGGGGCACATAGGCAGTAAGCGCCACCTGGCCGAAGGTCACCTTTTTGTCGGTGCCCTTGACGGTGAACTCGCCATTGGCGAACTCCACATCGGCATCGCTGGCTTCCATCAAGTGGGCTGCAATTTTCTTAGCCTTGGTCTCGATCTTGTCCAGCGCCTTCATGATGGCCGCGCCACCCACCGAGATGGAGCGAGAGCCATAGGTACCCATGCCGAACGGCACGCGCCCGGTGTCACCGTGCACGATATCCACCGCGTCTACGGCAATACCCAGGCGTGCTGCCACCACCTGCGCAAAGGTGGTTTCGTGCCCCTGCCCGTGGCTGTGGGAGCCGGTAAACACGGTCACGCTGCCGGTGGGGTGCACACGCACTTCGCCGCACTCAAACAAGCCGGCACGGGCGCCCAAGGCTCCTGCGATATTGCTGGGTGCGAGGCCGCAGGCTTCGATGTAGCTGGAGTAGCCGATGCCGCGCAGCATGCCCTTGGCCTTGCTGGCTGCCTTGCGGGCCTCAAAACCGGCGGTGTCGCCCAGCGCCTGCGCCTTGGTCATGCAACCCAGATAGTCACCCGCGTCGTACTGCAGGGCCACCGGGGTCTGGTACGGCCAGCTGTTGATGAAATTGCGCTTGCGGATCTCTTCCTGCGACAGGCCCAACTCCCAGCCGCAGCGGGTCACCAGGCGCTCCAGCAGGTAGGTCGCTTCGGGGCGGCCAGCGCCGCGATAAGCGTCGACCGGGGCGGTGTTGGTGAACCAGGCGTCCACTTCCACATGGATGAGCGGGCAGGTGTACTGGCCGGCCAGCAACGTGGCATAGAGGATGGTGGGCACCGCGGTCGAGAAGGTCGACAAATAAGCGCCCAGGTTGGCATCGGTGTGCACCCGCATGGCGAGGAACTTGCCATCCTTGTCCATCGCCATTTCGGCGTGGCTTACGTGGTCACGGCCATGCGCATCGGTCAGGAAAGATTCGCTGCGCTCGCAAGTCCACTTGATGCTGCGGTTAATTTGCTTGGAGGCCCAGGTCAAGGCAACGTCTTCGGCATACAGGTAGATCTTGGAGCCGAAGCCGCCCCCCACATCGGGCGCAATCACGCGCACCTTGTGCTCGGGAAGACCCAGCACAAAGGCCGTCATCAGCAGGCGCTCGACGTGCGGGTTCTGGTTGGCCACATGCAAGACATATTCTTCAGTGGCGCGGTTGTAGCTGCCGATGGCCGCACGCGGCTCCATGGCATTGGGCACCAGGCGGTTGTTGGTCAGGTCCAGCTTGGTGATGTGGGCTGCAGTGGCAAAGGCGGCATCCACAGCTGCTTTGTCGCCCAGGCCCCATTTGTAGCAATGGTTGTTGGGCGCCTGCTCGTGCAGTTGCGGGCCGGTAGCGGCATCGCGCACGTCCACCACGGCGGGCAGCGGGTCGTAATCCACCACCACGGCTTCGGCAGCATTTTTGGCTTGCTCCAGAGTCTCGGCAATCACCATGGCCACCTGGTCGCCCACGTGGCGGGCTTTGCCCAGTGCCAGTACCGGGTGGGGTGGCTCGTTCATGGGCTTGCCATTCACATCCGTAATCAGCCAGCCGCAGGGCAGCCCACCCATCTTGCCTTCGAGGTCCTTGCCGATAAACACTTCCACCACGCCGGGCATGGCTTTGGCGGCCGCCAAGTCGATGCTGTTGATGTTGGCATGGGCATGCGGGCTGCGCACAAAAACCGCATAGGTCTGGCGCTCCATGGTGATGTCGTCGGTGTACTGGCCGGCACCGGTCAGGAAGCGGTAGTCCTCCTTGCGGCGGACGGACTCACCAATATGCGGAAGCTTGGAAAAATCTGATGCACCCATGGTGAGACTCCTTAAGTGTTGGCCATGGCAGCTTGACCCTGCTGCACGGCTTTGACGATGTTCTGGTAGCCGGTGCAGCGGCAGATGTTGCCTTCCAGCAGTTCGCGGATTTCGCCAGCCGATGCCTTGGGGTGGTGGGTGCACAGGTCGACAGCACTCATCACCATGCCGGTGGTGCAGTAGCCGCATTGCAGGCCATGGCACTCTTTGAAGGCGGCTTGCATGGGGTGCAGGGTGCCGTCGGGCTTGGCCAGCCCTTCGATGGTGGTGATGTCGGAGCCATTGGCCTGCGCTGCCAGCACATTGCAGGACTTGATGCTGCGCCCGTCCTTGATCACCGTGCAGGCACCGCACTGCGCGGTGTCACAGCCCACGTGGGTGCCGGTGAGGTGAAGGTGCTCGCGCAGCACCTGAACAAGCAATGTATGGGGGGGTACGTCCACCGTGGTGGGCTTGCCATTAACCTTGAGCTGAACCTGCATGGAATATGTCTCCGTTATGGTTGGTAAGGGGTAGCGCAGCAAATTATTGAAGCCGGCCCTGCCCCTGCCCCTAGGTAAAACCCTCGAACCCTTGCCAGCGGTGTCTGAAATTCTCAAAATGAAACACTTGCCAGGCCAAGCCCACTCCGGGCGACCGCAAGCCCCGGACCGGATGGCACCACCCCATGTTGCAAACCCTGATCGACGTTGCAGAGCAGCGCCTGCGCCATATCAGCACGGCCCGCCAAGCCATGCTGCTGGAGGGTCGTGCCCTGCCCGCGCCCTTGTCGTCACCATGGATCGAACGCAGCTGGCGGCGCTGCCTGGACGATGGACTGCGCCCCCAGGAACGCCTGAGTTTTGACATGGTGCCCAGGGCGGCGCTGCAGCGCATAGAAGAAGCCAACCAATCGCTGCTGAGTGCAGCGCGCCCTCTGCTCGGGCGCTTGGGGCAGGCCATTGCCGATACCCGCTACTTCGCCATCCTGACCAATGCAGACGGCGTGGTGGTGGATGTGAGCGGCAACATAGACCGCAGCGACCGCCGCGCTGATGTGATTGCCCGCGTGGGGGTGGACTTGTCGGAACGGCGGGTGGGCACTACAGCCATAGGCGCCGCCCTGAGCGAGATGCGCCCGGTGTGGCTGCACCGCGGCGAACATTTTTTTGATGACAACGCGGCCTACAGTTGCGCGGGGGCACCGCTGTTCGGGCCGGATGGCGCCTGCATCGGCATGCTGGATCTCACTGGCATTGACGCCATGGAGCGCCCCGAGCTGCGGCACCTGGTGGCACGCACCGCCAGCAAGATTGAAAACGCCCTGGTGCTGGCCAAGCCCCACTGCCTGCTGCTGCGCCT
This sequence comes from Rhodoferax mekongensis, assembly GCF_032191775.1. Lineage (NCBI taxonomy): Bacteria > Pseudomonadati > Pseudomonadota > Betaproteobacteria > Burkholderiales > Comamonadaceae > Rhodoferax > Rhodoferax mekongensis. Next base: position 1,654,305 of record NZ_CP132507.1, on the reverse strand, counting down.
GAACTGGCCCGGCAACAGCCTGGGCGGCGATGGCGACGGCATGTTGTGTCTGGATGGTGACGGTTGGGTGACGGCCGCCAACACCACCGCCAGCACCATGCTGGCCGGGCTACAGCGCAGCCATGGCGAGACGGTGCATGCCAACGATTTGTTCGGCCTGCCCTACCAGGCCTTGTTTGATGCGGCAAAACGCCAGGAGCCGCTACCCGATGTACCCCTGTGGAGCGGCTTGCACATCCAGGTGCTGGCGATTCACAGCGCCAACGAGGCACTGGCCGTGCCTGCAACCGGCCGGCCTGCTGGCGCATCCGCAGTGCCACTGAAAGACATGGAAACCGCCCTGATCCGCAGAACCGTGGAGCAGTGCAGGGGCAATGTGTCGGAGGCGGCCAAGACACTGGGCATCAGCCGCGCCACCGTCTACCGCAAACTGGGCCGCCAGGTCTGAATTTCCAAGGTTACAACCACCGAGTCAGGCGGCAATACCCACTTGCAAGTTGGCTGTGTATCCTGCGCCGGCGCTGCCACTTAGGGTTGCCAACTGCAGTACGCCGCTGTCATTTCCGAACACATTGTCTGATGCAAGACTGATAGCAGCAAAGTTGCTAACGCTGGCGGAGTAACCCGTCGTGGCGTAGACAGCGTTGCAGGCAGCACTGGGCAGAGCCAATTGCGAAGTTTTCACTTGGTCACTCGCAGGAGTGCTCGTGGCAGCGGTGAGGCTGCTGTAAACCTCAAAGTGAATGTGCGGCCAACGCCCCGAGTAGCAAGCTGGAAATATGGTGGTAAATGTCACCTCTCCGTTTGCATCGGTAACCTGCACGCCGCGCAAGTAATTCTCAGACGTGACTCCCGACGAATACATGGAGTAGTTGCCATCCCGATCGCAATGCCAAAGGTAAACCGCATACCCGGCCAGATTGGCGCAGCTCGCATTGGTATTGACCAACTTAAGCGTCACCGTCAGGCCCACACCAGGAGCCGTGGTGGTGGTGCCTCCAAAGCTGCTGCGAATGTCAGAGCGCACAACACCGGATTGAATCAGCACATTGGCAATCGTGCCGCCAGAGCTGTTGGAACCGTCCCCCGGATAGGGGCCCGCTGTCTCTGTGGGAATCACCGAACATCCGGATGTGGAGGTACTGCCAGTTGTCGAGACTGCATTGCTGGCTCCCCCTTCACCCCCACCACCACAGGCCACCAGGCCCGTGGCTGCTGCAGCGGCAGCACAAAGCCAGTTCAATGTGTCGCGACGGCTACTAACCGACTGCAATATATGTGGAAGATCGTGACCAAGACGAGTGCCAAAAGGGGGATGTAAGCGAAGTCTTTTTGTCATGCTCCCGACACTACTAGAGCGCGTGCACGCCTCTTTGAACCGCAAGTAAAGTTCAAGTAAATGACCCGGCTCCTCCTTATTGACCTACGTTACGCATCCAGTCAGCGGTCTGGAAGAACGAGGTTTTCAGCCGCTCGCGCAGCACCGGGTCTATGCCCGTGTCACCCATGGACTGGTCCATGCAGGCCAGCCACTGATCGCGCTCCAGAATGCCGATCTTGAACGGCATGTGCCGCGCCCGCAGCCTTGGGTGGCCGAAGCGCTCCACAAAGTAATCGGGCCCGCCCATCCAGCCGCACAGAAACCAGAACAGGTGGTCGCGCGCCTTGTCCAGCGAGCTGCCGTGGGCCGCGCGCAAGGCGGCGTATCCGGGCTCCAGATCCATCAGGTCGTAAAAGCGGTCCACCATGCTGCGGATCACGGGTTCGCCCCCTATCCATTCAAACGGGGTTTTGGCGTTGGGTTCTTGAATCTGCATGTTCTGTAACAAAAAGTACCGCCAGCGCTCATGGAATTGCGCGAGCAGCTATCAAAACCAGAGCAATCAGCTCGCGGCGCGGCGCAGGGTTTCGACTACCGGGCGGCGCAGCACATCGCGCAGCCCCCACCATCCGGCGGCCAGCGCCAGCACGGCACCGGCCAAGGCGCCTACCAGCGGCACCCAGAGCTGCACGGTCCAGTCAAATTCAAACACGTAGCGCGCCAAGGCCCAACCCACGGCTGCTGCCACGATGGAGGCCAAAAAGCCCGCCAGCAAGCCCACGCCTGCCAACTCGGTGCGTTGCACCTGGCGCAGCAAGCTGCTGCCCGCGCCCACGGCCCGCATGATGGCGAACTCGCGCGCGCGGTCTTCACGGGTGGCCGTCACTGCGGCAAACAGCACCACCAGCCCCGCCGCCAGCGTGAAGCCGAACAAGAACTCCACCGCACGAATCACCTGGTCCAGCACGCGCTGCACCTGGTTGATGGTGCTGGTCATGTCCACATTGGTGATGTTGGGGAATTCGCGCACCAGCGCGTTATCGAACCCTTTGGTCTCTGGCGCCTTGAAGGCACCCATGTAGGTGCTGGGCACATCCTTGAGCGTGCTCACCGGAAACATCACGAAGAAGTTGGCGCGCATGGAGCCCCAGTCCACCTTGCGTAGCGAGGTGATCTTGGCTTCGGTCTGCACCCCGCCGATGTCAAAACGCAGGCTATCGCCCAGCTTCAGGTTCAAGGTCTTTGCAATGCCCTCTTCCACGCTGATGGCACCGGCCTCTTCTTCGGTCCATTGGCCGCCCACAATGATGTTGTGCTGCGGATTTTTGGCGCTGTGGGAAATGTTGAACTCGCGGTCCACCAGGCGCTTGGCTCGGTCCTCGGTGTAGTCGTCGGGCGATACGGCCTTGTCATTCACCGCCACCAGCCGGCCGCGGATCATGGGGTACCAGTCGAACTTGGCCACGCCCTTGTCAGTGAGGGCTTTCTGGAAGGCGTCGGACTGCTCGGGCATCACGTTGATCACAAAGCGGTTGGGCGCATCCGGCGGTGTGGCCTTGCGCCAGCTGCTGATGAGGTCAGTGCGCAAAAGCACCAACAGCACCAGCGCCAACAGGCCCACCGACAATGCACTCACTTGCACCACGGTATAGGCGGGGCGTGCAGAAATCTGCCGGGTCGCCAGCACGAGCCAGCGCGGGGCAGTGGTTTCGTTCACGCTCTTGCGCAAGAGCTTCACTGCCACCCAGCTGAGTGAGGCAAACACCAGCACCGCACCGGCAAAGCCGCCCACGGCAATCAGGCCCAGCGTCAGGTCGCTGCTCACCGTGAGAAGCAGCGCCGCAAAGCCGGCCACGCCCACGGCCAGCACGCCCAAAGACGCAGGGCGCAGGTTGCCCACATCGCGGCGAATCACGCGCAGCGCAGGAACCTGGGCCAACTGCAATACAGGCGGCAGGCCAAAGGCCATGAGCAGCGTGAGGCCCATGCCCACGCCCAACAGTGCCGGCCAGATCGATGCTGCAGGTAAAGCGGCATCAACCAAGCCCGCCAACAAAGCCACGAACAGGTAATGCACCCCGAAGCCCACCGCCACGCCCAAGAGGCTGGCAAACAGGCCGACCAGCGCGAACTCAAAGGCATACGCGCTGGCGATAGTGCGCTGGGAGAGGCCCAACACGCGCAGCATGGCGCAGTCATCCAAATGGTTGGCCGCAAAGGCGCGCGCGGCCAAGGCCACCGCCACGGCGCTGAGCAATGCTGCCAGCAGGGCCACGAGACTCAAGAACTTGTTGGCGCGGTCCAGCGTCTGGCTCATCTCGGGGCGACCACTTTGCAGCGACTCCACCCGCACGCCACGCACGTTGCTTTTGACCTGGGCATCAGCCCATTGCACATAAGTTTTTACGGCAGCTTCCGGGCCGGCCACAGCCATACGATAGTTCAGACGACTGGCGGGTTGGATGAGCCCGGTGGCCGCAATGTCTGCCTCGTTGAGCATGACGCGGGGCGCGAAGTTCATGAAGCCGCCGCCACGGTCGGGCTCAATCACCAGAATGGCGCTCACCTTGAGCTGCACATCACCCAGCAAAATCGGGTCCCCCACCTGGATGCCGATGGCGTCCAGCAAGGCTGCGTCCACCCAAGCCTGCCCGGGAGCAGGAATGTCTTTGGTCGGTGTATCGGGGGTGTCAGGGGCCGGGCTGATGCGCAAGGTGCCGCGCAGCGGGTAGCCGTCCTCTACGGTTTTGAGCGCCACCAGCTTGGCCGCCCCGCCCTGCGCGTCACTTGCGCGGGCCATGGTGGGGAAGCCCAGGGTGTGCACCACCTGCAAGCCGAGGGCGCGGGCACGCTCCTCAAAGGCAGCCGGTGGCTTGTTGTCGCTGGAGATGACGGCATCACCCCCCAACAACTGGCGCGCATCGCGCTGGAAGCCGCCCTGCAGCCGGTCGGCAAAAAAGCCCACCGCGGTCAGTGCGGCCACGGCCAATGTGACCGCCAGGATGAGCAAACGCAGCTCGCCGGAGCGCAGATCGCGCCACAAGGTGCGCCAACCCAGGCGCCAGAAAGAAAGGTTCATACCGCAACCTTATCAGCTTGGCAAAAGCCACAAACAATGCGGGTGAGGTTTATGCGGTGCCTCATGCGGTCGCGCACGTTGCCCACTACCCATTGGTCATGACGCGGATACCGATTTCATTAGGGCAAGTTTTTTGCACACCTGAAGCCGATGTAGACAACCGCAGTTGAGGCCGGTTTGGTTTGTAAATGATCGCTATGCATCTGGGTCGCCCCGTACCACCATGAACCGCCGCGCGTCGGGCGATCGGTATCTGCTGCAGGGGACTTACCGTCATCGGTCCACTCCCAGACATTGCCGCCCATGTCCCATAAGCCATTGACGCCAGCTCGCGTACTGCCCACCAAGACATGACCGCTACCTCGGGAAGTGACCAAGCCACCGGAATAGGCTGCAAGCGTATTGGTGGTCCCGCAATCTCCCAGGCAGTTGGCGCCTTCAGGACTGATTCCGGTTGGGTACGGGTAGCGCACATCTTTCACAAAACCAGCAGGTGGTGCGGCCCGTCGTTCCGTGTAGGCGGCCTCCATCCATTCGGAATCATGGGGAAGCCGTTTTCCTGCCCATTGGCAATACGCTTTGGCTTCGTGGAACGTGATGTGTACCGCGGGTTCTCTGTCGTTTGCAGGAACACCGTAAGGACTGCGCCAAGTCCACCCTTTGCGTTGCACCCAACCCCCCTCATAAGTGCTACCGCCCCCGGCTCTTTCGGCAGTGGTCACGACGCCGGTTGCCTGAACGTAGCGCCCAAACTGCGCGATGCTCACTTCACTACGGTCCATCGAAAAACCTCTTATGGGCTGCATGTCATCGTTCGCCGCCCTGGCCATCGAAAAGGCCGACAACCCAAGCAGTGAGAACAGCAGTAGATTTTTCATGGCGGCAATTCTGGAGTCAGTCCAATAACCCGATCATTTGTGGTGGCGAGCAAAAAATAGAGGCTTGGTGTTTATCCCCACCAAAAAGCTCCGGGCAAATTTGGCAAATGGGTATTCCGACAACCCAACGAGCGCACGTCACGTGTGTCTGCTTTAAGTCGCAGAAATTTCAGCGACGGAGGACCGCTTTGGGTCGACCCCTAATTCCAAGGGAGCGTCAAAGGTTGGCTAATAGACAAACGGCAGATTCAGCCACGTCTGCACCAGACCAGCTATTTGGGTTTGGCAGGCTGATCGGAAAATAGGGCTTTTGGTAAGGCGGGAATAGGCTTCGCTCCGCCTCACATTTCCCAGTAACGATACATTATCCGAATGCGAAGAACACTCGTGATCACCCTCATTGCTTTGGCCTTGGCCTTCGGTGCATTGAGTAGCAGCGCCCACAGTACAGCGCGATCTATGCAGAGTGATTGCTGTGAAGATGTGTGTCACGACATGCTCGCTTGCGCCAATATGATATTGTGCCAAGACTGCTCGGCCACAGCGGCTGCGTTGCCTCCAATCGAAGTTTTGGCGTCAGCTTATCGACCATTTCTTACGACCCCGGACCAAGACCGTGTCTACGAGGGCGCGGCCTGGCCCATTTGGACTCCGCCGGACTAACTCATAGTGGTCTTTTCTAGCCCATTTTTTTCAATTTTCGGATAACCACTATGAAAAACAATTTTCTTAAAGTCGCATTTGGCGCTTGCTTGATGTCTGCGTCTGCTCTGGCTTTTGCTTCGAGCGATTGCTGCGGCGAATTGATGGAATGCTGCCTGCAAATGTTGGCTTGCTGCCTGTAGGGTCCATACGCTGAAGGCGGAATACCGCTTAAAGAGATAAGGCCAGTCCACATGGACTGGCCTTTTTCACGCCCGATCAGCGATGAATTCAAATTTAGGTGCGGAGGCATGAGCTACCCACGCGAGGGAGCTACCCGTCACCTGCCGTTTTATGCCTCAGTAGCTGCGGTAATCCATTGATATGCAGAGGTGGGAGATGCATTCAATTGAGCGTCTGCTCTGGAGCGTTTATTTCGAGTCCCGGCACTTCCGCTCTGGGTTAACAGCCTCTTTGTGCGGTGGATTCAACAGGAGAGGAGCAGCCTTTAAGCAATTGGCTATCGCCGCAAGAAATGACAGTAGACAAATTTTTGCTCTGAACCCCACGGAGTTGTATGCACCTCACTCGTATGCTCGAGCAAATCAAATGAAGCACCGAATTCCTGATGAAGGGCTTCGGGTGAATATCTGGCTACAGGCAATCCGCTGCATTGTTCTGGTCCGTCCGGTGCAAACGTAGCGACGATCAAGTGTGCCCCCGGTTTCACTGACTTCAGAACTTGTCCCACATAGGCTGCGCGATCTGAGGGTGTCGTCAGAAAATGGAACACAGCGCGGTCATGCCAGACATCAAACTTTTGGATTGGCAGATCCACATGACAAATATTGCCAGTTATCCAACTCACGCTCTCCCCCGAGGCCCCCAAGCGCAGGCGTGCCACTTCCAGCGCACTACCTGACAAGTCCAAGACAGTGAGATTTCTATAACCGTTCCCGAGTAAGTCATCGACCAATGTCGAGGCTCCGCCTCCAACATCGATCATGTCAGCGCTTAAAGGCGCTCCAATCGAACGAATGAGTTCCAGCGAGCGCGTCGCGTGCTCTTGAAACCAGCTAACTGCAGTTGCCTGCTTGGTGCGGTAAACCTGTTCCCAGTGTTCTTTTTGGTCTTGCATCTGGTGCCTCTTTTCGATGGGTGTTGGTTGCTCAGTGTTTCTTACTGCCAATGTGACCTGCGTGTCCTGCTTTCGCGTCTTTGCCATGGTCGGATAGCAGTGCATCAAACCACTTATGTAATGCCGATACCAATACAGAGTTGGCAGTTTTATAGGTCAGTTGAGCCCCACCCTCGATTTTTTTGTATGAGATGTCCAGTTGCCCCAGCTTTGCGTCTCTCAATTCCGACAGACCAGGCATGTCCTCACCAAGAATATGACCCGGTCCAGAAAAGTCACCATTCAAGAACTGCATCCGAATCTCTTGGAGATGCTGTCGAATCAGCTGCACCTGGGCAGTGTCACTGGCCTTTTTGGCAACCACTTGCTGAGTACCGCCGGCGGCTGTTTTGGAAAAAATATGGGTGGTGGCGGACAGGCTGAAGGGCATCACATCCTTGCCTCTTTTGGACACATCCACCTGACGCTGGGCATCCGCCATCATTTTCATGTCCGCTGCATGATCCATTTTGGTGTGATCTATCGTCTGACTTTGGGAAAGCCCCGCGACAAAGAGCATGAAGATTGGCAGGGCAGGTAGTTTGGGCATGACTTTGTCCAATGATGTTGTTCACCCATGCTAGGTCCCAAGTGTGTTCTGTTTGTATGATTTAAATCATATGAAAGTCAACATCAAGACTCTGGACTGGCCTGAGCTCATCGCATCAACCCCATGTGCGGGATTTGTTCCAAACGCCTTGGGCGCCCTAGGCCAAAGAGTCGATGCGGAAGCTGGCACCAATCTGTTTCGGATTGGGGAAGCCGTTCGCTATGTTTATTTGGTAGTTCGGGGAGAGGCACGACTCATCCGTCGGACAATTCACGGTCAAGAAATCATCTTGCAGCGTTCTCGTTGCGGCTTCATAGCAGAGGCAAGTCTCGAGACAAAGTCATATCACTGCGATGCAATTGCAGCGGAGCCGACCACCTTGCTGCAATTCCCTGTCGGGGCATTCAGAAGCGCACTGGACGATGAGCCTATGTTTTGTCGCGGATGGCAATCGTTATTGGCGAAGGAAGTGCGCAAGCTACGCGCCCAATGCGAGCGGCTTAGCCTCAGTAGTGCCGCTGATCGTATCAACCATTACATTGAATCAGAGGGATCCAACGGTGTCGTCAGCTTGACTCAGACGAAGAAAGCTTGGGCCTCCGAGCTTGGCTTGAGTCATGAAGCGCTTTACCGGGCACTACGAAAGATGCAGGACAAAAACTTGCTGAGAGTAGATGGCAACCAGCTCATTTCTAATCCAGTTCCAGGTAGGTAACTTTCTCTCGTACCAATTTAGCTGTGGCTATAAGGACACCGGCAAAGTCGAAATCTCTTTTTAACAGATGTCTGCTTTGGGGCGCTCGCATTTAGTAGGTGTACTTCCGCTTTGGGTCAACAGCCGTCAGCTGAGCCACTCAGACTTTCAACTAAGCACCTCGCGGAATGCTGCCCAACGAGAGCAAGTGACCGCGTTAGATCACGCCGTCAAACATCATCACGCTGACCAGATCACCCTCTGCCACATTGCCCTGCTCGTGCCCCAGTACGATGAGGCCATTGGCCTGCACCATGGAGCTGAGAACGCCCGAGCCCTGGTTGCCGGTGGTGCGCACCTGCAGCTGCCCGTCGGGGGCGACGGTGACAATGCCGCGTTGATATTCGGTGCGGCCGGCTTTCTTGCGCATGGGCTCCTGGCTGTGGGCCTGTAGCAAAGGTAGCGGCTTGGGGGTAGCACCCATCATCTTGAGCAGCGCGGGGCGTACCAGTGACAGGAAAGTCACCATCACCGCCACCGGATTGCCCGGCAGGCCGAACAGCACGGTGGTGCCGATGCGGCCCAGCGCGAAGGGCCGGCCGGGCCGCATGGCGATACGCCAGAAGGCTACATCGCCCAGCTTGGCCATCATGCCTTTGGTGAAGTCGGCCTCCCCCACGCTCACGCCGCCGCTGCTGATGATCACATCGGCCTGTGCTGCCGCGCTGCGGAATGCAGCTTCGAGCGCAATTGGCTCGTCGCGCACCACGCCCAGCTCGATCACTTCGCAGCCCAGGCGCTCCAGCAAGCTGGTCACGGTGTAGCGGTTGCTGTCAAACACGGCGCCCTCGCGCAGCGGCTCGCCGGGGGACATGACCTCGTCGCCGGTGGACATATAAGCCACTTTCAGCCGACGCAGCACCGGCAAGGTTTGCAGGCCCAAACTGGCCGCCAGCCCAATGGATGCAGGCGCGAGCAGCTCTCCTTTTGATAGCGCAACACCGCCGAGCTGCAGGTCTTCGCCGCGCAGGCGGCGGTTGTCGCCGGCACGCAAACGGTCGGCGGGGATGTGAACCTGATCACCTGCTACGGTGGTCATTTCATGGGGCACCACGGTGTCCAACCCTGCGGGCAGGATGGCACCCGTCATGACCTTGAGGCATTCGCCCGCCTGCAAGCTGCCAGCCCAAGCTTTGCCGGCGAGTGCGGTGCCGGCGATGCGCAGCGTAAGCGTAGCTTGGCCGGCGAGTGCTGCGCCGCTAAAGGCGAAGCCGTCCATGGCCGAGTTGTCGTGCGCGGGCACGGCCATGTTGGAAATCAAATCTTCAGCCAACACTCGGCCCAAGCATTGGCGCAGCGGCAGCCGCTCGATGCCCTGAACGGGCGCCACCAGGCGGTCAATAAAGGTGTTGGCATCTGCCATGCGCAGAGCCTGCGAGTCGTACCCCTGCAGGGAGCGGGCAATGTCGTCCAGCGTTTTCATCAGGATTCGAGCTGGCGCAATTCGTCCAGCGTGTTGGCATTGGCAAAAGCGCGCGGGTCATCACCCGGCGCATCGAAAGGAACTTGCACCAACCGCAAGCCGGCAGTCCATGCATCCACCTTGCGGCCACCAGCAGCCAAAAAGGCGTGCAGACCGGGGGCTACGGCGGTACACATCAAGCAAAATACCGGCTGGCTGCGCAGGGCCATTTGCCCATCGCGCCCGGCCTCGGGAGCCATGACCACGGCCATATCGGCATCGGCTTGCAACAGTGCTGCCAACAGACGCTGCGCCAAGTCCAACGGGAACAGCGGGCTGTCGCATGGCACCGTGAGCATGAGCGCAGTGCTACAAACGTCCAGCCCCGCCTGAAAGCCGGCCAGTGGGCCTGCAAACTCGGCATCGCGGTCCGGTACGACCTGCGCGCGCCCGGCTCCGAAGGTGGCTTCACTCATGGCGAGGTACACGTCGGGGTTGCGGTTGGCGTTGACGATGGCGCCCGCCAAAGCTCCACCGTATACCCCACGCTGCTGGGTGGCCAGGCGCTGCAAGGCGTGCTGAGCCATGGGCACGCCATGCAAGGGTTGCAGCCCTTTGTCCACCCCACCCATGCGCATGCCGCGCCCGCCTGCGAGCACCAAAGCGGTGATGTCAGACAGCGTCAAAGCAGAGGCGTGGGCCATGGAGGCAGACTCAGTTTTTGGCATGGGGGAAGAATAGTTGCTCACCCCCGATTTTGTAGCCAGCGATGACACCTTGGCCGGCTGCCGACGTCACCCAATCCACAAATTTCGCAGCGTCCGCCGCGTTGACGTGCGGATGCTTCGCGGGGTTGACCGGCAACACGCCGTACTGGTTGAAGAGTTGTTTATCGCCCTCCACCAGCACGACGAGGCCGGCGCGGTTCTTGAAGTTGAGCCAGGTGCCACGGTCGGTGAGCACATAGCCTGCGGTGGACGCGGCGATGTTCAAGGCCGGGCCCATGCCGCAACCGCATTCGCGGTAGCCGGCGAACTTGGGTGCTTCGGTGCCTATGGCTTTCCAGTAGCGTAGCTCGGCGGCATGGGTGCCACTACGGTCGCCGCGGGAAATAAAGCTGGCTGGCGACGCCGCGAGCTTTTTGAACGCAGCCAGAATGTCCTTGCCACGCACGCCCACCGGGTCTGCCGCAGGCCCTACCAGCACAAAGTCGTTGTACATGACGGGCAGACGCTTGGTGGCAAAGCCTTCTTGCACCAGCTTTTCTTCGGCTGCCTGGTCGTGCACGAAAAGCACATCCGCGTCCCCACGGCGGCCCATGTCGATGGCCTGACCCGTGCCCACGGCCACCACTTTCACATCTACCCCTGTGGCCGCCTTGAAGGCGGGCAACAGGTGGGCGAACAGGCCGGACTGCTCGGTCGAGGTGGTGGAAGCCATCACCAAGGCCTGGGCGTGCACCGCACCGCTTGCTACCAAAACAATAGCTGCCAGCGCAGAAAACACGGGCGCCAGGGCACCAAAAGACATCAAATTCCTCATGTAACTCCCTCTCCTTTTACAAAACTCGCGGCGTCGGCAGAACGGGTCTGCAACAAGGCATGATCAAAAAACTCATGCACCGGTAGATCCACCAACAGGCGCCCCTGCTCCAGATAGACCACCCGCGTGGCCAGGCGCTTCACCTGGCCGAGGTTGTGGCTGGCAAACACCATGGTGCCTGCAAAGCCCTGCACGGTGGCTTCTACCAGGCGTTTCGAATGCGGGTCCAGGCTGGCGGTGGGCTCGTCCAGCAACAGCAACTCGGGCTTCAGGGCCAGGGCGCGTGCCAGTGCTACCCGCTGCGTTTGGCCGACCGAGAGCTGGCGCCCGCGCCGTTGGGCTACGTCGTCCAGCCCCGCATCGCCCAACACCTGCATCGCACGGCTGCGGGCCTGTTGCCAGGGCGTGCCTTGCAGCCAGAGGCCCAAGGCCAAGTTGTTTTGCACGGTCAAGCGGAGCAATACAGGGCGCTGGAACAGCATGGCCTGGCGCAAAGCGGCATCCAACACAAGCTGGCCGGATACCGGCTGTTGCAAACCGTGGATGACCCGCAGCAGCGTGGACTTGCCACTGCCGTTGGACCCTACCAGCGCCACCCGCTCACCGGCCTGGATGTTGAGACTCACGCCCTCCAGGGCCAAGGGCGCACCGTGGCGCGGGGTGAGCGCTACCGATACTTTGTTCAGCCTGATCAGGCTTGAAGCGCTCATGCGCGCGTCCCTGCGGAAGGGGCGGCTACCGGCACGGCCGCATCCACCTTTTGCAGCCAAGCCCGCAGACCGGCCAATAGCAACTGCAAAAGCAAGACCACGCCCAGCAGCACCAGCCCCAAGCCCATGGCCAGCGGCAGGTCGCCCTTGCTGGTTTCCAGCGCGATGGCGGTGGTCATCACCCGGGTGAAACCGTCCATATTGCCGCCCACCAGCATGACAGCGCCCACCTCGGCGATGGCGCGCCCGAAGGCAGCCAAGGCCACGGTCAACAAAGCGCTGCGCTCATCCCACGCCAGGAGCAAGCCGCGCAGGCGCGGACTGGCGCCCAGGGACCGAAGCTGCTCGCCATGGGAAGCGTCGGCGTCTTCCACCACCTGTCGCACCAGCGCGATCACTATGGGCAAGACCAGCACGGTCTGCGCCAGCAACATGGCTTTGAAAGAATAGAGCCAACCCAGAAAGCCCAGCGGCCCGGAGCGGGAAAGCAACAGGTAAACGCCCAATCCCACCACCACGGAGGGCAAGGAAAGCAGGGTATTGAGCACCGCCAGCACCAGCCCGCGGCCAGGAAAGCGGCTCACTGCCAGCCACGCCCCCAGCACAGTACCCACCACAAAAGCCAACGCACTGGCGGCCGCACTCAAGGCCAGGGAACGCCAGACGATGGACCACAGCACCGGGTCCGCATCTGCAATCAGCCGTACAGCGGCCAGCCCGCTTTCCCCCAAAGAACTCAAACCCCGGCCTCTACAGGTTCAGCCAGGGGCGCAGGTTCCAGCTGCAAGCGGTGCGCACCGCTGAAGCACAGGAAGCGGGTGTTCAGGGCGCGGCCAATGGCGCACAACCCGAGGTCGGTGGCGACGGCGTGGCCCATTTGCGTCATGCCGCTGCGGGAGATGACCACGGCCACGCCCATCTGGGCGGCTTTCATCACCATCTCGCTCGTCAAACGACCGGTGGTGTAAAAGACCAAGCCATTCACGTCCAGCGGCTCCGAGGCCAGGGCTTGCAAAGCCATCCAGCCGGCAATGGTGTCGATGGCATTGTGGCGACCTACGTCTTCCACAAACAGCAATCGCTCGCTGCCACGGAACAGCGCACATCCGTGCACCGAACCGGCAGACTTGTAAGTGCTGTCTTGCAGGCGAATGGTGTTGACGATGGCATAGACCTGCGCTTGGGTGACCACCGTGGGCGGCAAGTCTATGCCTTCGATATGCGCCATGACCTCGCCGAACAGGCTGCCCTGCCCGCAACCGGTAGTGACCACCCGCTTGGCGGTTTTGGCTTCGACGTCCACGATGCCTGCCCGTGTTTTGACGGCGGCGGCGCCCACTTCCCAATCGACAGTGATGGAAGCTATGGCCGCCGCATCCGGCACCAGGCGCTGATTGATCAAATAGCCCAACACCAGCCACTCAGGGCGCTCGCCCAAGGTCATCAAGGTGACCAGCTCCCGCTTGTCCACATACACGGTGAGCGGACGCTCGGCCGGTATATCCAACAACTGGCGCTCGCCATGCTGATTCACCACCTCGATGCTGTGCGTCAGAGGCGCACGCGCTTCGGTGAGGTAGGGAATGGCAGTCATGGGCATCGCTCAGGTTAAAAGGTCACGCAGCCGCTGGTGCAGGGTTGGTCCCGTAGCCGCTGACTGCGGCTGGCTTGCCACCGCGTCGGATGGCCACTGCGCAGTACTTGAACTCCGGGATTTTGCCGAAGGGGTCCAGCGCAGCATTGGTCATCAGATTGGCCGCGGCTTCGTAATAGGCGAAGGGCACGAACACCGCACCACGGGGGGTACCGTCGTCACGCCGCACGTGGATGGCCACGTTGCCACGGCGCGAGGCGATGGTAATGACATCACCCGCCTGCAAAGACATGGCTTGCATGTCGTCCCCGCACATGGAGGCGGTGGCCATGGGCTCGATAGCGTCGAGCACTGTGGCGCGGCGCGTCATGCTGCCGGTGTGCCAGTGTTCCAGCTGACGGCCGGTGATCAGCACAAACGGGTACTCCGCATCCGGGCGCTCATTGGCCGGAATGATGTCCGCAGGCACCAGGTGCACGCGGCCGTCATCGGTGGCGAATTTCTCGATGAACACGGTAGGGGCGCCGGGGTCTTCTGCGGTCAAGCAAGGGTAAGTCACGCTGGATTCGCGCTGCAGGCGTTCCCAGGTGATCCCGGAGATGGCAGCGTGCATGGCCTGGCGCATTTCTTCGTACACCGCAGCCACGCCATCGCTTTCGCCGGCGTAGTTCCAGTTCAGGCCCATGCCCCTGGCGATCTCTTGAATGATCCACAGGTCAGGCTTGGCCTGGCCGGGCGGGCTCACCGCTTTTTTGCCCAGTTGCACCATGCGGTCGGTGTTGCTGACGGTGCCGTCTTTTTCAGGCCAGGCGGTTGCCGGCAACACCACGTCGGCCAGCCAAGCGGTTTCGGTCATGAAAATGTCCTGCACCACCATGTGCTCCAGAGACGCGAGCGCGTGGCGTGCATGGTTCAGGTCAGGATCGCTCATGGCGGGGTTCTCACCCATGATGTACATGCCGCGCACCTTGTGCGGGTCGCTGTCATCGGCCAAGGCCTTGTGCATGATCTCCACCACGGTGTAGCCGGGCTGGTCGTCGAGCTTGGTATTCCAGAAGTCCTCAAACCACGCGTGGGCTGCCTTGTTGGTGACGCGCTGGTAGTTAGGGAACATCATGGGGATCAGGCCCGCATCGGATGCGCCCTGCACGTTGTTCTGGCCGCGCAGCGGGTGCAAACCGGAGCCGGGCTTGCCGATCTGGCCGGTCACGGTGACCAGCGCGATCAGGCAGCGTGCGTTATCGGTGCCATGCACGTGCTGGCTCACACCCATGCCCCACAGAATCATCGCGCCCTTGGCCTTGGCAAATTCACGGGCCACTTCGCGCAGGGTTTGCGCCGGGATGCCGCAAATCGGCTCCATGGCTTCAGGGCTGTAGCCCTTGACGTTTTCGCGTAGCGCTTCAAAGTTGCTTGCGCGCTTGGCGATGAAGTCTTGATCTGCCAAGCCCTCTTCAATCACCACATGGATCAATGCATTGAGCATGGCCACGTCGGTATCGGGCTTGAACTGCAGGGTGCGCCAGGCGTGCTTGCCGATATCGGTAATGCGCGGGTCTGCCAACACAATCTTGGCGCCCTTCTTGGACGCGTTCTTCATCCAGGTCGCAGCCACCGGATGGTTGGCAGTAGGGTTGGAGCCGATCACAAAGATCAGGTCCGAGTGCTCCACGTCATTGACCTGGTTGCTCACCGCGCCGGAGCCCACGCCTTCGAGCAGCGCCGCCACGCTGGAGGCGTGGCACAGGCGTGTGCAATGGTCGACGTTGTTGCTTCCGAAGCCGGTGCGCACCAGCTTCTGGAACAAATAAGCTTCTTCGTTGCTGCCCTTGGCAGAGCCGAAACCAGCCAAGGCCTTGTTGCCGTAGGTGTCCCGCAGGCCGCGCAACTTGCCGGTGGACAAGGCAAGAGCTTCCTCCCAAGTCGCTTCACGGAACACCTCAGACCAGTCGGAAGAATCGCGATTCAGCTTATTGAGCATCTCGGGATCTTTGGAGACGCCGGGCCGGCGGATCAGGGGCACCGTCAGACGCTGAGGGCTGTGCGCGTAGTCGAAGCCGAAGCGGCCCTTGACGCACAAGCGGTTGTGGTTGGCAGGGCCATCGCGCCCTTCCACACTCACGATGACGTCGTCTTTCACGTTGTAAGTCAACAAGCAACCCACGCCACAGAACGGGCATACCGAGTCGACTTTTTTGTCGACCACTTGGGTGCCGATGTGCGACTTGGGCATCAACGCGCCGGTCGGGCAGGCCTGCACACATTCGCCACAGGCCACACAGGTACTGTCCGCCATGGGGTCGTTCAGGTCGAACACGATCTCGGCATGGGCGCCGCGATTGGCGTAGCCGATCACGTCATTGACTTGTTCTTCGCGGCAGGCGCGCACACAGCGGTTGCATTGGATACAGGCGTCCAGATTGACGGCCATGGCGGGGTGCGACACATCCGCCTTGGGTTGCTCGCGTCGCAAGGCTTTGAGTTCGGGGCGCACAGACACATCCATGCGCGCAGCCCAGGCGCTCAGCTCGCCGTGCTGCTGCGATGCATCAGGGGTGGCAGCTGCCGAATCATTCCACTTGTAGCCCTCGTCCGGCATGTCGGAGAGCAGCATTTCCAACACCATCTTCTGGCTTTTGACGGCGCGCTCACTCTTGGCCTGCACTTCCATACCGGCGGTGGCACTGCGGCAGCAGCTGGGGGCCAGCGTCCGCTCGCCTTTGATCTCAACCACGCAAGCGCGACAGTTGCCGTCGGCGCGCAGGCCGTCCTTGTAGCAAAGGTGGGGGATACACACACCACTGCGTTCCGCCGCTTTCAAAATGGACTCGCCTTCGAAGGCTTCCACAGGTTTTCCGTCCAGATGGAAGGTAATCACCTGGGGCGTGAATTCAACGTGTTTGGCAGGCGCGTTCATTTAGCTCACCTCGTGTGCAAAGTATTTCTGGACGCAACGCACCGGATTCGGGGCCGCCTGGCCCAGACCGCAGATGGAGGCATCCGTCATCACCACGTTCAAGTCTTCCAGTGTGGTGTGGTCCCACACGGGCGATTCCATCAGCGTAGCGGCCTTGGCCGTACCTACGCGGCAGGGCGTGCATTGACCACAACTCTCGTGGGCATAAAAACGCATCATGTTCAAAGCGGCATCGCGCGCCTTGTCGTGCTGGCTCAGCACGATGACCGCAGCCGATCCGATGAAGCCGCCGTGCGGCTGCAAGGTGTCAAAGTCGAGCGGCACATGCGACAAGCTGGCCGGAAAAATGCCACCGGACGCGCCGCCCGGCAGATAGGCATACAGCTTGTGCCCGTCGAGCATGCCGCCGCAGTATTCGTCCACCAGCTCAGCCACCGAAATACCGGCAGGCGCCAGCTTCACGCCGGGGAACTTGACGCGACCGCTGACGCTGAATGAGCGCAGGCCCTTGCGACCGTTGCGGCCGAAACTGCTGAACCAGGAGGCACCCTTTTCCACAATGTCTCGCACCCAATAAAGGGTCTCGAAGTTGTGCTCCAGGGTGGGACGACCGAACAGGCCCACCTGGGCGATGTAAGGCGGGCGCATGCGGGGCTCGCCGCGCTTGCCCTCGATGCTTTCGATCATGGCGGACTCTTCGCCGCAAATGTAGGCACCTGCGCCACGGCGCAGTTCAATGACGGGCAAGGGGCACGGCGGGTTGGCCTGCAGCTTGGCGATCTCGGTTTCCAGAATGGCACGGCAGCCGTGGTACTCGTCCCGCAGGTAGATGTAGCAGGCTGTCGTGCCGACCACTTGGGCTGCCACCAACAGGCCTTCCAGGAAGCGGTGCGGGTCGCGCTCGAGGTAGGTACGGTCTTTGAACGTGCCGGGCTCGCCTTCGTCAATGTTCACAGCCATCAGGCGGGGGGCAGGCTGATCGCGAACGATGCGCCACTTGCGCCCGGCCGGAAAACCAGCGCCACCCAGACCTCGCAGACCGGAATCTTCCATGGCCTTGATGACGGACTCGGCGTCCTGTGTGCCCTGGCTCAGGGCGGCGGCCAGCGCGTAGCCTCCCTTGGCCTTGTAGGTGTCGTATCCGGTGTAGCCGGGGGCTACTTCCACCGCATGGGGTTCCGGGGACACGGCGCGTTCCGCATAGGCGGACGCTATAAATTCTGTAGCACCTTCCGCAGAGGGGTGTCCGCCTTTGGCGTCTTTCACCAGCTGCGCAATGGACTCCTCGGTCGCCCGGGGCACAGGGTGCTGATGCACGACTGCGGCAGGCGCCTGTTCGCAACGGCCGATACACGGCGCGGGAATCACGCGAACATCTTCATTTCCCAATAGGGAGGGCAGGCGCGCAAGCAAATCCTTGGCGCCGGCCATCTCACAACTCAAACCATCGCACACCCGCACAGTCAGCTGCGGCACGGTCTCGTCACCCCGCACCACTTCAAAGTGGTGGTAGAAGGTGGCGACCTCGTACACCTCAGCCATGGGAATGTTCATCTCCTTGGCCAGGGCCACCAGATGCCTGTCGTGCAGGCAACGGTAGGCGTCGTTGAGCTTGTGCAGGTGTTCAATCAACAGGTCACGCCGGTGAGGCGCTGCGCCAATCAACGCCCGGACCTCCGCCACAGAAGCGTCATCGGCCTGACGACCTTTGAGTTTGCTTTTGCGACGGATGCGTTCCCGCATGTCTTCCACCGTGGCCAATGCCACTGTGGTGGTCTGCGGAGCAAGGCTGGATGCTGTCATGGCGTTCCTGTTGGTATTCTTGAAAAATTAAGCGAAGAACTTGGCGACGCTCTGCAGGGTGCGATACACGCCCCATGCCAAAGGCAGGCCCACAGCCAACCAAGCGAATGCCACTACCCATGTAGGGATGGTGTCTGCGCCACCGGAGCTCGTACCAACTTCGGCCGCAGCCGCGCGCTCGTGCGCCAGCTTCTTCTCTTCGGCCAGTTCGGCATCGGTCATGAACCACTTGTTGTCCAGCGGTTTGACCAGCAAATTGCAGATCAAGCCCACCACCAGCATGCCCACCAGGATGTACATGGTCTGGTTGTAGACCTGCTCACGCGGCAAGCCCAGGCCCAGCTGGTATTCGCGCATGTAGTTCACCACCACAGGGCCCAACACACCGGCGGTAGCCCAAGCAGTCAACAAGCGACCGTGGATAGCGCCCACCATCTGGGTACCGAAGATGTCAGCCAGGTAAGCCGGCACAGTGGCAAAGCCCCCGCCGTACATGCTCAAAATTACACAGAAGGCACCTACAAAGAGCACGATGCTGCCTGCCGCCGCGCTGCCTGGAACGCTGAAGTACATCAGCCCGCCCAGCACAAAGAACACGACATAGGTCATTTTGCGACCCATCTTGTCGGACAGGCTGGCCCAGAAGAAGCGGCCGCCGATGTTGAACAAACTCAACAAAGCGGTAAAGCCGGCAGCCACCGCTGCAATGGCAGCCATTTGCTTCTTGGCAACATCCACTTGTGCGGCGTCTGTGGACTTGACGAGTGCATCAAGCTCGCTGAATTTGGCTTGCACACCGATCAGGGTGCCGCCGAACACTTCCTGCAACATGGGAGATGCCATACCGATCACACCGATACCGGCGCTCACGTTCATGCACAACACCATCCAGATGAGCCAGAACTGGGGAATGCCCCACACCTTTTTCACGTGCACGTGCTTCTGGGTGATCATGGCATTGCTGGTTTGGGCAGGAGGAGGAGTCCAGCCTGCAGGCTTCCAGCCGGTTTCAGGAACGCGATAGCCGAATGCGCCGGCCATCATGAACACGAAGTAGATCAGCGCCATCACCACGAAGGTCTGCATCACACCCACGTCGGTGGGCGTTGCGAAGTACTTCATGAGGTCAGCAGCCAAGGGGGAGCCGATCATGGCACCACCGCCGAAGCCCATGATGGCCATGCCGGTGGCCATGCCACGACGGTCAGGGAACCACTTGATCAAGGTCGACACCGGAGAGATATAGCCCAAGCCCAGACCGATACCACCGATCACGCCGGAGCCCAGAATCATCAGCCAGAACTGGTGAGTCTTGATGCCGATTGCAGAGATCAACATGCCACCGCACCAGCACACCGCTGACACCACACCGGCCTTGCGCGGACCGGCACGTTCCAACCAGCCACCCCAAGTGGCAGCGCTGGAGCCCAGCAGCACGAAGAACAGGGTGTACATCCAGCCCAGCGTGGAAATCTGCCAGTCGCAGCTGGTAGTGAACAGCTGCCCCCAGAAACCTACGTCAGGTCCGCACTTGATGGCTTCCTTGATGCCCAAAGCTTTGGACAAAGGCAGCCAGAACACGGAAAAGCCATACGCCATGCCGATGCACAGGTGAATAGCGAGGGCGGCGGGCGGTACCAGCCAACGGTTAAAACCGGGACCGGCAATGATCCGTTCCTTGTCGAGTAGTCCAGACATATTGTCTCCTTAAGGATTTATATAAACACTGGCTCGCCGCTGTCCAACGGGGCGGGCGAAGTGTCACAGGTCAAGCAGGATGAGTCCAATGGATTCATCACATGCATTGATTCAAAAACTAAATGCTGCAGTGCCGCATTCAGGGTTGGGTCTTGAAGGTATTCACCGCTTCGATCAGCGTGTGTGCCTGATCACGCATGCGCATGGCCGCAGCGGCGGCCTCTTCCACGAGCGCAGCGTTCTGCTGCGTCATCTGGTCGATCTCTGACACGCTGCGGTTCACGTTCTCAATGCCGGCCCGCTGCTCCTGGCTGGCGTGGGCAATGCCATCGATGTAGTGCACCACTTCGGCGATGGAGCCGGTGATTTGTTCCATAGACTGGCGCGTTTTTTCGACCAGTACGCTGCCGGCGGCGACACTGCTGACAGATGCACTGATCAGGTCTTTGATTTCGTGCGCTGCAGTGGAAGATCGCTGTGCAAGGCTGCGAACTTCGGATGCCACTACTGCGAAGCCGCGCCCTTGCTCTCCAGCGCGCGCGGCCTCTACCGCAGCGTTCAGGGCGAGGATGTTGGTCTGGAAAGCAATGCCCTCAATCAGGGCAATGATGTCGTTGATCTTGTTCGCACTGGCCGATATCTGCCCCATGGTGCTCACCACGTCTTGCACCACGGCGCCTCCGCCACTGGCCACCGACGACACCGAGCTGACCAACTTATTGACTTGCGCCGCCTGCTCTGCGGTTTGGGCCACCGTAGTCGTGAGCTCGTGCACCGCTGATGCTGCGGAATTCACTTCGCCTGCCTGTTTCTCCGTGCGGTTGGCCAGGTCCACATTGCCGTCAGCAATTTCATTGGTGCCCATGGACACCACGTCAGATGCACTGCGCACCTTGCCGATCAAGGTGGTCAAGCCGACATTGATACTGTTGATGGCCATCAGCACCTGCCCGATGTCATCACTGCTGCCCACATGGATTTGGCGCGTCAGGTCACCAGAGGCCATGCGCTGCGATGCACTGCGTCCGGCCTTCAAAGGTGCCGCCACGTAGCGGTTCATCAGGGCGTAGGTGGTGATCCACAACAAAGCGATCATGAACAGGCCCATGCCTACTTCCGCCACACTGTCGAACTTGCCACTCAAGGCAAGAAAGATCACCTCGCCAAAGCCATAGACGGCGGAAATACGCCATGCCATCGAAGCCGAAAGACCCATGCCCGGTGAGGCAGTGATGTCCAGCCCCACGAACAAAACGCCGATCACCTGACCGCTGTTGTCACGGATGGGCTCGTAATGGGTAATGTATTGCTTGCCGAAAATGATGGCGTAGCCGACATGGGCACGCCCCTGCATGACATCGGTGTAGGCAGGCTGTGAGCGGTCGAGAGGGGTGCCCACGGCGCGTTCGCCGTCCAGTTTGCGAACCGACGTGGTCACACGGATGAAATCGTCGCCGTCCCGTGCAAACACGGTGGCAACCATGCCCGTCTGTCCGGTAAAGCTATCGGGCAGTGCGAAATCCAGATTCAAGACCCGGGAACCATTGCGCAAGGTTCCGACGTTACGGCCCTGCACATTCACGCGCTGCGCCGTGTCCAGTGTGAAGGCACCGTTCAATCCTGCGGCCAATTTGCGCGCGCCGTTGTCTACACGGCGCTGTAGCCCGGTGAAAAAGAGCATCGGTGTTGTTCTCCAAAACTGTAGGGGCTTTGCACATCGTAGGAAGCCCCTACAAAATTCCCGACTTAAGGAATTTTGGGTTTGTACACCAATTTCACTGATCTAAATCAAATTAAAGCGAGGTTAAGAGTCCCGTGTGCGTCGCAGCATGACGCAGCCAAGCGCCATCCTGTGCGAGGGAAATAGCTGCCTCCATGGCCCGCGACGGACGCACCGCCGCATGCGCCATGAAGCTGATGGGGGTGAGCACCTGCGGCGTGACAAGCGGTAGGGCTTCCAGCTCGCGATAACCGCGTACGGCCGACACAAGAGCGCCGGGCATCACGCTGCACACCTGCCCTGCCACCACGCTCAGCGCCATGGTGAGGATGGAGTTGGTCTCAATAATGGCGCGTGGCTTGCAACCCGCGGCCGCAAAGGAAGCGTCGACGATCGTGCGGTTGTGCATTTCCGGCGTCAGCAGGCACAGAGGCAGCTCTGCCGCATCCTTCCACCGGATGGGTTCGCCGATCTGCAATTCAACAGCGTGCACGCGCGCAGCTTTTCGTAACAAAAAGTAGTGTTCGTTGTATTGGGGATACGCGGTGAGCTGAACCTCGCGTTGGTCCATGCGCTCGGTGTAGCCCAGAGCCAAGTCGATGGACAAACTCTCCAGCCGCTTTTCCAGTTCGGTCGAACTCAAGGACAACACGACCGGCATCACCTCAGGGTACTTGGCCTGCAACATGGCCGCGAACCGGGCCGCAACCGGTACCGCGGTAGGAACTGCCCCGACCATCAGGCGCCCGGTAGGCTGGTTCGCTGTGCTGCGCAATGACTGCGCCAACACCTTGTGCTCATGCAGCATGCGCCGCGCAGATTCCAGCACCTGCTCGCCTTCGGGTGTAAAGCCCACAAAAGTGCGCCCCCGCCGAACGATGACCACCTCGAACTCTTCTTCCAATGCACGCAGCGCATTGGAGAGCGCCGGCTGGGTGATGTGGCATGCCTGCGCCGCCCGGGCAAAGTGGCGGTGCTCATCGAGCGACACCAGGTACCTCAGGGAGGAGAGCAGGTTCATGCCGCGTCCAGTCCGGTCAGCTGTTTTTGCTGATGGTGATGGTGGGAAACTTGCTGGAGAAGTCTTTGGACTGCGCCGCAATCTTCACAGCGACCTGGCGGGCGATGCCCTTGTAAAGTCCTGCTACTTCGCTCTCCGGATCTGCAATTACCGTCGGGCGTCCACTATCCGCCTGCTCACGGATGTGCAATGCCAGAGGCAACGCGCCCAGGTAGTCCATGCCATACCCGGCTGCCATTTTCTTGCCACCATCAGCACCGAAGATGTGTTCCACATGGCCGCAGTTGCTGCACACATGCACCGCCATGTTTTCCACAATGCCCAGAATCGGCACGCCCACCTTCTCAAACATCTTGATGCCCTTTTTGGCGTCCAGGAGGGCAATGTCTTGCGGAGTGGTCACCACCACGGCACCGGTCAAGGGCACCCGCTGGCTCAAGGTGAGCTGGATGTCGCCGGTGCCGGGGGGCATGTCCACGACGAGGTAGTCCAGGTCTTTCCAGTTGGTCTGGCGCAGCAGCTGCTCCAAGGCCTGGGTCGCCATGGGGCCGCGCCAGATCATGGCCTGGTCGCCATCCACCAGAAAGCCGATGGACATGACCTGCACACCGTGGTTTTCCATGGGCTCCATGGTTTTGCCATCTGCCGTGTCGGGTCGTCCTTCAATGCCCATCATCATGGGCTGGCTGGGGCCGTAAATGTCTGCGTCGAGCAAACCGACGCGCGCACCCTCGGCCGCCAGCGCCAATGCCAGGTTGGCCGCAGTCGTGCTCTTGCCCACGCCGCCCTTGCCGGATGCCACAGCCACAATGTTTTTCACACCGGGCAGTAACTGCACGCCACGCTGCACCGCATGGGGCACGATGTTGAGCTTGGGGGTGACGGTCACAGTACCCACGCCAGCTACCGTGCGTGCTGCCTGGCTTACCAGTTCCACCAGCGCTGGCCATTGGCTCTTGGCGGGGTAGCCCAGCTCCAAGTCCAGGTGCACGTCAGTGCCTTGAAGCTTGATGTTTTTGAATGCTTTGGCGCTGGAAAAGGTGGCGCCGGTGTTCGGGTCGATCAGGCTCTGCAAGGCCTGGGTGATGTCTTGTTCGGTAAACGCCATAAAAACTCCTGAATCCGGCGAGTCTATCCAAGGGACCAAACCCGCGACAGCCCGAGGTGCAATCTGTAGTCCGGATATCGAGGGTTAACCCCGCACACTTTTCTATTTACAAGCGCACCGGGCTTTTCATAATGGACACCATGAGTGCTGCCACGCCCGCTGTCCCCATGACCGGCCTGCTGCTGACCGGAGGGGGCGCACGTGCCGCCTATCAGGTGGGGGTCCTCGAGGCGATCGCCGATTTGCGCCTGGCCTGCGGTGCCGGCTGGCAACCCAACCCCTTTCCCATCATTGCCGGCACATCCGCGGGCGCCATCAACGCCTCTGCGCTGGCTTGCGGGGCAGACGATTTCGACGGGACCGTCCGCAAGATTGCCCATACGTGGCAGAACTTCCACGCCCATGATGTGTACCGTGCGGACCATCTGAGCATGTTGCGCTCCGGAGCCACCTGGATCACCCTGCTCTCTCTGGGCTGGGTGCTGGCGAAGTGGCGGCGCATCAAGCCCCGGTCTTTGCTGGACAACGCGCCGCTGGGCCAACTGCTCCAACAGCTCGTCCCGCTCGAGCGCTTGCCTCAGCTGTTGAGACAAGGCCACCTGCAGGCACTTGCGGTGACTGCATCCAGTTACAGCACCGGAGACCACGTCACTTTTTATGAGGGCGACAAAAGACTGATGCCTTGGGTGCGGACCCAGCGCTACGCCGTGCGCGACCGTATTACCCACGCGCACCTGCTGGCGTCGAGTGCGATCCCCTTTGTGTTTCCGGCCACGCAATTGCACATCAACGGCCGGGAGGAGTATTTCGGAGACGGCTCCATGCGCCAGAGTGCCCCGGTGGCACCCGCTATTCATTTAGGAGCAGAACGCATATTGGTGATAGGCGCCGGGCGCATGCATGAGCCCAAAGAAGAAGCCCACCTGCACATCACCAGCAGCTACCCCAGCATTGCCCAGATTGCGGGGCATGCGTTGTCCAACATCTTTTTGGACGCTCTGGCAGTGGACGTAGAGCGGGTGCAGCGGATTAACCAGACCATCAAACTGGTGCCGGAGGAAGCACGCAAAGGCAGCACATTGCGCCCGGTGGAACTGCTGGTGATTGCGCCCAGCCAGCGCTTGGATGCCGTCGCATCCCGCCATGTGAAGGATTTGCCTCACGCGGTGCGCACCATGCTGGGCGGCGTAGGCGTGTCGTCCGCCAAGGCTGACGTCAAAGGCGCAGCACTCGCCAGCTACCTGCTGTTTGAGAGCGGCTACACCACAGAGCTGATGGCCCTGGGCTATGCGGACGCCCAGAAGCAGCGCGCCGAGGTCTGCAAGTTTTTCGGCTGGAAAGACCCTGCCAACGGTGACCCTGAGCCTGGCGACACAGGGTTCGTGGAACGCCGCAAAGACCCGCTTCGTTTGCGCTGAACCATAGCTGCCAAGCTGCGTCCGGACGCAAAAGGCATAGAAAATAGTCGTTTTGACGTCGAGACACCCCGTGAACCCATCAGCCACCTACCCCGAACTGATAGCCACCTACCGCAGGGCCGCAGCTGATGCGGCTCACAAGCAGGGCTTGATTCAGGCCGTAGCAAAAAAGGGCCCTGCGGCTATCAAAGCAGCCATTGAGACTGCCGCCAAGGCAGAAAAGCGCAAAGCCACATTCGCCAAGAAGCTGGCGGATCTGGGTATCAGCGTTCCGAAATAAATAGGCTCGCACCGCGCTTGCACTGATTTAAAACGGTCTCAGCCGATAGACGGGCAGCCCTCCGGCAGCACGGGCATGCCTTCGTTACTGGTGTGTTCGCCCAGAAAGTCCAAAAACCGCCGTACCGCCGGCACCATGCCGCGCCGTGAGGGGTACACCGCATGGAATATGCCGCGAGGCGGTGCCCAGCCCGGCAAAACATGCACCAGCCGACCTTGTTCTATCTCACGCTGGCACATGTAGTCAGGCAAAAAACACATGCCCGTACCCTGCAGGGCGGCAAACTTGAGCGTTAACAGATCATCAGCCACATAACGCGGCTGGTGCACCAGGGTGTGTGTGGCGCCAGCCCGACCTTGTAAGACCAAGCTGGCACGGCCGTCTACCGCGGACATGGAAATCGTGTCCATGCGCGCCAGGTCATCAATCGAAACAGGCTGCCCCTGCCGCGCCAACTGCAGCGGGCTGGCCACCAGCACCGTGTTGGACTCGCCCAACTTCTTCACCACCAGGCTGCCGCTGTCGTCCAGCGAGGGACGCACACGCAGCGCTACATCCACACCCTCTTCCACCAAGTCCACCACGCGGTTGCTGATCCGCATGTCCACCTTCACCAGCGGGTGGCGCGCCAAAAACAGCGCCATGATGGGCCCCACCGTGCTTTGGGCCAGCGTCACCGGGCAGGCAATCCGAATCGTGCCGCGTGGCTCGGTCTGCACCTGCTCCACTGCCTCGGCGGCCGCCTCGGCTGCATCGCGCATGGCAATGCAGTGGCGCAAATACACCTCGCCCACCTCGGTGACTGAAAGCTTGCGCGTGGTGCGCTGCAGCAGGCGCACACCCAGCCGAGTTTCCAGCTCGGCCACGCGGCGCGAGAGCTTGGATTTGGGAATGCCCAAATGCCGCCCGGCAGCGGCAAAGCCGCCCCGCTCCACCACCTCGGCAAAGTACAGCATGTCATTGGTATCTTGCATTTGCGCCCTTTATCGTCCCATTTTCAGGACAATCTAACGCAAATATGCTGACTTATCAAACATTAAGCTTTCAATGACACTAGTTCCATCGAACCAACCCCATCAAAGGACCTGTCATGAAACTCTTGCACATCGACTCCAGCATCCTGAGCGCTAACTCTGTCTCCCGCCAACTGACCAAAGACACCGTGACCCAGTGGGTCAGCAAACACCCCGGCACCACCGTGGAATACCTGGACCTGGCCGTGGACACGCCCAGCCACCTGTCTGCCGACTCCCTTAGCTTCCGCGCTCCCGCTGGTGCCGAACTATCGGATGTGCAGAAGCGTGAAAACGTCATCTCTGAGGCGCTGGTGACCCAGTTCCTGGCCGCCGATGTGATCGTGGTGGGTGCCCCGCTGTACAACTTCAGCATCCCCAGCCAGCTCAAGGCCTGGGTGGACCGCATCGCCCAAGTCGGCCGCACCTTCAAGTACACCGAAACCGGCCCCCAAGGTCTGGCCGGTGGCAAAACCGTGATCGTGGCCTCCACCCGCGGCGGCGTCTACTCCACCAACGACTGGGGCCGTGCTGCTGAACACCAAGAGAGCTACCTGCAAACCGTGTTCGGCTTTTTGGGCATCACCGATGTACGCTTTGTGCGCGCTGAAGGTGTGGCCATGGGCGACGCAAAGAAGGCGGAAGCATTGGCCGAAGCGGCCAATGGCATTGCCAAGCTGGCTGCGTAGTTAAGCCCCGGCAATCGCTATCAATTCAGGAGCTGCTTGCGCTTTATTTATAAGCGCTAGCAGCTCTTTTCGCTGCTGAAATCGACTGATTCCCCAACGCTTCGAAAACCTTCGCCGCTGCGTCCGCCGCGCTCCAGATTGCGGAATCAATCACGAGCCGCTCACCGGACCATGGCTCAAAGGCGAGCTGTTGAACAGCACTCCAGGTTGGCAGACTGTGCCCCGGAATATCCGCCACACGCGACTCCACGCGCCTGCGGTGTTCACGCGGGTCCGAGCACACCACCTCCACCTCGGTAATGCGGGAACCTGCGCCCTCTGCCACCGCACGCCAGGTTTGGCGCACCACTTGCACAGGGTTCACGGCGTCCACCACCACGGTAGACCCCAGCATGAGATTGGCCTTGGCAATTTGGTAGGCCACGAGATAGCCCCCGATGCCCACCTCCCCGTGCTCCGCCATCGAAGATTTCATCGCCTGCTCGATCGAGTCCATGCGCAAATAGGTAGCGCTGCACCTTCGCGCTAATAGTTGGGAAATGGTAGTTTTACCGGTCCCCGGCAGGCCACTGAAAACGATAAGCATGCCCGTGATTCTGCGCCAGTGGAGCGGTTGAAGACCTTCTTACCGGCAGCGTTACGCAAAGGCGGCTGTTTAATCCTCTTGCAGCACCGCCAACGCCTCCTGCGCCCAGGCAATGCTGCCTTCTTCAAACATGATGCCTTTCTTCAGGATCAGATGCTGCAGCCGCTTGGCGCGTGGCATGGCCTCTTTTCGGGCAAAGTCCCGGGCTTCGATGGCGCGGTAATGCGCCAGCCGTTCGGTGTGCTGGGCAATGCGGGCGCGCAATTCATCACTCAAGTCCACTTCATTCAATGCGGCATCCGCGCGGATTTTGACGGTGAACTCGTCCCGCAAATCCATGGGCGCAGCAGGCTCGCTGGTCCACCGCACCAGTTCGGCCCGGCCGTCCGGCAGCACCTTGTACTCCCGCTTGCGAGTGGCACCGGCGTCGGGCGCGCTGTCAGAGACGATCCAACCCTTCTCTTCCATGCGGGCCAGTTCGCGGTAAATCTGCTGGTGCGTGGCGTGCCAGAAGTAGCCAATGGACTTGTCAAACCGCCGCGCCAGCTCGTACCCTGAGGACGGTTTTTCAATCAGCGAAGTGAGCACGGCGTGGGCAAGCGACATGCGAGCGAGTCTAAGGGCAGCACTCTAACTATGCAACCAGTTGCATAAATCTGGCTAGACTTCTACACTGCAACTGGTTGCATAGCCGCGCGTGCCTTGGTAACGGCCGGCCACCCGAACACATAACAGGAGACACCCATGACTGCTACGCTCACCTACCCCCACATGCTCGCCCCTCTGGATTTGGGCTTTACCATCCTGAAAAACCGGGTGCTCATGGGCTCCATGCACGTGGGCCTGGAAGAAGCCAAAGACGGCTTTACCCGCATGGCCGCCTTTTACGCAGAGCGCGCCAAGGGCGGTGTAGGCCTGATCGTGACCGGCGGCATTGCGCCCAACGACCGCGCCCGCCCCATGCCCGGCGGCGCGGCCATGACCACGCAAAAGGAAGCCGACAAGCACAAGGTAGTAACCGACGCCGTACATGCCGCGGGCGGCAAGATTTGCATGCAGATCCTGCACTTTGGCCGCTATGCATACCACCCTGAGCTGGTGGCACCCAGCGCCCTGAAGGCGCCCATCAGCCCCTTTCGCCCCCATGCGCTGACCACTGAAGAAGTGAGCCAGACCATCGAGGATTACGCCAACGCTGCGGCCCTGGCCCAAAGCGCGGGCTACGACGGCGTGGAGATCATGGGTTCTGAGGGCTACCTGATCAACGAATTCATTGCCAAGCAAACCAACCAGCGCGACGACGAGTGGGGTGGCAGCTATGAAAACCGCATCCGCTTCCCGCTGGAAATCGTGCGCAAGACGCGCGCACGGGTGGGCGCCAACTTCATCATCATCTTCCGCCTCTCCATGCTGGACTTGGTGGAAGGCGGCTCAACCAAAGAAGAAGTGGTGCAGCTCGCCCAGGCTTTGGAAGCCGCTGGCGTCACCATCCTGAACACCGGCATTGGCTGGCACGAAGCCCGCATTCCCACCATCGCCACCAAAGTGCCACGCGCCGCGTTTGCCTGGGTCACCGAGCAGCTCAAAGGCAAGGTGAAGATTCCGCTGATTGCCACCAACCGCATCAACACGCCTGAAGTGGCCGAGCAAATTCTCAGCGGCGGCCAGGCCGATATGGTGAGCATGGCCCGCCCCTTCCTGGCTGACCCGCTGTTTGTGCAAAAGGCGGCCGAGGGCAAAGCCGACCAGATCAACACCTGCATCGGCTGCAACCAGGCCTGCCTGGACCACACCTTTGGCGGCAAGATCACCAGCTGCCTGGTGAACCCGCGCGCCTGCCACGAAACCCTGATGGTGGATAGCCCCGCCCCCAGCAAAGAACGCATTGCCGTGGTGGGCGCAGGCCCTGCAGGTTTGGCCTTTTCGACCGAAGCGGCCAAGCGCGGCTTTGAGGTGACGCTGTTTGATGCAGCCAGCGAAATCGGTGGCCAGTTCAACGTGGCCAAGCAAGTGCCCGGCAAAGAAGAGTTCTACGAAACCCTGCGTTACTTCGGCAAGCAGATTGAGCTGACCGGCGTGAAGCTGCAGCTGAATCAAAAAGTCAGCGCACAAGACCTGACAGCCGCCGGCTTCAAGCACGTGGTGCTGGCCACCGGCGTAACACCGCGCATGCCGGAGATTGAAGGCATCCAGCACCCCAAAGTGCTGGGCTACCTGGACGTGCTGCGCGACAAAAAGCCCGTCGGCAAAACTGTGGCACTGATTGGCGCAGGCGGCATCGGCTTCGATACCGCCGAGTTCTTGCTGCACGAAGGCACCAGCCCCAGCCTGGACCAAGCCAAATTCTTCGCTGAGTGGGGCGTAGACACCACTTATGCCAGCGCTGGTGGCTTGAAGCCAGCGCACATTGAGAAGACACCGCGCAAGGTCTACCTGCTGCAGCGTAAGACCAGCAAAGTGGGCGACGGCCTGGGCAAGACCACAGGCTGGATTCACCGCACCTCGCTCAAGAACCGCGAAGTGGAAATGATCAACGGCGTGACCTACCGCAAGGTGGACGATGCCGGCCTGCACATCACCGTGGGCGACAAGGACATGGTGCTGCCGGTGGACAACGTGGTGGTCTGCGCGGGCCAGGACCCGCAGCGCGCACTTCAGGCTGAGCTGCAAGCCGCAGGCGTGAATGTGCACCTGATTGGCGGCGCCGATGTGGCTGCCGAGCTGGATGCCAAGCGCGCCATCAAGCAGGGCACCGAGCTGGCCCTGGCCTTTGGCGCTGTGCCCGCGCAAGTGGCTGAAGCAGGCGCCGCACCCACGCTGGCGCAGACCCTGCCGGCACCGGTGGCCGCCAGCCTCAAGCTGTGGCACCAGATGATTGCCGAGAACAACCTCGCCGAGCTGCCCACCATCCTGCACCGCAAGGCCGTGTTCCGCTCGCCCATGGCGCACACGCCCTACCCCAGCGCGCAAGCCGTGCAAGTCATCTTGACCAACGTGGTGCAGGTGTTTGAAGACTTCAAGTACCACCGCGAACTGGCCAGCGCCGACGGCCTGAGCCTGGTGCTGGAGTTCAGCGCCAAAGTCAATGGCAAAGAACTCAAGGGCATCGACATGGTGCAGTTCGACGCCGAGGGCAAGATCACCGACTTTGAGGTGATGGTGCGCCCCATGAGCGGCCTGCAAGCGCTGGGCGACGAGATGGGCAAGCGCCTGGCGCCCTACATGGCCATGATGAAACCGGCCAAGACCTGAAGGCTGGATTCATCAACACTATAAAAATAATAGCTGCTCGCGCAGATTCCACCTGCGCTAGCGGTCTATTTGGCACATAAAAGGAGACACACATGGAGTTTGAAACCCTGAAGGTCACGCTGGACGCGCACATTGCCACCATCCGCCTGAACCGCCCCGACAAAGCCAACGCCATGAACGCCACCATGTGGCAAGAGATCCGGCAAGCCTTTGAGTGGGTGGACCGCACGCCAGAGGCGCGTGTGGCGGTGCTGCAAGGCGAAGGCAAGTTGTTCTGCGCGGGCATCGACCTGCAAATGATGATGGGCATCGGCCCGCAGATCGCCAACGACTGCGACGGCCGCATGCGCGAGAGCCTGCGCCGCATGATTCTGGACATGCAAGACACGCTGACCAGCCTGGAGCGTTGCCGCAAGCCGGTGCTGGCTGCCATCCATGGTGGCTGCATCGGGGGTGGCATCGACTTGGTCACCTGCGCGGACATGCGCTACGCCAGCGCCGATGCGTTCTTTACCATCAAAGAGATCGACATCGGCATGACCGCCGACGTGGGCGCCTTGCAGCGTTTACCGAAGCTAGTGGGCGATGGCATCACCCGCGAGCTGGCTTACACCGGCCGAAAGATGGAAGCCGAAGAAGCCAAGAGCATCGGCCTGGTGAACCGCGTGTTTGAAAGCCGCGAGGCGCTGTATGCCGGAGTGCAGGAGATTGCAGCCACTATCGCCGCCAAGTCGCCTCTGTCGATCCGCGGCACCAAAGAAATGATCACCTACGCCCGCGACCACAGCGTGGCCGACAGCCTGAACTACATCGCCACCTGGAACGCCGCCATGCTGATGAGCCAGGACCTGACCGAGGCGATGACGGCGAACATGCAGAAGCGGGCGCCTGTGTTTAAGGACTGAGCTTCCTTTCTAGCGCTTAGTCTTTGCTGGACTCACAGCAGGCTGGGGGTACGTACCTCCGCTCGTGTCCCCCGCCCGCTCCAGCGGGCTCCTCCTTGACCTCGCTGCGGCACGCACCCCCAACCTGCTGCTGCGAAGTAAGGCGAGGCGAGGTGAACTATGTATATTTGCAAGTCACAGCACTTAAGGAGTGGGGCGGCTGCCTGTTTTGCGCAGGTCAAGGAGGAGCGCGCAGCGCGGGGGACACGGAGCAAAACAGGCAGCCGCCCCGCTCCGGCACCTACGTAGCAAAACGCCCAGCCCGACTGATCCCACCACAAAGCTGGCCTACACAACGGCAATCCCCGCCCCGACTAAAATCACCGGTTCCTCTGTGAAAGTCGATTCCCCATGCCTCGCCAACTCTTTGTTACCACCGCCCTCCCCTACGCCAACGGCAACTTCCATATCGGCCACATCATGGAGTACATCCAGGCCGACATCTGGGTGCGGTTCCAGCGCATGCAGGGCAACGCGGTGAACTTCGTAGGCGCGGACGACACGCACGGCGCGCCCATCATGATTGCGGCTGAGAAAGCCGGCGTGACGCCCGAGCAATTCGTGGCCAACATCGCCGCCGGGCGCAAGCAGTACCTGGATGGCTTTCACATCAGTTTTGACAACTGGCACAGCACCCACTCGCCCGAAAACACCGAGCTGGCCCGCCAGATTTACCGCGACCTGCGTGACCGCGCCGATGGCAGCCTGATCGAAGTGCGCACCATCGAACAGTTCTTCGATCCCGAGAAGAACATGTTCTTGCCGGACCGCTACATCAAAGGCGAGTGCCCCAAGTGCCACGCCAAGGACCAGTACGGCGACAACTGTGAGGTCTGCGGCTCGGTCTACGCGCCCACGGACCTGATCAATCCTTACTCTGCTTTGTCCGGCGCAAAGCCTGAGCTCAAGAACTCCGAGCACTACTTCTTCAAGTTGTCGGACCCGCGCTGCGTGGAGTTTCTTGAGAACTGGACGCAAGACGGCAAGCTTCAACCCGAAGTGGCCAACAAGATCAAAGAGTGGTTCTCCGTACGCACCAACCCGGACGGCACCCAGAGCGAAGGCTTGGGCGACTGGGACATCAGCCGCGACGCACCTTACTTCGGTATCGAGATTCCTGATGCGCCGGGCAAATACTTCTATGTGTGGCTGGACGCGCCTGTGGGCTACCTGGCGTCGCTCAAAAACTGGTTCGACAAAGGCGGTCCCAAGGCTAAGCACGGCGACACCCGCAGCTTTGACGAATACATGGCAGCAAGTGATACCGAGCAGTACCACTTCATCGGCAAAGACATCGTCACCTTCCACACGCTGTTCTGGCCCGCGATGCTGAAGTTCAGCGGCCGCAAGACACCCAACAATGTGTTTGTGCACGGCTTTTTGACCGTCAACAACGGCGAGAAGATGAGCAAAAGCCGCGGCACCGGTCTGGACCCGCTCAAGTACCTGAGCCTGGGCATGAACGCCGAGTGGCTGCGCTATTACCTTGCCGCCAAGCTGTCGGCACGCAACGAAGACATCGACTTCAACGCCGACGACTTCATGGCGCGGGTGAACAGCGACCTGATTGGCAAGTACGTGAACATTGCGTCGCGCGCTGCGGGCTTCATCACCAAGCGCTTTGACGGCAAGCTCACGAGCGACTTCGGCTCGCAAGGCTTTGCGCTTGTAAATGAATTGCGCGAAGCAGCTGACAACATCGGTCGCCTTTATGAAGACCGCGATTACAGCAAAGCCACTCGGGAAATCATGCTACTGGCCGACAAGGTGAATGCCTATGTGGACCAGAACAAACCATGGGACTTGGCCAAAGATGCGGCGAATAACCAAGCACTGCACCAAGTCTGCTCTGTGCTTATCAACTGCTTCACCGTATTGACACGCTACTTGGCACCTGTATTACCAAACTTGGCAAATGCTGTAGAAACGTTTACAGGTGCCAACCTGCGAGAGTGGCACTTGGTTCAGCACGACGTAGCAGCCATCCAGCCCTACCAACACCTGATGCAACGCGTGACCCCCGAGCAGCTGGACGCACTTTTTGAACCCAAAGAGCCTCTAGCGCCCGCGGAACCTGCGCAAGCAGCTCCTAAAAAAGTAGCAAAGTCCGCTCCTGCGGCTGTGCCGGCTGATCCCAACGCCCCTGGCGGCGAGGCCTTGGCGCCCACCATCAGCATTGACGACTTCGCCAAAATCGACCTGCGCATTGCAAAGATCGTGAACTGCGAAGCTGTGGAAGGCTCCACCAAGCTGCTCCGCCTGACCCTTGATGTGGGTGAAAAAAACGCCGAGGGCCAACCCACCACGCGCAATGTATTCAGCGGCATCGCCAGCATGTACCAGCCCGAAGAGCTGGTGGGCCAGCTCACCGTGCTGGTGGCCAATCTGGCGCCGCGCAAGATGAAGTTCGGCATGTCCGAAGGCATGGTCATGGCGGCCAGCCATGCAGATGAGGGCGCCAACCCCGGCATCTACATCCTCAACCCCTGGCCCGGCGCCCAGCCCGGCATGCGCATCCACTAAAGCACAGTCGCTTTATCCATCAGGCACAGCACACACCGGTCCCACAGCATGATCCCCCTGATCCGTGGTTGGACCGATGTGCAACGTACCCCGCAAGCCAACACGCGCTTGGGCGTGACCCTCGCCGCCGTGGCTGGGGCTGCCAATGCAGGTGGTTTTTTGGCGGTCAACCAGTACACCTCCCACATGACCGGCGTGGTGTCGGGCATAGCGGACGCTTTGGTGCTGGGCCACACCGGCACTGCACTGGTCGGCTTGGCCATGCTGCTGGCCTTTGTGACCGGCGCCATGTGCACTGCCCTGTTGGTGAACTGGGGCATGCGCCACCACTTGCACAGCGCGTATGGCCTGCCACTTTTGCTGGAGGCAGCTTTGCTGTTGGTGTTCGGCTTGTTTGGTGGTGCCATTGCCGTCGCCGCCCACCTGTTTGTGCCGCTCACGGTGGTGCTGCTCTGCTTCATCATGGGCCTGCAGAACGCGGTCATCACCAAAATCTCGCGCGCAGAGATTCGCACCACCCACATCACCGGTTTGGTCACCGATATGGGCATTGAACTGGGCAAGCTGCTCTACATCAACCCCGCTCCTTCTGAACACCCCGTGCGCGCCAACCGCGACAAGCTGCGCCTGCAGGGCAAGCTGATTGGCGCCTTTGCACTGGGGGCGCTGGCCGGGGCACTGGGCTTCAAGCATGTGGGCTACATCGCCACCCTGCCCTTGGCCTTGGCGCTTTTGGCACTGGTAATCAAACCCTTGTGGAAGGACCTGCACCCTTCCGCTTACCCTGCCGCCTGACCCCGCCATGGCTGCACCCCGCTTTTTCCACCCGCGCCTGATGGATGCCCTGCAGGGCTACAACCGGCAGCGCCTGGCAGGGGACATTGGCGCGGGCCTCACGGTGGGTGTAGTGGCGCTGCCCTTGGCCATGGCCTTTGCCATCGCCAGCGGGCTCAAGCCCGAGGCAGGTTTGTTCACTGCCATCATTGCCGGCTTTTTGATCTCTGCGCTGGGTGGCAGCCGGGTGCAAATCGGCGGGCCGGCCGGTGCATTCATCGTCATCGTGTACGGGATCGTCGAGCGCTATGGCTATGCCAATCTGGTCATTGCAACCGCCATGTCTGGCGTGATGCTGTTCGCCTTCGGTTTCTTCCGGCTGGGCACGCTGGTGCGCTTTATCCCGATTGCGGTGGTCATCGGCTTTACCAATGGCATTGCAGTGCTGATTGCGCTCTCGCAGGTCAAAGACTTTCTGGGTCTGAACACCGGACCCATGCCGGGCAGCTTCTTCGGCATCCTGCACACGCTGAGTGCTTCGCTCTCCACCATCAACCTGCAGGCGACGGCACTCGCATTGGCCAGTCTGGCGGTCATCGTGGCATGGCAGTTCGGTCTCACCCGCCTGGCCAAAGCCAATGCGTGGGCTGCCAAGTTGGCGCTGGTGCCTGGCGCAGTGGTCGCACTGATTGGAGCTACTCTCGTAGTGGGTCTGGCGGGATTGCCCGTGGAAACCATCGGCAGCCGCTTCGGCGGCGTGCCCTCTGCATTGCCCGGCTTTGCCTTGCCCGATTTCAGCTGGGAGACCGTGCGCTTTCTGTTCATTCCTGCCACCACGCTGGCCATGCTGGGCGCCATTGAATCCCTGCTCTGTGCCCGGGTGGCCGACGGCATGATCGGCGACCGGCACGACCCCAACCAGGAGCTGATGGCCCAGGGCATTGCCAACCTGGTCACTCCCTTCTTCGGGGGCATGCCGGCCACTGGCACCATTGCCCGTACGGTCACCAACATCAAGAGTGGTGCCAGCAGCCCGGTGGCTGGCATGGTGCACGCCCTCACCCTGATGCTGGTGGTGCTCGTGGCAGCGCCCTTGGCCAAAAACATTCCGCTCGCTGCCATGGCCGCCATCCTCATGTTTGTAGCCTGGAACATGGGCGAATGGCGTGAGTTTGTGCACCTGCGGCAATACCGCCTCCCTTACCGCGCGACCCTGCTGGCCGTGTTTTTCCTGACGGTAGTGTTTGACCTGACAGTCGCCGTAGAAGTAGGGCTGGTCGCCGCCTGCCTCACCTTCATCTACCGCATTTCCAGCCTCTCGCGTTGCGAGCAACTCAGCGCGCAGGACTACCCGCCGCTGGTGGGCCTTGAACGCGATGTCGCAGCCCATCGATTGCATGGCGCCATCTTCTTCGGCGCGGTCAAGCTGATTGAAAACCTCGAAGACCACCTGCCCACCCGGGTTCTGGTGCTGGACTTCAAAAACGTGCTCTACATAGACTCATCCGGTGCGGACACTGTGCTGGACTTGGTGCACACCTGCCACAAGCGGGGTGTGCGCCTGATTGCATGCGGGCTGGCCTTCCAGCCACAAGACATCCTGCTGCGCTGCGGGGTTACCGAGGCCCTGGGCCCAGCCAACCTCAACCCCACGTTGGCGCAGGCGCTGGAGCTCGCCGTGCATGATGCACAAGCTGCCCGATGCCCGCCACACCCTGATTTTTCCCGACCCTATTAAATGACATCCACGACAAAAACAAGCGCACCCCTGCACTTTGATGTGCTCATCGTTGGCAGCGGCCTCGCCGGCCTGAGTGCGGCGCTGTTGCTCTCACAGCAACACCGTGTGGCTATCCTCACCAAACGTGCGGTGCGCGAAGGCAGCAGCGGCTGGGCCCAAGGCGGCATTGCCGCCGTGTGGGACAAGGACGACAGTTTTGCCGCCCACGTGGACGACACGCTGATTGCCGGTGCCGGCCTGTGCGACCTCAAAGCCACGCAGTTCGTGGTGGAGAACGCGCCCCAATCGATTGCTTGGTTGCAAAAGCTGGGCGTGCCGTTTTCGGAAGAAGCGGGCCACGCGGGCCAACTGCACCTCACGCGCGAAGGCGGTCACAGCGCACGGCGCATCGTCCACGTGACAGATGCCACCGGTGCCGCGGTGCAGCAAACCCTGATCGAGAAGGTGAAAGCCAGCGCCAATGTGACGCTGTTTGAGCACCACACGCTGGTGGACCTGATCACCACCACCAAGCTGGGCCAGGCTGGCCCCAACCGCTGCGTAGGCCTGTACGCGCTGGATGACGACACCGACGAAGTGCTCACCTTCCAGGCGCCCCACACCATCCTGGCCACAGGCGGCGCGGGCAAGGTTTACCTCTACACCACCAACCCCGACACCGCCACTGGCGACGGCATTGCCGCCGCCTGGCGGGCAGGCTGCCAGGTGCAGAACATGGAATTCATCCAGTTCCACCCCACCTGCTTGTTTCACCCGCACGCCAAGAGCTTTTTGATCACCGAAGCGGTGCGTGGCGAGGGCGGCCGCCTTCTGCTGCCCACCGGCGAACGCTTTATGCCTAAGCACGACCCGCGCGCCGAGCTGGCGCCGCGCGACGTGGTGGCCCGCGCCATCGACTTCGAGATGAAGAAAGGCGGCTTCGACTGCGTTTACCTCGACATCTCACACCAGCCGCTGAGCTTTATCCAAGAGCATTTCCCCAACATCTACGCCCGCTGCCTGGAGCTGGGGATCGACATGTCCAAGCAACCCATCCCCGTGGTGCCAGCGGCCCACTACACCTGCGGCGGCGTGGTCACCGACCTGGATGCCCGGACCGATGTGCAAGGCCTGTATGCCGTGGGCGAGACCGCCTGCACGGGCTTGCACGGCGCAAACCGCCTGGCATCGAATTCGCTGGTGGAGTGCATGGTGTTTGCGCGAGCAGCTACTGCTTTGATAGCAAGTGAACTCGCCAATGGCAGCTCTGAGGCACCACGCCTCTTGCCCGCCTGGGACGACAGCCGCGTGACCGATGCGGACGAAAGCGTGGTCATCTCCCACAACTGGGACGAGCTGCGCCGCTTCATGTGGGACTACGTCGGCATCGTGCGCACCAACAAACGGCTGGAGCGCGCGGCACACCGCATCGCGCTGCTGCAAGGCGAGATTGCCGAGTTTTATGCCCACTTCCATGTCACCCGCGACCTGCTGGAACTGCGCAACCTGGTGCAAGTGGCCGACCTGATTGTGAAGAGCGCCCAAGCCCGCCACGAGAGCCGCGGTTTGCACTTCAGCCGCGACTACCCCGGCATGCTGGATGTGGCGGTGCCAACTACGCTCGCGCCTTGAGCTTCTTTTTGGCCTGGAGCGCCGTGCGCAGGTGCTCGTAAAACACCTGTGATGGCGCACTCAGGGTGGCGCCATGCAAAGTGGTGAGGCCCAGTTGTCGCGAGACCGCGGGCTGTCGCAAAGACACCCCCACCAGCGTGGGGTGGTTTGCGGGCAAAGCCAGCCGTGGCACAGCTGCCATGCCCAAACCTGCCTCCACCATGCCCAGCAGCGTGGCAATGTGGCTGACTTCAAAGCGGTAGGAGGGGTTGCAGCCGGCGCGGGCCAATGCGTCGTCCAGTAACTGGCGGTTGCCGCTGCTGCGCGCAACTGCAATCAACTTTTCATCGGTCAAGTCAGCCCACGCGACAGAGCGGCGCTTGGCCATGGCATGCCCGCGGGGCATGGCCAAGACAAACTCATCATCATGAATGGGCAGAAAGTCCACCCCCGGCACCTGGTTGCCCATGAAGGCGATGCCGAAATCGCACTCGCCCGCCAACACACTGGCCACGACTTGGCCGGCCGCCTCATCCATCAAGCGGATGCGGATCTTCGGAAACTTGTCGCTGAAGGAGCTCACCACCGAAGGCAGGAAATGCAGCGCTGCTGAGGGCACGCAGGCCACAGTCACACGCCCGATTCGGCTTCCGGCGATGTCAGAGATGCCGAGCATGGCGGCTTCCAGATCGTCCAGTGCAGCACGGGCGCGCTCCAGAAAAGTGCGTCCCAGCGGCGTCAACTTCACATCGCGGGTGGTGCGGTTGAACAGTTTGGCGCCCAGAATGGACTCCAGCCTCTCGATGCGGCGGCTCAGCGCTGGAGACGACAGGTGAATCTCGTCCGCCGCAGCGCGAAAGCTGCCCCGTTCCGCGACGGCCACAAAAGCCTGAAGTTGCTGCAAGTCGAAATTGATGCGCGCCATGCACCAATACTAGCAAAAGTTGCAATTCACAAAACGACTGGCGAAGCGCAACATCTGCTCCATAACGATCTGGAGACAAGGCTATGCCCATGAAAAATTTGCTCACCGCGACAGTCGCCCTCGGCGCACTGTTGACACCGCTTGCCCAGGCACTTGCCCAAGCATGGCCTGATAAAGCCATCACCATCGTGGTCCCGACAGCGGCAGGCGGCGCCAATGATGCCATCGCCCGCATCATCGGCCAGGGCCTCAGTGCCAAGCTAGGCCAACCGGTGATTGTGGAAAACAGAGCCGGTGCGGGCGGGGCCATCGCATCTGAATATGTCGCCAAGGCTGCACCGGACGGGTACACCATCATGCTTGGCTACATCGCCACACATGGAATCAACCCTGCACTACAAAAGCTGAAGTACGACCCGGTCACCGACTTTGAGGCTATTGGCATGATTGCCGCCTCTCCGACCGTGCTGGTGGTGAACAACAACGTGCCCGCCAAAAATGCCAAAGAGCTGGTCCAGCTGATCAAAGCCAAGCCCAACACCTTCAACTACGCCAGTGCGGGCAATGGCACCGCCCCCCACATTGCAGGCGAGCTGTTCCGCATGTCTGCCGGCCTGGAGATTCAGGGCATTCCTTACAAGGGCTCTGCACCCGCCGTGGTGGACACCATTGCGGGCAGCACCCAACTGATGTTTCCCAGCATGTTTACCGCCTACCCCCAGGTCAAGGGCGGCAAGCTGCGCGCCTTGGGTATCGCCGGCGAGAAGCGCTCCATCGTGATGCCCGAATTGCCAACGCTGGCTGAGCAAGGCATTGCCAACGTGAACATGTCGCAGTGGTACGCGATGTTTGCCCCCGCCAAAACACCCAAAGCCGTCATCGACAAGTTGAACAAAGAGATGAACGCCATCCTGACCGACAAAGCGACCGAGAAGAAGATTGAGGACCAGGGCGCAGAAGTCGAAACAGGCACTCCAGACCAGCTCAAAGCCTTCGTCAAGAAAGAAGCTGCACATTGGAAAGCAGTGGTGACCGCGGCCAAGATTCAAATCGATTGAGCCGGGGAGCACGGAGCATGAATTTGCAAGACTGGATCGGCCGCAGCGAAACCGTGGACGACATCGCGACTGCGACGCCCTACGCAGCGCTGTCCGCCACCCTGGACTGGCCCCCACCCTTGGCAGGGCAACGCCCCGCCCCCGGCACCCCCCTGCCGTACCTCTGGCACTGGCTGTATTTCTTGCCGATGTACGCCCAATCAGAAATCGGCGCCGACGGCCATGCCAAGCGCGGCAGCTTTTTGCCCCCCGTGCCCCTACCCCGCCGCATGTGGGCGGGCAGCGACTTCACCTTTCACGCGCCTTTGTTGGTAGGTGATGCGCTTCGCCGCACCTCCACCATCGTGGACGTGAAGGAAAAATCCGGACGCACCGGCAACCTGATCTTTGTAAAGGTGCGCCACGAAATCAGCCGTAACGGGGAAGGTCAACCGGCCCTCACCGAGCACCACAACATCGTTTACCGAGATGCCCCCAAGCCGGATGACGTGGTGCCCGCACCCACACCGGCCCATGCAAGCTCTGCGTGGGAGCGCCGCATCGTGCCGGACGACGTGCTCTTGTTCCGCTACTCCGCGCTGACATTCAACGGCCACCGCATTCACTACGACCGCAAATACGTCACCGAAGTCGAGGGCTACCCCGGCCTCATCGTTCACGGCCCGCTGATTGCCACCTTGCTGATGGACCTGTTACGCAGCAACAAGCCCGGTGCGGTGGTCAGCCATTTCGAATTCAAGGCCGTACGGCCCACGTTTGACATTCACCCCTTCTCCGTGCACGGAGAGCCGTCTGTAGACGGCAAGACGGTGCGCCTGTGGGGCAGAGACCACGAAGGGTTTCTGACCATGGATGCCACTGCCACGCTTGCCTGAAACCCTGATCCCTCTATCTCATCGCTATGCAACCTCTCAAAGGCATTACCGTTGTCACGCTGGAACACGCCATTGCAGCGCCCTTTGCCACCCGCCAGCTGGCCGACATGGGAGCCCGTGTCATCAAGATTGAACGCCCCGGCACCGGCGACTTTGCCCGGGGTTATGACGAGCGTGTGCGCGGCCTGGCCTCGCACTTTGTCTGGACCAACCGCTCCAAAGAGAGCCTGACCCTGGACGTCAAACACGAGGAAGCGCAAAAGATCCTGATGCGCCTCATCATCGAAGAAGCTGATGTCGTGGTGCAGAACCTGGCGCCCGGCGCTGCCTCACGGCTGGGCTTGTCGTATGAAGCGCTCTCCAAGGTCAAGCCCGGCATCATCGTCTGCGATATCTCCGGCTACGGCAGCGATGGCCCCTATCGCGACAAAAAAGCCTACGACCTCTTGATCCAGAGCGAAGCCGGTTTCGTCTCTGTCACCGGCACCCCCGACACGCCGTCCAAAGCCGGCCCATCGATTGCCGACATTGCCGCCGGCATGTATGCCTACACCAACATCCTGGCCGCGCTGATGCACCGCCAGCAAACCGGCCAGGGGCAGCGCATCGACATTTCCATGCTCGAAGCACTGGGCGAGTGGATGAACTACCCGCTGTACTACGCGTTCGAGGGCGCTGCACCCCCGGCACGCACCGGTGCCAGCCACGCCACCATTTACCCCTACGGGCCCTTTGCTGCCGGTGATGGCAAAACCGTCATGCTGGGCCTGCAAAACGAACGGGAATGGAAAATCTTCTGCGACAAGGTGCTGCTGCAACCGCAACTCGCCAGCGAAGAACGCTTCTCCAGCAATGCAAAGCGCAGTGCCCAGCGCGCAGAACTGTCTGCCATGATTCTGCAAGCGTTCTCCAGTCTCACCGCCGCTGATGTGGCGCAGCGCTTGGAAGAAGCTGGCATCGCGAATGCCCAGGTCAACACCATGGCTGAAGTGTGGGAACACCCCCAGCTAGAGGCACGCCAACGCTGGACCACAGTGGAAACCGCCAAAGGCACCGTCCCCGCCCTGATTCCACCCGGCAGTTGGCAACACGGCGCAGCGCGCATGGACCCGGTGCCAGCCCTGGGCCAGCACACCGATGCCATCCTCGCGCAACAGGGTTACAGCACTGCCCAGATAGACGCCCTGCGCACCGAAGGTGCAGTCTGAGTGCTGCATGAGCATGGCAGCCCCCTACACCTACCTCTTCGTTCCAGGCAATCGCCCGGAGCGCTTTGCCAAAGCGGCAGCAAGCGAGGCCGAGCGCGTCATCCTGGATCTGGAAGATGCGGTTGCGCCTGCGGACAAAGCTGCAGCACGACAGGCGATCCACACCTGGATGCACGCCGCCTCCACCAACTTGCCACCGCAGCGACTGATGGTGCGCATCAACGACGCGCGCAGCGACTTCTTTGCTGACGACCTGGCCCTTCTGCGCACCTTGCCCGCCTGCGGCGTCATGCTGGCCAAAGCGGAACGCGCTGCAGACCTGCAAACGGTCCGTAACGCCATGCATCTGGACACAGAGTTGCTGGCTTTGGTGGAAACCGCAGCCGGTATCGCAGCCTGCCCATCCATCGCCAGCCACGCATCAGTCACCCGGCTCGCGCTGGGCGCCTTGGATCTGATGGTGGACCTGAACATCCCAGCGGACAGCCCTACGCTCACGCTGGCAGCCTCTCAGCTGGTGTTGGCCTCGCGGGCCGCAGGGATTGCCGCACCGGTGGCGGGCGTTACGCCCTCGGTACTGGCCGAGCACACCCTCGCCGATATGCAAGACGCCCTGCGCCTCGGCTTCGGCGCCAAGATGTGCATCCACCCCGCCCAACTGACAGGCGTACGCCGTGCCTTGGCTCCGCTGCCTGCGGAGGTCGATTGGGCGCAGGAAGTTATCACCGCCTGGGATGCAGCTCACGCAGGCAATGGCCCCACGGGTGCGCTCCAAGTGCAGGGAAAGATGGTGGACAAACCTGTCTACCTGCGCGCCCAACGCATCCTGAACCTCCAACAGTTTTCCCAAGCGGCCGCCTGAAGCCGCTCCAAACCCTATTCATTACGTCTCAACAGAAGGAACAACAAAATGTCTTCCACCATCATCGACTCCAAGATCTTCACCGACATGTTCAGCGACACCGCGATGCGCCAAGTCTGGTCGGACGAAAACCGCACGGCCAAGTACCTCGACATCGAGCGTGCCCTGGCCAAAGTGCAAGGCGAGTTGGGCATCATCCCGAAAGAAGCAGCTGACGAAATCGTGAAGAACTGCGAACCCAGCCAGATCGATTGGGTGAAGCTCAAGGCCAAAACCGAGCAGATCGGCTACCCCATCATTGCGGTGGTCAACCAGATCAACGCCAACTGCCGCGACAAGCTGGGTGAGTATTGCCACTGGGGCGCAACCACCCAGGACATCACCGACACCGCCGCCGTGCTGCAGATCCGCGAAGCTTTGGCCCTGGTCGAAGCCGACTTGAAAGACATCTCGGGCTCGCTGGCCAAGCTGGCCAAAGCGCACCGCGACACCCCCATCATCGGCCGCAGCAACCTGCAACAAGCCACCCCCATCACCTTCGGCTACAAAATGGCCAGCATTCTCGCGGGCATTGAGCGTCACCGCGAGCGTTTGGAGCAACTCAAGCCCCGTGTGTTGGTCGGCGAATTCGGCGGCGCATCGGGCACCTTGTCCTCGCTGGAAACCGGCGCCATGGAAACCCAGGCCGGATTGATGAAAGAACTGGGCCTGGGCCAACCGCTGATCTCCTGGCACACCGTGCGTGACAACTTTGCAGAGGTGGGTGCGTTCCTCGGCATTGTGGGTGGCTCGCTGGGCAAGATCGCCATGGACGTGAAGCTGCTCATGCAAACCGAAGTGGCCGAGGTGTTCGAGCCCTATGCCCCCGGCCGTGGCTCGTCCTCCACCATGCCGCAAAAGCGCAACCCGATTTCTTGCCTCTACATCCACGCCAACATCTCGGTGGTGCGCCAGTTGGCCGCGTCCCTGATGGACGCCATGGTGGCGGACCACGAGCGCTCCACC
Organism: Rhodoferax mekongensis; assembly: GCF_032191775.1. NCBI lineage: Bacteria > Pseudomonadati > Pseudomonadota > Betaproteobacteria > Burkholderiales > Comamonadaceae > Rhodoferax > Rhodoferax mekongensis. Next base: position 1,609,646 of record NZ_CP132507.1, on the reverse strand, counting down.
GGCCCGTGGGAAATTGAATGGGTGGCCATGCCCGAGATCTTCTGCCTGATGTCCGGCGCACTCAAGCAAACCAAGTTCATCCTGGCAGGCCTGGAAGTGGACGCCGCCCAGATGCGTAGCAACATCGACATGACCCATGGCCTCGTCATGTCCGAAGCCGTGATGATGGGCATGGGCCCCTACATCGGTCGTGAGTACGCGCACGACCTGGTCTACGACATCTGCCGCGAAGCACTCAAGCAAAAGCGCCACCTGATTGAGCTGTTGGCTGAGCACCCAGAGATCAACAAACACGTCACCCGCGAACAGCTGGAGGGCTTCTGCGATCCGATGAACAACCTCGGCCAAGCCGGCGTCATGGTCGACCGGGTACTGAACTCTTTGAAGGACTGAACACTTTCACGTTTCCAAAAATAATGAGTGAGACATAACGTGAAAATCCAAAGTCAAAAAGACTTCTTTGCCGGACTGATGTTCACGGTGGTGGGAGGCAGCTTTGCTGCCGGCGCCAGCCAGTACACGCTGGGCAGCGGAGCAAAAATGGGACCGGGCTACTTCCCGCTCATTCTGGGCATCCTGCTCGCCGTGCTGGGCTGTGCCATTGCCGTTAAAAGCATGATCACCCCCACGCCTGACGGCGACAAGATAGGCAAATTCGCCTGGAAACCCCTGTTCTTCATCATCGCTGCCAACCTGGTGTTCGGCGCATCCATCGGCGGACTGCCCGTGATTGGCCTCAAACCCCTGGGCCTGATCGTGGGCATCTATTTGCTCACCTACATCGCCAGCCACGCAGGTGAAGAACACAAGTTCAAGGAAGTCGCCGTGCTGGCCACCATCCTGGCGCTCTTGAGCTATGTGGCCTTCATCGTTCTCCTCAAGCTGCAGTTCCCCGTTTGGCCTGCGTACTTCACTGCCTGATCACCGCTTAATCACGGCTTATTGAGACTGCAACATGGAACTCTTTGAACACCTCTCCTTAGGTTTCGGTGTGGCCTTCACCGGCCAGAACCTGATTTATGCCTTCATCGGCTGTCTGCTGGGTACCTTGATCGGCGTTTTGCCCGGCATCGGCCCCTTGGCCACCATTGCCATGCTGCTGCCCGCCACCTATGCCTTGCCTCCTGTGGCGGCATTGATCATGCTGGCCGGTATTTACTACGGCGCCCAGTACGGAGGATCGACTACCGCCATTCTGGTGAACCTGCCCGGCGAGTCTTCGTCGGTGGTGACCGTCATTGACGGTTACCAGATGGCCCGTAATGGACGCGCAGGTCCTGCGCTGGCTGCAGCGGGCTTGGGTTCTTTCTTTGCCGGTTGCGTGGGTACCCTGATCCTGGCGGCCTTTGCAGGCCCCTTGACCGAGCTGGCCTTCAAGTTCGGCCCTGCCGAGTACTTCAGCCTGATGATTCTGGGCTTGATCGGTGCGGTGGTGCTGGCTTCGGGCTCCCTGCTCAAGGCCATTGCCATGATTGTGCTGGGGCTCTTGCTGGGCATGGTGGGCACCGATGTGAACTCCGGTGTGGCCCGTTTCAGCTTTGATATCCCTGAGCTCACCGACGGTATCGGCTTCATCGTGATCGCCATGGGCGTGTTCGGCTACGGCGAGATCATCAGCAACCTGGCCAAGAGCGAGAGTGAACGTGAAGTCTTCTCGGCTTCTGTTTCCGGTCTCTTGCCTACCAAACAGGACTTCAAGGACATGTTCCCCGCTGTGCTGCGGGGTACCGCTTTGGGTTCGGTGCTGGGTATCTTGCCCGGTGGTGGTGCGGTGATGGCGGCCTTTGCGGCCTACACCCTGGAGAAGAAGACCAAGCTGCGTCCCGGTGAAGTGCCTTTCGGCAAGGGCAACATCCGCGGGGTGGCCGCGCCTGAGTCGGCGAACAACGCAGGAAGCCAGACTTCTTTCATTCCTCTGCTGACCCTGGGTATCCCACCGAATGCGGTGATGGCCCTGATGGTGGGTGCGATGACCATCCACAACATCCAGCCCGGACCGCAGGTGATGACAAGTAACCCCGAGCTCTTCTGGGGTCTGATTGCTTCCATGTGGATCGGCAACCTGATGCTGGTGATCCTGAACCTGCCTTTGATCGGGATCTGGATCAAGCTGCTTACTGTGCCTTACAGCTGGTTGTTCCCTTCTATCGTGCTGTTCTGTGCGATCGGGGTGTATTCGACCAACAACAACACCTTCGATATCTGGATGGTGGGTCTGTTCGGGGTGATCGGGTATCTGTTCATCAAGCTGGGCACAGAACCCGCTCCGCTTTTGCTGGGCTTTATTCTGGGGCCGATGATGGAGGAGTACTTGCGCCGGGCGCTTCTGCTCTCCCGTGGGGACTGGAGTGTGTTCGTCACCCGGCCACTCTCAGCCAGCCTGTTGGTGGCGGCGCTGGCTCTTCTGGTGGTGGTGATGCTGCCTTCCATCAAGGCCAAGCGGGAGGAGGCGTTTGTGGAGGATTGATTTCAAGCCAGACCGCTATGAAATCAGGAGCTGCTCGCGCACATCCCACGTGCGCCAGCAGCTCTTTTTGCATCAAACCGTATGCTTGCGAAGCATATTGGCCAAGCTGGCAGCGGAGTACGGCTTCGCCAAATGGTCGTCCATCCCGGCGCTTTGGCAATCCAGGAGGTCCTCATGCAAGGCGCTGGCTGACAGGGCAATGATGGGGGTTCTGCGCCCGGCAGGTTCTATCTGGCGAATCAGGAGGGTAGCTTCTTTGCCGCCCATGACCGGCATTTGCAGATCCATCAAAACCAGATCCCAGGGCTTGGTCGGGAAGATGTCCACGGCCTCCTGGCCGTTCTCTGCAATGGTCACGGCATGCCCCCACCGGCCGAGCAGTGTCTTGGCCAGTATCTGGTTCACCTTGTGGTCCTCCACCAGCAGCACCAGCAAGGGCCTGTTGAATACCGGCACTTCGTCTGCCGGCTTTTGCGGTGCGGGGTCTGCCAGCGCCTCCGGCAAGTTGGCATTGGCACCACCAGGCTTCAAGGCAGGCTGCAGGGGCACTTCCAGACAAAAGGTGCTCCCCTGGCCGGGCGCGCTTCGCACTGTCAAAGCGCCCTGCATCAAGCGGGCCAGCTCCGCGCAAATGCTCAACCCCAATCCCGTGCCACCGAAGCGCCGCGTGGTGGACGCATCTGCCTGCTCAAATGCCTTGAATATGCTGGCCTGTTGATTCAGCGGCACCCCGATACCGGTGTCTTTGACCTCAAAAACCAGCGTGTCCTTCGCTTTGGAATACTTGCCCACCCGCACACTCAGGTGCACATGCCCAACTTCGGTGAACTTGACCGCGTTCTCCAGCAGGTTGGTAAGAATCTGGCGGGTTCGCAGCGCATCACCCACGACACATGGGGGTACCTGCGCATCGAGATGGAGTGCGAATTCAAGCTGCTTCTGCACGCAGCGGTTGGTATAGACGACCTTGAGCTCTTCAAGCAACGCGCGCAGATCCCATGCACTGCTCTCGAGTTGCATGTGGTGAGCCTCCAGCTTGGAGTAATCCAGAATCTCATTCAGGATTTTGAGCAAGGCACTCGCGGAGTTTTGCGCCGTAGCCAGGTAATGCTGCTGCTCCTGGGCATCTGAGGAACCCCTAGCCAACTCCAGCATGCCCAGCACGCCATTCATCGGCGTGCGTATCTCGTGGCTCATGTTGGACAGAAACTCACTTTTCACCTGACTGAGACGCTCTGCGTTCACCTTGGCGTGCCGCAGCTCAGAGTCGATCTTGCGCTGTTGCTCAATGTCGCGGACCGTGCCCTCGTAAAACACATAGAAACAGACCACACAGGCCAGCAGTGAGAAACCAACCAAAAACGCCAGCCACAGGTTTCTGGACAGCAAATCCCGCTGGCGCTTGGCCAAGGCAATCTCGAGGGTGTTGGTAACCAACAGGACCCTCGCCTCCAGAAAACCCTGCAAGCCAACCAACGCATCCTGACCCGGGCCAATGGCCTGATTAGCCGGATTCTTGAGCGCCAACAAAGCCTGACGGACCGGTTGAATCGCAGCGGTGTCCAGTGTGACGAAACCCAGGGTGTCGTTCGCCGTACGGGTGTAGCGCTCCAGCGAATCGATTTGCCCCAACACCACCGACACCCAAAACGCGGGGCCCTGCGGGTTGGCTACCCCGCGCTGTATGGCTTTGAGCTCTGCACTGGCGTTGATCAGGCGGGGCATGACCTGGACCGTGATCAGGCTCAGGTACAGGGTGTGCAGTTCGGTGTCGAGAATCAGGCCGGATTCATCACCGATACGGTAGGCCGCCTTCTCCATGCGGGCCAATTCCATCGAGCGGCGCTGCCACTCGTCTCTGGTCATCGGCTCTGCGCCACCAGCCAAGTCAGCGGCCTTCAGTTGGTCCAGAAGCAGTGGCCGGAGGCTTTGTGTTCCCTGAACTTCCGCGGCAAGGGTGTTGCTCTCCTCCAGGTACCTCGCGGTGCTGATCACCGTGAAGAGGAGGAGCGGCACACAGAAGAACGCGAGGACGACCCTCGCCTTCCCTTTGAAAGACAGCGCCCGCATTCGGCGGATGAGGAAGCTGTCATTTTCCATGCTTCAGTGCCTTGGTTGAAAAACCATCAAATTACCTTCCGAGACTGAAGAACTGCTTACTAAGCGACCCGGAAGTTGGCAATTTCGCGCATCAGGCCGTCCGACTGGTCGCTGAGAGCGCCGGCAGCCGCACTGGTTTCTTCCACCAGAGCGGCGTTTTGTTGCGTGCTCTGCTCCAGCAACTGGATGGCGGATACCGATTGGCTCACGCCGTTAGCCTGCTCGCGGGAACCCACAGCGATTTCATTGAGCAGGTCGTTAATGCGATTGGCGTTACCCAGAATTTCGTCCATGGTCAGGCCGGCACCGCTGACCACTTTGGTGCCCTGCTCCACGTTTTGCACGCTGGTGTTGATCAAATCCTTGATTTCCTTGGCCGCCGCCGCAGAGCGCTGGGCCAGCACCCGTACTTCGCTGGCCACCACGGCAAAGCCACGGCCCTGCTCGCCGGCACGGGCGGCTTCCACCGCCGCATTGAGCGCCAGGATGTTGGTCTGGAAGGCAATGCCGTCGATCACCGAAATGATGTCGCCGATCTTTTGCGAGGAGCTGTTGATGGCGCTCATGACCGACACGACATCGCGGATCACCTCGCCACCCTTCTGCGCGACGCTGGCGTTTTCGCGGGCCAGCACGGCGGCATCTTTGGAGTTGTCTGCCATAGCTTGCACCGAGGAGCCAATCTCCTCCATCGTGGCCGCCTGCTGCTCCAGCGCGGCTGCAGCGGACTCGGTGCGCTGTGACAAATCAAGACTGGCGCGCGCGATTTCGCCGCTGGTGCCAGTCAGGTCGCGCGCAGAGTGGCGCACCTTGCGAATCAGCAGGTGCAGCGAGTCGTAGGCCTTGCGCAAATCCACAATGACCGCAGCCGGCTCATCTTTACCCCAAGGCTGGCTGGGTGCGCGGCGCAAATCGCCTTCGGCCATTTCCTGCAGGTGCTGGCTGATCAGGCGCAAACCGCCGCGGGTGACGAGGTAGAAGGTGTAGAAGGCATAACCCGCAAGCAACAAGGTCACGATCAGGATGACGATGGTGATGTTGACCTGACGCTGGGCTGCGTCCACACGCTTCTGAATCAACTCGTCCAGAATGGGCAGCAAGCGGTCCAGCAATGCAGACTGGGCGGCAAAGGCCGCATCCCCTTGGGCGACAAACACCGCCAAGCCTGCAGGATCGCGCTCCGCGGCCATCAGCAGGCCGTTGCTCACTGTGTCCAAAAACTTCTGGGCGCTGTCACGCGCTTCGCCGATCTGGATGCGCGAGCTCAACTCGGGGGTCTGCAAAATCGACTTACCCAGCCCGGCCAGCATATTGGTCTGGTGGAACTCCGAGATAGCCATCGCCTTGTCGATCGCACTATGGAACTCGGGACTGAGCTTGCCATCCCGCAAGGCAGCCGCACCGGCTGCACGGATCAGGCCGATGCGCTCCATCAGGTCCGGCAGGCGGAAGGCTGCCGCGTCCATCACGTAGTAGCTGTCGATGTCCGGGTCCAAGGTCAGGTTGGAGCCATCGGTGGCGGTGGTCATGACCGCGATCAGGGCCTGGATGTGGGCCGTGTTTTTGATGAAGCGCTCCAAGGCTTCGCCACCCTGGCTCTTGGCGGCAGTGCGCGCTTGCTTGAGTGCATCGAATGCACTGGCAGTGCCCAGGCTGTCACCCAGCTCGGATTGCACTTTTTCCAGGTTGGCGTAGGCCTTGTCCATGGCATCCGCCAACGGGGCACTGGCTTCGGCCGGCGTGGCCCGCAATTGCAGCGCCTTTTGCAGCACCGGGCTGGCGGCCTGCAAATAGCGCACGCCGTCCCGCTCTTTCATGGAAAAGTCGATAGCCGCCTTTTGGGCCGAAAAATAGCTCCACGACAGCCAGGCAATGGGGAGCGCGAACAAAAGAGAAACGATCAGTGCCTTGGCTGCGAAGTTGATGCTTCGCATGATGTGAACACCCAAGGCCCAGATGCCATGGGCGCCAAAAAGGCCGATGGGGGCAGGTTTGCTGGCAGGCGCAGCCGATACGAGGCTGACGGAGGTCTTATTCATTGATCACGGCTCCAAACGATGACTCAATCTAAGCAAAAACTGTGACAACTAACACTCAACCGTACACAAGCTTACGTGGATTAAATCACTTTAGGTGAAATATGTGACTCAAAACTGACGGGGTTTGCCCCTATGGTATTTGCCTTATCAAAGAGAGCCCGCGTTGCAAATTTTCCCGGGTAAGTGGCTTGGGAATCAGCCCTTTGGCGCCAAGTTCGCGGAAACGGGCCACATCTGACGGTAAATCGTTGCCAGTGACCATCATGATGGGGGGTACCAGTTTGCCGGTGGCTCGCCACTTGGCCACTTCCTTGAGCACACCGGTACCGTCCAGGTTGGGCATGCTCTCGTCCAGCAGCACCCCGTCAAACTGGTGGGCCTGCAGGGCGGCCAGCGCCTTGAGGCCGTCGTCCACCAGCATGCCGGTGTAACCGGCCTCCTTGAGCAGGCGGGCGGCCATCATGCGGTTAATGGGGTTGTCATCCACCACCAGGATGTGCGGCGCCTGCGCACTCATGCCGGAACCGCCAAGCCCCGCACCACGGCAGGGCGTGCCACAAACGCAGCCAGTACGCGGGCCACTTCAGGGAAATCGGCAAAGCCCACCAGATCGCCCGCTTCGTAGAACCCCACCAGGTTGCGCACCCACGGGAAGATCGCAATGTCGGCCACGGTGTAGTCGTCCCCCATCAACCAGGTGCGGCCCTTGAGGTGCTGGTTCAGCACGCCCAGCAGGCGCTTGCTCTCGGCAACATAGCGGTCGCGCGGGCGCTTGTCTTCATAGTCTTTGCCGGCGAATTTGTGGAAGAAACCCAGCTGCCCGAACATGGGCCCCAGGCCGCCCATCTGCCACATGAGCCACTGAATGGCCTGGTAGCGCTGCGCAGGGTCGGCAGGTAGCAGCTTGCCGGTTTTGTCGGCCAGATAGATCAGGATGGCGCCGGACTCAAACAGCGCCAGCGGCTGGCCACCGGGGCCTTGCGGGTCCAGGATGGCGGGGATTTTGTTGTTGGGGTTGAGGGACAAGAACTCCGGCGTGGTCTGGTCGTTGGTCTGAAAGCTGACCTTGTGTGCCTCGTAGGGCAGGCCCAGCTCTTCGAGCGCAATGCTCACCTTCACGCCGTTGGGCGTGGGCAGCGAGTACAGCTGCAGGCGGTCGGGGTGTTGGGCGGGCCATTTGGCGGTGATGGGGAAGGTAGATAAATCCGTCATAAGAACATTCCAAATTTGCTCTGTTTTTGATAGCTGCTCGCGAACATTCTACGGGCGCCATAGGCCTAAAAGCCTTAAACTTTTGACCTTGGCCTTCCCTGGGCCTGCACCGCAAACCTTATGCCAAGCACCCCAACTCCCCACAGCCCCGACGCCCCGCAAGCGGTTTCTTTCTGGCAGGCATTGCTGTTCTGGTGGAAGCTGGGTTGGGTGAGCTTTGGCGGGCCCGCTGGCCAGATTGCCATGATGCACCAGGAGCTGGTGGAGCGCAGGCGGTGGATTTCCGAGAAGCGCTTTTTGCACGCCCTGAACTACTGCATGGTGCTGCCCGGCCCGGAGGCGCAGCAGCTGGCCACCTACATAGGCTGGCTTATGCACCGCACTTGGGGCGGCGTGGTGGCAGGTGGCTTGTTTGTGCTGCCCTCGCTGTTCATGCTGGTGGGCCTGTCATGGGTGTACATCGCGTATGGCGATGTGGCCTGGGTGGCGGGCATCTTCTACGGCATCAAGCCGGCGGTGACGGCCATCGTGGTGCAGGCCGCTCACCGCATCGGCTCGCGCGCCCTCAAGAATGGCGCGCTCTGGGCGATTGCAGCGGCATCGTTTGTGGCCATCTTTGCCTTGCAGCTGCCCTTCCCGCTCATCGTGCTGTCTGCGGCTGCCATCGGCTGGGCGGGCGGGCGCTGGGCGCCGCAACTGTTTCAGCTGGGCGGCGGGCACGGCGCTGGCAAGGCCAGCCAGGGCCCGGCGCTCATTGATGACGACACCCCCACACCGGCGCACGCGCTCTTTCGTTGGAGCCGGCTCGGCGTGGTGGTAGCAAGTGGTGCCGCGCTGTGGGCACTGCCCATGGGCTGGCTGAGCCTGCAGTTCGGCTGGGACCACACACTGACCCAGATGGGCTGGTTCTTTACCAAGGCCGCGCTGCTCACCTTCGGCGGGGCCTATGCGGTGCTGCCCTATGTGTTTCAGGGCGCGGTGGGCCACTACGGCTGGCTCACCCCCACCCAGATGATGGACGGATTGGCCTTGGGCGAAACCACGCCGGGCCCGCTGATCATGGTGGTGGCCTTTGTGGGTTTTGTGGGGGGCTATGTGAAAGCGGTGTTCGGGCCGGACCAGCTGTTTCTGGCCGGCGCCGTGGCGGCCACGCTGGTGACCTGGTTCACCTTTTTGCCCTCGTTTGTGTTCATTCTGGCTGGCGGCCCGCTGGTGGAGACCACCCACAACAAGCTCAAATTCACCGCGCCGCTCACTGCCATTACCGCTGCCGTAGTGGGTGTGATCCTGAATCTGGCGCTGTTCTTCGGCTACCACCTGCTGTGGCCGCAGGGCTTTGCCGGCCGGTTTGACGCGGTGTCTGCCGCGATTGCCATTGCGGCGGGCGTGGCGCTTTTCAAGTACAAGCGCAGCGTGATGCAGGTGATTGCTGCGTGCGCCCTTTTGGGGCTGGCGCTCAGCGCAGTGCGAGCACTGTAGGTGCCTGCAGTGTGGGGTGCTGCTTGCTCAGTTTGAAGAAGGCCACCGACTCCACCAACTGCTGCGCCTCATGCCGCAGGCCGCTGGCCGCAGCGGCTATTTCTTCCACCATGGCGGCGTTTTGCTGCGTAGTCTGGTCGATAAGCGCAATCGCTTGCCCCACCTGTTGCACGCCGGTGCTTTGCTCCGTACTGGCTGCGCTGATCTCGCCCATGATGTCGGTCACATGGCGGATAGAGCCCACCACCTGCGACATCGATTGCCCTGCCTTGGCCACGAGCGCGTTGCCACGCTCCACCCGCTCCAGGCTCGCGTCGATCAGGCTTTTGACTTCTTTGGCCGCAGCCGCAGAGCGACCGGCCAACGAACGGACCTCAGAGGCCACGACTGCAAAGCCCCGCCCTTGTTCACCGGCACGCGCTGCCTCCACCGCGGCGTTCAGCGCCAGGATGTTGGTCTGGAACGCAATCCCGTCGATCACACTGATGATGTCCACAATGCGGCGCGAGCTGTCGTTGATTTCCTGCATGGTGCTCACCACATTGGCGACCACTTCGCCGCCTTGGGTGGCTGCGTTGGACGCAGTGCGCGCCAACTCATCTGCACGCGCAGCGCGTTGGGCATTCACCCGTACGGTATCGCCCAGCGCCTCCATGGAAGCGGCCGTTTGCTGAATGGCCCCCGCTTGCTGCTCGGTGCGACTGGAGAGGTCGTGGTTGCCGGAGGCGATTTCGACACTCGCACCCGACACCGCTTCGGACGACTGGCGCACACGCGCCACCACCTCGCTCAGGCTGTGTTGCATCTCTCCGAGTTGTGCCATCAGGCTGTGGGGGGCCGCCGCGGTGCGCAAATCCGCGCTGAAATCGCCTGCGCTCAAGCGCTGCGCAACCTCGTTGGCTTGCGCCGGCTCGCAGCCCAGTTGTGCGGTGATGCTGCGCACGGTGCTCCATCCGAACGTGATGGCGCAGAGCAGCCCGAAACCGATCAGACCCACACTGCCCCACCACAGCGCACGATAGCGGGTGCCAGCGGCTTCAAACTCCGTCCTGGCGCCTTCAATCTGGATTTGTTGCAGCGCCTGAATACTGCGGTTCACGGGCGCAGACAAGGGCGTCATTTTCTCCACCATGGCGGCCTGCGCGGTGGTGATGTCGTTCTCCAGCAAGGCGGTCAGGGCGGGCTTGAGGCCTTGATCGTCATACGCTTTGAATGCTTTTTCCCAATCAGCGGCCAAAGCCTCAGCCTCTCCATCGAGCGGGTGCTCGCGGTACTGGGCCCAGGTACCGGCAATTTGTTTTTGGTTGGCGGCAATTTCTTTGACGCTGAACGCAATCACATCGGGCAAGGGGTTGGCCAAGGCCTGTGCCACATGCATGCGGCTGCTGAAGGTCAGCGCATCAATCTGCCCCAGTGCCACTGCGGGCACCGTGCGCTCCTGGTACACCATGCGCAACGCGTCGTTGGACTGCCGCGCCCCATAAACACCAAAGCCGCCTATCACCAGTAACAAGGCCGCCAGACTGGCAACCAACACAAACAGCCGGGTGGATACGCGCATGGCAAACCTCAAGGGTGGAAGCACCCCAGATCGGGGCGGGTAAACCCTATTGAATGACTAGTTTGTGAAGGTTGTATGACGCTTCACCCATTGGTAATGCGCGAAATGCTGAAATCGAATCAGGCTTAGATGAGCACCGGAGGCGGTTGCATTGCGGGTTGTGTCGCCAAATAGCTGTGCAGCGCTTCGCCGGACATGGGCCTGGCAAAAAAGTAGCCTTGGGCGAAGTCGCACCCGGCCGAAAACAAAAGGTCCCGTTGTTCTTGGGTCTCCACACCTTCAGCGATCACCTTGAGGTTGAGTTTGTGGGCCATCACCACAATGGCCTCGCAGAGTGCCAGTTCCTTGGATCCCGGAGAGAGGTTGCGAATGAATACTTGGTCGATCTTGAGGTAATCGATATCGTATTTTTGAAGATAAGCCAGCGACGAAAAGCCGGTTCCAAAGTCGTCCAGAGCAACTTGAACACCTGTTTGCTGAAACTCTTTGAGCCGTGTAGCCACGATTGGCTTGTCCTCGAGCAGCAGCCCTTCAGTAATCTCGGCAATGATGCTGTCACAGGGTAAGCCGAGATGCTCCAGGTGTTGTGACCAAGGGATGTGGGTCTTGTCCACATCATTGAACTGAACGGGCGATTTGTTGACGCTGATTTGGAAACGCCTATCCAACGCCCCACGGATACGTTGAACCTCCAGCGCCGCTTGGCTAAAGACCCATTGCCCCAGCGGCACGATGAGGCCACAGGATTCCGCAACGCCAATGAACTCCGCAGGGCTGATGTTGCCCCGGCTCGGGTGGTGCCAGCGTACCAAGGCTTCTGCTTTGTGGCACGTGCTGGTAGCCAGCTCCACAATGGGTTGGTAGACGACTGAAAACTGCTCGGTCCGCAAAGCCTCATACAACGCACTGGTCAGCCATTGCCGGTTTTGCGCTTGGAGTTGAAGCTCACGGGTAAAAAAGTTAAAGCGGTTTCGTCCCGCCGATTTGGCTGCGTACATCGCTTGATCCGCCGCCTTGAGCAAATCATCAATCTGCGTTTCATCACTGGGGTACAGGGCGATGCCAATACTGGCGGAGACATAGCCTTTGCCAGCGTTGAGTTGAAAGGGGGCCGTGAATGTATCCAAAATCTTCTCTGCGATCCGCTCAACGTCAGGTACATCCTCAATCGCGGTCACAATCACTGCGAACTCATCGCCGCCCAGCCTCGCTGCAACATCAGTCTCCCGCAGGCAGCCACTGACCCGCAAAGCAGCCTGCTGCAGGAGCAAGTCACCTTCGTCATGACCCAACGTGTCATTCACCTCCTTGAAGTGATCGATGTCCAGAAGCAGAACACCCACCTGATGCCCCGTTCGTTTGCCGCGCTGCACTTCAATCTGCAAGCGATCCATGAAAAGGAGCCGGTTGGGCAGGCCTGTCAATTTGTCGAAGTGGGCCAGCCGGCTCACGGCATCCTGCGCGCGTTTTTTCTGGGTAATGTCTTTGCCGATGCCATAGTAGCCCGTGAACGTGCCATCAGGATCGCGGATCGGGATTCCACTGATGCTGGACCAACGCACTTCATTCGACCTGTCTTTTCGAGCAATCTCAAAATCATAAAAAGGCAAATGGGCGGCAAGAGTGGCCTTGTGCGCGCTCCAAGAGGCTTCATCCAGGTTCACAGCGGGTATGTCCCATCGCGTGTGCCCTATGAGTTCGTCTTTGGCCAAGGGATAGGAATTCCGGGATTCATCAATGATCCGCACGAACTTGAACTCGGCATCCTGTTCCCAATACCAATCTGCGGACAGTTGGGTCAGGCTCCGGAACCGCGCCTCGCTGCGCGCAAGGCTTTGGTACACATGTCCCCGCTCGGCATTCAAGGCGGATACCAGCAACACCAGAATGGCCACGGTGTTCATGTATGCCCAGAACTTGGTAATAGCCAGATACAGCTGGGGATCGGCGAAAGGCCCCCACCCATTCACCAAAGCCCATGAGCCGAGTATGGAAAGCCCCAGCACAGCAGAGGCCGCTGGCGACGGTCCGAGCTGAAATGCGATCCATACCAACACCCCCACTGGAAAGGTCAGCGACAAAATCTGGCCAACGGGGTGGTTAGGCACAGTCATCCAGGCGATGCCGATGAACGCAACCCACAGAACAGACACCAACAAGACCTTGCGTTTTGAGCCCCTGATGAGTCGTTTGTAGTGCTCGTGGCGGTATGTCACGAGTGCCATACCCGCCAATACGACTCCCACAGCATCGCCCAGCCACCAAGTGAACCAGGCATATCCGACTTGGGTGGCTGCAATGCTCTGACCGACAAGCAAGGTCATTGCTCCGCCAGACGCGCTTACTGTCATGCTCAAAAGGGATGCGACACCCACAAAAACCAGTACGTCACGCGCGCTACCGATGTCAGGATTGAATCGCCATCGTTGAAGTGCCTTTGCCGCGATCAACGGGGCCAGGGTGTTGCCGATGGATACACCCAAGCTGAGGCCCAGACTCGCACTCACCGAAAAATTGACGGCCAGAGCGCCCAGCCAGATGGCAGGCCAGTACTGCCATCCCCATCGGAAAAGTGCAGCGACGGCGATGCCCGTAGGCATCCACACCAGCGTGACGAGAGTACCGAATGTCGCGAGCTCCAGACCCACTCGGCCCGCCAGGAAATAGCAAACCGCGAGTACCAGCATACGCAACCCGAATTCCCGGGAGAATTGCCAACCGCTTAACCCGCTGATTGAACTCTGATGCGTGACCATGCCCGCCTTTTGGAACGCCGAAAAAGAGGCATGATAGGCGGTAACAACCGCAATTGGGAAGCTAGCCTTACGAGTTGAGTGGACAGTATGTGCAAGACGTCGGCGTTATCCCGTCGGCAAAGAGGACTACCAGAGCACGCCTAGAAAACACCTCGCAATGCTCCATAAACCAGCGCAGCCGCCGCCATCCAAACGGCGACAACCAAGACCAGCCCGGCCGTGCTGCGAGGTTTGGAGCCTTGTTTTTGCATCCATGCATCAGCTTGCTGACGACAGTCGTTCAAAACTTCCTCTGGCAATAACTTGACCGTCAGCCAGATCAGTACCGGCAGTAACAGAACATCATCAAGATAGCCGAGAACCGGAATGAAATCCGGAATCAAATCGATAGGACTCAGTGCATATGCCACTACGAAGGCGCCCAGTGCTTTGGCGTACCAAGGTGTCCCCGGACATTTTGCGGCAAACCACAGGGTGACTCCATCCCGCTTCACCCCCTGCGCCCATAGACGCAGCTGCTTTCCCGCTTCCCACGCCACAATGACCTCAGGCCGCCCCGATATTCGGGATCAATCCGCCCACCGGCTGCCCATTTTTCAGCGCAGCGGTAAACGCCAGCATCCGGTCAATCGGCAGGCGCGCGCGGTCGAGGTAGCGGGCTTCCACATGGACTTCATTCAGTCCGTGTTCCAGCACCCGCGCCACACCGGCCAAGCCGTTCATGGCCATCCAGGGGCAGTGGGCGCAGCTTTTGCAGGTGGCGCTGTTGCCCGCTGTGGGGGCTTCGATGAAGGTCTTGCCGGGGTTGAGCGTGCGCAGCTTGTGCAGCATGCCGTTGTCGGTGGCCACGATGAAGGTTTCAGCGTCCAGGGTCTGCGCGGCCTTGAGGATGGCGCTCGTGGAACCCACGGCATGCGCCAGGGCCACCACCTCTTTCGGCGACTCGGGGTGCACCAGCACCTTGGCTTGGGGGTGCTCCTTGATCAGCGCTTCCAGCTCAAAGGCCTTGAACTCGTCATGCACGATGCAAGCGCCTTCCCAGAACACCATATCAGCGCCGGTCTCGCGCTGGATGTAACCACCCAGGTGCTTGTCGGGCGCCCACAGAATCTTCTGGCCCTTGTCTTTGAGCGCTTTCACGATATCCAGCGCACAGCTGCTGGTCACCAACCAGTCGGCACGCGCCTTCACGGCCGCGCTGGTGTTAGCGTAGACCACCACAGTGCGGTCGGGGTGGGCGTCGCAAAAGGCGTTGAATTCACTGATAGGGCAGCCTAGGTCCAGCGAGCAGGTGGCATCCAGGTCTGGCATCAGCACGGTCTTGTGCGGCGACAAAATTTTGCTGGTCTCGCCCATGAACTTCACGCCTGACACCACCAGCGTTTGCGCGCTGTGGTCGCGGCCGAAGCGGGCCATCTCCAGCGAATCGCTCACCAGGCCGCCGGTATCTTCGGCCAGATCCTGCAGGTCGGGGTGCACGTAATAGTGCGAGACCATGACCGCATTCTTTTCTTTGAGCAGGCGCTTGATCTTGTCTTTGAGCGCGCTGCGTTCATCCGGGGTGGGTTCCACGGGCACGCGGGCCCAGGCATGCTTGGTAGAGCAGGCTGGCTGCTCGTACTCCACGTCGATCACATCACTGGCGCTCATCACAGGTCCTCAAATCGCATGGAAAAGTCGGTCGCCTTGACATCTTTGGTGAGCGCGCCGATGGAGATGCGGTCCACGCCGGTGGAGGCAATCGCCCGCACGGTGTCCAGGTTCACGCCGCCGGACACTTCCAGAATCGCGCGGCCGGCATTGATGGCCACGGCCTGAACGAGGTGGGCCAGCGTCATGTTGTCCAGCAGCACCATCTTGGCGCCGCAATCCAGCGCTTCGCGCAGTTGTTCTAGCGTCTCCACTTCCACCTCGATGAACTTGGCGGTGGCGGCAAACTGGGTGGCGCGTTGCAGTGCTGCGGTCACGCCACCAGCAGCGGCGATGTGGTTTTCCTTGATCAGCACGGCGTCATGCAGGCCGATGCGGTGGTTGGTGCCGCCACCCATCTTGACGGCGTACTTCTGCGCCAAGCGCAAGCCGGGAATGGTTTTGCGAGTGTCCACGATGGCGGCACGGTTGCCGGGCACTTCGTCAACTGCATCCACAAAAGTGGCGGTTTTGGTGGCCACTGCGCTGAGCAGCTGCAAAAAGTTCAGCGCCGTGCGCTCCGCGGTCAGCAGGGCTTGTGCGTTGCCTTCCATCTCGACCACCACTTGGTCTTGCTGGCAGCGTTGGCCTTCGCGCACATGCCAGATGAGGGCGGCCGAGGGGTCCAGAGCCCGCACGGCGGCGGTGGCCCACGGCTCGCCGCAAATGACGGCCGACTCGCGGGCCAGAACGCGCGCACGGGCACGGCGGGTGGGGTCGATCAACGAAGCGGTCAGGTCGCCAGCGCCCACGTCTTCAGACAAAGCGCGCGCCACATCAGCCTGCGCCAGGGCAGCAATGTCGGCAGAAGAAAAGTCAAAAGTGCTCATACATCCGAGGATAACCCGCCTGCCTTGCACCCGGATTGCAGCCACAGGGCATGCCAGAATGCACTCTCTTTTGACTCGCGCACTCGAGGCCCCCATGAAACATGGTTTTTTGAAAGCATTGTTCGCGTTGGCGTTCATCTGGCACGCCACGGCAGGCGCACAAGCTATCAGCAAGGAAGAATCAGAACGCATCTGGGCGGAAGCCAAAGCGGCTGCCCAGGCGGGCCCGGCGCAAATTTCGCTCAAGGTGCAGGACACCGTGCAAGGCACCTTGGCACTGCCCGCGGGCCACACCTACATTCCCCAGCCCCACGCCGCCAGAGTGCTCAATGCCATGGGCAACCCCGGCAATGACGAACGTCTGCAGGGCCTGGTGTTTCCCGATGGCGACGCGCCCTGGTTCATGACCATCCGCTTTGAGCGTTCAGGCTACGTCAAAGACGACGATGCCAAAAACTGGGATGTGGACGAACTGCTGCAAAGCTACAAAGACGGCACCGAGGCCGCCAATGCCGAACGCAAAAAGATGGGCGTGCCCGAGATGGAAATTCTGGGCTGGGCACAAAAGCCCACGTATGACGCCAAGACCCACCGCCTGGCCTGGGCCATGTCGTCCCGCGACAAAGGTGCCGCGGAGAGCGAGCCCCAAGGCGTGAACTACAACACCTTCGCCCTGGGCCGAGAAGGCTACTTCAGCATGAACCTGGTGACCGACCTGAACGTGCTGCCGACCTACAAACCCGCCGCCCACACGCTGCTGGACGCGATGCAATTCGCCGAGGGCAAGCGCTACGCCGACTTCAATTCCAGCACCGACCGCGTAGCCGAATACGGTCTTGCAGCCTTGGTGGTGGGCGCTGTCGGCAAAAAACTGGGCTTGTTTGCCACGCTGGCCGTGTTTCTGGCCAAGTTCTGGAAAGTGGCTGTCATTGCGGTAGTGGCGTTTGGAGGCGGCATCCTGAACTGGTTCAAGAAACGTAAAGCCACATCCGCCAACGATGAGTTCGCCAACACGGTGATGGTGGACCGCGACGCCCCCGAACGCACCGTACCCCAGCCCCTGGCCCCACACCCACACGCAGACCAGGTGCGCAGCGGCCAGAGCACTGACAAAGTCTGAAGCAACTGCAACCGTTAAAATGCCTGCCAACTAGGACATTGCCATGAACATCTTCCGCCGCCCCGACTACCGCTCTGACGCCACCCAGTTCATCGACCAGCTCAAGGTCGCCAAGCCGACCCTGGAAGCCGAGCAGCGCAAGGGCCGCGCCCTGCTGTGGGACAAAGTGGTAGACCGCATGGCCTGGAAAGGCTTCCGCAGCGCCCAAGTCGCGCAAAAGCCTTACGTCTACCAGACCAAGAACGACTAAGCATCCAATCAGGCCCCAGCGCCCGCAGAATCTGCGCGAGTAGCTCCTGATTTAATAGCAACATGACTTCCAGCACCGAAGGCGCATCCTCCGGGGGCGCCGAACTCGGGCACATGCCTGACGTGGTGGACCAGGTGGCTTTGGCGCGCCTGTATGGCGAGCCCCTGTTCGCCATGCCGCAGGACCTGTACATCCCACCCGACGCGCTGGAGGTGTTTCTGGAGGCCTTCGAAGGCCCGCTGGACTTGCTGCTCTACCTGATCCGCAAGCAGAATTTCAACATCCTCGACATCCCGATGTTGAGCGTGACCAAACAGTATCTGGTCTACGTAGACCAGATCCGCAAGCGCAATCTGGAGCTGGCCGCCGAATATTTGCTGATGGCGGCCATGCTGATCGAGATCAAATCGCGCATGCTGCTGCCCCCCAAAAAGACCGCAGAGGGCGAAGAGGCCGAAGACCCCCGGGCCGAGTTGGTGCGGCGCCTGCTGGAATACGAGCAGATGAAGCTCGCAGCCGCGCGACTCAATGCCATTCCCCAATACGGCCGCGACTTCCTGAAGGCCAACGCCTACATCGAACAGAGCCTCAAGCCCCGATTCCCCGATGTGTCGGTGGACGAGCTGCAGAGTGCCTGGCGCGACATCCTGAAGCGGGCCAAGCTGGTGCAGCACCACAAGATCAGCCGGGAAGAGCTCTCGGTGCGCGAACACATGAGCATCGTGCTCAAAAAGCTGCAGGGGCAGCGCTTTGTAGGGTTTGAGAACCTGTTTGATACGACCCAGGGCGTGCCGGTGCTGGTAGTGACCTTTATCGCCCTGCTGGAGCTGGCCAAAGAAACCCTGATCGAAATCACCCAGGCCGAAGCCTTCGCGCCCATTTACGTACGCTTGGCGTATTCACCTACCTGAGAGAAGCCCTCTAAATCGCGGCGGGCAACTGCGGTTAGTATTCGCCCCACTTTCGCCAAACCCTTGGTATTCCCGTTTTTTGGAGTCCTCCATGGCCCTGAACCCGACCGGTGAACAAGCCTCCAGCGCAACCAACGCGACTCCCTATGGCACGCTGCCCCCGGCATCTCCGCCCTCCACGCGCAAGCCCATCAGCCTGCCACGTATCCAGGAGATGCACACCCGTGGTGAAAAAATCACCATGCTCACCGCGTATGACGCGACCTTTGCCGCTGTAGCAGATGCCGCAGGTGTGGAGTGCATTCTGGTGGGCGACTCGCTGGGCATGGTCTGCCAGGGCCGCCACAGCACCGTGGGCGTCACGCTGGACGACATGGCCTACCACACCGAGAGCGTGGCCCGCGGCCTGCGCCGTGCGCAAGGCACCGCCTGGCTGATCGGCGACCTGCCCTTTGGCAGCTACCAGGAATCCAAAGAGCAGGCCATCCGCAGTGCCAGCGTGATCATGCAAGCCGGCGCCCACATGGTGAAGCTGGAAGGCGGCGGCTGGACCACCGAAGTGGTGCAGTTTCTCGTGGAGCGGGGCATTCCGGTCTGCGCCCACTTGGGGCTCACCCCGCAAACGGTGCATGCCTTGGGTGGTTATCGCGTCCAAGGCCGTGGCGATGCCGCTGCCGACGTGATGAAAAAGCAAGCCCACGAATTGCAGGATGCAGGTGCATCGCTGTTGGTGCTGGAAATGGTGCCCGCCCCCTTGTCGGCAGAGCTGACCCGCGAACTGCCGAACTGCGCCACCATAGGCATTGGTGCCGGCAAAGGCACCGCCGGCCAGGTGCTGGTGTTGCACGACATGTTGGGCGTGAATCTGGGCAAAAACCCGAAGTTCGTGCGCAACTTCATGCTCGAGGCCAGCAGCATCCGCGGCGCCATGGAAGCCTATGTGGCCGCTGTGAAAAACGGCAGCTTCCCGGATGACGCTGTTCACGCGTGGTGAGAAACGATGCAACTGATTCACACGATTGCCGAGCTGCGCGAGGCGCTCAGCCAGTACCGTCACCCTGCCGTCGTGCCCACCATGGGCAATTTGCATGCGGGTCACTTGGCGCTGGTGCGTCAGGCCAAGCCACTGGGGGACGTGACGATTTCCACCATCTTTGTGAACCGCCTGCAGTTCGCGCCACACGAGGATTTCGACACCTACCCCCGCACCTTGGAAGCCGACTGTGAACATCTGGAAGCGGCGGGCTGCGATATCGTGTTTGCACCCAAAGAGTCCGAGCTGTATCCGCAGGCGCAAACCTTCAAGGTGCACCCGCCCACCGAATTGGCAGACATTCTGGAGGGCCACTTCCGTCCCGGCTTTTTTATCGGGGTGTGCACCGTGGTGATGAAGTTGTTGGCAGTGACACAGGCCCGCACTGCCCTCTTCGGCAAAAAGGACTACCAGCAGCTGATGGTGATCCGGAATATGGTTAAGCAATTCGCCCTGCCGATTGATGTGATCGGTGGCGAAACCCAGCGCAATGAGGCAGGCCTCGCCCTGTCAAGCCGCAATGGCTACCTGACCCCGGCACAACGCGAAGAGGCACTGCTCTTGTCCCGGACCTTGCGCTACATCGTGGACACCGTGCGTCAAGGAGAGACCGACCTGGCCCGCCTGGAACAGGAGGGTATGCAAACCCTGCGCGCCGCAGGCTGGTTACCCGACTATGTGGCCGTGCGCCGGCAAAGCGATCTGCAGACGCCACTGGCAGGTGATGCCAAAGTCGTACTGGCCGCAGCGCGGTTGGGCACCACCCGCCTGATCGACAACATGGAAATCTGACGCACTGACCCACGTATGACAACACAATTCAACCCCGAACGCCGCGCCTGCCTCACCCGCGGCGCCGCCCTCTCTGTTCTGGCTACAGGCGGCATGCTCACCGCCTGTGCCGCAGGCCAGGACCGCGGTTTGCAGTTCAGCACACTGGCCGCTGCACAAGAAGAGGTGATGCGACTTGCACAGGCGCCGGCCCTGGACAGCGCCGCTGTGTTCAGCTGGAGCCAAACGCTGGAGCATTGCGCCCAGAGTATTGAGTTTTCGATGAGCGGGTTTCCCGAACCCAAGTCGGCCCTGTTTCAAAAAACTGTGGGTGCTGCCGCATTCAGCGTGTTCAGCTGGCGCGGCAAGATGAGCCACAACCTGGCGGAACCCATTCCCGGCGCACCGGTGCTGGCAAGCGATACCCCTGCCGCCGCGGCGGTGGAGCGTTTGCAAAAAGCCATCACAGCGTTTGCACAATCGAGTGGAGAGCTCAAGCCTCACTTTGCCTATGGCGCACTGACCAAACCCCAATATGAGCAGGCGCACGCCATGCACCTCGCGCAACACCTGTCGGGCTTCACCATCAAAGCCTGAGCATCCCAGACCTCATGAGAAAAGGCACCCTCGGGTGCCTTTTTCCTTACAGGAAGCGGTCCAGTACCCGCTTGCTATGGGTATCCATAGCAAACTGGTCGCGCACCAGGTATTGAATGCCGTGGGCATCTGCAATCAGCAAGGCGTTGTCTTTGCCGATACGGCGAATGTCTTCATCACCGCGCAGCACAAACTCCGTGGTACCACGGTCAGTTTCCACGGTCCAGGTACAGGGTGTGGAGTAGCTGGTAACGGACACGATACGTTCAATCACCGGCATGAATTCACGGGTGGCGAGTTCCGCCCTGATCAGGTCTTGGGCGGACTGGGGCACATCGGACAGCAGGTCCACCCAGGCGACCTCCTTGCCATCGGTGCTGACCAGCGAAATACCGTCTTCCGGCGACTGGATCGGGAAGGCGCGCACGGGCACCACGCCCTCAAAGCACTCACCCGACTCATTGGTGAGCACCAGCTTGCCAAAAGGTGTGCGCTCCAAGGTGAAGCGGCTGGCGGTTACGGTGTAGAGCGCGCTCATGCCGCCTCCTCCATCATGTTGTTGCGGGCCTGGGCCTGGTACAGGTTGAAATAGGCACCAACGCTTGCCATCAGAGCGTCATGGGTTCCTTCTTCCACTACCTTGCCGCGGTCCAGCACCACCAGGCGATCAGCCCGGTGCAGCGTGGAGAGCCGGTGGGCAATCGCAATGGTGGTGCGGCCTTGCACCAGGTTCTCCAGCGCCTTCTGAATTTCCTTCTCGGTCTCGGAGTCCACCGACGAGGTAGCCTCGTCCAGGATCAGGATGCGCGGGTCAATCAGCAAGGCACGCGCAATCGAGATGCGCTGACGCTCCCCGCCGGACAAGCCCTGACCGCGCTCGCCGACCATGGAGTCATAACCCTGTGGCAAACGCAGGATGAATTCATGCGCATGCGCAGCGCGGGCGGCGGCGATGATCTCGGCACGGGTCGCATCCGGCTTGCCGTAGGCGATATTGTCGGCGATGGTGCCGAAGAAGAGGAAGGGCTCTTGGAGCACCAAACCGATGTTCTGCCGGTAGTCTGAAATGGCGTAGGAGCGGATATCCACCCCATCCACCAGAATGGCGCCTTCGGACACATCGTAAAAGCGGCAGATCAGGTTGACCAGCGTACTTTTTCCCGAGCCGCTGTGTCCGACCAACCCCACCATTTCTCCGGGCGCGATTTTGAGATTGATGCCACGGTTGACTTCGCGATTACCGTAACGGAATCCCACATCTCGCACCTCTATGCTGCCCTTAACTTTGTCCATGGGCACCGGGTTGACCGGCTCAGGCACGCTGGAGACGTGATCCAGAATGTCAAAAATGCGCTTGGCGGCGGAAGCCGACTTTTGCGTGACCGAGACAATGCGGCTCATGGAATCCAAGCGGCCGTAGAAGCGACTGATATAGGCAATGAAGGCCGTCAACACACCGACAGTGATCTCGCCTTTGGACACCTGCCAAATACCGAAGGCCCAGACCACCAACAAACCCAACTCCGTCAAGAAAGAAACGCTGGGGGAAAACAAAGACCAGATTTTGTTGATGCGGTCGTTCACCGCGAGATTGTGTTTGTTGGCCTCGCGGAATCGGGTGGCTTCGCGACGCTCCTGCGCGAAGGCCTTGACCACACGGATGCCGGGAATGGTGTCAGCCAACACGTTGGTCACTTCACCCCATACCCGGTCAATTTTCTCGAAACCCGTGCGCAGACGGTCCCGCACGAAATGGATCATCCACGCAATGAATGGCAGGGGCACCAAAGTCACCACCGCCAGCCACGGGTTGATGGAAAACAGGATGACTGCCGTCATGGTGAGCATGATCACGTCGGTCGCAAAGTCCAGCAGGTGCAAGGACAGGAACACGCAAATCCGGTCACTTTCGCTGCCGATGCGCGACATCAGGTCGCCCGTGCGCTTGCCACCGAAATACTCCAGCGACAAACGCAGCAAATGCTCGTACGTGGTGGTGCGCAGATCAGCGCCAATGCGCTCAGACACGAGCGCAAGAATGTAGGTCTTCGCCCAGCTCAGCACCCAGGCCAGCAAGGCAGAGCCCAGCAGTCCGCCCATGTAAATGCCCACCAGCATGGGGTCGATCTTCTGGCCGTTCTGGAACGGGATCAGCACGTTGTCCATCAAGGGCATCGTGAGGTAAGGCGGCACCAGGTTAGCGGCAGTCCCTAACAAGGTCAGCACAAACCCCAGCAGTAACTGGCCTTTGTAGGGCCGGGCAAAACGCCAGAGGCGCAAGAGCGTCCAGGTACTGGGCGGGGTATGAACCACCTTGGTACAAACCGGGCACTCTTCCTGATCGGGCTCCAGCGGCGCTTTGCAGCTCGGACAGACGTTGGTCAAAGCCTGCGCGAGCGGCCGGCCTGAAACCGTGCTTTCCAGTTGAGCTTGGAATTGGTCCACCAAACGTATGGCCAGCAGGTTCTGTCCCAGCGTGAAGCGCCAGCTGCCCAACAAGGCATTGGCATCCAGCAAATCCATATGACCCACACCCGCGTGGTCATGATGGAGCAGCTTTTGGCCTGCCTGCAAGTCCCAGGATGTCCACACCTTCTGGGTACCCGCACAGGACAGCAAACGCTGGTTGGTCAGCACGACCAGACCTTTGACAAAGCGCAGCTGCTGGTCAAGGTCAACCTCCAGGGTGGCCAACACGTTCTCTTGGGGGCGGAGTTGTTTTAGGACCGCTTCACGCCAAATGGACGGCATTTCGCCGGACAGCGTGGTTAAAGCAGGGGCTTCTGTGGTCATGGATCGCAAAAAGGGTGAATTTGAATCAGTTTTCTAGGGTGACATGCCCTGCGGCAAGTCCAACTACAGGCCGTAGATACTACGCGCTAGCGTAATCAGGCAGGTTTGCGCATCATCAGTGAGCGAAAATACACAACGCATAAAGCGTAACAATGGTGGACCGCTCTTTTCCCACATTCCAATGACAGCCAAGAAAAATATCGAAATTCTTCGGGTGACCCACCTCCGCGGGCCCAACATCTGGACCTACCGCCCGGTCATCGAGGCCTGGGTTGACATTGGTGAACTGGAAGATTACCCCTCCAACACCCTGCCCGGCTTTTACGAACGCCTGACCACTTGGTTGCCCGGCTTGATTGAACACAAATGCAGTCCCGGTGTCCGTGGCGGATTTCTCGAGCGCCTGCGTGAAGGCACATGGGCGGCGCACATCATGGAACATGTGGCGCTGGAAATCCAGAACCTGAGCGGCATGCAAACCAGCTTTGGCAAGGCCCGCCAGATGTCCAAGCCCGGTGTTTACAAGATTGCATTCCGCACCCGGCAGGAACAGATCGGGCGTAAGGCTTTGGTGGTGGCACGGGACCTGATCATGGCCGCCATCAACGACACCGCTTATGCGCTGGACGCCCAAATCACCGAGCTGCGTGACATGGTGGACTCCCTGTGCCTCGGGCCCAGCACTTCCAATATTGTGGATGCAGCGACCGACCGCAGCATCCCCTCTATTCGCCTCACAGAAGGCAACCTCGTGCAACTGGGCTATGGCATAGCACAGCGCCGCATCTGGACGGCTGAGACAGACCAGACCTCTGCGATTGCCGAAGAGATTGCCAGCGACAAGGACCTGACCAAAAGCTTGCTCAAATCCTGCGGTGTGCCAGTGCCTGAGGGTACTTTGGTCAATTCGCCCGAGAAAGCCTGGGAAGTAGCCCAGGACATCGGTCTGCCTGTGGCCGTCAAACCCTATGACGGCAACCACGGCCGCGGCGTCACTTTGGACTTGTCCGACAAAGCCAGCATCGAAACAGCCTTCCACGTGGCCAAAGAACAAAGCGGCGGCAGCGTGATCGTGGAAAAGTTCATACCCGGCAACGAGCACCGCCTGCTGGTGGTCGGCAAACGGGTGGTCGCAGCGGCACGCGGTGAATCTGCTTGGGTCATCGGCGATGGCACCAGCACCGTGACAGAGCTCGTGAATGCGCAAATCAACATCGACCCCCGCCGCGGCGAGGCTGAAGAACTGCCCCTCTCCCCTATCGAGCCTGAAAAGAGCCCGGAGGTTCAACTGGAATTGCGCCGCGCCGGACTGACGCCCACCTCTGTACCCGCCAAAGACCAGAAAGTCCTGATCCAGCGTAATGGCAATGTGGCATGGGATGTGACCGACGAGCTGCACCCCACCGTGGCAGCTACCGCTGCCCTTGCGGCGCGCATTGTGGGCCTGGATATAGCCGGCATTGACATGGTGATGGAGGACTGCTCCAAACCCATGAAGAGCCAACGAGGCGCCGTGATTGAGGTGAATGCCAGCCCCGGTTTGCTGTTCCACATCAAGCCTGCCATCGGCACCCCGCGCAATGTGGGCAAAGCCATTGTGGAACACCTGTTTGCCCCGGAAGCCGATGCGCGAATTCCGGTCATCGGTGTCACAGGGACCCAGCACACCGGCCGCCTGGCGCGCCTGATCGCCTGGCTGGTGCACATCAGTGGCAAGCATGTGGGCCTGGCTTGCAGCGAAGGCCTGTACCTGGATGGTCGCCAGATCGACGCCAAAGACAGTGCCCATTGGGAGCCCAGCCAGCGCCTGTTGATCAACCGCTCGGTGCAAGCCGCAGTGTTTGAAAACAGCAGCCGCATGATCCTCACGGAAGGTCTGGCCTATGACCGCTGCGCGGTGGGCGTGGTGACCGACATCAGCTGCACCCCTGATCTCGCAGAGTTCGACATTCTCGATGCGGAACAAACCTACAAAGTGGCGCGTACGCAAGTGGATGTGGTTTTGGCAACCGGCACAGCTGTGCTGAATGCGACCGATCCGCAAGTGGTGGAACTGGCCGATCTCTGTGACGGCAATGTTATCTTCTACGCACCCGATGCAGACAACACGGCCATCGTCGCCCACCGCGCCAAACAAGGCCGTGCCTTGTTTGTACGGGATGGCGAAATTGTTCTGGTGGAAGGCACCCACGAAATGGCAGTGCTGCCCCTTGCGACCCTCAAACCCGCCAAGGCCGCCAAACCTGAAATGGTGATGGCCGCCATCGGCGCAGCTTGGGCGCTTGATATCCCCGTGGAATTGATTGGCGCCGGACTGCGCACCTTCGAATCCAACCCCAAGAAAACTCCTTACTGAGCCCACCATGGAAGTCACCCGTATCCGCGCCCTGCGCGGCCCCAATCTGTGGAGCCACCACACGGCCATCCAGTCTGTGGTGATCTGCACTGCCCAAGAGGCAGCGGTATCGTCCATTCCCGGGTTTGAAGACAAGCTGCGCGCCCGATTCCCCGAAATCAGCCCGTTCCAACCGGTAGGCCACGCGGAAAGCGTGTCACTCGCCCGGGTCTTGGAATTGGCAGCCCTGGGTTTGCAGGCGCAAGCAGGATGCCCCGTCACCTTCAGCTGCACGACACCTACGGTGGATGAAAACACCTACCAGGTCGTCGTGGAATACAGCGAAGAAGAGGTGGGCCGCCTGGCCATGGAGTTGGCTGAAAAGCTGTGCAACGCTGCGCTGAACGACACCCCTTTTGACTTGCCGGCCGCGTTGGACGAACTGCGTGAATTGGATGAAGACGTACGCTTGGGGCCCAGCACCGGCTCCATAGTGGACGCAGCAGTAGCACGCGGCATTCCCTACAGCCGGATGACCGAGGGCAGCATGGTGCGCTTCGGTTGGGGCAGCAAGCAACGCCGCATTCAGGCCGCCGAAATGGACGTGACCAGCGCGATTGCCGAAGCCATTGCGCAGGACAAGGAGCTGACGAAAAAGCTGCTGTCCGCAGCGGGCGTGCCGGTCCCCGGTGGACGCTCGGTAGCCGATGCAGAGGACGCATGGGCCG
This sequence comes from Rhodoferax mekongensis, assembly GCF_032191775.1. Taxonomy (NCBI): domain Bacteria; kingdom Pseudomonadati; phylum Pseudomonadota; class Betaproteobacteria; order Burkholderiales; family Comamonadaceae; genus Rhodoferax; species Rhodoferax mekongensis. Next base: position 1,582,975 of record NZ_CP132507.1, on the reverse strand, counting down.
CAGCACAGGAAATCGGTTTGCCGGTGGTCGTGAAACCCAACGACGGCAACCAAGGCAAGGGCGTCACGGTCAACATCACCAGCAAAGAGCAATTGCTCAAAGCATTTGCCGTGGCCAAGGAATTCCGCGACGACATCCTCGTCGAGCGCTTTATGCCTGGCAACGACTTCCGCCTGCTGGTCGTGGGCGACAAGTTGGTCGCCGCGGCACGCCGAGACCCCCCTAAGGTGGTCGGCGATGGCGTACACACGATTGCAGAGCTGGTGGCCCAAGTGAATTCCGACCCGCGCCGCGGATCGGGGCATGCCACGTCGCTGACCAAAATCCGCTTTGACGAGATTGCCAAAGCCACACTGGCGACCCAAGGCTTCAATGCCGAATCTGTGCCTGCCAAGGGCCAACGCGTGAACTTGCGCAACAACGCCAATCTGTCCACCGGAGGTTCAGCTACCGATGTAACAGACGATGTGCACCCTGAAGTGGCCGCTCGCGCCATTGCCGCAGCACACATGGTGGGCTTGGACATTTGCGGTGTGGACGTGGTGTGCGACACCATCCTCCGCCCTCTGGAAGAGCAAGGCGGCGGCATCGTGGAAGTGAATGCGGCACCCGGTCTGCGCATGCACTTGTCGCCTTCCTTCGGCAAAGGCCGCGCGGTGGGCGAAGCCATCATCAGCAGCATGTTCAAAAAAGGACAGGACGGACGCATTCCCATCGTGGCCGTGACCGGCACCAATGGCAAGACCACCACCGTTCGCCTGATTTCGCACCTGCTGACACAAAACGGTTTGAAGGTCGGCATGACCAACACCGATGGCGTGTACGTGAACGGCGACTGCATCGACACCGGCGACTGCAGCGGCCCCAAAAGTGCCAAGAGTGTCCTGTTGCACCCCGATGTGGATGCGGCTGTGCTGGAAACTGCACGGGGCGGCATCTTGCGCGAAGGCTTGGCCTTCGACAAATGCGATGTCGCCGTAGTCACCAATGTCGGAAGCGGCGACCACCTCGGGCTGAACTACATCACCACGGTCAACGAACTCGCAGTGCTCAAACGGGTGATTGTGCAAAACGTGGCGTCCACCGGTGCGGCGGTGTTGAATGCGGCCGACCCCATCGTCGCGTCCATGGCGGCCAAATGCAAAGGGGAAGTCATCTTCTTTGCCGCCGACAAAAATAACGCGGTTATGGCCACCCACCGGGCCCAGGGGCAAGCGGTGGTTTACGTGGAAGGCAAGCACCTGATCGCCAGCAAAGGCGACATGCTGCAATCCATTCCCTTGGAAGATGTGCCCATCACCTTGGGCGGAGCGATCGGCTTCCAGGTAGACAACGTCATGGCCAGCGTGGCCGCGGCCTGGTCACTGGGATTGGACTGGGACGTGATCCGCAAAGGCTTGGCCAACTTTTCGAACGACAGCCACAACGCAGCGGGGCGTTTCAATATGTTCAAGTTCCGCGGTGCTACCGTGATTGCTGATTACGGCCACAACCCGGACGCCATGCTGGCTTTGGTGCAAGCTGTTCAAGCCCTGCCTGCGAGTCGCCGCTCGGTGGTGATCAGCGGCGCCGGCGACCGGCGTGACCAGGACATCCGCCAACAAACCGAAATTCTGGGTGACGCTTTTGACGAGGTGGTGATGTTTGAAGACCAGTGCCAGCGTGGCCGCAATGACGGCGAAGTGTTGGCACTTCTACGGGAAGGCTTGGCAAATGCCAAGCGCACCAAACAGCAATCCGAAGTGTTCGGCGAGTTCCTGGCGATTGATACCGCCATGGACAAGCTCCAGGCCGGCGAGCTCTGCTTGGTGCTGGTGGACCAGGTTGAAGAAGCCATGGCCCACATCGCCGCCAAAGTGGCTGCAGCCCTGTAAGGCCTTGCGCAGCGGGGTTTAGTAGACCTCGGCTGCCGGACCCCGGCCCATCAGTGCCATGACCGCCTGGTGGGCCTGCAGTTTTCCATCCAGAAGATCGACCACGCCTTGGGTAATCGGCATAGCGACCCCGAGGCTGGCTGCGCGCTGCCAGACGGTACGAGCGCTGTAGACGCCCTCTGCCACATGACCAAGCTCTGCCACTGCCTGGTCCAGCGTTTTGCCTTGGGCCAACGCGAGGCCGACTTTGCGGTTGCGGGACAAGTCGCCAGTCGCCGTCAGCACCAAGTCACCCAAACCACTCAAGCCCATAAAGGTTTCGGCTTTGGCACCCAAAGCCATACCTAGCCGGGTGATCTCTGCCAAGCCCCGTGTGATCAATGCAGCACGCGCGTTCAGGCCGAGATTCAAGCCGTCGCACAGGCCGGTGGCGATCGCGAGCACGTTCTTGACGGCACCGCCCACCTCCACGCCCACTACGTCATCATTGGCATACACACGCAAGTCCGCGCTGTGGAAAGCATCCACCAACGCACGACGCACGCTCTCATGCGCACTCGCCGCCACCAGTGCCGTAGGCATGCCGGTTGCGACTTCCTGGGCGAAGCTGGGGCCACTCAAAACGCCGGCGAGCAATCTGGGTGCTACCGCGTGTTGCACCTCATGGCCCAACAAGCCCATACCCTCAGCGACAGGTGCCTCAAAGCCCTTGCACAGCCAGGCAACCGGGCATTCCAGATCTGCGACCAACTGCAAAATACTACGCAGGGCTGCCATAGGCGTGGCAATGATGACCAGGCCCACGGCACGGACACCCTCCCCAAGGCGGGTGAGATCGCGCAACGGCGCTGAGCTGACCGTGAGGCCGGCGGGAAAGCTGCAATCGGGTAGGTAGCGCGCATTGACCCGCTCGGCATTCATGGTGGACGCCGCTTCTGCATTGCGGGCCCACAAGGTGACGTCGTGGCGGTTGCGCGTGTTGCGCGCGGCGCTGATGGCCAGCGCCGTACCCCAGGCGCCGGCGCCGATTACTATGATTTTCATAGCTGCTCGCGCTTATTCAACGGGCGCCAGGGGCCAAAACCCCTGGCAAAAGCTTACTGGGGCAATGTGCCGGCAGCTGCACCTGCAGCTTCCACTTGCTGCTGTTCGTACATGGCCTGGAAGTTGATTTCCGACAGGTGCACGGGGGGGAAGCCGCCGCGCTGAATCAGGTCCGCCACGTTACCGCGCAGGTAGGGATAGACGATTTGCGGGCAAGCAATGCCCATGATTTGGCCCAGTTGCTCTTGCGGCAAGTTGCGGATTTCGAAAATGCCAGCTTGCTTGGCTTCGACCAGAAACACGGTCTTGTCCTTGATTTTGGTTTGCACAGTGGCGGTCACGCACACTTCAAACACGCCTTCAGCCACAGGAGCAGCTTCCACACCCAACTGGATATCTACAGTGGGTTGTTCCTGTTCCAGCAGGATGGCGGGGGAATTGGGTTGCTCCAGCGAAGCCTCTTTCAAATAGACGCGTTGGATTTGGAATACGGGATCTTGGTCAGCCATGGCTATAGTCTCTCTAGATAAACAGAAGCCCGCCGGCACAACACCGACGGGCTACGAAAACAAAATTCGCTGAGGGGAATTATGTCAGGCCGCAGCGCCCAACAATGGCAGCAAGCCGCCTCGGCTGTCCAGCGCCATCAAATCATCACAACCACCGACATGGGTGTCTCCGATAAAGATCTGGGGCACCGTGCGCCGACCGGTGATCTCCATCATTTTCATGCGCTCTTCGGGATTCGCGTCCACCCGGATCTCTTCAATGGTTTCCACGCCCTTGGATTTAAGGATGCGCTTGGCCTGCACGCAATAGGGGCAGACAGCGGTGGTGTACATCTTGACGGCTTGCATATTCCATTTCCTAGGTTCTGGGGCCTGAATCAGGCCTTTTCCAGCGGCAGATTAGCGCCTTTCCAGGATTTGAGCCCGCCCTGTAGCGATTGGGCCTGCTCGTAACCCAGTTTTTTGGCAATGTCGACCGCTTTGGCGGAGCGCGCACCCGACTGGCAGACCAGTACCAAGGGAAGTGTCTTGTTCTTGACAGCGCCTGCAAGCTTGGCTTCCAGCTCAGCCAAGGGAAGATTCTTGGAGCCCACGATATGCCCGGCTGCAAACTCGGAGGCGTCGGACACGTCAACCACATTGGCCTTTTCCCGGTTGATCAACTGAACGGCACCTGCGGGGTCTATGCCCACTGCGGTTGCACCCTGCAAAACCGGCCACATCAGCAAGCCACCGGAGGACAGCGCGATAGCAATCAGCATCCAGTTATTGGTAATAAATTCCACTTTGTTCCTTCTTGGTTACTTCACGCGAAGCTGACATTTTAGAATGACGCGTCTTGACCCGCCGGCCCCCGAGGCTGGTTTTCTCAACCCTTGATCCCTGCACCATGTACAAACTTGTTCTCGTACGCCACGGCGAATCCACCTGGAACCTGGAAAACCGCTTCACCGGCTGGACCGACGTCGACCTGACCCCCACCGGCGTTGAGCAAGCCAAAACTGCCGGACGCCTGCTCAAAGCGGAAGGCTATGAATTTGACGTGGCCTACACCAGCGTCCTCAAGCGCGCCATTCGCACGCTGTGGCACACCTTGGACGAAATGGACCGCACCTGGTTGCCTGTGGTGCACAGCTGGCGCTTGAACGAACGCCATTACGGCGCTCTGCAAGGCCTGAACAAAGCAGACATGGCCAAGCAATACGGCGATGCGCAAGTGTTGGTCTGGCGCCGCAGCTACGACACACCTCCACCCGCTCTGGAAGCCACTGATCCCCGCAGCGAACGCTCCGACATCCGCTACGCCAAGCTGCCGGCCGACCAAGTGCCCTTGACCGAATGCCTGAAAGACACGGTGGAACGCGTGATTCCGTTCTGGAATGAATCGATGGCGCCCGCGATCAAGGCCGGCAAACGCATTGTAGTGGCGGCCCACGGGAACTCCATCCGCGCCCTGATCAAGTACCTCGACAACATCTCTGACGACGAAATCGTCGGCGTGAACATCCCTAACGGCATCCCTTTGGTGTACGAATTGGATGCTGACTTGAAGCCGATCCGCCACTACTACCTGGGCGATGCCGAAGCAGCCGCAAAGGCCGCTGCAGCTGTCGCTTCCCAAGGCAAAGCCTGAGTTTCTGGAGCTCCCTGTTAAAAACGCCCGCCATTGCGGGCGTTTTTGCAGGACATCGTGGGAACCCAGACGAACCAGCGCGCTCCAAGGTGTATATTGGCGCGGCACAGGAAGAACTATGGGTCACAAACTGAAAATCACAGGCTGGGTTGCATTGGGCGTTGTTGCCGGAGCTCTGACAACAGTCTCACTGCAGACGGTTGCGCGCAACTCACTGGCGCCGCTTCCCTTGGAGGAGCTTCAGCAGCTCGCAACCGTATTCGGCATGGTCAAAAGCGACTATGTGGAGCCGGTCGACGAAAAGAAGCTGATTACTGACGCCATCACCGGCATGGTGGCCAGCCTGGACCCGCACTCCCAGTACTTCGACAAGAAATCGTTCAAAGAATTCCGCGAAGGCACTTCCGGCAAGTTTGTGGGTGTCGGCATTGAAATCACCCAAGAAGACGGCTTGGTCAAAATCGTCTCGCCGATCGAAGGCTCCCCCGCTTTTCGCGCGGGTCTCAAAACCAACGACCTGATCACCAAGATCGATGACACTGCGGTCAAGGGCCTGACGCTCAATGAAGCAGTCAAGCGCATGCGCGGCGAACCCAACACCAAGGTTCTGTTGACCATCTACCGCAAAGATGAAAACAGGACTTTCCCCGTCACCATCACGCGGGAAGAAATCAAGCAGCAATCGGTTCGCGGCAAGGTGGTAGAGCCTGGCTATGCATGGATACGCGTCAGCCAGTTCCAGGAACGCAGTTTTGAGGATTTCGCCAAGAAAGTGGATGAGATCTACAAACAGGACCCCAAGATCAAAGGCTTGGTACTGGACCTCCGCAATGATCCGGGTGGTTTGCTGACGTCCGCTGTCGCGATGTCTGCCGCGTTCTTACCCGAAAATGTGACCGTAGTCTCCACCAACGGCCAAACGCCTGAGAGCAAACAAGTCCTGCGTGCCACAGCATCTGACATACGCGGCCTGGCAGGCGCAGACGCCCTGAAGACTTTGCCTGCAGCACTGAAAAAGGTACCCTTGGTGGTTCTCGTCAATGAAGGCTCTGCCTCTGCCAGTGAAATCGTGGCCGGGGCTTTGCAGGACCACAAACGCGCCACCATCATGGGAACCCAGTCATTCGGCAAGGGCTCTGTTCAAACGTTCCGACCTTTGGGACCGGACACCGGCCTCAAGATCACCACGTCGCGCTACTACACACCAAGCGGGCGTTCCATCCAAGCCAAGGGCATCGTGCCTGACGTGATGGTGGATGAAACCGAAGAAGGCAGCCCATACGCCGCACTGCGCATGCGCGAAGCGGACCTCGAGAAGCACCTGTCCAGCGGTCAGGGCGAAGAGAAGAAAGATGCCGCCCGTGAAAAAGCACGCGAAGACGCATTGAAGCGTCTGGAGGAAGAGTCCCGCAAACCAGCCGCGGACCGCAAGGTGCCTGAATTCGGTTCGGACAAGGACTTCCAACTGATCCAGGCGATCAACCACCTCAAAGGCAAGCCTGTGCTGGTGAGCAAAACGCAAGTTGAGCGCAAAGAAGAAGTCAAAGACAACTGATTCCCCATGCAGGACACCGAGCTGCTTCGGTACTCGCGGCACATTCTGCTGGACGACATCGGCATTGAAGGCCAAGAGCGCATTTGCGGCGCCCACGCACTGATCATCGGAGCCGGTGGCTTGGGCGCACCCGCCGCGATGTACCTTGCCGCAGCGGGTATCGGCAAGATCACGTTGATTGACCCCGACACAGTAGATCTGACCAACCTCCAGCGGCAAATCATCCACACCACCCACAGCGTGGGGCAAGCCAAGGTCCTGTCTGCTTCAGCAAGTCTGCAGGCAATCAACCCACTGACGCAGGTTGAGGTGGTTCAAAGCCGTGCCGACGCTGCTTGGCTGGCGGATAACCTCGAGTCGGTGGATGTCGTCCTCGACTGCAGCGATAACTTTACGACACGTCAAGCCGCTAACAAGGCATGTGTGCTCGCACGTGTTCCTCTGGTCTCTGGAGCTGCCATACGGTTTGATGGGCAAATCTCTGTCTATGACAGCCGTGCAGACGATGCCCCCTGCTATGCCTGCGCCTTTCATCCAGACGATGCCCCCCCGCCCACACAGTGCTCGACCATGGGCGTTTTTTCTCCGTTGGTGGGCGTCATCGGCGCCATGCAGGCTGCCGAAGCTTTGAAGCTGGTGCTGGGTATCAGCACCACACTGCGCGGCAGATTGCTGCTTTTGGATGGCTTGCGCATGGAGTGGACGGAAATGCGGCTACCCCGCAATCCCTCGTGCCCTGTCTGCGCCCATTAGCAAACGGCGAATTGCGTCTTCCAAACCTGCCAATTGCAGGCTTTCGCGGTCTGAGCCCCCTCCAACGAACTCAGGCTTCCTGTTAGACTTTCCACACACCATCCGATCTATCGTGGCTAAACCGTTTCCACCGTCTCTCGTCGATCTGCAGCGCCTGCGCTTGGATGATGCACGTGCGCTGTTGGAACACGATGCCACCGTCTCGCTTCCTTCCCCTGAAGAATCGCCCACGGCGTACCTGCAAGCGGTGATTGACGGACTGTGCGAACTCTCCTTGAAAGATCCCCTCACGGGTCTGGCCAACCGTCGCCACTTCCGCGGCGTTCTGGAACGTTCCATTGATGTGGTTGCCCGCTCCGGTGAGCCTGCCCTGCTCTTGATGCTGGATATTGACCACTTCAAAAAAGTGAATGACACCTACGGACATCAGGCTGGAGATCAGGTGCTGCAAGCGATTGGGAAAGCGCTCACCGGCTGTGTGCGCCCCATGGACACGGTGGCCCGGTTCGGCGGTGAAGAGTTTTCTGTCATGCTTCCCAGCTGTCATACCGGTTTCGGCACTGCTGTGGCAGAGCGCATCCGTGCGCATATCGAAGCAATGTCCATTCCCATCGCACCTGGCTTGTCCATCAAGGTCACTGTCAGTATCGGTGGTGCCTTCGCCCCTGAGTGGGTGCGATCCACCGCCACCTTATGGACCGAAAGGGCTGACATGCAGCTCTACCGCGCCAAGAGCGAAGGTCGCAACTGTGTTTTCCTGGACCAACAACAAGAGATTTATGTCAGTGCAGAAGAGAAGAATCTCTTGTTCGGTCACCTGTCCTTGGGTGACCCGGCATGGATTGAGAGCGTTTCCAGCGACGCACAAGGCAGCCATGCCACCGGTGCCATGCAGAGGGTATTTTGATGTCTGACGTGCTGAATCCACCCGAATCCGCCGAAGGCAACCCAGGAGTGCCGCTCAAACCCATCGGTAAAGTCATTGCCGTGACCAGCGGCAAGGGCGGAGTCGGTAAAACTTTTGTCTCCGCCAACCTGGCAGCGGCCATGGCCAAGCGTGGCCAACGGGTTCTGGTGTTGGACGCAGATTTGGGCCTTGCCAATCTGGATGTGGTGCTGAACCTCTACCCCAAGATCACTTTGCATGATGTGTTCACCGGAAAAGCCAAACTGGAAGAAGCCATCATCCGGGCGCCGGGCGGCTTCTCGGTGTTGTTGGCAGGCTCTGGCATGGTCGAGTATTCGCGCCTGACACCGGAAGTGCGGGGTGACTTTCTGCGCATCATGAACGGGCTAGTGCCGCATTACGACGTAGTGATACTGGACACGGGTGCAGGCATTTCCGACGTGGTTTTGTTCGCCGTGTCTTTGGCATCTGAGGTACTTGTGGTGGCAACCCCCGAGCCCACATCGCTCACCGATGCTTATGCCACCATCAAAGTACTGGTGGGCCAACAGAAACGACAAACCATCCGCCTGGTAATCAATCAAACAGCCCGCTTGGGTGACGGCCGGGCTATTACCACCCAGTTGCAACAGGTGCTGGACCGTTTTGTCACCACCGACACCGGCAAACCCGTCCGTTTGGTGCATATGGGCGATATCCCTGCAGACCCCGCTGTACGCCAAGCCGTCATGCGCCGGCAATTGCTACTGCAAGCGATGCCCGGCAGCCCTGCAGCTTTGGCGATCTCCCAGTTGGCGGTCAAAGTGGAAGAAACTGTCGGCCTGCGGGTCAACTAAGCGGAGACGATCCACCCTTCCAAAGGATCCATATCCTGTGGAAGGCCGTACAACAAGTGACCTTGTTGGTGCTGGACTTCCGCCCATGCCGCCAAGAACAAGCACAACACTGCATCGAGACTGTCCCCACTGGCATCGTCGACGAGCGCATCGCGCTGGGCGTGACTCAGCTTCAAACGCACATCCCAACGGGTCTGTCCGGTTTCCAGGGCATTGAGCAAATCTTTGCGGGCGATGAGACGGTCAGGTGTCTGCTTGGCTTTGTCGTCGCTTTTGTAGCTGCGATTGCCCAGAACGGATCGCGCGATCAAGCCGGGGTAAGCCTCCAGCCCTACGCGGACCGATTCCTCCGTCGCAGGAACGGGCCTGGGCTGCAAGCCGGGCAAATAGACACCCGCCTCCAGCAGACGAGGAACGCCCGCGTGCAGCATGAATGCGACGGGCGGGTTGACCCATTTCATGGAAGGGCTGGACTGAGCGGGTGCATCAGTAGCACGGTGGGCGAACTTGCCTCCAGCAGGGCGTGCGTCACAGAAAGCAGCAAACACGCGCCTGATTTCATCCCGCGACAGGCCAGCGTAATGACGCATACAGGCCTCCCATTCGAGAGGCCAGCCCAGCGCAACAACGAGTTCACGCGGCAGGCCGAAGGGAAGGTCAAACGCACCGATCCATGCCGGGTCTTTGCGCAGCCATTGCGAGAAGGCCTCCAGAGAATGGAGCTTGTCCAGTCCTTCCAGCACCAACCGCCCCCGAGCCTGGGAACCCCTTGCACAAACAATTGCTTTACGCGATGTGGGACTGCTCGAAAAATCACACCCGACCAACAAACCCATGGCTCACCCTAACGCCAAAGCGAACACGCCGAAGGCAATGCAGGCGGCACCTGCGAGCCGCGCCATCCGATCGCCCTCGCCCAGCAGTTGCCCACCCAGAAGTGCCGCAAACAACATGGATACCTCACGCGCGGGGGCCACATGGCTCATGGGTGCTGTTTGCATGGCATATAAAACAAGCACATAGGAAATGGGGCTGACGATTCCCACCATCGCTGCGTATTTCCATTGCGCACGCCAGAGCAACCGGGCAGCGGGCAGGTCGCGAACTACCGGCGGGAAGAGAAACACCAATCGCACAAAATTGCCCATGTAATCCAGCAGGATGGGCGACAGTAGCAGCACCTTGACCGCATAGCCGTCCACCACGGTGTAGCTGGCAATAAAGACACCCGTTACCAAGCCGTAGACCACTCCTTTACGCACGCGCGCATTGCGGGCAGGCTCATCTGAGCGGCGGAACAGTGCGGGCCCGCCAGCCACCATGAATACACCACCGACAACGGCCAAGACTCCTGTCATTCCCAGTGCGGAGATATGCTCGCCCAGCACGAGAATGGCAAACAATGAGGACATCAAGGGCCCTGAACCACGTGCAAGGGGGTACACGACCGTCAAATCTGACTTGCGATAGCCGCGTAACAGCACGGTGTAATAACCGACGTGAATGATGCCGCTGGCAATGATAAAGACCCACGCCAGCGCGTCCCACTGAGGCACTTGTTGCCAGCCCAGCCACAGGCCGACAGGTGCCCAGAAGACCATCATCACCACGGCGGTGAAAAACGCAAAGCGGGAGTCACCTCCCGCTTTTTTGGCTGCAATATTCCAACTAGCGTGGATCAGCCCTGCAAAGATCACCAGCCCCAGGGCTGTGAACGTCATGCGCTCAGATCAGGCGCGCCCGATGATGGACGCGGTTGCCATCAGCTCTTCGAGCAAGGCCAGCGACACCTTGCCGGACACCGAATACGGGTCCAGCTCAGGGCGCTCTGCATACTTCAACAAGATATTAGTGTTGATTTTGGACATATTCACTTGCCCCATGGTCCAGCCCCCGAAGCGGCGCTCGGTGATCTCTTCATAGTGCAATAGCACGACATCTTTGTGGCGCGCGTCTTTCTGGATGTGGCCATACAGCTCGCTGACCGCCATGCGGCCACCTTCAATCGCCTGCAGGAAAATGCCGCCACCGTAGCAAAGAATGCCGGTGATGCCGCAGGTAGGGTTGTAATTGCGGGACTGGGCCAGAATGGCTTCGATCGCATCAGGATTGGAATCGATAGCGCGACTGGCGTAGAGCAAACGGACCAACATGGCATTAGCCTTTCTGGGGAATGAGAGAGAGAAATTCGCGGCGCAGATTGGGGTCTTTCAGGAACACGCCGCGCATGACCGAGTTGATCATCTTGCTGTCCATGTCCTTAACACCGCGCCAGGCCATGCAGTAGTGGCTGGCTTCCATCACGATAGCCAAGCCGTCCGGCTGGGTTTTTTCCTGGATCAGGTCAGCAAGCTGCACCACGGCCTCTTCCTGGATCTGGGGGCGCCCCATGATCCACTCAGCGAGGCGCGCATATTTGGACAAACCAATCACATTGGTGTGCTCATTGGGCATGACACCGATCCAGATTTTTCCGATGACCGGGCAGAAGTGGTGGCTGCAGGCACTGCGAACCGTGATGGGGCCGACGATCATCAACTCATTGAGGTGGCCAACGTTGGGAAACTCGGTGATCGTGGGTGCGGGTACGTAGCGGCCGCGGAACACCTCATTGAGGTACATCTTGGCAACACGGCGGGCTGTGTTGTCTGTGTTGTGGTCGTTTTCGATATCGATGACCAGGCTGTTCAAGACGCCACGCATCTGGACTTCGACCTCGTCCAACAAGGTCTCCAGCTCACCAGGCTGGATGTATTCGGCAATGTTGTCGTTGGCGTGAAAGCGCTTGCGGGAAGCCTTCAACCGTTCTCGGATTTTGACGGAAACCGGCGTTCCTTCAAATGTGTCAGAGGAGCTCATAGTAGATTTCTTTTTCATAAAAGTCCGGCCATGGTACCAGCGATTGGCTTTTAGGGTTTTTTGAAATCAGCGCGCATAAACACTGCGCGAGCAGCTATCAAATCAATAGCGGGAACCACTAAAGAAGAGCAAAACCCGCATCAGTCCGAAAGCGAGACGGTCCCGCACCCGCTGGTGCCAGGGTCGTTTTGCGTCTGCCGCCAGATCCCAGCGGCGTGTTGACGTTTGAATGACAGCACACAAGGCTGTATCCAGTTGCTGGGCGAAATCCACGTCATGGACCACCACATTGGCTTCACGGGCTAACAAGAGACTCAAGGGGTCCAGATTGGACGAACCGACCGTCGCCCAAATGGTATCCACCACTGCCACCTTGGCATGCAGAAATCCCGGGGTGTATTCGTACACCTCCACGCCTGCCTGCACCAGCTCGCTCAACACCGGCCGGGAGGCGTGGTACTGCATAAAGTATTCGTACTGTCCTTGCACCACCACCTGTACGCGAACACCACGGCGCACCGCGTGCTTGAGCGCTCTGCGAAGGCGGACACCCGGCAGGAAATAAGCATTGGCCAGGACGATATCGTTCCGGGCCTCACCGATCGCTTTGAGATAGGCCCGTTCAATTCGCGTACGGTTCCGGACATTGTCCCGCAGCACCAACGCAGCCATGCTGCCGGCCAGCGGAGTTGCCACCAGAGGCAGAGCCGGCCTGGGTAGCCACGCCAACACAGGCCAATTCTTGCGTATCTCCCTCCAGTGCAGTTGCTCCAGCTGCAGTTTGGCCTCCAATCGGGCCCAAAACTGCACCATCGCCTGCCTGCATTGCGTCACCAAGGGGCCGCGCACCCGAACCGCATAGTCCAAGCGTGCCACCCGCAGCGGTCCATGGTTGGGGTCTAAGAAATCATCCACCACGTTGATGCCACCGCAAAACGCCCAGTCGCCGTCCACCACACACAACTTCCGGTGCATTCGCCGCCAGCGCCCCGGAATCAACAAGCCCAAATAACCGAGAGGGGCGTATTGATGCCAACGCACTCCACTGGTGTTCCACCGGAGTTGCCAATCCAACGGTACATCCGGTGTGCCCACGCCATCCATCACCAGATACACAGCAACCCCCCGCAATGCAGCGCGCTCCAAAGCCTCTGCCACTTGGATGCCTTGGACATCGAAATGGAAGATATAGGTCTCCAAGCGAACTTCATGCTGCGCGGCATCGACAGCGCTGATCAACGCAGGGAAGTATTGCCCCCCACCCTGCAAAAGCTGCAGCTCGTGACCTGAGGCAAAAGCGGCAGACCTCAACATGCGGGCGTTTCCGATGCCAGCTGCCACTCCGTGATCAAGGGCAGATGGTCCGACATACGCGCCCAACTCATGCCCCGGGGCGCTGTAGCACTTACAGGTGTGAGTCCTCGCGCCAGCACGTGGTCGAGTTGCACCAGCGGCAGGCGGGACGGGAAGGTGACACATGGCTTGCTCACAGGCGCTTTTAATCCGGCAGGGGCCAGTTGCCGGGCCACCCAGGCGGGCAAGTCATTGAAATCGCCAGCCACCAAAAGGGGGACGTCCGGTGGAATCTCCCGTTGAATGAACTGCGTCAGTTGTTGCAATTGACGCCCTCGCCCCGCACGGATAAGCCCCAGATGCACCACCAGCACATGCACCCTCTGCCCCGCCACATCCAGCTCCACATGGAGCAAACCCCGCTGTTCCAGGCGATGGTCCGACATGTCTTCATGCTGGTGCTGCACCACCGGCCACTTGCTCAGCAAGGCGTTGCCATGCTCCCCATGGCGTGTGATGGCGTTGGTGCGGTAGATGGCCTCGTAGCCTGCGGGGGCCAGGTAGTCCGCCTGCGGAGCTTGCGGCCAATGCGGAAAATGACGCGCCTCGCGGTGGTGCAGCTTGCGGACCTCCTGCAGGCACAGCACATCCGCATCCATGAGTTGCATGGCGTGGCTCAGGTTATGGATCTCCAAACGACGCAAAGGCCCCAGGCCCTGAACACCCTTGTGGATGTTGTAGGTCACCACCCGCAAGGTCTTCATGCGCGCTCCCCCTGACCGGCGGATGGCATGTGCATCAGTTGCAATACCGCTTCGGCATTGGATGGAGAAAAACACAAATCGGCTGCCTCTGTATGAGGCAGCCAGCAATAGTGAGTGTGCTCCCGAGGTGCGAGGGTTACTTCACATACTTCAGGAACGAGCAAACCGAACACCCTCTCGGTGTTGTGTGTGACTCCGGGGGCGTAGCGGTGCAGCCAGCGCGGATAGATGGGGTACACATTCTCCAGCTCCCAGTCCGTCAAGTTGTGTTGCAGGGGACCGCCAGTTCTGCAATCCAGCCCTGTCTCTTCCCACACTTCCCGGGCGGCCGTAAACGCCCAGTCCTCTTCCTCCGTGTCTTTGGCGCCGGTTACCGACTGCCAGAAAGGCGGCGCGGCGGGATCAGACTCCACCCGTCGAATCAAAAGCACCTGACGCTGCGGGGTATGGATCACCACCAATACCGACTGGGGAATCTTGAAGCGGTTCGTCATGGGTCTCGCAAAGAAAAAGGGCACTCCAAGAGTGCCCTTTCATTGTGCATGACCCGCCAGAGGTCCTGTTGGGTATCAGGCTGTTTTGGCCAGATCCACATTGCGCAAGCGGATATGCAATTCACGCAGCTGCTTTTCATCCACCGGGCTCGGAGCCTGGGTCAGCAAGCACTGGGCACGTTGGGTCTTGGGGAAAGCGATCACGTCACGGATAGATTCCGCGCCGGTCATCAGAGTCACGATGCGGTCCAAACCGAATGCGAGACCACCGTGGGGTGGGGCGCCGTATTGCAATGCATCGAGCAAGAAGCCGAATTTGAGCTGGGCTTCTTCCGGTGTGATCTTCAGGGCATCAAACACCTTCTGCTGCACGTCTGCACGGTGAATACGGACGGAACCGCCACCCATTTCCCAGCCATTCAAGACCATGTCGTAGCCTTGGGAAATGCACTTCTCAGGTGCAGAGACCATCCAGTCCTCATGTCCTTCCTTGGGCGCCGTAAACGGATGGTGTACCGCGGTGTAACGCTGGCTTTCTTCGTCAAATTCAAACATCGGGAAGTCCACCACCCACAATGGCTTCCAACCGCCGGTGAACAAGCCGTTCTTCTTGCCGAACTCGCTGTGGCCGATCTTGATACGCAGGGCACCGATGGCGTCGTTGACGATTTTTTCCTTGTCGGCACCGAAGAAAATCAGGTCGCCATTTTGTGCACCTGTGCGCTCCAGCACTGCATTCAAGGCTGCGTCGTGGATGTTCTTCACGATAGGGCTTTGCAGACCATCACGGCCCTTGGACAGGTCGTTCACGCGGATGTAGGCCAAGCCCTTGGCACCGTAGATCTTGACGAACTCGGTGTAGGCGTCGATTTCGCCACGGCTGATACCGCCGTTTTCAGCAGAACCACCGGGGATACGCAAAGCCACCACACGACCACCCTTCATGGTGGCAGCGCCGGAGAACACCTTGAAGTCCACGTCCTTCATGACGTCGGTGAGTTCGGCGAATTGCAGGTTCACGCGCAAGTCAGGCTTGTCAGAACCGTACAAACGGGCCGCATCCTGGTAGGTCATGACCGGGAACTCGCCCAAGTCCACACCGATGGTGTTCTTGAACACCGTGGTGATCATGCCTTGGAACATGTCACGGATGTCCTCTTCGGTCAGGAAAGAGGTTTCGATATCGATCTGGGTGAATTCTGGCTGACGGTCCGCGCGCAAGTCTTCGTCGCGGAAGCACTTGGTGATCTGGTAATAGCGGTCAAAGCCCGCCACCATCAGCAGCTGCTTGAACAACTGGGGCGACTGGGGCAGCGCGAAGAACTGGCCATCATGCACACGGCTGGGCACCAGGTAGTCACGCGCGCCTTCAGGCGTGCTCTTGGTCAACATCGGGGTTTCGATGTCCACAAAACCGTTGGCGTCCAGGAACTTGCGCACTTCCATGGCCACGCGGTAGCGCAGCATCAGGTTGTTTTGCATGTAAGGACGGCGCAGATCCAACACGCGGTGGGTCAGGCGGGTGGTTTCAGACAGGTTGTCTTCGTCCAATTGGAACGGAGGAGTCACCGATTCGTTCAGTACGATCAGTTCATGGCACAGCACTTCAATCTTGCCGCTCTTGAGGCTGTCATTGGTGGTGCCTTCGGGGCGCGCACGCACCAAACCCTTGATCTGCACGCAGTATTCGTTACGGATGTCCTCGGCCACCTTGAACATGTCGGCACGGTCCGGATCGCAAACCACTTGCACGTAGCCTTCGCGGTCACGCACGTCCACAAAAATCACACCACCGTGGTCACGACGACGATTGACCCAACCACACAGAGTCACGGTTTGGCCCAACAGGGCTTCGGTCACGAGACCGCAATAATGAGAACGCATAGCCATAGAGTGCTTTCAATTCGCCGCTTGGAGTGCGGCGGGTTAGTAATAAGGTTATTGAGGGGCTGTGGCGGCAGAGGGAACAGGCGCGCTGGGCGCTACCGACCCCATGGAAATGACATAGGTCAATGCCTCATCCACACTCATTTCGAGTTCGATCACGTCTTTGCGGGGCAGCATCAAAAAGAAACCACTGGTCGGGTTAGGCGTGGTCGGTACGTAAACACTGACAAATTCATCCCCCAGATGTGATGCAACTTCTCCGCTGGGCGTACCGGTCTGAAAACCGATGGTCCAGCTTCCTTGACGGGGATACTGGATCAACAATGCAGTGCGGAAGGCATTTCCATTGCTGGAGAACAGGGTGTCAGACACCTTCTTCACGCTGTTGTAGATGGATTTGACGATGGGAATGTTGGTGAACAATTTGTCCCATTGCTTCACCCACCAGCGCCCTGCCACATTGGAGACCAGCGCGCCGGTCACCAACAATGCAGCGAACACCAAAACCACACCCAAGCCTGGAATGCCATGCAGTCGCTCAATGGTTGGCGCGGAGGTCGTAGGTGTGATGGCGGAGATCCCATTCAAGAAACCTGCGAATACCGCGTCCAGCAGACCGACAAGCCACAACAACACCCAAATGGTGATGGCCAGCGGCAACCAGACCATCAGGCCGGTAAGCAGGTATTTCTTAATGGGCACAGGTGCTCCGCTTCACGAGGTGGATGAGGGGGTGCTGGGCGCTGCAGGGGCTGCTGCAGGCGCTTCAGATTTGGCTTCTGCAGGCTTGGCCGCTGGGCTATCGCCTGTGGCTGGAGCCACACCGGTCGCCGGCGCGCTGCCGCCTTTGAAATCTGTCACGTACCAGCCGGAGCCCTTGAGCTGAAAACCGGCGGCCGTCAGTTGTTTCTTGAATGCAGGCGCTTGGCACTGCGGGCAATCCTGCAGCGGTGCATCGGAGATTTTCTGCAATACATCCTTGGCAAATCCGCAGGACTCGCATTTGTAGGCGTAAATGGGCATGGAAGTAGAGCTCAGACCTGAAGTTGCAAAACCCTCAATTATAGGTGCCGCATCAAAACATCCGAATACGCGCCCACAGCTGTACGAGCACCAATCCTACGGAGAAACCGATGACCACTGCCACCAAGGTTTGCAACAGGCGGTTGGTACGTTTTTGCTCTTGCAGCAGCTCTCGCATCAGCTCTTCGTTGCCACCACCTTGGCGCTGGAGATACTGATGCAGCAACCCCGGTAGCTCCGGCAACAATTTGGCATACCGCGGGGCTTGGGCTTTGAGCTCGTGAATCAGCTTTTGCGGCCCCACCTGCTGCAGCATCCATTGCTCCAGGAAGGGCTTGGCCGTCGCCCACAAATCCAGATCCGGATCCAGATCCCGGCCCAAACCTTCGATATTGAGCAGGGTTTTTTGCAGCAAAACCAACTGAGGCTGAATCTCCACGTGGAAGCGGCGGGAGGTCTGGAACAAGCGCATCAGCACCATGCCCAGAGAAATCTCTTTGAGCGGCCGGTCAAAATACGGCTCACACACAGCGCGGACAGCGGCTTCCAACTCATCCACCCGAGTGGCAGCGGGCACCCAGCCGGACTCAATATGCAACTCCGCGACACGCTTGTAATCCCGGCGGAAGAAGGCCGCAAAGTTCTGCGCGAGGTATTCCTTGTCCACTTCGGTCAAAGTGCCGACGATGCCGAAATCCAGCGAGATGTAGCGACCAAAGGTCTCCGGCGCGAGACTGATCTGGATATTGCCCGGGTGCATGTCGGCATGGAAAAAGCCATCGCGAAAGACCTGGGTGAAAAACAAGGTCACTCCATCACGGGCCAACTTGGGTACATCCACCCCGGCCTCGCGAAGTTTGTCGATATGGCTGATCGGCACACCATGCATGCGCTCCATGACCAGCACTTCGGTCGTGCAAAAGTCCCAGAGCATCTCCGGGATCAGGACCAATTCCAGCCCCTCCATATTGCGCCGCAGTTGTGCGGCACTTGATGCTTCACGGACCAGATCCAGCTCATCATGCAGGTACTTGTCGAACTCGGCCACCACCTCGCGGGGTTTGAGGCGCTTGCCGTCTGCCGACAGCCCCTCGACCCAGCCGGCCATCATGCGCATGAGTGCCAAGTCTTTGTCGATCACACCCAGCATGTCGGGTCGCAGCACCTTGACAGCGACCTCGCGCTCACGGCCGGCACGATCCTTCAACACCGCAAAGTGCACCTGCGCAATCGATGCACTGGCCACCGGCGTACGCTCGAACGACACAAAAATCTCGGACACCGGCTTTCCCAGAGCGCGCTCGATGGTGGCGACCGCCACCTCCGAGTCGAAGGGGGGCACGCGGTCTTGCAGCTTGGCAAGTTCGTTGGCGATGTCCAAGGGCAGCAAATCCCGGCGGGTGGAAAGCACCTGCCCGAACTTCACGAATATGGGCCCCAACCGCTCCAGCGCTTCGCGCAAACGCTGCCCGCGCGGCTCATCCAGAGAACGGCCGATGGAGACAATGCGGGCAATCAAGCGCAACCAGGGCTTCTGGAAGCTGGTAAGCACCAGCTCGTCCAGCCCGTATCGCAGAACGACCCAGACGATGAACAGCCCGCGGCCGAGGCGGCTCATGGAGCTTTGCCGCTGGATTCCGACGACGCAGCGCCGCGCTTGCCGACAAACTGCTGCAGGGCTTGGCCCATGGTGCGGCAGGTCTGCATCAGCATGTGGGCAGGAGCATCACCCAAGATCTTGGAGAGATCCTCCTCCACATCCCAGCGCACATGGTCTGCCAGCCAGTTCACTTCGGCTGCCAACTGGACATCACCTTCAATGCGCACAGACGGCTTGCCACCCTGCATAACCGCTTGTGCGATCACAAAAGGTGAGTCTTCAGTAATCGTGAGGGTCAGGTCGGGCTTGGCGTCCGCCCCTGCCAGATCCAGCAAACCGGCGGGGGTAGCCTGCACACGGAAGGTAAATTCACGCCACTGGGTGTGAATGACGCAGCCTTTCTGGCGCGCCAGCCGTTCCATTGCCTGAGGCTCCTGCTGCAGCACATGGTTGAGCAAGAGCACCACCCGGCGGTGACTTTCTTCGATGGCCCAAGCCGGTGGGGTCAGGGCGGAGGGAAGGTTCTGGAAGAGACCTTCCAGCATGGAAAAGGGGGACTGTGTTGCCATAAGGGAATTATGGCGCACCCCCGTGGCGGCGCGCACTACGTGTCGCTTCGCCCTCCCCCTTGCAGGGGGCAACACCTGCGGACCAGCGAAGCCGGTTCCGCGGTGTTTCAGGACGAGGCAGGCGAGCCAGAGAAGTTTTACTGTAAAGCCTGCACACCTGCCACTAACCAGCCACTGCTGCCGTTTTTGGCCTTGGTCATGTTCCAGACTTCGCGGAAAGGGCTCGGTCCTGCAGACGGCTCTTCACGGATCATGCCGGAGAACTCCACGCTGGCCATGTACTCATCAGGCAGCTCTTCAATCCCCAGCAAACGGGCATCAATCATGACAACATCGGTGTGGTTCACGCCGGCACCCGTGTGCGTCTCGCGCTCGGCCAATTGGGTCTGGATTTCGCGGGTCATGTCGTCCGTCATCATGGCGCGAAGCGCTGCCACGTCGGACCGGTCCCAGGCCGCTTGCAGCGTCACAAAATTGGCTTTGGCCGATTTGAGGAAACCCTCAGTATCAAATCCAGCTGGTACGCCCCAGGTTTGCGAACCCATCAACGCCGAGCCGATCATGGAGCCACCTTGGGCCGCAGGCTGCGGCGCCTCGAAAACCATGCTGCTCCGCTCCCAGGGCCGGGCAGAAGCATCATTACCCACGTTCTCGGCCCGGTACTGTTTCAAATCCTGCACCGGAGCTGGGCCAGCACCCTGAAAGGCAAACGGGGAAGCAGCCTGTGCCGCAGGCTTGCGGCTGCGCATGAACATGCCGATGAGCATCATCACACCCAGCGCCAGCAAACCGAACATCAGCACGTTGCCGAAAGCTTCGCCCAGCCCCAGGGAACTTGCCAGCCAGGCCAAGCCCAACCCGGCCGCGAGCCCGCCCAACATGGCACCCCAAGGACGCTTGAGCGCCTGCGCGGCGGCGGGTGCTGCCGCAGGTGCCGGTTTGGCGGCTGCGTTATTCACGTTCTGACCGGGCGCAGCGGGAGATGCCGGCGCCGGACTGGCTGCATCGCGTTGTGTGACGTTGCTCGACTGCTTGCCCAACGACTTGCCTCCGCCCAGGCGTCGGGCGGCTTCTGCGTCAAAGCCCGAGAGGGTCAGCGCGACTGCCAAAGCCAATGCCCAAAGTTTCATGTCTTCTCCAAAATTTGTAGTTATCTCAGCACTTGATTCCAACATGCAAGGCGGCAATGCCGCCAGTCAAATTGTGATAGTCCACATGTCCAAAGCCCACTTTGTGCATCATGGTCTTTAGCTCTTGCTGGCCCGGATGCATGCGAATGGACTCCGCCAGATAGCGGTAACTTGCGTCATCTCCGGCGATCATCTTGCCCAAGCGCGGCAACACCTTGAAGGAGTACCAGTCGTACACTTTCTCCAAGGGGGGCGCCACCTTGGAAAACTCCAGCACCAGCAGCTTGCCACCCGGTTTCAAGACCCGTTGCATTTCTGCCAATGCCACGTCTTTGTGGGTCATGTTGCGCAAGCCGAAGGCCACGCTGACCACATTGAAGTAGTTGTCGGGGAAGGGTAACTTCTCTGCATCGCAAACCAGCGTGGGCAACACGATGCCCGCGTCCAGCAAACGGTTGCGGCCGGTGGAGAGCATGGCCTCGTTGATATCTGTGTGCACCACCTGGCCCGACTTGCCGACTTTCTTGGAAAAAGCCATCGCCAGGTCACCGGTGCCGCCGGCAATGTCCAAGGCCTTGTCGCCCTCTTTGAGGTTGGCAACCAGCACGGTGTAAGCCTTCCAGGCGCGGTGCAGGCCGGCTGACATCAGATCGTTCATCAGGTCGTATTTGGGGGCGACGGAGTCAAATACACCGCGCACATGGCGGGCCTTCTCCGACTCATCGACCGCCTTGAAACCGAAATGGGTAGTACTCATAGTTTTAGTCCAAATGGGGCTCTAGCGCTCATGGAATATGCGCGAGCAGCTCCTGAAACAATAGCAAACAGGTCGAAGCTTAGTGGCTGGCACAGCCGTGGCCGCCCTTGGGAGCCATGACTGCATCGCGCCCAACGCCCGCGGCCTTGAGCTTGTCTTCGTAATCCTGCCACAGGCGAGCCTGCTGGGAACCCAGAAAATACAGGTAGTCCCAGGTGTAGATACCGGTGTCATGTCCGTCGGAAAAGCGGGGCTGCACCGCGTAGTTGCCCACCGGGTCCAGCGCTTCCAGCTCCACGTCGCGCTTGCCGGTTTGCAGGGTTTCCTGGCCCGGGCCATGGCCCTGCACCTCAGCAGACGGCGAGTAGACCCGCATCAGCTCAAACGGAATGCGAAAGCGCGCCCCGTCCGAGAAGCCCACTTCCAGCACGCGGCTTTGGCCGTGGACGGTGATGTCCTGCGGGGTCGGCGCGCCAGCGGTCAAACCTGCCATGGCGCCCCCTTAGACCAGCACGCGCTCAATGCCACCGGCATTGGCGGTTTGCACGTATTCGGGCAACCATTCCTTGCCCAGAATCTGGTTGGCCATCTCCACCACGATGTAGTCGGCCTCCAGCAAGCCGTTGTTCAGGTCGTTGCCGTAGCGGCTCAGACCTTGCAAGCAGCTCGGGCAGCTGGTCAATATCTTCACATTGCCTTCCGCCTTGGGCGACTGTCCCTCGGGCGCGGTCAGGGCACGCAAAGCGGTTTCTCCCTTGCGCAACTCCTCTTCCTTGCGGAAGCGGATTTGGGTGGAGATGTCGGGGCGGGTCACGCCCAGCGTGCCGGACTCGCCGCAGCAGCGGTCATTCTTCAAAACTGCGTCGCCCACGAGGGCCTTGACCGTCTTCATCGGGTCCTGCAGCTTCATGGGGCTGTGGCAAGGGTCGTGGTACAGATAACCGGCACCCGCGCCACCCTCCGGAACCAGGGTAATGCCCTTCTCCAGCAGGTACTCGTGGATGTCGATGATGCGGCTGCCAGGGAAGATTTTGTCGAACTCGTAGCCCTGCAACTGGTCGTAGCAGGTACCGCAGCTCACCACCACCGTCTTGATGTCCAGGTAGTTCAGCGTGTTGGCCACACGGTGGAACAGTACCCGGTTATCGGTGATGATTTTTTCGGCCTTGTCCGCCTGGCCGGACCCGCGCTGGGGGTAACCGCAGCACAGGTAGCCCGGTGGCAACACGGTTTGCACACCCGCATGCCAGAGCATGGCTTGGGTTGCCAAGCCCACCTGGCTGAACAGGCGCTCCGAGCCGCAGCCGGGGAAGTAGAACACCGCCTCGGTCTCTGCCGTGGTGGACTTCGGGTTGCGGATGATGGGCACGTAATCCGCATCTTCAATGTCCAGCAAGGCGCGCGCCGTTTTCTTGGGCAGGCCGCCAGGCATTTTCTTGTTGATGAAATGGATCACCTGCTCCTTGATGGGCGCGGTGCCCACCGTGGCTGGCGGCTTCGCGGTCTGCTTTTTGGCAGCTAGGCGCAAGACCTGATTCGCCAAGCGCTGGGCCTTGAAGCCCACGCCCACCATGGCCGAGCGCATCAGCTTGATGGTCTCGGGGTTGGTGGCGTTCAAGAAGAACATGGCGGCCGCGTTGCCGGGGCGGAAGGACTTCTGCCCCATCTTGCGCAACAGGTTGCGCATATTCATGGTCACGTCACCAAAATCGATCTTCACCGGGCAAGGTGATTCGCACTTGTGGCAGACCGTGCAGTGGTCAGCCACGTCCTCAAACTCTTCCCAGTGCTTCACGCTGATGCCTCGGCGCGTCTGCTCCTCATAAAGAAAAGCTTCCACCAGCAACGAAGTCGCCAGAATCTTGTTGCGCGGGCTGTACAGCAGGTTGGCACGCGGCACGTGGGTGGCGCACACGGGTTTGCACTTGCCGCAGCGCAGGCAGTCTTTCACCGAATCGGCAATCGCGCCAATATCGCTCTGCTGCATGATCAGGGACTCGTGCCCCATCAGGCCGAAGGAGGGCGTGTAGGCGTTGGTCAAGTCGGCGTAGATGGTGGAGCCATCTGCGGTCAAATGCGGTGCAAAGCCTTCCCCATCCTGCGCGGGCAGCTCCTGATTCCGTAGCAGCTTGCCTTTGTTGAAGCGGCCTTCGGGGTCTACCTTGGCTTTGTAGGCAATAAATGGCGCCAGCTCGGCTTCGCTCAAAAACTCCAGTTTGGTGATGCCGATACCGTGCTCGCCGGAGATCACGCCGTCCAGGCTGCGGGCCAGCGCCATGATGCGTTTGACCGCGCCGTGGGCGGCTTGCAGCATGTCGTAGTCATCGCTGTTGACGGGGATGTTGGTGTGCACATTACCGTCGCCGGCGTGCATGTGCAGCGCTACCCAGACGCGGCCTTTGAGCACGCGCTTGTGGATGGCGGTGCACTCCGCCAAGATCGCATCAAACGCCGCACCCGTAAAGATGGCTTGCAGCGGCGCACGCAACTGGGTCTTCCAGCTGGCGCGCAGGCTGTGGTCTTGCAGCTGGGGGAACAGGGTTTCCACCCCATCCAGCCAGCCCTGCCACTGGCTGCGTACTTGCGCGACCAAGTCCAGCGCCTGGGCCACACGGTCTTCCAGCAGCTCGGCCGACGGAATATCGTTGGCGTCATCTGTCTTGCCCAAGGGCAAATCGCTGCGCTCGAAAAACTCGGTCAGCGCGTCGCACAGGGCCAGCTTGTTCTGCAGGCTCAGCTCGATGTTGATGCGCTCGATGCCGTCGGTGTACTCGGCCATGCGGGGCAGCGGGATCACCACGTCTTCGTTGATCTTGAAGGCGTTGGTGTGCTTGCTGATGGCCGCAGTGCGCTTGCGGTCCAGCCAGAATTTCTTGCGGGCTTCGGGGCTGATGGCTACAAAGCCTTCCCCGCTACGACCGTTGGCCAGGCGCACCACTTCGCTGGTGACCCGGGCCACATCGTCGGCGTTATCGCCGGCAATGTCGCCGAACAACACCATCTTGGGGAAGCCGCCGCGCTTGCTCTTGGTGGCATAGCCCACCGCTTTCAGGTAGCGGTCGTCCAAGTGCTCCAGGCCGGCCAGCAACACGCCGCTGCGCTTTTGCTCGGCGAACATGAAATCCTTGATGTCCACGATGCTGGGCACCGCGTCCTTGGCGTTGCCAAAGAACTCCAGGCACACCGTGCGGGTGTGCGCAGGCATCTTGTGTACCACCCAGCGCGCGCTGGTGATCAGGCCGTCGGTGCCCTCTTTCTGAATACCGGGCAAGCCGCTCAGGAACTTGTCGGTGACGTCCTTGCCCAGGCCTTCCTTGCGGAAGGTTGCGCCGGGAATGTCCAGGCGCTCTTTGCGGATGGGCGTTTTGCCGTCTGCCTTGTAGTACTGCAACTCGAAGCTAGCCACTTCCACGTCATGGATCTTGCCCATGTTGTGGTTGATGCGGGTCACTTCCAGCCACTCGGCCTGCGGCGTCACCATGCGCCAGCTGGCCAGGTTGTCCAGCGCAGTGCCCCACAGAACGGCTTTTTTGCCGCCCGCATTCATGGCGATGTTGCCGCCAATGCACGAGGCCTCGGCGGACGTAGGGTCCACCGCAAACACATAACCGCCGCGCTCGGCGGCATCCGCCACGCGCTGGGTGACCACACCGGCTTCCGACCACACGGTGGCCACGTCACGGTCCAGACCGGGGAGGCGTTTCATCTCCACCTCGGTCATGGCTTCGAGCTTTTCGGTGTTGATGACCACGCTCTTCCAAGTCAGCGGAATCGCGCCGCCCGTGTAGCCGGTGCCGCCTCCACGGGGAATGATGGTCAGCCCGAGTTCGATACAGCCCTTCACCAAACCGGCCATTTCCTCTTCCGAGTCCGGGCACAGCACTACAAAGGGATACTCCACGCGCCAATCGGTTGCGTCGGTCACATGGCTTACGCGCGAGAGACCGTCAAACTTGACGTTGTCTTTGGCGGTGAGCTTGTAAAGCAGCTTCTGGGTCTTCTTGCGCAGGGTGGCCACTTCCACAAAGGCGGCATCAAACGCTTTGACGGCTGCTCGGGCAGCCACCAGCAGCTGGCCGACCATGGCGTCCCGC
Source organism: Rhodoferax mekongensis (assembly GCF_032191775.1). Taxonomy (NCBI): domain Bacteria; kingdom Pseudomonadati; phylum Pseudomonadota; class Betaproteobacteria; order Burkholderiales; family Comamonadaceae; genus Rhodoferax; species Rhodoferax mekongensis. Next base: position 1,557,394 of record NZ_CP132507.1, on the reverse strand, counting down.
TCGGGGTCGGCCTCTGGGGTGCGGCGCTTTTCCACCTCGGAGAGGCGGTGGTTCAAGGCGTCGACCAACTGGCCGCGGCGCTTGGGGTTGTCCAGCAGGTCGTCCTGCAGGTAGGGGTTGCGTTGCACCACCCACACATCGCCCAGCACCTCGTAGAGCATGCGGGCGGAACGGCCGGTCTGGCGTTCGCCACGCAGCTGGTTCAACAGCTCCCAGCTGTGAGAGCCCAGCAAACGAATCACGATTTCCCGGTCGGAAAAAGACGTGTAGTTGTACGGAATTTCGCGGATGCGCTCTTGCGCGTGAGCGCCCGGCTTGGCGGCGCTGAGGAGGTGGTTGAGCGAGGTGGGAGCGTTCATCAGGGTGTTTAGTAGCTGCCAAAGGCCCCAACACGGCCTTTTTTGGTAGGTCTGCGATGGTACCGCACCGCCTATACACGGGGTTTTCTAATGGAAACCCCTGACCAATCGGTCAAAATTATCAGGTTGTAATGAGAGTGACACATTTTTGACATGCAGCGCATCTAGCATCGCCGCATTCGACATTCAGGAGGCAACCATGTCCATGACCCGCAGAGCTCTTTCCATTGCTGCCGTATCCGCGGCCGCATTCGCCATCCCTGGCATCGCCCAAGCCCAGACCGAAATTCAGTGGTGGCACTCCATGACCGCCGTGAACGGCGAATGGGTGAACGACCTGGCCAAGGAATTCAACGCCAGCCAGAAAGACTACAAAATTGTTCCTACCTTCAAGGGGACCTACGACGAATCCATGACCGCTGCGGTTGCCGCTTTCCGCGCAGGCAACGCACCCCACATCCTCCAGGTGTTTGAAGTGGGCACTGCCACCATGATGGCCAGCAAGGGCGCCGTGGTTCCCGTCGGCAAAGTCATGGCAGACGCGGGCTACAAATTCGATCCCAAGGTGTACGTGCCTGCTGTAGCCGGCTACTACACCGCGCCCAATGGCCAGATGTTGAGCTTCCCTTTCAATAGCTCCACCACCATCTTCTATTACAACAAGGACGCCTTCAAGGCAGCCGGCCTCAACCCAGACCAAGCCCCTTCCACCTGGGGCGATGTGGCTCTGGCAGCCGCCAAGCTCAAAGCCAGTGGCCACAAGTGCCCTATTTCGATTGCATGGCAAGGCTGGACCCAGCTGGAAAGCTTCTCTGCCTGGCACAACGTCGAATTCGCGACCAAGCAAAACGGCCTGGCCGGCACAGACGCCCGCCTGAAGATCAACTCCCCCCTGCACGTGCGCCACATCGAAAACCTGGCCAACATGGCCAAGCAAGGCTTGTTCGTGTACAAGGGCCGCGGCAACGTGCCCGAAGCCAGCTTCGTCTCCGGCGAATGCGCCATGATGACCACGTCGAGCGGCTTTTACGGCAACGTGAAGAAGAATGCCAAGTTTGCCTACGGCATTGCCCCCCTGCCCTACTACAAGGACGTTCCCGGCGCGCCTCAAAACACCGTCATCGGCGGTGCCAGCTTGTGGGTCATGGCCGGCAAGAAAGCGGAAGAGTACAAAGGTATTGCCAAGTTCTTCGACTTCATCTCCAAGCCCGAAGTGCAGTCTGCCAGCCACAAGCGCACCGGCTACCTACCGATCACGACTGCGGCCTTTGAGCTGACCGAAAAGTCCGGCTTCTACAAAGAAAACCCCGGTACCGATGTGGCCGTGAACCAGATGATCCGCAAGGTGACGGACAAGTCCCGCGGCATCCGCTTGGGTAACTATGTGCAGATCCGAGCCATCGAAGACGAAGAACTCGAAAACGTCTGGGCCGGCAAGAAAACTGCCAAAGAGGCCTTGGACGCCATCGTGACCCGTGGCAACGAATTGTTGGCACGCTTCGAAAAAGCCAACAAATAAAGCGTTTTTTGAATGAACGGAGTGGCCGCTGCGGAGGCTACTCCGTTTTTCTATTTCCGGAATCCCAGTTTGGGTCCCCACACCTTGCATAACAACTATGGCTAACGAAAAACGGGTGGTATTCAAATCCGCGTGGCTACCCTGGGTGCTGATTGCACCGCAGGTCATCGTCATCTCGGTCTTCTTTTTCTGGCCGGCGGCGCAAGCGCTGATGCAATCGGTGCAGCAGAGCGACGCTTTCGGCACCTCAGTGGAATTTGTCGGGCTCGACAACTTCCGCAACCTCTGGAACGACGCCTCCTACCTCGCCTCCTTCAAGACCACTGCGGTGTTCTCGGCATTGGTGGCCGTGTTGGGCCTGAGCATCTCGCTGATGCTGGCGATCTTTGCCGACCGCGTGGTCAAAGGCTCGGGCATTTACCGCACCTTTCTGATCTGGCCCTACGCCGTAGCCCCTGCGGTGGCCGGGGTTCTGTGGCTCTTCATGTTTGCGCCCAGCATCGGCATCGTGAGCTACGGCATACGCGCCTTGGGTGCCAACTGGGATCCGCTGCTCAATAGCAACCATGCCATGGCGCTGATCGTGATGGCCGCGGTATGGAAACAGCTCTCCTACAACTTTTTGTTCTTTCTGGCGGGCTTGCAGAGCATCCCCAAATCGCTGATCGAGGCCGCATCCATGGACGGTGCGCGCCCCTGGCGCCGGTTCTGGACCATCCAGTTCCCGCTGTTGTCGCCCACCACCTTCTTCCTGCTGGTGATCAATGTGGTGTATGCCTTCTTTGACACCTTCGCCATCGTCGATGCGGCCACCAAAGGTGGCCCGGGCAAAGACACTGCCATTCTGGTCTACAAGGTGTATTTCGACGGCTTCAAGGCCATGGACCTGGGTGGCTCGGCAGCCCAGTCAGTGGTGCTGATGGTGATCGTAGTCGCATTGACGGTCGTGCAGTTCCGCTTTGTTGAAAAGAAAGTGAATTACTGAAATGACACGCCCCCACGCTCATCACTACGTGTATTCGCTGCCCCCCAAGGGGGCGCATGGCTCCTTTGGGGCGGCCCTGCAGGAGCCATCTCATGGTTGAACGTCGCCCCTGGCTGCACTTTTTGTCGCACGCCATTCTCATCATCGGGGTGCTTATCGTGGCATTCCCCATCTACATCACCTTTGTGGCTTCCACACACACGGCGGACGCGGTGGTGCAATCCCCCATGCCGCTGTGGCCCGGCGCCCACATGTGGGACAACTACGTCACAGCCCTCACCGGTGGGCGCGAGGGCAGCGGCAGCCACGCCTCCGTGGGCCGCATGATGATGGTCAGCCTGATTACCGCGCTGGTCATCTCCATCGGCAAGATCGCCATTTCGCTGCTGTCGGCCTTTGCCATCGTGTACTTCCGCTTCCCGGCGCGCATGTTTTTCTTTTGGGCCATCTTCATCACATTGATGCTTCCGGTAGAAGTGCGCATCGGCCCCACTTACCAAGTAGTGGCTGATCTGGGCATGCTCAACAGCTATGCCGGCCTCACGGTGCCGCTCATTGCGTCGGCCACGGCCACCTTCTTGTTCCGCCAGTTTTTCCTGACCGTGCCGGATGAACTGGTGGAAGCCGCGCGAGTGGACGGTGCGGGCCCCATGAGATTCTTCAAAGACATTCTGGTGCCTCTGTCGGCCACCAGCATGGCGGCACTGTTTGTCATCCAGTTCATCTACGGCTGGAACCAGTACCTCTGGCCGCTGCTCGTCACCACCAAGGAAGACATGTACCCGGTGGTCATCGGTATCAAGCAAATGATCTCTGGCGGCGACGCCCAGACCGAATGGAACATCGTCATGGCCACCGCCATGCTGGCCATGCTGCCACCCGCGTTGGTGGTCATGCTCATGCAGAAATGGTTTGTCAAAGGCCTCGTGGACACCGAAAAGTAATAGGAACAAAGATTTATGGCTTCCATCGAACTCAAAAACGTCATCAAGCGCTACGGCAGCGGCAAGTCGGCCAACCAGGTCATCCATGGCGTGAACGCCCAGATTCAGGATGGTGAATTCATCGTCATCGTCGGGCCCAGCGGCTGCGGCAAATCCACGCTCTTGCGCATGGTGGCCGGCCTGGAAGAAGTCAGCGACGGCCAGATTTCTATCGGTGGGCGGGTGGTGAACGACCTGGAACCCAGCGACCGCGACATCGCCATGGTGTTCCAGAACTACGCGCTCTACCCGCACATGAGCGTGTTCGACAACATGGCCTACGGCCTCAAGATCGCCAATGTGCCCATGGACGAGATCAAGGCGCGAGTCGACAAGGCCGCCAAGATTCTGGAATTGGCCCCCTACCTGGAGCGCAAACCCAAAGCCCTGTCGGGTGGACAACGCCAGCGCGTAGCCATGGGCCGGGCCATCGTGCGCCAGCCCCAGGTGTTTTTGTTTGACGAGCCGCTCTCCAACCTGGACGCCAAGCTGCGCGCCCAGACCCGGCTGGAAATCCAGAAGCTGCACCGCGAGCTAGGCATCACCAGCCTGTTTGTGACCCACGATCAAGTGGAAGCCATGACGCTGGCCCAGCGCATGATCGTGATGAATGGCGGCGTGATGGAGCAGTTCGGCACGCCCGAAGAGGTCTACACCCGCCCGGCCAGCACCTTTGTGGCGAGCTTCATCGGCTCGCCGCCCATGAACCTGCTCAAGAACGCGCCAGACGCCAAGCCCGGCGTCATCACCGGCATCCGCCCCGAGCACCTGGACATCACGTCTGGCGGCTGGGCCCTGCAAGTGGAAGCCGTGGAAATGCTGGGTGCCGAGCGCCTGATCTACGGCAAATGGGCGCATAAATTGAACGCCGTGGATGCGGATGAGACCGTCATCATCCGCATTGAAGAGTCGGCCGCAGTGCCTGCCTTGGGCAGCACCCTGCATGTGACACCGCGCACAGACCGCATCCACCACTTTGACGCTGCCACCGGTAAGCGAATGGAGTCGGTATGAGTGCGGAAAACGTGTTCGACCTCCCCGCCTGGCCCTACCCGCGCTGGGTAGCCCACCGGGGTGCCGGCAAGCTGGCTCCGGAAAACACACTAGCCGCCTTCCGCCTCGGGGCGGGCCACGGCTACCGCATGTTCGAATGCGATGTGAAGCTCAGCGCCGATGGCGTACCGTTTTTACTGCACGATGCCACCCTCGCCCGCACCACCAACGCATCAAATCAGGTGCTGGCGCCCGTGAATCATGCGCAAGTAGCTATCAAAGATGTAGCAAATGAGGCCATCGCTGGCAACCACCCTTGGGCCACATTGAGCCGGCTCGATGCCGGCGCTTGGCACAGCCGCGCCTACGCAGGTGAGACCATTCCCACGCTGGACGGCATTGCCGCCTACTGCATCCGCAACGGCTACTTTCTGAACATCGAGATCAAGCCCACCCCGGGTACCGAACGCCACACCGGCGAAGTGGTGGCACAGCACGCCGCCCGTCTGTGGGCGGGACAGTCCGTGCCACCCCTGCTGACTTCTTTCGCGCCCGACGCACTGGAAGGCGCCCTGGACACACAACCTGAGTTGCCCCGTGGTTTATTGCTGGACGAACTCTGGAGCGGCTGGCTGGAAACGGCCCTGCGCCTGGGATGCCAGGCCATCGTGTGCAAGCACACGCTCTGGGACACCAGCACCGTGACGCAAGCCAAAGCGGCCGGCATGCGCACCCTGAGCTACACGGTGAACGACGAGTCCGCTGCGCAGCGTCTGATCGACTTGGGCACGGACGGCATCATCACCGACCGGGTGGATTTGTTCAGCCCTGCCTGAGCACCCAATCCACCGCAAAAGCCATGTCCGGCACCACCACGGTGGCGGCACTGAAGTCCTGCACCGCAGACATGGCGGTGGGTATCGCCACACAGGCCAGCCCCGCCGCAATCGCCGAGGCTACGCCGTGCTCAGTGTCCTCAAAGGCCACTGCTTCATGGGCCTGCAAGCCCATCTTTTCCAGCGCAAGCAAGTAACACTCGGGCGCCGGCTTGCTGTGGACGACCTCGTCCGCAGATATCACGATCTCAAACTCCGGAGCCAGCGCGTGCGAGCGCAAGGTGGCGGCAATGGCGAACATCCGCGCCCCGGTCACCACGCCCTTGCGTAGACCGGCTGCATTCAAACGGGTCAATGATTCGCGCACGCCGGGCATCAGCGGGAAGGCGTGGGTTGCAAGGTATTCGGCCGTTATGCCGTTTTTGGTATCGGCCAGTTCGGAGGCGTCCGGGGCCAGCGCATAGCGCTTCTTGATGTCATGGCCGTTGGTGATGGCGGGCACACCCGAGAAGTCCGCCATGAACAACTCCACCGGAATCTGCACGCCATAGGGCTGCAGCACCTGATTCCAAATCGCATGGTGCACCGCTTCGGATTCGACCAGGGTGCCGTCGTGGTCAAACAGAACGGCTTTGAAACGTGCGGGCATAAAGCTCCAAAAAATTTGCGGGCTGGGATCAGCGGCGCATCGCCCACCACTGGCTGACGGCACAGGCCAGCACCATGGCGGCGTAGCTGGCCATCTTGCCATCGCGCCCGAAGAATACGAGCCCGCCCACCAATGCCCCCAGACCCGCTACAAAATTAATAGCTGCCTGCGCATATAGACTGCGCGCTACTGGCACTTTTCTATACAAAAGAGGCGCCAGAAGCGCCAGCAACACCCCGACCACCAAGGCAGGAGCCGCAAAATTCAACAGGTGGTTCAGGAGATCGAGTGGGCCCATGGCGGTCATTGCAAAGGCCAATCGAGGCTTTGGCGGGGTGAGTAGACGCTGGATTTTATAATCGGCATCTAAACATATGGCAGTCTGGGCATTAGGCATCAACCACACCACCGCACCGCTGGATATGCGGGGTCGGTTTGCGTTCGCCAGTGACCAGATTGCGCCGCAGCTCCATGGGCTGCGCCAGAGCATGGCACGCCCCCCGGAAGCGGCCATCGTCTCCACCTGTAACCGCACCGAGATCTACTGCGCAGGCGATGAAGCCGCGCTGGACCACACCCTCGCCTGGCTGGCGCAAAGCGGTGGCGTGTCCGCCAACGAACTGCGCTCCCACACCTACCGCCTGGAAGACCAGGAAGCCGCTCGCCATGCGTTCCGCGTGGCCAGTGGCCTGGACAGCATGGTGCTGGGCGAGCCGCAAATTTTGGGGCAGCTCAAAGACGCCGTTCGCGCCGCTGACGAGGCGGGCGCCTTGGGCACCACGCTCTCCCAGCTCTTCCAACGCTCGTTCGCGGTGGCCAAGGAGGTGCGCACCTCTACGGAGATCGGCGCGCACAGCATCAGCATGGCCGCCGCTGCCGTGCGCCTGGCCGGCAATTTGTTTGAAGACCTGGCCAAGGTCAAGGTGCTGTTTGTGGGTGCGGGGGAAATGATCGAGCTCTGCGCCACGCACTTCTGTGCCAAGAATCCCAAAGCCATCGCGATTGCCAACCGCACGCTGGAGCGCGGCGAAAAGCTGGCCAGCCGCTTCGGGGGCGAGGTCATGCGCCTGGCCGACTTGCCCGAGCGGCTGCACGAGTTTGACGCTGTCATCAGCTGCACTGCCAGCACCCTGCCCATCATCGGCTTGGGCGCCGTTGAGCGCGCACTGAAAAAACGCAAGCACCGCCCCATGTTCATGGTGGACCTGGCCGTGCCGCGCGACATTGAACCCGAAGTCAAAGCCTTGGGTGATGTGTACCTCTACACTGTGGACGACTTGGCCGGCGTGGTGCAAACCGCCCAAGCCAACCGCCAGGCCGCCGTGGCTCAAGCCGAGGCCATTGTGGACGCCGGGGTGCAGAGCTTCATGCACTGGGTGGACCAGCGCAGCGCCGTTCCGCTCATCCAACAGCTCAACGCCCAGGCCGAAGAATGGCGCGCAGCCGAACTCGCCCGCGCCCGCAAGGCCTTGGCCAAGGGTGACGACGTGGATGCGGTGCTCGAAGCACTGGCCCGCGGGTTGAGCCAGAAAATGCTGCACGGCGCCATGGCCGAACTCCATGCCGGCGACGCCGCAGCGCGCGACCGGGCGAGTGCGGCGATTCAGCATTTCTTCTTGCGCAATAGCCGTTAGCTGGGCTGAAGCCTTGGGGTCTCCCCCTCTCCCCCACCCCTCTCGCCCCGCCGGGCGAAAGGGGAGCTTGAACAGCCACATTTTGTTTTTTCGCTTCGGCTAGGGCCTTACTGGCGTTGCGATGTTCACTCTCCGATTTTTTGCTTATGAAACCGTTTCTTCGCCAACAACTTGCACGCTACGTTGACCGCCAAGGGGAGCTGGAGTTTTTGCTTTCGCGCGAGGACATCATGAAAGACATGGAGCAGTTCCTCAAGCTCTCGCGCGAGCACACCGATGTGGCAGCCGTGGCGGGACGTTGGGAGCGTTTCCAGCAGCGTGAGGCCGATCTGGCCACGGGACAGGAAATGCTGAGCGACGCAGCGGGCGATGAAGACATGCTCGCCATGGCGCAAGAAGAAATTGACGGCGCAACCGCGGAGATGGCCCAGTTAGAGGCCGAGCTGCAACGCATGTTGCTGCCCAAGGATCCGGACGATGCGCGCCCTGCGTTCGTGGAAATCCGTGCCGGCACGGGGGGGACGAATCCGCCCTGTTCGCCGCCGACCTGGCCCGCATGTACACCCGCTACTGCGACGCCATCGGCCTGAAAACGGAAATTGCCAGTGCATCGGAAAGCGAGCTGGGCGGCTACAAGGAGGTGGTGTTGCGCATTGAGGGCAGCACCCAGACCAGCAGCGGCAGCTGCGGCGCCTACGGCATGTTGAAGTTTGAAAGTGGCGGCCACCGCGTACAGCGTGTGCCGGCCACCGAAACCCAAGGCCGCATCCACACCAGCGCCTGCACCATTGCCGTGCTGGCCGAGCAGGACGAAGTCGAGGCCGCCAAGATCAATCCGTCAGACCTGCGCATCGACACCTACCGCGCCAGCGGTGCAGGCGGTCAGCACATCAACAAGACCGACTCGGCGGTGCGTATCACACACATCCCCACCGGCATCGTGGCCGAATGCCAGGACGGCCGCAGCCAGCACAGCAACAAGGCCCAGGCCCTGAAGGTGCTGACCGCCCGCATCCACGAAAAAGAACGCTCCGAGCGCGCCGCCAAAGACGCTGCCGAGCGCAAGAGCCTGGTGGGCAGCGGTGATCGTAGCGACCGCATCCGCACCTACAACTACCCGCAGGGCCGTTTGACCGACCACCGCATCAACCTGACGCTCTACAAGCTGGACCGAGCGATGGAAGGAGACTTGGGGGACGTGATTGAAGCCTTGCAAGCCTATGAGGCGGCCCAACAACTGGCTGCGCTGGAAAACAGCCTGAATTGAAGTTGCTTGTGGGGGCCGAGTTGAGCCGGCTGGGCGCTCACTGCAAATCACTGAGGGCGTTGGGGCGGCAGCGCGTTTTGCGCAGGTCAAGGAGGAGCCCGCACAGCGGGTGGGGGACACGGAGCAAAGCGCGCTGCCGCCCAAAAGCGCGGCGAGGCACCAATGAGGCCCCTACTTTCGTCAGAGCTTGAACACCCCCACCACCTGCACCAAGTCGTTGGCCTGACTCTTCAAGCTGCTGGCAGCCGCAGCCATCTCTTCCACCAAGGCGGCGTTTTGCTGCGTCGCTTGGTCCATCGAAGTCACAGCCTCACCCACCTGCGCCACACCGGCACTTTGCTCGTTGCTGGCGGCGCTGATCTCGCCCATGATGTCCGTCACGCGGCGGATGCTGCTGACCACCTCGGTCATGGTTTCGCCCGCCTTGTCGACCAGGGCGGTGCCTTGCTCCACCCGTTCGACGCTGGCGTTGATCAGGCTCTTGATTTCTTTGGCGGCCTCTGCACTGCGGCCTGCGAGAGAACGGACTTCGCTGGCCACCACCGCAAAGCCGCGGCCTTGCTCACCCGCACGAGCGGCTTCCACGGCTGCATTAAGCGCAAGAATGTTCGTTTGGAAGGCGATGCCGTCGATCACGCTGATGATGTCGCTGATCTTGCGGCTGGCTTCATTGATGCCCTTCATGGTGTCCACCACCTGCCCCACCACCTCGCCGCCTTGCACCGCCACCGTGGAGGCGCTCATGGCCAATTGGTTGGCTTGGCGTGCGTTGTCGGCGTTTTGTTTGACGGTGCTGTTGAGCTCCTCCATGCTGGCAGCGGTTTCCTCCAGCGCGCTGGCCTGGTGCTCGGTGCGGGCACTCAAGTCATTGTTGCCTTGGGCAATCTCGGCGCTGGCGTTGGCCACGCTGTCGGCACTGCTGCGCACTTGGGCCAAAACCCCATGGATTTTGGCGACGAACTGGTTAAACCCGTTGCCGATGGCGGCCAGCTCGTCATTGCCATGCACAGCGATTTTGGTACGCAGGTCTGCATCCCCGCTGGATACATCGGCCATCGCACGACTCAAAGCCCGCAGGGGTTGCATCAACCGCGACACCACCATAACCAGAATCACCGCTGTGGCCAAGGCGCATACCAATGCGGCACCCAGGGTGTAGAAAGTCAGTTGGCGCGACGCTGCGGTTGCCACGCTCTGCGGAAAGCTCATGCGCACGGCCCAAGGTGCAGTGTCCGGGTAGATCACCAAGGGCTGCAAGAGATGAATGACCTTGCTGCTGTCGGTGTACTCGTAGGTCTGACCTTTTTGCACCGCCTCCAAACCGGCTGCAGGGATGTCCTCTGCCTTCTTGTTCACCAATGCCGCATCGGGGTTGGTGGCGTACAAGCCGCCGTTCGAGATCAGTACCAGGCTGCCGCCATTCATGACTTTCACATCCGCCAGGATGGTGTTCAGCTGTGTGAGCGCGAAGTCGGCACTGGCCACACCTTGAAACTTGCCTTCCACCAGAATGGGCGCCACCAGCGATGCCATCAGCACATCTTTGCCTTCTATCGGGTAGATGTAGGGCTCGGTGAAAAACACCTTGCCGGTTTTCTTGGGTATGTCGTACCAATCATTGGCCCCCGGCGCGGGGTCGAACACAATAGGATCCACATGGAAGCCGCCACCGGCCTTGCGGGTCCAGTAGGGCATATGGCGGCCGGTTGCATCGTAGAGCGGCGCTTTGCCCGCGAACTCGGCATCTTTTCCATCCAGTGCGTTGGGCTCCCAGGTGACGGCGGCGCCCACGAAGTCCGGCGAGCTCATCAGGGTGGACTTCACCATTTCGTCAATTTGCGGTCGTTGCAAAGGCAAGCCAGCCGCCTTGGTAGTGGTCATGGCGCCGGACAGCGCCATCACGGAATACAGATTGGCCTTGATGCGCGATTGCAAGGCCCCCGCCGCTTCGCGGGCAGAGGTGCGGGCCAGCTCCATGGTTGCAGCTTCTGCGGTGGAACTGCTTTTGAAGCCGATCACAGTGGCTGTAATAGCCAGACTGGCGACCACCAGGGCAGTGGCCGCCACACAAATTTTGGCGTTGAGCGACAAGCCACTCAGGCGTGCAGGGCGCGCGGACGAACCGGAGGACAATACAAGGCTCATTTTGAGAACACTCCAACGAAACGGCGCCTCGCCAACGCCAGCTCCAGCCAAGAACGGCCTTATCTATTTGTGGATTCACTGTACTTTATTTGGGTCGAAAGCGCAGCGGGAAATAAGCGGTCTTTCAAACATTTCGTGCATTCATCCATACAAAATATGCGCGAGCCGCTATCAATTTAAGAGCAACCATGCCCACCATTGCGCAAGCGATTTCTCAGCTCCAAAGCCAGGGGCTGGACCTGACAGACAGTCGGCTACTGCTTTTGCATGCAGTCGGGCAGGCCCGGGCGGGGCGGGCCTGGCTGCTGGCACATGACACCGACCTTCTGAGTGAGCAAGCGCTCACCGCGCTGTCGCGGCTGGCAAATCGACGGCTGGCGGGCGAACCCGTCGCCTATCTGACCGGCCACAAAGAGTTTTACGGGCTGAACTTGCAGGTCAGCGCCGATGTATTGGTACCCCGCCCTGACACCGAGACGCTTGTGGAGTGGGCACTGGAAACCCTGGAGCCTACCCCCCATGCCCGGGTGGTGGACCTGGGCACCGGCAGCGGTGCGATTGCGCTGGCCCTCAAGGCCACGCGGCCGGAATTGCAGATGGAAGCCGTGGACTTCAGCCACGCGGCACTGGCTGTGGCGCAAGGCAATGCGCAACGTCTGGGGTTGGAGGTGACTTTTGGCCAGGGCTCCTGGCTCAGCAGCGCAGAAGGAAAGTTCCAAGTCATTGTGTCCAACCCACCCTACATTCGCGAAGACGACGAACACCTGCCTGCCCTGCGGTTCGAGCCCCGGCAGGCATTGACCGCCGGTGCCGATGGGCTGGACGACATACGCACCATCATCCGCCAGGCCCCAGTGCACCTGCTTGCCGGCGGCTGGCTGCTGTTCGAGCACGGCTATGACCAAGCGGGTGATGTGCGCGGCCTCTTGGCTGCCGCCGGTTTCAGTGACGTGCAGAGCCGCCGCGATCTGGCTGGCATTGAGCGCTGCAGCGGCGGCAGATGGTCGCCAACACCACTATAAAATCAGTCGCCAGCGCCCATATATATTGCGCAAGCAGCTACTGAAATCATAGCATTCAGGCTGCTACGGGCTCTGCCGCACCCACGTCCATCAGCCCCAGGCGGTTCACACCGCTGAACAGGGCCTTGACCGAAGCGGTCACGATGTTGGTGTCCATGCCGACGCCGAAGCGCTCACCGCCTTTGCCGGTATCGCCATTCGTCGCTACCAGCTCCAAGAAGGCACAGGCTTGTGCATCACCCGCATCGGTGCTGGCTTTGGTACTACGCTCTTCATAGCTGCGCACCTGCACCTTGACGCCAATCGTCTGCAAGGCATGGACTGCTGCGTCGATGGGGCCGTTGCCCTCACCGCTGATCAGCATGGGCTGGCCGTCCACTTCCACACCAATGCGGATGCCCTGCACATGGGCTTTGCCGGTCTGGCCGGGGTGGTCAAACAGGTGATGCTCCACATAACGCACTTTGGCGTCTGCCGCGTTCAGGTAGGTGGCGTCAAACAGGTTCCAGATGTCTTGCGCGCTCATTTCGCCGCCATGGCTGTCGGTGTAGCTTTGCACTTCGCCCGAAAACTCCACCTGCAAACGGCGCGGCATGACGACGCCGAACTCGGCTTCCATCAAATACGCCACGCCGCCCTTGCCGGACTGGCTGTTCACGCGGATCACCGAGTCGTAGCTGCGGCCCACGTCGGCGGGGTCGATGGGCATGTAGGGCACATTCCACATCGCATCCGGGCCCGCTGCCTTTTGGGCGGCAAAGCCTTTCTTGATGGCATCCTGGTGGGAGCCACTGAACGCGGTGAACACCAGGTCACCCACATACGGGTGGCGTGGGTGGATGGGCAACTGGTTGCAATGCTCGACGGTACGGGCAATGGCGTTGATGTCCGAGAAATCGAGGCCTGGGCTGACACCCTGTGTGTACATATTCAGGGCCAAGGTCACAAGGTCCACGTTACCGGTGCGCTCGCCGTTGCCGAACAAGCAGCCTTCCACGCGGTCGGCGCCGGCCATCATGCCCAGCTCCGCCGCAGCCACGCCAGTGCCCCGGTCGTTGTGCGGGTGCAGACTCAGGATGATGCTGTCGCGGCGGGCCAAATGGGTGTGCATCCACTCGATCTGGTCAGCATAGATGTTGGGGGTGGACACCTCCACGGTGGCCGGCAAATTGAGGATCACCTTGTTGGAAGGTGTGGCGCCCCACTCGGCGGTGACGGCATCACACACTTCGCAGGCGAATTCGAGTTCGGTGCTGGTAAACACCTCAGGGCTGTACTGCAGCACCCACTCGGTCTCAGGCATGGTGGCGGTGATTTCTTTGATCAGGCGCACCGAAGACACGGCAAGCTCTTTCACCTCCTGTTTGCTCATGCCAAACACCACGTCGCGGAAGACGGGGGCGGTGGCGTTGTAGACGTGCACGATGGCGCGACGGGCGCCTTGGAGGGACTCGATGGTGCGGCGGATCAGGTGCTCGCGGGACTGGGTGAGCACTTCAATGGTCACATCGTCGGGCACATGGCCACCGACGATCAATTCGCGGACAAAGTCAAAGTCGGTTTGCGATGCGCTGGGGAAGCCGACCTCGATCTCTTTGAAACCCACTTGCAGCAGCGTGCGGAACATACGCATCTTGCGCTCCGCATTCATGGGCTCAAACAGGGATTGGTTGCCGTCCCGCAAATCCGTGCTCATCCAGATCGGCGGCTGGGTGATGGAGCGCGTGGGCCATTGGCGGTTGGGCAGGTCAATGGCGGGGAAGGCGCGGTATTTGGTAGCGGGGTTGGACAGCACAGTAAAAACTCCTGAAGGGCAAGACACCAATTTCTAGATTGGTATCGTAGCCCCGCAGGACCGGCAGTCGATTGCGTTGTTTGCCTCTATTTCAAAATACTTGGTGATTTATGCCAATAATAATACGAATTCAGCAATCCAAATCATGCAGAGACTAAAGAAAGGCAATCAGTGATGATGGCCGTGGGCACCATGCACGTGTCCGTGGGCGATTTCTTCTTCGCTGGCAGCACGCACTTCCAACACCTTCAGTGCAAATCGCAGTGTTTTGCCGGCCAGGGGATGGTTACCGTCGAGGTGCACCACAGGGCCCTTGATCTTGACCACGGTGAACACGATGGTTTGGCCATCTTCGGCACGGCCTTCCAACTGCCCGCCGACTTTGACGCCCGGGGGAAACTGGGTCTTGGGGATGGTTTGCAACAGCGCTTCGTTGTACTCACCAAATGCATCGGCAGGTGCAAGCTCGATGGTGGTAGCAAATCCGGCAGCTTGGCCTTCCAACGCCTCTTCAATCTTGGGGAAGGTGTTTCCGTAGCCGCCGTGCAGGTAAGCGATGGGTTCCTGGCTTTGATCCAGCAGCTTGCCGGTAGTGTCGGAAATCTTGAATTGCAGGGTGACTGCGGTGTTTTTAGTGATGTTCATGCCCCCAATTATCGTAAAAAGCCTTACCGGCTGTGCGCTGAGGCCACGGAAGGGCGACAAGCAGGGACGAAGGTGAAATAATTAGGGTATCTATTTACTCGGAATTTTTGACATGAGCGACGCACAACAACGCATTGACGAACTGGTGAAGTCCAACGACATCCTGCTGTTCATGAAGGGCACTGCCAGCTTCCCCCAGTGCGGCTTCTCCGGCCGCGCTATCCAGATCCTCAAGGCCTGCGGCGTGGATACCAAGACCATCAAGACCGTGAACGTGCTGGAAGACGACGGCATCCGCCAAGGCATCAAGGAATACAGCAGCTGGCCCACCATCCCCCAGCTCTACATCAAGGGTGAGTTCATCGGCGGCTCGGACATCATGATGGAGATGTACGAATCCGGCGAATTGGTCCAAGTGCTGGGCACCCAAGCCAGCTAACCGCCTCCAGCGGCAAGCCCGGCGCCAATGACCGGGCCACCGCACCCCATGAGGCTTGCAGGGAGTCTGCTGTGTCCAACACCCGTCTTGACGATATGGAGGAGGCGACTATCCGAAGTCGCCGTGTTTTCCAGTTTGCGCTTCTGGTGTTCATTGCCTTCAGCGGCACGGCAGCCCAGTACGGTCTGCAATCCCGCTGGGATGTAGTGCTCTCACTGGGCTTGGGTGCAGCTCTGATGCTGCCCAGTCAGTGGCTCAACCACCGCGGGCATCACGAAGCCGCTGCCGGCATGGTGCTGGCGGTAGCCACACTCTCCCTGTTCAGCATCATGTGGTTCAGCGACGGACTGCGCGACTCCTCACTATTGGGCTATCCGGTCATCCTGATCGGCGCGGGGCAGTTGCTTAGACCTCGGCACTTCTGGTTGCTACTGGCCTTCATGCTCGGATGTGTGGTGTTGTTGGGCCTAGGCACCCTCAACGGCTGGCGCACCGGCATCACGCCGGGCACCGAACTGGACCGCTTGACGGACAGTGTTTCCATCTTGTTGATCAATGGTTTTCTGGTCTGGTTCCTGACCTACGACATGCAAAACGCACTGGTCCGATTGCGGGCCCAGATCGCGCGTTTTCATGCTTCCGAAAAGAACCTGACCTACCTGGCACAGCACGATGGCTTGACCCGCCTGCCCAACCGCATACTGGGCAACGAGCTCTTGACCGAGGCAATGCGCGTAGCCGCCGAAGAGAAAAATCTGGTGGCCATGCTGTTTGTGGATCTGGACAACTTCAAAGACGTCAACGACTCCTTGGGGCATTCCGCTGGCGATGACTTTCTGGTGCAAGTGGCCCAGCGATTGCGTGAGTCGGTGCGCCAAACGGACATTGTGTGCCGGCAAGGCGGGGATGAATTTTTGATCGGCCTGACCGGTCTCCAACACCCCGATGCGGTGGCGAAAGTCAGTCAGGACATCCTGCAGAAGATGCAGGCCCCGTTTCAGTTGCGAGGCATAGAAGTGCTCGCTTCCTGCTCCATCGGTATCGCCCTGTATCCCCAACACGGCAACTCTTTCGACGAATTGATGCGGCACGCTGACCTGGCGATGTATCACGCCAAAGAAGCCGGGCGCAACACCTTCCGATTCTTCAGTGAAGACATCCGCAGCAGTGTGACGGAGAGCCTGCACCTGATTTCCAGCCTACGGCAGGCTGTCACGCAAGAAGAGTTTGTATTGCACTACCAGCCGGTGTATGACCTGCACAGCGGCAGGCTGCTGGGGGCGGAAGCGCTGGTGCGCTGGCAAAACCCCAAGCTGGGCATGGTGTCACCAGGCTTGTTCATCACCTTGGCAGAAAAATCGGGCTTGATTGTGGACATCGGTCAATGGGTGTTGACTGAAGCCTGCCGGCAAATGCAGGCCTGGCGGCAGGAAGGTGCGACGGATCTGTTTGTGTCGGTCAACCTGTCGCCGGTTCAATTCAGTCGGGGCAATGTGGAAGCCGTGATTGCACAGGCTCTACGGGAGACCGGTCTGGATCCACGGCAATTGGAGTTGGAAGTGACGGAGTCCACCCTGATCCATGACACCGAGAAATTCATCACCACGCTTGGCCGGATTCAGCACTCCGGCATCCGGATGTCCATCGATGACTTCGGCACCGGCTATTCCAACCTGTCTTACCTGCAGCGCTTTCCAGTGCATAAACTCAAGATTGACCAGTCATTTGTCCGCCGCTTGATGCAGGGACAAAAAGATGTGGCCATGGTGAGCGCCATCATTCACTTGGCCAAAAGTTTGCAGCTCACCGTGACGGCCGAGGGCGTGGAAAACGAAGCCACCCGCGAAGCGCTTACCCGCATGGGCTGTGATCAGGCTCAAGGCTATTTGTTCGCGCGGCCCATGCCCGCCAAAGACTTCGAGGCCTACTGGCGGACCCGCCCCACCCTGACTCCGATTTCCCGCCAGATTTAGCCCGCCCACTCCCAGTTGCGGCGGGCGCCGAGCACAGCATTCGGATACGGTGCTTTGCCTCGCGAGCCGTTGTAACGACCGAGAGCCATGAACAGGTCGCCGCGCTCCCGCTCCAGGTAGTGGCGCAGAATCACACAGCCGAAACGCAGGTTAGTCTGCATATGAAACAGTTTGCCGGCATCGCCGTCGCCCAGAACGCGGGTCCAGAACGGCATGACCTGCATGTAGCCGCGCGCCCCCACGCTGCTGACTGCAAATTTGCGGAAGTTGCTCTCCACCTGAATCAGGCCGAGTACCAGGGCCACATCCAGACCGGCACGCTTGCTCTCGTACCAGACCGTTTGCAGAAACTCCCTGCGCACGTCCCACTCAGGCTTTTTCTTCTTCAGACGCTCGCTCATGGCCCCCAACCAGCGCAGGTATTTAAGGCGCGACTCGGTGTCCTGAAATTCAGGTATGGGCGGCGCAGAATTGGTAATGGCGGACGACAGAGCGGTACGCACTGAATCCACCAAAGGCTCCTCCACCTGCGCGCCCGCCCATGCGCGTTGCTGCGAAAAACAGAGCAGCCCGCACACGACGGATAAGCGCTGCAGCCCGATTCGCCTTGAAACCAGCGAATCGGAGAGCGGAAGACTCATGCCTTGAGGCGGCCGAGCAACAGCGATGCGATCTCAGCCACGGGCACGCTGGTTGCGGCACTTTCACGGCGGTGCTGGTACTCCACCACGCCTTCTTTCAAGCCACGGTCGCCGATGTTCACGCGGTGCGGTACACCGATCAGCTCCCAATCCGCAAACATGGCGCCGGGGCGCTCATTACGGTCGTCGAGAATCACGTCAACACCCGCAGACAGCAGTTCTTCATAGAGCTTGTCGGCCGCTGCTTTCACATCAGGGAAACGATCCGGATTGATCGGGCACAAGACCACAGTAAACGGCGCCAACGCATCGGGCCAGATGATGCCCTTGTCATCGTGGTTCTGCTCAATCGCAGCGGCGGGCAGGCGGGTGATACCGATGCCGTAGCAGCCCATCTCCATGAACTGGGGCTTGCCGTTCACATCCAGGAAGGTGGCGTTCATCGCCTTGCTGTACTTGGTGCCCAGGTAGAACACATGGCCAACTTCGATGCCACGCTCAATCGCCAGCACGCCCTTGCCGTCGGGCGAGGCATCGCCCTCCACCACATTGCGCAGGTCCGCGACCATGTCGGGTTCCGGCAAATCACGACCCCAATTTACGCCCCGGATGTGAAAGCCTTCTTCGTTGGCGCCACAAATCCAGTCGGCCATGACCGTCACATCACGGTCAGCCACGATCTTGAGTGGCTGCTTGAGGCCGATGGGGCCAAGGTAACCGGGCTTGCAGCCGAAGTGCTCTTCAATCTCACCTACAGTGGCAAATCGGAACTCGGCCAGCCCCGGCAACTTGCCGACCTTGACCTCATTCATGTCGTGGTCACCGCGCAGCAGCAAGAGCCAGACTTGGGTCTTCTTGACCACGCCGTGCTCATCTTTCTCGTCTGTCGCCAAGACCAAAGACTTCACGGTCGTATTCAGTGCCACACCCAATAAAGCAGCCACGTCCTCACAGGTGCTCTTTCCGGGCGTTGCTACTTTTTCCATAGCAGCTTGCGCAGACGCTCTAGGCGCTACCGGCGCTAATGCCTCTGCTTTTTCCATATTGGCAGCGTAGTCACTGGTCGGGCAGTAGACGATGGCGTCTTCACCGGTAGCCGCAATCACCTGAAACTCTTCGCTCAAGTCGCCGCCGATTGCGCCGCTATCCGCCGCCACGGCACGGTAGGTCAGGCCGAAGCGGTCGAAGATGCGGCGGTAGGCCTTGGCCATGACCTGGTAACTGGCCTTCGCCGAAACCTGATCACGGTCGAAGCTGTACGCGTCCTTCATGATGAATTCGCGACCGCGCATCAAGCCGAAACGGGGGCGGCGCTCATCACGGAATTTGGTCTGGATCTGGTACAGGTTTTTGGGCAGCTGTTTGTAGCTTTTGATCTCCTGGCGGGCGATGTCGGTCACCACCTCTTCGCTGGTGGGCTGCACCACATAGTCGCGCTCATGGCGGTCTTTGATGCGAAGCAGCTCAGGGCCCATCTTGTCAAAGCGGCCGGTCTCCTGCCACAGCTCTGCCGGCTGAATCAGGGGCATGGTCAGCTCAACCGCACCGGCACGGTTCATCTCTTCACGAACAATGGCTTCCACCTTGCGGATGACCCGCAAACCCATGGGCATGTAGTTGTAAATGCCGGCCCCCAGCTTTTTGATCATGCCTGCGCGCATCATGAGCTTGTGGCTCACCACTTCGGCATCGGTGGGCGCTTCTTTCAGGGTGGAAATCAGGAATTGGGAGGCTTTCATGGGTCGCTCGGTGAACTACAGGGAGCTTCAGACCTTGATGCACTGCATTCGCTGTGCATAATGAATGAAGTTTAAAAATTGGGGTTTGATTATGCTTGACCGGGACGGATTTCGACCCAACGTCGGCATCGTCCTGCTCAACCAGCGAAATCAGGTATTTTGGGGCAAACGCATACGCACGCATTCGTGGCAGTTCCCGCAAGGTGGCATTGACCGGGGGGAAACTCCCGAGCAGGCCATGTTCCGGGAACTCCATGAAGAAGTGGGCCTCCTTCCGGAGCATGTAAGCATTGTGGCCCGTACCCGGGACTGGTTGCGCTACGAGGTGCCGGACAGGTATGTGCGCCGTGACGCGCGGGGCCATTACAAAGGACAAAAGCAGATCTGGTTTCTGCTGCAATTGGTCGGTCACGATTGGGACCTGAATCTGCGCGCTACGGACCACCCTGAGTTCGATGCCTGGCGTTGGAATGACTACTGGGTGCCGCTGGACGCTGTCGTGGAATTCAAGCGTGGTGTCTATGAAATGGCGCTGACTGAACTGTCACGCTACCTGCCCCGCCATGAGCCGCGCAACCGCTTCTTGCGCCACGGCGGCCCTCGCCAACGGGACGCAGACAGCGGTTTTGACCGACTGCAACCCAACCACATGGAGCTGCCCCCGGGCGCGTCCTTTGAACCGGATCCGGGCACCAACCTGCCCTCCACATCATGAATTTCCCGAAACTTGCAGTAGCGGGGCACGCCCTGATACTGCTCAGCGGCCTGGTCTGTGCGCAAAACGCCCTGGACAACCCCGATTGGGTGGAAGAGAAGGAGCCGCCCGCTCCTGCGTTTTCCGTCACCAAGGTGTTGCCCTTGGAGATGCCGAACTTTGTGACCGTCAAAGTCGGCATAGACCCGAACACCATTTACGTGGGAAATGATGGCATCGTCCGCTACGTGGCGGTAATGACGAACTCCACGGGGACCAGCCATGCGGTGTACGAAGGCATTCGGTGCCTGACCGGCGAAGTCAAAACCTATGCGCGCGCCGGCTCCAGTGGCACCTGGTCACCCGTGGCAACTCCGGTTTGGCGTGACTTGATGGACAACATGGGCTCACAACACCCACGCATGTTTGCCCGACAGGCGGCCTGTTACGCACGTGTGACAGTCAGCAAACCCGAGATCATCAAGGCACTTCAAACGGGCATCAAACCCGGGAACCAGAAAAACGACAACCCGGCATAGCGGGTTGTTCGGCATAGGTTCAGCGGCTGAGTACCAGATTGTCCCGATGCAGCATTTCGGGCTCAGCCGCATAACCCAATAATCGCTCGAACTCGGACGAGGGTTTGCGACATAGCAAGCGCGCTTCTGCACTGGCGTAGTTAGCCAGACCACGGGCAATTTCTTGCCCCGCTTCGTCCCGCACTGCGATGACATCGCCCCGGGAAAAATCGCCTTCCACCTGCACCATCCCAATGGGGAGCAGGCTCTTGCCCTCCTCCAGCACTTTGGTGGCGGCCCCAGCGTCCACTATGACGGCGCCACGCATTTGCAGGTGATCCGCCATCCACTGTTTGCGGGCCTGATTTTTCTGGGTCTGGGCAATCAGCAAGGTACCAATCGCATCGCCCTGCGTGAGGCGGATCAAGGCGTCTGGTTCTCTGCCCCAAGCAATGACCGTGGAAGCTCCGGATCCAGCCGCACGTTTGGCCGCCAGAATTTTGGTGAGCATGCCGCCGCGGCCTATGCTGCTGCCTGCGCCACCTGCCATGAGTTCCAGCTTCGCATCACCCGCAGAGGCTTCACTCACAAAAGTCGCTGAAGGGTCTTTGCGAGGGTCTGCGGTGAACAGCCCTTTTTGGTCGGTGAGGATGACCAAGGCATCCGCCTCCACCAGGTTCGCCACCAACGCACCAAGGGTGTCGTTATCGCCAAACTTGATTTCGTCATTCACCACGGTGTCGTTTTCATTGATCACCGGGACAACGCCCAGCTTCAACAAAGTCAGCAAGGTCGAGCGAGCATTCAAGTAACGCTCCCGATCAGCCAAATCAGCATGGGTGAGCAAAACCTGTGCGCTTCCCAAACCATTCGCACGGAGTTTGGTCTCGTACATCTGCGCCAAGCCCATCTGCCCCACCGCAGCCGCGGCCTGCAGCTCTTGAACTGCCTTGGGGCGAGAGGTCCAGCCCAGCCGCTTCATGCCTTCAGCAATGGCGCCGCTGGACACCATGATGACCTCGCGTCCATCGCGGATCAAATGCGCCAATTGCCGGCACCATTCGCCAATGGCCTGCTCGTCCAGCCCACGACCATCATTGGTGACCAGGCTGGAGCCCACTTTGACTACGACACGCCGGGCATCGCGCAACACCATCGAACTGAATTTAGGGTTCATTTGTGCTTGTAGCGCCCGAGATGTATGCGCGAGCAGCTATAAAAATAGGAGCAAATCAGGCGGCAGAATCAGCCTCAGGATCGGACGATCCGGGGGCGAAGCGGGGATCGACTTCCACGTGCGGCATTTCAGCGATTTGCTGCGCCTTGATGTGCTTGTAGATTTCTTTGATCAGCGGCTCGCAGCCTTCTCGGGTCAGCGCCGAAATCTCGAACACCGGGCCTTTGAACTTGTAGCGCTTCACAAAGTCTTTCACCAATGCCGCACGATCATCCGCCGGCACCATATCCAATTTATTCAGAACCAGCCAGCGGGGCTTTTTGTACAACTCTTCGTCATACTTCTTCAACTCATTCACGATAGCTTTGGCCTGTGCAACCGTGTCTACGCCCTCATCAAAAGGCGCCATGTCCACAACGTGCAACAACAGGCGCGTACGCTGCAAATGGCGCAAGAACTGATGTCCCAAGCCTGCACCTTCCGCCGCGCCCTCAATCAGGCCGGGCAGGTCAGCAACCACAAAGCTTTGCTCAGGGCCTACGCGCACCACCCCCAAGTTGGGGTGCAGGGTTGTGAAAGGGTAGTCCGCAATCCGCGGACGCGCGTTGGAGACGGCAGAGATAAACGTGGATTTGCCCGCATTGGGCATGCCGAGCAGGCCAACATCCGCCAGAACTTTGAGCTCCAACTTCAGGTTACGCTTCTCACCAGGCCAGCCGGGCGTCTTCTGCCGAGGGGCCCGGTTAATCGCGCTTTTGAAACGCAAGTTACCGAATCCGCCGTCACCACCTTTGGCAATGGTGATAACCTCACCGGGCTGCAACAACTCAAACAGAACTTCACCGGTTTCCGCGTCGGAAATGATGGTGCCCACCGGCATTTTGAGGGTAATGTCATCGCCAGCTGCACCGAACATATCGGAGCCCATGCCGTGCTCGCCCCGCTTGGCGTCATAACGACGCGCAAAACGGTAATCAACCAGCGTATTCAGGTTGGGGTCCGCAACGGCGAACACATGCCCACCGCGGCCACCGTCGCCCCCGTTGGGGCCACCAAATTCTTTGTACTTTTCATGCCGGAAAGAGACGCAACCCGCGCCACCGTCTCCCGCGGAGATATCAATGTAGGCTTCGTCAACAAACTTCATGGTCGTACACCGAGGTTAGAAATGAAAAACCCCGCGCGAAGGGCGCAGGGTTTCTCGGGGGAGCCTGTGCAGTTTACGCTGCAGTAATGCTCACTGTGTGCTTGTTCAACGCACCCTTCACTGCGAACGACACTTTGCCGTCCACCAGTGCAAACAGGGTGTGGTCCACGCCCATGCCGACGTTGTCGCCAGCGTGGAACTTGGTGCCGCGTTGACGCACGATGATGGAACCAGCGCTGATCAATTCACCGCCGAAAGCCTTCACACCGAGCATCTTTGGCTTGGAGTCACGTCCGTTGCGCGTAGAGCCGCCGCCTTTTTTCTGTGCCATGACCTATTCCTTTAAGCCTTGATCGCGCCGATTTGCAGTTCGGTGAACTGTTGACGGTGACCTTGACGTTTTTGGTAATGCTTACGACGACGCATTTTGAAAATGCGCACTTTGTCGTGCTTTCCGTGGGAAATTACTGTGACCGTAACGGTCGCACCGGACACCAAGGGTGTGCCAACCTTCAGTTCAGCGCCGTTTCCGACTGCCAGAACCTGGTCGATCACGATCTCTTGGCCTACGTCCGCAGCAATCTGTTCTACTTTAATTTTTTCGCCAGCAGCAACGCGATATTGCTTGCCGCCGGTTTTTATGACCGCGTACATGTTGACCTCTTCGACTAGGAAATTCTGCAAATGAATTTTCGCAGAGCCTTGGAGTATAACATTTCAGCGCCAAAGGTCAAAACCCAAGCTGCAGGATTGGCACGGGGGTAACGGAGCCTCTCTATAATCCTGCAAAACAAACCGGTCTAACGCCTTGCAAGTCTCTACCCCTGCTTCTTCGACGGGCCTTTCCATCGTCGAGTCCGACATGCGCGAAGTTGACAGGGTCATCGCCCAGAGACTGGACTCTGGCGTTCCCCTCGTTGGCAGCGTCTCCCAGTACATCATTTCAGCTGGAGGCAAGCGTTTGCGCCCGGCCCTCTTGCTGCTGTGCTGTGGTGCGCTCGGGTTCAAGGGCGAGCAACGCTTCAACATGGCTGCTGTGGTTGAGTTCATTCACACGGCGACCCTGCTGCATGACGATGTTGTCGACGATTCCGACCTGCGGCGCGGAGCCCCCACGGCCAACGCCCGGTTCGGCAATCCGGCCAGCGTACTGGTGGGCGACTTCCTCTACTCACGGGCTTTCCAAATGATGGTCGATGCCCAAAGCATGCGCATCATGCAAGTGCTGGCCGATGCCACCAACATCATTTCCGAAGGGGAAGTGATGCAGTTGATGAACATGCATAACGCGGCCCTCGATGAGGCAGGCTATTTGCAAGTCATCCGCTCCAAAACCGCCAAGCTGTTTGAAGCCAGCGCGCGTGTGGGTGCCATTCTCTCCCAAGCCTCTGAGGCCCATGAGGAAGCCTGCGCGGAGTTCGGCCAAGCCATGGGAACCGCATTCCAGGTCATCGATGACGTGCTGGACTACGCCGGCGACGCCACGGTTATGGGTAAAAATCTGGGCGACGATCTGCGCGAAGGCAAAACCACGTTACCTTTGATCGCCGCCATGCAGCGCGGCACAGACTCTGAGCGGAGCACGATACAGACCGCAATCGAAACCGGCGACCTCACCATGCTGGAGTCTGTCGTTGCAATTGTCAGAAAAACGGGCGCTCTGGATGTGGCCAAGGCTTCCGCAAGATCAGAGGCAGCCCGTGCCATAGAAGCAGCAAAGCGGCTGCCAGCGAATGAATATTCCGAGTGCTTGATAAACTTGGCGAATCAGCTGCTGGAGCGAAACCACTGAAGAGCCCGGCAGCTTGATTGCTCACTCGGGGTGTGGCCTAGTCCGGTAAGGCGCTTCGTTCGGGACGAAGAGATCGGAGGTTCGAATCCTCTCACCCCGACCAAATTCAATTCGTTCAAATAAAAAAGGCTTGCCCAATGGCAAGCCTTTTGTGCTTTAGCGCCTAAAGATCAGGCAGCGTTTTGCTTACGGCGACGGGCAATGGCGCCCATCACACCCAAACCGGCCAACAGCATGGCGTAAGTTTCGGGCTCTGGAACTGCTGCGACCTGCAAGCCCACAGCGTAGGTACCACCGAATGCGCCTGTTGCAGTGCCAGTGATATCCACATGATAGTCACCAGCAGTAGGCAGGTTAAACGTGTACGAACCTGTACCACCTGCGAAAGATCCGAAGTTAGTTGTGCCAAACGGATGGCTGTTGTTCCAAACGTTCACGGTCAAGCCAGCGATATCCAACAAGCTCAACGAGCCGAAGTTCAATTTCAGGCTGGCTGCTGTACCCGTCAGAGTGGACGGGGAGGCTATAGAGAAATTGACCGTGTCGGCAAAAGAAACGCCTTGAGCAACATTAAATACTGTGGAGTAGCTGCCACTGATCGTGCCCGCGTTCACGGTTGCGGCTTGCACGGAACCTGCCGCCAAAGCAGATACCGCGATGGCGAGCGCTACGCCTGTTTTTTTGAAGTTCATATAAATCCCTGTAGAGTTGAATGCGACTGCAGCAAACATTGCCACCCATCGCAACTCCATTATCAAAAAAAAGCGGATTTCTAACGATAGTCCAATGTGACTACACAGCACGAGTCCGGCACAACGACATGCGCGCGCCTGGATCAACGGCCATAAACGTCCTCAAACCGCACGATATCGTCTTCCCCCAAATAGCTACCGGACTGCACTTCAATCATTTCCAGGGCCAGTTTGCCGGGGTTCTCCAGACGGTGTGTGGTCCCCAAAGGGATATAAGTGGACTCATTTTCAGAGAGCAACACGGTTTTATCCCCAACGGTCACCTTGGCAGTGCCGCTCACCACAATCCAGTGCTCCGCCCGGTGATGGTGCATCTGCAATGACAGGGCCGCACCCGGCTTCACCACTATCCGCTTCACCTGGAAGCGTTCACCATGGTCAATGCTGTCATACCAGCCCCAAGGACGGAACACTTTGCGGTGAGCCTGCCCCTCACTGCGACCGGCTTGCTTGAGGCGGTCCACGATTTTCTTGACGTCTTGTGTTTTGTTCTTGTGCGCTACCAGTATGGCATCTGCGGTTTCCACGACAATCAGATCATCCACCCCCACACAGGCAATCAGACGCCCCTCAGACAAGGCCAACGTGTTGCGGCTGTCTTGCATCAGCACATCGCCCTGCGCCACATTGCCGGCATCATCTTTGGGCAGCACATTCCACAGGGCCTCCCAAGCCCCCACATCCGACCAGCCTGCGGACAATGGAATTACAACCCCCACAGGAAGCCCCTTAACAGCCGCCCCCTTCTGGCCTGCCAAACGCTCCATCACCGCGTAGTCAATCGAGTCACTGGGGCACGCACTGAAAGCCTCTTTACCCACGCGCACAAACTCGCCATCCGTCTTGCCCTGGTCCCACGCAGTCTCACAAGCTTTGGCAATGTCGGCCCGGCATAGCTCAAGGGCGGTCAGCCACACAGATGCTTTCATCATGAACAAGCCGCTGTTCCATGAGTACGTCCCTTCACGCAAGTAAGCCTGCGCAGTTTCCAGATCAGGCTTCTCGACAAAGCGTGCGATACGCTTGGCGGCGCCCGCACCAAAAGCCTCGCCAGAATGGATATACCCATACCCGGTTTCAGGCGCATCCGGCGTGATACCGAAGGTCACCACCGCGCCCTCCTGCGCCAAGGCAGCGCCTTGAATTACAGCGCCCCTGAAAGCTTCTCCATCCATGATTACATGGTCCGCGGGCATCACCAGCAACACCGGATCTGCTCCGTTTTTGATAGCTGCCCGCGCAGCAAGGGTAAGCGCTGGAGCCGTATTTCTACCCAAGGGCTCCAGAATGACAGAACCCGGCTTGCCCATGAGCCGCATCTGCTCAGCGATCACAAAGCGGTATTCCTCATTACACACCACCATGGGCGGCGCAAGCTCAGCCCCCTGGACGCCATCTACACGGCGAATCGTGGCCTGCAACAAGGAGTCATCACCAATCAAAGGCAACAACTGCTTGGGGTACTTTTCACGCGAAAGCGGCCACAAACGCGTACCGGAACCTCCGGACAAAATTACGGGTTGAATCAACATAGGAACTTTCAAAAACAAAAATCAGGCCCGGGCATCGCCCCAACGCAAGCGTGACGTATCGTCTCCCGAATACAGAGTTTCACCGTGACGGTTCACGCAGTACAAGCGGGAAATAATCATCTCGTGGAAATGCATGTCTGGCGCGATACGGGTGTACTCAAACAGAATGCCTCGCGTAATTCGTGCTCCAGACCGGATCACGCTCCCGTGCCCTATCCACGAGGGTCCAATAATGGTCGCCCCCTCTTCAATCTTGACACTGGAGCCGATGTACACCGGCCCTTCAATCTTTACCTTGTCCCAGGGAATGCTGGTATTCAGCCCCACCCACACACCGGGCTTCACTTCCTTGCCTGGCATGGGCATGTTCTCCACTTCGCCTTTGAGCACCCGCTGCAGGACTGTCCAGTAGTCGCTCACGCGCCCGATATCAATCCAGTGGAAAGGCCGGTTCTGCACATAAAACGGCGAACCATCCTGCGCCAGCTGCGGAAACAGCTCGGACCCGATGTCATACACCTTGCCCTTGGGCACCTTCTCCAGAATGGCCGGCTCGAAGATGTAGATGCCAGTACTGGCAAGCGTAGATTTGGCCTCTTCAGGCTTGGGTTTTTCCTGAAAGGACTGAATACGCCCTTCGCCATCGGCCACCACCACTCCGTAGTTCTGCACTTCTTCCGGGGGCACATCAAGGGCCACCACACTTGCCAACGCACCTTTGGCCTTGTGCTCTGCAATGGCTGCGGTAATGTCCAGGTCAATCAGCGCATCACCACAAAGCACCAGGGTGGTGTCATCGAAGAAACCACTGAAATCCTGGATGCGTCGCATGCCCCCTGCAGAACCCATGGGCCTAGGCAGAATGTCCCCGTGCTCGCGCACGCCTTCGTAGGAGTAAGCAATCTCCACCCCCCAACGACTGCCATCCCCAAAATACTGCTCGATACGCTGGTGGTGGTACGCCACATTCACGATGATCTCGCGGATCCCGTGCCGGGCAAGATGCTCAATCAAGTACTCCATCACCGGCTTGCCCAAGATAGGCACCATCGGCTTCGGCAGGTCCTTGGTCAGTGGACGTACCCGTGTGCCTTGGCCAGCAGCCAAGATCATTCCTTTTGCCATTCAATTTACTCCCTTGTAGCCATTCGGATTATTTTTTTGCCAGTTCCACGTGTCTGCACACATGGCATCCACTCCACGCTCGACGGACCAGCCCAGCAATTCCCGAGCCAACGCAGGGTCCGCCCAATAAGCGTCCAAATCCCCGGCGCGGCGTGGTCCTATCTTTACGGGCACGGCTTTGCCACTCGCAAGTTCAAAGGCACGAACCAAATCCAAAACACTGTGGCCCACGCCTGCACCAAGGTTGATGGCATTGCAGCCGGCACTTCTCGCCAGATACTGCACAGCCTTCACATGCCCAAGGGCTAAATCAACGACATGGATGTAATCCCGAACCCCAGTGCCATCAGGCGTAGGGTAATCGTTGCCCCATACATTCAAAAACTCACGCCGCCCCACAGCCACTTGGGCCACGTACGGCATCAGATTATTCGGAACCCCTTGAGGATCCTCCCCCATGCGACCAGACGGGTGGGCACCTACCGGGTTGAAATAGCGCAATATCGCAAAACGCCAAGTCTCATCACTCCGGTACAAATCCCGCAGCATGTTTTCTACGGCCAGCTTGGTTTGACCATACGTGTTTGTCGCAGACAAAGGGTGTTTTTCTGTGTAAGGCAAAAATTGCGGTACACCGTACACGGTAGCCGACGAACTAAACACCAACTGCTTGATGTCGAGCGCCTTCATGGCTTCCAACAATCGCATGGTTCCCACCACGTTGTTGTCGTAATAACGCAAAGGGTCCGACTCTGACTCGCCCACAGCTTTCAAGCCAGCGAAATGGATCACTGCTGTAGCTCCGCTATCGGCCAAAGCGCTGCGCAAAGCATCTCCGTCACGAATGTCACCCGCTATCACCCTCACCGTTTTGCCTGTGATCAACTGCACCCTGTCGAGCGCTTCAATCTGGCTATTGGCAAAGTTATCAAACACGGTCACATCCATGCCTGCGTTCAACAACTCCACGCAGGTGTGCGAGCCAATGTAGCCAGCACCGCCGGTGACAAAAATCATTCTTCACTCCCGTTTTGTTGAGGTGGAGTTTAGCGTTTCGGTCGCAATCCAAATGGACTACGAATAAGCCGTTTGCGCCATGGCACGGACACCAAGAAGGGAGACCCCGTCCACCATTTACGGCTTTCCCCGATCTCTTCTGTGCGCCGCATTACACAAGAGCCTTGGCACTTAAAAACTATAAAAAAATGTGAATTAGTTCACATTGTTTGTTGCGAATAGCACCAATGACTAAAAAATCACCCATTTGGGGGATAGGCGGGTCCGAATGGACTACGTACCATCGCGCACTTGTTACTAAATCAGCAATAACCCTTAGTTATTTTGTTACCTGCCATGTCTTTTCTGCCCTCGCTCTCTACCGAGGAACTCCATCACTACCACCGTGTGGTCACCCACTCGGTGGAGGTGCGCAGCCATTTCGACATGCTGATCTGGCTGCAAGGTGACATGCAAAAGTACCTTCCGCATGACATCCTGATCGCCGCCTGGGGGGACTTTTCTACCGGTGCGGTACAACACGACATCATCTCCGCCATGTCGGGGGTGCGCTCACATGCTGCACACACCGAGCCCCTGACTCCGCTTCTGACCCGCCTGTTCGCCCGCTGGACGGAGTTCGGCAAAAAGCCTTTCAGCCTGAATGCAGGTCAATCCGGCTTCTCTGTGGATGACGCTGGCCTGAAAAGTGCATTGGGTAGCGCTCTGCTCAAAATGCGTTCGGCCACGGTGCACGGCATTACAGACGAACGTGGCAGTCACGATTGCCTCTACGTGGTTTTCAGTACCAAGGAACATTTCACGGAAAAAGAGCGTAGCACCATGGCCATGGTCCTGCCCTACATCGACACTGCCCTGCGCCAGGTTGAGCATCTGCCGCACCAGGCAAGTGTGCCGCCTGGTGCACCTATCACCCCAAACACCAGCCCCATGCCCACAGAGGCAGAAGTCCTGACCGAGCGGGAGGCAGAGATCCTGAAGTGGGTAGCCCTCGGTAAAACCAACCCCGAAATCGGCAGCATTCTGGAAATCAGTGCATTCACCGTCAAAAACCACATGCAGCGAGTCTTCAAAAAGCTCGATGTTTCCAACCGCGCCCAGGCAGTGGGCAAATTCCGTGCTTGGGTCAACCATGTCTAAAGCACATGTGACGTTTTCCGCGGCCGAATTCAACAGAGGAAATGAGCATGCCTCCATGGGACGCGACAACCTGCTTGGCATCCTCGAATCCTGCATCTGCCCCGCGGCACTGGTGGGCTCACTCTGGGCGCTCGCTTTTTTATACGAGGGCGACATACCGCCCGCCTATCTGCTGCTGGCAGTGCTGACTTTTGCACTGACCTTCCCAGGTGAAGCCCGCTTGCAGGCATCCAAAGCAGGAAGCCTGCTCGATATCGGAGTCAACTGGTTCTGGATTGCCGGGCTTCTTGGAATGACCGGCTATGCCACCGGCTACATCCGCCAATTCGACCTGCAAGCACTCGCTGCTTGGTTATGGTTAGCCCCTTGTACGGAAATCGTGCTGACTTTCGGTCTTCGCATCGCAGCGCCTGCCATCATCTCCCTGCAGGGTCCCAGACAAAGGGCACTCATTGTCGGCATGAACGAACAGGGACTAGCCCTTGCCAACAAGTTGAAGGCGTCGCCCTACACCCGCATAGAGGTGGCAGGCTTTGTGGACAGCCGCAGTACAGACCGTCTGAATCGCGACGCCAGCTTTCCACTATTGGGCAAACTCGACCAATTGGCTGCCATCGCCAAAAATGACCGCATCCAGGTCATCTACCTGTCACTACCCATGGCGTCGCAACCCCGCATCCTTCACATCCTGGACGAGCTCAAAGACACCACGGCATCCATCTACTTTGTGCCAGACATGTTCGTCACCGACCTGATTCAGGGCCACCCTAGCGCAGTGTGCGGCATGCCGGTCATTTCCGTATGCGAGACCCCGTTCCGCGGCACCAACGGCATGGTCAAGCGCCTGAGTGACATAGTTTTCTCCCTATGCATCCTGATCCTTATCGCGCCGGTCCTGTTGGTCATTGCCCTGGCCGTCAAATTCACGTCTCCGGGGCCGGTGATCTTCAAACAGCGCCGCTACGGTCTTGATGGCGAAGAAATTCTTGTCTACAAGTTCCGATCCATGACCGTCACGGAAGACGGTGGCGTAGTCACCCAAGCTACAAAGAACGACAGTCGCATCACCCCGCTGGGTGCGTTTTTGCGCAAAACCTCGTTGGATGAGTTGCCACAGTTCATCAACGTTCTGCAGGGGCGCATGAGCATCGTAGGCCCCCGCCCCCATGCCGTCGCGCACAACGAGCTGTACCGCAAACTCATCAAGGGCTACATGGTGCGCCACAAGGTCAAGCCCGGGATTACCGGCTGGGCGCAGGTCAATGGCTACCGGGGCGAAACTGACACCCTCGAAAAAATGCAAGGTCGTATTGACTACGACTTGGACTACCTGCGCAACTGGTCCCTGCGCTTGGACATTCACATCATCCTGCGCACCGTGCGCCTGGTGGCCAAAGACCAACAGGCTTACTAGATCATGCGCAACGTCATTTCCCTTTTGCCCGTGGCGCTGGTCCTTGCGGCTGCGCAAGCGGTACAAGCCCAACAAGACCCGCTGACATTGAGCGCCGGCTACACCCTGCAAAGCGACAGCAACCTGTTCCGCTTGCCTGCCAACGCCAACGTCCAAAACCTGACTGGACAAAGCAGTGCTTCAGAAACCATCGGAGTCACGACCGTAGGCCTCGGATTCAACACACGGCAAAGCCTGCAAACGCTGTCCGTCAACCTCGACCTCGTGGACTACCAGTATCAAAAGTTCAGCTACCTCAGCTTCACGGCCAACAACTACAACGCCAGCTGGCAATGGGCCATCACCCCCCGCGTCACCGGCACATTCAGCACAGACCGCAAAGAAACGCTCAACAGTTTTGCGGACTTTACCGGCTACCGGCAGCGCAACCAGCGACTGGACACCAGCACCCGTTTTGATGCCACCATTCAGCTCGATGGCCCTTGGCGCCTGATTGCGGGCGCCAGCACCACCCGGCAGGAAAACCAGCTTGCGCAAGTCACAGGCAGCGATTTCACCACCAACGCCGTGGATGCCGGTGTGCGCCATGTGTTCAGCTCTGGTAGCTCTCTCAGCTACCAGATGCGGGTTGGTAAAGGCAATTACTTGAACCGCACCGTGCCCAACACGAGTGCCTTGGATGACCAATACACCCAGATCGACAATGACCTGCGTCTGCGTTGGGACCTCGGGGGTGGCACTTCCGCCAGCGCCAATCTCACCCACATCAACCGCACCCACCCGCTGTACGGCCAGCGTGACTACAGCGGCTTCAACACAGGTGCGGGCCTGAACCTCGCACTCAGCGGCAAAACCAGTATCAACCTGGCCTACAGCCACGTGTTGGATGCCTATGCCGCGAACAACAGCAACTACAGCAGCACCGACCGCATCAGCGTCGGGCCCGTCTGGCAGGTCAGCCCCAAGGTAGGAGTTCGCTTCAAGCACGAGTGGGCTCAACGCAGCTACCTCGGCAGCCCCACAGCCGGTACCAGCAGCAACCGCCAGGACATGACCCGGGACACAACGCTCTCAGTGAACTGGCAACCCCATGACCAATTGGCCCTCAGCGCAGCCCTGCAAAGCGCCAGCCGTGGGGTTAACCAAGCCGGCCTCGACTACGACAGCACCATGCTGCTCTTCACCGCACAACTTACCTACTAAGGCAACCGAACCATGAAAAACACCCGTTTTACCGCCACCTTGTTGGCCGCCGCCATCGCAGTCACCCTCGTCGCCTGTGGAAACAAAGACGGCAAGAAAGCCGCCACCCAAGTGGCCGCCAAAGTGGGCAGCGAAGAGATTTCCGTGCACCAGATCAACCAAGTGCTGAGCCGCACCAATACCAATGGTGCCAGTCCTGAGGCAGTGCAAGCCATGGGTAAAGAGGTACTGGAAAAACTCATAGACCAACAATTGGCCGTCGACCAAGCCACCGAGAACAAGCTCCATCGCTCCCCCGATGTGGTGGCTCAAATCGAAGCCGCCCGACGCGACATCCTGGCCCGCGCCTACATTCAACAGGTCAGCGCCAGCGTTGCCAAACCCACCCCTGAAGAAATCAAGAAATACTTCACTGAGCACCCACAGCTCTTCAGCGAGCGACGCATCTTCAATGTGCAAGAGATCGTGGCACCGAACCAGCCCGAAGTTGCAGCACTGCTGAAGAGCCTTGTTGCCAGCGGAAAAACTCCCGAAGAAATTGCTGCCGCGCTGAAAGCCAAAAACATCCAATTCAATGGTGGCAGCAGTACCCGCGCAGCAGAACAAATTCCCCTGGACGTGCTCCCCAAAATCCACACCCTCAAAGATGGGCAGGCTACCGTTCTTGAAGCACCGCAGGCCATCACCGTCGTGCGGGTGGTGTCATCCCAGGCTTCTCCTGTGGGGCAAGAGGCCGCACTCCCGCGCATTGAACAGTTTCTGATCAACCAGCGCGCCGGTGAGGCAGTGGCCGCCAACCTCAAGCAATTGCGCAGCACCACCAAAATTACGTACATGGGCGAGTTCGAAAACGGCGCGGCAGCAGCCGCTGCACCGGCAGCGCCCGCCACCCCTGCCCCCGACGCTGCCCCCACTGACGACAAAACCAAATCTGTGATCGAAAAAGGCATATCCGGTCTGAAGTGAACCTCATACCCCCTGCCCGTCTCCATCCGATGAACACACCATCATGAAAAAACTCTTCACCCTGTTTGCCGCTGGTCTGCTCGCCCTGTGCAGCATGGTCACCCACGCGCAAGACGGCAAGTCCGACTACCCGCTGGGCGCCGGCGACACCATCCGTGTGCAAGTGTTCCAGAACCCCGACCTCACCATTGAAACCCGGGTGTCTGAGAGCGGCATCATCACCTACCCGCTGATCGGTGCGGTACCACTGGGCGGTCTCTCGGTTGCAGCGGCCGAGAAGAAAATTGCGGATGCCCTGCAGACTGGCGGCTTCATCCAGAAGCCCCAAGTCAACATTGCGCTCATCCAAATCCGCGGCAACCAGGTCTCAGTACTGGGCCAGGTAGCACGCCCCGGCCGCTTCCCGCTGGAAACTGTCAACACCCGCCTGAGCGACATGCTCGCCAACGCAGGTGGCGCCACCGCTGCGGGCGATGATGTGGTGGTGGTCACCGGCATTCGCGACGGCAAAGCCTTCCGCAAAGAGATCGACATTCCCTCCATCTTTTTGGACAACAAGGCCCAAGACAACCTGCTGCTGCAGGGTGGCGACACCATCTATGTGCACCGCGCCCCGGTGTTCTTCATCTATGGCGAAGTGCAGCGCCCCGGGTCGTTCCGCATCGAGCGCGACATGACCATCATGCAAGCCCTGGCCCAGGGCGGCGGCCCCAACGCCCGCGGTTCTGAAAAACGCCTGCGCCTGCACCGCAAACTGCCCAACGGCACGGTGCAACAAATCGAGCCCCAGCTCACCGACGCCGTGCAGGCCAATGACGTGCTTTACGTCAAAGAAAGCATCTTCTAAAGAAGGCTCCTGACCATGACACTCCAACAATTTCTGCTGATTTTGCGTGCACGCTGGACGGTTGCGCTACTCGTCTTCGTATTGACGGTGGCCACCACCGTGACGGTGAGCCTGCTGTTGCCCAAACAATATACCGCCAGTGCTGCAGTGGTGGTGGACGTCAAGTCCCCCGACCCGGTCAGCGGCCTCATGCTGCAAGGCATGATGGCTCCAGGCTATATGGCCACCCAGGTAGACATCATCAACAGTGACCGCGTAGCCCAAGCCGTGGTGAAAAACCTGCGCATGGACACCAGCCCCGCTATCCAAGCCCAGTGGCAAGAAGCCACCCAAGGCAAGGGCCAGTTGCGTGATTGGCTGGCCAATTTGTTGCAGAAGAATCTGGACGTCAAGCCCAGCCGCGAAAGCAACGTCATCAGCATCAACTACACCGGTGCAGACCCCGAGTTTGCAGCTGCAGTCGCCAATGCCTTTGCCCAGGCCTACATGGACGTCAACCTCGACCTGCGTGTAGCCCCTGCCCGCCAGTTCGCGGCCTTCTTTGACGAGCAAACCAAAGCGGCCCGCGGCAAGCTCGAAGCCGC
This sequence comes from Rhodoferax mekongensis, assembly GCF_032191775.1. Taxonomy (NCBI): domain Bacteria; kingdom Pseudomonadati; phylum Pseudomonadota; class Betaproteobacteria; order Burkholderiales; family Comamonadaceae; genus Rhodoferax; species Rhodoferax mekongensis. The sequence continues at coordinate 1,521,862 of NZ_CP132507.1, read as the reverse complement.
ACAGCAAGCGCTGTCGGACTACCAGCAAGCCAACGGCATTACATCCGCCGACGAGCGCATGGACTTTGAAACCGCCAAACTCAATGAGACCAGCAGCCAGCTCACCGGCGTACAAGCACTGACTACCGACAGCTCCAGCAAACGCCAGACTGCCAAAGCCGACACCATTGCAGAGGTCATGCAAAGCCCGCTCATCAACGGCCTGAAGGCCGACATCGCCCGCCTGGAAGCCAAGCTGAACGAGTCCAGTGGCAATCTGGGCAAAAACCATCCGCAAATTCAGCGCACCGAGGCGGAACTAGCCACCCTCAAGGCCCAGCTGGACGCAGAGACCCGCAAGATCACTGCGTCGATTGACACGACCTACCAGGTCGGCAAGCAGCGCGAAGCCCAGCTGCAAGGCGCCTTGGCCGCGCAAAAAGCCCGTGTGTTGCAACTCAACAAGCAGCGCGACGAGCTGAACGTGCTGCGCCGTGATATTGAATCTGCTCAGCGGGCGTTTGAGATCGTGAGCCAACGTGCCTCACAAACCAACATCGAGAGCCAAACCAACCAAACCAACATCGCCGTGCTGAACCCCGCCAGCCCGCCACCCACCCCCTCCAAGCCACGTGTGCTCATCAATGTGTTGGCGTCCGTTTTTCTGGGCACGCTGTTGGGGGTGGGTTTGGCATTGACTCTTGAGATCCTGAACCGCAGGGTCCGATCTACAGAAGACCTCGTTGAAGCACTGGAGTTGCCTGTGCTGGGCGCTATCAGCTCCGCATCGGGCATGTTCAAACGCACCGCCATCGGAGTAAGCGCATGAATGCCAATACCAAAACCATTGGCGACATTCTGGTCGCCACCGGCCGCCTGACGGCAGAAGACGCAGCCCGCATCGTCGAGCGACAGCGTAAGGACCAGGTGCAGTTCGGCAAGGCCGCCTTGGCCCTGAAGGTACTGAGCAAAGACGACATTGACTTTGCCCTGAGCAAACAATTCGACTACGCCTACCTCAGCGACCAGGACCAAACCGTCAGCCCCGAGTTGGTGGCAGCCTACAAACCCTTCAGCCGCGTGGGCGAAAACCTGCGCGCGGTGCGCAGCCAACTCATGCTGCGCTGGTTTAACACCGACCCCGCCCGCAAGGTCATGGCCATTGTGAGCCCTGGCAGCGGCGAAGGCCGCAGCTTTGTGGCCGCCAACCTCGCTATCGTTTTTGCCCAACAAGGTGAGCGAACATTGTTGATCGATGCCGACATGCGCTCCAAACCCGAGCGCAGCCAGCACAGTTTGTTCAAGCTGGGCAAGAGCGCAGGCTTGTCTGCCATTTTGGCTAACCGGGCAGGGCTTGAAGTAGCCCAACTCATCCCGGGGCTGCCGGGCTTGGCGGTGCTGCCAGCGGGTGCCACGCCCCCCAACCCGCAAGAGCTACTGGGCCGCCCGGCTTTTGGCGACCTGTTGCGTATTGCCAGCCAGCAGTTTGATGTGATCATCATCGATACACCTGCCGGCGCCGAATTTGCAGACGCAGAAATCACCGCCGCTCGTGCGGGCGCTGCCCTGTTGGTAGCCCGCAAAAACAACAGCCTGGTACCGCTGGCCAGCCAACTTGGCCAACGCCTGCAGGATAGCGGCGTGGCGTTGGTTGGCTCCGTGTTGAATGACGCCTGACAGGTATTGATGTGAGCTCCGTTACCCCCAACGTCTACACGGGCAAGCCCAGCTTGCGCGAGTCTTTTGTGCATTGGTCACCCCTCATCATCGGGCTGGCCGTGCTCTATGTGCCCAGCCTCTATGAGCTGTTCACGGGCATTTGGGCCAAAGACGAACAAATGCATGGCCCCATTGTGTTAGGTATTTCGTGTTGGCTTATTTACCGCAACTGGCCCACCATGCTGGAGGCCAGCTACGGCAACAAAGGCAGCGCCTGGGGCTGGGTGTTTTTCGTGTCTGGTCTCCTTTTGTATGCGCTTGGCCGATCGCAGGACATCTTGCTTTTTGAAATCGGCTCCGTCATCTGGCTGCTGATTGGCATTGCGCTACTGAACTTGGGCCCCCAAGCACTCAAAGCGCAGTGGTTTGCGCTGTTCTTCATGCTGTTCATGGTGCCATTGCCCGGCGCCGTGGTCGACACGGTTACCATGCCCATGAAGATGGCGGTGTCCTATGTGGCCGAGCATGTGCTGTTTTGGGTGGGGTACCCCATAGGCCGCAATGGCGTAATCCTGCAAATCGGTCAGTACATGCTGCTGGTGGCAGATGCCTGCGCTGGCCTGCACACCCTGCTCACCCTGGAAGCACTGGGCCTGTTGTACCTCAATCTGGTGCGCCGCGACTCGCTGTTTCGCAACGTGAGCTTGGCAATTCTGATCGTCCCCATCTCGTTTACGGCCAACGTCATCCGCGTGATGGCACTCAGCCTGATCACCTACCACTTTGGCGATGAAGCCGGCCAAGGCTTTTTGCACGGCTTTGCCGGCATGGTTTTGTTCCTGAGTGCCTTGTTGCTGATCATCAGCTTTGACAACTTGCTCATCACTTTCGAGCAGCTCAAACGCCAGCGCCATTCAACCCTCAAAGGTGCTGTATGAAGCTGCAATTCAAAACCCTTTTGATGCTGGTGCTCATGGTGCTTGCCGCCTGGGTTGCACACGCGAGCAGGCCCACAGAACTCATGGCCAAAACTCGGGGCAATCCCAAGCTTGAGGCCATCGTTCCAGCCAACTTTGGAACATGGCGCCAACTGCAAATGTCAGCAGGGCAAGTGATCAACCCCCAGCAGACTGAGTTGCTCAACAGCCTTTACTCCCAAATCCTGACCCGCACCTACGTCAATGACCAAGGTTCCATGGTCATGCTGTCGATTGCCTATGGAGAAAATCAAAGCGATGGGCTGGCACTCCATATTCCCGATGTGTGTTACCCCGCCCAAGGCTTCAAAGTCAATGGCAGTGGCAACACCCTGCTATCCACCAAGCACGGAAACATTCCTGTCAGGCGCCTGCAAACCGAACTGGGGCAGCGCAAAGAACCCCTCACCTATTGGACGACAATCGGCAACCAAGCAGTTCAGGGCGGCACTGCCCGCAAACTGGAGCAATTGCGTTACGGCTTCCGTGGTCAAATTCCGGATGGCTTGATTTTTCGAGTCTCGAGCATTAACAGCAACACACCCATGGCCTATGAATTGCAAGCGCAATTCATCAGCGAACTGCTGGACGCCATCCAACCCCCACAACGTCAATTTTTATCGGGCCTTTTGTAAGCAAACACTATGAAAAAAGTAGCACTCATCACCGGCGTAACCGGCCAAGACGGTTCTTATTTGGCAGAGCTCTTGCTCAAAAAAGGCTATGAGGTGCACGGCATCAAACGCCGCGCGTCCAGCTTTAACACTGACCGTATCGACCACCTGTACCAAGACCCCCATGTATCTGAGCGGCAGTTCACCCTGCACTATGGCGACCTGACCGACAGCAGCAACCTGATCCGCATCATTCAGCAGGTGCAGCCGGACGAAATTTACAACTTGGGCGCCATGAGCCATGTGGCCGTGTCGTTTGAATCGCCCGAGTACACCGCAGACGCCGACGGCATGGGCACCTTGCGTATTCTGGAAGCTATTCGCATCTTGGGCCTGGAGAAAAAAACACGCTTTTACCAAGCGTCTACCTCTGAGCTGTATGGCCTGGTGCAAGAGATTCCGCAGAAGGAAACCACCCCCTTCTACCCCCGCAGCCCCTATGCGGTGGCCAAGATGTATGCCTACTGGATCACGGTGAACTACCGCGAGGCCTATGGCATTTACGCTTGCAACGGCATCTTGTTTAACCACGAAAGCCCGCTGCGCGGCGAAACCTTCGTCACCCGCAAGATCACCCGCGCCATCAGCCGCATTGCGCTGGGCCTGCAAGACTGCCTGTACCTGGGCAACCTGAGCGCCCTGCGCGACTGGGGCCACGCCCGCGACTATGTAGAAATGCAATGGCTGATGCTGCAGCAAGACAAGGCAGAAGACTTTGTGATTGCCACCGGCGTGCAATACAGCGTGCGCCAGTTTGTCGAGTTTGCAGCGGCCGAGTTGGGCGTCAAGCTCGCATGGAGCGGCGAGGCAGAAAACGAAATCGGCACCGTGGTGGCCGTGACCGGTACGGATGCCAAGTGCAAGGTGGGCGATGTGATTGTGAAGGTAGACCCCCGCTACTACCGCCCTACCGAAGTGGAGACCCTGCTGGGCGACCCCGCCAAGGCCAAGGAAAAGTTGGGCTGGGTGCCCACGACCAGCCTGCAAGAGCTGGTGGCTGAAATGGTGCAAGCCGACTTTACGGCCGCCAAGCGCGATGCGCTGGTCAAGCTGGCCGGCTTCCAAACCTACGACCACCACGAGTAAGCCATGGCAACGATTGCAAAAGACGCGCCCATTTTCGTGGCTGGTGCACGCGGCATGGTTGGCAGTGCCCTAGTGCGCCGACTTCGGGCAGGAGGCTACACCAAGGTTCTTGCGCCCTACCGCGCCGAGCTGGACCTTACGCAGCAGGCCCCAGTTGAAAGGTACCTAGCGCAGCACCAGCCTGCCTATGTCTTCATCGCGGCAGCTAAAGTAGGCGGAATCCACGCTAACAATATCTACCGCGCGGACTTCCTCTATCAGAACCTGCTTATTCAGAACAACCTCATCCACGGTGCGCATCTTGCCGACGTGCAGAAGCTCATGTTCCTGGGATCTAGTTGCATTTATCCCAAGCTGGCGCCGCAGCCCATCAAGGAAGAGTACCTGCTGACCGGTCTACTCGAGTCCACCAACGAGCCCTATGCGATCGCGAAGATCGCTGGCATAAAAATGTGCGAAGCCTATAGCGCACAGCATAAACGCGAATACATCAGCGTTATGCCGACCAATCTGTACGGTCCCAACGACAACTACGACCTGGCCAACAGTCATGTGCTGCCTGCACTAATCCGCAAGGCGCACGAAGCCAAACTGCGTGGTGATAAGCAGTACGTGGTCTGGGGTAGCGGTCAGCCGCTGCGAGAATTCCTCTATGTTGATGATCTGGCAGATGCCTGTGTGTTTCTGTTTGAGAACCAACATACCGACACCCTCATCAACATCGGCTCAGGCAGCGATGTCAGCATCGGCGAACTCGCCGAGACCGTCATGAAGGTCGTGGGTTTCGAAGGTGAGATCGTCTTCGACACGAGCAAGCCCGACGGCACGCCGCGCAAGCTCATGGACTCTTCGCGGCTACGGAAACTCGGCTGGGCACCCAAAGTCACGCTCGAAGAGGGCATCGCCCTGGCCTACCGCGACTTCATGGCCACCATCGCCAAACAAGAATAGGCATGAAGACGTGTTCGGCATCTCTCCAGTGTGGTCTTTGCGCGCGCCCGCCCTATGACAGGAAATGAGCAAAACGATGCATCGGCCTCAAAGTCCAGCTTGGGACACAAAACGGCAGTCGCTTTTAGCTGGGGAGTGTTTGCCAATCTCCTGAAAATCGCTCTGACGCTGGTCGTACAAGGGGCGATGGCCCGCTTCCTAGGCCCAAGTGCATTTGGTCTTTTCGCCATGGGCATCATGGTCATGGGGCTGGCGAGCTACTTCGCAGATATGGGCATCTCGACGCGTCTGGTGCAGCAGCAGACCATCGACAATGACGACATCGCATTCGCGCTAGGCATCAATCTCATGATGTCAGGCCTGATTGCGTTTGGCGTCGTGGCCGGCTCGGACTATTTGGCGCTATTCTTTGGTGCGCCAGAGGCATCGCTCATCTTTAAGACCATGGCCCCTGTTTTCGTCATCAATTCCGTGGCATCGGTCTCAGTGAGCCTGCTGCGGCGCAACCTCGACTACCGCACAATACAACTTGCCAATTTGGGTGGCTATGTCGTGGGCTTCGCGATTGTCGGGATGCTGTGCGCCATCTTTCTGGCCTCGGCCTACGCCTTGGTCGCAGCCTACCTTACGCAGGCACTGGTCAATTTCCTTATGCTGTATCGCAACACACGCCATGCGTTCCGGCTGGATTTCTCCTTTCGGAAGCGCGGCGAACACCTTGCTTTCGGCGGCACCGTGCTGGCGACTAACCTCATCAACTGGTGTGGTGGCTCGATCGACAAGCTCATCGTCGGACGCACCTTCAATGTCCAGAGCTTGGGCCACTATTCGGCTGCCTACAACCTGATCTTCGCCCCGATCGGTGCGCTCTATCAGAATCTCCAATCAACGGTCTTTTCTTCAATGGCGCGCATGGACGCCGACAAGCCACGCATGCGGGAGGCCTACTTGGAACTTGTTCGGGCAATATCGCTGCTAGTCCTGCCGGCCTTTGTCTGCGCCTACATGCTGGCGCACCCGCTCGTTCTTGTCGTCTATGGCGCCCAGTGGAGCGCATCGGGCGCGTTTGCTCAGGTGTTCTGCCTCATGGCACCGCTGCAACTACTTTGGGGCATCTCCACCCCTGTGCTGTGGAATACGGGGCGCAAGTCCGTCGAGGCCAGCGTTCAGATCCCGTTCATCCTGCTCTCCGCAGTGTCCATGGGGCTGGCCGCCAAACATTCTTCGCTAGCAGTAGCGCAAGTGGCCGCCGTCGCCTTCTGCCTAAGAACCGTGACGATAATGATGTTGGCCTGCCAGACGCTGCAGATCGGCGCCCGGCAGTTCGCGCTGGCAATTCTGCCCGCATTGGTTCTGAGCGCCTGCACCGGCGTTGTCGCCTGGCTGGTCGAGACGCAACTCGCTGCGCTGCATGTCCTCGCACTGCTGCGGCTCGTCATCGGGGGACTGGTCTTCGCCGGTACCATGGTGCTGGCTGTTCTGATGGTCCCCAGCCTCATTCCACGTACCCTGGCGGCTATCTTGCAGCGCCTGAGCGCACGTGCACCGCAATGGGCGCATCCCATCCTTAAGCGTATGAACTCGGGCCAGACATGAGCGAAATCGACACCGTCCTGCGCTCTTGGCCATTGCTTGCAGGCGCAATGTTGTTCGCGCTGGCGCTAGTGCTGGGCTTCGCGAGCTTCGTCCATCTGGGCTCCAATACGCGAATGGAACTCCTGGGCGTGTATTTCGTGGGAGTGCCTCTGGCCATGGCGACGGCCGTCATCTTGGGCGGACGCGACCTCACCCGCATGGCTGACTCGCCATTTGAAATCGATCTGAGCGCGGCCGAATCTGGCAATTGGATTTCCAGAGGCCTAACCTTACTCTGTCTCGGTATAGCTGCCGAGCGCCTAGTCAGGTATTACTTAAAAAAGGACTATCGGCACGCGAAAGGCAAGGGCTTGGTATGGGCTGCCCTGTTCTATATCCTAGGATCGAACATGATGCCCGCGCTGCTGGGCACCGCCCGTGGGTTCACCCACCAGACGCTCTATGCGCTGCCCATTTTCATGGCCATCTTCGCCTATGCACAGGGGGAGACCGTTCAGATTCTGCGCTGGACCAGAAACACGCTGCTGGGCTTTCTCGCGCTGTCCCTGCTCTGGCTAGCCATCAACCCAACGCTCGTGGCAGAAACCAACTACCGCGCCGGCATCATTCCCGGCGCCACGCTGCGCTTCTACGGCTTCGCAACCCATCCGAACACCCTGGCGCCGCTGTGCTTGGTGTTGCTGGGCTGCCTACGCCTGCAGCCCTTTGCGCGGACCTCGCTCAACGCCCTGAGCTGGGCCGTGGCCGGTCTAGCGCTGGCTCTGACCCAGTCCAAGACCTCGTTCTTTCTCGTCGGCCTCGCACTGCTGTATTTCTGGTACTTCGATTCCAAACGCCTGCTAGTCGCGCGCGGCTCCATGCACTACCAACGTTGGTCACTCAAGCTGGTCACACTGGCCGTAGGAGGCGCCGCAGCGATTGCGGCCTTTGTGCTGTACTCCTCGCTCAGCGGCGGCTCGATCGGTGACCGCCTTGCCGATTTCTTCGACAATAACCAGTTCGGTACCTTGACGGGACGTACCCAAATCTGGACCGCGACCTTCCAAGCGCTCGCTGACAACCCGGCATTCGGCTATGGCCCCGGGCTCTGGGGCATAGAGTTTCGGAACAAGACCGGCCTGCAATTCACCCATGCGCACAACCAGTACATCCAGACGCTGGGCTCTGCGGGCATCGTCGGTCTGGTCACTTTGATCATCTACCTGGCAGCCTTTGGTCTTTTTGCTTGGCGCGCTAACCGGTGCACCCGGGGAGTCTCAATTGGCCTATTCCTTTTTATCGTTTTTCGCGGTATCACCGAAGTGCCTCTAAAGATGGATAACCCGTTCCAGAGCGAATTCCTTACGCAGATGTTCCTGCTTGCGCTATGCGTCGGTAGTTTCCCCGCTCCCCCTGCCTCGGAGGCAACAGTGCGGTGCGCAGAGCCCGAGTGCGCGTCCACCCCTTCCTAGTCCTTCCATGACTTCCGTACCCACCTTTCCCCAGCGTGCGCCCGGCAAAACCAAGCGCCCTTGCTTTTCCATCATCACCGTCTGCTGGAACGCGCAGGATTCGATTCGCGAGACGGGCAACTCGCTGGCTGCGCAGTCGTTTGACGACTACGAATGGCTGGTGGTCGATGGCGCCTCAAGCGATGGCACGCTCGCTGAAGTCGAGCGCGTAGCGATCCCCAACAAACGCGTTCAGTCCCAGCCCGATGCCGGCATCTACGATGCAATGAACAAGGCCATCCGACTCGCAGAGGGCGAATGGCTCTACTTCCTGAATTCGGGCGACCAGCTTCACGATTCTGACGTACTGCAGGACATCCACGCCTTTGTGCAGACGCGTCCCGACAGCACACTCATATTCGGCAATGCTCGCTACACTGGCCATGGCACAAGTTTCATCAAGCGCTTCTCGCACATCAACAGATGGATGCTGGTATTCGAGGACCTCAACCACCAAGCGACTTTCGCCCATCGCACTCTGTTCGAGCGCATCGGAGATTTCAAGCTGGAGTTCCGCTACAGCGCTGATTACGATTGGTTTTTGCGCGTCTTTCGCTCGGACGCAAAGACACATTACATCGACCGCACTCTGTGCCGCTTCCTCGTAGGAGGTGCGCATTCAGCCAATCTGGAAAAACTAGGACAGGAACGCCAGGGCCTGCGCCTTCAGTATGTTTCGCGACCTTCGCTTTGGCTAGGCAAGCGCCTCGCGGGAATTCGCCGCCACTACTACGAATGGCGGGATGCGCAACTGTCTAAGCAAGAGCAATTGAAATGATCACCGTGTTACCCGAAGGCGGACTCTGCAACCGCATGCGCGTCGTGGCATCGGCTTGGCTGCTGGCCAAGGAAGCAGGCCAGCCCATGCGTGTGCTCTGGCACAGGACACCCGATTTCAATTCCCGCTTCGATGCGCTTTTCGAGAGCCGAGGCCTGCCTTTCGAGGTTGTCGAAAAGAAAGCCATGCTGCGGCCGCAACGCGCAATGTTCCGTGTCTTCGATACGCTCGCTGGTCTGCGTGGCCAGCGCGTGCTCACGCAGGACAATACGAGCCCCGGCCATTTCGACATGGCCTCTTTCGTTTCCACGCTGTCTGGGCGCGACGTGTGGGTGCGCACCAACTCCAGACTCGCCGTAGCGCCTGGCATGTTCTCCCTGTTCCAGCCGACCGGCGAAGCCGCGCAGCGTATCGCGGAATTGCAACCGCAGCTCCAGGGCAGCATAGGAGTGCACATCCGTGGTACGGACAACGTGAAAGCTAGGTCGGAAAGCCCTTTAAGCACCTTTCTGGCGCACATGCACGGCGCGCTGCAAGCCACGCCTGATACGCGCTTCTTTGTCGCAACCGATGAACCGGCAGCGCTCGCTGCGGTGCAGAAGGATTTTGGCGATCGCGCTTGGGAATACCGTAAGCGCGCCTATGCACGCGACGACCAGACCGCCATCGTCGATGCTGTGGTCGACCTATTCGCCCTCGGCGCGTGTGACGCGTTGATTGGAAGCTACTGGAGTTCCTTTACTGATACAGCAGCAGATCTACGAGGTATCCCATGCACCATCGCCAGAGCATGATCACCCTCCCCGCCCTGCTCAGGGTCCTATTGCTGCCGCCCCTGTTTGCGTTGTGGCCCCTAATATCAATGGCCGCGATCACGGCTGAAACTCTAGTTCCCCCCGGCGGAAATGCAGTTTTCGGCAAGGCCTATTTTGGTGGACATGTGCACAACGCGGACAAGCAACGCAACTGGCCAGATGTTCCGCTTGGATCACTGCGCCTATGGGACACGCGCACAGGCTGGCTGCATGTGGAACCGCAGCGCGGCAACTGGCAATTCGAAAGGCTTGACGAGTTTGTCGGCTGGGCCGAGTCGCGCGGTGTCAAAGTTGTGCTGCCGCTGGGCATTACACCGCGCTGGGCTTCGGTACGCCCCAACGAAGAGGGCGCGTATGGTTTGGGCACAGCTGCGGAGCCCGCAGACCTCGAGACCTGGCGCAACTATGTGCGCACTGTGGCAGCGCGCTACCGGGGCCGCGTGGAGGCCTACGAAATCTCGAATGAGGCGACGGAGAAAAATTTCTACTCCGGCTCCATCCCCATGATGGTCGAGCTGGTCCGCTCGGCCAGCCAAGAGATCCGCAAGATCGACCCGTTGGCAAAAACCATACTGCCCTCCGGCGTAGGACTGGATCAGCGACTCGAATGGCCAGCGCAACTCCTGGCGGCGGGCGCAGGACCCTATGTGGATGCAGTCGCATACCATCTCTACCACGGCGGCAGCCCGCCAGAGACGCTGATTGCTCCAATTCGGCGCTTGCGGAGTAACCTTGCAGCGGCCGGATACGAAAAGCTTGAGCTCTGGAACACCGAGTCCGGCTACTGGATGCCAAATGAGACGGCCACCTGGTCGCAATGGGAGCGAAACTGGATGGTGTCCGAGGAGACCGCACAAGCCTATCTGCCGCGCGATCTGCTCCTCGTACGGGCCATGGGATTTGAGCGCTTCTTTACCTACTCTTGGGACAACACCAAGATGGGAATGATCAACCCTCAGACACGAAAGCGCCGGCCGCTTGCCGATGTGTTTGGACAAACGATTTCCATGCTGCTACGCAGCACCCTGCATCGCTGTGACCGCGATGTGCAAGGTATTTGGCAATGCCAGCTCACCGCAGCCAATGGCAAGCGCCAAATCGCCATGTGGCTGGACCCATCTGCCCGCAAGGCCGAGCTGCAGATCGCCCCGCCACTGCCAGGCAAATGGATGGCCCTGGACGGCACGGCCGTCTGGCATGCGCCCACGACATCCACCACAGCCGGCCCGGTAGTGAAACTTTTCACAGAACAACCATGACCCCAACAGCCTCCATCCACATGGCATCGTCTCCGAAGCAAAAGCTCAGTAGCATGCACAGCTCCATTCTCGTATCGCACGGCTTTCAGTCGCACTACGAACTGGGCTTTGCCAATGGCCTGGCCCAGAACCATGTACAGGTCACACTGCTGGGCTCAGACACCACTCTCGCAGACAAGCTTGCCGAGCAGGTTGAGTTCATTAACATCCGGGGCCCGCAATCTCCCAACCGTAGCCGCTGGGCAAAGCTCAAAAACATGGTGGGATACCACTTCAAGTTGCTACGGCATGTGGCCACCCACCGACAAGCCCAGGTATGCGTCATCGGACTGACAAACCCCGAACTACTGGTCGGGATTCTCGAAGGCTTTTTTTTGCGCGTCGTCGCACGGCGCTATTGCCTCACAGTACACAACATCCTGCCCCACGACAAACACACGGCGTGGATGAAATGCCTCTACTGGCTCATCTACCGCCTGCCGCACTTGTTGCTCGTCCATACCCCGGAGACTGCCCAGGCGCTGACACGCGAATTCGGCATCGATAGCCGCAAGATTGTGGTGGTGGAGCATGGGGCCAACGACGCAGTGGAAAAGTCCAGCCTGACCCCTGCACAGGCCCGCGAGTCGCTGGGCTTTGAAGCAAACGACCGCGTGCTTTTGTTCTTCGGCGGAGTGGCTCCCTACAAAGGCCTGGACCTGCTGCTCGACGCACTCGAGCGCCATGCCGGAACCCGACTGCTCGTCGCTGGACGCTGTCCGGACTCCGAGTACGGCCGGGCGATGCGTGACCGCCTGCAGACCCTGGTGCAGAACAAGAAAGCCATCTGGAGGAACGGCTACCTCGATGAATCCGCAATTAGCCTGGTGTTTGCCGCTGCAGACGCCATTGTGCTGCCGTACAGGCATATCGACCAAAGCGGTGTATTGCTGCTCGCACTGACTCTGGGGACGCCATTGATCACCACTCGCGTAGGCAGCTTCAGCAGCCTAGTGACACCGGCGACCGGAGTACTTGTAGAGCCCTTCGACAGTAATGCACTGGCACGGGGAATCACCGAGTTTTATGCGGCCTTGCCGACACTGCAGCCCGAGCACATGGTTGCAATGGCTGAGACCCTGGCCTGGAAGAACACGGTCAAGCCCTTGTTGTTTTGGCTAACTTGACCATGCTGGGTAAACCATTTTTCGCAACACCGCGTTGACGCCTCGAGACCAACCCACAATGCGCGACATCCTTCAAGACTGGAAAGTCAATACCGGCAACACCAAAGGGCGGCTCGTTCTACTTAGCTTTCGCCTGGCCCAAAAAATCAGGAGAGCACCGAAACCCATCTTTTGGCTCGGGATTCCCTATCTGGTCTTCTACCGCTTACTCATTGAGTGGGTGCTCTGCATCGAACTTCCTTGGAACACCCAAGTCGGCCCAAGTCTGCGCCTTTATCATGGTATGGGTTTAGTTGTAAACGACCAAACCGTTATTGGCCGCAATGTAGCCTTGCGCCACAACACCACCATTGGCGTAAAGGAAACCTTACCTTTTGGTACACGGGCTGCACCCACCATCGGGGACGATGTTGATATTGGCGCGCATGTAGTGATACTGGGGCCAATCACCGTAGGCAGTGGTGCACGTATCGGCGCAGGCTCGGTGGTTGTCAAAGACGTGCCGGAGGGGGCCACCGTTGTAGGTAACCCGGCAAGGGTCATACACATTGCGACGATGCCGGAGGCTACTTGTGCATAAAAAAATAGTGGTCGTTCAACGCCGCATGACGCATTACCGCTTAGCGTTCTTCGAGAGCCTTCGCCAGCAAATGACGGAGCGTGGTTTGGAGCTCGTGCTTGCTTACGGAGTTGGCACAGCTGAAGAGCAAGGCAAAAACGACAGCGCAGAGATCGCTTGGGCACACAAGTTAGCCACCAAATACTTCTGGGGTGGGCGCATTTGCTACCAACCACTAAAGAGCGTTTGTAATCAGGCAGAGATGCTCGTCATAGCCTTAGAAAACAAGCTGGTTTGCAACCTGTGGCACCAATTCGCACCCGTACCTTACAAAGTGGCTTTGTGGGGTCATGGTGCGAACCTGCAAGGTAACCCAGGCTCCTGGCGCGAAAAATTCAAGCGCCGCGTGGCTCGCCGGGCAGATTGGTGGTTTGGCTACACCGAGCACAGCAGACCTTTGATCGCTCAAAGTGGCTTCCCAGCCGACCGAATCACCGTATTGAACAACGCAATCGATACGGCGGAAATGCGTAGTCAGTTTGAATCGATCACCCCTTCAGAACTTGCTAATTGGCGTGCAGCCCAAAAAATAGGCAATGGCCTTCTAGGAATATTTCTAGGCTCTTTTTACCAAGAGAAGCGGCTCGAATTTCTGTTCGAAGCGGCAGGGGCCATGCGATCACAGGTACCTGACTTTGAGCTTCTGCTGGTCGGTGCGGGTCCGCAGAAATCATTGGTTGAGGATTTTTGTGCCAAGCACGAATGGGCGCACTTTGGCGGCATGCTGAAAGGTCGCGACAAAGTGCTCGCTTTGGCCAGCGCCACTGTGATGCTCAACCCTGGTTTGGTGGGGCTGGGCATATTAGATTCGTTTGTGTGTGAAGTGCCAATGCTCACCACCGACTGTGGCCTTCATAGCCCCGAGATTGTGTATTTGGAGCCCGGCGTTAATGGCTTAATGACGACAAATTGCCTAGACGACTACGTCAGACAAGCCATTGCTCTTCTCACCGACCCTGCCAGGCTGAATGCCATGAAGCTAGGTTGCAGGAAAAGTGGGGGCGAATACACGGTAGAAAACATGGCTCGTAATTTTGCGGATGGCGTAGAGCGCTGTCTAAAAGTGGGCGATCCAAAATGAAACAAGTTCCTCAAAATGTTGATGCACGTGACGTGCGCAGTGACCCCCTAGGGGGAATGAATAAATTAATCAACTGGGTATTTACAGGCAAGAAGCCCAGTATTTTCCGAAAGCTGGTTGGTCTCGTTTTGCATATTGAATTACCAGCACTCCAAAACCCCGTGAGAATCGCGCACCCTTTCGGTATCACCATCAATCCTGGGGTCAGAATTGGAAAAAACGTAACGCTTTTCCAGTGTGTCACTATAGGCTCTAAGCGCCATGGCAGAAATGCGGGTGTGCCCATCATTGAAGACAACGTAGTTCTCTACCCAAACGCTGTTGTTGTGGGGGGGGGTAGTTGTAGGAGCCGGGGCAACGATAGGACCTGGCGCCGTCGTCGTAACCGACATTCCTGCTGGCTCGACGGCAGTCGGCAATCCTGCACGTGTACTCCAGCCGTCCAATGAGTAATAGAAGTTTGTTACGTGCATTAATGGTCCACAACGCCTACCAGCACAAAGGCGGTGAAGACACGGTCATGGAGGCCGAAGTTGCCCTGTTGCGTAGTAAGGGCCATGAGGTTGAGCTATTCACCCGCCACAACGATGCCATAACCTCAATGTCTAAGGTCGCAGCCGCTGCAAACACCGTTTGGGCGAAGGACGTGGCTTCCGACTTTGAAAACACCGTACGCACCTTCAGGCCAGACGTAGTGCATGTCCACAACACGTTTCCGCTGATATCGCCCGCTATTTACTGGGTTGTAACACGGCTACGGGTGCCGGTGATTCAAACCCTGCACAACTTCAGACTCATGTGCCCCCAAGCCATGTTTCTGCGCAACGGTAAGGTGTGTGAGGACTGCTTGGGCACTGTGCCATGGCGTGGGGCCGCCAGGGGCTGCTACCGTGGCTCGGTGTTGCAGAGCACCGTGCTGGCCGGCATGGTCACGGTGCACCGTGCCATGGGCACCTGGCAAAACAAGGTAACCCGCTACATCGCACTCAACGAGTTTTGCCGCGGCAAGTTTATTGAAGGCGGCCTTCCTGCAGAGCGGATTGCCATCAAACCCAACTTTGTGGACTTCGAACCGCCAGCTCCTGCTGCGCGGCAGGGCTTTTTGTTTGTGGGCCGCCTTTCATCCGAGAAAGGAGTCGATGTGCTGGTCAACGCCCAACGCCAGTTGGCTGGCAGCACGCTTCGAGTTGCTGGCACAGGGCCAGATGCGCCCTTATTAAACGAGGTGCCGGGGCTGACTGCACTCGGCGCCCTTCAAATGGAGCAAGTGCGCCATGAGATGAGTGCGGCCATGGCAATGGTGTTGCCCAGCATTTGGTACGAGAATTTTCCTCGAACGCTGGTGGAAGCGCTGGGTTGCGGCCTGCCGGTGATCGCCAGTCGAATCGGCGCGCTTGCTGAGTTGGTCAAAGACGGCGAAACCGGTCTGTTGTTTGAGCCGGGTAATGCTGACGACTTGGCCCAAAAAATGCGGTGGGCGATGGCCAACCCGGAGGCCATGGCAAGCATGGGCCATAAGGCACGCAAACAGTACGAGGCAGAGTTCACTGCTGAGCGCAATTACCAACAGTTGATAGAAATTTATGAGTCCGCTATTGCGGAAGTGAAAGCCGGGTTGAACCCATGACGATGCTGAAAACAACAGTACAAGTTCTTCGGGCACCGATCGACGCAGTCACTTGGCCCGACGCCCTCTCGCGCATAGCGACTTGGGCTGCCGCACGCGAAAGCCGCTATGTGTGCATCTGCAACGCGCACTCGGTAGTAACCGCTGGGCAAGACCCGGCATTTGGCACCGTGGTGGCGCAAGCCGATATGGCAACACCCGACGGGGCCCCGGTCGCCTGGATGATGCGCAAGCTGGGTTTCGCAAACCAGCAGCGCATTAATGGGCCGGACCTGATGTGGAAATACTGTGCAGAGGCGGCCGGGCGCAACGAGTCGATTTACCTGTACGGCGGCACCGAAGAAACGCTCACCATCTTGCAAGCCAAGCTGGCAGCGACTTACCCGGCACTGCGGGTGGCGGGGGCATATTCGCCGCCGTTTCGCGCACTCACCGCTGAGGAAGATGCTGCGGTGGTAGAGCGCATCAATACATCGGGCGCGGGCACGGTGTGGGTGAGCTTGGGTTGCCCCAAGCAAGAGTTGTGGATGGCTGCGCACCGCGGGCGCATTCAGGCGGTGATGATTGGGGTGGGCGCTGCGTTTGATTACCAGGCAGGCACCATTCAGCGTGCACCGTTATGGATGCAAAACGCGGGCTTGGAGTGGCTGCACCGCTTGGTGTCTGAGCCACGCCGCTTGTGGCGACGGTACTTGGTGACCAACACTTTGTTTATTGCGGGTGCTGCCCGCCAACTGCTGACGCGCCGCCATGCTGAGTAAAGACGTTTTTTTGGGCGTAGTAGACGCGGCACCCCTGGTGGCCATGGACCTGGTGGTGGTGCGCGGCGGCACCGAGATATTGTTGGGCTTGCGTAACAACCGGCCGGCACAGGGCTTTTGGTTTGTGCCGGGCGGGCGCATCCGCAAAAACGAAACCATGCAGGCAGCACTGGCCCGGGTGGCGCACGACGAGCTGGGCCTGCTGCTGGCTGATTTGCCGGTGCCGCCCCGTCATATGGGTGCCTTTGAGCACTTTTACACTGACTGTTTTGCGGGGGATGTGGGGGTGTCCACCCACTATGTAGTGATGGGCAACCTGGTGCAACTGCCTGCTGGCACCGAGCTTGCTGCGGCCGACGCCCAGCACAGCGCGCTGCACTGGTGGCCGCTGGCCGAGGCACAGGCCTCTGCCGAGGTGCACCGCTTCACCAAAGACTATGTGGATACCATATTGCTATCAAAAATATAGCTTCTCGCGCATGTTCCATGGGCGCCATTGGCCAATTTTGTTTAAATTTGAGAGGGAGTGACAGATGAAAATTACTGTGATTGGAACCGGCTACGTGGGCCTGGTGTCAGGCGCGTGTTTTGCGGATGTTGGCAACGATGTGCTGTGCCTGGATGTGGACCCGGCCAAGATCAAGATTTTGGAGGACGGCGGCATTCCCATCTACGAGCCGGGCCTGCAAGAGATGGTCAAGCGCAATGTGGCGGCAGGCCGCCTGCACTTCACCACCGATGTGGAAAAAGCCGCGCACTTCGGCACGGTGCAGTTCATTGCGGTGGGCACCCCGCCCGATGAAGATGGCTCAGCCGACATGAAATACGTGATTGCGGCCGCCCGCAACATCGGCAAGTACATGACCGACTACAAGGTGGTGGTAGACAAGAGCACCGTGCCCGTGGGCACTGCAGACCGCGTAAAGGCCGCCATTGCCGACGAGCTGGCCAAGCGCGGGGTGAACACGCCTTTCAGCGTGGTGAGCAACCCCGAATTTTTGAAAGAAGGCGCTGCCATTGATGACTTCATGCGGCCGGACCGGATTGTGGTGGGCTGCGATGACGAGCAAGCTGCGCTCAATATGCGCGCCCTCTACGCCCCCATTCAGCGCAACCACGACCGCTTGATCGTGATGGACATTCGCAGTGCCGAGCTGACCAAATACGCCGCCAACGCCATGCTGGCCACCCGCATCAGCTTTATGAACGAACTGGCCAACCTGGCCGAAAAGCTGGGTGCCGACATTGAAAACGTGCGCAAGGGCATTGGCTCTGACCCGCGCATTGGCTATGACTTTTTGTATGCCGGTGCGGGTTATGGCGGGTCGTGCTTCCCCAAAGATGTGCAGGCGCTCATCAAGACTGCACAAACCGATGCGGGCATCAACCTCAAGGTGTTGAACGCAGTTGAAGAAGCCAACGACGCGCAAAAACGGGTGCTGGGTCGCAAGGTACTACAGCGCTTTGGTGCGGACCTGAAAGGCAAGCACTTTGCACTGTGGGGCTTGGCTTTCAAGGCCAACACCGACGACATGCGCAAGGCCACTAGCCGGGATGTGATTCAGGACCTGCTGGACGCGGGCGCCACCGTGACGGCCTATGACCCGGTAGCCATGAAGGAGGCGCAACACTGCTTCCCCAATGAGGCCCGCCTGAGCTATGCCGACAACCAGACCGCGGCACTGGAGGGGGCGGATGCGCTCATCATCGTGACCGAGTGGCGCGAGTTCCGCAGCCCCGACTTCGACACCATCAAGGCCAAGCTGAAGCAACCGGTCATCTTCGACGGCCGTAACCTGTACGACCCCAAGATGATCCGCAGCATGGGGATTGAGTACCAAGCGATCGGGCGCTGATCAAGCGGGGTAGTTATGACAGTACTGACCCTCCAAGACATGGCCACGCAGTCCGGCGTGGCCTTCGGCACCAGTGGTGCACGCGGCAAGGTGGCCGACATGACGCCCGACCTGTGCCACGCCTACACCACGGCCTTCCTGAATGCGGTGGTGCCCAAAGCGACCTCCATCGTGCTGGGGCATGACCTGCGCCCTAGCAGCCCGGAAATTGCAGCTGCATGTGCAGCCGCCATCGAGAGCCTGGGCATGACGGTGATTTACGGTGGCGCCTTGCCCACCCCAGCGCTGGCTTTGTACGCTGCGCAGTGTGGCTCGCCAGCGATTGTGGTCACGGGCAGCCACATTCCGTTTGACCGCAACGGCATCAAGTTTTACCGGGAGGACGGCGAGATCACCAAGGCGGATGAGCGGGCCATGCTCGACTTTCTGGTGGGCCTGCCCAAGCAACTCACGCTGCCCAAACTGCCCGCTCCTGACCCGCGGGTGGAGCAGGCGTATCTGGATCGCTACATCCGTTTTTTTGGTGCCAACGCCCTGGACGGGGAGACGATTGCCGTTTACGAGCACAGCAGCGTGGCTCGGGATGTGTTGCGCAAAATTCTGGAGGCACTGGGTGCCGAGGTGATTTCTCTGGGGCGCACCGATGTGTTTGTGCCCATAGATACCGAAGCCGTGCGCCACGAAGACATTGAGCAGGCCCGTGAATGGGCAGAGCTGTATGACTTTGACGCCATTGTCTCGACCGACGGCGATGCAGACCGCCCTTTGATCGGCGACGAAAAAGGCGAATGGATGCGCGGCGATGTGGTAGGCATTTTGACTGCCCAGTACCTGCATGCCACCGCAGTGGTAACGCCGGTGAGCAGCAACAGCGCCTTGGAGCGCACCGAGAGCTTTGCTCAGGTGGTGCAAACCCGTATTGGGTCGCCCTATGTGATTGAGGGCATGCAACAGGCGGCTCATGCAGGTGCGGAATTGGTGGTGGGCTACGAGGCCAATGGCGGCTTTTTGCTGGGCAGCCAAGTGCTGCGCAACGGGCAGCGGCTTGGCCCCCTGCCCACCCGGGATGCGGTGTTACCCATGCTGGCGCTGCTGTGTGGCGCCAAGGCGCAAACGCTCAAAATGTCAGAAGTGGGCTACCGCCTGCCCAAGCGCTTTACGGCCAGCGATCGTATTCAGAACTTTGCGACCTCTAGCAGTCGCGATCTGATTGCAAGCTTGCGCAATGACCATGTGCTGCTGCGCAATGTGATGGCGCCCCAGGCAGGGCCGGTAGAAGCCATTGATGAAACCGATGGCCTTCGAGTGCATTTTGCGTCGGGCGACATTGTGCATTTGCGCCCTAGCGGCAACGCCCCTGAACTGCGCTGCTACGCCGAAAGCACCAGTGTTCGCAGTGCCAAGCGACTGTGCGATGAGTGCCTGCTGCGCATTTTGAAGACCGCCAGCAAGCTGTAAAGCGGATTGGCGGGCCTTCGATCAGTCCGCCCTGCGCCTGCGGCTTGCCGCCGCCAGCAGCCCCAAGCCGGCAAGCAACAATGCATAGGTCTCGGGCTCAGGCACGGGGCTAATGGTGAGCGCAATATTGTCCACCCCCACGTAGCGGGCCGCGTCGGTGCCTATACCGCTGAAGGTGACGGACTTCAGCCCCGTAAAGCCGGTGAAGTGGTTGCTGCCATAGTGGGTGAAGGTGCCGGGGGTCAAACTGAAAGCGTGCAGCCCTCCGACCTGGGTGCCGTCCATGCGGATGCCGCTGATACGGATGGAGAATTGATCCGACAGTTGCCCACCGCCGCTGCCCATCAGGCCGGCCAGGTCCAGACTGTTGAGCGAAAAAAGTGAATTGAGGCTGGGGAGCAGGGTAAGGGTTTCACTGTGGGCTCCGAGCCCATAGTAGGCCAGCACACTGCCACCGCCGGCGTTCGAGACAAAGCCTGCACTCGGCACCACGTAGTGATTGTCGCTGCTGTGTTGTAGCACCACGCCGTAGCTTGCGGCATCAGCGGGGCTGCTCATTTCGTCAAATGTAAGCGTCAACGCGTTGGCGCTGACCGCACTACCCAGTGCGAGGGCTGCGGCGCATAGGGCTTGCATGTATTGAAGTTTCATTTTTCATCTCCCTTATTCAAAGTATGCCGGTCAAGGTAGCGCTGGCAGTGGATCCGTTCGGTCCGTTGAGGGTGCACATCACCTCCGTGCCGGCCGGAACCGGCAAAGGCAAACTGCCACCCAAGCTGTAACCTGAGGGCAAGCCGCCTTCAATGAGCCTCGCGCCGTGGGTGCAATCGCTCACGACTTGACCCTTGCCAGGGTTGACCCTTCGCACGGACACGTTAATGACAGACCCGGTGGTAATGGCGCCCGCCAAGGCTTGCGTGGCTGCCGTTTGCGCATCACCACGCAAATCCACAAACTTGGGGATGGCCACCGCCGACAAAATGCCGAGGATGACAATGACCATGACAAGCTCAATGAGCGTAAAGCCGGACTGACGGATGGGAGTGGAGGGCATTCACTGACACTGGCGGTAACAAGTTGTTACACAATGATAGAGGAAAGCCTTCGGTTTTGGAAATAGTCCGGACGATTGGCCCATACGGACTGACTGGCTAACTGCGGCTGAGGTAAGTTGGGTCAGAAGATAATCAGGACCATTTCCACGTTACGACGCAATTCAATATGACCATTCTGGTAACGGGCGGCGCCGGCTTCATCGGCAGCAACTTTGTGCTGGACTGGCTGAGCGGATCATCAGAAACCGTCGTCAACCTGGACAAGCTCACCTATGCGGGCAATCTGCAGAATCTTGCCTCCTTGGCAGGCAACCCCGCCCACGTGTTTGTGCAAGGCGACATCGGGGATGCAGCACTGATGAACCGCTTGCTGCAAGAAAACCAGCCGCGCGCCGTGCTGAACTTTGCCGCCGAGAGTCATGTGGACCGTTCCATTCATGGCCCAAGCGAGTTCATCCAGACCAACATTGTGGGCACCTTCCACCTGCTGGAGAGTGTGCGTGCGTATTGGGGCGCGTTGCCCGCGGAATCCAAGACGGCTTTCCGCTTTTTGCATGTTTCCACCGACGAGGTGTACGGCTCACTCTCGAAGACTGACCCGGCCTTCTCAGAATCGAACCGCTACGAGCCCAACAGCCCCTACAGTGCCAGCAAGGCGGCTAGTGACCACCTGGTGCGCGCGTACCACCACACCTACGGCCTGCCGGTACTCACCACCAATTGCAGCAACAACTACGGCCCCTATCACTTCCCCGAGAAACTGATCCCGTTGATGATCGTCAACGCCCAGGCCGGCAAGCCCTTGCCGGTGTACGGCGACGGCCAGCAAATCCGCGATTGGCTCTATGTGAAAGACCATTGCAGCGCCATCCGCCGCGTGCTGGAGGCCGGTGTTTTGGGGGAGACCTACAACGTGGGCGGCTGGAACGAAAAACCCAACCTGGACATCGTGCACACGGTGTGCGACCTGCTGGATGAGCTCAAGCCCCGCGCGGACGGCAAACCCTACAAAGAGCAGATCACTTATGTGACCGACCGCCCCGGCCATGACCGGCGCTACGCCATTGACGCCCGCAAGATCGAGCAGCAACTGGGCTGGAAACCCGCTGAAACCTTCGAGACCGGCATCCGCAAAACCGTGCAGTGGTATCTGGACAACCCGCAATGGGTGGAGAACGTGCTCAGCGGTGGCTACCGCGATTGGGTGAGCAAGCAATACGGCCAAGACGCAAGCAGCAAGGCCGCAGCATGAAGATTTTGCTGTTCGGCCGAGGAGGCCAGGTGGGCTGGGAATTGCAACGCTCATTAAGCATTCTGGGAGAGGTGGTGGCGCTGGACTTTGACGCCCGCCACAACCCGCAAGGCCTGTGCGGCGACTTCACCGACCTACCCGGACTGGAGCGCACGGTGGAGGCTGTGCAACCCGACGTGATCGTCAATGCTGCAGCCCACACTGCGGTCGACAAGGCCGAAAGCGAGCCCGAACTTGCAAGAACAATTAACGCCCTGGCGCCCGCAGCACTTGCGCGAGCAGCTATCAAAACAGGAGCATGGCTGATCCACTACAGCACGGACTATGTGTTCGATGGCAGCGGCAACGTGCCTTGGAAAGAGACCGACGCCACCGGCCCCTTGAGCGTGTACGGCCAGACCAAGCTGGAGGGTGAACAAGCGGTGGCAACCTGTCCCAAGCACCTGATCTTGCGTACCAGCTGGGTGTACGCCGCCCGGGGTGGAAACTTTGCCAAGACCATGCTGCGCCTGGCCGGCGAGCGGGATACGCTCACCGTCATCAACGACCAGTTTGGCGCGCCCACCTCGGCAGAGCTGCTGGCCGATGTGACCGCGCATGCCATCCGCAGCCTGCAAACCCAACCTGAGCTGGCCGGGCTGTACCACTGCATTGCTGCAGGCGAAACGACTTGGCACGGGTACGCGCAGTTCGTCCTGGAGCAGGCGGCAGCATTGGGGCTGCCGCTCAAAGCCACCGCAGACAGAGTGGCACCGACGTCCACCAGCAGCTACCCCACACCGGCCCAGCGCCCGCTGAACTCGCGCCTGGATACCCACAAATTCCAAACCGCCTTCGGACTGCGGCTGCCCCTTTGGCAGGAGGGCGTGAAGCGCATGTTGATCGAGATCGCAGGGAAATAACCATGAGCACCACGATTACAAAGCCCCGCAAAGGCATCATCCTAGCTGGAGGCTCGGGCACCCGCCTGTACCCGGCCACCCAGGCGGTCAGCAAACAACTGCTGCCCATCTACAACAAACCGATGATCTACTACCCCTTGAGCGTGCTGCTACTGGCGGGCATCAAGGACATCCTGGTCATCAGCACCCCGCAGGACACCCCGCGCTTTGAGCAACTCTTGGGTAATGGCAGCCAGTGGGGCATTCACATTGAATACGCAGTGCAGCCTTCGCCGGACGGTCTGGCACAAGCCTTCCTGATCGGCGAAGCGTTTCTGGAGGGTGCGCCCAGCGCACTGGTGCTGGGCGACAACATCTTTTACGGGCATGACTTTGCAGGCCTGCTGCAAAGCGCTACGGCGCAGACCACGGGCGCCACCGTATTTGCCTACGCCGTCACCGACCCCGAACGCTATGGCGTGGTGGAATTTGATGCCCAGGGTAAAGCGATCAGCCTGGAAGAAAAGCCCAAGACCCCCAAGTCGCGCTACGCGGTCACCGGCCTGTACTTTTACGACGCGAATGTGGTGGAGATGGCCAAACAGGTGAAACCCTCCGCCCGGGGCGAGCTGGAAATCACGGACCTGAACCGGATGTACCTGGAACGCGGTGCGCTGGACGTACAAACCATGGGCCGCGGCTACGCGTGGTTGGATACGGGCACACATGAGTCCATGCTGGAGGCCAGCCAATTCATCCACACGATTGAGAACCGTCAAGGCCTGAAAGTGGCCTGCCCTGAGGAGATCGCTTGGCGCAGTGGCTGGATTGACGATGCGCAGCTGCAAACGCTGGCGCAACCCTTGGCGAAATCCGGCTACGGTCAGTACATGCTCCGCTTGCTCAAAGAAAAGGTGTTTTGATGCACGTGACGAGTACCGCCATTGCGGATGTGCTGCTGCTCGAACCCAAGGTGTTCGGAGATGAGCGTGGTTTCTTTTTTGAGAGCTTCAACGAACGGGTGTTCCGCGAGGTGACGGGAGTGAGCTTGCCCTTTGTGCAGGACAACCACTCCAAATCCGGATACGGCGTTTTGCGTGGCTTGCACTACCAAGTGCAACAGCCCCAAGGGAAGCTGGTCCGGGTGGTGGCGGGGGAGGTGTTTGACGTGGCGGTGGACATACGCCCCGACTCCCCCACCTACGGCAAATGGGTCGGCGAAATCCTGTCTGGCTCCAACAAGCGACAGTTGTGGGTGCCGCCGGGCTTGGCGCATGGCTTTGTGGTGCTCTCGGAAACTGCGGAGTTTTTGTACAAGACCACCGACTACTACGCCCCGGAGCATGAGCGCTGCATCGCTTGGAACGACCCCACCTTGGCCATTGCGTGGCCTGCCATGAGTATTGCACCCAAACTTTCCGCCAAGGACGCAGCGGGAGCAGCTTTTGGTGGCGGACTGAAAAAACCTTAATCGCGTGCCCGTGGTGTGAAAATCACCACGTTCTGCCTGCGAAAATTGGTAACCGCTTGATTCCGGGGCCCTGAAGGTGCGTGGCTTCGGCTATCCTTGAAGACTTATGGCATCCGCAGACTCCACGACCCGCGACCCCGCTTCCGTAGCCCTTCCGGGCATTGGCCGGGCACTGGTAGCCGCCGGCAAGATTCAGCAAAAAACCGCTGAAGACATTTACCGGAAAGCAGTTTCCGGCAAAAGCAGCTTTATGGCGGAGCTGGTTGGATCGGGAGCGGTATCAGCGGGTGATCTGGCCCAGACGTTGTCGAACGCTTTCGCGGCCCCATTGATTGACCTCGATGCGGTGGACGTGCAAAGGCTTCCCAAAGGCCTGCTCGATGCCAAGATCTGCACCGAATTCAGGGTGTTGGTTCTGAGCAAACGGGGTAACCGGCTGATCATCGCAACCGCAGACCCCTCTGACCAGCAAGCCGCCGAGCGGATCAAGTTCTCCACCCAGATGGGTTTTGACTGGGTCATCGCCG
Source organism: Rhodoferax mekongensis (assembly GCF_032191775.1). Lineage (NCBI taxonomy): Bacteria > Pseudomonadati > Pseudomonadota > Betaproteobacteria > Burkholderiales > Comamonadaceae > Rhodoferax > Rhodoferax mekongensis. Next base: position 1,496,844 of record NZ_CP132507.1, on the reverse strand, counting down.
AGTACGACAAACTCTCCAAAATGGTTGATGCCAACACGGTGACTGCCAGCGAGGCGATGGAAGAGATCATCGGGGGTGATTTCGAGTTTGATGAAACGGCCGCTGAAGCTGCGACCGAGACTACACAAGCCGCTACGGCGGAAGTGGAGGACGCGCCGGTTGTCCGCTTCCTGCACAAAATGCTCATGGATGCGTTCAGCATGCGAGCTTCGGACTTGCATTTTGAACCCTACGAGCACCATTACCGGGTGCGCTTCCGGATTGATGGTGAGTTGCGTGAAATTGCGAGCCCGCCGATTGCGATCAAGGACAAGCTGGCCTCCCGCATCAAGGTGATATCCCGCATGGACATCTCCGAAAAGCGGGTACCCCAGGATGGTCGCATGAAGCTCAAGGTGGGCGCAGACCGGGTGATTGATTTCCGGGTCAGTACCCTGCCGACACTTTTCGGCGAAAAGATTGTGATCCGTATCCTGGACCCCAGCAGCGCAAAGCTGGGCATTGATGCCCTTGGATATGAAGCCGAAGAAAAAGAGCGTTTGCTCAAGGCCATCGGCCGCCCCTACGGCATGATTTTGGTTACCGGGCCTACAGGTTCAGGCAAGACGGTGTCTTTGTACACCTGCCTGAACCTGTTGAACCAGCCGGGCGTCAACATCGCCACAGCGGAAGACCCGTCTGAAATCAACCTTCCCGGCGTGAATCAGGTCAATGTGAATGAGAAGGCGGGCCTGACCTTTGCTGCCGCGCTGAAATCCTTCTTGCGACAGGATCCGGACATCATCATGGTCGGCGAAATCCGGGATTTGGAAACCGCAGACATTTCCATCAAGGCAGCACAGACGGGGCACTTGGTACTGTCGACACTGCACACCAACGATGCACCGACAACGCTGACCCGCATGCGCAACATGGGTATTCAGCCCTTCAACATCGCATCCAGCGTGATTCTGATCACGGCACAGCGGTTGGCGCGTCGCTTGTGCCTGAACTGCAAACAACCAGCAGATGTCCCCCAAAAAGCACTGTTGGATGCGGGCTTCAAAGAGTCCGAGTTGGACGGCAGCTGGAAGCCCTACCGCGCTGTCGGGTGCTCGGCTTGCAATAACGGCTACAAAGGTCGGGTGGGTATCTACCAGGTGATGCCGATCAGCGAGGAGATCCAACGGATCATTCTCCGTGACGGTAGTGCCATGGACATTGCGGCCCAGTCCGAATTGGAAGGCGTGCGATCCTTGAGGCAAGCGGGCCTGCACAAAGTGAAACAAGGGCTGACTTCGTTGGAAGAAGTACTTGCTGTGACCAACGAATAAAGATAACCCGGGGGAACTATGGCAACAGCGAAATCTGCGGATACCAAAGACGCAGTGTTTGAATGGGAAGGCAAGGACCGTAACGGCAAGCAAGTGCGGGGGGAAGCCCGCGCCGTGGGTGAGAACCAGGTCAAGTCCATGCTGCGCCGCCAGGGCGTCACACCCACCAAGATCAAGAAGCGCCGCATGCGCTCGGGCAAGTCCATCAAGCCCAAAGACATGGCGATTTTTACACGCCAACTGGCGACGATGATGAAGGCCGGTGTCCCCTTGCTGCAGGCGTTTGACATTGTGGGGCGTGGCAACCCTAACCCGAGCGTAACCAAATTGCTCAACGACATACGGTCCGATGTGGAGACGGGTACCTCGCTGAGCGCTGCATTCCGCAAATACCCACTTTACTTTGACAATTTGTATTGCAACTTGGTCGAGGCAGGTGAATCCGCGGGTATTCTGGACCAGTTGCTGGACCGCTTGGCCGTTTACATGGAGAAGACAGAGGCCATCAAGTCCAAAATCAAGTCCGCATTGATGTACCCGATTGCCGTGCTGGTAGTGGCTTTTGTCGTGGTTTCGGTCATCATGATTTTCGTGATTCCATCCTTTAAGCAAGTGTTTACTTCCTTCGGTGGGGAGTTACCGGCGCCGACACTGTTTGTGATCGCCATGAGTGAGATATTCATTGAATATTGGTGGCTCATTTTTGGTGGGCTCGGCGGCGGCATCTACTTCTTCTTGCAGGCTTGGAAGCGCAATGAAAAAGTACAGGCCTTCATGGATCGACTGATGTTGAAATTGCCCATCTTCGGGGTAATGGTTGACAAAAGCTGCGTGGCTCGGTGGACCCGGACACTGTCCACCATGTTTGCAGCCGGAGTGCCTCTGGTCGAAGCCCTGGACTCTGTAGGAGGCGCTTCAGGGAACATTGTTTATCAAAGCGCTACACAGAAGATTCAACAGGAAGTTTCTACAGGTACATCTTTAACGGCGGCGATGACCAATGCCAATCTATTCCCGTCCATGGTCCTGCAGATGTGCGCAATCGGCGAAGAATCCGGCTCGATTGATCACATGTTGGGCAAGGCTGCCGACTTTTTTGAGGCCGAAGTGGATGACATGGTCGCAGGCATTTCCAGTCTGATGGAACCCATCATCATCGTGGTGTTGGGTACCGTCATTGGAGGCATTGTGGTGTCGATGTACCTGCCGATTTTCAAGTTGGGCCAAGTGGTTTGATGATGACCGGTGTGCAATGGATGGACGCAAGTCTGGTCGGCCTTCTGGGGCTTTTGATCGGCAGCTTTTTGAACGTGGTGATCCATCGCTTGCCCAAGATGATGGAACGCCAATGGGCCGTTGAATGTGCGGAGCTCTCCGGTATTGAGGCCCCTGAGACTGAAAAATTCAATCTAGTGGCACCACGATCGCGTTGCCCCCACTGTGGTCATTGGATAAGGTGGTATGAAAACGTTCCGCTGTTCAGCTATCTGGCATTGCGCGGAAAATGCGCCGAATGCAAAAAACCAATCAGTATTCGCTATCCCATCGTTGAGTTAGTAACCGGCGGTCTTTTCTTCTATTGTGCGTGGCAATGGGGCCCCACACCCACCGGGTTTGCTTGGTGCGCTTTCAGTGCGTGCCTGCTGACTCTGGCATTGATAGATTGGGACACCACACTACTGCCCGATGACATTACCCTGCCACTGTTGTGGCTGGGCTTGGTGGCGGCTGCATTGCAATGGATACCGGTGGGCCTGAGCACCGCTTTGTGGGGTGCCGTGGCAGGCTATTTGTCCCTTTGGTCCGTTTATTGGCTGTTCAAGCTGGTCACGGGCAAAGAGGGTATGGGCTATGGTGACTTCAAGCTCTTTGCCGCTCTAGGAGCGTGGTTCGGGTGGCCGGTTCTCATTCCTATGATTTTGATGGCCTCGGTCATCGGGGCGGTGATAGGTATTGGCATGAAATTCACTTCCGGACTACGGGAAGGTGGATACGTACCCTTTGGCCCGTTCCTGGCGGGTGCAGGCTTTACCGCCTTGTTGCTTGGCCCACAGAACCTGCGCAGCCTGGTAAACCTTTAGCGACATGCACAAGGGTTTTCGCGTCGGACTTACCGGAGGGATGGGTAGCGGGAAAAGCACCGTGGCCCGGTTCCTCAGCCAACGCGGTGCCTACCTGATTGATGCAGATGCCATTTCACGCGAAACTACCTCACGAGGAGGATCCGCCCTCGACGAATTGGTTCTGGCTTTCGGTCCAGACATCATCGGGACTGACGGCGGTCTGGACAGGGTAAAAATGCGGGAATTGGCATTCAATAATCCGGATGCCAGACGGCGCTTGGAATCCATTGTTCACCCCCTGGTCAAAGCATCCATAGAACTGGCCACATTGAGGGCGGACGCCATGTCCGCGCCTTGCCTGGTTTACGACATCCCTCTCCTTATCGAATCCCGCCATTGGCGCCAAACCCTCGAAACCATTGTTGTAGTGGACTGCACCGAAGGCACGCAGATTGACCGGGTGCGGCAACGCAGTGGTCTTACCGAAACGGAGGTTCGTGCCGTGTTGAGGGCTCAAGCCGTACGCGCGAGGCGACTCCGTGCTGCGGATTATGTGATCTTCAATGACGGGATCACATTGAACGAACTTGAGGCCCTGACGCAGCAAATAAGTGTGCAGTTCGGGCTATGATTCGACGTCCGGAAAAAATAGCGTGATCCTCTACGAATACCCCTTCAACGAACGCATTCGCACCTATTTGCGATTGGAGCATTTGTTCCTCCGTTTGGCTGAGTTGATGGGTCGCGCCTCTCCACTGGATCACCATTACGCGCTCACCACGATTTTTGAAGTGATGGATGTCGGCGCTCGCGCGGACTTGAAGTCCGATGTCCTCAAGGACCTGGACAAACAAAAGCAGACGCTCAATGGATACCGGGGCAACCCTGCAATTTCTGAAGCAGTACTGGACAAAGTGATTGCACAATTGGATGGTTGCTTTACGGCGCTGAATGCACTCACAGGAAAAGCCGGGCAGTCGCTGACGGAAAACGACTGGCTCATGAGTATCCGTAGCCGGGTAGGTATTCCGGGTGGAACCTGTGAATTTGATTTGCCCGCCTATTACGCTTGGCAGCATAGAAGCGCAGAGTCTCGTCAACAGGACCTGCAACGCTGGGCCTCCACCCTGGCCCCCTTGGCCGAGTCCATTCACTTGCTGCTCAAAATGCTCCGGGATTCTGGAGCACCACAGAAAGTAATGGCAATAGGTGGCCAGTTTCAGCAGAATCTTCCGCAGGGTCGGACATTTCAGTTATTGCGCTTGGCACTCGAACCCGAGTTGCAAGTCATACCTGAGATCAGCGGCAATAGACTGATGGTGTCCATACGCCTGATGCGACACGATGCAGACGACCGCTTGCATGCATGCGGCCAAGACACCGCTTTCGAGCTCACGCTCTGCTCATAAGAGCCGTGCTGTTTGCAACCCAATGAAACATGGCAGCGACTGAAAAAATCGTCCGATGCCCTGGATGTGGCGGGGACAGCGTTTTTGCTCCGACCAATTTGTACCGGCCTTTTTGTAGCGAACGCTGCAAAAACCTCGATCTGGGTGCTTGGGCCAGTGAGGCCTTTCGCGTCCCCACCGAGGCGCCTCCGGAAGATTTGCCTTTCGGGGATCCGAAACTGCAATAAATCAGGCCCTGCCGCCCGAACAATCTGCCTCAGTAGCTACAAAAACTGTAGCATCAACAAAGTTGCGTTCCTGCGCAAACCAGTCCAATACTGGTATGGTGCCAGGCAGTACCGGGTGCACTCGGACAGGTAATTGTTGCCACGAACACGCTTGGCCCTCACGCATGTCAAGCTCGCCAGTCCAATCACGTACTTTGCAAAAGTGAAGCCGAACCAACGCGTGCGGATAGTCCACCAGCTCCACGCGCCAAGGCGTGGCATTCGCAATCGTGACACCGATCTCCTCTTGAAGCTCGCGACGCAAGGCCTGCTCAATCGATTCATCCGACTCCACTTTGCCGCCCGGGAACTCCCAGTACCCCGCATACGCCTTTCCCTCAGGACGTGAGGTCAGCAGAAAAGCGCCATCAGCTCGGATCAGAACGCCTACCGCCACCTCCACCACTTTGCGATTGCTCCCGCCTTCACGGGCCAGCAAGGGATCAGCGACCAAAGGCTGACTCATGACAAGACGCGCCGGCCGGCAAAGTCACGGGCAAATTGATAGGCGACGCGGCCACTGCGGGCTCCCCGCTCCAGGGCCCAGAGCAAAGCCTCGGACCTGGCTGCAGAAATTTGCTCAGCGCTGAAACCAAGATTGCCGAGCCATTGGCTGACGATTGACAAGTACTCTTCCTGGCTGAAGGGGTAGAAGCTCACCCATAAACCGAAGCGCTCTGAGAGGGAGATCTTCTCCTCAACACCTTCACCAGGGTGCACTTCGCCGTCTTCGGTGTGCTTATAGGTCTGGTTTTCAGACATGTATTCAGGTAGCAGGTGGCGACGATTACTGGTCGCATAGATCAGCACATTGGGCGTGGATGCTGCCACCGACCCATCGAGCACGGACTTCAAAGCTTTGTAACCAGGTTCACCATCATCAAAGCTGAGATCATCACAAAAAACAATGAATTTCTCAGGCCGCGAAGCAATGAGCTCAATGATGTCCTGAAGGTCCATCAGATCCGCTTTGTCGACTTCAATCAACCGCAGACCTTGCGGCGCAAAGGCATGCAAACAAGCACGGATCAGCGATGATTTTCCGGTTCCACGTGCCCCGGTGAGCAACACATTGTTCGCTGAGCCCCCTCGGACAAACTGGGCCGTGTTGCGATAAATCTTCTCCTTCTGATCATCGATTTCGCGCAAGGAGTCGAGGTCCATAGCCCCCACATGGGCAACTGGACTGATAACGCCTTGGCCGGAGGTACGGCGACGGTATCGAAACGCGATTGACGCGGTCCAGTCCGGTGCTGTCAGTGTGTGAGGGAGAGATGCCTCCACACGCTGCATGAACAGTTCAGCACGTGCGAAAAATCGCTCCATGGCATCTGTCATGGTGCCTCCGCTCAGGACCGGTAGTCGGCGTTGATCGTGACGTAATCGTGGCTCAGATCACAGGTCCATACGGTCTGAGTCGCATTGCCACGGCCCAAATCGACGCGCACGGCAATTTCACTCTGCTTCATAACGCGCTGACCATCTTCTTCACGATACGCAGGGTTCCGTCCACCGTGTGTCGCCACATGGACATCATCGAGATACAGATCGATCAGGCCCTGATCTAGATCGTCTATCCCGGCATAACCCACCGCTGCGAGGATACGCCCAAGGTTAGGGTCATTGGCAAAAAATGCCGTCTTTACCAACGGGGAGTGCGCGATGGCATAAGCCACGGACCGGCACTCCGCCTCTGTACGCCCGCCATCGACTTGTATGGTAATGAACTTGGTGGCACCCTCGCCGTCTCGCACAATGGCTTGGGCCAGGTTGCGGGCCACCTCCAGCAGTGCCGATTTCAACGCCATGGCTGCGGGCGAACTCAAATCGGTGATTGGGGAATTGCCTGCCTTATTGGTGGCGATCACGAGCAGGGAGTCGTTGGTCGATGTATCGCCGTCCACCGTGACGCGGTTGAAAGAGCCCTCTGCCAATTCACGTGCCAATGCATACATCACCGACGGGTCAATGCACGCATCGGTGGCGATGAATCCCAACATGGTTGCCATGTTGGGGCGAATCATGCCCGCGCCTTTGCTTATGCCCGTGACAGACACCTGGTGGCCATCTACCACCGCCGTCGCACTGAATGCTTTGGGCTGGGTGTCGGTAGTCATGATGCCTTCAGCGGCCTTCAACCAGTGATCTGCCCGGGCATCTGCAATGGCTGCATCCATCCCCGCCACAATGCGGTCTACCGGAAGTTGCTCCATGATTACGCCGGTCGAAAATGGCAAAACCTGTTCCGCTTGAATACCAAGCTTGGATGCAAGGGCCGCGCAACTTTGTTTTGCGCGAGCCAATCCATCTGCGCCGGTGCCTGCATTGGCATTCCCGGTGTTGATCAAGACGGCACGTGCGGCAGACAAGCCAATGTGCTCACGACAGACTTGGACTGGCGCTGCGCAAAAGCGATTGGCGGTAAACACACCACCCACGCTGCAGCCTGCATCCAACAACATGACCGTCAGGTCTTTTCTGCCTGCTTTGCGTACACCGGCCTCCGTCACACCGATACGGACACCCGGAATTGCCAAAAGATCTGCAGCAACGGGCAAAGGAAGATTGACTGGCATGTAGGGAGTCTCAGTTAAGTTTTCCGTGGCACTGCTTGTATTTCTTACCGCTGCCGCATGGGCAGGGATCGTTGCGTCCGACCCGGGGCACATCGGCTGCTGTGGCCTGAACAGTGCTGGGGTCTACCGTGGTCTCCACATCACCGCTTTCCGTTGGTGCTGTGTAAGTCACATTCGAGAGGCTTTCTCCACGGGTCTCAATAGCGTCGGCCGCCTGCTCCAGCTGTTCGCTGGATTGGACTTTGACCGTCATCAGGATTTTGGTAACGTCGTTTTTTACTGAGTCCAACAGCTGGCCAAACAACTCAAAAGCCTCGCGCTTGTATTCCTGTTTGGGCTGCTTTTGGGCATATCCACGCAGGTGAATGCCTTGGCGCAGGTAGTCCAAAGCACTCAGGTGATCGCGCCAGTGCGTGTCAATGCTTTGCAGCAACACCATGCGCTCGAACTGGGTGAAGTTTTCTTTGCCGACCAAGCCAACTTTTGCCTCGAATGCAGCATTTGCAGCGTGAGTGACCGACTCGACGATTTCCTCATCCGTGATGGAACTGGCGTCTGTGACTTGCCTCTGCAAGTCCAAGTCCAATTGCCAATCATCGACCAATACCTTTTGCAGGGCGGGAATGTCCCACTGCTCCTCAACCGACTCGGCCGGCACATATTGACGGACGATGTCTTCAAAGGCGCCTTCCCTCAGACCCGCAATTTGCGCAGTAAGATCCTCTGCATCCAGTATGGCGTTGCGCTGCTGGTAGATGACTTTGCGTTGATCGTTCGATACGTCGTCGTACTCCAGCAATTGCTTGCGCATATCAAAATTCCGCGCCTCCACCTTGCGCTGCGCACTTTCAATGCTACGCGTCACGATGCCGGCCTCAATGGCCTCGCCCTCGGGCATCTTCAACCGATCCATGATGGCCTTGACGCGGTCACCTGCAAATATGCGCATCAGGGAATCATCAAGACTCAGATAAAAGCGTGAAGAGCCGGGGTCACCCTGGCGACCGGACCGACCACGCAATTGGTTATCAATGCGACGGGACTCATGACGTTCCGTGGCAATGATGCGCAGGCCGCCCAATGCCTTGATCGCTTCATGGTCCTTTTGCCATTGCGCGCGCAGTTCCGCAATTTTTGCCTGCTTCGCCTCTGCAGTGAGCGATTCATCGGCGTCCACTGCTTCGATGGCTTTGTCCATGTTGCCGCCCAACACAATGTCAGTTCCACGGCCTGCCATGTTGGTCGCAATCGTGATCATTTTGGCTCGGCCTGCCTGCGCCACGATATCCGCCTCACGAGCATGCTGCTTGGCGTTAAGCACCTGGTGTGGGAGCTTCTCTTTTTCCAACAACTGCGCGATGATTTCTGAGTTCTCGATAGACGTGGTGCCAACGAGAACCGGCTGACCCCGCTCGTAGCACTCACGGATATCTTTGATCGCAGCTTCGTATTTTTCGCGGGTGGTTTTGTACACGCGGTCCAACTGGTCTTCACGACGGCTGACCCGGTTCGGTGGAATGACTACCGTTTCAAGCCCGTAGATTTCCTGAAATTCGTAGGCTTCGGTATCGGCAGTACCGGTCATACCCGCCAGTTTGTTGTAAAGACGGAAGTAATTTTGGAAAGTGATGGAAGCCAGAGTCTGGTTTTCCGCCTGAATTTGCACACCCTCTTTGGCCTCAACAGCTTGGTGCAAGCCATCACTCCAACGCCGGCCTGTCATCAATCGCCCGGTGAACTCGTCCACAATCACAATTTCACCGTTTTGGACCACGTAATGCTGGTCGCGGTGATACAGGTGATTGGCTCGCAGCGCTGCATACAAGTGATGCATCAGCGTAATGTTGGCGGGGTCGTAGAGCGAAGATCCCGCAGGAATCAAGCCCAATTCAGCAAAAATGGCCTCCGCAGCTTCATGTCCTTGTTCTGTCAAAAAGACTTGATGGCTCTTTTCGTCCAAAGTGAAATCGCCGGGCTTGGTGATGCCTTGTCCCGTGATGGGATCCGCTTCGCCTTCTTGCTTCACCAGACGGGGAATGGCCTTGTTAATAGCAATGTACAGATCCGTATGGTCTTCAGCTTGGCCGCTGATGATCAATGGTGTACGCGCTTCATCAATCAGAATGGAGTCCACCTCATCAACGATGGCGTAGTTCAGGCCGCGTTGCACGCGGTCGTGCGCCTCGTACACCATGTTGTCACGCAAATAGTCGAAGCCGTACTCGTTGTTGGTACCGTAGGTGATGTCGGACGCGTACGCCTGCTGCTTTTCTTCCCGCGGGGCCTGCGGCAGATTGATACCAACGGACAGACCCAGGAAGTTGTACAACCTGCCCATCCAACGGGCATCACGGCTTGCCAAGTAGTCATTTACCGTTACTACGTGAACACCCTTGCCGCTCAACGCATTCAGGTAAACCGGCAATGTCGCTGTCAGCGTCTTGCCTTCACCAGTGCGCATTTCGGAAATCTTGCCGTAATGCAGCGCCATGCCACCCAGCATCTGAACGTCAAAGTGGCGCATTTTCATGACGCGTTTGGAACCCTCGCGAACGACGGCAAAAGCCTCAGGAAGAATGGCATCCAGAGACTCACCCTTGGCCACGCGCTCTTTGAACTCCTGTGTCTTCGCCCGAAGACCGTCATCCGTCAGTGTTTCAAACTGCGATTCAAGTGCATTGATTCGGGCCACTACAGCACGGTATTGCTTGAGCAAGCGGTCGTTGCGACTGCCAAAAATTTTGGTAAGGATGTTAATGGCCATCTATGCAAGCCTGAGTCAAAAGCCCACCATGGGCTCTGTAAACGGCGCTGTCCTTTTACTAATCAGATTGATTTGGTGGCGCGGTTCCGGAAGTCAAGGCTCTCAGTGTGAGGCTCCTACCTGCCGCGCTTAATCTGCCATTTTAGCGTTGCGCTGTGGCAGTCTTTGAACCGGCGACCTGGGATGCAGCCAATCCTTTGCCAGCGTTCAAAAACTTCTGGGGGTCTTGGGGAACGCCCTGTACCAAAACCTCAAAATGGAGATGTGGCCCGGTAGATCGGCCTGTGTTGCCGACCTCTGCAACTCTCTGTCCACGCTTGATCAGATCGCCCTTTTTCACAAGAATCTTCGAAGCATGGGCATAACGCGTTATCAGGTTGTTGCCATGATCCACTTCCAGCATGTTCCCGTATTGCGGATGAAACTCTTGCGTGACGACCATTCCGCCCGCCGCTGCATAGATCGGAGTACCGGGTGCGGCTGGAAAATCCAAGCCAGTATGCAGCGCAGACCGCCCTGTGATGGGATCGATACGCCAGCCAAATGTAGAACCCAAGTTGGCGTCGGGTACTGGAATTTGGGTGGGCACCATCATTTTCTTGATCTTCTGTTCGAAGAGGCGGGACTCTATTACCGTCATAACATCCGTCCGCTGACTGGCAAGTAGATCCAGGGCTGAAAGAGTGGCGTCCAGTTCTTCAATCGTCAAATCGCGTCCACCGATCAAAGCCCCTCCCTGACCTGGCTTGATGGCTATGTCGGCAGGGTTGATGCCGGCCAAACCGGAAACCCGCTCTCCGAGCGACTCCAACTGCAACATTTTGGCCTGCATCTCACCCAAACGTTTGGCCAAAACCTCAATGTTTTCCTTTACGTATCGATCACGTTGTGCAAATTCATCTTTCACAACCAGTCGTACTAGCGAACCAATGATTGGCCACCCCTCACGAGCACCTTTCATGAACACCCAGTGATACATGCCCGCCGATATCAACATCAAGCAAACAGAAAGCAGCAATAGCGAGAACAACAACTTGACGCCGCTCAGGTGAAAAGCCCGCGTTCTGGCCATCCACGCATCCGTGATAATCACTTGCATCCAACCATTCCTTTGTTTTTTAGATTGCTGTCATGATCAGAAACCACCGTTCCGTGACCGCACTGCAAGCCGCACACGAATCACCCACCTTGGCGCATTTGGCACTTTTGGCCGACGAATCAGCCGCGCGACTGAAAAGCATTCAAAGTTTGATTCCCAATTCCTTGCTAAACAGTATCAAGGCCGGACCCATTGACGGACCAGTTTGGTGCTTGATACTGGATAACAATGCAGTCGCCGCGAAGTTGCGCCAACTCATGCCCGCTCTGCAGGCCCACTTGCGATCCAAGGGGTGGGAGGTTACCTCAATACGCTTGAAGGTACAAATGTCGTCGTCATCACTGCAAAGATAACGAGAGGGAGAATGGTGCCGGTTATCGGATTCGAACTGATGACCTACCGCTTACAAGGCGGTTGCTCTACCAACTGAGCTAAACCGGCACGGGCTGGATTCTACCTCAGCCAAAAGCAAGTTCTGGAAACTACGCTTATTTAATTCGCGTTAAAGCCGGGCGTCCGGCTGACGAACCGGACTTGGGTGGCGTGGGTTCAGTACCCGCGCCAGCTGTACCAGCATCCACAGAGGCAATCGCCGGCGATGGAGTATGCACAGCATCTGTGCCAGCTGGCTTCGTTTGCGACTCCTGTTTCATCGCTGGATTGACCGGAAAGGCCATACCCTGGCCGTTCTCACGTGCATAAATGGCCAGCACCCGGCTGACCGGCACCAAAATGTCTCTTGCAACGCCCCCGAAGCGGCCCTTGAACTCGATGTAATCGTTACCCAACTTGAGAGCGCTGGTGGCATCGAAACTCACATTGAGCACTATCTCGCCATCTTTGACGAACTCCATGGGCACGCGGACAGTTTCATCAACCTGGACGGCAATAAATGGTGTGAAGCCATTATCGGTGCACCACTCATAGAGCGCACGAAGGAGATAAGGCCGTGTCGAGGGTGTATCCATGGAGTCCATCATAAGAGTCCACGCAATTACTTGCGCATTACCTTTTCTGATGGTGTCAAAGCTTCGATGTACGCAGGACGGGAGAAGATGCGTTCGGCGTATTTCAACAAGGGGGCCGCATTCTTGCTCAGGTCAATTCCGTAGTAGTCAAGGCGCCACAACAATGGTGCAATGGCCACATCCAGCATCGAAAAATTCTCACCCAGCATGTACTTGTTCTTCAAGAAGACGGGGGCCAACTGGGTAAGACGGTCACGGATGTGGGCGCGCGCCTTTTCCAAGGCTTTTTCGTTGCCCTTGGACGCACGTGCCTCCAACGTGTTGACGTGTACAAACAGCTCTTTCTCAAAGTTCAACAGAAACAGTCGTACGCGCGCGCGGTCAACAGGGTCACCAGGCATCAACTGTGGATGGGGAAAACGCTCATCAATGTACTCGTTAATGATGTTGGACTCATACAAGATCAGATCGCGCTCAACCAAGATAGGCACTTGCCCATAGGGGTTCATCACACTGATGTCTTCGGGCTTGTTATAGAGATCCACATCACGGATCTCAAAATCCATACCTTTCTCAAACAAGACAAAACGGCAACGATGAGAAAACGGGCAGGTTGTTCCTGAATACAGCACCATCATGGCGAGAGACTCCTAAAAAATGAAAAAGAGTGGGACGCGTCAGCGGACCCACTCTGGACCTGTCACTGCCCCCGCCAAGGACGGCAGGACAGCCGGAAGATTTACTTGACGTCTTTCCAGAACGCGGCATTCAAACGCCATGCAAACAGGGTCATAACCGACAAGAACAACAGCACCCACACACCTACACGAACTCGGGTGTTTTGCGCAGGCTCTGCCATCCACTGCAGGTAGTTGACCAAATCACCGATGGTCTGATCGTACTGGGCTGGTGTCATGGTTCCGGGCGTGACTTGCTGCCAACCCTTGAAAACATGCTCCTCATGACCGTGGTTCTCTACAGTTTCATAGATCGGAACACGCTTGCCTTGCAATTCCCAGAGAACATGGGGCATACCCACATTCGGGAATGCCAGATTGTTCCAACCGGTAGCCTTGGTGTCATCTGCATAGTAGGTGCGCAAGTACGTATAAAGGTAATCGGCTCCAGTGCCACCAGAACCTGCACGCGAGCGGGCAATCACAGTCAGATCAGGGGGATTAGCACCAAACCACTCTTTTGCTTGGCGGGGATCAATGGCAGCCTTCATGGTTTCACCCACCTTTTCGGTCGTGAACAAAAGGTTGTCCTTGATCTGCTGATCCGTAAGCCCAATATCCTTCAAGCGGTTGAACCGCATGAATGCAGCGGAGTGGCAATTCAAGCAGTAGTTCACAAACACTTTGGCGCCATTTTGCAAGGAGGCCAAGTCGTTCGTCTTGGAAGGCGCCTTGTCCCACGCTATGCCACCACCGCTGGCCTGCACTCCGGACACCACACCCAAAGCCAATGCCAAAGACAAAATAATTTTTTTCATAATTCGTTTCTCCGGCACTCAGTGAGCAACAAATGTCACGCGGGACGGCACAGGCTTGCTCTCACCCACCGTGCTCCACCAAGGCATCAACAAGAAGAAGCCGAAGTAGAACAAGGTACCCACTTGAGAAACACGCTCACCGATCGGTGAGGGAGGCTGAACACCCAGGTAAGCCAAGATGACAAAGTTAATCACGAAGATACCGTACAGGTATTTATGCCAGTCGGGGCGATACCGGATCGACTTGACGGGGCTGTTGTCGAGCCAAGGCAAGAAGAACAGGATGACCACGGCACCACCCATCACCACGACACCCCAGAATTTGGCGTCGATAGAGAGCATCGCGGCAGAGACCACCACAGCAGCGCCGACGATTGCGCCCTTAAAGATGTTGGGCAACTTGGCTTTGAGTACACCAAAAGCTGCAGCGCCGATCACGCAGGCAATCAGTGCATACATCATCTCGCTGGTAATGGCACGCAGCATGGAATAGAACGGAGTGAAGTACCAGACAGGTGCGATGTGCGCTGGGGTCTTCAGCGGGTCCGCTGGAATAAAGTTGTTGTATTCCAAGAAGTAGCCGCCAAATTCGGGAGCGAAAAAGATGATGGCAGTGAACACCATCAGGAACATGCTGACTGCAAAAATGTCGTGCACGGTGTAGTAGGGATGGAAAGGAACACCGTCCAAAGGATGACCTTGTGCGTCGCGAGGCGCATTCGGCCCCTTGATTTCCACGCCATCAGGGTTGTTGGATCCCACATCGTGCAGAGCCAGCAAATGAGCGACCACCAGGCCCAACAAAACCAAAGGCACCGCGATCACATGGAAGCTGAAGAAGCGGTTCAAGGTGGCATCACCAACCACGAAGTCGCCACGGATCAACAGAGCCAGGTCCGGCCCAATCAAGGGCACGGCGGCAAACAAGTTCACAATCACTTGCGCGCCCCAATACGACATCTGGCCCCAGGGCAACAGGTAGCCCATGAAAGCTTCCGCCATCAGACACAAGAAGATTGCGCAACCAAAGATCCAGACCAATTCACGGGGCTTGCGGTAGCTGCCGTAAATCAAACCGCGGAACATGTGCAGGTACACCACAACAAAGAAGGCTGAAGCGCCTGTCGAGTGCATGTATCGGATCAACCAGCCCCACGGAACATCGCGCATGATGTATTCCACAGAACCGAAGGCCAGATTCGCATCGGGCTTGTAGTGCATCACTAGGAAGATGCCCGTTACGATCTGAATCACCAGCACCAGGAGTGCCAGCGAGCCGAAGATGTACCAGAAGTTAAAGTTCTTCGGAGCGTAGTACTCCGACATGTGCACCTTGTAGGCGTCGAAGGCGGTAGGAAACCGGTTTTCAAACCAGTTGGTGACCTTTTCGCCGGCAGACGCGTTCGGGGAAATGTCCTTGAATTCACGGGCCATGTCTTGATCCTCAGGCTTTCTTGTCTTCACCGATCAGCAACTTGCTGTCGGACAGGAACATGTGCGGCGGCACTTCGAGGTTGTCGGGTGCAGGCTTGTTTTTGAACACGCGACCGGCCATATCGAACGTGGAACCATGGCATGGGCACAGGAAACCACCCGCCCAGTTGTCCGGCAAAGAAGGTTGGGCTCCGGGCTGGAACTTGTCCGACGGCGAGCAACCCAAGTGGGAACAAATGCCGACTGCAACAAAAAACTCGGGCTTGATGGAACGGCCTTCGTTGCGCGCGTACTCGGGGGTCAATTCAGAGGGTTTGCGCTCGGACTTCGGGTCAGCCAGCAAAGCATCATTGCCCGGAAGCGCAGCAACCTGCTCCGGCGTACGACGAACAATCCAAACCGGCTTGCCGCGCCACTCCACGGTAATCTTTTCACCGGGCTTGAGCCCTGCAATGTCCACTTCCACTGCAGCACCGGCCGCTTTCGCGCGCTCCGAGGGCTGGAATGTACTCACGAAGGGAATGGCGGTGGCTACACCGCCTACTGCACCAGCGCAACCGGAGGCTATCAACCAAGTCCGTTTGCTGGAGTCGATCTTTTTGCTGTCGACAAGTGTTTCACTCATGAGAATCCTCAATGAACATCGCTAGTTGGGTAGTCGGGAATTGTAGCTGAGTGCAGTAGGGTTATTCAACGCAACTCAAGGCAGCTTCCGCCGTGTCAATGGCCCCGATTTTCGGAGATACTGCTAGGCCGAACATTTAGAGGAGCTTCAATTCATGAGCATGTTGCAAGAATTTAAAGAGTTTGCCATCAAAGGCAATGTGGTTGACTTGGCAGTAGGTGTGATCATCGGCGGCGCTTTCGGCAAGATCGTCGACTCCGTGGTCGGCGACCTCATCATGCCCCTGGTCGGTGCAGTGGTCGGCAAACTGGACTTCTCCAACCTGTTTTTGGTCCTCGGTAGCGTACCTCCCGGCACAGGAACCACACTGGATGCACTCAAGAAAGCCGGTGTCCCTGTATTTGCTTATGGCAGCTTCATCACCGTTGCCGTGAACTTTGCCATTCTGGCGTTCATCATCTTCCTGATGATCAAGCAAATCAACCGCCTGAAGAAGGAAGCTCCCGCACCGGTAGCAGAACCCGCACCTGTGGTGACTCCGGAAGATGTGCTGTTGCTCCGCGAAATCCGCGACAGCCTGAAAAAGTAATTCGGTACCCAAGGGCAGCTGCTATAAATTTAGTAGCTGCCTACGCATTATCCATAGGCGCCGGAAGCCGATTTAAGTCAAATTAGCGAGGCGCTTGGCCATGCGGACTGCCTCAATCAGGCTTTCCGCACTGGCGAGCCCCCGGCCGGCAATATCAAACGCTGTGCCATGGTCCGGGCTGGTACGGACCAGCGGCAAGCCCAGGGTTACGTTCACCCCCTGCTCTACGCCCATGTATTTCACAGGGATCAATCCTTGGTCGTGGTACATCGCCACGACCACGTCAAACTCAGCAGGATGATCTTCAGCGTGCCTTGCGCGCATGAATACGGTATCCGGCGCGATCGGCCCGTGGACATCAGCCCCATCTGCGCGTGCCGCTGCAATCGCTGGGAAGATCGTCTCGATCTCTTCCCGGCCGAACAAGCCGCCCTCCCCCGCATGCGGATTCAAACCGGCCACCGCGATACGCGGCTCGCGCCCCAGCACATCCCGCAAAGCAATGCGGGTAATGCGTATGGTTTCCAGGACATTGTCAAACGTCACTGCATCCAAGGCATCCCGCAGCGACACATGGATGCTGACGAGTACGGTCCGCAAAGCCTCGTTGGCCAACATCATGCGCACAGGCATTTCTGCCACGGATAAGCCACGGGCTTGCGCCGCCCGCGCCTGCAAAAGCTCGGTATGCCCGGGGTAGTTGTCGTAGGGCGCGCCTGCAGCACTTAATGCCTCTTTGTGCAAGGGCGCAGTGACCAGAGCCGCAATCTCGCCTTTCAAGGCGGCATCAGCCGCCCATGTGACGCAGCGCCCGGCAAACTCTCCGGCGCAAGCCTGCACTTGCCCCATGGCAACCGGCGCCAAGGCATCACCGATCTGCAAAACGGGAATGCATTGCGGGGGCGCAAGCAGCGCCTCCTCAGGAAAACTGATGTGCAAGACCGGCAACTGCAAATGTCCAGCGGCCACCTGCTGCGCAGCCTTCCGCATGGCGTGCACATCCCCGGCCACAAAACAGGCGCGCAGGACTTCAGGCTCCTCGCGGAAAGCCTTGGCGATGATTTCAGGGCCTATGCCTGCCGCATCGCCCATGGTGATGGCAATAGTGTGCGATTTCATGCGGGGTTCGGAATATCGATAAAGGTGTGACGGATTCCGAAATCCGTCGCCATTTTGGACGCCACAGCGGGTGCTCCGTAGCGCTCACTGGCGTGGTGCCCGCAGGCAATGTACGACACACCGCATTCGCGTGCATAGTGGGCTTGAGGCTCAGAAATTTCCCCGGTAATGAATACCTGCGCCCCGGCTGCAATGGCGGGTTCAAAGTAGCCTTGCGCCCCGCCTGTGCACCAGCCCACCTGGCTCACGGGACCAACCCGGCCAGACACCAAGGTTACCGACCGCCCCAGAGCTGCTTCTACGTGCTGTGCCAGTGCGGCGTCTGACTCCCACCCGCCAGAAAGTGTCGTCCCCAACAGCCCCAGCGATTGCTCCCCAAAACTGGCGTGTGCCTGAAGGCCCAAAAGCCGTCCCAGCTGCGCGTTGTTGCCCAGCTCCGGATGTGCATCCAGGGGCAGGTGATAGGCGAACAAATTGATGTCATGAGAAAGCAGCAAGGAAAGGCGTTTACGCATCCAGCCACTCACCTGGCCGTCAAAGCCTTTCCAGAACAAACCATGGTGCACCAGGATGGCATCTGCGCCGCAGTCTATGGCTGCCTGGATCAACGCCTCGCTCGCCGTGACGCCGGAAACCAAGTGTCGAATGTCTGTTCGTCCCTCCACCTGCAGCCCGTTATGGCAATAGTCCTTGAAACGCTCGGGTAGCAGCAGCGTCTGAAGGGATTGGAGAAGTGCGTGACGTTCAATCATGAGTTGGCGGACTAATTTGTCTCTGCTTTGTTCTGCTGGATTGTCCCAGACGGACCCGCCACTTCCAGCGTGCTGTCACACCCCGAGCCGGCCGATATCCAACGGGGGGCGAGCTTTCGCAGCAAAGCAGCCAATGGTTTCTTTGCAAACTGCATCCACCTCGGCAAGCAATGACCCAACATGTGTTGAGGCTCGGTCAACGCGCCACAGCGGTAAACATGCGCTTCCTCCACCCAAAGAAGCGCCTCGCACGCTCCCGTTCGACGCCTGCTCAACACCATCCCCACAGGACAGGGTTCCGCCAGGCAGCAAACGCCGCATCCATTGCAGACCGCACCCCATGCCGGCTTGGCAGGGGCCTCAGGCAGGATAAAGATGATGCTGCGGGGTTTCGCCATAGATCAGGGTAAATGCAAAGCTTAGCAGCCTACAATTTGCCCAAAGCACGCACGGTTGTGTGCCTCTTGCCGAGTGAATGCATGAAAAGACTTTGGTTGCTGTTTTCTCAAACCTGCACGGTGCTGTTGGCAGCCTATTTTGTGGTGGCCACCTTGAAACCGCAGTGGATAGGCCATGGCAGCGGCGCACGGGGCTCGATCTCCCTCTTTGAGACACCTGCTCCGGCTGCTGGTGAAATTCCTCCCGGCAGCCTCCGCGCGGCAGCACAAAAAGCTTCTTCGGCTGTGGTGAGCATCAACACCAGCAAAGCGGCCGTCAAGAACCCCAACGCCAACGATCCGTGGTTCCGCTTCTTCTATGGCGACCAGGGTGACGAACCACAGGGAGGACTGGGCAGCGGCGTCATCGTCAGCCCGGAAGGCTACATCCTGACCAACAACCACGTGATTGAAGAGGCCGACGAGATTCAGGTGTTCTTCAATGACGGACGTAAGGCACCCGCCAAGGTCATCGGTACGGACCCGGATAGCGATCTTGCCGTGCTGAAAGTGGAAATGGACAAACTGCCCACCATCGTGCTGGGCAATTCAGACTCCTTGCAGGTCGGTGATCAAGTGCTCGCCATCGGGAACCCTTTCGGTGTCGGCCAGACCGTGACCAGTGGCATCGTCAGTGCACTGGGCCGCAACCAACTCGGCATCAACACCTTTGAAAACTTCATTCAAACAGACGCTGCCATCAACCCCGGCAACTCCGGCGGCGCATTGGTAGACACCAACGGCAATTTGCTGGGTATCAACACGGCCATTTATTCACGCTCAGGCGGCAGCATGGGCATTGGCTTTGCCATTCCGGTCGCTACCGCCAAGCAAGTGCTCGAAGATATCGTGAAAGACGGCAAAGTCACCCGTGGCTGGATCGGTGTGGAGCCCAACGACCTGTCAGCCGAATTGGCTGAGACCTTTGATGTCAAAACCAAAGAAGGGGTCATCATCACCGGCGTTTTACAGAATGGCCCGGCCGCCCAAGCAGGCATCCGCCCTGGCGATGTCATCGTGAGCATTGCCGGAAAGCCGGTGCCAGACGTAACCCAACTGCTGTCTTTGGTATCTTCGTTGAAGCCAGGCACAGAGGCGAGCTTTGTGGTCCAACGCAAAGACGAGACCTTGAAGCTCAAACTCATACCCGGTGTCCGTCCCAAGCCCAAAGCGCAGAAGCGCTAGACAAAAAAGCCCCCGATTCCGGGGGCTTGCGACCTACGTTGTGGAGGTTGTCTCTTCGGGGGCTTGGGTGTGTTTGATAAACACCTGCGCTGCCCAGATGCCGATTTCGTACAAGATGCACATCGGGATGGCCAGTGCCAGCTGGGACACCACATCCGGCGGCGTCACGATGGCCGCCACCACAAAAGCCAATACAATGAAGTAGCTGCGGAAAGCCTTGAGCTTTTCGATGCTCACCAAGCCCATGCGTGCCAGCACCACCACGACAACAGGCACCTCGAAGGCCAGGCCGAATGCCAAGAACATCGACAGTACGAAGTCTAGGTAGTACTCAATATCCGGAGTGGCTGAGATGCTCTTGGGCGCAAAACTTTGAATGAACTTGAAGACCTGCCCGAAAACGAAGAAATAACAGAACGCGACACCCACGAAAAACAACAAGGTGCTGGATATCACCAAAGGCAAGACCAGCTTCTTTTCATGGCTGTACAAACCCGGAGCCACAAAAGCCCAGAGCTGCCAGAGGACTACCGGCAAAGCCAGCAAAAATGCTGTCATCAGCATGATCTTCAGCGGCACCAGAAACGGGGAGATCACCGACGTCGCAATCAGTTTGCCGCCTGCGGGCAAGGAGGCCACCAAGGGCTGTGCGAGGATGTCATAGAGTGCCGCTGGACCGGGGTACAAAGCCAAGAGGGCTAACGCAACGCCCACCGCAATCAGGGCTTTGACCAGACGGTCGCGGAGCTCCATCAAGTGCTGGACGAAAGGCTGCTCGGTGCCTGCAAGCTCGTCTTGCGGTTGATTTTCAGTGGACATGGGAGAAAAGTTGGGCGCCGCTCAATGGGCGCGAGGTGGACGGAACCGGGCCACCCGTGCAGCCCCTGACAACGCGCGGGTGCGCACACCATTGCGGGCCTTGTACCAGTGCGGCATGGCTCCCTGCTTGAGGCGCCACTTCTTGTTCGGGTGTTTGTAGGCGGGCGCTTCAGGCTCCAGCGCCGCGTCAGTCGCATCGGTCCATGACTTCTCAAAGTCGCTGGCCGAGGTCTGGATCGAGTTCTCTACATTGCGCGCCGCGTCTTCCACGGTGTCGCGCATCTTTTTCAACTCTTCCAGATCCATGGAGCGGTTGACCTCGGCTTTCACGTCGGCCACATAGCGCTGCGCCTTGCCGAGCAAGGCGCCCACGGTGCGGGCGACGCGGGGAAGCTTCTCCGGCCCGATGACGATCAGCGCCACCGCGCCGATCAGCGCCATTTTGGATATTCCTAGATCAATCATGTTTTACCGCCGGGCCGTCCCAAGGTAAAACGCAACCCCTTGGGGGGGCAGCGCAGTACACAGAGTGACAAGCGTGGGGGCCATGTACCTTTAGCTCAGTTCTTTTGCTTGGCTTCCACGTCGATCGTGGTTTTTTCAGAAGCGTTGGCCACTTGCTGCGCAGGGGCTGCAGGCTTGTCTTCCGGCGTAGAGCCGTCTTTCATGCCGTCTTTGAAACCCTTGACTGCACCGCCCAGATCGGAACCGATGTTCTTGAGCTTCTTGGTACCAAAGACCATGACGACGATCAACAGAACAATCAACCAGTGCCAGATAGAAAATGAACCCATGATGTACTCCTAACAATTAATTGAATTCTAGTCCCCACGGGGGAGACTCAACCCCGCAGCCAAGGGCGCGGACCGCCCATGACATGAAAATGCAAGTGATGGACTTCCTGCCCGCCTTCCACGCCGGTATTGGTTACCAGACGGTAGCCGCCTTCGGGGTAAGGGTTGCATCCCTCCTGCAAAGCCAGTTTGGGAACCAGGGCCATCATGTGACCCATCAGGGCACCATGTTCGGCGCCCACATGGGCCATGCTCGGAATGTGCGTCTTGGGGATGAGCAAAAAATGCACCGGCGCCCACGGGTTGATGTCGTGGAAGGCATAGACGTGCTCGTCCTCGTACACCGCCTTGGACGGAATCTGCTTGGCCACGATTTTGCAAAAAATGCAATTTGGATCGTGGGCGCTGTGGGTGTGCTCGCTCATGCACCAATCTCCTGACCTTTGTTCATGGCCACAAAGCCCGTCACGATACGGTAGAGAAACCACACGGATATGACAGCCCAGGCAATCGCTCCGGGAAAGTAGAACAACAAAAACAGCGGGAATGTCAGCAAGTAGGCCAGCCCCGCAAAAATGACAGAACGGATGCGCCACCGGAAGTGGGACGCATGCCAGGTGCCCGCCGCGTCATCGCGTTTGACCATGTCCAGAATCAAGGCAACAACCAGCAAGGTCATGCCGAACTGCCCGCCGGGAATGAAGGCTGCCACAGCCACGATAAGGTGCAGCACATAGCTGATGGTCCCTATGGTGTTGAGCGCCTGCAACTTGAGCAACAGGGCTTGGTCCGGCGTGGTGGGAGTGGTGAAATCCTGGCTCATGGCGACTCCTTACTTGGATTCGGCTTCGCGGGCGACTGCCTTGCGCAAGGCCTTTTCTTCCAGGCCGCTGGTGCCCAAGCGGCGCTCCAGTTCGGTGATGACGTCAGCAGGGCTCAGGCCGTAATGGGATAGCGCCACCATGCTGTGGAACCACAGGTCTGCCATTTCGTAGACGATCTTGGCTTTGTCACCGCCATGGTCCGCGTCTTTGGCGGCCAGCACCACTTCGGTGGCTTCTTCGCCGATTTTCTTCAAAAAGGCGTCAGGGCCTTTGTGCAGCAGGCGGGCCACATAGCTGGCTTCCGGGTCACCCCCATTAGCGGCTTTGCGGCTCTCGATGACTGCCGCCAAATGGGCCAGCGAGTCTTGAGAAGTGGGCTTGTCATGCATAGCTTGAGTACGCGCTTTATTTGTAAATGGATTCAGGGTCTTTGAGCACAGGGTCCACCGCCTGCCATACACCGTCTTTCAACACACTGAAGAAACAGCTGTGGCGGCCGGTGTGGCAAGCGATGCCGGGCTCGTGGCCAAGCTGGGTCACTTTGAGCAAGATAACGTCACTGTCACAGTCCATGCGGATTTCATGGACTTTCTGCACATGGCCGGACTCCTCGCCCTTGAACCAGAGCTTGTCCCGCGAACGGCTGAAATACACCGCCTGCCCCAGTTCCACCGTCTTTTGCAAAGCTTCGCGGTTCATCCACGCGAACATAAGCACATCACCGCTGCTTTGCTCTTGGGCGATGACAGGCACCAGACCCTTGGAGTCCCAGCGGATGTGCTTGATCCAGCTCACTGGAGGGTTTGTCGGAGATTCCATTTGCTATTTCTTTGATAGCTGCTCGCGCAGCATTGACGGGCGCCAGAGCACCAAAAGACTTAAATTCTGACCGGAATGCCCCGCTCCGCCATGCGCGCTTTGGCTTGGCCTACTGTGTATTCACCGTAGTGGAAAATGCTGGCAGCCAACACCGCATCGGCACCGCCCTGCTGCACACCGTCTGCCAAGTGATCGAGGTTGCCTACGCCGCCGCTGGCAATTACCGGCACGCTGACCGCATCGGCCACTGCGCGTGTCAGAGCCAGATCGAAACCACTCTTGGTGCCATCGCGGTCCATGCTGGTCAGCAGGATTTCGCCAGCGCCACGCCGGGCCATCTCTGTCGCCCAAGCAACTGCGTCGAGGCCGGTGTTTTTGCGGCCGCCATGGCTGTACACATCCCAACCGGGTCCACGGACCAAGGCGTCTTCTTCGGAGCGGCGCTTGGCATCTATGGCCACCACAATGCACTGCGCGCCATACTTGAGCGAGGCGTCTTCAATGACTTGCGGGTTGGCTATTGCCGCGGAGTTGAAACTGGTTTTGTCAGCGCCGGCATTCAGCAGACGGCGTACATCGTCCACAGTACGCACCCCGCCACCGACAGTGAGCGGAATGAACACTTGGGAGGCCACCGCCTCGATGATGTGCAGGATCAGGTCACGGCCATCACTGGTCGCGGTGATGTCGAGAAACGTGAGTTCGTCAGCGCCCTGGTCATTATAGCGGGCGGCAATTTCTACCGGGTCCCCGGCGTCCCGCAGCTCGACAAAGTTGACGCCTTTGACGACACGACCGCCGGTCACGTCCAGGCAAGGAATGATGCGTTTGGCTAACACTGTTTAGCCGTTCAACTCGTCAGCGCGTTGCTGTGCTTTTTCGAAGTCGAGATCGCCGCTGTAAATCGCGCGGCCACAGATCACACCTTCCACGCCTTCATCCTCCACTTCGCACAAAGCTTCGATATCAGCCATGTTGGACAGGCCACCGGATGCGATCACGGGGATGGTCAGCGCTTGGGCAAGCTTGACCGTGGCTTCGATGTTGATGCCCGAGAGCATGCCGTCGCGGCCAATGTCGGTGTAGATGATGGACTCGACACCGTAGTCCTCAAATTTCTTGCCCAGGTCCACCACATCGTGGCGGGTGAGCTTGCTCCAGCCGTCGGTGGCTACTTTGCCGTCACGGGCGTCCAGGCCCACGATGATGTGGCCGCCGAACGCGGTGCAGGCGTCCTGCAAGAAACCGGGGTTCTTGACTGCTGCGGTGCCGATGATGACGTAGCGCAACCCGGCGTCCAAGTAGCGCTCGATGGTGTCCAGATCGCGAATACCGCCGCCCAGCTGCACGTCGATTTCGCTGCCCACTTCCTTGAGGATCTTGCGGATAGCCTGTTCGTTCTTGGGGTGACCGGCAAAGGCGCCGTTCAAATCCACCAGATGGAGGCGGCGCGCGCCCTTGTCGACCCAGCTCCGGGCCATGACCGCAGGGTCTTCGCCAAAGGTAGTGGATTGGTCCATATCGCCTTGTTTGAGGCGAACGCAGTGGCCGTCTTTGAGGTCAATCGCAGGAATTAAAAGCATGGTGCTTCAGGGTTGGAGGGAAAAGAGAGTCGCTTTGCCAGGTGCAGAGATGCGGCAAGGATAAAGATTCAAGGATTCCAGTGCAGGAAGTTGCGGTACAGGGCCAAACCGTGTTCAGCGCTTTTCTCGGGGTGGAATTGTGTTGCGAAAATATTATCGCGCGCAATCGCACAGGAGAAGCGTTGGCCATAGTCGGTCTCGCCCGCGCTGTGGCGCGCATCTGACGGTCGGGCGTAGTAGCTGTGCACAAAGTAGAAGTAGCTGCCATCCGGCACATCGCCCCACACCGGATGGCGCGTGGCCGCATCTTGGCCGCCGGTTTGCCACACGCGGTTCCAGCCCATTTGAGGTACCTTGAAGCGGCTGCCGTCAGCCTGCATCTGACCGGCAAGGTCGAACTTGTCCACTTCGCCAGGAATCAAGCCCAGGCAAGGCGTGTCCAGCTCTTCCGAGTGATCCAGCAGCATTTGCATGCCCACGCACACCCCCATCAAGGGTTTGTGCGCTGCAGCGTGCATCACGGCATCGAACATGCCGGAATCATGCAGCTCGCGCATGCAGTCACGCATGCCACCCTGGCCGGGCAGCACCACGCGCTCCGCATCCATCACTTCTTGCGGGGTGCGGGCCCAGACGACCTCGACACCGGTGCCCTCGGCCACATGCATCACCGCCTGGGTGACGGAGCGCAAATTGCCCATGCCGTAGTCAACGACAGCGACCTTTTTCATCAGAGCGAACCTTTGGTGGAGGGAATCACACCCAATGCGCGCGGGTCGAACTCCAGCGCGGAGCGCAGGGCGCGGGCAAAGGCCTTGAACACGGTCTCGGCCTGGTGGTGGGCGTTTTCGCCCTTGAGGTTGTCAATGTGCAGGGTCACCGAGGCGTGGTTCACAAAGCCTTGGAAGAACTCGTGCGTGAGCTGGGTGTCAAACGCGCCGATCATGCCGCTCTTGAAGGGCACATGCATTTCCAACTGCGGGCGGCCGGAAAAGTCGATCACTACGCGGCTCAGCGCTTCGTCCAAGGGCACATAAGCGTGGCCATAACGGCGGATGCCTTTCTTGTCGCCCACCGCCTTGGCAAGGGCCTGACCCAGGGTGATGCCCACATCTTCCACCGTGTGGTGCCCGTCGATGTGCAAGTCGCCTTCGGCTTCGATGTCGAGGTCAATCAACCCGTGGCGGGCGATCTGGTCGAGCATGTGGTCGAAAAAGCCGATGCCGGTGGACAGGCGGCTCACACCCGTGCCGTCCAGGTTCACGCGCACGCGGATCTTGGTTTCCGCAGTGTTGCGGGACACTTCGGCAATGCGCGCGGGCATGGAGGCGGGGACTTCGGTGATCGGGTAATTGGTGCTCATAAGGTTTCCTGCAAGGCCTGAATCAGTCGGGCGTTTTCTTCGGCGGTGCCGACGGTCAAACGCAAACAGCGGGCCAGCAATGGGTGCATTTTAGAAATGTTCTTGACCAGCACCCCGCGCGCCTTCAAACCATCGAATATTTTTTGCGCCGCATCGTCCGCGCCGGGGAAGCGCACCAGCACCATGTTGGCATCGCTGTCCCACGCTTTCACACCGGACATGGCGCGCAATGCTCCTAAAAGAATAGCGCGTTGCGCACATATCTCTTGGGCTTGCACGGCAAAAGCATCTTGATGCTCTAGGGCAAACAAGGCGCACTCGTAATTCAGCACGCTGATGTTGTACGGCGGGCGCACCTTGTCCACCTGGGCAATCAGGGCAGCGGGGCCAGTCATGTAGCCCAGGCGCACACCGGCCAGGCCAAACTTGCTCAGGGTGCGCATCAGCACTACATGGGGGTGGGCGGCAGGGTTGGCGCGGATCACGTCCATGTAGGTGCGGCTGGAAAACGGCTGGTAGGCCTCGTCCACCGCCACGATGCTGCCCGCTTGCCTGGCTGCGGCAATCACGGTGGCCATGGCGTCGGCGTCCCACAAATTGGCGGTGGGGTTGTTGGGGTAGGCCAGATAGACGATGGCGGGCTGCTTCTCGGCAATGGCCTGCACCATGGCATGCACATCGAGGGCAAAGTCTTCGGTGAGCGGCACGCCCACAAAGTCCAGCCCTTGCAACTGGGCGCTCATGGCGTACATCACAAAACCGGGCGTGGGCGCCAGCACCACGGGGCGGGCCGCGCCGGGCTGGGCGGGTACATCGCAGGCCATGGAGAGCAGAGAGATCAGCTCGTCAGAGCCATTGCCCAGCATGATGTCGTGACCAGCGGGCATGCCCACGTACTGCGCCAAGGCTGCGCGTAGGTCGTTGACCCGGCCATCTGGGTAGCGGTTCAAGGCCAGTGCGCCCAGGCGTTGGCCCAGCGCGGCTTGCAGGTCAGGTGGCAGGGAAAACGGGTTTTCCATGGCGTCGAGCTTGACCATGCCTTTGGAATCCTGGACCGCGTAGGCATGCATGCCCTGCACGTCCTGGCGGATGCGGTGCGCAATAAGCGCCTGAACTTCAGCAGCAAAGTCGGCAGAGGTAGTCATGCGAGGGCTTTCAAAAAAACTAGTCGGCCAACGCCAAGTCGGCAGGCGTGGCTTGCAAAGGGTTCAGGATGGTGATGCCGTCGATCTGCTGACCGTGTTGCAGATCGAACGACAGCACATGGCTCGCACCGCTCTGTGCGGCGGCGGCAACGATGAGCGCATCCCAATACGGCAGGCCGAAGCGGGCTTCCACGCCCCAGGCGGTTTCCACCGTCTGGTGGTCAATCTGCCAAGGCTGCCAGAGCTGGTAGCGGCGCAGCTTGGCGCGCGCGTCGCCCTGCGGCATGGCGAAGTGGCGGGTGGCGCCCACGTAATAGGCATTCAGCACCTGCGTGCTCAAGCGCCCTGCCCTGTGCTGCCACAAGGCTTGGAGCCATTCGCGTACGCGGGTTTGGCGAGGAGCATCGAACGCATCATCGGCGGCCAACAGCACGTTGGTGTCTACAAAGACGATGGCGCCGGAGGTGTCGAGCGGGCTAGCCATTGTGTTGCTGGCCCCGTGCCGGGTAAGCCTTGCCACCCGAGCTAAAGCTGGAGGTATCCGCCACCCAATCGCGCTGGGCGCGGGCATACGCGTCGTCATGTTGCATCTTCTCTGTCAACATCTCGCCCACCAGCCGCGACACACTAGTGTTGCGGCGCGCCGCCTCGATCCGCACCCATTCCAGGGTGGCGTCTTCGACGGTGATGGTGACGTTTTTCATCTTGAAGCCAGTTTACACGAAATTCGTGTTGCACGAAGTTCGTGTTAATTTTCAACTGTTTGTTTTCGTTGACATTCCGTTCCGTATCAATGGCTCGTCGGCAAGGTTGGGCATGCGTTTCGCAATGACCACTCATCTGAACCAAGGCTCCACTCCGAATGAGCGCCTGAACAAAGCAAAAGTGGGTTTGTCGCCGGAGATTCATCAAGCCCGGATACCCTACCGGGTTGCAGCCGCTCAGATCAGAGAGTGACCTCTGCATGCAAAACCGACGATCCACATCGACCCGCGAAGGCCCCCATGACCAGACAAGTAGGCTCCGTTGAGATCAGGGCCCAGCACCGTGCCTCATGCCACTGTGGAGCCGTGGTACTCGAGCTTGATTTGCCGGATGGAATCGTGAATGCGCGGCGTTGCAACTGCTCCATCTGCAAGCGAAAAGGCGCTGCGGTGGCATCGGTACCCGTCACGGGCCTGAGAGTTCTTCAGGGGGCGGAATCACTCCAGCTCTACCAGTTCAACACACGGTCTGCCAAGCACTACTTTTGCAAGGTATGTGGCATCCACACGCACAACCAGAGCCGCTCCCAGCCCGGACAGTACGCCTACAACGTGGGATGCTTGGAAGACGTCAATCCACATGAGCTGGGAACGCTACCCGTCAGTGACGGGGTGAACCATATCTCCGACCGCAAGGCCTGAAAATCTACTTCAACCGTTGGAAAACGAATATCTTCTTTAGCCGCTAGCGCCCAGCGCATATGCCGGGGTAGCTACCGAATTGATAGCAAATCCATTACCCCAACACCTCAGAGGCAGGGGTACACCGTCCCCAGCGCATTCACCATCACCAGCTGCACCGGCATGTCGGCCTCATACAGGTCGGCATTGCGCTTCAGTTCGGTGGTGTACAGGTTCTTGGCCATGCTGGGCTCCAGACGGCGGCCATTGAGGCAGATGCCGGCGCTGGCACCTGCGCGTACCGCTTGGGTGTGGGCCTCGAGCGCGCCTTCCATGACACCGACCAGGTAGTAGTCGGTATAGGTGCTGCCTTGCTTTTCCGTCTTCTCCAAGGCCCGCATTTCGCGGATCGTCATGGCTTGGGCCGTCGAAACTGCGACAAGGCCCAGAACAAAACACGCAGCCGCTTGCCGCAGTGTGGAGAAGGCGTGGGGAGTATGAAGTGTAGTGCGCATGTGGATTGGTCGTCCTGATGCGCCCATTCTTACTTCAATCGCATTTCCGCCGCACGTGCATGGGCTTGCAGGCCCTCGCCATGCGCCAGCACAGAGGCAATCTGCCCCAACGCTTGGGCGCCTTGCTCGCTCACCTCGATGAGGCTGCTGCGCTTCTGAAAGTCGTATACGCCCAGCGGGCTGCTAAATCGCGCAGTGCCACTGGTAGGCAGCACGTGGTTGGGGCCGGCGCAGTAGTCGCCCAGGCTCTCGGAGGTGTAGGCGCCCAAAAAGATGGCACCGGCGTGCTTGAGCAAGGGCTCCCAGCGGTGCGGGTCGTTGCTGGAGACTTCCAAGTGCTCGGGCGCAATGCGGTTGCTGATTTCGCAGGCCTCTTCCATGCTGCGGGTCTGGATCAGCGCGCCACGGCCGGTGAGGCTCTTGGCGATGATCTCGGCGCGCGGCATTTCATTGAGCAATCGATTGATCGAGGCTTGCACCTGATCGATGTAGGCCGCGTCCGGGCACAGCAAAATGCTTTGCGCCAGCTCGTCGTGCTCGGCCTGGCTGAACAAATCCATGGCCACCCAGTCAGGCGGTGTGGTGCCGTCTGCCAGCACCAGTATCTCGCTGGGGCCGGCAATCATGTCGATGCCCACGGTACCGAACACGCGGCGCTTGGCGGCGGCCACATAGGCGTTGCCGGGGCCGGTGATTTTGTGCACGGCAGGGATGGTGGCGGTGCCATAGGCCAATGCGGCCACCGCTTGCGCGCCGCCGATGGTGAACGCACGCGTCACGCCGGCCACATAGGCGGCGGCCAGCACCAGGGCATTCTTTTCACCTTTAGGCGTAGGTACTACCATGATGATTTCGCCGACCCCTGCTACGTGGGCAGGGATGGCGTTCATCAACACACTGCTGGGATAAGCCGCTTTGCCGCCGGGCACATAAATGCCCACACGGTCCAAAGGCGTGACCTTTTGGCCCAAGAGCGTGCCGTCCTCATCGCGGTAGCTCCAGCTCTCGCCAGAGGCCTTCTTTTGCGCTTCGTGGTAGCTGCGCACCCGCTTTGCGGCCGCCTCCAGCGCAGCACGCTGATCTGCGGGAATACTATCGAAAGCCGCCTTGAGCTCGGCCTGGGTCAGCTCCAACGCCTTCATGTCGGTGACGTTCAGGCCATCGAAACGGGCGGTGTACTCCAGCACCGCCGCATCGCCACGCTGCTGCACGTCAGCCAGGATGTCGGCCACACGCTGCTCGATAGCCGCATCGGTATCCGCAGACCAATGCAGGCGCGCCTTGAATTGCGCTTCAAATGCGGCATCAGCGGTGGATAGACGTGCGGGAGCAGCTACAAAAGTCATAGCAAATGGAATTCCGGGGTTATGGGGCTACGGCGCCTGCAAAGGCGTCGATGATTTTGCGGATCGGTTCTTGTTTGAGCTTGAGCGCAGCTTGATTCACCACCAAACGGGAGCTGATGTCCATGATGCGCTCCACCTCGACGAGGTGGTTGGCCTTGAGCGTGTTGCCGGTGGACACCAAATCCACAATCGCGTCGGCCAGCCCGACCAAGGGAGCCAACTCCATGCTGCCGTAGAGCTTGATCAGATCCACGTGCACGCCCTTGCTGGCGAAGAAGTCGCGGGCAATGGCCACGTATTTCGTTGCCACTTTCAGGCGGGAGCCCTGCTTGACGGCAGACGCATAGTCAAAGTCCGCGCGCACGGCCACGCTGATGCGGCACTTAGCAATCTGCAAATCCAGCGGCTGGTACAGGCCTTGGCTGCCATGTTCCAGCAATGTGTCTTTGCCGGTAATGCCGAGGTCGGCGCCACCGTACTGCACATAGGTAGGTACGTCGGTTGCACGGACCACCAGCACACGCACGTGGGGCTGGTTGGTTTCCAGAATCAATTTGCGGGACTTCTCGGGGTCGTCCAGCACTTCAATGCCAGCAGCTTTGAGCAGCGGCACGGTTTCTTCAAAAATGCGGCCTTTGGACAGGGCCAGGGTGATCATGTCTGCGCTCATGGCGGGCTCTCGGGGTTGCGTGCGCCTCAGGCGGACTGGGCTGCCCATTCGGTGGGCGAGAAGGTTTTCATGGACAAGGCGTGCACCTCGTCGGTTTGCATGCGGTTGCCCAGGGTGGCGTATACCAGCCGTTGGCGCTGCACGAGGCGTTTGCCTTCAAATTCAGGCGACACGATGGTGGCGTACCAGTGGCGGCCATCGCCTTCGAGCGCGCAATGGTCGCAGGCGAGGCCGGCGGTGATGATGGCTTGGAGTTGGTCTGCGGTCATAGGAATCTCAGCTGCGGATTTTGTAGCCGCTGCGCAGCAATTGAAGGGCAATCAGGCTCACAGCAACGGTCGCGCCGCCGACAACAGACAAGCTCATCCAGGGGGACACATCGCTGATGCCGAAGAAGCCGAAACGGAAGCCGTCGATCATGTAGAAAAACGGATTGAAGTGACTCACCCCTTGCCAGAAAGCAGGCAAGGAATGGATGGAATAAAACACGCCGCTCAAGAACGTCATGGGCATGACCACAAAGTTCTGGAAGGCGGCAAGCTGGTCAAACTTCTCTGCCCACAGGCCTGCAATCAAGCCCAGTGCGCCCATCAAGGTGGCGCCCAGCACAGCGAACACCAGAATCCACAGAGGCGCTGCATAGCTCATGGGCGCAAAAAACGCTGCCACCACGAACACGCCAAGCGCCACGACCAAACCGCGGATCACGGCGGCACCCACGTAGGCTACAAACCAGTTGAAATACGAGAGGGGCGTCAGCAACAGGAACACCAGATTCCCCATGACCTTGCTCATGATGAGCGAGGACGAGCTGTTGGCAAATGCGTTCTGCAACAGACTCATCATGGCCAGGCCCGGCACCAGAAAGGCGGTGTAACTGACCTGGTCGTACACCTTCACATGGCTTTCCAGGGCGTGGCCGAAGATCAGCAGGTACAACATGCCGGTCAGCACGGGCCCGGCAATGGTTTGGGCCGCAACCTTCCAGAAGCGCAGGGTCTCTTTGTAGAGCAGAGTTTGCCAGCCGTTCATGCCTGTGCTCCTTGCTGGTTCATGACATCGAGGAACACATCCTCCAGATCGGCTTTGCGGATCTCCACGTCATCCACCGTGACGCCGGCCTGACGCACCGCAGCGAGGTAATTTTCAATTTCGAGCGCGTTGTTGGCTGGCAACTGAACAATACGGCCGGTGATGCGGGCACGTGCAGCGAGTTCAGGGGGCAGCATATCGGCGGTCTTGAAGCGCAGCACATTGCTGCTGGCCGCCTTGAGCAGGTCGCTGGTTTTGTCCAAAGCCACGATGCGGCCGGTCTTGAGCATGGCAATGCGCCCACACAACGCTTCGGCCTCTTCCAAATAGTGGGTGGTCAGCAACACGGTGCTGCCTTGCTTGTTGAGGTTGGCGACAAACTGCCAGAGCGTCTGGCGCAGCTCCACGTCTACACCGGCGGTGGGCTCATCCAGCACGATGACGGGTGGCTTGTGCACCAAGGCCTGCGCCACCAACACACGGCGCTTCATGCCGCCAGACAATTGGCGCATGTTGGCGTTGGCCTTGTCGGCCAGGCCCAAGCCTTCCAGCAGCTCATCGACCCAGGCGTCGTTGTTCTTGAGCCCGAAGTAACCGGACTGGATGCGTAGCATCTCGCGCACATTGAAGAAGGGATCAAACACCAGCTCTTGTGGCACCACACCCAGCTTGCGGCGGGCGTCGGCGAAATCGCTTTGCACGTCGCTGCCCAAGACTTGCACACTGCCACTGGTGGGGCGGGACAAGCCGGCCAGCATGCTGATCAGGGTGGTTTTGCCAGCACCGTTGGGCCCGAGAAGACCAAAAAATTCGCCCTCTTCGATGTTGAGACTGACGTTATCGACTGCCTTGAAGGTGGTGCCTTTCGGCCCCTTGGGCGAGGGATACGTCTTGGAGATGGATTGGAAGGAGATGGCGGGCATAAAGAACCCGCGATTTTACGCTGCTGCCCTCAGGCGGGCTTGAGCAGTGCGTCAATCCCGTACAGGGCGGCCAGATCGCGCAAACGGGCGGGGAGCTTTTGCACCGCAAATACCTTGCCCGCCTTGGCGCACTCGCGCCGCAGTTCCAGCAAGACGGCCAGCGCGGAGGAGTCAAAGCGCTGCAAACGCTCGCCATCGACAACGACGGTCGCAGCTTCGTGCTGCAGTCCGTCGCGAAGCTCCGACAGACAGGCCGGGGCGACTTCATGTGTCATGGTGGCGGGCAGGTTCAGCACATCAGCCTTTCTTGGCGTTGGCCTTGTTTTGTTCGGCCAAGGCGTCAATCAAACCATCAACACCCTTGGCATTGATCTGCTGGGCAAACTGGCTGCGGTAGGTTTCCACCAGCCAGACGCCCAGAACGTTCAGGTTGTAAATCTTCCAGCCGGCGCCCACTCCGGGAGTTTTCTCAAGGCGGTAGTCCAGCTGGATGGGATCACCCTTACCTTTGATTTCGGTACGAACGATGACTTCTTTATCTTCAGGCGCCATGCGCATCGGCTTCATGGCGATAGTTTGGTCATTGACCTGAGCCAACGCTCCGGCATAAGTGCGAACCAACAGAATCTTGAATTCGTCTTGCAAGCGCTTTTGCTGCTCGGGCGTCGCCTGGCGCCAACCCGGGCCCACTGCGGAGGCCGTCATGCGCTGGAAGTTCACGTTGGGCATGATGCGCGTGTCCACCAATGCCACGATCTTTGCGGTGTCACCAGTGCGGATCGATTTGTCTGCCTTGATGGTATCCAGCACATCGACCGACAAGCGCTTGATCAGTGCGTCAGGAGCCTCGTCATCGGCATGGGCCGCAGGGGCAAAAACCACGCCTGCAACCAGAGCCAAAGAGCTTGCCAACCCCAGAAAACCACGTTTACTCAACATTTTTCATTCCCATCAAACAAGTGCAAATTATGCACATCACCCGATCAGTCTGCACCTGCAGCCCCTAACCCTACGGCTCCTGGGGCTCTTCGTCCGGCGGATTGCCGTCATAGACCTGGTAACGCTGTCGCTGCAAGTAACTGTCACGAATGAAAGAGTACCGGTCCAGTGCCGCACCATTGACGACACCCTCTGAATCCAAAAACGTGGAACGTGTGTCCACAAGATCGACCACAGTCAGGCCGGTTCGCGTACCTTCATCAGCCACCTGATTCACCAAGTTCCCCTGGCGATCCACAGGAAGTGCCGCCACTTCCCGCAAAGTGAAGGGGCCGAGCAAGGGCAACACCACATAAGGACCAGCCCCTACGCCCCAATGCCCCAAGGTGATGTTGAAGTTCGCAGGATGCTTCTCAATATTCAAATCGCTGGCCACATCAATCAGCCCACCCAAACCAAGGGTCGTATTTACCATGACCCGACCTACGCTATCCCCGAAGGCTTGGCGTCTTAACGTCAGCGCGTTGTTAACCGCCGACCAGACATCGTCAAGATTGGCAAAGAAATTGTTAATGCCTGTACGCGTCCACGATGGCAAGGTTTGTTTGTATGCCACTGCAACCGGCTTGACGACCGCGCGATCCACCGCATCGTTGAACCCGAACACCGACCGGTTCATGGACTCCCAAGGGTCACGGGGATCCGGGCTGGCCACCGTAGCGCAGCCTTGCAGTGTGGCGAAAAGGGCCAGCAACGCCAGCCAGCGGAGCGATAAGCGCATCATTTGGCTGATTTGTCAGTGGGGCCGTCCGCCGCCTTGCTGTAAAGAAACTGGCTGATCAGGTTTTCCAGCACTACGGCACTTTGGGTGGTGCCGATCACGTCGCCAGCAGCCAAGTTGGCTGCATCAGCACCTGCTTCGATGCCGATGTACTGCTCACCTAACAAGCCGCTGGTCAAAATTTTGAGGGAACTGTCTTTGGGAAAGGCAAAGCGCTTGTCCATGGACAGCTGGACTTTGGCCTGAAAGGTTTTGTCATCGAAGCCAATGGACTCCACACGCCCCACCACCACACCGGCGCTTTTGACTGCTGCTTTGGGCTTGAGACCGCCGATGTTGTCAAACTTGGCCGTCACAGAGTAGCCTTTGTCCACGGTGAAAGACAGGAGGTTTGCAGACTGCAGCGCCAAAAACACCAGCGCCAAAGCCCCCAGCAGCACAAACAGGCCTACCCACACATCATTTTTGGAGCGTTGCATTTTTCTTCCCCTAGATACTGAACATCATGGCGGTAAGGACAAAGTCCAACGCCAGCACGGTGAGCGATGCCACCACCACGGTACGCGTCGTGGCCCGGGCAACACCCTCGGGTGTTGGCTGCGCCTCAAAGCCCTGCAGCAAAGCAATGAAACTCACGGCAAAACCGAACACCACGCTCTTGATGACGCCATTGCCCACGTCGACCCAGACATCGACACCGCTTTGCATTTGGCTCCAAAACGCGCCGGAGTCAATGCCGATCATGGGCACGCTGACCACCCAGCCTCCCAATAC
Organism: Rhodoferax mekongensis; assembly: GCF_032191775.1. Taxonomy (NCBI): domain Bacteria; kingdom Pseudomonadati; phylum Pseudomonadota; class Betaproteobacteria; order Burkholderiales; family Comamonadaceae; genus Rhodoferax; species Rhodoferax mekongensis. The sequence continues at coordinate 1,461,038 of NZ_CP132507.1, read as the reverse complement.
GCCGACCGCACTGAACACCGCTGCCAGTATGGGCATGGCGATCACCGCACCCCAGAATCGCGGCGCAAGAATGCGCGACACGGGGTCCACCGCCATCATCTCCATCGCGCTGAGTTGTTCACCCGCCTTCATCAGGCCGATTTCGGCGGTCAAGGAAGTTCCAGCCCTTCCCGCAAACAGCAAAGCAGTCAGCACCGGCCCGAACTCCCGTACCAGGCTCAGGCTAATCAGCATGCCTACCGAGTCAGCTGCACCGAAGCGCTGCAAGCCATAGTAGTACTGCAAGCCCATAACAAAGCCGACAAACACGCCGGATACCGCGATGATGGCCAGCGAATAGTTGCCCATGAAGTGGATCTGGTCACGCAGCAATGCCGGCCTGCGCAACACCGCGCCCAGCGAGGCCACGAGTCGCCCCATCAGGCGCGCACCCGCACCCCAATCCGCCAACTTGCTACGGACAGCGAAACCCAGCTCGGCGGGATGCAAAAACTTCATCGCGCTACCTCTGTGGAGAAGTCAGCCTCTACCGGCACTGCGGGGTAATGGAAGCGTACAGGTCCTTCAGGCAAAGCATTCACAAACTGGTGCACCAATGGATCCGTACTGGCACGCACCTCTTGCGGCGTGCCCTGGGCAGCAATCTTGCCGTTGGCCAACACAATGACCTGATCGGCAATGTGAAAGGTTTCCTCCAGATCGTGCGACACGATGATGCTGGTCAGCCCCATGGCATCGTTCAGTTGGCGGATGAGCCGCGCAGCAGTACCCAGGGAAATCGGATCCAGGCCGGCGAAGGGTTCGTCATACATCACCAACTCGGGGTCCAAGGCAATGGCACGCGCCAGTGCGACGCGCCGCGCCATGCCACCGGAGATTTCAGAGGGCATCAAATCCCGCGCGCCCCGCAAGCCCACCGCGTTGAGCTTCATCAGGACGATGTCGCGAACCAATGCTTCCGACAGACCGGTGTGCTCCCGCAAGGGGAAAGCCACATTGTCAAACACACTCAAATCCGTGAACAAGGCACCGAACTGGAACAACATGCCCATACGGCGGCGGGCGGCATACAAGGCCTCAGAGCCCAGATTAGAAATGTCCTGTGGCACATCACCCGCGTCGGGGCCGTGGAGCAGCACCTGCCCGCTTTGCACCCGGATTTGCCCGCCGATAAGACGAAGCACCGTCGTTTTGCCGCCACCAGACGCGCCCATGAGGGCCGTCACCTTGCCGCGTGGCACTGTCAAAGACACGCCATCGAGGATGCGCCGCTCCCCGTATCCGAAGGAGACGTTTTTCAGTTCAACCAGAGCAGAGGAAGGAGTGGTAGCCATAAAAGCAACAAGGCCGGGATGTGCCCGGCCTTGGAATGATAAGGGGGAAAACCCTTATCAGCGTGGCAGGTCGGTAAAGCCCATCAAGAACTCGTCCACCGCACGTGCGGCTTGGCGGCCTTCGCGGATGGCCCACACCACCAGGGATTGACCGCGGCGGATATCGCCAGCTGCGAACACCTTGGGCACATTGGTGGCGTAGCCACCAGCGATGTCGGTCGTGGCTTTGGCGTTGCCGCGGGCGTCTTTGTCAATGCCAAAAGACTCCAATACGGTAGCGACCGGATTGACGAAACCCATGGCCAGCAACACGAGGTCGGCCTTGAGCACTTTCTCCGTGCCGGGTACGTCCACCAACTTGCCATCCTTGAACTCGACTTGCACGGTCTTTAGACCCGTGACTTTGCCCTTTTCGCCGATGAACTCTTTGGTGGAGATGGAGAACACGCGCTCGCAACCTTCTTCATGGCTGGAGCTGGTGCGCAGTTTCAGGGGCCAGTAAGGCCAGGTGAGCGGGCGATTTTCTTCAGCCGGAGGCTGGGGCATCACCTCGAACTGGGTCACGCTGACCGCGCCATGGCGATTGGAGGTACCCACGCAGTCGGAGCCGGTGTCACCACCGCCGATGACGATGACGTGCTTGCCGTCAGCACGCAGCTGATTTTTGAGTTTGTCACCGGCATTCACCTTGTTTTGCTGGGGCAGGAACTCCATGGCGAAGTGGATACCGTCCAAGTCGCGGCCGGGCACAGGCAAGTCGCGGGACTGTTCGGCACCACCGGTCAGCAGCACGGCGTCGAAGTCCTTCTTGAGCTGCTCGGGGGAGATGGTTTCCTTGGCCCAGTTGGTGACCTTGGAGCCCTTGGGCATTTCACCTACCAACACACCGGTGCGGATGGTCACACCCTCGGCGACCAACTGCTCTGCACGGCGGTCGATATGGGACTTTTCCATCTTGAAGTCTGGAATGCCGTAGCGCAGCAAGCCACCAATGCGGTCGTTCTTTTCAAACAAGGTCACATCGTGGCCAGCACGGGCCAGCTGTTGGGCAGCGGCCATGCCGGCAGGGCCGGAGCCCACGATGGCGACCTTCTTGCCGGTCTTGACAGCCGCTGGCTGGGGCTTGACCCATCCTTCGTGCCAGGCGCGGTCAATGATGGCGTGCTCGATCGACTTGATGCCCACCGCTTCTTCGTTGACATTCAAGGTGCAAGCTGCTTCGCAAGGTGCGGGGCAGATGCGGCCAGTGAACTCGGGGAAGTTGTTGGTGCTGTGCAGCGTATCGATCGCGGCCTTCCAGTCCTTGCGGAAGACGAGGTCGTTGAAGTCCGGAATGATGTTGTTGACCGGGCAGCCGTTATTGCAGAACGGCGTACCGCAGTCCATGCAGCGCGCAGCTTGCTTGTTAGCCTGTGCATCGTCCAGACCGATAACGAACTCTTTGTAGTTCTTCAGGCGCTCAGTAACGGGCTTGTAGCCCTCTTCGATGCGCTCAAACTCCATGAAGCCAGTGACTTTTCCCATGATGTACGTCCTTGTGCGTTAGATCAGGCTCGCCTTACTTGGCAGCCGCTGCTTCTTTTTTGGTAGCTGCTGGCGCAGACTTGGCGGGCGCTACAGCCGATTTTTGCAAAACCCCAAGTCCGCGTGCATGAATCTCACCCAAGGCACGCTTGTACTCGTTGGGGAACACCTTCACGAACTTGGCGCGGGAGACGTCCCAGTTGTCCAACAGTTCGCGGGCGCGCTTGCTGCCGGTCCAGCGGTTGTGGTCTTCCAGCAGCTTTTTCAGCTGGGCCTCATCGGTTTCACCACGGTGCCAGATGCCCTTGTCGAGGGTGGCTTCCTGCTCGGCGGCAGTCAGCACCTTCTCCAGGCTCACCATGGCGGTGTTGCAGCGCTTGGCGAATTGGCCATCTTCGTCGTAGACGTATGCGATACCGCCGCTCATGCCGGCTGCAAAGTTGCGGCCGGTCTTGCCCAGCACAGCCACCGTACCGCCGGTCATGTACTCGCAACCGTGGTCGCCGGTACCTTCCACCACGGCAGTGGCGCCCGACAGCCGGACCGCAAAGCGCTCACCCGCTACGCCGCTCAGGAACGCTTCGCCGGTGGTCGCACCGTACATCACCGTGTTGCCCACGATAGTGTTGCGGATAGCTTCGCCACGGAAGTCGATACTCGGACGCACCACCACGCGGCCGCCGGACAGGCCCTTGCCGGTGTAGTCGTTGGCGTCACCGATCAGGTACAGGGTGATGCCCTTGGCCAGAAAAGCGCCGAAGGACTGACCGCCGGTACCTTCCAGTTGGATGCGGATGGTGTCGTCCGGCAAGCCTTCGGGATGTACCTTGGTGACCGCGCCGGAGAGCATGGCGCCCACCGAGCGGTTCACGTTGCGGGCCACTTCCATGAACTGCACGCGTTCGCCTTTGTCGATGGCGGCACGGCTCTTGGCGATCAGCACGTTGTCCAAAGCTTTTTCCAGACCATGCTCCTGGGTCAGCACCTGGAATCGAGGCACGTCAGCAGGAACCTGCGGCTGCGCAAACAAACGACCAAAGTCCAAACCTTGTGCCTTCCAGTGTTCGATGCCCTTGCGGGTGTCGAGCAGATCAGAACGGCCGATCATGTCGTCAAACTTGCGGATACCCAGCTGGGCCATGATCTGGCGCACTTCTTCAGCGATGAAGAAGAAGTAGTTCACCACGTGCTCCGGCTTGCCGGAGAACTTGGCGCGCAACACGGGGTCTTGGGTCGCCACGCCCACGGGGCAGGTATTCAGGTGGCACTTGCGCATCATGATGCAGCCTTCGACCACCAACGGTGCAGTGGCAAAGCCGAATTCATCCGCACCCAACAAGGCGCCAATAGCGACGTCGCGGCCAGTCTTCATTTGGCCGTCAGCCTGCACGCGGATGCGGCTGCGCAGACGGTTCAGAACCAGGGTCTGCTGGGTTTCGGCCAAACCGATTTCCCATGGGGAACCCGCATGCTTGATGGAAGACCAGGGCGATGCACCGGTACCACCGTCGTGACCAGCGATCACCACATGGTCCGCCTTGCACTTGGCGACGCCCGCGGCGATGGTGCCCACACCGATCTCAGACACCAGCTTCACCGAGATGTCGGAGTGCGGAGCCACGTTCTTCAAGTCGTGGATCAGCTGGGCCAAGTCCTCGATGGAGTAAATGTCGTGGTGCGGAGGGGGCGAAATCAGGCCCACGCCGGGCACAGAGTGACGCAGCTTACCGATGTAGTCAGACACTTTGCCGCCTGGCAACTGGCCGCCCTCACCGGGTTTGGCGCCCTGAGCCATCTTGATCTGGATCTGGTCGGCACTGGACAGGTACTCGGCAGTGACACCGAACCGGCCGGACGCTACTTGCTTGATGCGGCTACGCAGGGAGTCGCCGGCCTGCAAGGGCAGGTCCACTTCCACGTTCTCGGCACCGATCACACTCTTGAGGCTGTCGCCCTGCTTGATCGGGATACCCTTGAGTTCGTTGCGGTAACGTGCCGCGTCTTCACCACCTTCACCGGTGTTGCTCTTGCCACCGATGCGGTTCATGGCCACAGCCAGCGTCGCGTGCGCTTCGGTGGAGATGGAGCCCAAAGACATGGCGCCGGTTGCAAAGCGTTTGACGATTTCCTTGGCGGGCTCGACTTCTTCCAGCGGAATGGCCTTGGCAGGGTCCACTTTGAATTCGAACAAGCCGCGCAGCGTCAGGTGGCGCTTGGACTGGTCGTTGATGATCTGGGCGTACTCTTTGTAGGTGTTCCAGTTGTTCGCACGGGTAGAGTGTTGCAACTTTGCAATCGCGTCCGGTGTCCACATGTGCTCTTCACCACGGGTACGCCAGGCGTATTCACCGCCAGCGTCCAGCGCGTTGGCCAGTACCGGGCTGTCACCAAACGCCAGCTTGTGCATGCGGATGGCTTCTTCAGCGATCTCGAACACACCGATACCTTCCACCTTGCTGGGGGTGCGGGTGAAATATTTGTCGATGGTTTCGGTGTTCAGGCCGATGGCTTCGAACAACTGGGCACCGCAGTAAGACATGTAGGTCGACACGCCCATTTTGGACATGATCTTGGACAGGCCCTTGCCGATCGCCTTGATGTAGTTGTAGATCGCTTTGTCAGCGCTCAGGTCACCCGGCAGGTCTTTATGGATGACCTGCAATGTTTCCATAGCGAGATAGGGGTGAACAGCTTCTGCACCGTAACCCGCCAACACCGCGAAGTGGTGGACTTCGCGAGCCGTGCCGGTTTCCACCACCAGCCCGGCGGTGGTACGCAAACCTTCGCGCACCAGATGCTGGTGGATGGCCGAGAGTGCCAACAAGGCAGGAATCGCCACTTGCGTGGGACTGATGCTGCGGTCGCTGATGATCAGGATGTTCTTGCCGCTCTTGATGGCATCCACCGCTTCGGCGCACAAGGATGCCAGCTTGGCTTCCACGCCCTCATGACCCCATGACAAGGGGTAGGTGATATCCAAGGTGTAGCTGCGGAACTTACCTTGGGTGTGGTGCTCGATGTCGCGCACCTTGGCCATGTCGGCGAAGTCCAGAATGGGCTGGCTCACCTCGAGGCGCATCGGCGGGTTCACCTGGTTGATGTCCAACAGGTTGGGCTTGGGTCCGATGAAGGACACCAATGACATCACGATGGCTTCGCGGATTGGGTCAATAGGCGGGTTCGTCACCTGCGCAAACAGCTGCTTGAAGTAGCTGTACAGCGGCTTGTTTTTGTCCGACAACACCGCCAATGGGCTGTCGTTGCCCATGGAGCCGATGGCCTCTTCGCCGGCGCTTGCCATGGGGGCAATCAGGAACTTCAGGTCTTCCTGCGTAAACCCGAAGGCTTGCTGGCGGTCCAGCAGACTCACTTGGTCGGTGACACGCTTGGGCTCTACGCCTGCCACTACCGCGGACAAGGCTTTGTCGGTGCGACGCTCGTCAAACGACACATCGTCCAGCTTGATGCGCAGGTTCTCAATCCACTGCTTGTAGGGCTTGCTGTTGGCGAGGCTGGCTTTGAGCTCTTCGTCATCAATCATGCGGCCTTGTTCCAGGTCGATCAGGAACATCTTGCCGGGCTGCAGGCGCCACTTACGCACGATTTTGTTCTCAGGTACCGGCAACACGCCGGACTCGGAGCCCATGATGACCAAGTCGTCATCAGTGATGCAGTAGCGGGATGGACGCAGGCCGTTGCGGTCCAGTGTGGCGCCAATCTGGCGACCGTCGGTGAACACAATAGAAGCCGGGCCATCCCATGGTTCCATCATGGCGGCGTGGTATTCGTAGAAGGCTTTGCGGCGCTCGTCCATGGTGGTGTGCTGCTCCCATGGCTCGGGAATCATCATCATCACGGCTTGGCTGATTGGGTAGCCTGCCATGGTCAACAACTCAAGGCAGTTGTCGAAGGTGGCCGTATCGGACTGGTCTGCAAAGCTGATGGGGTACAGCTTTTGCAGGTCGGCAGCCAGCACGGGAGACGACATGACGCCTTCGCGCGCCTTCATCCAGTTGTAGTTGCCTTTGACCGTGTTGATTTCACCGTTGTGCGCCACGTAGCGGTAAGGGTGAGCCAATGGCCACTCGGGGAAGGTGTTGGTGGAGAAGCGCTGGTGCACCAGTCCCAAAGCTGACACGCAGCGGGCGTCTTCCAGGTCCTTGAAATACACGCCCACCTGGTCAGCCAGCAGCAGGCCCTTGTAGACCACGGTGCGGCTGGACATGCTGGGCACGTAATACTCTTTGGAGTGCTTCAGGCCCAGGGCCTGGATGTTGGCACTGGCAGTTTTGCGGATCACGTACAGCTTGCGTTCCAGCGCGTCCTGCACGATCACGTCGTTGCCGCGGCCAATGAATACCTGGCGCAGGATAGGTTCTTTTTCACGCACGGTGGGCGACATGGGCATGTCACGGTTCACCGGCACATCGCGCCAACCCAACAATACTTGGCCTTCGGCCTTGATGGCGCGTTCCATCTCTTGCTCGCAAGCGAGTCGGGAAGCATGCTCCTTGGGCAGGAAGATCATGCCAACACCGTACTCGCCCTGCGGGGGCAAGGCCACGCCTTGCTTGGCCATTTCTTCACGGTAAAGCGCATCGGGCAGCTGAATCAAGATGCCGGCGCCGTCACCCATCAGGGGGTCCGCACCCACCGCGCCCCGGTGGTCGAGGTTTTCAAGGATCTTGAGTGCGTTCTTGACGATGTCGTGGCTCTTTTCGCCACGAATGTGCGCCACAAAGCCGACGCCGCAGGCATCGTGCTCGTTGGCGTTGGAATACAAACCGTGGTCTTTGAGGTGTTGGATTTCGGCTGCCGTAGTCATGGCGCACTCCTGAAAATTACAGTGGACTTGGAGAATACTGCAACGCAACAAAAGTGCCAAGAAATTTAAATGGGGTCAGACACTGTTTTCGTAGCTCATTAAACAAGTAAACATAAAATGGGGTCATATCAAATTCATAGCACATCGCGCAAATACAGCATTTGCCAGCACCGATATTTAGTCTGAAGCAGTTACCTTACGGGGGCGTCCTGGCGTTTTGCGCACCAAACGTCGCGTGGTACTTTTTTGCAATTCCGCAACGAAATCATCGTCCGCCAACGCCCATCCACGGGTCACCGAGTCGGTGATTTGCTGGAGTTGCACTGAATTGAGGCCCTCCCGGGCCGCCGCTTGGTAGGCTGCCTCGCGCGCAAAGGGCGTATTGCCCAATGCCCAATAGGCGGGGTGGGTCACGATACGCTTGTCGGTGATGACGCCGCTGTAATGCGAGTAGCTGGACCACGGATAGCCTGAAGGCGGCAATCCGATACCGGCGCGCGACGGATGCAGGTCCATAAAGGTCAGTACCGCCAAGGCGTGGCGTGGCTGCAAAACCGCGGATTTGAAGCGCCCCTCCCACAAGGTACCTTTGCGGTCGTATTTGCGGTTGAAGTAGCGCACATAAGTACGCCCCAAAGACTGCATCATGAGCGCCAAGCCCTGCTCGTTGGCAGGCGTCAACAACAGATGGAAGTGATCTTGCAACAGCACATAGCCATGCACAGCGACCTGATGTTGCCGTGCCGCGAGGTGTATCGCATTCAGCAGCTCTTCGTAATCCTCCGTGGCCGAGCAGATGGACTGGCCATGCGCACCGCGCTGCAAAACGTGGTGCAGATATCCGGCAATTGCCAAGCGGGGAAGTCGTGCCATGGGCCGCGATGGTAGCGGATCACAGCACCAAACCGCTTACAGACCCGTCACCGGCAATTGGTATTGAGGCGTGCCCATGAGATCAATGCCGCATGACAGGTTATCCAGCCAATCCAACAACTGGGCAATGGCAGCCCCTTGCAAGGGCGCGCCATGCTGCGGAACGATCATTGAAATCTCCAGCCCACGAACCATGCGCACCCACAGCTTGAGGATTTTGTTGCTGACCATGTAGCGGCGGTGAAACGCCTCCATGCCATGAGGCATAGGCATCAAGTTGGTGATGGGTTTGCGCGCGTCCTGTCCACTGAGCATGGAAACACCTAGGTCGCCGGAAAACAGGATCTTGCTCACGGGGTCATAAAACTGAAAATTGCCCTCGGCATGCAGAAAGTGCGCGGGTAACAGCCACAGCTCGGTTTTGCCGAAGCGGAGTTTGCCCCCCTCATCCGGAATGGGAATGATGCGATCCTCCGTCTTGCCGATTTTGCAGAAGTGGGGGGCGAAACGGGCCCAAAGCTGAGAAATCAACAACTTGGCCTGGGTGGAGGTCATCCAGCGGTCCAGGGAGGCAATGATGTCCGGGTCGGCGTGGGAGGCGATGATGTAGTCGAGGTGCTGAGGCGCTATGTACTTGCGCATCGTCAGATTCAACTCGTTGTAGGTCATATTGCCGCCCGGGTCCAGGATCACCCCTTCTCCATGGTCGACGATAAGAAACTGATTGGCCTGCACCGCTTCGGTTTCGTCGGACACGAGATCCGTGAACATCACACAGCAGTGATGGGCGTCTTTGTAGAGTTCAACAGCCATGGCGGGGCCCTTATGCAAAGTGGGCGCCTATGCGCCCACATGAACCCCGATTGTCAAATCAGCCCGACAACCGGGCTTTGATTCACATCAATTATTTGGGCGCTTTGGTCACTCGAACTTTGCCACCGGTGGTGACAATAATCACGGCATCACCCGCTGCCAATTGCTCTCCACCCTTGGCTTGAACGATGGCACGGCGATCGCCGCCTTTGAGCTGAACAAGGATTTCGACCGCATCTTCTTTGGTTGCCAAACGCTCCAATGCATTGCCCGCTGCGGCGCCCGCCACACCGGCCAATACACCCAGAACTTGGGCTTCGCGCTGCACACCACTGCCGCCGTAGCCGCCAATGGCGCCCACTACGCCGCCTACCGCTGCACCTACCCCGGACTGATTTCCATCCACCACCACATTGCGCACGGATAGGATGACCCCGTCTTGCACCTGGGCCATTCGCTGCGCATCACCGCGCTGGATGACATCTGGGCTGCTGCTCGCGCATGCACCCAAAGTGGCTACTACCAGGGCAATGCTTGCCCATTTCATGATCTGTTGCATATTTCTCTCCGGTTCTGGAACGGTTCACCTCAGCCCAGCTAACGCTTTAGACCACCGCTCCGTTGTCAGCCGTATTGTCAACCGGCAAGGTAAACCGCGTGTCAAGCAGGGATGTGAGCCCGAATTCGCCCAAAATCGCGCGCAAACGCTCCGCAGCAGCACGTTTTTTCTGACCCGTGTAGCGCGCCAGAATCAACTCATTTTTCATGCTGTGCTCCCAGCCCACCAGTTCAGTCACGGTCACCTGGTAGCCGTGAGCCTCCAGATACAGGCAACGCAGCACATTGGTGAGCTGGCTACCCATCTCACGGGTGTGCAAAGGATGGCGCCAGAGCTCGGCCAGCGGTGTGCGCGTCAGGTTCATGGCCTTGTTTTGGTTCAAGTGGCGGGCAAGCTCAGCCTGGCAGCACGGTACAAGTACAAACGCCCTCACCTTCTTCTCCAGTCCGAACGCAATGGCATCGTCCGTCGCGGTATCGCAAGCATGTAAAGCAGTGACGACATCGAAGCTGGGGGAAGCTCTTGCAAGCTGGTGGATTCCGCCACACTCACATTCAGAAAACTCATGCGTTCAAAGTGAAGCTTGGTGGCCAAGGCTCTGGATTTCTCCACCAGTTCAGCGCGGGTTTCAATTCCGTACAAGTGACTGTGCGGGAGGTTCTTGAAGTACAGGTCGTACAAAATGAACCCGAGATAAGACTTTCCTGCGCCATGGTCCGCCAACGTGAAACTGCGCCCTTCTGTTACCTGCAGTTCATTCATCAGTTTTTCAATGAACTGGTACAGGTGATAAACCTGCTTGAGCTTGCGGCGGGAGTCCTGGTTCAACCTTCCGTCGCGCGTGAGGATATGCAGCTCTTTGAGCAATTCCGCCGACTGACCGGGGCGGATTTCAGGCGCGATTTGCCCGGAGGGTTCGGCGCCGGCGACATGCGCAGGCTGTGCTTTGTTTTTTTTCATTGAATGTTTTTGCCCCATCACAAGGGCGCAATGTGAGGACCGACTTGCAGTGCTGCCCACCCTTCGGGGCCCAGCCGCTGCAGTGTGGCAATGTTCTTTTCGTAAATCTGCTCAGCAGCGGGGAATGCTTCTACCGCCTTATCGATACTGGCTTCACGCAGGAGATGAAGTGTCGGATACGGTGCCCGGTTGGTGAAGTTGCCGATGTCATCGGGCTCCGCGTCTGCAAACTGGAATTGAGGGTGGAAGCTGGCAATTTGCAGCTCCCCATCGAGCTTCAATTTGCGGAGTGCTTTGTCCGCGGAATACAAAAAATCGTTGAAGTTCACAAATTCCCGGAATGCATCCGGAAGGATCAGGAGCGTCGTGTCGCGCACCTGCGGGTCCGCTTGAGCGAGTCCCAGAAGCTCTTCGCGCAGCACATCCAGCACATCAGCTGGCTCGGTCGCACGACAAACCACATAGTGCACCTGATTCTTGACGTGCACGGCTTTGGCGAAAGGACACAGGTTGAGACCGATGACGGCCCGCTCCAACCACCGTTGCATAGACTTGACCACTGCGTCATCTGCACTGGGTTGCTGATTGCTCAATTCAGACATGGAACAACCTCTGCCCAGTGAGCCGCTCATGCTCCCGCAAGGCAAATCGGTCTGTCATACCCGCGATGTAGTCACTGACCTGGCGTTGAAGAGAGATGTCATTGATTGCCTCGTCATCCTGGTGCATTTCGGCGGGTGAAGCGACATAGGCATTGAACAACTCCCCCACAACACACTTGGCCTTCCCCATGGTGTCCATCACTTGCTCATGCCGATACAGGTGCTTGAACAAGAAGTGCTTGAGCTCCTGGGTTTGCGCGCGCATCTCGGCACTGAACAGCACTAGCGCCGGCGCTGCACGTACATCGTTCACGCTTTGGGGCCTTAGATCTTCCAATTGAGCGCGGGTTGCAGCCAACACGTCGTACACCATGTCACTGAGCATGAGTCGTATGGTCTCGTAGAGCCAACGCCGCTGTTTATTGGCATGCGCGAAATCCGACTGTTGACTTGCCGCTTGGTCCGCATACTTCCGAAACAAGGGCACTTCCAACATCTGGTCCATGCTGAGCAGTCCCGATCGGACTCCGTCATCAATATCGTGGCAGTTGTAGGCAATCTCGTCAGCCAAATTGCACAGTTGCGCTTCCAGGCTCGGTTGCCCACCTTGCAAGAATCGCTTGGCGACCCCGCCACTTTGCCCGGGGAAGTCAGCTTCCCATAGCTCCAAGGACATCGCATTGTTTTTGGAGCAATGCTTCAAAATGCCTTCGCGGGACTCAAAACAGAGATTCAACCCGTCAAAACCCGGGTATCGGGCCTCCAGATGATCCACTACGCGCAGACTCTGGAGATTGTGCTCAAAGCCACCGTATGAGGCCATGCATTCATGTAGCGCGTCTTGTCCGGCGTGGCCGAAAGGCGTGTGGCCCAAGTCATGCGCCAAAGCAATGGTTTCCACCAGATCCTCATTCAAGCCTAGGGTTCGCGCCATGGACCTGCCCAGCTGAGCGACTTCCAGCGAGTGGGTCAAGCGGGTTCTGAACAGGTCTCCTTCATGATTAATGAAGACTTGGGTTTTGTAGACCAGCCGACGAAAGGCCGTGGAGTGAACGATGCGGTCTCTGTCGCGCTGAAACGGCGTACGCGTGGGGGCTGCCGCCTCAGCAAACCGCCGGCCTCGACTCTGGTCCGGTTGGCAAGCATATGGTTGTAACTTAGACATCAAATCATTCGCCAACGCCCGCTCAATATGCGCGAACAGCTATGTTTTCGATAGCAATCAGGCGCAACATACATCGATCACTTCACGCACCAAGGCATCAGGCGCTGCTCGCATGACCGCGCGACCAGGGCCGTCAATCAAGACGAACCGGATTTCACCGGCCTCGGACTTCTTGTCATGGCGCATGAGTTCAAGATAGCGACCGGCGTTGTCGGAGGCATCCAAGCTGGGGCCACAGATTGGTAATCCGGCCGATGCAATGATCCGGGTAAGCCGTTCGACAAAGGCTATATCCACCAAGCCCAGGCGCTGTGACAGGTGAGCAGCCATGACCATGCCACAGCCAACGGCCTCGCCGTGCAACCATTCGCCATAACCCAAGCCCGCCTCGATTGCATGCCCGAAGGTGTGGCCGAAATTCAAAATGGCACGCAACCCGGACTCACGCTCATCTTGCCCCACAACCCAGGCCTTCAACTCACAGCTGCGCTTTACTGCGTGCGCTAGCGCCTGCGTATCCAGTCGCACCAAACTCTCCATATGGCTCTCTATCCAAGACAGAAACTCCATATCGGCGATGGGACCGTATTTGATAACTTCCGCCAGTCCAGCGCTGACCTCCCTTGACGGCAGACTTTTCAACGCGTCAAGGTCACACACCACCATTTGGGGTTGGTAAAAGGCACCCACCATGTTTTTGCCAAGTGGATGGTTTATTCCGGTTTTTCCGCCCACTGAGGAGTCCACTTGTGCCAAGAGGGTGGTCGGCACCTGAACAAAAGGCACGCCGCGCATATAGCTTGCGGCGGCGAATCCTGTCATGTCTCCGACGACCCCGCCCCCCAAAGCAAACAAGACAGTTTTTCGATCGCAGGTGTTCTGCAACAGCACATCGAAAATCAAGTTCAAAGTTTCCCAATGCTTGTAGGACTCTCCATCAGGGAGTTCCATGGCCAGCACTTTGGAATATTTTCCAGCAAGAGCGACCTTTAGCTTCTCCGCGTACAACGGGGCCACAGTAGTGTTACTCACAATGACTGCTGTGCTGCCATTCGGCAAGCCAGCGAAGATCTCTGGGTTGCCAATGAGTTCGCCACCGATGTGAATCAGGTAGCTGCGTTCGGCCAATGAAATATTTACGGTTTGGTGCGCCTGAATTGTCATAGCCGCTTAGTTTAGGGCTTTCAGGTGCTGGAATAGTGACGCTAAACGTCAGCGGAAGGAAGCGCCCCTGAAAGCTCAAGCTGCATGACGATCATGTTCACCAAGGTCGCCACTGAGGGACGACCGGTCTCCAATACAAAGTGTGCAGTTTCACGGTACAAAGGATCACGAACTGAAAACAGCTCCCGCATTCGAGACAATGGATCAGCAACCTGGAGCAGTGGTCGACTCACATCGTGCCGGAGGCGACGAAACAACTCTTCGGGTGTGGATTTGAGATAGATCACTTTACCTCGCGAATGCAAATGATGCCGATTGTTCGGTCTTAGGACTGCGCCGCCTCCGGTGGAGAGCACGCAATTCACATCTGCCGAGAGGGTATCAAGAACCTCTTCTTCGATATCGCGAAAACGAGACTCTCCCTCGCGGTCAAAAAACTCACGAATCGAGCAACCGATACGCGCCTCAATGGCGTGATCCGAATCTACGAAAGGGATGCGCAAGCGGCGCGCCAACTGACGCCCCACTGTGGTCTTCCCTGAACCGGGAAGACCAACAAGACTGATACTCAAGTGAGGCCCATCTCAACCAAAGCCAGAGTTACCGGCCAACCACCTTGTCTGCAATGACCTTAGGTGTGATGAACACCAGCATTTCACGCTTGGTGATTTCCTTTGCCCGGTTGCGAAACAAGACGCCCAATCCAGGCAGGTCACCGAAGAATGGAACCTTGGTTTCGCTGTCGGTCGAGCTTTCTGTAAAGATGCCGCCGATAACCACGGTGCCGCCGTTCTCAACCAGTACTTGCGTTTGCACGTGCTTGGTATCAATTGCAAATCCTGCTGGAGTGCTTTGGCCGACAGTGTCTTTGGTCACATCCAAGGTGAGGATGATGTTTCCTTCAGGGGTGATCTGCGGCAGTACTTCCAGTTTCAAGTTAGCCTTCCGGAACGCGATCGAAGTAGCACCGCTAGACGAGGCCACTTGATATGGCAATTCCGTGCCCTGTTCAATCAGCGCCTTGATCTGGTCTGCAGTCACGACTCGAGGACTGGACACCACCTTGCCTTTGCCTTCAGCCTCGAGAGCGGAAATCTCGAGGTTCAAGAACCTGTCCGCGCCAGCGCCAAAAATGGAAACAGCAAATTGTCCAGGGGTACTGGAGCCAAGTGCACCCGTAGACGGGAGATTTACAAAGTTGCCAGAAGTTGTCGCTGCCGAACCCACCACATAACTTGAGCCCAGTGCAAATCCGGGCTTATCGCCGGAAGCAGCTGCAGTGCCGCCTCCACCCAATTTGACACCCAGCGATTTTCCGAAACTATCGGAGGCCTCAACGATTCGCGCCTCGATCAAAACTTGTCGAACAGCAATATCGATCTTTGCAATCAACTGTTGAACTTGCTCCAATTTACTAGGAATATCCGTTACGAATAGTTGATTTGTGCGTGTTTCAAAAATCACGCTCCCTCGAGAACTTAGAATTCGACTTGCAGTAACGCCTTGGCCCGGTCCGGAACCAGCTGCAATCAGGCCCGCCGCAATATCTGCTGCTTTGCCATAATTGATTTGGAATGCTTGGGTACGCAGGGGTTCAAGATTCTGTACTGCAACAACGGTTTCAAGATCTAACTTTTCTTTGGCCGCAATCTCATCCTTCGGGGCAACCCACAGAACATTGCCCGTCTTGCGCATACCTAGGCCCTTAGCCTGCAAAATGATATCCAGTGCTTGATCCCAAGGCACATCTTGCAGTCGCAAGGTTACGGACCCAGATACGGAGTCAGACGTAACGATATTGAAGTTGGTGAAATCAGCAATCACTTGCAGGAGAGACCGCACTTCAATGTTTTGGAAGTTCAAGGAAAGCTTCTGACCGTTGTAACCAACACCCTGCGTCAGCTTCTTGGGATCAACCTTCACTTCCTTGATTTCAACGACGAACTGCTCGTCGCTCTGATAGGCGCTGTGCTCCCAATCTCCTTTGGGTTCGATGACCATCCGGACCCGATCACCCGACTGCGTTGTAGAGACAGTCTTTACTGGGGTTCCAAAGTCCGCGACATCCAGTTTCCGGCGCAAGCCATCAGGCAAACTGGACTTCATGAATTCAACAACCAGTCCTTGGCCTTGCTGACGGATGTCTACCCCCACTTGATTGTTGGGCAAAGTCACCACCACCCGGCCCGAGCCATCGTTACCGCGCCTGAAGTCAATATCCTTCAAAGGCGCTGACACCCTGCTGGTCGTTTCAGAAAACGCATTGACGGGTTTGGCGTTGGCGGACTCTGTGGCTTCCAACGAAACCAGAAGAGATTTCCCCTGGATTTCAGCCTTGTACGCAGCAGCCTGCTTCAAGTTCAAAACTACGCGGGTACGCTCTCCCGCTTGAACCACGCTCACCGACTTCAGGTTGCCTTGGTTTATCTCCACGGTGGAGCGGCCCATAGCGTTGGTCACACCGGGAAAATCCAACGCAATACGTGCAGGCGACTGAATCGCAAATCCCGTTGGAAGTGTAGTGAGCGCCTGAGACAAGTCTATTCTCACCACCTCACTTCCGCCCTGAACGGACCCAGACACGGCTTCGATAGACCCTTGGGCAAAAACCGTATGACCAAGCAACATGGACAATACAAAGCCGATTTGTTTCAACATGCGCATTCCAATTAAATTATTTCGGTTTGTCATTTCGCCCTCTCTTGCAACTCAAGAGTCGCGCTACGCTCTATCCATTCGCCCACTGCATCTTGCACAATTTCCCGTAGCAGAACTTGCGTTTCTGTAATCTTGGTCACCTTGCCGTAGTTCTGCCCCAAGTAACTGCCTAATTTCACCTGATACAGCAAGTTATCAACCTTCACCAAAGCGACCGGTTGCCCCGCTTTTGTGAGATTTCCAACCAGAGACATGGCATCAAGAGGAAAAGCTTCCAGTGGCTCTTTGCGCCTTGCCAACTCAGGAGCCACCAAGGCTCCGTTTGTGACGGCCTGTGAAGACTCCCGTTTTAGCGCTTGAGTCAATTTGACATTACTGAAGGGTTCAATAGCCGCTGTGTTGGTATAAGCCTCGGGCACAAACTGTTTTGGAGCAGGTATCGGAGCAACTTTGGGGCGCGTTTGGTTTCGCTCCTCGACAATCCATTGACGGAGCTCGTCCTCACTGCTCGAACCACAACCGGAGAGCAAAGCACCCAAAGTCAAAGCAAACAAACCCAGAAATCTAATCACTTTTTGGCTCCAGTCGCTTTGCGTTGAGCCTGAACTTCGTCCGGATCCAGATACCTAAAGGTCTTCGCTGTGGCATCCAATGTAAGCGTTCCGTCTTGCCGAGGCCCAAGCGCAAGATTGTTCAAAGTAACAATGCGCGAGAGGTTTGCAATATCCGACGCAAAACTACCTATGTCGTGATACTTGCCCGTGACGCGTATGGTAATGGGAAGTTCAGCGTAATATTCTTTGACTGCAACTTGCCCGGGTCGGAACAATTCGAACTGCAGACTCCGACCCAAACCAGCTTGATTAATATCCGAAAGCAGGGCATCCATTTCTGCCTTGCTCGGCAATTGTTTTTCCAACTGTGTCACATACTGCTGGACCTGCTCACGCTGCTTTTTGAGAACATCAAGATTAACCGCCTTGGTTAACTTGGTTTTGTAATCTTCGCGAAGCTTTACTTCCTTGTCTTGTTCCTGTTGCAAAGCCTCTTGAGATCCTGTAAGCCACGTAAACCAAAGTACAACAACGATCGCAACTGCGGCAAAGACAAACAATGCGTAACGCGGGGCAGACGGCCAGAGTGAAGGATCCTTGGGATCCAAATCACGAAACTGCGATGCCAACTTTTGTTGAATCGCTGCAAAATCAAATGAAGGGTTGAGGCTAGTGGCCATAAATACCTATATCGGAGATTTCGCTTTGGTACCAGAAGCAGCGATAGCCGGACCACTGCTGGGAGGTGCCGCGGCTTCGGCGGTTTTGGCACCCAGCTTTTCAGCCTCACTGGCACGCATCAACTTCACTTTGATGGTGAAGTTGTAAACTCTTTTCTGCTCTTTGGGGGATATGTTCGCTGATCCCGACGTGATTTCAATCAATTCCGGCTTGCTGAACCAGGGGGTGTTATTTGCCAGATTACGAAGCAGTTCGGATACGCGCTCATTAGACTGCGCCACGCCGGTAAGGGATACTTGCTGCTCCAACTGAGTCATCTTGTTGATGTAAACCCCGTCCGGCAGCTGATTTACCAGTTCTGTCATTAAATGCACTGGCAAATTTCTGTCGGACTGCAAATCTTCAACGGCTTGCTGCCGAGCTCTCAATGCAGCGATTTCGGCTTCCAAGCCTGCGATATCTTTAATCTGCCCCTCTAATTTTTTAATTTCGGTCTCCAAGACCAGATTATTCCCTTGCTGCTGGGTAATCGCCGCCTGGTACCACAGGAATATGGTGCCGGCAACAATACCTCCCAGTAGCGCTGACACCCCCAAGGAAACGTTGAATAAATCCTTGCGTCGCTTACGAGCCGCCTCGCGATGAGGCAAAAGGTTAATCAAGATCATTGCGAAAACCTCCGCAATGCCAATCCGCACGAAGTCAAGTAGGACGGCGCTTCCCTTGTCATCCGCTTCAGCCGGACGCCGTCTCCGATTTCCATTCCGTCGAATGGGTTCAATAAACTACAGGGGAAAGTGGTGTGCTGAGTAACCGCATTGGTCAAACCCGGTAACGCTGCAGACCCACCGGCCAGCATGATGTAGTCCACTTTATTATGAGGAGTACTGGTAAAAAAGAATTGCAGGGCTCGACCCAGTTCTTGAACCATGGTGTCAATAAATGACTTCAAAACCGTGGATTCGTAATCATCCGGTAGTTCCCCGCTGCGTTTTTTAGTCTCAGCTTCTTCTTGCGAAAAACCATACTGCCGAACAATAAGTTGCGTCAGTTGCGCGCCACCAAACGCCTGATCACGATCGTACAAGACCTCATCATCCCGCATCACCTGCATGCTGGTGGTCATTGCGCCAATTTCAAAAAGCGCCACGATCAAGCCAGCACCTTTGCTGGGCAGGTTTTCAATGAGCCGACCCGCCGCCAAGCGTGAGGCATAGGACTCCACATCCACAATCACCGGAGTCAGACCGGCGGCCTCTGCCAACCCCTGGATGTCTTGCACTTTTTCACGACGGGATGCGGCGATCAGTACCTCTATATCACCCGCCGACGCTGCACTCGGCCCGATCACACAAAAATCCAAGCTCACCTCATCCAGCGGGAAGGGAATGTATTGATTGGCCTCAGACTCGACCTGCTGCTCAAGCTCCAGGTCAGACATACCACCCGGTAAAATGATCTTTTTAGTGATGACCGCGGAGGGCGGCAGTGCCATCGCCACATTTTTGGTCTTGGTTCCACTCTTTTTGACCAGCTTCCTCACAGCGTCTGCGACTTCGTCGAATTTTTCGACGTTGCCATCCGTAATCCAACCGCGCTCCAATGGTTCGATGGCGCAGCGCTCCAGAACCAGATTGCCGGCTTTGTCTCGCCCCAACTCGACCAACTTTACGCTGGATGAGCTGATGTCCAACCCCAGCATCGGAGCGGGTTGCCGGCTGAATAAAGACCCCAATGAGATCAAAATGGTCCCCTGAAACGGACTGACAACAGGCCAGTCAAACTTAAGAATTCACTTGAATGCTATCAGCAAGAGTATTGAGCGGCAAAGGTTTTTTCACTTTCTGACAATTTATAACGTTGCCAAAAGCAGACGTTAAACGCCACCTTTCGGCTACGATTTCACCTTTGCGGCGTCACTGGCATTTCAGAATGCAGGATGTGGACCGCCATCGATCCCAGCCCACTACCCCTCAACGGTGTCATTTTTATAATGGGCCGAACATCCCTGAGTTCTATGTCAGATCCACAAGACGCCGTCAAAACCACCAAACCCCAAAAACGGCATTGGGCATTGGTCAGTCTCTTTTGGCTTGTGGGGCTCACCGCCGCTGGTGTTGTTTCCGTCCTTGCCTTGGTCGCCCTCGCTCTGGCCATGGCCTACCCCAATCTGCCGGACATCAGCGACCTTTCTGATTACCGCCCCAAGCTGCCTTTGAGAATCTACTCCGCCGAGAGTGACCTCATAGGAGAGTTCGGAGAAGAGAGACGAAAGCTCACCCCCATCAAAGAGATACCCAAAGCCATGACGGATGCGATTCTGGCTGTCGAGGATGCCCGGTTTTATCAGCATGGTGGCGTGGACTACATCGGTGTGATCCGGGCAGGTTTGGCAAACGTGGGGCGCGTCAAAAGTCAGGGGGCATCCACTATCACCATGCAGGTAGCCCGCAACGTCTACCTGACTTCAGAGAAAACATTCACCCGCAAGATTTACGAAATATTGCTCACGTTCAAGCTGGAACATCTGCTGACCAAGGACCAGATTCTCGAGATTTACATGAATCAGATCTTCCTGGGGAATCGGGCTTACGGTTTTGCAGCCGCCGCTGAGACCTACTTCGGGAAACCACTGAAGGACATTTCAATTGCGGAGGCTGCCATGTTGGCGGGACTTCCCAAGGCTCCCTCGGCCTATAACCCGATCAGCAATCCGAAACGCGCGAAAGCACGCCAGCAGTACATCATCGACCGGATGCTGGAAAACGGATTCATCACAGAGGCGGAAGCTGAAGCTGCCCGGAACGAAGAACTCAAAGTGAAGAACGGCCAAGCAGCCAATCCGATTCATGCGGAATACGTGGCAGAGATGGTCAGGCAACTGGTGTTCTCGCAATACGGTGACGAGACATACACACGTGGACTGAATGTCTTCACCACTCTCAAATCGGAACAGCAAATCGCAGCCTATCGCGCGCTTCGGCGAGGCATCATGGACTTTGAGCGTCGTCAGGTTTACCGCGGCCCTGAGAAGTTTCTGGAACTACCCGCAAAGGGCCAGGAACTGGAAGATGCAATTGATGAAGCCTTGGACGAACACCCCGACAACGGAGACGTGATGGCTGCCGTCGTGCTGGAGGCAGACGCAAAGCACATCAAAGCACAGCGTCAAGGTGGAGAGATTGTGGAGATCACTGGTGACGGCCTGAAGCCAGCACAGTCCGGCCTTTCCGACAAAGCGCCCCCTAACATCAAACTGCGTAAAGGAGCGTTAATCCGGGTTGCAAAAACGGCCAAAGGAACTTGGGAAATTACCCAACTACCCGAAGTGGAAGGGGCATTCGTCGCCCTGGATCCCCGTGATGGATCGATCAAAGCCTTGGTCGGCGGCTTTGACTTCAACAAAAACAAATTCAATCACGTCACACAAGCGTGGCGCCAACCCGGCTCCAGCTTCAAACCCTTTATTTACTCTGCAGCCTTGGAGAAGGGTTTTGGTCCGGCAACCGTTGTCAACGACGCGCCGCTATTTTTTGATGCAGGCGTAACCGGCGGTCAGCCTTGGGAACCCAAAAACTACGATGGTACTTTTGAAGGTCCCATGACCCTGCGACGCGGCCTGGCCAAATCCAAGAACATGATTTCCATCCGGGTTCTCAACTCCATAGGCGCACCCTACGCCCAAGAGTGGATCACCCGTTTCGGCTTTGAAGCAGACAAGCACCCTGCGTATCTCACCATGGCTCTGGGTGCCGGCGCGGTGACACCGATACAAATGGCAAGCGCTTACTCTGTGTTTGCAAACGGTGGCTACAGAGTGAACCCATGGCTCATTACCAAAATTAGCGAACAACGTGGCAAAGTGTTGGTAGAAACAGCGCCGCCGGTTTTGGCAGACACAGAGCGTGCCATTGACGAACGCAATGCCTTCATGATGAGCAGCTTTTTGCAGGAAATAACCCGTTCCGGAACTGCTGCGCGTGCACAGGCCACCTTAAAGCGACCAGATTTGTACGGCAAAACCGGCACGACCAACGACTCCATGGACGCGTGGTTCGCTGGCTATCAGCCCACCCTTACGGCCGTCACCTGGATAGGTTACGACACGCCCCGTAAGCTGGGTGACCGCGAAACCGGTGGTGGCCTGAGCCTGCCGGTCTGGATCAGTTTCATGGAAACTGCATTGAAAGGCGTACCTGTTTCAGAGCCCACGGCACCGGAAGGCGTCGTGAGATTGGGAAATGAGTGGTATTACGAGGAATTCATACACGGAGCTGGCGTCAGTACTCTGGGATTGAGTGATAAACCGGAGACACCTGCTGAGGCTCCTGCCGCGGCGGACGAAAAGAAAAAAATCCTCGATCTTTTCAAGAACTAGACAGGTTTGAACACCAATGTCATGCCAGCCTGCTGGCTGGCGTTGGCGCTCAAAGCTGCAAAAAATTCACCCTGCCCTTTGGTGTCCAGCCATTCGGTGCCAGACCATTTGTAATGGTAGCCGCCGGACTTGGCCGCCATCCAGACTTCATGCAGGGGTTTCTGCAAATTCACGATGATCTGTGAGCGATTGGCGAAGGTCAGTGTCACCATGCTCCCGACCCGCTGGTTGTCCACATCAGCATCCGATTCGTCGTTGATGCGATCGCATGACAACTCCAAAGCACGCAACAAAGACTCGGCAAGGCTCATGAATTCTGGGTCGGTCATTACAATTTCACTATGTTGAATCGAACGCGAATTCTAGTCAGAGGCTTGATCCCGCTGACTTGTGTGCTTACTTTGGGGGCATGCGGCCAAACAGGCCCGCTATTTCTGCCCAAAGTTCCACCCAAAGTGTCGCCGGCCAGCAGCACAACGCCCCTTCCCGCCACCAAAGCTTCAGACACCACACCTGCACCATGAGCGCCACTCTTCTACCCGGCCAGCCCCACGTTCATTACGAGAACAGCCAGCTCCACGTGGAGGGCTGCTCGCTGGATGCGTTGTCCATCACCCATGGTACGCCGCTGTTTGTGTATTCCAAGGCCTCCATGCTGGACGCACTCGCGGCCTACCAGCGCGGCTTTGCAGGGCGCAATGCCCGCATCTGCTATGCGATGAAAGCCAACTCTTCCTTGGCCATTCTGCAATTGTTCGCCAAAGCCGGATGCGGCTTCGACATCGTGTCCGAAGGCGAATTAGCGCGCGTCCTGGCTGCCGGCGCAGATGCCAGCAAGGTCATCTTTTCTGGCGTGGGAAAAACACGTGCTGAAATGGCCTGCGCCCTGGAGGCAGGCATCGGCTGCTTTAACGTGGAAAGCGAAGCCGAGATCGATGTCTTGAACGAGGTCGCGCTCGGCATGGGCAAGCAGGCCCCTATCAGCATCCGCGTCAACCCCAACGTCGACCCCAAGACGCACCCCTACATCTCCACCGGTCTCAAAGGCAATAAATTCGGTATCGCGCACGAACGCACGCTGATGACCTACCAGCGGGCTGCGGCGCTGCCCGGCCTGAAGGTCGTGGGTATCGACTGCCACATCGGCTCCCAGATCACGGAAGAAACGCCTTACCTCGACGCCATGGACCGCATGCTGGATCTGGTGGAGTCGATTGAAGCCGCAGGCATCCCCATTCACCACATCGACTTCGGTGGGGGCTTGGGTATCAACTACAACGGAGACACACCTCCGGCAGCCGACGCCCTGTGGCACAAGCTGCTCGGCAAGCTCGACGCACGTGGCTTCGGCCAGCGGCAGCTCATGATTGAGCCCGGGCGCTCCCTGGTAGGTAACGCTGGCGTCTGCGTGACGGAGGTGCTTTACATGAAGCCCGGTGAGCAGAAGAACTTCTGCATCGTGGACGCGGCCATGAACGACCTGCCCCGCCCGGCCATGTACCAGGCCTTTCACTCCATCGTGCCTGTGAAGCAGGCGGCCTCTCAATCATCGGGGGCTGAAGTGTTTGACGTAGTGGGGCCCGTGTGCGAAAGCGGGGACTGGATCGGTCACGACCGCACGCTGCAAGTGCAGTCAGGCGACAAGCTGGCCGTTCTGTCGGCAGGCGCTTACTGCATGAGCATGTCGAGCAACTACAACTCCCGCCCCAAAGCAGCCGAGGTGTTGGTGGACGGTGCGCACAGCCACTTGATCCGTCAACGCGACAGCTTTGCCGACCAGATCCGCGGCGAAAAGCTGCTCTAAACGCTATAAAAAGAATAGCTGCTCGCGCATATTCAACGGGCGCCAGCAGTCCTTTTTATCCAAAAATTCCGGGCACGCCACCCGAGCAAAGCACTCAGAATGGCGGCATACACCGCCACCTCGGCAAAGTTGTTTTTGCCAGCGCGCATCCAGAAGAAGTGGAGGATGGCGAATACAGCAATCGCGTACACACTGCGGTGCAATGCCTGCCACCGCCTTGCCCCCATCGCTTTGATCGCCCGGTTGAAGGAGGTGGCAGCCAAGGCAGTGAGCAACACCATCCCTGCAAATCCGACCAGAATAAATGGCCGCTTTACGATGTCGGCAACGATGTCAGCAATCTCCATCCCCATGTCCAGCCAACTGTAAGCAGCCAAGTGGAGAAGTCCGTAGCAAAAAGTCGACACGCCCACCATGCGGCGAATGCGGGCTAATCCGGTCCAGCCAGTGATGACCCGCAGTGGGGTGATCAACAGCGTCAGGCAAAGCAAACGCAAGGTCCAATCCCCGGTGGATCGAATCAAAGCTTCAGCCGGGTTTGCACCCAACTGATCGGCCACCGCTGCCCATACCAAGTAGGCTACGGGAGCGCAAAGCGCCAAAAGCAGGCACGGTTTGGCACCGCGGTGTAGCAACCACGTATTCATCAACGTCTGCCGGATTTAGAAAAACTTCTTCAAGTCCATGCCGGCATACAACTGACCCACTTGGGCCTCATAGCCGTTGAACATCAAGGTCTTGCGCTTTTTGGCAAACAAGCCATCTTCGCCAATGCGACGCTCGGTGGCCTGGCTCCAACGTGGGTGATCCACGTTCGGGTTGACGTTGGAATAGAAGCCATATTCATTCGCCGCAGCCTTGTTCCAAGCGGTGGCCGGTGGCTTCTCGGTGAAACGGATCTTCACGATGCTCTTGCCGCTCTTGAAACCGTATTTCCATGGCACCACCAAGCGCACCGGAGCCCCGCTCTGGTTCGGCAATATCTCACCGTACATGCCAAAGGTCAGCAAAGTCAGTGGATGCTGGGCTTCATCCAAACGCAGACCCTCCACGTAAGGCCAATCCAGGACTCTGGAACCTACAAAAGGCATGGTTTTGGGGTCTGCCAGCGTCACGAACTCCACATACTTGGCACTCCCCAAAGGCTCGACCTTCTTGATCAGCTCAGCCAGTGAATAGCCCACCCAGGGGATCACCATGGACCAGCCCTCAACGCAACGCAAGCGATAAATCCGCTCTTCCATGGGGCTGAGTTTGAGCAGGTCTTCCATCGCAAACTTGCCCGGTTTTTTGACGAGGCCCTCCACCTCCACCGTCCACGGCGTAGTTTTGAGGGTATGGGCGTTGACCGCAGGGTCCGCCTTGTCGGTACCGAATTCGTAGAAATTGTTGTAGGTGCTGGCGTCTTTGTAGAGCGTGACCTTCTCGGACGTGACCGCCCCGTCTACCGACGTGGCTTTGGTGTTGAGCGCAGCCAGCTTGCCGGGCTTTGCGCCCCACCCTGCACCTTGAGCGATGGCTTTGCGAGAAGCCCAGGTCGCCAAACCTGCGCCTGCGACGCCCGTTGCCATGTGTTTGAGCAGGCGGCGCCGGTCTTGATAGACCACCTGCGGTGTGATTTCGCTGGAAACCGGATGTTCGAACCCGTTAGAGGAGGACTTGATATGCATGGTGACTTCCTTGTTTCCAGTTTGGTCGTGGGAGACCGTGTTTTCTTACAAAGTTCCGTAGCTGTGCAACCCGCTAAGGAACATGTTCACCCCGATAAAGGCGAAGGTGGTGACTGCCAGCCCCGCCAGTGCCCACCAGGCGGCTACCGTGCCACGCAGGCCTTTCATCAGCCGCATATGTAACCAAGCGGCGTAGTTCAGCCAGACGATCAGGGCCCAGGTTTCTTTGGGATCCCAGCTCCAATAGCCACCCCAGGCCTCTGCAGCCCACAAGGCGCCCAGCACGGTAGCGATCGTGAAAAATGCGAATCCGACCGCGATGGACTTGTACATCACGTCGTCCAGCACCTCGAAATCGGGCAACTTGGCTGCGATTGCTTTGCGCCCCAGCAATATGCCGGCGACGATCAAGGCAGAAATGCCGAAGTACATGGCCCAGTAGTCACTCAAGCCGGTGACCGAAGACTTGCGAAACACGATGGGCTCAAAGCACAAGACCACGCCTAAGAGCCAGAGTGGCGCCATCCGGTACCACTTGGTCTCAGACGCTTGCTGCTTGATCAGGTAGGCAAAAGCCACCATCGCGGCCAAAGCAAAGGTACCGTAGCCAATGAAGTTGGCAGGGACGTGCAGTTTCATCCACCAGCTTTTCAAGGCCGGAACCAAAGGCTGGATTTCTTGGGCTTGCCTCTCCACGGTGTACCAGAGCAAGAAACCGACCGCAGCACTCACCACCAGCATGACGAAGGCACCCAGCGCGCGGGTGTTGTATTGCGCCTCGAAATACAAGTAAAACACCGCTGTCATCCAGCAGAACATCACAAATACTTCGTAGAGGTTACTCACCGGAATGTGGCCGATATCTGCACCCAGCAGATAGCTCTCGTACCAACGCACCATGGTGCCGATGAGTGCCATAGTCACCGCGGCCCATACCAAGCGGGAAGCGACCAGCTCCAAACCGTCAGCCCGCCCCTTGGCGAACACACCAATCCAATAGAAGAGCGTCGCCATAAAAAACAACATGCTCATCCACAATATCGCCGACTGGCTGGACAAGAAGTACTTCAGCCAGAACACCGTCTCTGCGCGTGCAAGGTCGTTCTGGTAAGTGTTAATTCCTAGCAAAGAGAAAGCGGCAACCACCAGCATAAGTCGTTGCAGTGGCTTCCAAAGCCATCCCAGCCAGATGGCAGCAGGCATGGCCCC
The DNA here is from genome assembly GCF_032191775.1 of Rhodoferax mekongensis. NCBI lineage: Bacteria > Pseudomonadati > Pseudomonadota > Betaproteobacteria > Burkholderiales > Comamonadaceae > Rhodoferax > Rhodoferax mekongensis. Next base: position 1,434,265 of record NZ_CP132507.1, on the reverse strand, counting down.
CAACAAGATGCCTTTTTCGTACACGTCCATGGCGGACTGGTATTGCACAAAGGCAAACACACCGCCTGCAATGACCAGCACTGCAAACAGCCATTCCCACACCGAGCGCTTGAAATAGCTGGCGTTCAATTCCAAGGTCACCGACCCATCGGTACCTACTGTTTCGTTGGCGGGTAGTGCGCTCATTTCTTATTCCTTCCAGGCTAACAGGCGACGTTTCAGGTGGTCGAACTCTTTGTCGCCATCCATGGTTTTTCTGTTGGTCGACAGGGCCATCGTGGCCGCAGTCACGCCGGAGCCTGTTTCTGCAGGTTCCAACCATATCCACAAACGGCGCTCACGCACATACAACATGGCAAAGACCCCGAGAATCAAGAGTGCACACCCCAGATACACCACGGTCTTGCCCGGCGCCCGGGCCACCTGAAACACGCTGGCCTGGACTTGCGTGAAATCGGTCAACGAGAGCACGAATGGCGCCGGGTACAGAGGCACATCACTCAGGGCCAGCACGGCTTGGGTCATGAAGGTCTGCGTCGCGGCATCAGCAGGCAAGGGCTTTAACCCCGCTTTTTCACGGCTGAGTTGAGCCAGCTCATAAAGGACACCATTCAATATGCGCACCAATACTTCGCCGGCCTTGTTGCGCTCGGTTTCCGGCACATTCCCCTCAATAAAGTCAGAAATCGCTTGTAAACCTGCAGTCGACTTGTCTGTGCCGGCAAACAAGGTCAACGCGCGATTCGCCGAGCCGGCGAGCTGCTCCACCAAGTCCGGACGCTTGGAGTCGATTGCTTTGGTCGCATAGCGCCTGACTGCTTCCTTGCGCAGGTCAGTGTCTGCCAAGGCACGGCTCAAACGCAGGAATCCATCCATGCTGCCATCCGCATCGGCAGGGACCCGGAGATAACGGAATGGTTCCGCAGGGCTCTCCCGCATCCCCAGCAAGAACACCGACGTGCCATCACCCAGATCCACCGGCAGCATGTAGTTGTTAAATTCCCGCGCCTGTCCCGCATTGTCACGAAGCTTGTAGCTGAAGCTTGGGCCGACATTGCGCAGGCTCTTGTTCTCTTTGTGTTTGTTGGCAGCGCCCAGCTGGGCATCTACCGCCGAGCGCAAGTCCACACCTCGCACATCCGTTTTGGCACCGGCATCCGCAGACAGGTTTTCAACGTTGATCACGCGCAGCCCCGTGTATTCCACCGTCAAGTCATCTGTATTGCCGCTGTCGCGGCTGGCAATGGCGCTGCTGCCCCCCACAATACCCTGCAGGTCAAACGCAGCACCTGCGGCACGCAGAGGTTGTGCTTTGAACTTCAGGGCCGAACCACCGTCATCAAAACTGGACTGGTAAATTTCAACGCCCTTGTAGCTCGCCGGATGATTCACTTCCACGCGGGCAGGGATCTTTTCTCCAGTGGCTTTATCGTGAATGACGATGTCACTGGCAAACAGCTTGGGCATGCCGGTGGAGTAGTACTCCACAATGAATTTTTTGAGCTCTACTGCGAAGGGGAGCTCCTGCAACAGAATGCCGTCGGACTGGCTCAGGATGGCAGTGCTGGACTGGGTCCCTTCCGCCACCATCAGGTTACCCCGGAATGTCGGGTTGCGTTCGCTCAGGCGGTGCTCAGGCGGTACATCCGCAATCATCCCGCCGCCCTTGAAAGGAACTTTGCCGGCAAACAGCATTTGCGCACGCACCACCAGATCACCATCCAGCAAGCCCCCCAGGCACACCAGCACGATGGCACTGTGGGCAGCGATGTATCCCAGTTTGTTGGCAGCGCCCGCTTTGGCGGCCAACATCCACCCAGTGCCCTTGGAAGTCTCGCGGGACTGGAGCTTGACCTTCCAGCCACCACCTGCCAGCAAGCCTCCCAAACGACGGGCGGCTGCCTCCGGCGACTCTTGCAGCTGCGCCTGCGCCTTGTGTCCGAAAGCCTTCAGACTTTGCTCCCGGATGTTTTCCTTGTAGGAGCGCAGATCCGCTAGGATTTTGGGGGTGTTGCGAGCTACGCAGAGCGAAGTGCTCACCACCAGAAACGCCAGAATCAGCAAAAACCACCAAGCGCTGTACACATTGAACAAACTGGCGCGCTGAAACACTTCGGCCCAAAACGGGCCGAACTGGTTGACGTAGTTCCCCACCGGTTCATGCTGTTTGAGAACAGTTCCGATGATCGAAGCAATGCAAATCACCGTCAAAAGTGAGATGGCAAACCGCATGGAGGACAGCAGTTCCACGGTGGCACGCCAGGCCCGGGAACCGACATGGAGCTCAATGCCTTGGGTTGAAACAGTCATGGGGAGGTCATCAAAAAAAAGCGGGCCATCAAGTTGATGGTCCCGCCTGTTGGGTTGTCTGCGCTCTCTTTGGTTCCCTCAAGAACCCCAGAAAGCCGACGTCTTAACGCAGCCCGGCGATGTAGTCGGCCACTGCCTTGATTTCGCGGTCATTCAGCTTCGCAGCCACTTGTGTCATTTGCAGGTTGTTCTTGCGGACTCCGTCGCGGAATGCTGTCAGTTGGGCCACGGTGTAATCAGCATGCTGGCCGCTCAAGCGGGGGTATTGGGAGGGAATACCGGCTCCGTTCGGGCTGTGGCAACCGGCACAGGCAGCGACCTGACGGTCTGCAATGCCACCACGGTAAATCCGCTCACCCAAAGTCACGAGCTCTTTGTCTTTCGCGAAGCCGGGCTTGGCTTTCTTGCTGGTCACCCAGTAGGCAATGTTTTTCATGTCCTCGTCACTCAACGCAGACGCAAAGCCTTTCATGACCGCGTTGTTGCGTTTGTCGGACTTGAATTCCTGCAGTTGCTTCACCAGGTATTCGGGGTGCTGTTGGGCCAGCTTGGGGTAGGCGGGCGTACCGGAGTTGCCGTCGGCGCCGTGACAAGCGGCGCAGACGGCGCCATAGCTTGCCTCACCCTTGGCCAGATCGGGCTTTGCAACTGCAGCAGCCTCTTTTTTCGGCTCTTCCGCAAAGGAAGAAACAGCGAGCGTAGCCACGGAGGCTGCGAAGATCAATTGAGCAATCAACTTCATAGGGATGTTGTGTCTGGTGGGCGGAACGGCCCCATTCTACAATGCAGCTCTGGGTTTACCTTCCAAATCAATGACCACAACACAAAACCCAAAGGGCACGGGCCCATCCAAAACGATTCCGGCCTCTCCTGAAAAAAGCGCAGCCACCATCGCACTGGGCTGGCTTCACACCGCCCGATTCCTGACCACGGCTCCCCAGCTGCACTTTTTGCCCGAGCTGGACGTACCTGAAATTGCGTTTGTCGGACGCTCCAACGCGGGCAAGTCCACCTGCATCAACACATTGACACAGCAAAAACAGCTGGCATTCGCCTCCAAGAAGCCCGGGCGCACCCAGCACATCAACTTGTTTGCCCTCGGCAAACAAGGCGCTACCGACGCCGTGCTGACCGACTTGCCGGGTTATGGCTATGCGGCCGTTCCCAAGCAGGACAAAATCCGATGGCAACAGGTGATGGCCAATTACCTGGTCACGCGCAAGAACTTGAAAGGCATTGTGCTCATGTGCGATCCGCGACATGGCATGACGGAATTGGATGAAATCCTACTCGACGTTATTCGCCCCCGCGTAGCAGAAGGCTTGAAATTCCTGGTGGTTTTGACCAAGGCCGACAAGCTGACCCGCTCCGAAGGCGCCAAAGTGCTGTCCATTACCAAGCTGCAAGCAGGCGGGGGGAAGTTCGCTTGTTTTCTGCGACCAAACGCACCGGTATCGACGAAGTGGCAACGCTGCTGTGGGACTGGGCGCACCCCGATACCCCCTCCCCGGAGGCACCAGCAATCCCTGCCACCGACGCTCAGTAAGGCGGCGTCATGCCCAAAGGCTGGTCTTTAAACCGTTTGTGCACCCAGTAATACTGCTCGGGCATCTGTTTGATGTAAGTTTCCAGCGTGCGGTTCATGTGGGCCGTATCTGCCTCCATGTCCCCACTGGGAAAATCCATCCACGCTGGCAGTACTTCGATCTCATAGCCGGTGGACGTCAGTCGGCAAAGAATGGGCACCACCTTTGCCCGCGACAAACGGGCAAAGCGCGACAGGGATGGAACGGTGGCAGCCGGGCGACCAAAAAACGGTACGAACAAGGACTCTTCCGGACCGAAATTCATATCGGGCAAGAGATACAGCGGCTCTCCCGCCTTCAGTCCCGCAATGATGGGCTTCACCCCCTCAATCCGCCCGAACAACCGTCCGCCGAATCGCTTGCGCCCGGCCAATATCCAAGCGTCAGCAACTCTGTTGGCCTGGTCGGTATAGATGGTCGTAAAACTGCGCTTGCCCTGCTGGGTCAAGGCTGTCCATCCGGCATCCAAGCCGACGAAATGCGGGGCGAACAAAACAGTGGGTGCTTCACCTGCCAATTCTTCGAGCGCTCCGCACAAGCGTAAGCGCGCCTGGAGTACCTCAGGACTTGCATGCCATAACCAGCCGCGATCCAGCCACGCTTGGGCGAACGCGACAAAAGTGCGGATCGATTGCCTGCGACGGAATGAGGGTGTCCATTCGGGGAAGCAGATTGTCAGGTTGATATCCACCACCCTCCGCCGTGAGCGAACCAGCAGGTACAAAGCCCAACCAAGCACGACCCCCAAGCCCCGAAGCAAAGGCAGCGGCAACCGGCCCAGTACCTCCATGCAACGCAATATCCAACGACTCATTCTTTTTTGCTTTCCTGTCCGACTGCCAGGTCCGGCCGCCGGGGTTGTTTATAGCGCGCGTAGCCCCACAGGTATTGAGAAGGCAATTCCCTGATGACCTGCTCCATGGCGGCATTGATCTGGGCGGTGGCTTCCGTCAAGTCCAGTGACAAAACCAGTTCGTAGGGCCGCACACAGACCTTGTAACCTGCGCCGGCCGGCAAACGCTCACCCCAAGCCAAGACCAGTCGAGCACCGGTTTGCTGAGCCAACCTCGCGGCCAACGTCATGGTGTAGGCATCGCGCCCAAAAAAAGGAACCCAAGCGCCCTGCCCCTCCGGGGGCACCTGGTCGGGCAACAGACCCACGCACTGCCCTGACCGCAGGGCTTTGATCAGTTGCTTCACCCCTGCCAGGTTGGCTGGGGCCGTGTGCAGACCCGGTCGCGCACGACTGGCCTCAATAATCCGGCGCAACCAAAGCTGGCGGGCGGGCCGGTAAAGTACCGTCATGGGAGCGCCGGATGAGCCAAAGCGGCTCGCATAGGCCTGTGCCGTCACCTCAAAACTGCCCAAATGCGGCGTCAAAAAAATGATGCCGCGTTGCTCAGCCAGCGCTTGCTCAATGTGATGGGCACCGTCCCACATCACCGGCACTAGGGCACCCAGCCATAGCCGGGGAAGCTCCATCACCATTCGACCGGCAGCTGCCACTGCATTACGCCGGTCAGCTTCGTGGACACCTGCTTGACGGGCGTGGTCCTGCAAGCGTTTGCGGTAGCCAGGGGACAGCACGTAAACCAGCCAACCGCACACAGTCCCCAGGCGGTGCAACAACCACAAAGGCCAGCGGGACAGGAATTGAAATACAAAGGCCATGGGTGGGCTAAAATTCACAACGTCACCGAGTTATAGAACTACTTGCAGGGTGACTTCACAGGGGCAACTGATCAAAAAGAAGCCATTGTGCCTCGCCGATTCCGGCGTATCTGCTAAAGCGTTCGCTGAAAGCTCCAAAGCTCAAGCAACGCGTCTTGATGTTTATTTTGGAGAACTACTATGGCGAACGATTTCCTCTTTACCTCTGAATCCGTATCTGAAGGTCACCCTGACAAGGTGGCAGACCAGATTTCCGATGCAATTCTGGATGCAATTTTCAAACAAGACCCCCGCTCCCGCGTAGCTGCCGAGACCCTGACCAATACCGGTCTGGTGGTGCTCGCAGGTGAAATCACCACCAACGCGCATGTGGACTACATCCAGGTGGCGCGCGACACCATCAAGCGCATCGGCTACGACAACACCGAATACGGCATCGACTACAAGGGTTGCGCCGTGCTGGTGGCGTACGACAAGCAGTCCAACGACATCGCCCAAGGCGTGGACCACGCGTCTGACGATCACCTCAACATCGGAGCCGGCGACCAAGGCCTGATGTTCGGCTACGCCTGCGATGAGACGCCCGAGTTGATGCCTGCACCCATCTACTACGCCCACCGCTTGGTAGAACGCCAGGCGCAGCTGCGCAAAGATGGCCGCCTGCCCTTCCTGCGCCCGGATGCCAAGAGCCAGGTGACCATGCGCTATGTGGACGGCAAGCCCCACAGCATTGACACCGTGGTGCTGTCTACCCAGCACAGCCCTGACCAGTCCGAAACCCAGCACAAGATGAAGGCCTCGTTCACCGAAGCCATCATTGAAGAAATCATCAAGCCGGTATTGCCCAAAGAGTGGCTGCAAAACACCCGCTACCTGATCAACCCCACCGGCCGTTTTGTGATCGGCGGACCCCAGGGTGATTGCGGCCTGACCGGTCGCAAAATCATTGTGGACACTTACGGTGGCGCCTGCCCCCACGGCGGTGGCGCATTCTCCGGCAAAGACCCGTCCAAGGTGGACCGTTCTGCCGCCTATGCAGCCCGCTATGTGGCCAAGAACGTGGTGGCCGCCGGTCTGGCGCGTCAGTGCCAGGTGCAAGTGGCCTACGCCATCGGCGTGGCCAAGCCCATGAACGTGACCGTGTACACCGAAGGCACCGGCGTCATCCCTGACGACCAGATCGCCGCCCTGGTGAACGAACACTTCGACCTGCGTCCCAAGGGCATCATCCAGATGCTGGACCTGCTGCGCCCCATCTACGAAAAGACCGCGGCGTACGGCCACTTCGGCCGCGAAGAGCCCGAGTTCACCTGGGAGCGCACTGACAAGGCAGCTGCGCTGCGCGCCGCTGCCGGCCTGAAGTAAGCACGGCCCATGAACATCCAGACACAACGCTTCATTGACCGCTGGGCCGGCCAGCTACTCTGCGGCGGTGTGTCTGCATGGGTTCGCTTGACAGGGCTTTTCGGCACACCGGCCCGTATGCCGGCTGCGCCGAAAAATATCCTGGTCATCCTGCTGTCTGAGATGGGCAGCATCGTGCTGGCAGGCCCCATGTTTGCGGAGTTGCGCCGCAAGTATCCCGGTGCTGCCATCCACATCCTGCAGCTTAAAAAGAACCAGGAAGTCTCCAAGCTGCTGTCGCTCACGGACGTGGAGCACATGCACACGCTGGACGACAGTTCCGGCGGCTCGCTGATTTCGGACATTCTCAAAGTCAGCCTGAAGTTTCGCGGCATCGGGCTGGATGCGGTGATCGACTGTGAGCTGTTTTCGCGGGTGAGCGCCCTGCTGTCTTTCAGCACCGGTGCGCCGGTGCGGGTGGGGTTCACCCCGCACACGCAGGAAGGCCTGTACCGCGGCAGCTTCATCAACTACAGCATTCCGTACAACCCCTACCAGCACATCAGCAAACAGTTTTTGTCCCTAGTCGATGCTTTGGATGCACCGGACAGCATGCCGCGCAACCGCGCCGCTGCGATCCGGAACACACCGGTGGACACCGAGCTTTCCGTCAAGTTCACCGATACCGAGCTGGAAACTTACCGCAGCAAGCTGGAGAGCGACCACCCTGTGACCCGCGAACGGCGCCTGGTGCTGGTCTATGCCGGCGGCGGCATCCTGCCCGAGCGGGCCTGGCCTGCCAGCCACTATGCGCGCGTGGCGCAAGGGCTGTGCAACGCCGGCTATGCGGTGGGCCTGATCGGTCTGAAAGACGACGCCGTGCTGGCGCGTGACCTGCAAGCCCAAGTGGGCGACGCGGCCTGCCTGAACCTGACCGGCTACACCAAGAGCATCCGCGAGCTGCTTATGCTCATGCACGCCAGTGCCCTGCTGATCACCAATGACGGCGGCCCCAGCCACTTCGCCACGGTCACTCCCATCCAGACCATGGTGTTCTTCGGGCCGGAAACCGGCAAGCTGTATGGTCCCTTGGGGCATCGCACCATCATTCTGGAAAGCGGCATTGCCTGCTCCCCGTGCCTGACCGCCTACAACCACCGCCTGACTTTTTGCGATGGCGACAACCAGTGCCTCAAGCGCATCGCGCCCGATCCGGTGCTGGACCAGGCGCTGGCATTTTTGAATAGCGCGTCTGCGAGTGCAGGTGCCGCAGCATGAGCGCTACGCAACGTTTGGTGCTCTGGGCACTCGGGCTTCTGGAGCGCTACCGCTACATCAAGTTCGGCATCGTGGGCGCCAGCGGCACGGTGGTGAACTTGGCAGTCTTGCACTTCGGGCACGAGTACCTGTTCAACCACATTGAAGCCGGCTACAACAAGCCCTACTTCTCGCTGGCTCTGGCCATCGCACTGGCCACCCTGAACAACTTCACCTGGAACCGGCTGTGGACCTGGTCCGACCGGGTCAAGACCCTGGAAGCGGGCGAGGTGCAACCGGTGAGTCTGCGCCTCTTGGGCATGGAATTCGGACAGTACGTCACCGCTTCGGCATTCGGAAGCGGCATGCAATATGTGCTGACCCTGTTGCTGTCTGGCAGCATGGATTACCGCTTGGCGAACATCATCGCCATCGTGGCCGCCAGCGTCAGCAACTTTCTAGCCAACGACCGTTGGACCTTCAAAAAATGATGCCCCCACGCTCCGCCGCTGCGCGGGTCGCTGCCCCCCTAGGGGGCGCGTTTTTGCTTGGGGCGGCCCAGCGCAAAAACCTATGATGCGCCCGCGCTCCAGCACTGCGCACTGGCCCTGGCTGCTGCTGGTCGCGCTCGTCGCCTTGCTCTACCTGTTGGGCTTGGGCAGCAGCTATGCGCCCACCAACGGCGACGAGATGGTGTACATCCACATCGCGCGCATGACGGCCGAGAGCGGCCACTGGCTGCCACTGCAGTCCGAACTGGTGGGCACCCGCAATACCAAGCCGCCCTTGCTGATCTGGCAGGCCATGGTGGCAGGTGGCTGGGGCCAAACCTGGAGTCTGTTCGCACTGCGCTTGCCCAGCATCATTTACACCTTCGCCACCACCGCCTTGCTGGCGTTTTTTGCCTATCGCATGAGCGAGGCATCCAACCGCCTGCGCACTGCCTGCGTGGCGGCTGCCTTGTATCTGCTGTTTTTCTGCACCTTCCGCTACGGGCGGGTGTACCTCACTTCCGCACCCGAAACCTTCTGGCTGGCCTTGCCCATGTGGTGGGTGCTTTGGCTGCGCTTGCGTGACAGCACCACGGGCATGGGGCACCCGGCAGACGCCACGCCCGGCCCGCTCGCCTACACCTTGTTCGGCATCGCGATGGGCTTGGGTGCAGCCTACAAGTCTTTTGCCCTGGTCGCGCCCGCTGCTGCCGCTTTGTGGTGTGCCGTGCTGCTAAGCACGCCCTGGAGCTGGCGCACGGCCATTCGCACGACCATAGGCGCAGGCTGGAGCACGCTGATTGGCGTTGGCATCTTTGCCTTGTGGTTCGTGCTGGACCCGGACCCGGCCAGCGTCTGGCAGGAATTTGTCGTGGCCGAGAACGCGGGCAAGATGTCCAGCAGCATGGGCTACTGGCAAGCTGCCCTCTCCGGCCCTTACCCCATGTGGACCCAGTTGCTGGCTTACCCGGCCAACGGCGGCCTGCTGGCTCTGCCGGTGTTGGGCTTTTGCCTGCTGGCCTTGCGTCACACCGGCAAGCTGCTACAACCCGCCCGCCTGAGCCCGGCGCTTTGGATCTTGCTGGCCTGGGCGGTGGTGTGGCTGGTGGTGTTCACCATCCCCAACCAGCGCTCGGAGCGCTATGTGATTCCGGCCATGCCTGCGGTGGCCATAGCCATGGCGCTGGTGTGGGATCGGCTACCGCGCGTCTGGTTCTGGCTGACGTTGCTGATTACCCTGCCCGCACTGGTGATGCTGGGGCGTATCAGCTGGGTCATGGGCTCGCTGGGAATGGCCTCGACCACTGAAGTTGCTATTACTTTGATAGCTGCTGGCGCAGGTATCGCGGGCGCTATCTCAGGTTTTTATCGTAAATCATGGGCTGCCAACGCCAGCTTGGTGGCCGTGCTGGCGGTGTATGGCTGCTTCACGCTGATGGTGCAACCGATATCTAAAGACGAAGCAGGCTACAGCTCCGCCATCGAAGCGCAGATGAAAAGCCAGCGGGTCGCTGTGCCCAACGGCTTTACCGGGCAGTACGAGCGCTATCACTTCCAGTTGCATGGCGCCCGCATCACGCCCTATGACGCTGAAGGCCGCAACACCGGGGCGCTCTATCCCGAGATGCCGCCCAAGGAACGCTTGGCACGCTTACTGAATGAATTTGATGCCGTGATCTGGCTGCAGGAGGACTTGAACGAGCCTCCGTCTTGCCTGCCCCAGTGCACCCTGCTGGCGCAGCGCTGGCACGTGAAGAGCCGGCACAAGGACGGCGAAGTCACGCTGGACAACCTCTGGCAGGTACAGGACTGGCTGTTCCGCCGCGAGTGGCTGCTCACAGCCACCCGATAACCAACTGCAAAAAGGCCCGCGTGCAGGCCTACTGGTATTGCAGCGTTGCCAGCAAACGCAGCTCATCGGCGCTGGTGCTCGGCAGGCCGAAGAACTCCAGATACGCCGGAATCTGCTCAAACAGCATGTCCGAGCCCACCTGCACTTTGCATCCGCGCAGAATGGCTTCAGCGAGAAACGCCGTAGTTTCGGATTTCATGACCACTTCACCCACAAAGGTGCTGGCCGACAGGCGTGACACATCCAGGGGCATGGGGTCGCCCTCGTTCATGCCCAGAGGCGTGGCGTTCACGACCAGGTCAAATCCTGCCGGATCGGTCGACCCGGTGCTGACGTCAATCTGTGGGTAGTGCTGGCGCAAACGTGCCGCCAACCCCTCCGCGGCCTCTGCATTCACATCGAACAGCGCCAACGCCGACAAGCCCTCGGCTGCCAGGGATGCGGCAATCGCACAGCCCACGCCACCGCTTCCCACCACCAAGGCACGAGCGCCCTTAAGAACCAAGCCTTTACGCAGCACCCCGCGCACGAAGCCGGCGCCATCGAACATGTCGCCTTGCAACTGGCCTTGGGGCCCCAGGCGCACGGCGTTACAGGCTCCTGCAATCTGCGCCGTGGGGGACAGTTCATCCACCAACGTGGTCGTCACCACCTTGTGCGGCATGGTGATCAAAGCGCCCCGGATGTTGGAGAGCTGGAACACGCTGCGCAAAAAGCCGGGGAAGTCTTCGGGCTTGGAGCCCATGGGGACCACCACGGCATTGACCCCGGCTTTTTCAAACCAGGGGTTGTAGATCATGGGCGCCTTGAAGGCGTGGGTCGGGTAACCGAGATGAACAATGAGCTCTGTATTGCCGTTGATGATCATTTTTTCGCAGCTTTCGCCGCAGATACCCCGGCGCGCAGGGCCAGCAGATAGCTGTCCACGCCGAAGCCTGCGATCTGGCCCTTGACGATTTCCGCGAACACTGACTTGTGGCGGAATTCCTCACGGGCATGAATATTGGACATGTGCAATTCCACGATAGGGCAGGTCAGGATGGCCAGCGCGTCGCGGATGCCGTAGCTGTAATGCGTCCAGGCACCGGCGTTGATGAGGACCGCGTCCACACCATCGGTATAGCCCTGGTGAATGCGCTCGCACATGGCGCCTTCATGGTTGGTTTGAAAGGTCTCCACGTCCACACCCAATTCGCGGCCCAAGGCCGTCAGGTCGGCGTTGATTTCATCGAGCGTGATGGTGCCGTACTGCACCGGATCGCGCTTGCCGAACATGTTGTGGTTAATGCCGTGGAGCATCAGGACTTTCATACAAACCTCTAGAGAAGATGGAATCAAACGTGGAGCGCCCCTCGCGGGCCGCTCCACACGGTGTGATTACTTGCGCATCTTGGCCAACTCGGCCTGCACATCAGCCACCACGGTGCCCAGGGCAGCGCTGTGCTTGTCAATCACGGGCTTCATCTTCTCACGCAGCTTGGCGATTTCGGCCGCAGGCAGGGTCGTAATCGTCATGCCGTTCTTCTTGAGCAACTCGAGGTTGTTGTTCAAGGCAGCACGGTTGGCCTCGCGCTGCGCCTTCACGGCTTCGTCTGCGGAGTCGTCGATGATTTTCTTTTCAGCGGGAGACATGGTGTCCCACACCTTCTTGCTGAAGATCACAGACTGGGGGTTGTACTGGTGGTTGGTCAGGGCCACGTTCTTCTGCACTTCCCAGAACTTGTTGGCCGCAATCACGGCAATCGGGTTCTCTTGGCCGTCAATCGCGCCCTGCTCCAATGCGGCGTACACCTCAGGGAACGGCAGGGGTGTGGGGTTCGCGCCCAGTGCTTTCACCCAGTCCACGTTGATCGCGTTGGGAATCACGCGCAGCTTGAGGCCGGCAATGTCGTCCACTTTGGTGATCTGCTTTTTGCCCGTCGTGATGTTGCGGAAGCCCAGTTCCCAATACGACAAACCGATGATGCCCTTGTCGGCCAAAGCGGCGTGCATCTTCTGGCCGATGGGGCCGTCCACGATGGCATCCGCTTCTTTTTCATTGGCAAACATGAATGGGAAGTCGAACACTTCGAGGGCTTTCACTTCGCTGGCCAGAATGCCGGAGTTCATCACGGCCATTTCCACGGTGCCGCCCTTCAGAGCAGAAAGGGTCGCCTGGTCGCTGCCGAGCGCGCCGTTCAGGAACAACTGCACCTTCATCTTGCCGCCGGATTTGGCTTCCACGGCAGATGCGAACTTACGCATGCCGGCCACAGCGGGGTGACCTTCAGGGCTGTTCAGGCCGAACTTGATCGTGCGTTCCTTGATGTCCTGGGCAGATGCCAGCCCACACGCGGCCAATGCCACGGTTGCCAAGACGGATTTGATAAACAGTCGCTTCATGAGTTGTCTCCTGGACAGTTAGTTGGGTAAAAACAGGCGTACGCGGTGAATAAGAATCCTGTGCGTGGCGTACCCATCACGCACAGGCTTGGAATGGGGTCAATAGAACCAGCGGGCCGGCACCATCACCAGCTGCGGGAACAGCACCATCAAAAACATGATGGCGAACTGGGCAATCATGAAAGGCACCACGCCTTTGGTCACCTCGTCCATGCTGACCTTGCCCACACCGGCCACTGCATTGAGCACCGTGCCCACCGGCGGCGTGATCAGGCCGATGGCGTTGTTGATGATGAACAGCACGCCGAAGTACACCGGGTCTATGCCTGCCGCTTTGACCACTGGCATCAGCACAGGGGTCAGCAACAGAATGGTCGGAGTCATGTCCAGTGCTGTACCGACTACGATCACCAGCACCATGATCGCAAACATCAGCAGCTTGGGACTGTCCAGCAGGGGTTCCAGCAAGGCCACCACTTGAGCGGGCAGGTTGGCCACGGTAATCAACCAGGCAGACACCATGGCAGCTGCGACCAGGAACATCACCACGGCACTGGTCTTGGCGGCTGTGATGAACAAAGGCACCAGCTTCTTGAAGTTCAACTCACGATAAATCACGGTGGACACAAACAGCGAGTACACCGCCGCCACTACCGCCGCTTCCGTGGGGGTGAAGACGCCGAACTTCAGGCCGAACACGATGATGAAAGGCAGCACCAGCGCCCAGGTGGCCAGACGCATGGCCTCCAGAACTTCGGCCAGGTTTTTTCGGGGCGGAGGTGTGATGTGCTCTTTGCGAGCCAGCCACCACCACGTCCCGACCAAAGACAGAGCCAACATCAGGCCGGGAAAAATGCCCGCCATGAACAGCTTGGAAATGGAGACATTGGCTGCCACACCGAAGATCACAAATCCGATGCTCGGCGGGATGATGGGGGCGATGATGCCGGCAGAGGCAATCAAGCCAGCAGAGCGCGCTCTGTCGTGGCCGGCCGCCACCATCATGGGCAGCAACAAGGCGGTGAGCGCTGCCGCATCTGCTACTGCGGAGCCGGAGAGCGAGGCCATGATCACCGCGGCCACAATGGTCACATAGCCCAGGCCGCCTTTGACGTGGCCCACCAGTGCCATGGCAAAGTTCACGATGCGGCGGGACAAACCGCCTGCGTTCATGATTTCACCGGCCAGCATGAAAAAGGGCACCGCCAGCAACGGGAAGCTATTGGCACCTTCCAGCAGGTTCTGCGCGAGGATTTGCGCATCGAACATGTTGAGGTGCCACATCAAGGCAGCACCGCACAAGAGCAGAGAGAAAGCGATGGGCACGCCGACAGCCATGGCCGCCAGCAAGGAACCCAGAAAAATAATGATCGTCATGTCAAAGGGCTCCGGGGCTTAGTGAGGGGCTTCTTCAGATTCCTGGATCAGCATCAGGTCTTGGTCGGCGATCTGGCCGGTCACCAGGCGGAACAGCTCCAGTGCCAGGATCGGGAAGCTCAAGGCCGAGAACACCATGCCACCCGCATAGAACCAGCCCATGGACACTTCCATCACCGGGCTCTCAGAGTCCTTATTCACCAGAAATTGGTCGTAGGTGCCTTTGAAGATGAGCCACAGGCAATAGATCATCAACAAGAGCGAGATGCCCATGAAGATGCGCTTGCCGGTCGGGCCAAACTTGCTCACCAGCATGTCGGTGCCAAGGTGGGCGTTATCGCGCAATGCGATCACTGCGCCCAGGAAAGTCACCCACACAAACAGCCAGCGCGACAGCTCTTCGGACACGGTCAAGCCGGAGTTGAACGCATAGCGCATGAACACGTTGCCGAACACCAGCACCACCATCAGCGCTAGCGCGGCGGCGATGACGTAGCCGATCCAACGGCAGTAGGCATCGATGAATTTTTTCAACACAGAAAGCTCCTCAGGGTCGTACCTTCAATAATGTACGAACTAGTTAGTTTTTAAGTTTGCGGGTTTTCCCTAAACCGGTCGGGCATAACCGGGAAAGCTGTTATGCCGGAAAGGAATTACTTGCGCACGAAGCGCACCACCATGTCGGTGATGCTCGCGCGCCGGTCTGCAGAGCGGGCGTTGCGGGCTTTGTCCTTGAAGATCAGCCCGAAAGTGTGGCGGTTGGACACATTGAAGAACGTGAGCGCGGAGATGGAGGCGTGAATATCCACCGGGTCCAGCCCCTCGCGGAACACACCCTGCTCCACGCCCCTTTGGTAAAGCCGGCGAATGGACTCGATGGCCGGCACGTTGAGCTGCTGGATGGACGTGCTTTGGGCCAGATAGGTGCCTTGCTCGATGTTTTCGTTCATCACCAGGCGGATGAAATCTTCGTTGTCGGCGTGCCGGTCGAAGGTGAACTCCACCAGCCGCCGCAAGGCCGCCTCGGGCTCCAAATCTTCCAGGTGCAGCTCCGCCTCGATCTGCCGCATGCGTCGGTACGACTCCTCCAGCACAGCGAGGTACAAGCCCTCTTTGCTGCCGTAGTAGTAGTAAATCATGCGCTTGCTGGTGTGGGTAGCCTCGGCAATCGCGTCGATGCGGGCGCCGCTCAAGCCCTTGTCGGCAAACTCTTTGGTCGCCACTTCCAGTATCCCGGCCATGGTGCGCGCCGGGTCGTTGGTGCGGGTGGGGGCCTTGGCACCGCTGGCCTTGCTGGCTGCCGGAGCAGCACTCGCAGCAGCTTTGCGACGGGTGGGTTTGTCTGTCTCTTTATTGGAATGTACTAACTCGTTCATTCAGCCAGTATAGGAGGGAGCACAGCGCTGCTACAAGTGCGGCGATTCCGGCCACCGTCACCGGACTTATGTATTTAATCAGTGCCTGGCGCCCGTGGAATATGCGCAAGCAGCTATCAAAACAGGAGCGTTTTCGGATTAACCCCAGATCACCGAACGCATGGAGATGGATGCGGACTGAAACCCGGTGTTGAAAAACCGGGGCATCTCGTCCGGACGCGCGGCCCCGGCGGCTACCAGCAAGGGCAGATAGTGGTCATGCGAGGGGTGCGACTGCTGCGCGACCGCACCCAGCGACTGGAATTTGTGCAGCTGGTCGAGCTGGCCCTTTTTGATCTGGTCCTGGACCACCGTATCGAACTCGCGGGCCCAGTCGTAGGTTTCGTTCGGGCCGCTGCCGTTGCGCGTGGCACCCAGGTTGTGCACGATGTTGCCGCTGCCCACCACCAACACCCCGCGGCTGCGCAGGGCATGCAGCTGCCACCCCAAGGCAAAGTGCTCAACCGGCGGGCGGCTGTAATCCATGCTGAGCTGCAGCACCGGTATGTCCGCTTTGGGAAACATGGGCTTGAGTACGGACCATGCCCCGTGGTCCAAGCCCCAGTGGTCCGGGTCCAGCGCCAGTTTGTCACCCGAGGGCACCTTGATCTCTTGTGCCAGAGCGCGGGCCACCGCCGGCGCACCGGGTGCGGGGTACTGCACGTCCTGCAGCGCCTGCGGAAAGCCGCCGAAATCATGGATCGTCTGCGGCTGTGCCATGGCCGTGACCTGCCAGCCCTGGGTCAACCAGTGGGCCGAAATGCAAACAATCAGTTGCGGCGCCGCCTGCCGCGCCAACAGCTCTTTGCCCATGGCCTGCCAGCCCCGGCGCCATGCGTTGTCTTCGATCACATTCATCGGGCTGCCATGACCGACAAACAGCACCGGCATGCGCGGCGAAGGTTTGAGCGACTGCAACAAAGGCTGGGTGGCAGCACCTGCCAGACTGCTGCGAAAAAGGGCGGAGAAAGCGGCAAGCGTTGCCAGGGCGGATCTGCGGTGCATAAAGAAATGTTGAGCGATGGCAGTGATGGAGTCTTTCCTCGGGCCTGAGTTCCTTGCGAATGACATTCCGCCCAGCAACTCACTCTGTGCCCTGCCACACAGCCAGCCAGTCCGGGGAGTTGGACACTGGAATGCCGCGCAGTAGCGCACGCCATTTGAAAGCTCCCCATGCTCTACACCATCGCTCTTGTACTCATCGTTTTGTGGCTTCTAGGGCTGGTCAGTGCCTACACCATGGGGGGATTTATCCACATCCTTCTGGTGGTTGCTGTGGTGATGATCCTGGTGAACCTCATCAACGGCCGCAAGCCGCTATGAAAAAAGGGCCCCTCCGGGCCCTTTTGCTTTGCTGTCAGGTCGCCATCAGCGAGCGTCTGCAGGCACCGCCATGGTGGCCACCTTCTGGTCCAGCAGCACTTCAGGCTCCTGGACTTCGATGGTCGTGGGGTTCGCCAATCCTTGGGTCAGGCGTTCCATGTCGAGGTCGCCAGTCCACTTGGCCACCACCAGGGTCGCCACACCGTTGCCCACCAGATTGGTCAGCGCACGGGCTTCGGACATGAAACGGTCTATGCCCAGGATCAGCGCCAGGCCCGCCACCGGCACATGGCCCACGGCAGACAAGGTGGCTGCCAGCACAATGAAGCCGCTGCCGGTAATGCCCGCCGCGCCCTTGGAGGTGAGCAACAACACCGCCAGCAAGGTCAGCTGCTGGGTCAGGTCCATGGGGGTATCAGTCGCTTGGGCGATGAACACCGCCGCCATGGTCAGGTAAATGGAAGTGCCATCGAGATTGAAGGAGTAACCGGTGGGGATCACCAAGCCGACCACCGACTTGCGGGCACCCAGGTTTTCCAGCTTTTCCATCATGCGGGGTAGCACCGATTCAGACGACGAGGTGCCCAACACAATGAGCAACTCTTCCTTGATGTAGCGCACAAACTTCACGATGCTGAAGCCATGCAGGCGGCTAATGATGCCCAGCACGCCGAACACAAAAACCAGGCATGTCACGTAGAACGCGCCCATCAATTTGCCCAACGAAAACAACGAATCCACGCCGTACTTGCCGATGGTGAACGCCATGGCACCGAAAGCACCGATGGGCGCGACCTTCATGATGATGGCCACGATATCGAACAGCACATGCGATGTCTTTTCGATCAAGTCAAACACCATGGTGCCCCGGCCGCCGAACTTGTGCAACGCAAAGCCGAACAACACCGAGAACAGCAGCACCTGCAGGATTTCACCCTTGGCGAAAGCATCGATCACCGAGGTCGGAATGATGTTGAGCAAAAAGTCCACGGTGCCCTGCATCTTGCCCGGTGCGGTGTAGGCCGCAATGCCCTTGGTATCCAGCGACGCGGGGTCTACATGCATGCCGGAACCGGGCTGCAACAAGTTGACCACCACCAGACCGATGATGAGCGCCACCGTAGAAACCACTTCAAAGTACAGGAGCGCCAGACCGCCGGTCTTGCCGACTTTTTTCATGTCTTCCATGCCGGCAATACCCACCACCACCGTGCAGAAAATGATGGGGGCAATGATCATCTTGATCAACTTGATGAAGGCATCGCCCAGCGGCTTCATGTCTGCCCCGGTTTGGGGAAAAAAGTGGCCAAGGAACACGCCCAGTGCCACCGCGGTGAGCACTTGGACGTAAAGGGATTTGTAGAGCGGTTTGCGCCCGGGAGTGGATGACATGAGGGGTCTTCTGGAGAGGGGTTGATTTGCCGATGCAATGAGCACGAAGCGGGCACGCGCCAGGGCGCGCCGCAGGCTTCAAAACAGGGCGCAACGATACGGCGCCCACCCCTCCACGCCTACTGTGGCGTTCAACAGTAGGGTTAACCCTTAATTTTCCAGTGGCAATACAGCCAGCGCAAAGCCACCGCGTGCAAGGCTACCCACAGCCATGGGTCCAGCACCGCATCAAATGCATTGCCTGTGGGCAGACGCAGCAACACAAACAGCGCCAATGCCACCGGCGCCAACCAGGCACCCACCCGTCGAACGGCACCCACTTGCAGCAGCGGCAGCACCGCCACTACCGACAAGGCCAGCAATACCGCTTGCCCGAAACCCAGCGGGTACAAGGCCGACGGCAACTGCGCAAAAGTATCGAGCAGTAACGCCCAGCCCAACAGCACGCCGCACACCACCAGCCCGGCCTCCCAGCGCAGAGGGCGAGCTGCGGTTTCCGCAGCGCGTGCCACCGTTGGACGCAGTGCCGCCCAGCCCACATACGCGCACGCCAGCGCACCCAACACACTGGGTGCCTGAAAGGCCAGGCCCAGCCAAAAGGCCGGAGACAGGTTTCCGGGCATTAGCACCCACAGCCCCAGCACTAGCGCAATCACACGACGGAACAACAGAGGCATAGAAAGTTGCGCCAGCACTGCAGCACCACCGCCAGCGAGCACCAGCGCCCAGCCCACATGCAGCCACAGCTGCATCACCACCAGATCAGGCAAAGCCGGTGCGCTCATGGTTTGCCTCCCACCGCGAAGCGCTGCCACGACAAGGTAGCCCGGTCTACGGTGTATGCGATCCACAGCGCGTCATCCGCCCAAGCCATGGCGGGGTAAGAAAACTCGGCTTCCTCGCTGCCCTGCCGCAAGGTTTGTTGCGGGGTCCATTGCTGGCCATCCTGGCTACGGCTCAACTCCAGCTTGGCGCGCCCTTCCGGCGTCGGGTTGTGGGCCAGCAGCATTTGTTGCGGCCCCAGCCCGAAGGCGGCTACCGCAGAGTCCGGGTTACCCAGCGCAAGGTCCGGCAGGTCCTGCCAATGGGCGCCACCGTCCTCGGTGCGCACAGCAGTTACTTTGCCGTTATGGCGTTCGTCACGCATGAGCGCTATCCATTCAGAAGGGCTGCGCGCCAGCAGAGAAGGCTGCAGTTGGTAGGCGAGTTGCGACATGCGCGTCAAGCCAGCGAACTCACCGTTCGCATCCAGCCGCACCGCGCTGGGGTACTTGAGCCCCAGCTCAAAGTGAACAGGCAGAACCGCGCCGCCATCCTGCAAGGGCATGACCGCGTTGCGCGCCAGAAAGCTGGTGTTCCACAACCACGACAGGGGCAGCACCCGCACCGGCTCAAACGCCAGGTCATTCAGGTCTTGCGAGGCACTGCTCTGGCGCAGGTGCAGCACGCGGCTCGCAGCCCAGCCGCCCCAGCCGGTCGCCACCACAAACAGGTGCATGCAGCCTTGTCCGTCCATCCATGCCACCGGGTTGCCCAAGCGCCGCAAGCCGTGGCCCAGCACATCGCCCATGGTGTGGCGGTTGACCACAAAGCGCGGCTCACGCCAGCGGCCGTCCGCGCGGTCCCATTGCGTCGCGGCAATCTGCACCAAGGGGCCGCTTTCGCGCTCACCAGAAAACCAGAACAGGCTCAGCGTTGACGGACTTCCGGCAGGCATGGGCAGCAAGCTGCTGGCGTGCGCCGCCGTCGTACCGGGCGGCATGGGCACGTCGCCCATCGCCACACGCTGTAATTTAGCCGCCTCCACCGGCTGGCCTTGCACACTGATGGCCGGCATGACAGCCTGGGCCGGCGGCATGGGAGCCGGACGCACCCGCGCATCCAACGCCCAGAGGCCGACTACCAGGGCAGCCGCCAGGCCTGCACGTGCGGTGAAAGAAGAAAACAACATGGGGGGTGATCTTAGTGGGCGCCGGCAAGGCCTTGGAACTGGCGCGACAATGCGCCCTTATGAAAACCTTGCTCTCCATCGCCCCCTTGGGTTTCCCCTGGCAGACCCTGGACCCCTTCTTGTTTTGCGTGCACCACAACGACGCCTATCCTGCAGGCAACGCACAGCTGGCGCCGGACCCGGCGCTGCTTGCCGGGCGCCACATCGGCCAGGACTTTGCCGGCAAAGACGGCTGGAGCATGTACCACGGCGATACGGTGCCGGGCTTTCCCTCACACCCGCACCGGGGCTTCGAGACAGTCACCATCGTGCGCAATGGCCGCATCGACCACTCTGACTCGCTGGGCGCCACCGCCCGCTTTGGCGGCGGCGATGTGCAGTGGCTCACGGCGGGCAAAGGCATCGTGCACTGTGAAATGTTTCCACTGCTGCATACCGATGCGCCCAACCCCACCGAGCTGTTCCAGATCTGGGTGAACTTGCCGGCCAAAAACAAAATGGCCGAGCCGCACTTCACCATGTTTTGGCATGAAGACATCCCCCGCCTCACTGCCACCGACGCGCTGGGCAAGACCACCGAAGTGGTTTGCATCGCCGGTAAGCTGGACGACAGGCAAGGCCTGCCACCGCCCCCCGATTCGTGGGCGAGCGAGCCCGGCAGTGACCTCGGCATCTACACCATCAAACTCAGCCCGGGAGCAAAGTGGACGCTGCCCGCCGCCCAGAGCGCGGACACCCGGCGGGTGCTGTATTTCTTCAAAGGCGGCGCTTTGCAAGTGGCAGGAGAAGACGTGCCTGTGAAGTCCGTGATGGTGGTGCAAGCCGACCACGACTGCACTTTGGCGAATGGCGATGCCGAGAGCGAGCTGCTGGTGCTGCAGGCCCGCCCCATTGGCGAGCCGGTCGCGCAGTACGGCCCGTTTGTGATGAACACCCAGGCCGAAATCCACCAGGCCTTTGCGGACTATCGCCGCACCGAATTCGGCGGCTGGCCCTGGGGCGCCAACGACCCGGTACACCCGCGCGAGAAAGGCCGCTTCGCCAAGCACGCGGACGGGAAAGTCGAAGAAAGAGGCTAATTCTCCGAAGCACTTTGCGCCCCACGCTCCACCGCTACGCGGGTCGCTACCCCCGTGGGGCCGTGTTTTGCCTTGGGGCGGCCCGGCGGCAAAACCCCTGTTCAGGAGCGTGGAATCAGTCCCGCCATGGTGCGGGCAGCGTCGGTTGCCTGATGCTCCAACCCTTCGCGCACAGTGGTCTGGTTGGCGGGCGGCTGGTTCTGGCTGACCTTCCATTTGCCCACCCATTCGTCCACCACGATCTCAATGCCGACCACCGCTGAAATCATCTTGTCGGTGTAGTCGCGCGGCGCATCGTCCACGGCCCATGGCTTGTCCATGGGCGCTTCCTGTTGGGTCGTGATCTGTTGCATCTGGCTGCGGACCCATGCCGCATCGTCGTGCACGGTCAGCAGGCCTTTGGCATGGACCACCGCGTAGTTCCACGTGGGCACCACCTTCCCGTGCTCCGCCTTGGTGGCATACCAGCCGGGGCTGATGTAGTGCTGCGGCCCCTGGAAGATGGCCAGTACCGGCACGCTCAGGTCCGTGTCTTTCCAGATCGGATTGACCCGGGCTACATGCCCCACCAGCGATGTGCGGCCATCCGCCGCCACCCGCAGCAGCAAGGGGATGTGGTTCGCATCCATGCCCTTGTCGGACAGGGTCACCAGCGTCGCCAAGGGGTGGCTTTGCACTAGTGCATGCAGTACCTCGGGGCGGTTCTCAATGAAGTGGGAGGGTTGGTACATCACAGGCTCCGACGTAGGAAGAGTGGCCTCAGTGTAGCCGCCGATAAATCAACAGATTTGACAAACATTACCGATCAGTTCAGTTTAAATACCGTACAGTTCAAAGGGATACTAAATGGGCTATATTTCGGTCACGTCAGTATTTTCTGACGTTAAACATCGAATTCAACCTCTTGGAGATTCCAATGAAAAAACTGTTGATTGCTTCCGTTCTGGCACTGGGTGTGGCTGTTTCTGCACAAGCTAAAGACATCGTTGACACCGCCGTAGGCGCGGGCAACTTCAAGACCCTGGCTACCGCGCTGGGCGCAGCCGGTCTGGTCGATACGCTCAAGGGCAAGGGCCCCTTCACGGTTTTCGCACCGACTGACGAAGCATTTGCAAAAGTGCCCAAGGCCGACCTGGAAGCCCTGCTCAAGGACAAGGCCAAGCTGACTGCCGTGCTGACCTACCACGTGGTCCCCGGCAAAGTGATGGCGGCTGATGTGAAAGCCGGCAAGGTCAAGACCGTGCAAGGCAGCGAAATCACCGTCAGCACCACCGGTGGTGTGAAGGTAGATGCCGCCAACGTGATCAAGACCGACATCGTGGCTGACAACGGCGTGATCCACGTGATCGACTCCGTGATCATGCCCAAGTAAGACCTTCGCAGGCCTCAACAAAAAGCCCCGGCAGTTTCGGCTGCCGGGGCTTTTTTGTTCTCTGGAGTGAGCTGTCGGTAAGCGAAAGACTTAGTTGCCACCGATCTCCAGCTCGGCTTGCGGTTTGGCTTCCGACGCGGGGCCGCCGGTCTTCACCGCGCCCAGGAACAGGCGCTCGGCGGCCAGCTTTTTGCCGGCGAGATACTCCTTCACCGTTACCGCTCGCTGCAATGCCAGGTTGCGGATGTCATCCTCATTGGCGCTCAGGTTGGCCAACAACAAGGCCTCCATGTCGGCCACCGCGATGTCTTTGGTCAGGCCCACCAGGTTGCGGGGTTTGGTGATGTCGGAGCGGCGGTACACCGAGCGCAGCAACACCGGCATTTCTTCAGTGGTGTAGCTGGCGACCGCAGCGGCATCTTTGCCCTGTGCGCTGGTGGTGCGGCGCTTTTCTGCCAGCAGCAAAGCCTTGAGCTTCTCACGCTTGGCGGCTTCGCGTTCGGCCTCCAGGTTGGCGGAGCCCACCACCGTGAGTTTGAGTGCCGGCCGGTCTTGCAGGGCCTGCGCCACCTTGTCCAGGCCGGCTCGGGCTGAATCACTCAAGCCTGCACTGCCTGGCGCAAACGCCACGCTGCTGAGCTCGGAGCCACCGGCCCCGCCCCCGAAGGCATTGGCCAGCAAGCTGAAGGGCGCGGTAATCGCCTTGGTCACCAGGTTGGTGATCACCTTCCAGATCACCGGGCCGATGCGGAACTGCGGGTCGTTGAGCGAGCCGCTAATGGGCAAGTCCAAATCAATCACGCCATTGCGGTCTGCCAACAAGGCCACCGCCAGCTTCACCGGCAGGCTGGCGGGCGCACCCTCCACCTTGTCACCAAAGGTCAATTGGTTGAGCACCAGTTTGTTGGTCGCGGTGAGCTGGCCATCGGGCTGTACGGTGTAGTGCACATCCACACTCAGCTTGCCGCGCTCGATGCCGTAGCCGGCGTACTTGACCGCGTAAGGTGACAAAGGCGAGAGCTCCAGATCGCGCACCAGCCCCTTCACATCCAGGGCCAGCGGCTGCGCCAGCGGATTGAGCTTGCCCAGAATCTCCAGCGACGCGGTGCCCTCCGCACGGCCCCGCAGTTCCAGGTCGGCCAGTTGCACCACGCCACCGGTGGGCTGGTTGGAGAAGCGGCTGAGCTTACCGGTCAGGTCGGTCAAGTTGGCCGTGTAGTTGGGCTGGATAAAGCGGTCCGAGAACAGCACCCGGCCGTTGACCATGCTGATGGGCCCCATCTGGATGATGGCGGCCGGGCCGGCCAGTGTCGTGCTGGTGGCAGACGCAGCGGCCGCAGGAGCCGCGGCACTGGCCGCCGCCGTTGCAGGCTTGGCGCCATCTGCAGCTGGCGGGGCGGTCTGCCCCAAATCTTGCAGGTTCAGGCGGCCCTGCGGGCTCACGATCAGGCGGGCATAAAAGTCGGACAGTGCAGCCTCGCGCACCTGCACTTTGGTGGCGGTGCCGGGCGCCATGTTGAAGTCGATGCCCGGCACATTCAGCGCCTTCCAGCTCAGTAGTTCTTCGCCCAGGCTCTCTGCGCCTTTGCCGGTGGTGTTGGCCTTGAAGTCTTCCAGCGCGGCATCGCCCTTCACGCTCACCTCGGGGCCATTGGGCAGCGCGGCATACCGCACCTGGCCCTTGAAGCTGGTGTCAGCGCGCAACACATCAAGTTTCAGGACGCCGCCGGCGTAGGCGGCAAAGGCGTGGGCAGGCAAGTCGGTGATGTCCACCTCGCCTTGGGCGACCACCGGGTCCCACATCACGTTGCCGGTGTAGCGCAGGCTGCCGGCCTCGGCCTGGCCGGATTTCAGCTTGGCGGCTACTTGCAGCGGCATGGGCTTTTTGCCGTCGGGTTGTATGTTTTTGGCTTGTACCTGCAGGCCGCTCAGCTCCACCCGCACCGGGCGCTCAGGCAAGCGGTCTGCAAACACCACGTGGCCTTCTTCGAGCTTGAACTCACCTACATTCAGCTTCCAGGGTGCGGGTGACTTGGCCACCTCAGCCTTGGTGCCGGCAGGTTTGCCGGCAGCAGCCTCTGCCACCGGTGCAGCTGCAGCCTCGGTGGGCTTGAGCCAGCTTTCAAACATCCAGTGGCCATCTGCATCGCGGCGCACGCCGCTGCTGGGCTTTTGCAGCAGCACCTTGCTCACCGTCGCACTGCGCGCCAGCGTGTCTACCCGCACATCGCTCACTTCCAGCAGCTTGAACTGCGGCATGTCCGCCGAGCTGGGCCCGTTGTTGGTGGCATTCGCGTTCCCATCCACGCTCCTGTTCGCACGGGGTTCTGCGGCCGGCTTGTCGCTGATCAAAGCCACATCCCGCAAGGCCAGCTTTTGCACCACGGCCGTCTGGCGCTGGCCGTCCCAGGTGATGTTCATACGGGTGTCCGCCTGCCCGCGCAAGCTTGGCACCAGGTAGGGCGACACATAGCCCGACACCAGCCCCAGCCCGAAGTCCGACACGCTGGCCTCGGCTCTGCCGGCGTCCACCGTGCCTTCGCCTTGCAAGCTGATCTGGGTAGCGGGTGCTTTGGCGCCCGCAGCAAGGCTTTGCAAACGCGCCTTCAGGTCCAGCGTGGCGGCTTCCTTCATGGGCCACTGCAACTTGGAGATGGTGACCTGGAAGTCCCGCAGCCCCAGGCGCGTGGCCGGCGCGGTGACCTGATCTATCCAATCCACCGAAGCGTCCTTCAGTGCCAGCGTATCCAGCTGCAAGGCCCAAGGCGTCGGCGCTGGTATTTCAGCATCTTTTTGACCACCAGCGCCCGTGGAATCTGCGCGAGCAGCTACGTTATCAGGAGCGGTTTGTTTTGCCGGCGCAGGCGGCAAAAGATTCAGGCTGCCATCCGCGGCGCGCACCACGTTGAGCACGGGCGCATTCAGGGTGATGCCCGAGAGCTTCACGCTGCGCTCCAGCGGGCGCACATCTGCCAGGCCCACCTGCAGGCTGTCAGCCGAGAACAGCGGCTTGCCCTTGGTGTCTTGCACAGCCAAGCGGCTCACGGTGACTGAGCCGGACAAAGTCACTGCGGTTTGCGGGCTCTGCACAAAGCCCAGTTTGATGTCCGCATCCACCACCGCGCTTTGGGGCTTGACCGGCAAGTTGGCCGGCAGATAAGGCAAATAAGGCGCCAGGTCCAGCTGGCTGATCTTGAGCTCCGCATCCCCCTTGCGGCTTTGCGCGAACGGCGTACCTTCGGCCTCCGAGTCGAAATGGCTGCCATTGAGCACAAAGGCCAGTCGGGGCGACACCAGCGCATCGCGCTTGGAATCGAAGCTGCTCAAAAACGGCAGGCTGATCTGCAAGTCCCGCAGGGTGTGCACACGCTCAGCGCCGCCGGCGCGGTCGGTGTAGTCCACACTGCCCTGGTTCAGGGTGAGGTTGTAGACCGCAAACTTTGGCGTAGGTCCGGCAGGTGTGTCGTCGGGCTTGTTCAGGCGCTGGATGATGTCGTCAATGTCGTAGCGGCCCGCGCCCAGGTGGGTAAGCTGCACCTTGGGCGCATCCACGGTGACTGCGTCAATCACCGGTGCCAGCCGGAACAGCGACTGCGCCTCGGCATCCACATACACCCGGTCCAGCGAGACCTGCACGCCCTTGCCGTCCGCGGTGGCCACCGCAAATTCGCGCACCGTGAGCTCCAGCGACCAGGGCGAAAACGCAATGCTCCCGATGGTCACTTGCCGGCCCAGCAGCTCGCTCAGGCGGCTTTGCGCCTGGCTTTTGGCCAGCGGTGGCACCGCGGCCCAGGCCAGCGCCCACAAAGCCAGCAAACTGCCAAGCCCCCAGGCCAGTCGGCGAAACCAAGGGGAAGAAACAAGAGCGCGTGGATTCATAGGACAGCAAGTTCGTGGAGTAGCGTGCCCCCTGATGGTACCCAAGCCACTGTGGCAAAGCAGCGCCCTGTTGACTTGCATCAAGCTGCCACAGCCCCCGCCATGGGAAGCTCGCGCCCAGCCTGAGGAGCACCCCATGAAACAAAGCAGCCTTCAAATCATCAAAGACGAGCACGCCGCGTTGCGCGCCATGTTGCAGTCACTCACCATGATGCTGGACCGCGGCCCGGGCGATGAGCCCGAAGGCTTTTTTGACGTGGTGCGCGCCATGCTCTTCTACATTGACGAGTTCCCCGAAAAGCTGCACCACCCCAAAGAGTCCAACCTGCTGTTCCCGCGCGTGGCGCGGCTGGCCCCGCAGGCCATGGAAGCCATCGTCCAGCTCGAAGAAGACCACGCGCACAGCGAAGCATCTGTGCGCGACCTGCAGCACCTGCTGCTGGGCTGGGAGCTGATCGGCGAGAGCCGCCGCGCCGCTTTTGACACCGCAGTGCGCCGCTACGTGCAGGCCTACCTGGCCCATATGCAGCTGGAAGAAACCGCCATCTTGCCGATTGCCCAGACCACCCTCACCGACCAGGATTGGGCCGAACTGGACGCCGCGTTTGAGGCCAACCGCGACCCTCTGGCCACCAAAGGCCAGCGCGATCCGGTGTACGACCGGCTGTTCACCCGCATCGTGATGCGGGCACCTGCGCCTATCGGGGTGGGCTGAGCTCGCTCTTGTTAGGCCACCCTAAAGTTGGCGATTTCGCGCATCAAACTTTCTGACTGTTCGTTAAGTGCACCAGCTGCCGCACTTGTTTGCTCCACTAGCGCCGCGTTTTGTTGCGTGTTTTGCTCCAGCAGTTGTATCGCGTGAACGGTCTGGGTAACACCATCTGCCTGCTCTCGCGAGCCGACAGCAATTTCGTTAAGCAAGCCGTTGATCTTCTGAGCGTTTGACAGGATTTCTCCCATTGTCATGCCAGCGCCGCTCACCACGCGCGTTCCCTGCTCGACGTTTTGCACGCTTGCATCAATCAAATCCTTGATCTCTTTGGCGGCGCCCGCTGACCTTTGTGCCAACACACGAACCTCGCTCGCCACGACCGCAAAGCCACGACCTTGTTCACCTGCACGTGCAGCCTCTACCGCAGCGTTGAGTGCAAGTATGTTGGTTTGAAACGCTATGCCGTCAATCACCGAGATGATGTCACTGATCTTTTGAGATGAACTATTGATAGCACTCATCACGTTGACCACGTCTGCGATCACTACACCGCCCTTTTGCGCCACATTTGCGTTTTCTTGGGCGAGTAGCGCTGCATCTTTGGAGTTATCTGCCATGGCCTGTACCGACGTACCGATTTCTTCCATGGTTGCAGCTTGCTCTTCAAGTGCAGCGGCGGCGGATTCTGTGCGTCCGGAAAGATCAAGGCTGGCCCTCGCAATTTCACTGCTGGTGCCACTGAGGTCTCTGGCGGAGTGACGGACCTTGCGGATCAGAAGGTGTAATGCGTCGTAAGCTTTACGTAGATCCGCAATAACCTCGGCGGGCTCATCACGCCCCCAAGGTTGGCTAGGCGCACGTCGCAAGTCGCCCGCGGCCATCTCCTGCAGGTGCTGGCGAATCAGGTTCAGCCCGCCCTTGGTCACCAAGTAGAAGCAAAAAAACAAATAAAAGGCACTACCAACTGTAAATACAATCACAGCAGTTGACACATTGCGTTGCCAAAGCAATTTGTCAATGCGCTGATCCAGCATGCCTTCAAGAACTGGAATCAAATTCTTGGATAACTCAAACTGTGCCGCAACGGCAGCGTTGCCCAAGGATAAAAGTTCGCTCTGGGCCTCTTGCGGGTATTCGGTCGCCGCCAACAACTTGGATTGGGCGGCTTCAAAAAACGCTTTGTCGGCTAAATCCACCTTACCCAAATTGAACGATTTTGAAAGTGATGGCTCTTTGCCAATCACTTTGCCCAAGCCGCTATCCATCGAGTCGCTGTGGAATCTGACGATAGCCATCGCCTCGCTCAAGGCTTGCCGGGTGGTGCTGTCCATGCTGCCGCTTTTCATCGCCGCTAGGCCAGCCCCTCTGAGCATGCCTGTTCGCTCCAGCATTTCTGGTATGCGGAATGCAATCGCGTCCATGACGTAGTAGCTCTCCAGCTCCGGATCCAGCGTCAGGTTAGAGCCGTCGGCAGCAGCCACAATTAGGGCAATTACAGCTTGGGCATTTTGGGTATTTTTAGCAAAAACCGCTTTGGGATCCCCCTTAAATTCCAGCGTAGATCGGTATGTCTGATCAAGCGCCTTAAAGGCCTTGTCCGTACTAATTTGGCTTCCAAGTTCTTGCTCTACCTTACTCAAAGCCGAAATAGCTGCGCTAAGCCGCGTTTTGACATCTTCATACGTAGCAGGAACATTTCCTTGGGCAGCTTGGGTGGCGTCCCTACGTAGCTCCAGTGATGCCAAGAGCACCGGGTAGGCCGCTTGAACATATCGAATGCCCAGTCTCTCTTGCCTAGAAAATTCAATGTTGGCGTTCTGCAGACTGTAATAACTCCACATAAGCCAGAGAATAGGGAGTAAAAAGATAGCGGAAATAATCAGCGCTTTGGACTGAAACCCTATGCGCCGCATCATCAAAACTCCGGGTGCCCACACGCCGTGAGCCCCAAATAAACTGACACTTGCCTTAGCGCTGACAGGGGGAACATCCAAAATCTGCTCTGTTGAAGCTTGGCGTGTTGTCATCATGATTTTCATATTCAGTGGTCCTTCGTTCGCGGGTCGCAGTGCCGTGATATTTCCCAACAAAATTCACGCTATTTAGTTTTTGATTTGGAGGCCATTAGCAAATCAGAAACAACTTTATTGTTGTCGTTGCCACTTTCAACGGATTCATCAAATCGCGCATCCTTGAGGGCGAGAGACAACCTAGTGAGACTGTCCCTCAACCCAAACAACAACTCCGAAAACTGCTGAGCTTGTTGGGTGGAAGCTGCCGATAGATCTTCTTCGTTCATGTCTGATTGCCTCTTTGAGAACTGTGATGTTTTATTGAACGATGGCAAATTTCAATACGTACCGATGCGTACTTTCAATCGACATCGCTCTATCGGCCCCAAAAAGGTGCGAAGCTAATTCCTTGATATGACGAACCAAGTACCCAATCCCATGCAAATGCCGGAAATACATGACGCGCCGAGTGAACTGGCACGACTCGCTCTGGAGCTTCCGGGCTCTGGATCGTTTGATTGGAATTTACTGACCGAAGACCTCACTTTCGCTGGAGCCATAGCCAATGACATGGGCTTGCCAACAAAGACCAAACGGCGACTCCTTGATGGGTTGTTTCCGCAATCGCTTGAACCACACTCAGATTGGTTGGTGTTGCTCCTTGCGAGGATTCCTTCATTTAATGGAATAGCTGCCTTTGACCGTTACCTGAAATGCAAACAGGTGGATGGACATTTTGTATGGCTACGGATTCGAGGTCAGATTGTGTTCACCGATGACACCGTGCGCAGGCGCCCCATACATTTACGCGGCGTAGTAGACGACGTGACCGACCTTTACTCGAAAATCGATCAGTACCACGTCATATTTGAGAGCATTGGCGAGGGGGTCGTTTCGTTTAACAGCGACTGGGCGTATGTCTATGTCAACAAGAACGCTGAAAAACTTCTCGGGCGAAGCGCCGAACAATTGATCGGGAAAGTGTTCTGGGATGTATTTCCCGAAGTCTTGGGTAGCCCGCTCGAAAAAGTCTTCAGGGCTGCGATGGCAGGCGAACACACTTTTTATGAGCACTTTTATGAACCCTGGAATCGGTGGTTCGGAAACTACTGCTCAAAGTCTGCAACCGGTGGTGTCACCGTTGTATTTCAGGACATCACTGACAAGAAGCATGCTGAACAAGCAAGGCAAGCGGCAGAGCACAAAGCTCTGGTTGATCAAACAAGCGTGGCAGCACAAACTGTGGCGGCATTGGCGCATGAACTCAACCAACCCCTCATGGTTTTGGAGGCTAATTCGTCGAGCCTGGC
The DNA here is from genome assembly GCF_032191775.1 of Rhodoferax mekongensis. Classification (NCBI taxonomy): domain Bacteria; kingdom Pseudomonadati; phylum Pseudomonadota; class Betaproteobacteria; order Burkholderiales; family Comamonadaceae; genus Rhodoferax; species Rhodoferax mekongensis. Next base: position 1,403,550 of record NZ_CP132507.1, on the reverse strand, counting down.
CCGTTTACTCAATGACAAAGAAATCAATCGTGACGTTCGCGCCATCATTTTGGAAAATGAAAAGCAAACTAAAAGAGCTGGCGACATTTTTAAAGACCTAGTCGTCAAAATTAGTGGTTGGCGGAACACTCAAAAAGTCGAGGCACATTACGATGTTCATGCGCTCATTGAAGCCTGCACCCGAGCGACTATGGCGCGGTTCCCTGACACGCACATTCACTTGGATCTGAGCGCAACCCAGCACCACGCTGCTGGAGATCAAATCAAGATTGAAAAAGCGCTTTTGAATGTGCTTGCCAATGCAGCTGAGTCCTTGGGCCCACATGCCATAAAGCCCCCAAAAATCTATGTGATGAGCGCCAGCAAACTATCGAAGCTGTTCATACATGTCTGTGACACGGGCGCTGGATTGAGTGAAGAAGCCAAGGCTGCGTTGTTTACTGAATTCGCATCGACCAAAAAGAATGGGCTGGGGCTTGGCTTGAGTATTGCCAAAAGTCTTTTTGAGGATCAAGGTGGCAAGATTTGGTTTCACGGAAACCTGAGCCCTGGTGCGGAATTCAGGATGGAGCTACCACTCGCCGATGAACACTAAGATCATTTATCTGGTTGATGACGATGAGGCTGTTCTGACTGCCATGGAACGGCTATTGCGCCTGGAAGGCTATGCGGTGCGATCTTTCAATTCAGCGGAGTCATTCCTTAAGAAGTTCGAAAGCACAATGACCGGTTGCGTTGTCTCAGATGTGAGGATGCCACCTGGAATGACTGGCATTGACTTGTTTGTGACACTGCGCAAGCTTCAATCGTCAATGCCAGTCATTTTTTTGACTGGCTACAGCGATGTACCTGCAGCGGTACGAGCCATGAAAACGGGTGCAGTGAACTTTCTTATCAAGCCTGCGAGGATTACTGACTTGCTCTCAGCAATCAGGGAGGCGTTCGAGCTGGATGAGTCGGCCTCGCCGAGCCTTGATGCGCAAGAAAACGGTCAGCGTGCCTCATTACAACTAAGCCGTCGTGAGAGCGAGGTCATCAATCTTGTTGTCGCTGGCGAATCCAACAAAATGATTGCCTCTTTGTTAGGCATTAGCCCAAGAACGGTGGAGATTCACAGGGCCAACGGAATGCGCAAGCTGGGCACAAATACCTTGCATGGACTCATGACGACCTTGGCACCCCAAAACACGACTCCGAACTCAAAAAATCGCACTTCAGCCATCTGAAATTGACGGTCTGCCGTCAGCCAATTGACCAGAAAGTGAACAATGACACGCACTAAATGGCATCAAAAACTGGCCGTCAGGCTGGTCATCTTGGGTACCTTGGCTGTGACTTTCTCGGTACTCTGGACCGTTGCCGTACTGGTTGCACTTGCAGAAGAGGACACATTAAAGCAGCGGCAAGCGTTGGAAGTTTTAGAAGCTGAGCGGACGGCAGCACTGCTGAACGAGAAAACTCGTCAGTTAATCGGCATGTTGGAGATAGTGGCCGGTCAACTACCGATGCAATCACTGAATCAATTTCAAGAAGTTCAATCGCTTTTAGCTCAGCGTCCCCTATTGATTGCTGCTTTTGACACCGTTTTTTTTGCGAGCAAAGACGGTCGCATGCGGGTTGTTCATGACGATCGAGGATTCCGCACTACAGAGATATCGCTTCAAGATCGCTCGTACTTTACCGAGGTGTTGTACTCCGGCCGCCCCGCTATTTCTGAACCGGTCATGGGCCGGCTGAGTGGGGAACCCGTAGTTGTTATTGCAGTCCCCGTCGTGCACGAAAGCCGAGTGGTCGGAGTGCTCGGGGGTGGTATTCGAGTTAGGACTCACCCTTTATTAAATGGGCTACAAGGGCGTGGGTCAGTCGCAGACTATCAGCGCGACAACACTGCCCAGCTCGTCATGGTGACCGATTCCCAAGCCAATATTGTTTGGCATCCGGATGCACAAAAAGTAGGCCGGGGCATAGATCAGGAGCCTGTTGTTGCCGCACTGATGGCAGATTGGACTAGGTCAGGGGGACCTATCAACGCGATTGGAACAGCCGTTTCTTTGCCTGAACAGTTAGGTGCTTATGCGGGAATGACTACGGCTAACTGGATTGTTTGGCGGATCCAATCAAAGGCTAGCGTATTGGAGCCCATCAACCAAGCAAGGTGGATAGCCCTGCGGGCAGGCGCATTTGTGACCCTGACTCTCACTGTGGGTTTGGCTATCCTTCTTTGGTGGCTTCTTGCTCCTCTTCGCCTACTTCAATTGAGAGCATCCAAGATGTTTGACACTCAGTTAAGTATTGAGGAAGGGTGGCCAAAACCAGTTGGCGAAATAGGAGAACTGGGCTCTCTCATCCAGCGAGTTCTTCGGGAAAAAGCGGCCATTGATCTGCAGGCTGATATCAAGGCGGCTCAACTTCAGTCGGTCCTGGGGGCAGCGCCCATCGCCATCCTGCTGACACGAAATCGTTGCTTTGAGCTGGTGAGCCCTGCGGCATGTCGCATTCTGAGACGCACAGAGAATGAACTTGTTGGTCAACTGGCCAGAGTGATCTACTTCTCCAATTGGGAATACGAAAAGCTCGGGCCGCTGGTCGGTGAGGCATTTTCAAACCAACGCGAATTTGAAGGCGAGTTGGAATTCATTCGTGGAGATAGCACCACATTCTGGGGACGCTTGATTGGCAGACCTGTGAGCTGGAGCGATTCTTCAGCCGGAACCATCTGGACCGTCTTTGACATATCCGATGAAAAACGGGAGCGAGAAGCCTTGGAGTGGAAAGCAAATCACGATGCACTGACTGGGCTGGCGAACAGGGCAGCTCTTATCCGCCAACTCGAACGGCACATCGTAGACAGGGGAATGCAAAGGCCCTCTGCATTACTCCTGATGGATTTGGATCGCTTTAAGCCTGTCAACGACCAGCATGGACATGCTGCGGGTGATGCAGTTCTGAAAGGTGTTGCGCTTGCCTTGGTGTCATGCGTACGTGGAGGTGATCTTGTCGCTCGACTTGGCGGTGACGAATTCGCAGTTTTGCTCCGCGACTGCACAACCGAGGTTGCGCTGCGTGTGGCCTCGTCAATTTGCGAGACCATAAAGAACCAAAAAATCCCTTGGGGCGGCTTGAACCTAGAGGTTGGCATCAGCGTCGGGGTCGCGCCACTGTTAGAAGAAGTAACGGAATTTGCTGATTGGATGGCCTGCGCAGACCAAGCCTGTTACACGGCAAAAGAACTCGAAAGAGGAACCGTTGCGCTGTACAAATCCACCGCAGGTTGACACCGCAAGCAGAAAAAACTTGGCAACTGTGGCATCTACAGACCCCGATGTGGAGCCTGCGAGCCCCAAAAAATTAGCCGCTTGTTTTGGCGAACCGCCAGTCGGGTAGACCCCTTGCCACCGTATGGCAAACCAAGGCGCACAACACACACTTCACTAAATCGCCCGGAACAAAAGTGCTGGTCGCTACGAGTGCTTGGGTTGCCGTCATTCCCGCGATCTTCATCAGACCGATCACGCCACTGGCATGTACTACAACAAGTCCACCAGCCAGAGAAGCAATACCTGCTTTGATGGCAATACGATGGGGCGTGTCACCGGAAAGTGCGCGCATGAACCAACCAGTCACGAAAGCACCAACAGGCCAAGCCAAGAGATACCCCGCTGACGGTGTCAAAAAGACCCCGAATCCACCACGCCCGCCAGAAAGCAACGGCAGGCCGATGGCTACAGCTGCCAAGAAAAGCACTAAAGCCTGGAACGCTAGTCGGGGCCCCAACAAACAACCTGCCAGCATGACACCCAAGGTTTGAAGCGTAATGGGTACACCAAATGCAAGATCAATTTTTGGAATTAAACCCAACACGGCCATCAAGGCAGCGAAGAGAGAGGCCAACGCCAAAGAGTGAGAACGCTGCATGATTTTTTCCTGTCTTATAGGTAGTTTGTTTGAGCTGAACAGTTCCAACGATGCCGAGCAGTGTAGTTGCTTTTGTAGGCTCGACAGTGAGTCAAGAGAGGGACGCATTCATGCACCTTTAAGAACCATCAAATCAGACTCCAGCGCCCATGGAATATGAGCGAACAGCTATCTTTTCAATAGCAACCCCACCATCACCACACCCACCCCCGCCGCAAACCACATCAGCGCCACGCTGCTGGTCGCGATCATGGCGCTGCCGGCCACCACCGGGCCGACGACGGCGCTGAGTGAATAGGCCATCGATAGGCTGCTGACGTTCCAGGCCATGTCGCGCGTGGGGGTCTTGGTGGCGGCAATGAGTGACAGCGTGAGGAAGGCGGTGATGAGCCCGAAGGCTTTTTTGACGTGGTGCGCGCCATGCTCTTCTACATCGACGAATTCCCCGAAAAGCTGCACCACCCCAAAGAGTCCAACCTGCTGTTCCCGCGCGTGGCGCGGCTGGCCCCGCAGGCCATGGAAGCCATCGTCCAGCTCGAAGAAGACCACGCGCACAGCGAAGCATCTGTGCGCGACCTGCAGCACCTGCTGCTGGGCTGGGAGCTGATCGGCGAGAGCCGCCGCGCCGCTTTTGACACCGCAGTGCGCCGCTACGTGCAGGCCTACCTGGCCCATATGCAGCTGGAAGAAACCGCCATCTTGCCGATTGCCCAGACCACCCTCACCGACCAGGATTGGGCCGAACTGGACGCCGCGTTTGAGGCCAACCGCGACCCTCTGGCCACCAAAGGCCAGCGCGATCCGGTGTACGACCGGCTGTTCACCCGCATCGTGATGCGGGCACCTGCGCCCATTGGCGTGGGCGAAGCCTGAACCTTTTTGCCCCCGGCCGCCCCTGGGCGGCAAATAAGTAGGCATTTCTCGCACCACAGGCGGTGTGAAAACCCTAGTTGTTGGCATGATCGCCGTTGGTAAATAATTCGACGGTTCAACAAAAGCCTTCGCATCCTGTGCGAGCGGCTCCCCAGATCATGAAAACAACAGGCGACCAACAGCTAGTCAAGCGCATCAACCGCAGTGTGCTGCTGCGGCAGCTGCGGGCGCAACCCGGCCTCTCGCGTGCCCAACTGGCCACGGAAAGCGGGCTCACCAAGTCCACCGTCAGCCTGCTGGTGCGCGAGCTGATTGACGAAGGCTGGGTCACCGAGACCGACGTCACCACCACCCAAAGCCAGGGTCGCCCCTCCACGCCCCTGCACATCGACACCCGCTCGCGCGGGCTGATCGGGGTGGAAGTCGCAGTGGAGGCCCTGCGCGTGGTGGGCGTATCGCTCACCGGCCAGGTGCTGTGCGCAGCCGAAGAGGCACTCAACGGCACCAAGCCTGAAGACGTGTGCCGCCAGGCCGCCCGGCTGATTGCCCGCACCTACAAGCAACTGCAGCAGCGCAATATCGAGGCGCTGGGCGTGGGCGTGGGCTTGCCCGGCGCATTTGACGAGGCCACCGGCATGCTGCGCTTTGCCCCCAACCTCGGCTGGCGCAATGTGGACCTCATGCCCCCCATTGCCGAGGCGCTGGCCAAAGCCAAACTGCCCGAGCTCAAGGTGCACCTGCAAAACGAGGCCGACACCGCGGCGCTGAGCGAATACGAGTTTTCTGATGGCGATGCCAAAGACTCGCTGATCTTTGTGACCTGCGGCGTGGGCGTGGGCGCCGGCATTGTGCTCAATGACCGGCTGTTTACCGGCGTGCAAGGCATGGCCGGCGAAATCGGCCACAACATTCTGCAGATCGACGGCCCCTTGTGCTCCTGCGGGCGTCGGGGTTGTGCCGAAACTTTCTTCGGTGCCCGCACCCTGGCCAAGCTGCCAGACCCCACCCAAGGCGGCCACTACCTGGGCGTGGTGTTGCAAAACCTTTGGACCACCTTCAACCCCAGCACCCTGGTGGTGGGCGGCCCCTCGTGCGACACCTACCCCGGCATCGTCAAAGCCGCGCAAGACACCCTGCAGCGCTACGCCGATGCAGCCGGCATGGCTGCCCCCACCGTGCGCCCTGCGCGTTACGGCCTGCTGGCATCCGCCGTGGGCGCTGCCGCGCTGGTGCTGCACCACGAGCTGCGCCCCATGCACACCGGCACCCCTTTGGCCGCTGCGCGCCAGGCCGACAGCGAACCCCTTTCTCACACCACAACGACAACCGCGGACTAACTATGTTTCTTGGAATTGATATCGGCACCTCCGAGGTGAAGGCCCTTTTGCTCTCCGATGACCATCGCATCATCGGCTCGGCCGGCACATCGCTCAGCGTGTCGCGCCCGCACCCCGGCCACAGCGAGCAAAACCCGGCCGACTGGTGGTCTGCCACCCAAAGCGCCCTGCTCAAACTGCAAGCAGCCCACCCTGCCGACTACGCTGCGGTGCGCGCCATCGGCCTGTCGGGCCAGATGCACGGCGCCGTGCTGCTGGACGCGCAAGACCGCGTGCTGCGCCCCGCCATTTTGTGGAACGACACCCGCTGCGCCCTGGAGTGCACCGAGATGATGGACGCCCTGCCCGGCCTCACCGACCTGGCCGGCAGCCTGGCCATGCCCGGCTTTACCGCGCCCAAACTGCGCTGGGTGGCCAAGCACGAGCCCGAAGTCTTCCAACAAGTGGCCAAAGTGCTGCTGCCCAAAGACTATGTGCGCCTCATGCTCACCGGCGAATACGCCTGCGACATGTCCGACGCCAGCGGCACCCTCTGGCTGGATGTGCAAAAGCGCGACTGGTCTGACGCACTGCTCGCCCTGACCAACCTGAACCGCAGCCACATGCCCCGACTGGTAGAAGGCAGCGCCCCCGGCGGACTGCTCAAAAACGATGTAGCCCGCCTGCTGGGCCTGCACCCCGGCATCGTGGTAGCAGGTGGCGCGGGCGACAACGCCGCCAGCGCCGTGGGCATGGGCGCGGTGGACAGCGGCCAGGGCTTCTTGTCGTTGGGCACCAGCGGCGTGCTGTTTGTGGTAACGCCCAGCTACCAACCCAACGCGGCCAGCGCAACCCACGCGTTTTGCCACGCGGTACCCGGCCGCTGGCACCAGATGAGCGTAATGCTCTCAGCCGCCAGCAGCCTGCAGTGGGTGACCGACCTGCTGGGCGCGCCCAACGCCGGTGTGGTGGCCGAAAAAGCCGGAGCCTTGAGCGCGGCGCAGCGCGCCGCAGCGCCCCTGTTTTTGCCCTACCTGGGTGGCGAGCGTACCCCGCACAACGACGCCAATGTGCGCGGCAGCTTCCACGGCCTGAGCTTCGACACCGACGCCGCCCGCCTGGGCTACGCCGTCATTGAAGGCGTGACTTTCGGCCTCAAAGACGGCCTGGCCGCCCTTAACGCGGCTGGCAGCACCGTGAACCGCCTCTCGCTGGTGGGCGGCGGCGCGCGCAGCACCTTCTGGGCACAGCAGCTGGCCACCGCGCTGGATGTGGAAATCGTCACCCATGGCAGCTCGGCCGTAGGCGGCGCCCTGGGTGCAGCCCGCCTGGGCTGGCTGGCCACAGGCGCTGCGCAGGCCGATGTGTGCCTGAGCCCCGAAGTGGACGCCACCTACCGCCCCGATGCCGCCGAGCAGCCCCTGCTGCTGGAACGCTACGCCACCTTCCGCAGCCTGTACCGCTGATACGGGTAAGCCCTTGATCCACAAGGGCGCCCTTTCATGATTTAATTCGACCACACAACTAAACAACCCCGAGGAAACGCCATGAGCAATTACTTCCCCACCGTCGCGGCGCCCGTTGCCTATGAAGGCCCGCAGTCCACCAACCCGCTGGCCTTCAAGTGGTACGACAAAGACCGCATGGTCCTGGGCAAGCGCATGGAAGAGCACCTGCGCTTTGCCAGCTGCTACTGGCACACCTTCTGCTGGAACGGGCTGGACCCGTTTGGTGGCGACACCTTCCAGCGCCCCTGGCACTCCATGACCGACCCCATGGCCGCTGCCAAGGCCAAGGCCGACGTGGCGTTTGAGTTTTTTGCCAAGCTGGGCGCGCCCTACTACTGCTTCCACGACCGCGACGTGGCCCCCGAAGGCGCCACCCCGCGTGAGAGCGTGAACAACCTGCGCGAAATGGTCGACATCCTGGGTGCCAAGCAGCAAGCCACCGGCATGAAGCTGCTGTGGGGCACGGCCAATCTGTTCAGCCACCGCCGATTCATGTCGGGCGCGGCCACCAACCCCAACCCCGAAATTTTTGCCATGGGCGCCCTGCAGGTGAAAGAAGCCATGGACGCCACCCTGAAGCTGGGCGGCGAAAACTACGTGCTGTGGGGCGGCCGCGAAGGCTACGAAACCCTGCTCAACACCCGCATGGGCCACGAGCTGGACCAGATGGGCCGCTTCCTGAACATGGTGGTGGAGTACAAGCACAAGATCGGCTTCAAGGGCACCATCCTGCTCGAACCCAAGCCCCGCGAACCCTCCAAGCACCAGTACGACTTTGACACCGCAACCGTATACGGCTTCCTGTGCCGCTACGGCCTGGAGAAAGAAATCAAGGTCAACATCGAAGCCAACCACGCCACCTTGTCGGGCCATAGCTTTGAGCACGAAATTGCCACGGCCATTGACCTGGGCATCTTCGGCTCCATCGACATGAACCGTGGCGACATGCAGTGCGGCTGGGACACCGACCAGTTTCCCAACAACATCCCCGAAACCGCGCTGGCGATGTACCTGATCTTGAAAGGCGGCGGCTTCACCACTGGCGGCCTGAACTTTGACGCCAAAGTGCGCCGCCAGAGCATCGACCCCGAAGACATCTTCCACGGCCACATCGGCGGCATGGATGTATCGGCCCGCGCCCTGCTGATCGCCGAGAAGATGATCACCGACGGCAAGTTCGCCCAAGTGACCGAAGACCGCTACGCCGGCTGGAAAGGCAGCTTCGGCCAAGACGTGCTGACCGGCAAACTCGGCCTGGACGCCGTGGCCCAACGCGTGCTGGACCAGAACGTGGACGTGCAACCCGTCTCCGGCCGCCAGGAGCGGATTGAGAACTTGCTGAACAGCTACATCTGAGTTGAGCCGCTAGACAGCGGAAACAAAAAGGCCCCGCAGGTGCATGCCTGCGGGGCTTTTTTTGTCTGCTTTGGGCGGCGGATTCAACCGGTCGATGCAACACACTAAAACCTGCGCGAGCAGAAGGAGTGTTGCAGATGAAGTATCGAACGCGAACCTACTACACAGACAGTCAGAAGGCGCTCATGTGGGAGCGCTGGAAGCAAGGGTGGACGCTGCACGAGATTGGCAAGCTATTTGATCGCCACCATGGATCGGTGCGCCAAATCCTGGCAGAGACAGGTGGAATCCGCCCACCAGAGCGTCGCCGTTCCTGTCTTGCACTGACGTTGGCAGAGCGTGAGGAGATTTCGCGTGCGGTGGTGGCTGGCTTGTCGATTCGAGCGATAGCGACGACGCTCGGACGTGCCCCTTCGACTGTCAGTCGTGAAATTAAGCGTAACGGCGGCCAAGAGAACTACCGCGCGAATCAAGCCGACCAAGCTGCATGGAATCGGGGGCATCGCCCCAAGGTCTGCAAGTTAGTGCATAACCGTGCCTTGGCTCGCATCGTGGCAATGAAGCTGCGGATGCTCTGGTCACCGGAACAGATCGCAGGCTGGCTCAAGCATACTTATCCGTGCGACGAAAGCCATCACGTGTCACACGAGACCATCTACCGCAGCCTGTTCATCCAAGCACGTGGCGCCTTGAAGAAGGAGCTTTTGGCCCATCTGAGGCGTACTCGTGGCATGCGTCGGTCTCGTCACTACACGCAGAAGACGGCAATCCACGGACAGATCATCGACGCTGTCTCGATCAGTGAGCGGCCACTCGGCGTTGAGGATCGAGCAGTACCTGGTCACTGGGAAGGGGACTTAGTCTTTGGCAGTGGCAATAGCCAGATCGCAACACTGGTTGAGCGTCAGACGCGGTACGTGATGCTAGTCAAACTCGATGGAAAAGACTCGCAAACAGTTGTCAGCGCGCTAATCAAGAACGCTCAAAAACTGCCGCAAGAGCTCTATAAGTCATTGACTTGGGACAGGGGTACGGAAATGCATGGACACAAGAAGTTCACCGTAGCCACCGACATCCAAGTCTACTTCTGCGATCCGCAAAGCCCATGGCAACGTGGAAGCAACGAGAACACGAATGGGTTGCTAAGACAGTACATGCCAAAGGGCATGAACCTCTCGGGTTTCTCTCAGGTTCAACTCAATGCAATTGCCAGACAATTGAATGAGAGGCCGCGCAAAACGCTCGGCTTCCATACACCCGCTGAAATGTTCAGCGAATGTGTTGCATCGACCGGTTGAATCCGCCGCCAGATGCGGGTATTGGCGAGTGACTGCTTCGGAGCGGTGCGATCTAAGCTGAAACTTCGCTCATTCCACTAGACCGAGAGTCCGAGTAAGGCTGAAAGCAGTCGTTAACTGCCAAGGTAAGCGGCCCGCAGAATGCGGGTCTGCTTGAGTGATGGGATGGACTCCCCCGTCTTTTTGCGCAAGAGTTGCGTACTGGTCGTCATGGGGATGGGGATCAGATCTTTCAACGTAAGGAGTCCGACATGAATGCTACTACCGTTGCAGTCGATCTTGCAAAGTCCGTCTTTCAACTCGCAGTTGCCGATGAGCACTGGTGCGTGGTGGAAACCCAGCGCCTCACGCGCACCCAGTTCGAGCGCTGGTTTCTCAACCGGGAAGTGAACCTCGTTGTCATGGAAGCCTGCGGCTCAGCCCACCACTGGGCCCGCTGGCTCAATGGCCTAGGCATTGAAGTTCGCCTTCTGCCTGCTCAGTACATCCGTGCCTACGTCAAACGCAACAAGACTGATGCCACCGATGCTGCGGCGTTACTGGAAGCTGCTCGCTGCGCCGATATTCGCCCGGTTCGGGTGAAGTCTGTTGAACAACAAGCACTGCAAGGCATGCACCGCATCCGCAGTCTGTGGATGGGAACGCGCACTTCCCGTATCAATGCTTTACGGGGCTTCTGCCGGGAATTCGGGATTGCGATTCCTGTGGGCGCGCGCACTGGCGTGGAGTCAATCAGCCGGGTACTGGCCGATCCCAACACGGCGGTGCCCGAGCTGATCCGGGGTACTGCCAAACTGCTGGTGGAAGAAATTCATTTGCTGGAGGCACGCATTGCCCAACTGGAACGCGAACTGGCTCGTCTGGCCAAGCTCAGCCCAGCTTGCACCACGTTGCTGTCGATTCCTGGCATTGGATTGCTTACGGCTACTGCGCTGGTGGCGGCAACATCAGGTGATGTGAGCCACTTTCAGGATGCGCGGCATTTCTCCAGTTGGTTTGGCCTGACGCCCAAGGAGTACAGCTCGGGCAATAGCCGTTATCTGGGACGCATCTCCAAGAAGGGGGACCGCTACCTGCGCATGCTGCTCACGCACGGGGCCAGGAGTGTACTGCGCTCAGCCAAGGTAGCCGAAGGCGCAGGCAAGGAGGTGTGTGGGGTCCGTCGCTGGGCGCTGGATGTGCAGTTCAGAAGCAATCACAACAAGGCTGCGTGCGCGCTGGCCAACAAGCTGGCGCGGATTTGTTATGCCACGCTCAGAGACAAGGAGCCGTTTGGCGAACAAACCGTGCGGCTATCCAAGAAGGTCAACAGGGAGACTTTCGTGATGCCGGTTTGACTGCCAACATCCAAAACAGCCGTCAACAAGAAGAAGCTTTGAAAACCCATCACGCGTTGCGACGAGATTGATCGACCATCATGGCCAACCGGGTTCACCCCACACCGATAGACGCCGATAACTCTTCCGGCAGCTTGCCTGCCGCTTGTAGCGTGTGGCGCATCGGTGACGCAGATTCCATGTCGGCACGGACCACAACAGAGTCCACTTTAGATGCCGGATATACGACTGCAGGCGCTTCCCCAACAGCCAAACTATCGATCAGTTTCTTGCGCTTGTGGGGGAGTCCATATACGCAGAGTTAGACCTGCTGGGTTGGGCTCTATCGCGCAAATTCATGCCTCTGGCGAACGAGCGTGCGCAAATTTTTTAACTTACGTGGAGTTCGTTCACGCCACATGATTTCAGCACCGTCTTCAATTTCTTCGTAAATCGGCAGAACCTGAGTTATGCCTTCAAATACCCATTGCACGTCAACTCCCTCTGTGCCGCCTTTGTAAGGATGAGAAGCTTCTTTGGCAATAGCAACGGTTTTGTCATAGGCCTCATCGATTGAGTTGGCTCGGACCAAGACTGTGTTTTCCCAAGAAAGGAATTTTGCTTCGATATCTTCCTTGTGAGGCCAAGCTAACTCCACAAATCGGAGCAAATACGAGCACACATACCAACCGACAGGCGAGATGTTTTTGTCGTGCATGTTCGGTGTCACATCGGGAAGTGAGCAGGCTAACTTGATATAGACCGCAAAAGTGCGGAATAACATGGCTGATGTGTCATGGTGCGCGCCTCCCTTGCAGCAGCTAAGTGATTGTTATCACTGGATTTTTGCCAGTATATGGCCTGCTATGCAATTCATTAACAAACCGTGTAACCCGGCAAAAGCGCCGAATAACATGGCGGGCCGCAGACCGCTGTTTCAGTGTCAGTCCGCTAAGCGTTTGATCTGTATGGGTATTTTCCCGTTTTGCGAGGGTGGTTCACAAATAACAATCTTGCAAACCACGCAAACTCGCTCGCCAGAAGACACGTTGGCAAGCCGAAGGAAACGTCGGCTTCCGCTGCAAAGGGGACCTCGGTAAGCCCGCCTCATTTTTAACAGATCGGATGTCCGCTTTTGGGCAGCTACTCAAGGAGTGCGGAGGACCGCTTGGGGTCGAAAGCAAGCATCAAATTCGACTCCAGCACCCACCGAATATGCGCAACCAGCTATCTTTTCAATAGCAAACCCATCATCACCACACCCACCGCTACCGCAAACCACATCAGCGCAACGCTGCTGGTCGCGGTCATGGCGCCCCCGGCTACCACCGGGCCGACGACGGCGCTGAGCGAATAGGCCATCGATAGGCTGCTGACGTTCCAGGCCATGTCGGGTGTAGGGGTCTTGGTGGCGGAAATGAGTGCCAGGGTGAGGAAGGCGGTGATCAACCCGCCCAGCACAAACATGGTGGCAAACGCCACAGTCACACCGGGCAAGCCCGGGACTTGCGAAGCAAGGGCCAACAGCGCAGCAGCCAAGGCGGTACCCAGCGCGGCCAGTGCGCCGGCGGCGCGCAGGCCCCAATGGTCGGCCATCCAGCCTACGGGGTATTGCAGCAGCAGGCCACCCAACCCGAAAGCCGTGAGCAAATGGGCAATGCCTTCTGCCTCAAACCCGCGGTCGCCCGCGAACACGGCAAACAAACCGGCCAGCGCCGACTCCAGCATGCCACCGCACAGCGCGATCAGCAGCCCCTGCCGGAAGATGCGGTGCGGCCACGCCGCTTGGGCGGACTGGCGCCAACTGTTGACGTGGTGTGCCTCCTCCACGGGCGGTGTGCGGGCAAATGCCAGCGGCACCAGTGCTGACACGGTAAAGCCCACGCCCACCCACAAAATGGTGTGACCTTGCACACCCACCCAGGCGGCAATGGCCGGGGCCACTACGGGGGCCGCGGCAATCAGCGTTTCATGAAAACCCACCAGGCGCCCGCGCGCATGAGCGGGGGCAATGTTGTAGAGCCAGGGCTCCAGCCCCACCCAGCGCAGTCCCATGCCCAAGCCGGCCAGCACGCCGCAGGCCAGATATGCAGGCCAGGGCAAAGACGCCATGGGCACCCAAGCAATGCCCACCAGCGCCACCACCGAGCAGGCCAGCCCCGCCACCACCACGGTGCGCGCACCCCAGTGGCGGCACAGCCAGGGCGCCAGAACCAGACCGGGCATTTGCCCCATCCACAACGAAGCCGCAAAAAAGCCCAGCTGCGCGGCGCTCAAACCCTGCAGGGCCAGCCACACCGGCACGATGACAAAGATGATGCCGAACTGACCGATCTGGGCCAGGGTAGACACGATGTTGAGCGCGGTGATGGTGTGCCAGTCGTAGGCGCTCTGGGTGGGATTGTTGCTGGACATGGAACGAAACCGAAGGCGGGGTTGGGAGTCTAGCCGGTTCAAAAGCCGGGCTGACTCATGGATTTTTCGATCACAGATGATCAATTTAAATCTAAATTTCGGCTAATTCTACTATTTGTGATCACAAATTGACTTTGACGCACTAGAATTTGGCCATCTCCACTCCCGGCCATTCGCATGTCTACACCCAGCGCCATTGAAGCTTTTTTGACCCAGCACCGCATCCACGAGGTGGAGTGCGTCATCCCCGACATGACGGGCATTGCACGCGGCAAGATCCTGCCGCGCAACCTGTTTTTGGCGGCGGGGGAAATGCGCATTCCCAAAAGCGTGCTGCTCAACACGGTGAATGGCCAGCAGCCGGACAACGGCCCCTATGTGGGCGACACCGACCCCGACATGGTGTGCCTGCCCGACGTGAGCACCGCCCGCGTGGTGCCCTGGGCGGCCGAGCCGGTGGCGGTGGTGATCCACGACTGCCAGGAGTGGGATGGCAGCCCAGTGCAAATCTCGCCACGCGGCGTGCTGCGCCGCGTGCTCAAGCTGTTTGACGAGCGCGGCTGGACGCCGGTGGTGGCGCCTGAGATGGAGTTTTATCTGGTGGCCCGCCAGCAAAACCCGCACGAGCCGCTGCAGCCGCCCCTGGGTCGCACCGGCAAGCCCGAGGCGGGGCGGCAGAGTTATTCGATTGACGCGGTCAACGACTTCGACCCCTTCTTCATGGAGCTGTCGAGCTTTTGCCAGCAGCACAACCTGGGCGTGGAGACGCTGATCCACGAGGCCGGCCCCGGCCAGATGGAAATCAACTTCAGCCACGGCAATGCGCTGGAGCTGGCGGACCGCGTGTTTTTGTTCAAGCGCACGGTGCGCGAGACGGCGCTGCGGCACGGCATTTTTGCCACCTTCATGGCCAAGCCCATGGAGCAGGAGCCGGGCAGCGCCATGCACATCCACCAGAGCATTCTGGATGCCGGGGGCAACAACATCTTCAGCCTGCCCGATGGCTCGGCCAGCCCGCTGTTCGGGCAGTGCATTGCGGGGCTGCAGGCCTACATTCCGCAGCTCATGCCCATGTTTGCGCCGTATGTGAACTCGTACCGCCGGCTCTCGCCTTTTATGTCGGCGCCCATCAATGTGCGCTGGGGGCATGACAACCGTACTTGCGGCATCCGCATCCCCAAGTCCAGCCCCGCCAATCGCCGGGTGGAAAACCGGGTGCCGGGCGTGGACGTGAACCCCTACCTCGCCATGGCCGCCACGCTGGCCTGTTGCTATCTGGGCATGACCGAAGGCCTGACGCCCAGCGCCCCCACCACCGACAGCGCCTGGAACGTGAGCCACGAGCTGCCCCGCCACTTGGAAGACGCGATTGCCTCCATGCGCAGCTGCGCGCCCATGCGCGAGGTGCTGGGTGCCGGTTTTGTGGATGCCTTTTGCGCCGTGAAAGAGCTGGAATACGCGACCTACAACCGCGTGATCAGCTCCTGGGAGCGCGAGCACTTGTTGCTGTTGGTGTAAAGGGGGGGACTTGCCATGACACAGACCTCCACACCTAAGTTTCGCCACATCGACCCGCAACGCCTGGCCGCCGTGCGCGAGCGCGAGCGCGCGGCCTACGCAGCTGCCAACCCCACGTCGCACGCCCTGTCACAGCGGGCTGCCAAGCACCTGATGTTTGGCGTGCCCCTGCACTGGATGAGCGACTGGTCCACTCCCTTCCCGCTGCACCTGGCCCACGCGCAGGGCGCGCGGCTGACCGACGCCGACGGCCACCGCTATGTGGACTTTTGCCTGGGCGACACGGGTGCCATGTTCGGCCACAGCCCGCCAGCGATAGCGCGCGCCATTGCAGCGCAAGGGGCGCAAGGCATTACCACCATGCTGCCCGGTGAAGACGGCGTGTGGGTGGCAGAGGAGCTGGCCCGCCGCTTCGGGCTGCCGGTGTGGCAGTTTGCGCTCTCGGCGTCGGACGCCAACCGCTTTGCCATCCGCTGGGCGCGCGCGCTCACGGGGCGCACGCAGGTGCTGATCTTCAATGGCTGCTACCACGGCACGGTGGACGATGTGTTTGTGGACCTGGTGGACGGCCAGCCCCGCACACGCGACAGCCTGCTGGGCCAGGTGGTGGACATCACCCGCACCACGCGCAGCGTGGAGTTCAACGACCTGGCCGCGCTGGAAGCGGCACTTGCCGACGGCCAGGTAGCCTGCCTGCTGGCCGAGCCGGCCATGACCAACATTGGCATGGTGCTGCCCGAGCCCGGCTTTTGGGAGGCAGCGCAGGCCCTGTGCCGCCGCTACGGCACGCTGCTGCTGATGGACGAAACCCACACCATCAGCACCGGGCCCGGCGGCTACACCCGCGCCCACGGCCTGCAACCTGACTTGCTGGTACTGGGCAAACCGGTGGCCGGTGGCGTGCCCTGTGCGGTGTATGGATTTAGCGCCGACGCGGCTGCCCGCGCCGAAGCCGCCAAGCGCAACGCACCGCCCGGCCACAGCGGCATAGGCACCACGCTCACCGCCAATTTGCTGACCATGGCCGCCATGCGCGCCAACCTGGCAGAGGTGATGACGGAGGCGGCCTACGCCCACATGTTCACCCTGGCTACCCGCTTGGCGGATGGCCTGCGCGCCATGATTGCGCGCCACGGCCTGGGCTGGTGTGTAACGCAAGTGGGTGCGCGCACCGAGTTCCAGTTCACCCCCACGCCACCGCGCAACGGCAGCGAGGCGGACCGCATCTTGAACCCGGCGCTGGAGCAGAACATTCACCTCTACCTGCTGAATCGGGGCCTGGTGATCACGCCCTTTCACAACATGATGCTGGTGTGCCCCGACACCACCGCCGACGATGTGGACCGCCTGGTGGCCGGCATGGAGGCGTTTGTGGTGGACACTATCGCCCCATGAGCGAAGCCCCCACCCCAGAGAACGGCACCAGCACCGACCAGGACCGCGTGTACACCACGCTGCGGCAGTGGATCACGGTGGGGCGCTTTCTGCCCGGCGAGCGGCTCAAAATCCGCAATGTGGCGGCCGACATGGGCGTGGGCCAGATGCCGGTGCGCGCCGCCTTGCAGCGCTTGGCTGCAGAGGGGGCACTCATCAACGTGCCGAACGCGGGTGTGACCGTACCCCGCCTCTCGCTGCCCGAGTTTGACGACCTGATGCAAATGCGCTTGCTGCTGGAAGGCGAAGCCGCCGAGCGGGGTTGCCTGCGGCTGGATGCGGCGCAAATTGCCACCCTGCAAGGCTGGAGCGCCGACATGGCCGCCGCCTTGCAAGCGGGTGAAGCCAAGCGCTACCTGGACATCAACGATGACTTCCATGTGATGCTCTACAAGGCTGCCGGCTCACCCCTGCTGTATCAGCTGATAGACACCTTGTGGCTGCGCGCCGGCCCCATCTCCAACCGCCTGTTTGACACCCCGGATGCGAGCGCCGTGCTCAACGACGCCCACGACGATCTGGTGCGAGCCCTCGCCCAGCGCGACAGCGCCGCCGTGCGCCGCGCGGTGGAACGCGACATCTTTGTAGCCGGCCAGTTTTTGCGCGCGGCGTGCGTGGACAAGAAGCGGAAATAAAAAAGGCGACCCGCCGAGTCGCCTGTTTGCTTTCAAAACAGAAGCTGCCCGCGCACATTCCATGAGCGCCAGAGCACGATTTTGCTTGTGATTACTTGGCTGGCAGTTATTTGGCGGTGGGCATCACAAACTCCGCCCCCTTGCCAATGCTCTCGGGCCAGCGCTGCATGATGGACTTTTGCTTGGTGTAGAAGCGCACGCCTTCTTCGCCGTAGGCGTGCATGTCGCCGAACAGGCTCTTCTTCCAGCCCCCAAAGCCGTGCCAGGCCATGGGCACCGGAATCGGCACATTGATGCCCACCATGCCCACCTGCACGCGGCGGCTGAACTCACGCGCCACATTGCCGTCGCGGGTGAAGCAGGCGACGCCGTTGCCGAATTCGTGGTCGTTGATGAGCTGCAGCGCTTGGGCAAAATCGGGAACGCGCACGCAAGCCAACACGGGGCCAAAGATTTCTTCCTTGTAGATGCGCATCTCGGGGGTCACGTGGTCGAACAGCGTGCCGCCGAGCCAGAAGCCACCGCCACAGCCTTCGCCCGCTTGTGTGCCGTCAAAGCCCCGGCCATCGGCCAGCAGCGTGGCGCCTTCTTGCACACCGAGGGCTATGTAGCCGCTGATGCGCTTGTGCGCGGCCTGGGTGACGATGGGGCCCATCTCAGCCGCGAGGTTGGTGCCGTTGAGCACCTTGAGCGTCTTGGTGCGCTGCAGCAATTTGGGGATGACCTTGTCGGCCACATCGCCCACCAGCACCGCCACACTGATGGCCATGCAGCGCTCGCCGGCGGAGCCGTAGCCTGCGCCGATGAGGGCGTCCACCACCTGGTCCACATCCGCATCGGGCATGACCACCATGTGGTTCTTGGCGCCGCCCAGGGCCTGCACGCGCTTGCCGTGGTGGGCACCGGTCTCGTAGATGTAGTTGGCAATGGGTGTGGAGCCCACAAAGCTCACGGCCTTCACATCGGGGTGCACCAGCAGGGCGTCCACCGCTTCTTTGTCGCCCTGCACCACGTTGAACACGCCATCGGGCAGGCCGGCTTGCTTGAGCAAATCGGCAATGTAGAGGCTGGGGGACGGGTCAATCGGACTGGGCTTGAGCACAAAGGTGTTGCCCGCAGCAATGGCGACGGGGAACATCCATGCCGGCACCATGACCGGGAAGTTGAACGGCGTGATGCCGGCCACTACGCCGAGTGGCTGGCGCAGGGTCCAGTTGTCGATGCCGGTGGAGACCTGGTCGGTGAAGTCGCCCTTGAGCAGCTGCGGAATGCCGCACGCGAATTCGACGATGTCGATACCCCGGGACACCTCGCCTTGCGCATCGGTAAACACCTTGCCGTGCTCGGCAGTGATCATGCGGGCCAGGGCGTCTTTGTGCTCGTTCAACAACTGCAGAAAGTTGAACATGATGCGCGCGCGGCGGATGGGCGGTGTGTCCGCCCAGGCCGGGAATGCCGCTTGCGCTGAAGCCACTGCAGCGTTGACCTCTGCCCCGTTGGCAAGCGCTACCGAGCCGGTGACCTGGCCGGTGGCGGGGTTAAAGACATCCTGGGCGCGGCCGCTGGTGCCGGGGGTAACCTGGCCTTGGATGTAGTGGGAGATGGCAGTAACTTGGGACATGGAATGTGTTTCTCTAAAAGGGTCAGGTACCGGCAGCAGGGGCCAGCATCCATTCGTGGGCGGGGTCGTTCTTGAAGACCCAGAAGCGGTTGGGGCCCGCCATCACGTTCAGGTAATACGAGTCGTAGCCGTGGGGTGCCACCACCGGGTGATAGCCCTTGGGCACCATGACCACATCGTGGTTCTCGACGGCGCAGGCCTCGTCGATGCTGCGGTCGTCGGTGTACACGCGCTGAAAGGCAAAGCCCTGTGGCGGGTTGAGGCGGTGGTAGTAGGTTTCTTCCAGCAGCGTCTCCACGGGTGGCTGCTCCACGTCGTGCTTGTGGGGCGGGTAGCTGCTGCTGTGGCTGGCGGGGGTCATCACCTCCACCACCAGCAGGTGGGCTGCGGTGGGGTCGTCGTGCGGCAGGATGTCGCACACATAGCGGGTGTTGGTGCCCTTGCCACGCACACTGCGGCGCATGGTGGCGGGGTCTATCACCCGCACGGTGCGCTCTTGTGAGTCAGTGGGTGCGGTGCACAGGCCGACTTCGGCATTGCGCACACCGCGCAGCGTGACCGTCATGCCCGCAGGCACGTACACAGCGGCGGGGGACTTTTCGTCAAACACGCTGTCGCGGGTGCCGAGGTTGGCATAGGTGGTGCCGTCCACCGTCACGTCCACAGAGCCTGTGAGCACCACCACGCACAGCTCACGTGCGCCGGTAGCTACGATTTCGATAGCACCAGCTTCGAGGCGCACGGCGCGGAAGCCCACGTGCGTCCAGCCTGCGCGCTCGGGAGTGACGTTGACAATCTCGCGACCCGAGGGCGCGGCCTTGGCTAAGAGGGGGCTGACCATGGTGATGTCCTTTGCAAATCAGGCGATGCTTTTGACCAGAGCGCTGAGGGTCTGGTAGCCCTTTTGGGCGTACTGGTAGCTGGGGGCAACAGCAGGGTCTTGTTCGGCCTCAACCACCAGCCAGCCTTCATAGCCCGCGTCGCGCAGCACTTGCAGGGCGGCGGCATAGTCGATGGTGCCATCGCCGGGCACGGTGAAGGTGCCGTTGAGCACGCCGTGCAAAAAGCTCCAGCCATCATTGCGGGCTTGGGCAATCACGGGGGTACGCACGTCTTTGCAGTGCACATGCACCACGCGTTTGACGTGCTTTTTGAGCAAGACCACCGGGTCGGTTGCGCCCCCGAAATAGGCGTGACCTGTGTCGTACAGCAGGAAAACCTTGGCGGGGTCAGTGAGCGTCATCAGCTTGTCGATGTCAGCCGGGGACTCCACATAGGCACCCATGTGGTGGTGGTAGGCCAGCTTGATGCCGTAGGTCTGGATGAGGTGCTCGCCGAATGCGTTCAGGCGCTCGGCGTAGCCTTGCCAGAGGGCCTCGCTTGCGAACTGGGGGCGCTTGTTGACGGGGGTGCCCATCTGGCCTTGCACAGTGCCTGCGCACTCGCCATACACCACCACGTTCACGCCGTTGTATTGCAGCTTGCTCATGTGGGCCTTGCAGCGCTCGATCTCGGCGGCTACGGCGTCGGCATTGCTCTGGCCGGGTGCTACTTCGGCCAAAAAACCGGAGTACCAGCCGGACACGCAGGCCAGGCCGTACTCATCAAGCTTGGCTTTGAGCGATGGGCCGTCTTTGGGGAATTTGTTGCCCAGCTCAAAGCCGACGTAGCCGATTTCTTTGCCTTCGCGCAGCGCGGTTTCCAACGGAGTTTCGCCGCCCAGGGAGGGCATGTCGTCGTTGAACCAGGAGATGGGGTTGATGCCGATGCGGACGTTCCAGGTCATATCAATGCTTCTTTCTGAATCTAAAAATCAAACACGTTGTTCTTGCTTGCCGGCGACATAGCGGGCATGGGCGTCCAGCACCTCGCTGCGCGCGGACACTTCGGGAATCGCCACCTCCCACCAGCAGCCGCCCTCGGTGGTACGGGTGTGGGTGGTGTCGATCACCAGTACCTGGCTGCGTGTGGCAGCGCGGGCTTTGACCATGGCGGCCTTGAGCTCGGCCACGTTGGCCACATGCACGGAGTCTGCACCCATGCTGCGGGCGTGGAGCGCAAAGTCGATGCTGCTGGCCTCGCCGCCCTCGCCAATGCAGTCGTCCAGCAGGTTGTTGAAGGCCGGGCTACCCGACGCGGTTTGCAGGCGCTGGATGCAGCCGTAACCGCGGTTGTCCAGCACCACGACAATGATCTTTTTGCCCAGCATTACGGAGGTGGCCAGCTCGGAGTTCATCATCATGTACGAGCCATCGCCCACCAGTACGATGACCTCTTGCTCAGGCCGGGCCAGCTTGACGCCCAGGCCGCCTGCAATCTCGTAGCCCATGCAGGAATAGCCGTATTCCATGTGGTAGTTGCCGGGCCGGCTGGCGCGCCAGAGCTTGTGCAGCTCGGCAGGCAGGGTGCCGGCGGCGCAAATGGCCACGTCGTGCACACCGCTGTCGCCACCTGCGTCGTTGAGGGAGTCGCGCACGGCGCCAATCACCTCGGCGTCGTAAGGCAGCACGCCTGGCTGGGGCGCGGCGGTGGTGAGCTCGGTGACCCGCGCGTTCCACAGCGCTGCTTGTTGTTGGGCGCGCGCAGTCCAGGCGCTGTCTGCCGCCCATGTGCCCAGCGCTGCGCTCAAGGCTTGCAGACCCACCAGCGCATCGGCCACCAAGGCGGTGCCACTCCACTTGCTGGCGTCAAAACTTTGCACGTTGAGGCTGAGCAACCTGGCGTTGGCAAACAGGGCGTGCGAGCCGGTAGTGAAGTCTTGCAGGCGGGTGCCCACGGCAAAGACCACATCGGCCTCGCGGGCCAGCACATTGGCATTGGGCGCACCGTCCACGCCGATGGCGCCGAGATTCAGGGGGTGGTCCCACGCCAGGCTGCTCTTGCCGCCATGCGACTCGACCACGGGCACACCATGCGCTTCGGCAAAGGCACGTAGCGCCTCGCCCGCGTGGCTGTAGAGCACACCACCACCGGCCACGATGAGGGGCTGCTTGGCTGTCTTCAGCAAAGCGACTGCCTTTTGCAGTTCGCGCGCATCAGGGGGCGGGCGGCGGAACTGGATCAGCTCGGGGTGCAAGAAGCTCTCGGGGCAATCAAACGCATGGGTCTGGATGTCCTGCGGCAGCGCCAGGCACACCGGACCGCAGGCTGCAGGGTCCGTCATGATCTGGATGGCACGCGGCAAGGCGGTAAGGATTTGCTCGGGGCGCGTGATGCGGTCAAAGAAGCGCGTCACCGGGCGGAAGCAATCGTTGGCGCTCAGGTCGCCCTGCTGAAAACTCTCGACCTGCTGCAGCACCGGATCCGGCGCGCGGGAGGCAAAGGTGTCGCCGGGCAGCAGCAGCACGGGCAGACGGTTCACATGCGCTACGGCGGCAGCGGTGACCAAATTTGTGGCGCCGGGGCCAATGCTGGTGCTGACTGCCATGATGCGCTGGCGCATGTGCGCCTTGCTATAGGCGATGGCGGCATGGGCCATGCCCTGCTCGTTATGGGCGCGGTAGGTGGGCAGCGCCTGGCGCTCGGCCCACAAGGCTTCGCCGAAACCGGCCACATTGCCGTGCCCGAAGATGGTGAACACCCCGCCGCAGTAGGGCTGGATGCTGCCGTCATGCATTTCCACCTTGAGGGCGGCGAGATGCTTGACCAGAGCTTGCGAGAGCGTGAGTCGTTGGGTTGTCGTCATGTAAATCTCCGTCCTGCGGGGTTCAGGCTGCTGCCGCTGAAGAAGCGTGGCTAGAACCACGACGTGCTCGCCATGCGTTCACCAGGGTGGTGAAGTTGCCGGCAACCTCGGTCACAAATTCTTCGTCAGACATGCGGCCGGACAGCCATGTTAATGAGGCGTCGGCCCAGAGGCTACGGCCCACCATAAAGCCCTTGACTACCGGGTTGGTGGCCAGCTTGAAGCTCTCTACCAAATGGGGAATGGGCTGGTTCAACCCGAGGATGACGGCCCCACGGCAATACGGGTCGCGCTCGTCGATCAGCGCCTTCAATTCGGCCCAGCCGCTCTCTTGCATGGGGGCCAGCTTCCACCACTCGGGCTTGACGCCCAGGTTGTAGAAGCGCTTGACGGCGCGCAGCACGGCGGCGTCTTCCTCGCCCGCGACCACCAGGGCCTTGGGCAGGATGATTTCGAGCAGCAGTTCATTGCCGCTGGCGCGGGTGGCTTCCCACAGCTCCAGTACTTTTTGCTCTTGCTCCAGGCGCAGGGTGTAGTGGTCGTCCGGGTGGTAGTGCACGAGGCACTTGACCACTTGCTGGGTGGGCCAATGGGTAAGTGCAGTGCCAATGGAGCGGGTGCCGTCAAACCGCAAGGGGCGCGAGCCGGGCAGCTCCACCGGGCGACCTACCCACCAGCCCCGGCCTGTGGCGCTGGCCAATGCGTCGGCACCGTAACTGCCGCCATCCACTAGCACGCCGGTGGCGCCTTGCAAGCAGCTGCCCTGCTCCACACGCTCTGCAGCGGTGACCAGCAGCTTCTTGAGAGCCGGAATGCGGGACTCGGGGGCGCCTGCCTGGCGGCACAGGTCGTAAAACTGGCTGCGGTGGTCAAAGGCCATAACGCACAACTCAATCCACACCGGGCGTGCCGCGGTGACGCGGTGCAGGTGGGCCAATTGCTGGTCCGCATCGACCTGCGGGTTGCGGCTACCGCCGAACCAGTGCACCAGCTCGGGTGGCGTGGGCATGGCGGCAGAGCAGGCGTGGCGGGACACCACGATGGCGCCGCAGGCATTGGCCGTCTGGGTGGATTGCGCCCAGTCTTTGCCCTGCAAGAGGCTGGCCATGAGGCCGGAGAGAAACGCATCCCCCGCGCCGAGCACATTGAGCACTTCAACCCGCTCGCCCTGGAAGGTGGGCGCATCGTCAATCGCAGCGGGAATGGCGCCTTCAATCACGGTGCAACCTGCAGCGCCCCGCTTGACCACCAGCACGGCCTGGCTGTGCGCACGCACAGCGCGCAGACTGGCCATGAGGTCGTTGGGCACGCCACCCGCAATGAAGAACTCTTCTTCGGTGCCGACCAGCAGGTCGAACTGCGGCAGCATTTCTTGCAATTGCCGGGTGACAGCGGCATCGGCCACATAGCGGTTTTCACCTGCGCCGCGGCTGGTCAGACCCCAGAGCACGGGGCGGTAGTCGATGTCCAGCACGCGCACCACGCCATGCTTGCGGGCGAACTCCAGAGCGCGGGTAGACGCAGCACGGGTACCGGTGGTGGAAAGGTGGGTGCCGGTGATGGCCAGTGCACGGCAGCGGGCGATAAAGGATTCATCGATCAGCGCCGCGTCTACCGCCATGTCAGCGCAGTTTTCTCGCACGAACAGCAAGGGGAAGGTGTCGCGGTCCTTGATGCCCAGCAGAACCAGGGCGGTAAGGCGCTGGGGGTCGATCTGCACCTGGCTCACATCGCAGCCATTGGCCTGCAAGGTGGAGGTGAGAAAACGGCCCATCTGTTCGTTGCCCACGCGGGAGATCATGGCGCTCTTGCAACCCAGGCGGGCTACGCCAAAGGCCAGATTGGCGGAGCTACCACCCAGGTACATGGCCATGCTGCGCGCGTCTTCCAGGGCGCTGCCGAATTGCTCGGCGTACAGGTCCACGGCCAGCCGGCCTAGGCAGGCCAGGTCGATGTCGCGCCCCTGCGGAAATTTCAGTTGTGTCATGGTGCTTCCTGATCGAAGAACTTTAGAAAATAGAATTATTTTTCGATTTAGTATAGTTCAATGAACAAATTTTCGTTTCAAAGTTTTTTATTGATGGATAATTTGTTTCAATTACCGACAGCACATGAGCCCCACCACCCCCACCGCCCCCGATAGCGAAGAAGCTCTGATCGCAGCGATTGCGGCAGGCTACGCGTCTTTAAGCCGGCAGCTCAAGCAGATCGGTACGTACGTGGAGCAGCACCGTGGGCAGCTGGGCATTCAGTCCATCCAGCAGGTGGCGGAGCAGTGCGAAGTGCAGCCCAGCGCGGTGATCCGGTTTGCCAAGCACTTCGGGTTTACCGGCTTTACGGAAATGCAAAAGCTGTTCCGGGACGGGCTGGCGCGCCATATCTCGCCCAGCAGGGATTACCAGTCGCGCATCCGCAGTGCCATTGAGTCCGAAGCCAAAGACCTGACAGGTGCTGACATCGTGCATGCCGTCATTGGCGGCGGGATTGCCGGAATGGAAGAGCTGCAAAGCAGCTTGCAGGAGCCCGCGTTTGAGGAAGCGGTGGACCTGCTGTTCCATGCAGACACGGTGTGGCTGATGGCCTCGCGCCGCTCGTTTGCCATCTCCACCTACTTGGCCTATGCCCTGCAGCACACCGACAAGCGGGTGCAGCACATCACCGCCCTGGGCAACATGCAGGACGGGCAGCTGCGCGGCCTGCGGCCCGGGGATGTTATGGTGGCCATTTCATTCGCACCCTATGCGGCGGAGACCGAAAGCATCGTGGCGGACGCCCACGCGCGTGGCGCCCGCATCATTTGCATTACCGACAGCAGCCTGAGTCCCATGGCGCGGTTTGCACAAACCTCGATCCTGGTGAATGAAACCAGCGTCTTCGGATTCCGTGCGCTGACCAACACCATGGCCGTCGTGCAAAGCCTGTTCATGGCATTGGCCTACCGGCTGGAGCTGCAGTACGAACCCACCCGTCCGCGCGCAAGCTGAGCTGCGCGCGTTTTTGTTTTTCCCCTCCACTTACACCCAGACCCCACCATGAAAAAAGTTGCTCTCTTCGGTGCCGGCCGTATCGGCCGCATCCACGCCGCCAACCTCGCCGCCATGCCCGGCATTGAACTCACTGCGGTGAGTGACCCGATGGCCGCCAACGCGGCATCGCTCGCCCAGGAACACGGCGCACGCGTGGACAGCGTGGAAGCCATCTTTGCGGACAAGTCGATTGACGCGGTCGTCATCGGCAGCCCCACCACCACGCACAGCGACCTGATCACCCGCGCGGCCCAGGCCGGCAAGCACATTTTTTGTGAAAAGCCTGTGGACCTGTCTGCCGAGCGCGCACGTGCTTGTGCGGCTGTGGTGGCCCAGGCCGGTGTAGCTTGCATGATCGGTTTCCAGCGCCGCTTTGACCCCACCTTCAATGAAGCCAAGACCCGCCTGGACCGTGGCGACATCGGCAACCCCGAAATGCTGGTCATCACCAGCCGCGACCCCGGCGCGCCACCCGTGGAATACATCCAGCAGTCCGGCGGCATCTTCCGCGACATGCTGATTCACGACTTCGACGTGTTCCGCTGGATTTTGTGTGGCGATGGCGACAAGGCCGCTTGGCTGAGCGCCACCGGCTCCTGCCTGACGGACCCTGCCATCGGCAAAGCCGGCGACTTTGATTGCACTGCAGTGACCATCAAGACCGTCAAGGGCCGCCTGTGCCAGATCAACACCACGCGCCGCGCCGCCTACGGCTACGACCAGCGCTTTGAAGTGATCGGCTCTCAAGGAATGCTGCAATGCGGCAACCACAAGCCCAGCGAAGTAACGCAGGCCACCGCCCAAGGCACCTCGCAAGACAACCCCGAAGCTTTCTTCCTGCAGCGCTACGCAGCGGCTTACCGTCTGGAGATTGAGCACTTCTTCACCCAGCTGCAAAACGGTGGCAGCTTCCGCACCTCGGTGCAAGACGGTGTCGATGCGCAGATTCTGGCGGACGCGGCGGCAGAGAGCGCGGCTGGCAACCGCATCATTACGTTCTGACAATGAAGGAACCTTTCACCACACGCAAGCTGTGGTGAAAGGTTCGTCGCGTGATAGACAGCGGCAAGGGTCTCTCCCTACATACAAGCCCTTTACGTGGCGAAAACCTTTGCTAGCATCCTGACCCAAATAAAAGGGGGGCTGTGTGCGAGGTTTATTCATTCGTTTCGTAGGCGTGTTTCTCGCCTTTTTTGTCCTTGCACTGGCGCTCCCCCATACGTCCCGGGCACAGGACTTGGACAGGGCCAACAAACTCAGTACGGGGCCGGAGCCGGAATGGGTCGAGGCCCGAGAGGCAGTGCCGGCCTCTGTGGTAGCTGTCCCCCCTGGCATTGCGACATTGGGCGCATACATCGAATATTGGGGAAGCGAAATTCTGGCCAGCGGCTCCAGATCAGTGACGTATGAACGCCGCATCACTAGGATCCAGCAAACATCTGCGCTAACCGATGTAGGGGTTTTCCGCCTGGACTATTCGCCGGATTACCAATCGGTAAAGATTCACCGGATTGACCTGATCCGGGGCGGCCAGAGAATCCCGGTCCTCAAATCCATGACCTTCCGCGTCTCCAAGGTGGAAAGCGGGCTTGAGCGGCTGATGTTGAGTGGTAAGTCTGCAGCCATAGGCCAAATCCCAGATGCGCGTGCAGGTGATGTGATCGATGTCGCCTACTCGGTGACAGGCCAGAACCCCGTGTTTGGAGAACATTTTGTTGCCAATGTGAATTGGAACCATCCGCAGTACGTGCACAAGCGCCAAGTGCGCCTACTACACAGCCCGGAAATCAAAATTGCCAGCCAATTCATGGGGCCGCAATTCAAAGAGGCACCGTCCAACGGAAGTGTTTTCGGTGGCCGGTACAAGGAGCAGGTCTTTACCCAGACCCAAGTACTGCCCGCCTTCTACGACAACAAACTACCGAAAGACTACTCTCCGTTTCTGATTCTCCAACTGAGTTCCATGGGAAGTTGGTACGACGTGCACCAGTGGGCCGCGGAGCTCTTCAGGACGGAACCGGCCTCCCCAGCCATCAACTCTCTGGCAAAAGCATTGTCTGCCGGCGTCTCGCAAAAGCAGGCGATCGCCAAAGCTGCCAAGTTTGTCCAAGACGATATTCGCTACTTTTCTGTCTCAATCAGCGAGAACACTCACCGGCCACAGCAACCCGACGTAACACTGGAACGGCGTTTTGGTGATTGCAAAGACAAGGCGCTTTTGTTGGTCACGCTGCTTCGCGCGATGGGTGTCCGGGCCAATCCGGTACTGGTATCCGATTCCATGGGAAGACGCATTTTGGGAAGCCTGCCAACACCATTGGCATTCGATCATGCCGTGGTACAGGTGGTCTACAGCGACCGCTCGGAGCAAATGATTGATGCCACGCTCAATGCCGAGGATTTGCCCCTGGAACACCAAAGCGGAAAGCTGCAACGCAGCGTCGGTCTGGTTATCCAGCGTGATGCTCCCTATTACGTTCACCTCAAGGCCCTGGGCTACAGCCAAGCCAACCTGCAACTCAGCATTCTGGAATCCGTCAAGGTAGGTGGACTGGACAAAGAGTCCACCACAACCATCTCCACCAGTCTCCAAGGAGCTTTGGCGGAAATTACCCGTCAGTCACAAAAACAGCAGCCCGAGTCAACCCGTCTGCAGTTCCTGACCGACAATTACCTGCAACGGTACCCGAGCGCACGCAAGCGCAACGGGTTTCCGGTCAGCAAAGACATTCAGGCCTTGAACCAGTTTGAAATTGAAGAGGCCTACACCATTGAACGATTATTGAGTCGGGACAACACCAGCGGAATCTGGTTCGCGCGCTTCAACGCGCAACAGTTGCTCGGTGCGCTGAGTCAGGGCGGTTTGGACAAAGACCGATGGCTTCCCCTAGGCCTGCCGATGCCTGGCTCCATCCAGACGTACAGGGTGGAAGTTGAGTTTCCGCCGGAAATCCAAGGACAAGACGACCCCATCGAAGACAAGATGGACACCCCTTTTTTCCAACTCAACACTTTCCGCAGCTTTCGGGGCAACGTCTTCACATTTCAAGCGGACCTGAAGGTAATGGCGGACGAAATTCTTCCCGGAGGCATGGCGGACTTCGTCAAGGCCTACCAGGATGCCCAGAAAAAGTTGACAGATATCGTGATCGTTAGAGAAGACAACGTGTCGGCCAGCGTCAACAGCCGGGAAAACTATCGCGACCAAGCGGAAGCCAATCGCAAGAGGGCCATCGTAGCGGCAAGCAAAATCATTGACACAGGAAAGATCGCAGATGAAGACATGGCAGAGGTCTATCTGCAACGAGCCGCTGCGTACATGGACCTGGGTCAGATGCCGGAGGCCGAGGCTGACATCACCCAGGCCGTGCGACGCAGCCCGAACCTGGGGATTGCGTTCCAAGTTCGAGCCACTTGGAACATGCGGAACAAGCGATTACAAGCAGCAGAGAGCGATCTGAACAAGGCCATCGGAATGGGTAGTGAGCCAAGTTCAGCTTATTTGCGACGAGGCCAAGTCCGCTATGTTTCCGGAAACTACGCAGGAGCGTTAAGAGACTTCGAACAGGCGGAAAAATCTTCAGAAAGCGGCCTGAACAACGGCTTCATGCGGGTCTGGCAAGCACTCGCCCGAAAGCAGCTTGGATTGCCCGGCAATACTGATGTGACACAGGCTGGTTGGCCGAATCCCTTGCTCAAGGTGATATCGGGCATTGAGTCTCCTCAGGCCATGCTCCAAAAAATTGAAGCGACAAAATCACGCGAAGAGCGCACGCTCAACCTGTGCGAAGCCTACTTTTATCTGGCGCTGTGGTCTCAGACATCAGGCCGCGAAGGGGACTACCGTCGCTATCTGCAGAAAACCCTGGACACAGGCGTCATTCATTTCATGGAATACGAACTCGCCACGGTGCTGCTTAAGTAATGCCGCAGAACTTCTTGAATGGCCCGAGTACCGCATCACCGCGGAAGGGCTTGACGATCCATCCGGTCACGCCGATGGCACGGCCGCGCTCGCGCATGACCGGGTTGTCCTCGGTGGTGAGCATGATGATGTGCACTGACTTGTTGCCCAGCTCGTTGCGGATTTTGTCGGCCATGGCCAAGCCGTCCATGTTGGGCATGTTGATATCACTGACCACCAGCTTGATGCCGGGGTCAGCCTTCAGCTGGACCAAACCATCGCGACCATCCGTGGCAAGTGCCACATCAAAACCGTGTTTGTTTAAGTAGCCGGAAACGATTTCCCGCATCGTGCTGGAATCGTCCACCACCAGAACATTCGCCATCTCTACCCTCTTCCCATCCGCACCGAAGTTGACGCTTTGAGTTGCTTAAAACAGATCCAGTTCACCGGCATCGCTGGAGCTTGACGCTGCGTATTCTGCGAATTGCTCGGGTGACCAATGGAGGTTGAATATAAACCGCTGCACGATCACCAGCGGCTGGCCACCGCGCCGACCGGACTCCGACAGCGAATAGCGAATACACAACTGCGGATCGGGCGACCCGAAAGAGATGTATTTGTGCGCATGGTTGATCACAATCGGCACCTGGGCCAGCTGCGTGGCAGTACCTACAGGGGCAATGTAGCGGTTTTTGAAAGCACCCCAGATCAGATTGGTGGTTTCGCCCAGCATGTTGTTGAGGTCGCGAAAGTTAAGCTCACCGCCCACCCCCTCGTAGCTGAAACCCTTGAGCATGCCCTGGCGCAGTGCACTTTCTTCGGTTTGCAACATCATGTAGCCGCGGCACCAGGTGCTTTCGATCGGAATGATGGTGGACACTTCGCCATGGATGATGCGGTCGTGCACTACATAAGGTGGCTCGGCCGTCACGTTGGCGTTCGGGAACATGGAGCGCATGGAAGTCAGCGTCAAATCCACAATGCCTTCCACCAGAGCAGTGGGGTAGCGCAGGCTGAATATCGACCGCTCCACGCCGGCGCGTAATTGCTCGACGTCGCCGGTGCTCCATGGGTAACGGATGAATTCACGGTACAGCGCATCCAGGTCTCCACTGGCGGTACGACGGAGAAAGATGGGCAGCTCAGGCCGCAAGCGGTGAATGGACTCAGCCAAGTGCAGCGCGTCACGGTTACCGCAAGGCAGGTCTTCGGCCAGCAGTACACCAGCCAAGTCCTTGTGCTGCTCCAGGCATGCAAGGGCATCGTGCGAGGTACGCAACAAGGGCATCAGGCCCACGGAATCACAAAAATCGGTAAGCACTTTGCACTGCTGGGCATCGTGCTCCAGCAGCAACACCTTGGCTTCCAGTTGGGTGGTATCAGTCATCGCGCAGGCCTCGCAGAGTGGGTGGGACTCCCTGTGGGCATCCTACACCGGCAACAGTGGGCGGCCGTGAAAAAAGCGGGCCGGATGGCCCGCTGATGAGTAAGGCGCAGGTTTGCAGCTTACATGTTTTTGGCCTTACGGCGGCGGGCAATGGCACCCATCAGCCCCAGACCCGCCAACAACATGGCATAGGTTTCAGGCTCCGGAACGGCAGTGATAGAAATCGAACCGTGATATCCCGCCATGGGCGCATTGGTGTAGCCGTTGATATTCAAGATAAAGGGCGGCTGTGTGGTGCCATCCACGTCGAATGAACGCTTGGCGATGTAGCTCACCGGAATCGAGTTCAGGGTCGCTGATGTCACCGTGATGGGATCGATGGTTGGTGTGCTGCCACTCGCCTTCTCCATGAAATTCAACTCGACGTAGTACTGACCGGCCTCCCATGGCACATTGTTTCCCTGGAATGAGATGGTGTCCGTGCCGGGAACACCCACGAACCCGCCCAACAACGGACCGGTCAAATTGTTAGAGTAAAAATCCGCCTGCCAATAACCGGGCGCCGTTTGGTTCAGGGACACGTTCATGGTGCCGGCTTGTACATTGGCCGCAAGGCAGAGCGCCGCTGTGGCGGCAAGGGTGAGGGCTTTCAATTTCATGGGGAGCTCCGGAGGATGGGTTGGTTGAGCTGGCATCAAGGTGGCACCTTGAGCACTCGTGATCATTGTTTTGCCCAGGGCTTGTTGCCTCCGTGCGCTTGCGCACTCTCAGTCTGTCCGTTTGGACTAGGGCAGGCTTCTCCCCGACGAATATGCGGACATTGGAAGTTCCATTTGCGCTAGCCCTTGATGTCTGAATAGCATCCTCCCTATCAACTGCCAATTGCACCTATGCTTCATTTGCTCCGGCCATCGTTGTCCTGGTTGGTATGGATGTTTGTCCTATCAGCTACTACTGCTGCCCATGCCGATGAATCAGACTGGAGCATCGGCGTCTATGCGGGCAAATATCACGATGCGGAGCCCGCCGGTGCACTGGCAGGACGCGCGAACTATGCGGAGCACTACATGCTGGCTGTGACTGGCAGCAAAACGCTGTGGAGGCATAGCGAGTGGCCGATTGCCATTGAACTTGACGGCATGCTGGGTCAGCAAGCCGGCATGGCCAATCTGACCGAGATCGCAGTGGCGCCCGCCCTGCGGTGGAGCGGGCTGCCCTGGCGCGACACGCTACGCACAGACATTCGTCTGGCGCCCTTGGGCTACTCCTATACCAGCCAAGTCGGCCCGATGGAGCGGGGACCCGATGGGCGCGGCAGCCGTACGCTGAACTTTTTGTTTGTAGAAGCCGCGTTTTCGCGCCCTCAATCCAAAGACAGTGAGTTCTTTGTGCGCTTGCACCACCGCTGCGCCATCTACGACCTGCTGAACAACTATGGCGCCAACGGGGAAGATTTTTTGAGCTTCGGCTTCAGGCGCAAGTTCTGATCCGGCGCATACGCCGCACTCAGTGAAAGTCTCGGCTAGTCGTCGCCAGTTCACCCAGCAGGTGCGTCATGTCCACCACGCGCTTGGCAATCACATGGCGGACTTGGCCGCCGGTGGCCTCGTCACGCTGCCACACGCCGTAGACCGCCATCAGCCGGGCGCGGTACACCGCGTCGCGGAACTGCTCTTTCACCGCTTTCCAGACGATGATGTTCACGCTGCCGGTCTCGTCCTCCAGCGTCACGAACACCACGCCTTTGGCGGTGCCCGGTTGCTGCCGTGCGGTGACGATGCCGCAGGCGCGCACCAGGCGACCGCTGGGGTAATCGCGCATCTGGGCCGCCGTGAGCAGCTTCTGTTTTGATAGCTGCTCGCGCAATAGTAGCAAGGGGTGGGAGCGCAAAGTGAGGCCGGTAGCCGCGTAGTCGAAGGTCACTTCTTCGCCCTCGTCGGCCGGGGGCAGCGCCAACACCTCTTCCTCAATCGGCACCCCTTGTAGCAGCGCGGGCGCGGGGCGCAGCGCGGAGGCGTCCCACACCTGCTGGCGGCGGTGACCGCTGAGGCTGATGAGGGCATCGGCACTGGCCAGCGCTTTGAGGTCACCTGCATCGAGGGCGCAGCGCAGAGCCAGGTCTTGGGTGCTGTTGAAGAGTCCGTTTTTCCGCTCCGCGCAGATGCGCTCGGCCACTTCTCTCTGCAAGCCACTCACCATGCGCAGCCCCAATCGGATGGCAGGTTGGGTTTGCAGCGCCCATCCATTTGCGGTGGGGCGTTGCGCTTGCGGCTGTTCCAGCGTGCAGTCCCACGCGCTGTGCAGCACATCGACCGCACGCACTTCCACGCCATGGCGGCGGGCGTCTTGCACCAGCTGTGCTGGTCCGTAAAAGCCCAGCGGCTGGCTGTTGAGCATGGCCGCCAGAAAGCAAGCTGGCTCATGCCGCTTGAGCCAGCAGCTCACGTACACCAACAGCGCAAAACTGGCTGCATGGCTCTCAGGAAAGCCGTATTCGCCAAAGCCCTCAATCTGCTTGAACAGCGTGTCGGCAAAGTCTTGCGTGTAGCCGTTTTTAAGCATGCCGCCCACCAACCGTTCGTAGAACTTGCCCACACCGCCCTTGCGCTTCCAGGCGGCCATGGAGCGGCGCAGCTGGTCGGCCTCGCCCGCCGTGAAGTCGGCAGCCGCCATGGCGATTTGCATCACCTGCTCCTGAAAAATCGGCACACCCAAGGTGCGCTTCAACGCCTCTTCCAAGCCGGGGGATGCATACGTCACCGCCTGCGGGTTGGCACGCGCCTTCAGATACGGGTGGACCATGCCCCCCTGAATCGGCCCTGGCCGCACGATGGCCACCTCCACCACCAGGTCGTAAAAGCACTGCGGCTTCAGGCGCGGCAGCATGCTCATTTGCGCGCGGCTCTCAATCTGGAACACGCCCACCGTGTCCGCCTGGCAAATCATGGCGTAGGTGGCAGGGTCTTCGGCGGGCACGTCTTGCATGCGCATGGGCGTGCCGCGCCACTGGCCGATCAGGTGCAGGCAGCGGCGTATGGCGCTGAGCATGCCCAGGGCCAGCACATCCACTTTCAAGAGGCCCACCGCGTCCAGGTCGTCCTTGTCCCACTGAATGACAGAGCGGTCTGGCATGGACGCGTTTTCCACCGGCACCAGCCGCGTCAGCGGGCCTTGCGTGAGCACAAAGCCGCCTACGTGTTGGCTGAGGTGGCGAGGGAAGCGTTGCAGCTGTGTGGCCAGGTCCAGCCAGAGTTGCAGGCGGCGCAAAGGCGGCAGGGGCGAACCGTCCACCAGCAGACCGCGAGGGGCCGATGCTTGCGAACCAGTCCCAAAAGAACCACCCCGCTCAGCGACGCCACCTGAGGGAGCCAGAGCGGCAGGGCGTTCAGCGTAGGTCAAGGAGGAGCCCGCAACGCGGGCGGGGGACACGGAGCTGGGCGCCCTGCCGCTCTGGCTCCCGGCCCCCACGCTGCACGCCGGAGATTGAGCATCAAAACCACCCCTAGCGCCCGCAGAATCTGCGCAACCAGCTACTTTTTCGATAGCATCCTGCAGCCGCTCCACCAGTACCGCACGGCTGTACATGCCGGGGTGCTCCTTGGCCATGGCCGTAATCAGCACCTCAGGAATCTCCAGCGCCCGCCCCACATCGCGCAGCGCGCTGCGCGGGCGGTAACTTGCCACCACGGCGGTAATGGCGGCACGCTCGCGGCCATATTTGGCGTAGATGTACTGGATGACCTCTTCGCGCCGCTGGTGCTCAAAGTCGACGTCAATATCGGGTGGCTCGTCGCGCTCCTTGGAGATGAAGCGCTCAAACAGCACGTTCATGCGGCTGGGGTCCACCTCGGTCACGCCCAGGCAGTAGCAGACCGCAGAGTTCGCCGCCGAGCCGCGCCCCTGGCACAGAATGCCGCGCCCCCGCGCAAAGCGCACCAGGTCGTGCACGGTCAGGAAGTACATCTCGTACTGCATGTCGGCAATCAGGGCCAACTCATGCTCTACCTGCGTGCGCACGTTGGGTGGCATGCCATGGGGGTGCGTGGCTGGTGGGTAGCGCTCCAAAGCGCCCGCTTCGGTGTACTGGCGCAGGGTCTGCGCCGGGGTGTGGCCGGGCAGCACCGCCTCCATGGGGTACTGGTAGCGCAGCGCATCCAGCGTGAAGCTGCAGCGCCCCGCCACCACCAGCGTGTGGGCCAACTCGTCGGGGGTGAATAGGGCCGCGAGCCGGGCGCGACTGCGCAGGTGGTGCTCGGCATTGGCCTGCAGCGCAAAGCCGCACTGCACCACCGGCAGGCCGCAGCGCACGGCGGTCAGCACATCGTGCAGCGGCTTGCGCGAGCGGGTGTGCATGCGCACCTGCCCGGTGGCAAGTGGGGCCAGCCCGCTCACCGCCGCAATCTGCTGCCAGTGCGCCCGCTCCCAAGCCTGCATGCCGCCCAGACCCGCAGTGACCGACAGCCAAGAATTGATACCAAAAAGGCCTCTAGCGCTCATCGCTATTGCGCAAGCAGCTTCTGTTTTGATAGCAAGGGGCAGATGCAGCAGCACCTCGCAATGCCGCAGCGTGTGCCAGGGCGAGGCGTCTGGCTGCCCCAACCAAGCGACCCGGTAATCGCCCTTGGGCGCCGCCATGCGCGCGCGGGTGATGAACTCGCACAGGTTGCCCCAGCCCTGCAGGTTGTGCGGCAACACCACCACGGTGAAGCTGGCCCCCACCGCCACACCACCCTGCGCAGCCGGGTAAGGCACTGCAAACTCCGCCCCCGGCAGCAGCTGGAGCCCCAAGCGCTGCGCCTCGCCATGCGCGCGCACCACCCCGGCGACCGAACACTCGTCGGTAATGGCCAGCGCCGCATACCCGAGCCGGTGCGCCCGCTCCACCAGCTCCTCCGGCTGCGAGGCACCGCGCTGGAAGCTGAAATTGGAGAGGCAATGCAGCTCGGCATAGGCCGGTGGCGTGGTGGCTACCGGCGGCTGGGGCTTGATGGGCTTGGGGGCTTGCATTTAAACTGTATAAAAATACAGTTTACTAGCGAGGTGCATGCTATGCAAAACACACTTGGAAATCTAAAATACACACAATATCGTGTGTACAAGGGGATTTCCATGACAGCCATCAGCCGCGTCTTCATGAACGGCAACAGCCAAGCCGTGCGCATTCCGCAAGAGTTCCGGTTGGACACCAGCCGCGTCGAGATTTACCGCAACACCGATGGCGACTTGGTGCTGCACCCGATTCCGGCTGACCGAGGCGCGGCACTCCTGCAAGCGCTGGAGGCGTTTGACGACGACTTTGCCAACCTGCTGCTAGCCGACCAAGAGGCACCGCTACCGCTGCAAGACCGGGAGCCGCTGTGAGGTACATGCTGGACACCAACATCCTGATCTACCTGATCAAGAACAAGCCCCCCGCGATTGCAGAGCGCATCAACGCACTCAACCCCCTTGATGCGCTGTGCATGTCCTTTGTGACCTATGCAGAACTGCTCAAGGGCGCGGAGCGCAGCACCCGCAAACCCGAAGTGCTCAAACGACTGACAGACCTCACCCGCTCCATCCCCGTGCGCTACGGCACCAGCGCCAGCTTGTGCGAACACTACGCCACGCAATTCACCCGACTGCGCGCCGCAGGCACCCCCATAAGCGCCAACGACCTGTGGATTGCTTGCCATGCACTTGCAGACGATTGCACGCTGGTGACCAATAACGTCAGTGAGTTTGAGCGGGTGCAGGGGCTCAGGTTGGAGAACTGGGTGGGGTGACGGGGTAAGCTTGACTGCCGGAATACATCGAAAGTCGCACTTATGTTGCGAGGTCCGGTTAGCTATAGTTCCCAACAGCTTTCCCTTTTATGCATCTTTAGATCACATTGAGACCATGATTTTTCTTGACATCCTTGCTCTAGCAGCAGCCTGGAGAATTGTGCTCAGTTGCTTGATTGGTGGTCTCATTGCCTATGGGCTGCATCAAATTGCTCCAGCATTGACTTTTTTCCATCTCCTCGGGATCACAATCCTTGGCCTTGCGGTTGGCGTCGAGTGGCAATCGTTTTCCATGCCACGCCAGTGGGCACACGGGACGCCAAACTTTGAAATTCAACCGACGCCCATGGCACTACTAGCGGCAGTCACTGGATCAATTTGGGGGTTCTTCAATGCTAGTTCGATTAAGGATTTTGTTATCGGCTTCCTTTTGTTTCTAATTGGTGCCATAGCATGGAGACGCTTCTTTATCCGTGAGGGTCTAGAGACGCACATCGCCAATCAATGTGCTGCAATCTCTTGCGTCGCGCTTTTTTTCGGAGCAGGTCTGGCCTGCACTGTTTACTAACCGTAAACGGCATCCAACTTGAGTCCGTCTCTGCGCCCAACTCGTCGGCCGGCAAACCCTCAGCATCCGCTTTGCAAAAAGTCCTCTTCATCTGCAGCATGAACCGCTGGCGCAGCCCTACGGCGGAGCAGGTTTTTTCTGAGCATCCAGGCGTCGAATGCACATCCGCCGGCTTGAATCGTGGGGCAGAGAACCCGCTCACCGCTGAACTGGTCGATTGGGCTGAACTCATTTTTGTCATGGAGCGCAGCCACAAAGCCAAGCTCTCGGAAGAGTTCAAACCCCACCTAAAGGGAAAGCGAGTGTTCTGCCTCGACATTCCCGACAACTACCGCTTCATGGACCCGGCTTTGGTCAAGCTACTGCGCACCAAGGTCACGCCTTTTCTAGCACGCGACTAGCTGCCCCTGCAAGGGGTTACGCCTCAGTACAGCGCCCGCCTGAACAACCCAATCGCCATCTGGTAGCCCAGCAGTTGCAGCTCCGCGTCATAGCGCTCGCCTTCGTCGCGCATGAAGGCGTGCACGCCATTGAACTCGTGCCATGTGAAGTTCACGCCGGCTTTCACCAGCGTGCTGTAGACCAGCGCGCGGCCTTCGGGCGGGATGTGGGGGTCTTGCTTGCCCCAGACCATTTGCAGCTCGCCCTTGATCTCGGGCGTGCGGGTCAGGCTGTCGTTGCCGGTGTTGGAGGGCACCATGCCGGAGTGGATGTCGGTGGCGTAGAAGCAGGACGTGGCGCGGATGGCCGGGTTCATGGCCGCGCGGTAGGCCAGCCCGCCCCCTAAGCAAAAGCCCATGGCGCCCACGCGGCCCGTACAGTACGGCAGCGTCTGCAGGTGGTCGAGGATGGCTTGCGCATCGCTGTCGTGCGCCTCCAGCGTCTTGGCCACTTTGTCGGCATTGCCCTTGTCGCGCCCGGCGTTGTCATAGCCCAGCACGGTGCCTATGGGGTTGAGCTCATGGAACACCTCCGGCACCACCACCACAAAGCCGTGCCCGGCCATGATCTGCGCGCTGCGGCGTATGGGGCCGGTCTGCTGAAAAATTTCGGAATAGAGAATGATGGGCGCGTACTGCTTGGGCGCTGCGGCATCAAGCTCTTTGGGGCGGTACACATAGCAGCGCATCACGCCGGTGGGGGTGGAGAGGTCGACTTCATGAGACTGGATTTGCACAGCAATAACTCCGGTAAACAAACTGCACCGAGTATGACCTCCGCCCTGTCGCGCGGGTTACGCCTGCGGTACAAGAAACGCAGACCGCCACCTAAGATGCCAAGCTCTCATTTGCGGCAAAGGACGATTTCATGCAGATCCGATTCGACAACAAAGTGGTGCTGCTCACCGGCGGTGGCGGTGGCATAGGGCGGGCCAGTGCGCTGGCGTTTGCGAGTGCAGGTGCCAAGGTCGCAGTGACCGACCGCGACGTGGCAGCAGGCGAAGAAACCACCGCACAAGTCAAAGCGCTGGGGGCCGAGGCGCTGTTCATTGCGGCGGATGTCATGCAGGCCGCGCAGGTGCAAGCCATGGTGGCCCAAGTGGTGGCGCACTTCGGGCGGCTGGACTGCGCCTTTAACAACGCCGGCATTGAAGAAGAACACATGCGCCTGGCCGACTGCGAAGAGGCCACTTTCGACCGCATCATGGGCGTGAACGTCAAGGGCGTGTGGCTGTGCATGAAGTACCAGATTGCGCAGATGCTTGCCCAAGGTGGCGGCGCCATCGTCAACACCGCATCGGTGGCCGGGCTGGTGGGCGCACCCAAGATGTCAGCTTACAGCGCGAGCAAACACGCGGTGATTGGCCTGACCAAATCGGCCGCGGTGGAATACGGGCGCAAAGGCATTCGCGTGAACGCGGTGTGCCCCGGCGTGATTCGCACGGTGATGCTGGAGCGCGCCGTGCAAGCCGACCCCAAGGTGGCCGCCACCGTAGCAGGTGCCCACCCGATCGGCCGCATCGGCGAGCCCGATGAAGTGGCTGCCGCCGTGCTGTGGCTCAGCTCGGATGCGTCCAGCTTTGTGACTGGCCTGGCCCACACGGTGGATGGTGGGCTGACCTCGATTTAAGCCGCTGTTCGGCGACGCACCCAACCCACAATGGCCGGGCCGTACATGATCATGGCCAGCGCACCGGCAATCAGCGGCAGTGCCAGGAACACCCAGCCGGTGAGCACTTCTTTACCGATAACTACACCCACCACCAAGGCTACGGCGGGGTTCACAAAAGAGTAGCTGCCGGCCACGGCAGCCGTAGTGTTTTGTAGCAGCCAGAGGTAGGCATTGAGCGCTATGAGCGTGCCGAACACCAACAGGTACCACCAGGCCAACCAAGCTTCATGGGTCACATTGCCCAGCGCACCTTGCGGCTCGATGAGCGAGGCTGCTACCACGCCCATCAACCCGCCGGCCAGCCACTCGGTGGCTGAGGCCATGGCAGGGCCGGGCAAGTCCAGCTTACGGGATGCGTAGGAACCCACGCTCCAGCACAGCGGTGCGCCAAAGGCGGCCAGGGCCCCCAGCCAGCTGGCAGAAAAGTCGCCCTCCATGGCCAGCAACAAAGCCCCCGCCACACCCAGCACCAAGCCTACCCAGCTGGTAGTGGGCACACGTTCGCCGCCCAGGCGTGTCCACAGCGCCAGCCACATGGGCATGGTGGTGATGACGGTGGCCATGAGCCCGGAGCCAATGCCCTGCTTTTGCGCAAACACCACCAGGTTCATGGACACAAACACCATCAGCCCGCCCACCAGCGCGGCATTGCGCCACTGGCGCCAGCTGGGCAGCTTTTCGCCGCGCCACAAAGCCCAGGCCAGCATGATCACGCCGGCCAGCGTGAAGCGGGTGGCATTCATCCACAGCGGGGGAAAGCTGTGCACCGCCACGCCGATGGCAAAGTAGGTGGTGCCCCAGACGATGTACACCAACCAGAGCGCCACCATGAGGCGCCAGAAGGGGGATAAACGCCAGCCTTGCTGAATATTGAGTGCCGAAATCATGAATAGTCCGTAAAATTTACGGCAACTAGCGCCGTTGGGCGTGATATTACCGAAAAACCAGCCCAATGCAAGCAAATATTCAGACAGATGCCATCGACGCAAAAATTCTTACGGCCTTAGGCGAAGACGGCCGACGTTCTTACGCCGAGGTGGGTGCGGATGTGGGCTTGTCTACCGCTGCGGTGCATGAGCGGGTCAAGAAAATGCTGGAGCGCGGCGTGATTCGCCGTTTCTCAATCAGCGTGGACCCGCACACCGTGGGGCTGAACTTCACCGCGTTTGTGGCGATTCGCAACGATGGCGGCGCCCACTGCCGCGACATTGCACCCCGCCTGCGCGAGCTGCCCTCGGTGCAAGAACTGCATAGTGTGGCCGGCGAATACGACCTGCTGGCCAAGGTGCGCACCCCGCATGCCCGCGACCTGGAGGCGGTGCTGCTGCAGATCAAGGCCATCCCCGGTGTAGCGCGCACCACCAGCACCGTGGTGCTGAACACCGAGTTCGAAGACCAGCCCCTGCGCCTGCCCGGCGCCTGAGGCGCAGCCCCTTTGCAGTGTCAGGCTGCGTCGGTGGCCTTGGGGTGTTTGATGCCGTGGAACTTGGCCTCCAACTCCTGACGCAGGGCTTTGCGCATCTGGGCTTCGGCAAAGCGACGCACCTCGTCGGGCGTTTGGGGCTGCAACGGCGGCACCGGGGCGGCCTTGCGGTTATCGTCCACTGCCACCATGGTGAAGAAGCAGCTGTTCACATGGCGCACCTCTTGGGTGCGGATGTTCTCGGCAATCACCTTGATACCCACCTCCATGGACGACTTGCCGGTGTAGTTCACGCTGGCCAGAAAGGTCACCAGCTCCCCCACATGGATGGCCTGCAAAAACAGCACCCGGTCCACACTCAGCGTCACCACATAGCGCGAGGCATAGCGGCTGGCACAGGCATAGGCCACCTGGTCAAGCAGCTTGAGAATGGCGCCGCCGTGCACATTGCCGGAAAAATTGGCCATGTCAGGCGACATGAGCACGGTCATGGAGAGTTGGTGATTGGGGAGGTTCATGGCTTGCGGGTAGCGAAAGGCGTGCCAGTGTAAAGGGATGATTTATCCAGGAATATTCTAAAAATGTGATTTTTTTCACAAACAGGTTTTGAGGACCATCCATTCGGACTATGGGATGAAAGGCGCGGGTCAACGACAATCTGTTACAGATTTACACAAAGGGTGGTTCTTATGAAAAAACTTGCTTCCGTATTCGCCACGCTCACCATGGGTTTGATGTCCTTGGGTGCTCAAGCAGCCAATTCCCTGACCTACCAAGGCGTTACGTTTGAATCCCGTGCACTGGATGCGGACACTCTGGAATTCTCCATACTGAACGCGACCCACGCCACCGGCGATTGGTTCGGAATTAGCTTCCTCAAAGCTTTTGAAATCAAAAACCTTGGCCCTGAAGTGACTAGCGCATCTGTCGTGAGCGGCCCCGGCACATCTGTCTCTACGACCATTAAGGGCTTGGCTGGTAACGGTTTGGGTTGCAATACCGGCAACACAAACGGCGCTTGCTTCTCTTTCGCTGCCCCCTTGAGCCTGACTGACAGCATGACTTGGCGCATCGACTTTTCAGCCAACGGCGCGTTGAATTTCAATACCCCTCATGTCAAAGTGCAATTTATGGACGAATTGAACAGTCGTCGCAAGCAAGGCGACTTGTTGTCACAGAACTTGCCTGTGAGCGCAGTTCCAGAGCCTGAAACCTATGCGATGCTGCTTGCAGGCTTGGGATTGATGGGCGCAGTGGCTCGCAAGCGCAAAGCTGCATAAGCGTTTGTCCTCGAGACAACCGACAAAAGGCCCTTCGGGGCCTTTTTTATTTAATGCGTTAACCCACGAGGTAGGATGGCACGCATGGCTGCCTGTTCATTATTCGATGCCAGCGTGCCGGTGTTCGCCCGCTACCTCCTTCAGCTGCAGGGCTTGCTGGCAAAGGCCGCCGCACACTGCGCACTGCAAGGTACCCCGGAAGCGGCGCTGCTGCAGGCCCGCATAGCGCCCGACATGCTGCCACTGGGCGTGCAGGTAGAGATTGCGGTGAACTTTGTGTTCCGGGCGTGTGCTCCACTGGCCGGCCAGCCCGTGCCACATTTTGGAGAACACCATGAAAGCCTGGCCCGCCTGCAGGCGCGGGTGGAGGCAGCACAAGCATTCCTGCGCACGCTACAGCCTGAGGACTTTGTCGCAGCCGCTAAACGCACCATTCACGACCCGGCCGGCGAAACAACTGTGGCGCTGGATGGCAGCACCTTTTTGCAGCAGTACGCGCTGCCCAACTTCTTTTTCCACCTCAGCATGGTCTACGCGCTACTGCGCCAGCACGGCGTGCCACTCAGCAAAGGTGACTTTGACGGCTGGCATGTGTACCGGGGCTGAGCCGCGCGCCGGGCCGCTGAAGCTGGCGGATTGCTGACTGCGAGACCCGTCCCTTTGCCCCTTCACCAAGGAGGGGATTTATTTTCACAGTGCCGAAAAATTCTTTTCACGCCAAGCCGCGTGTGAGCTTCTTACATTTGCCGCACTGCACAAACAGCCCCATTTTCAGGCGGTGTGCTTCTGCATTCAAAAGTACTTCGGAGACACACATGGTCTGGCAACAAATTTACAACCCCTTTGGCAACATGATCATCTCCACCTTGCTGGCCGCCGTGCCAGTGGTGGTGATGCTGGTGTGCCTGGGCTTTTTACATATCAAGGCACACATTGCGGCTGGCCTGGGCCTACTCAGCGCATTGGCCATTGCCGTGCTCGGCTACGGCATGCCGGCTGAAATGGCAGGCAAAGCAGCCCTACTGGGTGGCTTCACCGGCCTTCTGCCCATCGGCTGGATCGTGCTCAACATCATCTTCCTGCAGCAGCTCGCCGAGCAGAACGGCAGCTTCAAAGTGCTGCAGGACTCGCTCTCGGGCATCACCGAAGACCGGCGCCTGCAACTGCTGCTGATTGCCTTTTGCTTCGGTGCCTTCTTTGAAGGTGCAGCGGGCTTCGGCACCCCGGTAGCGGTGACGGCAGGCATCTTGATCGGCCTGGGCTTTTCGCCGCTGGCCGCCTCGGGCCTGTCACTGATTGCAAACACCGCGCCTGTGGCCTTCGGCGCGCTGGGCACACCGGTGATCACGCTGGCCAAAGTGCACGGCTACGACCTGATGGAAGTGACTGCCATGATCGGCCGCCAACTGCCGCTGTTCTCGTTGATGGTGCCGTTCTGGTTGATCTGGGCCTTTGCCGGGCGCAAAGCGATGACCGAGATCTGGCCCGCCATTCTGGTGACAGGCCTGTCGTTTGCGATTCCGCAGTATCTGGTGTCCAACTTCATCGGACCGGAGCTTGTGGACATCATTGCAGCCATCGTGTCCATGGTGTCGCTGGTGTTATTCCTGCGCGTATGGCAGCCCAAGAAAATCTGGCGCTCCACCTCGCTCAGAGGTCATGAGCACGATGGCGGTGAAGCCAAACCCGCTGCCGCCATGGTGCGTCACTCCAAGGCGGCACTGGTCAGCGCATGGACACCTTGGCTGATCCTGACGATTTTTGTGTTTGTGTGGGGCCTGCCCCCGGTCAAGGCTTGGCTCAACAGCCTGTTTGCCCCCGCCTTCCCCATGGCCGGACTGCACAACCTGATTGAAAAAGTGCCACCCGTGGTCACCCAGCCCACCAAGGAAGGTGCGGTCTACACCCTGAACCTGCTGTCTTCCACCGGCACCGGCATTTTGCTGTCGGCCATCGTGGGCGCCTTCTTCATGAAGTACAAGCCGCTGGAAATCGTGCTCACCTTCGGCCGCACGCTCTGGCTG
The DNA here is from genome assembly GCF_032191775.1 of Rhodoferax mekongensis. Classification (NCBI taxonomy): domain Bacteria; kingdom Pseudomonadati; phylum Pseudomonadota; class Betaproteobacteria; order Burkholderiales; family Comamonadaceae; genus Rhodoferax; species Rhodoferax mekongensis. The sequence goes on along the minus strand of NZ_CP132507.1, from coordinate 1,359,168 downwards.
GTGCGCTACTCGCTCTTGACCATTGTGTTGATGCTGGCCCTGGGCACCTTGACCCGCTACTCCGGCACCGATACCACGCTGGGCCTGGCCTTTGCCAACACCGGTGTGTTCTACCCCTTCTTCGGTACCCTGATGGGCTGGATCGGCGTGGCCATGACCGGCTCAGACACGGCTTCCAACGTGCTCTTCGGCGGCATGCAAAAAGTGGCTGCAGAACAACTGGGCTTGTCCGCCAACCTCATGGGTGCGGCCAACTCGTCGGGCGGTGTGATGGGCAAGATGATTGACGCACAAAGCATCGTGGTCGCATCGACAGCTACCAAGTGGTTTAACCACGAAGGCGACATCCTGCGCTTTGTGTTCTTTCACTCGATTGCGCTGGCGTGCCTGGTCGGCATCTTCGTGACACTGCAGGCCTATGTGTACCCCTTCACCTTGATGGTGGTGCACTAAGCGGCATCAAGTGACGCTGAGGGCACGGGCTACTACGCGAAGAGCCCGTGCAAAAACCAGGCAGCATCCTCTGCCGCCTCCAGCCGCTCGCAGTACACCCACACCAGCCCCGCCTGCGGGCTGCGGGCCATGTAGTAGTCGCGCAAGGCGGGCTCACCTTCGAGCCAGCCCGTCTCCAGACGCTGCGGGCCTGCCAGTAGCGTGAGTTCGCCGTGGTAGTGGGGAATGCTTTGGCGCACCACCAAACGCTGCGGCACCGGCAACAGCCAGGTGGGATACAGGTCTGCCGCGGGCAGCACATCACGCTCTGATTCAGAGTCTTTTGGGCCTCTAGCGCCTATGGAATGTGCGCGAGCAGCTCCTGATTTCATAGCACCTTGGTTTTCCTTGCGTGCAGCATCCGCCCGCCACGGCTGCCAGCGCTGCATGTGTTCGGGCCGGTGGTCGGCCTGGGGAGTGGCGCATTGCACGCTGTGCGCGCCCAGCCGGGCGGCCAAGCGCTCCAGGGTCTGGTGCAGGCTGTCGCCCTTTCGCACATCTTCAGGCAGCAGGCTGTGGCTCTCGCCGCCCAGCGGCTGGGTCTGCAGGCTGCGCAGGCGCAGGTACAGCACCGGCGCAGGCAAGGTCACGCGGGCCAGATGCTCACCCAAGATGCGCTGCAGGTGGCTCATGTCCTGCGTGGCCTCGGCGGTGCGTAGCTCCAATCGGCCTTGCTGGCCGCCCTGGTGGTGGGCGTCCACATGGCGGGTGTTGGCGCGGCGCGCATCCAGCTCCCACAGCAGCTCCAGCGCCAGCACCCCGGACTGGCGGGCGCGCAACCACACCAGCAGCTGCGCCAGCAGGCGGCGCGCGCCGAACAACAAGGCCGGCGCTGCATCCACACTCGCCGCCAGCTCCAGCGGGGCGTCAAACACATCGGGCAGCGTAAGCCAGGGGTAGACCTCGGGGCGCTGGCCATAGGCGCGGTCCAGCGCGTCCACCACCTCGGCCCCAAAGCGCCGCACCACGCCCCCGCGCGGCAGGGCCCGTAGCTGCCCCCAGGTGCGCACGCCCAAGCGGGCCAGCGTGGGCAGGTGGGCCTGGGCCGCCGCCAGGGTGTGCACCGGCAAGGCATCGGGCAGCACCCCACGCACCGGCGCGGCCTGCCCCACCCGGCAGGTGTGCACCTGCAGCGCCGCCAGCGCTATCAAAGAAGTAGCGCCTTGCGCATATTCCACCTGTGCTAGCGGCCTGTTTGGCTCTAAAAGTTGCTGCAGCAAGGCGGTGCGCCCGCCGAACAGGCGCTCGCTGGCAGACACCTCCAGCACCAGTGCTTCGCCCACGCGGGCCACCAGCGGCGTGAAACGCAGGGCCCACCATGCCAGCGCGGTGGAAGCATCCACCAGCGCAGGCTCGGTCGGGGCGGCCGCTGCATCAGGCGACGGCCGCAGTGCGATCCAGTGCATGGCCCGCCTCCGCTTCCATAAGCCCAACCGCATCGGCCCTACCGCGCGCCGCCACGGCCAGCTCGCCCTGCGCGGGCGGCAGCGGCGGCCACGGGAACGCCTGGCTCTCCACGCCGCCCAGCGCCTGCTGCTGAAATGCAGCGCGCGCGGCCTGTGTATCCAACGGCGTGGCAGACAACATGCTCCACGCTGACGCGCCGTTCTGCTCCATGCCCTCTGTCAAGGCACGGTTGGCGGCCAGTAACAAACCCAAACGCGGGCTGCGTGCCTGCAAATGCAAGGGCTCTGCCAAAGGCGGGCCGCGCCGCTTGAGGATGTCGACCTCCAGCCCGTCCAGCAACAGCCCTTGCAGCGGATGCCGGGCGCGGGCTATTGGCTGCACCAAGAGGCGCAACACGGCGGGTGATGCATCACTGCGCGCCCGGTCCGGCCGCATCACAAACAGCAGCTTGTGGTGCTCAGCCGCAGCCAGGTGCAGGCGACGCAGCTGGTCGCCCCGGGCCTGCGGTAACCAGGCCAGCACGGCGTCCACCTCGGCGCAACGCAGCAGCTGCTCGGTAGCCCAGAGGCGACCGCTCGCTTCATCTTTGACGCGCGTGCTCGCCCCTGCCGTGACCGACGCCAGCACCGACAGCAGCCGCCCCGAGCACAAGCCCAGCCGGGAGAGCGCCGGCGCAAACGGCAGCTGCGGCGGCCCCACCATCACCACCGGGCCACGCCCGCACGCCGCCAGCGCAGGCAGCAACAGACGCCACTCGCTGTGCGCACCGGCGGGTTGCAGCAGCTCCACCAAGGCACCCACCGGCCAACCGCCGCCGGGCAAATGCGCATCCAACAAGGCATCCCCTGTGGCCTGCACCGACTGCACCGGGCTCGCCAGAGTGTGCGCGTGCCAAACACCGGCGTGGATGTCCTGAGGGTCCGGCACACCGGTGGCAGAGGTAGTGGAATGGCGCGCAGCGCTAGTCATGGCAAGGGCTTTGACAAATTACTGTATTTTTAAACAGTATATGGAAAAGACCCCTGCTATCAAAATCAAGAACAGGGTTTGCAGGCCTGGCGGGCGCTGGCGGCTTGGCCGGTTTTGCTAGAGTGCCTGCCATGAACACCGCACCGTCTTTGGCCGCCCTGAAACCCCTGTTTGCATCGGCCTGGCACGATGCCGGCGCGCGCACCGACGGCACCGTGTTGTGCGACGCTCTGTTGGCCGCCTACTCCGAGCCGCACCGGCACTACCACAGCACCCAGCATCTGGCCGAATGCCTGCAAGGGTTTGAAGCCGTGCGGCATCTGGCACAGCGGCCTGCCGAGGTGGCGCTGGCACTTTGGTTTCACGACGCGGTGTATGACGTGCAGCGCCACGACAACGAGGCCCAAAGTGCCGCCTGGGCGCGGAATGCACTCACCACCGCCGGTGTGCAGGTCGAGGTGGCAGAGCGCGTCTACGAGTTGGTAATGGCCACCCGCCACACCAGCGTGCCCGCCGCGGGCGATGCGCAGTTGCTGGTGGACATTGACCTCTCCATCCTGGGCGCCGACGTGCAGCGATTTGCCCAATACGAGCAACAGATCCGCGCGGAATATGCCTTCGTGCCCGAGGACCTGTTCCGCACCAAGCGCAAAGAGGTGTTGCAGTCGTTTGCCGACCGGCCCCGCATTTATGGCTCCGACCATTTCCACGCCGCGCTAGAGGTCCGTGCGCGGGCGAATCTGGCGCGGGCGGTGGCTTAACCACACACCTCCATGAACACCCTGCCCGACTTCTGCTCCCCCGTCCCGCCGAACAAGGCGTACCGCCTGCTGAACCATGGCCCCACGGTGTTGGTGTCATCCGCGCACGCTGGCGAACACAACGTGATGGCCGCCGCCTGGTCCATGCCACTGGACTTCCAACCTCCCAAGGTGACAGTGGTCATCGACAAGGCCTAACTCGCAGACATTCCTTCCTAACGGAGCACCATACGTTTCATGCGCCTTCTCACTGTTTTTGTTGTACTACTCGTCTGCTTCATACTGGTTTTTGCTGAATTCAGTGACGGAGTCGTCGGAGATGGTCCCGGCGACTTTTATCGCTTCACCGCGGCGATCATCGCGATTGCATATGGTCTATTCGCCTACTTCCGGAAGATGTAGAAGAAATCAGATCGCCTCTCACGGCCTGCGGTAACTCACCTGCTGCTTGGCCCAGTACGACGAATTCAAGCTATCCAGCCGCACCGTGCCGCCGGTAGACGGCGCGTGCACAAAGCGGCCCTCACCCACGTAGATGCCGGCATGGTTGGCACGGCCGTTTTGCACGAAGACGACCAAATCACCCGTGCGCAGGCTGGGCTCGGGGATGCTGGTGCCCCAATCGATCAGGCCGCCGGTGGTACGCGGCGCCACGACACCGGCGCGTTGTTTGTAGACATAACCGATCAGGCCACTGCAATCAAAGCCGCTGGCGGGCGTGTTGCCGCCGTAGCGATAAGGCGTGCCCACGAGGCCGATGGCCATGACGGTGACGTCATTGGCTTGCTCCACGGTCAAACGGGCAGCAGATTGCGGTGCTGCTGCGGGCGCTGAGGGTGTCGTAGGCGCACTGGAACAACCCACCAACACCATCACTGTGCTGGCAAGCAGCAAACCCCACAGTGTGCGCATCACAGCTCCTCCACGCGCCGTCCGATCTCGGGCCAGCGGCTGCGAATGAACACCCAGGAGCACAGGCCCACGCACATCATCAGCACCGAGGCACTGGCCAAGCCGATGGTGGAATGCATGACCAGAGGCGACACCACCCCGGCCACGATGCCGTTGGCCGTAGAGCCCACAAACATCTGCAAACTCGACGCCATGCCCCGGCGATCCGGGTGCAGGTCCAGCACCAACAAGGTCACCACCGGCACCATGAGCGCCCAACCGAAAGCGAAGATGGCAATGGGAAATAGCGCCCAGCTCACATGTGCCTTGAACAGCAGATTGGCCAGAAGGTTGAGGACGCCAATGGTGAGCATGATGGAAAAGCCGTTACGGATCTGGCGCTTCGGGCTGATCTTGCCGGCCACCCGGCCGCTCACAAACGCGCCGCCCATGATGCCGCCGATAGTGAGCACAAAAAACCAGAAGAACTGCTGGGGCTGCAGCCCCAGGTGTTCGCCCAGAAACACAGGCGCACTCAGCACGTACAAAAACATGCCGTTGAACGGTATTCCGCTGGCCAGCGCCAGCAACAAGAAGCGCGGGTCGGAGCCCAGCTTCCAATAGCCAGCCAACAGGTTTTTGACATGGAAGTGCTGGCGCTGTGCCGGTGGCAAGGTTTCTGGCAGCAGGAAATAGTTGGACGTCCACAGCGCAACGCCGACTGCGGCCAGGAACCAGAAGATGCCGTGCCAGCTGGCGTGAATCAGCAACCAACCGCCCACCATAGGTGCGATCGCAGGCGCCACCCCGAAGAAGATGGTGACCTGGCTCATGACCTTTTGCGCTTGCGACGGCGGGTACACATCACGAATGACCGCGCGCGAAATCACAATGCCCGCACCGGTGCACAAGCCCTGCATGGCCCGGAAGAAAATGAGCTGGCCTATGGTCTGCGACAGCGCACACCCCACCGAGGCAATGGTGAACGCTGCCAGCCCCCACAGCACCACCGGGCGCCGGCCGAAGCTGTCGGAAATGGAACCATGGAACAGCGCCATGAAGGCGAAGCCGAACAGGTAGGCCGACAGCGTTTGCTGCATCTGCACCGGCGTGGCCCCCAGCGACTGGCTGATGCCGGCAAACGCAGGCAGGTACGTATCAATGGAGAACGGCCCCAACATGCCCAGCAAGGCGAGCAGGATGGAGAACGCCCATTGCGGGGCGCGCCAGAGTTTTTGGGCTTCGGGGGTCATGGGTGCAGCAGGCAGATACAGGCTGCTATTGAAACACGCTCCGTGCTGTGACCGGAGAACCCGCCTCGTATTTCCGCCACACGCGACGCAGGTCACGTGCCGACGCAAAACCACAAGCCTCGGCCACCCGCTCCACCGACAGGCCCTGACGTGCCAGCAAGTCTTTGGCGCGGGCAATGCGCAATTGCTGCTGATACACCACCACACTGATGCCGGTGTGCTGCGCAAAGAGGCGGGTCAGGTGACGCGGGCTGACGCAGGCCACGTCGGCCAGATCAGCCAAGGTCCAGTTGCGCTGGGGCTCCCGGGCCATGGCGTCTTGCGCGCGGTGGACCGCAGGGTGCATGTGGTTGCGGTGTGCCAGCCAGGGTGACATTTGGGGGTCGTGGGTGCCGCGGCGCTGGTACATCACCAAGCGGCGGGCCACGCGCGCCGCCAGCTCTGCGCCAGCCTCCTGTTCAATCAAGTACAGCGCAAGGTCAATACCGGTGGTGATGCCCGCACTGGTAAGCACGCCGCCATCGTCCACAAAGATGCGGTCAGACACCACCTGCGCGCTGGGGGCCAGCGCCTGCAAATCGGCAATCAGGGTGTGGTGGGTGGTGCATTGCCGCCCATCCAGACAGCCGGCTTGCGCCAGCAACAAGGCCCCCGAGCAGATGCTGGCCATGCGTGTGCCCGCTTGGGGTACGGCGCGCAGCCACTGCACCACGGAGCGGGCCTCGGGGGTGGCGTAGTCCACCACCTCGTTGCTGTTGCCCACCACCAAGATCAGGCTGCACGCTGGCAGTGTGGCGGGTAGCGCCTCCAGCCCGGACAGGCCCGTCCCCAGAGAGGTCGGGATGTCATTCTGCGGGCCACAGGCATGCAGAACGATAGGTGCCCCCATGTCGCGCGCCATGCGCAGGGCCTCCGCCGGACCGGCATAGTCCAGCATCAGCACATTGGGCGTGAGCACCAGATAAATATGGAGTACTGCGTCGTTCATCCCGCGTTCCGGTGTTGCTGTACACGCGCCATCCACCGCGTCATCAAGGGTCCACCCAATACATTGAACAGCAAGCCCGCCATCAACAGCGCGCCACCGGCAAAGTGCACAGGACGCAAGGCCTCGCCGAACACCAGCCAACCCGTGGTCAAGCCGACCACCGGCACCAGCAGTGTGAACGGCGCGACCCGGTTGGTCGCGTAGCGGGACATGAGATGCGTCCACAAGCCATAGCCCAGCAAGGTGGCTGCCCAAGCGAGGTAGGCGATGGCCGCGAACGTGCTCCAGCCGATGTGCTGCATGGCAGAGGCTATTGCGTCAGGCCCCTCTATCACCACGGAGAGCGCCAGAAACGGCAAGGGCGGCACCAAACTGGCCCACACCACAAAGGCCAGTTGGTTCATGGGGCCGTAGCGGCTGACGGTGCGGGTCACGATATTGCCGCAGGCCCACATGACGGCCGCTGCCACGGTAAGCAAAAAGCCCAGCAGCGGCATGGACACGCCAGCGCCTGCCGGCCCTGCGGCGCTGCCAATCAACACCAAGCCGCAGGCGGCCAGCAACAGCCCGGCCATCTGGTTGGCCTGCCAACGCTCTTTGAGCCACCAGGCCGCCAGCAGCAGGGTGAAGAACGATTGCGACTGCAGCACCAGCGACGCCAAGCCAGAAGGCATGCCTACGTGGATGGCCGTGAACAAAAATGCAAACTGCCCCACCGAAATGGTGAGGCCATAGGCCAGGTACCAGCGCAGTGGCACCTTGGGCGGCTTCATGAATAACAGCGCCGGGAATGCCGCCAAGGCAAAACGCAAGGCACCCAGCAACAAAGGCGGCACCCCGACCACCCCCACCTTGATGACCGCAAAGTTCACTCCCCACACCAGGATAACCAGCAGCGCGAGCGCCAGGTCTTTGGGCCGCATGGGTATGGCCGCGCTCATGCGGATGCCGCCGAGTCAGCCTTCTGTGCGCACCCCAGGGGCTTGAAGACCCGCTCGGTAGAGGGCGGGTTATTGGCCAACTTGGCGGCCGGACGCACCGGGCGGCGCACCAACTCACCTCTGCAATTGGGGCAAATGCCGTTCAACTTGGTATCTGCGCAGTCCGCACAAAACGTGCATTCAAACGAACAGATGCGGGCATTCAGGGCGGCGGGCGGCAAATCAGTATTGCAGCATTCGCAGTTGGGGCGGAGTTGGAGCATGGCGGTTTCGACTGCAAGGACGGCGATTTATTGGGCGGATGGCAAACCGGCTAGGCAGGTAGTTACATCCACGATACGCGCAAACCGGTCTTGCAAGACCAGCTCGGTGCGGGTGGTGATCTCTTCGGCACTGAACGTCCGGCCGCTGCCAGCGTGGGACATAGGGAAGGTCAGGGTGGCTTCAGACACAAAGTCCACTGCATAGCCCAGATCCGAGCCCACACGGGCTGTGGTCTCGCAGCATTGCTCTGTACGGATGCCGGAGATGATGAGCTTGCCCACACCCTGGCGGCGCAGCCACAGATCCAGCCCTGTATCGGTAAAAGCGTTGTGGGTGTGTTTGTCGAAGCGCACATCCGGGTTACCGGGCAACCAGGGCAAGGGCTTCACAAACCCGGAGTCCTCACGGAAGGGGCCGGCCAGCCCCACATGAAAAATGTGCACCACCGGAACACCGGCTGCGCGACAACCGGCCTCCAGACGCAGCAAAGCAGACTCAAACGGGGCATGAATGCCCTGCGACCAGAAGGGCATTTGGGCGAAAGATTGCTGCACATCAATGATGATGAGTGCGGGCTTCAGGGTAGATACGGAGGACATGGAAGGACACCTTTCATTTAACAGTGCCTCAATGGTATTCCTTGCCAAATATGCGCGAAACCACGTTACACGACAAGCAGAGGACAAAAAGCGCCAAACTCATATCTGCCGGATAGACCTACAAATAGTAGCCCCCCTCTATTCAAGGGGGGCTTGGTCACTTAAAGCTCTCTTTTGCGCGCAAAAGCCCAGACAATGCGGCAAACAAACCATAACGAGGAGACAAAAATGGCTCAAGCCAAACTCATGCTGGACTACGTCTATGAGCACGAAATCAACCATGCGGATCAGATTTTTCTGACCCAGCCCACCGGGGGCGGTCAGGTGGTGGACTACACGTGGAAGCAGACACTGGACCAAGCCCGCCGTATGGCCGCGCACCTCAAGGCCCAGAATCTGGAACCGGGTTCGCGCGTTGCTATCCTGTCCAAAAACTGCGCCCACTTCATCATGGCGGAGTTGGCTATCTGGATGGCGGGCTGCACGACCGTGGCCATTTTCCCGACCGAAACAGCCGACACCGTGCGCTACGTGCTGGAACACAGCGAAGCCAGCCTTCTATTCGTCGGCAAGCTTGACACCTTTGACCAACAGCAGCCCGGCATTCCTGCCGGCATGCCCATCATTGCCTTCCCGCTCGCCCCAAAGAACAGCTACGAGGCGTGGGATGCAGTCACCGCACGCACCAAGCCCCTGACCGGTAAGCCTGCACGTGGCGGCAAGGACATCGCCATCCTGATGTACACCTCCGGCTCCACCGGCCAGCCCAAGGGCGTGATGCACAGCTTTGAGCGCATTACCGCCGCAGCTGAAGGCATCAACAACGACACCCAGGCTCGCATCGGCACCAACACCCGCAACCGCATGTTGTCCTACCTGCCCTTGGCGCACGTGTTCGAGCGCGCATGGGTGGAGTCCGCCTCGCTGGTGAACGGCAACACCCAGTTGTTTTTTGCAGAGTCACTGGACACCTTCATTCAGGACTTGAACCGCGCCAAGCCGGTCACCTTTATCTCCGTACCCCGCCTCTGGCTGAAGTTCCAGCAAGGCGTGTTTGCCAAAATGCCGCCCAAGAAGCTGGACCGGCTGCTGAGCATCCCCATTCTGGGCAAGATCGTGGGTCGCAAGGTGCTCAAAGGCCTGGGCCTGGACCACGCTTTGCTGGCCGGCAGCGGCTCTGCGCCCATTCCGGCAGAGCTGATTGCCTGGTACCGCCGCTTGGGCCTGAACCTGATTGAGGGTTATGCCATGACGGAGGACTTTGCGTATTCGCACAACTCCACCGACAAGATCAATGCCCCCGGTTGCGTGGGCGTGCCGCTCAAGGGCGTGGAAGTCCGCATCAGCGAAGAAGGCGAAGTGCTGATCAAGTCTCCAGGACAGTTTGTGGGCTACTACAAGCGCCCTGATCTGGACGCAGAGGTGTTCACGGAAGACGGCTTCTTCCGCACCGGCGACAAGGGCGAGCGCCGCGCTGATGGACTGCTCAAGCTCACCGGCCGGGTGAAGGAGCTGTTCAAAACATCCAAGGGCAAGTATGTGGCCCCCGCACCGATTGAGAACCGCTTGAACGCCTGCCCCCGCATTGAAACCAGCATGGTGTCCGGTGTGGGCCAGCCTTCCGCCTACGCCATCGTGGTGCTGGCAGAAACCGTGCGTCCCCAAGTGAAGGCCGACCCGGCCTTCAAAGCCGAGGTTCACGCGGAACTGGAGCAACTGCTCGATAGCGTGAATGCCGAACTGGCGGACTACGAAAAGCTGCAGATGCTGGTGGTAGCACCGGAGCCTTGGTCCATTGAGAACGGCATGCTGACTCCCACCATGAAGATCAAGCGTGCCCGCATTGAGTCTGCGGTGGAGCCACAATTGGCCAATTGGTACTCCGGCAAAGACAAAGTCCGCTGGGCGTGATCCGCGCTGGGTCACTCCACTGGGGCCTTCGGGCCCCTTTTTCATTTGCGATGCAGCAAACCCTACTTCAATCATTGGATTGAACTAATCAATTAGCACTCGACTCTATCGAGTGCTAATATTGAATCCGAACACAAGGAGGTTCTACATGTCCGCATTGATTGCTGCCCCCCGCACCGCCCTGGCCACCGCCAATCCGTGGTCTTTGGTGCCGCCACTGGGGAATCTGGACGCCTATATTTCTGCTGCCAACCGGCTGCCCATGCTTACGCTTGAAGAAGAGCAGGAATATGCACGCAAATTCAAAAACGAGAACGATCTTGAAGCTGCCGGTAAGTTAGTGCTCTCTCACTTACGTTTGGTCGTGTCAGTGGCCCGCCAGTACCTCGGTTACGGCCTGCCCCACGGCGACCTGATTCAAGAGGGCAACGTGGGCCTGATGAAGGCGGTTAAACGCTTCGACCCCGACCAAGGCGTGCGCTTGGTGAGCTACGCGCTGCACTGGATCAAGGCCGAAATCCACGAATACATCCTTAAAAACTGGCGCATGGTGAAGGTGGCGACCACCAAAGCCCAGCGCAAACTGTTTTTCAACCTGCGCTCCATGAAGCAACGCTTCAAGGGAGAAGACGCTGCGGCTGACTTGGACACCCACCGCGACACGCTGAATACCGAGCAGGTGAACACCATGGCCCGGGAACTGAACGTGAAGCCCGAAGAAGTACTGGAGATGGAAGCACGCCTTGCCGGTGGCGATGTGCTGCTGGACCCCACTCCGTCTGATGATGGCGAAGACGCCTTCGGCCCTATCGCTTACCTGACGGATACCAATCACGAGCCGGTGGCGATGATCGAAGCGCGCCAGCGCGACGTGTTGGCCACCGACGGGATTGCGACTGCCCTAGCCAGCCTGGATGAGCGCAGCCGGCGTATCGTGGAGGAGCGCTGGCTCAAGGTGAATGACGACAACTCCGGCGGTATGACCCTCCACGACTTGGCCGCCGAATACGGCGTAAGTGCCGAGCGCATCCGCCAGATCGAAGTCGCTGCCATGAAGAAGATGAAAGCAGCGTTGGCCGCCTACGCCTGATTGCACAGCTCACGCGCCGCATAACTTCACGCACAATGCCCCTGCCGGCCCCGCCTGCAGGGGCTTTTTCTTGGACACCAAGCTGATGACACACACACGCCGCACCGCCGCTTTTGCTATGCTTTCCATAGTTGCTTGCGCAATATCCACGAGCGCTAACGCCCAAAAAACCTCTCAAACTGCCGCATGGCCGACCAAGCCGGTGCGCATCATCGTTGGCTTTCCCGGCGGGTCTTCGCCCGACCTGACGGCGCGAGCATTCGCAGAGCCGCTCTCCAAAGCCCTCGGCCAGCCTGTGATCGTGGAAAACAAGGTGGGCGCAGCGGGCAACATCGCCGCCGATGCGGTTGCCAAAGCTACCGATGACCACACCCTCGGTCTGATGATCAACGGCAACATGACGATTGCCAAGCTGCTCAACCCCAAGCTGAGTTACGACCCGCTCAAAGACTTGACGCCGGTGAGCCTGCTAGGCGTATCGCCCTTGGTGCTGACCGCACCCGCCAACGCGCCGGGCAACAGCGCGGCTGAGTTTCTGTCCGCAGCACGTGCCTCCGGCGACAGGTGGAATTACGGCACACCCGGCGTGGGCACCGTAGGCCATATCGGCATGGAACTACTCAAAGCCAAAGCCCGCATGGCGCCCCTGCATGTTCCCTATGCCGGCTACCCGCAAGTCGCCACCGCGATGATCGCGGGTGACTTGCAGCTCAGCCTGTTGCCCCCTGCCCTGGCTTCCGCCCAGATCAAAGCGGGCAAGCTCAAAGCCATCGGCATCACTGCCAGCGTGCGCAGTGCGCTGGTGCCGGAGATTCCCAGCCTGTCAGAGGCTGGGGTGAAAGACCTGAATCTGGAAATCTGGAACGCGGTAGCCGCCCCCAACAGCATGCCCAAACCGGTGGTGATGCGGCTGTCTGCTTTGTTCAGCGAGATTGCCCGCAGTCCGGAGATGCGCCAGAAGATGTTTCAGCAGGGTTGGACCGTGCAAGGCACTTCCGCGGAAGGACTGGCTAACCGGGTGAAGGCCGACACGGCTTTGTTGGGCGGCATCATCAGCCAACAGAGCATCAAGACAGATTGACTCCTGCACCACGCGCAGCCGGTCTGCCTTTCAGGCCGGCTGGCAACAAGCGTCAGCCAGCGTCCATCAAGACTTCAGGAGCTGCTGAATATCTGCAGCCAGCACTTGTGCACCACTGCCGTAGCGGGTGAACAGGCGCAAATTGCCCTGGGTGTCGTAGATGTAGCTGCCCGCCGAGTGGTCCATGGTGTAGCTGGTGGTGGTCTGGCCATTGACGCGCTTGTAGTACACCTTGAAGTCTTTGGCCAAAGCTTCCAGCTTCTCGGGCGTGGTGTAGAGCGCCAAGAAAGTCGGGTCAAAGTTTTCCATATAGCCCTTGAGCACTTCCGGCGTATCGCGGGCAGGATCTACCGTGACAAACAAGCCCTGAAGCTTGTCGCCATCGGCCCCCAATGCCTTCTTCACTTCGGCCAGTTCTGCCATCGAAGTCGGGCAAACATCCGGGCATTGGGTGTAGCCAAAGAACATGACAACCACTTTGCCTTTGAAGTCCGCCAGGTGACGGACCTTGCCATTGTGGTCAGTCAGCTCGAAGTCTTTGGCGTAGCTGGCGCCGGTGACATCCACCGAGGAGAACTTGGGCTTTGATTCAGAACATGCACTCAACATGCCTCCAGCGCCCGCCAACAATGCGCCAGCAGCTATGAATTGAATAGCGGAACGTTTATTCATATGAGGTAATGGTCCAGCAGCAAGGCTGCGAAAAGCACGCTCAGGTGAATGAGCGAAAAGCGGAAAGTCGCGCGGGCAAGCTCATCCGAGTAGTTACGCAACAGGCGCACGGCGTACCAGCAAAACCCCAGGCACAAAGCCACTGCCACGATCAGGTAGGGCCAATGGCTCATGCCATACACAAACGGCAGCAGACATGCCGCAAGCAACATGAAGGTGTACAGCAGGATCTGCAAGCGGGTGAACTCACTGCCATGGGTGACAGGCAGCATGGGCAGGCCGGACTTGCGGTAATCCTCCACCCGGTACAAGGCCAGCGCCCAGAAATGCGGGGGCGTCCACAGGAAAATAATCAGAAAAAGAATCAGGGCCTCCGGCCCCACATCACCCGTCATGGCGGCCCAACCCAATACCGGCGGCATGGCGCCCGAAGCGCCGCCGATCACGATATTCTGGGGAGTCAGAGGCTTGAGGATCACGGTGTAGATCACCGCGTAGCCCACAAAGGTGGCAAAGGTCAGCCACATGGTGAGCGGGTTCACCCAGACATACAGAATGGCAGAACCGGCAGCACACAGCATGGCCGAGAAGATCAAAGTCTGGGTGTCGCTGAGTTCCCCGCGAGCAGTGGGCCGCCACGAAGTGCGCTTCATCTTGGCATCAATACCTTTTTCCACAATGCAATTGAAGGCCGCTGCTGCACCGGCCACCAGGTAAATGCCGAGGCAGGCTATCGCTGCCAGCATGACTTGGGCGCCCGTGGGTGCGCCGGGCACGGCTAACACCATGCCGATGAGCGCGCAGAACACAATCAACTGGATGACCCGCGGCTTGGTCAGTGCATGGAACTGGGCCAGCACAGAGGGCTTGGGGGCTGCTACTTGTACGGTCATTCGAATTCTCTTTTTTTCAATTTTTCAGCGGCCGACGGGTCGGGTGCGGGATGCCACGATGACCCAGACCAGCACCATGACCATGGCGCCGGCACCGCCGGTGTGCATGACAGCCGCCAAAAGGGGCCAGCCCAACACCACGTTGCTCAAGCCGGTAGCCAGTTGCATTACCAGCAAGGCGGTGAGCCATTGCGCGGGCTTCTTCAAGGCGGGCTGTTTCCAGAGTGCCCACGCCAGGCTGCCCAGCACCAGCACCGTGAACCCTGCGAGCAGACGGTGCGCCATGTGGATAGCGGTCAAGGCCTGAAAGCTCAGATGGTCGCCAGAGGCTGTAAGCCCCAACGGACGCCAGATCTCCGTCGCAGCCTTCCAATCCATGGGGGGCCACATCACCCCCTGACAACCGGGAAATTCGGCACACGCGAGTACCGCGTAGTTGGTGCTGACCCACGCTCCGGATGCAGCTTGTACCGTCAGCATCACCAAGGCTGCCCAGGCCCAGCGGTGGATCCAAGACGGTGCGGCTTGCGATATGGTTGCCGTAGCAGCTCGGGACACTGCACCCATTGCGACCTGCGCCATTAGCAGGGCCAAAAGCACATAGCCCCCCAGCAGGTGCAGGCTCACAATGGCGGGAAACAGCTTCATGGTCACCGTCAGGGCGCCGAAGGCTCCTTGAATACACACCCAAACCAAGGTCGCTGTGGGCCACCATGGGCTGAGGGCAAATGGGCTTTCCTGTTTGCGACCACGCCACGCAAGAATCACCATCAGCGTAATCAGTGCGCCCACCGAGGTGGCCATATAACGGTGCACCATCTCAATCCATGCTTTGCTGTGGGTGACCGGACCACTGGGTAGAGCACTCTGGGCCATGGCGATCTCATGCGTCGCGCCTAAAGGACTGGCGTTGCCATAGCAACCGGGCCAGTCAGGGCATCCAAGGCCGCTGTCAGTCAATCGGGTAAATGCACCGAAAAGCACAAGATCAAAGGTAAGAAACAGGGTAATCACCACCAGCGCGTGGTACCGGCTGAGTGAACTGCTGCGGCGGTTTCGCAAATACACCCACAGCGCCGGCACAGAGGCCACCAGCGCTCCGATCAGGAGTACCTGGAAAATGGGCGATAAATCGTACAAGGTCGTTTGCATGAGCTTCAATCAGTCACGGCCCGGGCGATCCCAGAATTGGGCAGCCCGCATCAGACGGTCAAGGTCGCGCTTGGCCTTGAGGGCGGTCTCTGTGTTCATTCCGGCAGGGAAACGCATCATCAAGTTACCCAGTGGATCGACCAGAAACAGGTGCTCTTGGATCTCATAGCCTGTTTCGGCAGGCAGCCACTGCGCTAGATCCGCAGCGGGCAAGCGCAAGACGGTCGCGCCTTTGAGCGCTGGCAAGAGTTCCGGCTTGACCGGAGCGTCGTCATTGATCAGCCATACCCAGTCAAGGCGGTCTTTCTCCTTGCCCAGGCCTTCGCGCAATTGGCGTTGGATATACAAATGTTGTTGACATGCAGCGTCACATGCGCCGCCGGCCACACTCACAAAGAGCCATTGGCCTTTCAGGCTAGGCAATGCCACCATCTCTTTAGCCAACCCCTGCGCTTGTACAGCCGGCAAGGGGCGCTGCGGATCGATCAGTTCACCGAAATTCCGGCGACCTTCAGGCCGAATAACGTAGTAAGTGAAATATGACGCGATGACAGGAGCTGCGCACACCAGCATCACCAGCAGCATGCGGATTCTGCCCGCGCGCGTGTCAACAGCGGCTGACTGGAGTTGGCCGGAGGGCTCCGGCAATGAATGAACGGTTAAACCAAGGGGGCGATCGTCGGGGACTGGAGCGCTAGACATGGGTAGAAGAATCCTTGGAAGATACGAAAAGCGGTCGCAATTGAAACCAGACAAACAAACCCACGATTAGCGCTGTCAGTGCAAACCATTGCACGGCGTAACCATAGTGTTTTTCGACACCGATATTGATCGCCGGCCATTCCCGAAGTAATCCTTCGGAAGCTGCACCAATTTGGACGATGGACAAATCGGTTCTCAGTGCTAATCCTGATTCCTTCTGGAATTGCTGCAAGTCCAGATTTTGCCGGATCGGCCCGGTCGATGCCGCTCCGGGCTCGTAAAGCTTGGAAGGTGGCAAGGCGATTCGGCCTGTAATTTCTGCTGGGCCAGAAGTGGTTTGTACCTCTGGCAATCGATCACGCTCAACAAAGTTGCGTGGAATCCATCCTCGCTGGACCATGACGACTGCATCGGAGCCCTCCAGACGCAAAGGCGTCAGGACATAAAACCCTGCTTTGGCCTGCATCTGCCGGTTGTCGAGGTAAACGGTCTTGTCGACCACCCACTGCCCCCGCAAGTTGACCATTTGATGGAGAAGCTGCTCAGATGCTTTGCCCGTGATGACGGAGGAACTCGCGACCGATGGGCCTGACGCACCTGCCGCCATCTGGGCAGCCAAAGCCTCCTTCTGAGCAGCCCGGCGGAGTTGCCAGAAACCCAATGAGACAGTGAGCGCCGTAGCAAGACACGCGGTTATCGCAATCAGCAACCATCGCATTCGGCGGTTCACGTAATAATTCTCCGCATGACGTATCTCGTAATCATCGCTTTCATAGCCATTCTGGGCAGCCTGGCAGCAGCCCTCTATTTCATGTTACGCGGAGGCTCTTCACGAACCGCCAAGTCCCGGAATATGGCAAGGGCATTGGGGATGCGCGTTGGAGTTTCGATCTTCCTGTTTCTGTGCATATTGCTGGCTTGGAAGTTGGGCTACATCCACCCGACCGGCATCCCCGAGGGGCATTGAATACGCTGCAGCAAAAAGGGCACCCGAAGGTGCCCTTTTTTCATCCCGGCAAGGCTTACATCCAGTACACCAAAACGTACAGACCCAACCAAACGACGTCCACGAAGTGCCAGTACCACGCTGCGCCTTCGAAACCGAAGTGA
This sequence comes from Rhodoferax mekongensis, assembly GCF_032191775.1. Taxonomy (NCBI): domain Bacteria; kingdom Pseudomonadati; phylum Pseudomonadota; class Betaproteobacteria; order Burkholderiales; family Comamonadaceae; genus Rhodoferax; species Rhodoferax mekongensis. The sequence goes on along the minus strand of NZ_CP132507.1, from coordinate 1,341,992 downwards.
CGCTCCGGCGTGAAATGGCCCTTTTGCAGGCGCAAGGTGATGAACAACAGCATCAACATGCCCACAAACACGTGGAAACCGTGGAAACCGGTCAACATAAAGAAGGTGGAACCGAAAACACCGGAGTTCAGCTTCAAGTTGTAGGCCGTGTACGCATGGTAGTACTCGTAGCCTTGCACAAACAAGAAGGTGATACCCAGCAGAACTGTCGCCCACATGAAGGCAATAGTCTTGGAGCGATTGCCATCAATCAACGCATGGTGTGCGATCGTCAATGTCACGCCGGATGTCAGCAACAACGCTGTGTTAATAGTAGGCAACCAGAATGGACCCATGGTGGTGAAAGGCTCGACGATTCCGGCAGGAGAAGCAGTCATGCCAGCAGCCACGCTGGGCCATACCGCCTTGAAGTCAGGCCATAGCAGCGAGTTTTCCAAGCTGCCGAGCGCGGGTACAGAGTGCGAGCGTGCCCACCAAAGTGCAGTAAAGAAGGCACCGAAGAACATCACCTCGGAGAAGATGAACCAGCTCATGCTCCAGCGGTAGGAGATGTCGATCTTGCGGCCGTATTGACCACCTTCACTTTCAGTGACCGCATCGCGGAACCACTGATAAAGAACGAACAACCACCACACCATGCCAAGCAGCAAAGAGTATTTGCCCCACGCGGAGCCGTTGATCCATTGGCCGGCACCGAGAATGACGAAAAACAGACCTGCGGCAGCCATGACCGGATGACGCGAAGGTCCGGGCACAAAGTAATAAGGCGTTCCGCCATGTGTTGTTGAACTCATTTCTGCTCCATTTCTTCTCAAATCCAAATTTGTAATGCGTGACCTGCTTCTTAAGAGCCGACCACCCATTTTGCAAGACTGATCAAGCCTACGACCAGCAGCAACGCGCCAACAATACCAACAAGTACGACATGCAAAGGATTCACCTTCGCCAGGTCATCCCGATAACCCTTGTTGCTGCGAATACCGATAAACGACCAAGCCACCAGTTTGACGCTGTGCAAAAAGGAGGACTTTCTTTGCACCTCTCTCGTCGCCATCAAGAGCCCGCACTTTCCGCTATCACCGGCTTCACGCCTGCAACGGGTGCAGCAGGAGTTTTTCCACCCACCTCGAAGAAAGTGTACGAGAGGGTAATGGTGGTGACGTCTTTCGAAAGCTTGGGGTCAATCACAAACACCACCGGCCAGGATTTCTTTTCTCCCGGCTCCAAGGTGTATTGGTTGAAGCAAAAGCATTCCAATTTGTTGAAATGCGCCGAGGCCTGCATGGGCGCATAACTTGGGATCGCTTGTGCTGACATCCGCCGGTTCTGCACGTTCTGGAACTCATACACCACCGTAGTCATTTCACCGGGGTGAACGGTCAAAGAACGCTGCGCAGGCTTGAATTCCCAAGGACCGCGGGAATTGGCATCAAACTCCACAGTGATGGTGCGGCTAGTGTCTACTTGTGAATTGGCAGGCATTGCCTTATTGCCGGACAAGACTTGTTCACCCAACGCCAGTATGTTGATACCGGTCATCTCGCAAATAGTCTTGTACAAGGGGACCAGTGCATAACCGAACGCGAACATGCCCACCGTAATCACGGCGAGCTTGCCCAACATGCGGCGATTTGCACTGAGATTGGCCATGCCTTACTTACCCAGAAAAATCATTTTGGCCATAAAGCCGATAAAAAAGACCGCTGCGATCGAGGCCAGAATCAGCCCCAAGCGCACATTAGCCTTTTTCTGATCTGCGTTGGCCATTAACCGATCACCTTGGTCGCAGTAGCGTCCAACTTGGGTGGGTTTTCAAAAGTATGGAAAGGGGCTGGAGAGGGGACTTCCCACTCCAAACCTTCTGCAGCTTCCCAAGGCTTCTGGCTGGCTTTCTCGCCTTTGCCCAACATGGCAGGCAAGACAACTCCGAAGAAGAAGTAGACCTGAGCCAAACCAAATGCAAATGCACCCACCGTAGCAATCGCATTGAAGTCAGCGAATTGCATGGGGTAGTCTGCATAACGGCGAGGCATGCCCGCCAGACCCAAGAAGTGCATGGGGAAGAAGGTTACGTTGAAGGCAATCAATGACCACCAGAAGTGCAAGCGACCTTTCCACTCAGGAATCATCACGCCCGTCCACTTGGGAGCCCAGTAATAGAAGCCGGCAAACATGGCATACAAGGAGCCGGCAACCAGCACGTAGTGGAAATGAGCCACCACATAGTAGGTGTCTTGCAGCTGGATGTCGATAGGCGCCATGGCCAGAATCAAGCCGGTGAAGCCCCCCATCGTGAACACAAAAATGAAGCCCACTGCAAACAACATGGGGGTTTCAAAGGTCATGGAGCCCTGCCACATGGTGGCGATCCAGTTGAAGATCTTCACTGCAGTTGGCACGGCAATCAGCATCGTGGCATACATGAAGAACAGCTGACCGGTGACAGGCATGCCGGTAGTGAACATGTGGTGAGCCCACACGATGAACGACAGGATCGCAATCGAAGAAGTGGCATACACCATGGAGGCATAACCGAACAGCTTCTTGCGCGCGAAAGCCGGGACAATCTGGCTGATGATGCCGAATGCCGGCAAGATCATGATGTACACCTCTGGGTGACCAAAGAACCAGAAAATGTGCTGGTACATGACGGGATCACCGCCACCTGCGGGGTTGAAGAAGCTGGTACCGAAATGGCGGTCTGTCAGCGTCATGGTGATAGCGCCCGCCAACACCGGCATCACTGCGATCAGCAAATAAGCCGTGATCAACCATGTCCAGCAGAACATGGGCATCTTCATCAAGGTCATGCCAGGAGCGCGCATGTTCAAGATGGTCACGATGATGTTTATGGAGCCCATGATGGACGACGCGCCCAGGATGTGCATCGCGAAAATGCCGGCATCCATCGAAGGTCCCATTTGCAAAGTCAGAGGGGCATACAAAGTCCAGCCGGCTGCGGGTGCGCCACCAGGCATGAAGAAAGAGGACACCAACATCAACGCAGCAGGAATCATCAGCCAGAAGCTGAAGTTGTTCATGCGGGCAAATGCCATGTCGGATGCGCCGATTTGCAACGGGATCATCCAGTTCGCAAACCCCACAAAGCCCGGCATGATGGCACCGAACACCATGATCAATCCGTGCATGGTGGTCAGTGAGTTGAACAGCTCAGGATTTACCAGTTGCAAACCGGGCTGAAACAATTCGGCGCGAATCAGCAGCGCCAAGATGCCTCCGATGATCAGCATGGTGAAGCTGAACAAGAGGTAAAGAGTACCAATGTCTTTGTGGTTGGTCGCGAACACCCAGCGCTGCCAGCCGGTAGGGGCGTGATGGTGATCGTCGTGGGCGTGATCGTGATGGTCGAGTACGGCGCTCATGGTGAGGTCCTTTTTAATTTTCTAGGTTCTGCCTGAGGTGCATTACTTGCGCAATGCCAGCACTTCAGCGGGCTGCACCAATTGACCGGTCTTGTTGGACCAGTTGTTCTTGGTGTAGCTGATAACAGCGGCAATATCGGTGTCACTCAACGCCTTCCAAGCCGGCATTGCACCGTTGTTCTGTCCATTCAACAAGATGGCAATCTGCTTGGTTTTGTCAGCATCCAGTACCACAGCGGATCCATCCAATGGCTTGATGGGACCGGCGCCCTTGCCATTGGCTTGGTGACAGGCCGCGCAGTTCTGGGCATAGACCTTCTCGCCACGCTTGGTGATGTCTTCCAAAGTCCACACCTTGGTCGGATCATCTGCCTTGGCAGCCATTTTCTTCTGTTCAGCTGCAACCCACTTGGAATAATCCTCAGCGGACAGCACTTTCACGTGAATTGGCATGTACGCATGCTCTTTGCCGCACAACTCCGCACATTGACCGTAGTAATCACCAACCTTCTCAGCACGGAACCATGTGTCACGGACAAAGCCCGGGATCGCATCTTGTTTGATACCAAAAGCCGGGACCATAAATGCATGGATCACATCGTTGGCCGTTGTGATGATGCGGACTTTTTTATCCACCGGAACCACCAACGGGTTGTCAACCTTTAGCAGGTAGTTGTCGACAGACTCACCCTTCTTGGGGCCACCGGCATCTGACATGGCGCGCTGGTCGCTGTCCAGTGTGGAAACGAAACCAATCCCTTCGCCTTCCCCCTTGATGTAGTCATAACCCCACTTCCACTGCATGCCTGTGGCCTTGATGGTCAAGTCAGCATTGGTCGTGTCTTTCATGGCCACCACCACCTTGGTGGCAGGCAAGGCCATGAGAATCACGATGATGAAGGGGACGATGGTCCAGATCACCTCCACAGTGACCGACTCGGAAAATGTAGCAGGCTTGTGCCCGACTGATTTGCGGTGCTTCCAGATGGAATAAAACATGACGGAAAAAACCGCCACAAAAATCACCGAACACACGATCAGCATGAACCAATGCAACCACTGTTGCTCTTGTGCGATCTTGGTGACCGCAGGGGCCAGATTCAGCTGATTCACTGCCGGCCCACCCGGCAGATCGTTCACAGCATGCGCTTGCGTCAACAGGGAAGTGCCGGCAAAAGCACCAGCCGCCCACAGCATAGACGCCAGTTTTTTCGTTGTGTTCTTCATCTCGCTCACTTTTTGATGCCCCAAAATAATCCAACGCACCGGGCTCGCACGCGACCCTCAGACCGCCCGCAAAGCCGAACGTATTTCCTTGGCCAGCTGCGGACGCAACTCCGGCCTGATATAGCGCCCGACCCGGATGGTTCTCCCCCGCTCTGATAACTCAATCAACGATGAGTCATCCGCCCGAGGCTCCACCCTCACCCAGCTCCTTTGAAATTCCGCACGTTCCAATCGCCCCGCACACTCCAACTCCACAACCAGCCGATTTTCCTGCAAGGAAATATGCTCGCCATCAGTCGAATGTCGCGCGTAAAGCAAAAACGCCAGCCCCACAGCAATCAACTCGAGTGACGCAAAAGGGATCACCAGCGTTGCGCCTTGGAACCAGAAGAAAAGCCCGATTCCTATAGACACCGCGCAGAGCGAAACGTAAGTCCATACCAGCTGCAGGGGCGTTACAGAACAGTTTCGCCTTAGAAGCCAATGAACATGCTGCCCTTGTACTGTCGCAAAGCGAAAAACCATATTCGTCATGCGTGTCACCCGAAATTGACCAGCCGTGCACAGGCCCGGTCAAGATTGGAGGGGGGAAATGCCGTCACCTCTTTACATACCATTGTATGACAGTAACGGACTTGACCAGCATCAGCCGCTCGCATCGGCCGAGCGAATCTGTAGGGGTTTTGCCTACTTCTTCAAGACGGCACGCATGTCATCCAGAGAAACCCTAGTTTCCGCTTGCAGCTTGACTTTGGGCTTGGGCTTGAAGGCGTGCCCGTAGACCACCTCGAAGGTCAAGCTCAGCCGGCCATCCTTGGACCGTGCGCCCAAGCGCTTGCGTATCCGATCGAGCAGATCCTGCCTCCAGGATCTGGATCGCAAACCTTGGAATCGGGCAACATGCAAATTACGCCCCAAACCCCGCAGCTCGTCGAGCAACTTTTCAGCCGTGGAGTAACTCAGTGTTATCCGCTCCATGTCCATGACGGGCTCGGCAAAGCCGGCATGCACCAGCATGTCACCCCAATCATGCATATCGGTGAACTGATGGTGAGGTTGTGGCCAACCTGCATCAGCGTAAACGTCCCGAATTTCACGCAAGGTGTCCGGCCCGAGGCAGGAGAACATGGCAAAGCCATCTACCGCCAAAGCCTGGTGCCACCGATTTATCAGCGCTTGGGGGTCTGCGGCCATGTGCAAAGCCATATTGGCCCACAGCATCTGCACCGGCTCGGCGGGCAGCCCGAACTGAACAGTCCCGCTCCCCCAGCGTGCAGGACTCCACCATGGGGGCGACAAGGCATCGCGGCTCATGGCCAAGCCCGAAGGCGATTCCTCATGAACAAATGCCTTGGCTTGCGGGTAACGCTTCCTGACCAACGCATGCGCTTCCAGGCCGCCCCTGGCGGGCGTCCAATCCAGCCATGCGGACGGTTTTTGCACGATCCATTGCAGGCGGTCTTCCATGCGCCGTGCAACCTCCTCGTGCAACCAAGGCGACTGCATGGCAGGCACACAAGCCCAGCGGGCAGCGGCAACGGGATCGATGGTGGGAGGCTTGTGGGTGGTCATGGGCCGGGGATAAGCAAAGCTGGGCGAGTATATTGGGCGGATGTTCAGCGCATGGGCTCGAGGGTTAAGCCGCGCAGTGCCCAGCACCTGCGCCGTCTGTCATGCGTGGCCCGCGCAAGCGGTTTGCGAAGACTGCATTCAGGCATTTGGTCAACCGGTCCACCGTTGCCCGACATGCGCACTGGCCATTCCGTACACACTCCATCAATGTCGCGCGTGCACCCACGCGCCACCACCATGGGACAGCGCCCTGGCAGCCGTGGACTATGCCTACCCGTGGGACCGGCTGATCGCTCACTTCAAGTTTCAGGAGAACCCCGCTTGGGCGGGCCATTTCGCCGCACTCATGCGCAGCGCGCCTTGGGTAGAACCGGCGCTGGAAGCGGCAGACTTTGTCATCCCCATGCCTTTGGCCAGAGAACGTCTGCTGCAAAGAGGCTTTAACCAATCCGCCTTGCTGGCGCGTCACCTCAGCCCTGACAAAACACTGGAGCAAGTGCTCCTGCGCGTTATCAACACGCCCGCACAAAGTGCACTGGACCGCAAAGACCGCCAAGACAATGTACGACATGCTTTTGCCATGGAACCCCTCCGCCAGGGCGCTGTGTCGGGTAAGCGCATCGTGCTGCTGGATGACGTGATGACCAGCGGCGCTTCCATGAGAGCGGCGGCGACAACCTTGCGGCACGCAGGCGCAGCACACATCACGGCACTGGTCTTTGCTCGCACCGGTGTGGATGCCGCTACTGCGTAGACAATGACGGCATGTTTCATATTGTTTTGGTTGAGCCCGAAATCCCTCCCAATACGGGCAACGTGATCCGCCTGGCGGCCAATACCGGCTGTCGTTTGCATTTGGTGGAACCTCTGGGTTTCTCCATGGACGACAAGCACATGCGCCGCGCCGGGCTGGATTACCACGAGTACGCCGAGCTCAAGCGCCACGCCAGTTGGCAGCATTTTCTGGACACAGAACGGCCGGCGCCCGACCGCCTGTTCACTCTTACGACACGCGGAACCCGCAGCCCGTTTGAGGTGGCGTTTCAGCCCGGGGATTGGCTGGTGTTCGGTTCGGAAACCAAAGGCATCTCTGATTTCGTACGTGTGTCCTTCAGCCCGGAACGCAGCCTGCGCCTGCCCATGCGGCCGGATCAGCGCAGCCTGAACCTCTCCAACGCAGTCGCCGTAACGGTATTTGAAGCCTGGCGGCAGAACGGCTTCGGCGCCTGAAGAGCGTCAAATCGCCCTTATTCAGGGGTATTGGCGCACCAAGGCTTCAGCCACACACGCAGGTTTAGCGGCGCCCTCTCGCTCAATGGTGACTTCCCAAGCCTGCTGTACGCCACCGTTGTCGACCGGCAGCACCTCCAGCAACTTGAGATGCGCGCGCAAACGGCTGTTGACCGGCACCGGCGAAATAAAGCGGACTTTGTTCAGGCCGTAATTCACCCCCATCCGCACATGGAGCACGTTCATGCTGGATTCCATAAACCGGGGAATCAGCGACAGGGTGAGAAAACCATGGGCAATCGGTGCGCCGAAGGGGCCTTGCGCTGCACGTTCCGGATCCACGTGGATCCACTGGTGGTCACCGGTTGCCTGCGCGAATTGGTTGATCTGCTCCTGGCTGATGGTCAGCCATTCGCTCACCGCTACGGTGGTACCGACGTGGGCGGACAACTCCGCCAAGGTGTTGAATGTTTTCATGCCGCCACTCTAGCCAGCCGGCACCTGCTCCCTTGTTGCCACGGTGACAGGTGACGGGCAATTACGCATCCAGCCACTGGCAAATGGCTTGCCACTGCTGCAAATCCCGCTCGACTTTGCCGGGCGCGACATCAAAAATGGTCAGCCCCCGTGCAATGGCCTGGATGTAGTTTTGGGTATCGCGTACAAAACCCAGCACCGGCAGGTCCAAACCGTCGACAAAGTGCTGCAGCTGATCAGAAGCCAGCGTCCGCTCATCCACGCGCATGCCGACAATGCCCACCTTGAACTTGCCCGCCCGCGAACTGGCGGCCAGCTCATCCAGGAAAGGCTTGGTTGCAAAGATATCAAACACACTGGGCTGCAAAGGCACCACCACATGGGTGGCAATCTTCAGTATTTCCTTCAGGCGCTTGCCGTGCAGGCCGGCCGGGGTGTCGAGCACCACGTGGCTGGTGCCCTTGGGCGGCTTGGCAACGCCCTCCTCGTTCAACTCCCATCCCGTAATGGGTTTGGCTACCGGCGGGCGAAGCCCCAGCCACAGCCTGGAAGATTGCTGGCGATCCGCGTCGCCCAGCATGACGGCATGCCCCCTCGAGGCAAAGTAACCGGCAATGTGGGTCGACATTGTGGACTTTCCGACGCCCCCCTTGGGGTTAGCAACAACAACCACGGGCATAGACAGCTCCTCCACTCCATGAACTGCGCTATGTTACGGCCATGGTCACTGAAAACCAATCTCACCCCATCTATGTCGTTGCCGCCCACCCCAACTGGCGGAACTCCCACGTCAACCGCCAACTCCGCCAGGCCGCTGCCTCTGCCGAAGGTGTGGCGCTGTGCGACCTGTATGAGAGCTATGCCGACTACGCCATCGATGTGCAAGCTGAACAGGAAAAACTCGCCGCAGCCCGTCTGGTGGTGCTGGTGCATCCGGTGCAGTGGTACTCCATGCCTGCACTACTCAAACTCTGGCTGGATGAAGTGCTGAGCTACGGCTGGGCCTATGGCCATGGCGCCAAAGCGCTGCAAGGCAAAGACTTGTGGCTGGTCGCCAGCACTGGCGGCCCCGAGGCGTCTTACCACCCCCAGGGTTACAACCGCTATTTCTTCGACGCTTTCCTGCCCCCCTACGAGCAAACGGCTGCTTTGTGCGGCATGCGTTTTCTGCCGCCCATGGTGCTCCATGGTGCACATAGCGCGCCGCAAGCCGACGTAGAAAGCCACGTCGCTACCTTCGCAGAGCGGCTGCGCAGCTACCCCGAATGGCCGGAGTTAGCAGAACTGGAAAGCACTGCAACATGCGATGTGCCGGATGCAGACCGGCCTGCCGGCTCAGCATCAGCGCCCTTGCAAGGAGACCTGTGACATGGAGCACGCACCGGCCTGGCTGATCAACAGCCTGATTTACTTGAGTGCAGCGGTGATTGCCGTTCCCCTGTCCAAAGCAGTCGGGCTGGGAGCCATCATCGGCTACCTGGCCGCGGGTATTGCGATCGGCCCCTGGGGCGCCGGGCTGGTCAACAACGTGGAAGACATTCTGCACTTTGCCGAATTCGGCGTGGTGCTGATGCTGTTTCTGGTGGGCCTGGAGTTGGAGCCGCGGCGACTGTGGAGTCTGCGTCGCTCCATCTTCGGCTGGGGCGCCCTGCAGGTGCTGGGTTGCACGGCCTTGCTGATGCTGGTAGCCATGGCCTGCGGTGTGGGCTGGCGCCTGAGCCTGGTGGGGGCGCTGGGGCTGGCGCTATCCAGCACCGCTATCGCGCTGCAGGTGATGGGTGAACGCAATCTGATGCCGACCCAAAGCGGCCAGGCCGCTTTTTCCATCCTGCTGTTTCAAGACGTGGCCGCCATCCCTATTTTGGCTTTGCTGCCCCTGCTGGGTGCAAGTTCAGGGTCAAATGAAGGCCTGGCGCCCATGGAATATGCGCAAGCAGCTATCAAAATCATAGCGGTTATTGCGGGTATTGTGCTCGGCGGCCGCCTGCTGTTGCGCCCCTTGTTCCGTTGGATCGCCCGGTCACGCACCCCCGAGATCTTTACCGCGGCAGCGCTCTTGTTGGTGGTGGGTATCTCGGCGCTCATGTTGTTGGTGGGCCTCAGCATGGCGCTAGGCGCTTTTCTGGCCGGCGTTCTGCTGGCCGAAAGTGAGTACCGCCGGGAACTGGAAACCGATATCGAACCATTCAAAGGATTGCTGCTGGGCCTGTTCTTTATTGCGGTGGGCATGAGCATTGACTTTGGCGTGCTCCTGGCCTCCCCGGGCACCATGGCGCTGGTGGTGGTGGGTTTTCTGGTGGTGAAGGCCGTGGTGATTTACGGGCTGGCCCGCCATATTCAACTGCCGGGGCCGGAGCGCCCGGTGTTCACCTTGCTGCTGGCGCAGGGCGGGGAATTTGCCTTTGTGGTGTTTCAGGCCGCGGCCGGGGCAAATGTGTTTTCTGCGCCAACGGCCTCACTACTCATAGGCGCCGTGGCCGTCTCCATGCTGCTGAGCCCTCTGGTGCTGGTCGCGGTGGACCGGTTGGTACTGCCCCGCTTTGCCGGGCGCAAGGGGCCGGCGCTGGAAGAAATTGCAGAGCCCCAGAGCGCGCCGGTCATCATTGCCGGATATGGGCGATACGGGCAGATTGTGGGCCGCGTCTTGCTCGCCGAGGGCATTCCCGCCACGGTGCTGGACCACGATGCCGACATGGTCGAAGCCGCCCGCAGCTTCGGCTACCGGGTGTTCTTTGGGGATGCCACCCGCCTGGACCTGCTCCGCACGGCCGGCGCCGGGACCGCGCGTGTACTGGTGGTGGCGGTAGACGATGTGGAGCAATCCCTGGCCATTGTGGATCTGGCGCGTGAACACTTTCCCACCCTGCCCATCGTGGCCCGCGCCCGCGATGTGACCCACTGGAACCAGCTGCGCGAACGGGAAGTCACGTTGGTCGAACGTGAGTTGTTTGAGTCCAGCCTGCGCAGTGCCCGCAGCGTGCTAGAGGTGCTGGGCCAACCCGCCCATGTCGCCCGCCAGAGCGCCATGCGCTTTCGCCAACACAACCTGAAGTTGTTCGAGAAAATGCGACCCCATTTCAAGGACCGCACCAAGCTGATTGCAGCTGTCAAACAAGGCCGTCAGCAGCTGGAGGAGCAAATGGCCCAGGAACGTGCTGAACGGGAAAAGCGCAGGGGCCCCGACTGGAGCGGGCAGTAAAGCCCGTGCTAACCTCTGGCCATGTTCAATCCATCCCAAGAAGACGTACGTCGATTTTTCTGCTCCGTTTACGCCAAGTCCCGCGCCGGACAGGCGATGGAAGCTATTGAAACCATAGCAGCCCAATGGATGGACGAGCATCCTGAATACCAGGCGGACTTTGCGGATGTTGATCGGGCCTTGTCGACCATGTACGAGGCGACCGAGGGGCGTACCAACCCCTTCCTGCACGTGAGCATGCACCTGTCCATCAGCGAACAGTGCAGCATCGACCAGCCCCGGGGCATCCGTCAGGCAGTAGAGCTGTTGACGCACAAGCGGAACTCTTTGCACCAGGCACACCACGAAGCCATGGAGTGCCTGGGTACCATGTTGTGGGAAAGCCAGCGCGCCGGACGCCCGCCGGATGGCGATGCCTACATCGCCTGCGTGCAACGCCACGCCACCAAAGACTAGGCCCGCGTTTTCACCAAACCGTCACAGGTCTTGTCACGGCTCTGCCATCAAGTCTGGGTAGCATGAAATTTCCGTTTCCTGGAGACTTCGTGCATGCAAGACTTTCTCACACAACTCAAGATCCAGCGCTGGGATGACCACCGCTATTACCACCACAGCCGCATCAACCAGTCCCTGCACTTGTTGAGCGCGATCAGCTTTCTGGTCGCTTATGCGCTGGTATTCAAAGACCCGGCCATCGCGGCTCTGGTCGCATGGCTGGTGTCCATGACATCCCGCCAGGCAGGGCATTTTTTCTTTGAGCCATTGGGATATGACCATGTCAACAATGCCACCCACGAATACAAAGAAGAGATCAAGGTCGGCTACAACCTCCAACGCAAAGTAGTGCTCATGGCCATCTGGGCCGCAGCCCCGGTGATGCTCTGGATCGACCCTACCCTGTTCGGCTACTACGAAGCCACCACCGGCCTTGAAGCATTTGCCCGTCACACCGGCGAACTTTGGCTGGCAGTGGGCGTGGGCGGATTGATTTTCCGCACCGTGCACCTCTTCTTCATCAAAGACGTGATGTCCGGTCTGGTGTGGATGACCAAAATCATCACCGACCCCTTCCACGACATCAAGCTCTACTACAAGGCACCTCTGGCCCTGATGCGCGGCGAACTTATCGAACCCCGCGGCAACATGGATCACGCACCTACCTGACCGGAACCCGTCGCCAGGTTCCGGCCCTCTGAGGCTCAGAACTTGGCGGCCAGCATCTCCCGCAGGATGCGGCGCTTGATGACCTTGTGCGTCTGGGCGCTATCGGTCCACCACCAACCATCCTGCTGCATCGCCTGACCCGCCGCCACAAACCGGCGGGTTACCTCCTCAAAGTCCGCATCGCTGAAATTCAGGCTGAAGATCATGCGACCGGTTCCCACCCAGCTCAAGGCCAGCCCTTGCAAACGCAAATAGTGCTGAAACAACCAGTGGTAGCAGCCGGGCTGCGTGTAGGTCACGGTCCAGATGGTCGACAGATTGGCCACGCGTGCCGGCAGACCCGCTACCTCCATGGCATGGTTGAGCTGCGATGCTCGGCGGTTCCAGACACCGTCCAGATCGGTGTAGAGCGCTTGTACCTCGGGTGTTTCGAGCCTGCGCATAAAGGCATTCATGGCGCCCATCACATAGGGGTGCGAATTGAACGTGCCGCGGGCAAAGCAGATATCTGCTGGTGCTTCATCGCGGAAGCGGCGCATCCATTCGCGCTTGCCGCACAACACGCCGATGGGCAGCCCGCCGCCCAGTGTCTTGCCATAGGTCACCATATCAGCACGCACGCCGAAGTATTCCTGAGCGCCACCGGGCGCCAGGCGGAAGCCGACAAACACCTCGTCAAAGATGAGCGCAATACCGCGCTCATCGCAAATCGTGCGCAGGGTTTTGAGCCATTCTGTGTAGGCCGCTTTGTCGAATCCGGCTTTGCGCGAACCGTCCAGCAAGGAGCCGTCGCTGGGCGCCGGCATGTTGGGGTGCAGGGCCTGCAAGGGGTTGATCAAGATGCAGGCAATGTCACGGCGCTTGCGCAGCACGCGCAGAGTGCCCTCGCCCATTTCAGACAAGGTGAAGGTGTCTTTGGCCGTCATCGGATTGCCGATGCCGGGCTGCACATCGCCCCACCAGCCGTGGTAGGAACCGCAAAACCGCACCAGCTTCTTGCGGCCGGTGTGGTAGCGGGCCAGGCGCACGGCTTGCATCACTGCCTCGGTGCCGGACATGTGGAAAGACATCTCGTCCATGCCCGAGGCTTTGCGCAGGCGCTGCACGTTGTCCACCATGACCGGGTGGTATGCGCCCAGCACCGGACCCAAATCACGCGCGATGGCAGCGCCTTCGTCAATGCACTCTTTGTAAAAGTCATTGCCCATCAGGTTCACGCCATAGGAGCCGGTCAGGTCGATGAACACATTGCCGTCCAGATCGGTCACGGTGACGCCGGAAGACGACTGCAAAAAGGAACCGATCTTCAAGCCCTGCTTGACCATGGCCTTGAATTGGTAGGGCACGCGGTAGGCACTGACGAACTGCATGTCCGACAAGCCATCGAACACCGAAGCGCCCGCCTCCAGGGTCTTGGGGTGACGCTGTGCAATGCCTTTCACCAGCGCGGCGAACGCCGCTTTGCGTTGCGCCACCACATCGACTGGTGCGCCGTCTACGGCGAGAACCTGGTGCTCGTCGTAGCTGTAGTTGGGCAGCAAAGAAGCCAGCAAACGCGCATTCCGCGGATGGCCTGCCAGCGAGCGGTGCTTGGCCAGCGAGAGCTCGGCGCGCGCCTTCAATTTGCGCAAAGCCGCTATGGCAGCCGCCGTGCCCACGCCGGCCAGCAGCAGGGTTTGCAGTTCTAGAGATTCATTCACGACATTCACCTTTCAATCCAACTTCACTATCAACAATCACCATGCAACTACGTGCACAGATTCAAAAAATCCTCAGCCAGGAAGACTTGAACTTCCTGCTGACCAACCGAATTCCGCGCCAGGCTCTCACCCGCTTTCTGGGATGGTTCAGCAAGATCGAGCAGCCGCTGGTGCGGGATGCCTCTATCGGCATCTGGAAGTTCTTCAGCGACCTGGACTTGAGCGAAGCCAAAAAGCAGCGCTTTTCCAGCATGCATGACTGCTTCACCCGCGAACTCAAAGATGGCGCCCGTCCCGTGGCGCAAGATGTGGATGCCATGACCAGCCCGGTCGACGCCATCATTGGCGCGAGCGGTCCCATTGAAGGCACCCGCGTGTTCCAGGCCAAAGGCTTTCCGTACACCCTGGAAGACCTGCTGGGCCCGGACGCGGACATCGACGAATGGCGCGACGGCAGCTTTGTGACCTTGCGCCTCACATCTAGCATGTACCACCGCTTCCACGCCCCGCACCACTGCACCGTGGACGAAGTGCGCTACTTCTCGGGCGACACCTGGAACGTGAACCCGATTGCCCTCAAGCGGGTGGAAAAACTGTTCTGCAAAAACGAGCGCGCCTTCATCGGTACCCGACTGAGCGGCCCCGGCCCGCTGCAGGGGCAACGCGTGGCACTGGTTCCGGTGGCTGCAGTGCTGGTAGCCAGCATCCGGCTGCACTTTCTGGATGTGTTGTTCCACCTGAAGTACACCGGCCCCAAGAAAATTGCCTGCCACGCAACCTTCGAGCGCGGGCAGGAAATGGGCTGGTTTCAGCATGGCTCCACCGTGATCGTGCTGGCGCCCAAAGGCTTTGTGCTCGATGCGGGCCTAGAGCAAGGGTCGCGCGTGCGAATGGGCCAGCCGCTCCTTCGCTGGCAATCCTGAGGCGTTTGCCCTGCTCGCGGGGACGGAAGCAAACGGCCGGCCGTGGCGCTCCAGTACCGCGCGCAAGGTGTGCAAAAACGTATCGGCCACCGCATCCCAGCTGCGGTCGGCCACGGCCTTGGCAGCCGCCGCGCGGAAACGCGCGATGCGTTCAGGGTCCACCGCCAGTTGCACTGCGGCATTGACGAAAGACACGTCGTCGCCTGTAGGCACCAGTACCCCGTTGTCACCGCTTTCAATCAGTTCCAGCGCTGCGGCACAGTCGTACGACACCACCGCCAGCCCACTGGCCAATGCTTCTGGCACCACGTTGCCGTAGGTCTCTGTCATGCTGGGGAACAAAAACAGGTCGGCCGAGGCATAGTGCGCCGCGAGGTCGCCGCCTTTTTGCACACCGGCAAAGTAGGCTTCCGGGCACGCCTCGGTCAGCGCCTTGCGCAGAGGGCCATCGCCCACAAACACGAGTTTTACGTCCGGCACACGGGCTTTTATGGCGCGGAACGCGGCCACCACCAGTCCCACATTTTTTTCCTTGGCGAGGCGCCCCACCAGCAGAATGACCGGCTCATCGCCCTGCACGCCCCATTGGCGGCGCAGCACATCAGACCGGTGTTGCGGGCCGAACTGCTCCAGCGCAACGCCGCGCGACAGCAGGGTCACGTTCTCGTAGCCACGTGCGCTCAGGTCCTGCACCAGGCTGCGGGTGGGCACCATGGTGGCTTGGGTGCGGTTGTGCAGCTTGCGCAGGTAAGACTCGATCGGCGTCTTCAAGAGGCCAATGCCGTAGTGCTGCGAATAGCTCTGAAAATTGGTGTGGAACGAACTGGTGATGGGCAGCTGCAACTTGCGCGCTGCCGCTACCGCAGACCAACCCAGCGGGCCTTCGGTGACCACGTGCACGATGTCGGGCCGACGCTCCCCCCACAGCTTGAGCAGGCGGTTTTTGGAGGGCATGCCGAACCGCAGCTCGCCGTACGCCGGCAAAGGCACGCCTTTGGAGAGCACTTCATCCAGCCCCTCGTGCTGCAAGGTGGCCTGCTCGCGCGATTGGCGCGGTCGCACCACTTGGACCGAATGCCCCTTTTTCAGCATGCCGTTGACGAGCCATCCCAGCGTCATGGCCACGCCATTGACTTCGGGGGGAAAGGTTTCTGTCACAACGGCAATCCGCAAACTGGAAAGATGCGGGGCGAAGGACTCGATGAGGAGGTCGTCGGAGGTTTTCACAAGCCCGAGACTAGGCACCCCACATAACAGCTTGATGATGCTTTTTTGACAGTTTGACGTCTATCAAGCCAGTCGCGCCGGCATCCACTGCCCACGATAGGCAACGCACACCAGCACCATGCCCACCGTCACCAAAGCACCGAACCCCAATACCAATGTGCTGAGCTGCAAGTGCAGCGCGGTGGCGCCTGCATAGACCGCCAGCATGACCAGCATGCCCGCGTTCTCATTGAAACCCTGGACCGCGATGGAGCGACCTGCCGTCAACAAGGTGTAGCCACGGTGCTGCAATAGGGCATTCATGGGCACCACAAAGAAACCGGCCATCGCACCGACCACCACCATCAACACAGCGGCCATGGGGATGGATTGAACCCACAGCATGAGCGGGATGACCAACCCCAACAGCAATCCCAAAGGCAAGAGGCGTACCGCCCGGTCCAGTGCCACATAGCGGCTGGCGGCTATGGCGCCGGCCACGACACCCATTGCAGTGACACCCTGCAAGTAAGCCGCTTTGTCCAGTGGTAAACCCAGGGCCTCATTCGCCCAACGCAGCACCACCAATTGCAAGGTCGCCCCTACCCCCCACAGCAAGGTGGTCACCGACATGGACATGCCGCCCACGGCATCCCGCCACAAAAGAATGTTTTCACGCCAGAAACGAACCGCAAGGGCACGTGGGTGAATCGAATACGGGTCATACCGCGCACCACTGTCAGGAATGACAAAGCACACCAGCATGGCCACGCTATTCAAAGCCAGCAACACCAGCATGCCCGTCAACAGGGCGGTGCCAGTAGCCCCCTGCCAGCTCCACAACAGTGGCCCTTGCAACACCGGCAACAGCGGGCTGATCAATACACCGCCCAGCACGGTCCCAAAAATCACGGCGCATACCGTGGCACCTTCAAAGAAACCATTGGCCCGCACCAGCTCACTGGACGGCAGCAACTCCGTCATCAAGCCGTATTTGGCAGGGGCATACAGCGCTGCGCCCCAGCCCGCCACCACAATGGCCAAGAGCGGATCCACCCCGTGAAGCAGCAGCACCATAGCCACCACCTTGAGGGCATTCGACAGGACCATGACCCGCCCTTTGGGGAAGGCGTCAGCCACCGGCCCCACCAGAGGAGCCAGCAACACATAAAACAAGGTGAACCCGATTTTCAGAAGGGGGATGCGCCAATCCGCCTCGGCCAGCTCCATGACGCGGGCAATCGCGACGATCAGGAACGCGTTATCCGCCAGGGTAGAAACGAACTGCACCGCAAGCAGCACATAGAAGGCACGGGGCATAGTTCGGGATGTGGCGTGCATGGTTCAGCAAAAGTTGAAGCTGCGCATGCTGCCGTTTGCATGTGAAGGCACAGTGACACCGGATGTGAAAAGGCCATGTCACGGTTTTGCCGCAAAGCTTGCCTAGCATCCGGCATCCAAGACAAAGGGGGCGACTTTGCGACATCACTTGGCACGATGGGCCGCCAAAGCACTGATAGGCTGTGCGTACGTCAGCATTCCAATTGCACCGGCCCTGGCCAGCCTGGTGTTCTGGCGCAAGCGCTACCTGCGGGACTACCGGGGCACCATGCGCAACGCGCACCGCCATATCCGGGCCATACAAGCCGGCCCCGCTTTGCATTACTTTCAAGACGTGGCCGGACGCGAGCGCCAGGTGCCGGAGCACATTGAGGGCGAATGCATCCAGTGCGGCAACTGCTGCATGGACCATCAATGCATGTTTCTGGAACCCGCCGGGCCAAAGCGCTTTCAGTGTGGCATTTACCACTCGCCTTTGCGCAAGGCGTCGAATTGCGGGTCCTTCCCGCTGCACAGCCACGACATTGCGCGCTACCAATGCCCCAGCTACTTTGTGGTGGACACGCGCAAGCCGGTGATCCCTATCGTGCCGGTCACTGCGCACTAGCCGGAAACGAAAAAGCCGCTCATCGAGCGGCTTTTGAATGGGGTAGACGCCAGCGGCTTACTTGAAGCGGCTCTGGGGAACCACTTTCAACTCGGTGGGCAGGGAGCCAATGTAGTTGGCCAGCTCCTTGAGCTCGGCATTGCTGAACTGCTTTGCCACACCGCCCATGATGGCGTTGCCGCGGCCAATGTTGGCATTGCCTTCCACCTTGTAGGCCTTGAGGGCGACATACAGGTAGTCGCTGTGCTGGCCGGCAATCTTGGGGTAGGTGGGGTCGATAGGCTTGCTCAAAGATTCACCGTGGCAAGAGGCACAGTTGCCTTTGGTCAGCAAGGCGTTGACCTTTTCAGAGCCAGGAGCTGCCTTCTCAAGTGCAGGGGCACCCTCTACCACGCCGCTGGCTTCGTAGTAGGCAGCCAAGTCAGCGATGTCCTGGTCGGTCAAAGAGGCTGCGATGCCCTTCATGGAGGGGTGCTTGCGCTCGCCTTTTTTGTATGCATTGAGGGCAGAAGCAATGTACTTGCCGCCTTGGCCCGAAATCTTGGGAACCTTGTGAATTTCGGGGAAGCTGGACTGATAACCCACGATGCCGTGGCAGCCGATGCACATGGCATTCTTTTTGGCGCCAGCCTGCACATCACCCTGCACGCCCTCGGCATGAGCTGCAAAAACGGTCACAGAGGCGACAAGCGCGGCGGACAGCGACAAGAGAATTTTGTTCATTTTGCGAGGACAATCACAGAGTGATGACGTGGTGGTTGTATCAAACCATTATATCGACAAGGCCCTCCGTAGAACCCCTATGTTTGATCCCCATCAAGCGGTAACGCCGAAGCATTTGCTATGAAATTCACTGGTACCTCCAACTACGTTGCCACCCAGGACCTGATGCTGTCGGTCAATGCCGCCATCACCCTGCAGCGCCCCCTGCTCGTCAAGGGCGAACCCGGCACCGGCAAAACCATGCTGGCCGAAGAGGTGTCTGAAGCTTTGGGCATGCCTTTGTTGCAATGGCACATCAAATCCACCACCAAAGCCCAGCAGGGCCTGTACGAATACGACGCCGTGAGCCGCCTGCGCGACTCGCAGCTCTCAGATGTGGACGGCGGTGAGCGCGTCAAAGACATCAACAACTACATCATCAAAGGCGTGCTCTGGCAGGCCTTTACCGCTGACCAGCCGGTGGCGCTGCTGATTGACGAAATCGACAAGGCCGACATCGAGTTCCCCAACGACCTGTTGCGTGAAATCGACCGCATGGAGTTCTATTGCTATGAGACGCGCCAGCTGATCAAGGCCAAGCACCGGCCGCTGGTGTTCATCACCTCCAACAACGAGAAGGAGCTGCCTGACGCCTTCTTGCGCCGCTGCTTCTTCCACTACATCAAGTTCCCGGATGCCGCCACCATGCAAAGCATTGTGGATGTGCACTTCCCCGGCCTGAAAAAAGAGCTGGTCAGCGCTGCCATGAAAACCTTCTTCGAAGTGCGCAACCTGCCCGGCCTGAAGAAAAAGCCCTCCACCAGTGAACTGCTGGATTGGCTCAAGCTGCTGCTGGCCGAAGACATTCCCGCTGAAGCGCTGCAAAGCAAAGACGACAAAATGGCCGTCCCCCCGCTGGTGGGCGCACTGCTGAAGAACGAACAAGACGTCACGCTGTTTGAAAAGCTGATGTTCATGCAACGCCATAACCGCTGATCGCCATGAGTTCCAAACTTCTCATTGAAGGCATTTCGGATGCCGTGGGCTTTGTAGGCGGTGCCTTGGCGGGTTTCTGGATCGGGCGCCTGTTGGGCTTGGACCTGTTTGCACCCGGCTATGGCAATGCCAGCGTGGGCGCGATCGTGCTGGTGGGCTTGGGCGGAGGCATCGGTTTGCAGCTGGCGCGCAAATGGCGTAACCGCCAGTCCGACACCCCCAAGGAATGAAAATGGCATTCGTAGAGCCTGTCACCCTGAGCGCCCGCGGCGTCACCTTGCTTCCGCTGGCGCTGGAACACGAAGCCGGACTGCGGGCCGCCGCCGCGGACGGTGAACTTTGGAAGATCCGTGTGACCTCGGTGCCCGAGCCGGAGAACACACGCAAGTACATTGAAGACGCACTCGCCATGCGCGAAGCCGGTCACCGCTTCGCCTTCGCCGTCACTGAAACGGCCACCGGCAAAGTACTGGGGTGCACCAGCTATCACGACATCGTGCCGGCCATCAAGCGTGTCGAGATCGGCTGGACCTGGTATGCCAAAAGCAGCCAGCGTAGCCACGTCAACACCACCGCCAAGCTGCTGCTGTTGACCCACGCCTTCGAGACTCTGGGCTGCCATGTGGTGGGCTGGCGCACCGACAACTTCAACTTTGCTTCCCAAGCCGCCATCGAACGCCTGGGCGCCAGACGAGACGGCGTCATCCGTGGCCACGCCTTGCGCCGCGACGGCACCATCCGCGACACCGTGATGTACAGCCTGCGCAGCGGCGAATGGCCTGAGGTGAAAACCCAGTTGCTGTATCTGCTGGACAAACCCCGCACCTGAGGGCACCGCCATGCTGCTGGACTTCTTCTACACCCTGCGCTCTGCCAAGCTGCCGGTCTCGGTCAAGGAATACCTGACCCTGCTGGAAGCACTGCAAAAAGGGGTGGTAGGGCCCAACACCCTGCCTGCGGATGGTGAGGGCGAGGTCAGCGGCTACAGCATTGACGACTTCTACTTTCTGGCCCGCACCACGCTGGTCAAGGATGAGAAGCACTACGACAAGTTCGACCGGGCCTTCGGGGCTTACTTCAAAGGCATCGAACACGTCAGCGATTTCACCAAAGACATTCCGGCCGAATGGCTGCGCAAAAACCTCGAGAAGTTTTTGACGCCTGAAGAACAAGCCAAGCTGCAGGCCATGGGCTGGAACGAGCTGATGGAAGCGCTCAAAAAACGCCTTGAAGAACAAAAAGAACGCCATGAGGGCGGGAACAAGTGGATAGGCACGGGCGGCACATCCCCTTTTGGCGCTTACGGACAAAACCCGCAGGGCATCCGCATCGGGCAGGACAAGAGCCGCAACCGCAGCGCCGTGAAGGTCTGGGACCAGCGCGCCTACAAAGACTACGACGACACCCAGGAACTCGGCACCCGCAACATCAAGGTGGCGCTGCGCCGTCTGCGCAAGTTTGCCCGCGAAGGCCATGAAGACGAGCTGGACCTGGAGACCACCATCAGCAAGACGGCGGCGAATGCCGGCTTTCTGGACATCAAGATGCGCCCCGAGCGGCACAACAACGTCAAGGTGCTGCTACTGATGGACGTGGGCGGCACCATGGACGACCACATCCAGCGGGTGGAAGAGCTGTTCAGCGCGGCCAAGACCGAGTTCAAGCACCTGGAGTTTTATTACTTCCACAACTGCGTCTATGACTTCATGTGGAAGAACAACCGCCGCCGCTTTGCGGAGAAGTTTGATACTTGGGACATCATCCGCAAGTACAACAAGGACTACAAGCTGATCTTTGTAGGCGACGCGACCATGAGCCCCTACGAAATTTTGCAGCCTGGCGGCAGCGTGGAATACAACAATGAAGAGCCCGGAGCCGAATGGCTGCAGCGGCTGATGAGCGCCTTCCCCAAATTCGCATGGATCAACCCCGAGCCGCAAGGCGTCTGGCAGTACCGCCAGAGCATCGCGGTCATCCAGCAGCTGGTGCAAAACAAGATGTACCCCCTCACCCTCAAAGGCCTGGAAGAGGCCATGCGGCAGCTGACCAAGTAGGCATCACTCCGCAAAGGGAGATGCCCCGCGCGCAGGCCGATACAATCCCGCGTCCGGTCTCCGTAGTTCAAGGGGTAGACTCCCTCGGGAATCCACCCCTACGACTCACTTTACGACTCACTTCTTCACGTCGCGCATCTGCCCCACGTAGGTTTCATTGAAGGCCCGGGCCAGATCCCCGCGCTGCTTTTCGATCTCCTTGCGAGCGACCATCTTCTCGGCCCGGGTCATGCTTTCGTCCTCGGCAATCTCGATCTCGCGCTTCTTCAGCTTCGCGTAGAACTTGGTGTAGGACTCAGCTGCCTTGGCCAGTGAGAGCTTGGCCATCTGCTCTTCGGTGTAGTCCACCTCGATGCCGGCCTTCATCTCCGCCTCGGCTGCCTTCAGCTCTTTCGTAACCTCTGCCCGGCGCTCGTAGAACAGGCCCATCTCGGTGATGTCATCGATCTGGCCGTAGAAGTTGCGGGCCAGCGGAATGTCGCGGGTGGTTGTCTCGATGGGGGACATCACCTTTGTCGGCAGGTTGACGAAGGTGTCAGCCAAGAACACACCCAGACCGCCGGTTGCGTTGCGCACCAGATTGTCCAGCGTGCCCGGCATCACGTCGATGGCGCCGGAGCGAGCCTGATTTCCGCCTGTCACGGAGTTGAGCCAGCGCGCCACGTGCTGCGATGCGGTTCCGGCCTGACGTGCGGAGAAGTTCTCGCTGTCTGGCTTTTCATCAAACGGCGACTTCTCTGGCCCCACCGGGCGACCAAAGGCATTCACCCCGGCGCCCATCTGGATCGCAAAGTCGATGGCCGTGGGGGCGGCTGCCATGGACAGCTGGATCGGATCCGTTGGATCCAGAGATCCGCCGAATGGGTTGATGGATCCGAACACAGCGGAGGTCAGGCGCACACCAGACTTGGCCGGACTCGCGCCACGGTTGCGGTCCTTGGCCCATCGAGCGGAGTCCGCCAGCGCGTTGCCAAGCACGGCGAACACGTTGATGCCGTAGGCCATGGGGATCTTCACGTAGCGACCATTCTTGCCGACCACGTGCGAACCATCCATCTCCACGCCGGGTGGCAGCATGAAGATCAGGTTGCGCTCTTTCTCAAAGTCTGGGATTTTGTCCCAGTAGGCTTCGCCGTCATCGTCATCGCCCATGCCTGCATTCATCAGGGCCAGTGTCATGGCGGCAGCAGTGGCGCCTGCCATCATGTACTGGACCCGGCGGTTGCCAAGCGCCTGAAGGATTCGGGCGGAGCCCTGCACGCCGGCATTAAAGAACAGGAACAGCTGGTTCAAGGTGCCACCCCACTCGCCCTTGCGGTTGAAGTTGGTGGTCAGGTTCTTGGCGATGCTGGCTGCCTCTGCCGGGGTCTTGCCGACCTCGCGGGCCGCGCGGTATGCGGCTGCCCGGGCTGCGTCTTCAGATGTGGATCCAATGATCTCCAGCCAGCGAAGCGCAATGGAGCCAGCTTGATACGCCTTGGATGCGCGCAAGGACTCCTTGATTCCCTTGGGCGCGGCGCCGGCAGCCAGCATCATGTCGCGCATGGTTTCGGTGATCTCACTGGTGTCGCGCAGGTAGTAGCCGCCAGTGGTTCCGCCGGCAAAGCGCATTTCCATGATCCACTTGTCCATCACCTTGTTCGCAGGGTCTGGCTTGCCGCGCTCCTTGCGGAAGGAGGCCGCCAGAGATGGGCCGAGGTACTTGGCGTACAGGGCCGCGCCCTTAGCGCCCAGTGCATCGTAGGCAGACACGGCGCCCATTTGCGCATCACGCACCGCATTGAGCGCCCCGAAGATTGGGTTGTAGCGGGTGAGTGTGTTGCGCATCAGGGTGGTGTAGGTGCCAAGCGTTGCAGCCAGAATGCGCTCCAGCTGGCTCGTTTCATCCTTGGCTGCCAGCTTCATGGCGCGCAGGATCAGCGGGTCATGGATCTTCACGCGCACGTCTTGGCCGGCCACCTTGATGTTGATGGTGTCCTCGCCTGTGTCGCGCGAGGAGCGCATCAGAACCAGTCCGCGCTTCTTGTCGAAGGCGGGGGTGCGCTTGGTGGGTTGCACTTCCCACAGATCCGGATCAGGGTTGTTCAGCGCCAGATCGAGGAAGGTCTTGGAAACCTGATTGCGCTCACTGCGGATCACCGCGCGCTCGTAGTCGCGGATGATGTTTTCGATGATCTCTCCAGCCTTGGACTTGCGGCCCAGCGCCTTGATGGATTCCTTGCCGGTGGTGCTGAAGCCACGGCCTACGCGAAGCATGCCTGTCTTGGCGCCATCTTCATCGACTTGCTCGAAGCCGCGCAGGGGAACGTAATTCTCGTACAGGTTCTCCCAGCCATCGTACTCGTCCTGAGTGATCAGACCCTCATCCAGCAGCACCCGGCGCGTGGTCGAGGTGATGCCCATGAGATCCTTGTGCAGCTCCTCAAACTTGGCTTCGTCGCCGGCCAACTTCACCATCTGGATGATGTTCTGCGCTTCGACGTTGGACATGCCGGAGCCTTCGCCATTGAGCTTTGGGTTGATGCTGTCGATGTGCTGGTTGCGCTCCTCGGCATGTTTGGCGTATGCGTACAGGGAGATCTCATCCAAGCCCACCTTCATCGAGGCAGCCTTCTTGATGAAGGGCTCGATCTGGTTGTTGGCGAAATCTGTCAGCAGCTCCTGAGTGCGGCCGTGCATGCGCTCCTCGGCGCCATACACATCCTGCTCCTCGTTCACCGTTCCGCCGTTGGCCAGCAGGGTGTCCTGCAGGTTGCGGATCTGGATGAACTGGTCTTGGAAGCGGCGGCGCTGGCGCTCGAACCACGTCTCATCCTCAAGACCCTTGGCGCGCTGGATCTGACGCGCCTGAAGCATGGGCAGGCCATCTTCGATTTTGCGCACACGGTAGCGATAGCCACCGTACTGGTTGTCAAGTCGGTCACGTCCACGGCGAGCAGCTTCCGCGCTCTGGTACTTACCCACCACCTTGTTGCCATCGCGGGGGTCGATCACCTCATGGGTGTAGACCTTCTCGCCTTCTCGCTTCTGGAATGCGGGCGCATCAGCCCATCCGTCAGGCGAGGATGCGGGGTCGTAGCGGTTGCCTATCCACTTGAGCAGATCCACGTCAGACTTGATCTTGCGCTCGGAAATTCCACCCATGATGATGGGGCGCACCCGATCCCAGCCAACAAAATTTGGATTGAGGGGCTTGACAGCAAGTTCAGCATTTGCTACATTGAAAGCCGGTCCAGCCAACCGGGGAGCATCGGAGAATCGTGCCTCCCATTCGTTGATCCGGCTGGTCCGACCAGAATCTTCAGAGCCTCCCGTGAGAGCGCTCGAACCCAGCTGCTGTGCCGAGGGGGGAGAAACAGGGAATTGCGCCCCTCTTTTGTCGATCCCCTCGGATGCTGCAGACACCTCTGCCCTACCAGTTACAGCGATTTGCGTCAGAGCAGGATCCGCATACATGACGCGACCATTCTTGATACGGTTGAAAATGGTGTTTCCATCGCCTCCAACTGGCCGCACATAAATAGACTTGATGGCAGATGATTTAACACCCACCTTACCACCCACGGACGGAGTGCCAACTGGTTTGCTCTGAACGATTGGAACGATCACCACGCCCTTCAGTGCGGATGTGATGGGCAAGACAAGCTCAAACTCATTTGGATCATCTGCGCGCAGCACCATGGCAGGGTTGTAGATGGCATTCACAAGATCTCGCGGCGTGATGTTTGGAAACTCTTTTGAGTGCTTCTCAAAGAAAACCTTGCGGACAATGCTGGAGTCAACGCGAAGCATTTGTGAGCTGGCTCCCATCATCGTCAGAACATGAGGCACCCGACCAATCGGAATTGGCAGCACATCACGCGACCCGGAGGCAATGTCTTCGCTTGCGGCCTCAATCGCCTTGACTGCCAGCTCGATGTCCGCCATCTGCGCACTCTGCGTAGACACAAGAGGCATGCTCTTGTTGCGCTGGTCGATGTAGCTCTCAAGCGGGCTTGATGGCTCGCGCTTCTGGAAGCTGATGCGTGGATCTTCCTCGGACCAGCTGCCGCTGTTGAAGACAGACTTGATTTGGCCGCGATCCACAGGCACAGCCCAGCGAACCTTACCGCCTTCGGTGACGATCACGCCATCGATGTCGCGGTCACTCAGCGCGTCCGCAATCACATCTCGCGGGGTTCCGCGCATGGACTCAGACTCAATGACTCGCGGGCTCTTAATGGTCAGGAATGCGGGCACAACATTGGCGCCGGCAGTGTTCATGCCGCCGTACATATTGGCCTCATCAGGGATGGCGGTGAAGTACCCGGTGCCCGGCGCGAACTCCTCGAATGATCGGGTGGTGCCGTGGTACATGACCTTTGGCAACCCATCTTCATCGACCACCTTGGATCCATCAAACCACTTCACGAAGTTGGGGTTGACTGCATCCTTTCCGCCCCAGCCTTCGCTCAGGGAGGACTCCATGCCGCGCTCGCGCTTCTGGTACGCCACGGGCACTGCAAACTGCTCGATGGCATCAACGTCGATCTCGTCTCGGATGATCTGGTTGGTCAGCGCGGCACGTGCCAGTGTGGAGCGACCAACGCCGTAGGCGCGCACGTCCTGCTTGGCCAAGAACTCTTTGACCCATGGCTCGCCATCCTTTCCGCCCTGCAGGCTGAAGCGACCAGTCTCCGGGTCGTAGCGCAGCCGAGAGAAATCTGGGTCCAGCTCCAGCATGTTTCGCATGTTGGCCAGCGCCAGACGTGCGATGTTCATGTCGTGATCCTCTTGGGTCTTCGGATCCTCGTTGTAGCCATACACCCGGTTCTGCGAGCCGGGCATGATGATGCCGGTTTCACCAGTCTTCAGGGAGTAGCTGAGTGCCTGCTCGGTGCGGCGCGCTGTGTTGATAGAGGAGAGTGTTTCTGCGGACTTGAACTTGTATCCGTTGACGCGCGCCCACTCGGATGCGACTGCGTAGAACTCAGTGCCCAAGCCCTTGGATCCAGCAAGGTTCATGGTGCAGCACTCCATGTACCCGCGACGAAGCTCCACCTGAGCCTCGTAACTCCTTGAGGTTGACTTGTCGAGAAAGCTCACGTTGAAGCCCTCTCCAAAAACATCCATGGAAACCGTGTAGCCGGCAAATGCCTTCAGCTCGCGCGCAACATACTCAAACTGCTTGTTGACTGACTTGCCGGGGAGGGAGAAAACGCCCTTCGCTTTCGCAAGCTCTTTCCACTTTTGAGCGATCTTGAGCGCGGTTCCCTTGCGGTAGGCGGATGTGATGTCGAATCCGCTATCGTGAATCAGTGGGGCTGCCAGCTGCGCCTTGGTGAAGCGCACGATCTCGCTGTAGCTCATGGCGTTTCGACTCTCGACAAACGAGATGCCGTATCCCACTTGGCCACGGTATCCGTTGCCGGTGGGGATCACTTCAATCTCATGCTGGCCGCTATCAGCGTAGGTGCGAGGAACCACGATGTTCACAAAGCCGCTCTCATCCTCGCTGTCCTTGCCGAATGGCATGGCCTTCTCTGGGAATAGGCCATGCTCCTGCATCTGCTCTGCAGTGATCTCCCGAGGGTTTGGCAGCGCGACGGCCTTGGCGCGTTCAGCAAGCCTGTTCCGGAGGATTTGCTCCTCGCGCGCAATCTCGGCCTGCAGCTCTGCCCGCTTCTCCGCCTCAGACATGGCAATGCCTTCTGTCTTGGCATTGATGAAGTCTTCCATGGAGATCTCTTTGGCCTCGATCTTGTCGGTGAAGTCAAGATCAAAGTCATCAAAGGAGACATCGGAGACATCGAGGTTGAAGTTGCCCAGACTGTTGATGTCTCCAATGGATTCGCGGCGCTGGAAGGATGGCGCAGACATCGAGATGTCGTGCTTCCCAAGCAGGACTGCGAAGGCTTGGTTGCCGCCGTTGTCTGCGGTCCATCCATCGAATCCCGCATCGCGCACCATGCGCTCCCAGTTGTTTGCGAACTGCAGTGGGTCCGGGTTGCTGGCAGCCTTCTTGAAGCCGTACTCGTCCTTGTTGATGTCGTACAGGTTGTTGAGCTTGATGGTGTGCTTGACGCCGCCTACGCCGGCCTCTGGAACGACGCCAGTGCCCTTGTCCACGTAGAAGTACAGACGATCCTTGATGGCGCCCGGCATGGCCATGCGGTCACGCTCGGCACCCTTGAGCCCGGTGCCATGGAAGGCGGAGCTTAGGGTGTTGCGTCGCTGCTGGCTGAAGTGGACGCCGACTCGGGAGACTGCGCCTTCTCGGGCGCTGCCGTACTCCCGTTCTGCCTTGCCCACTCCTTCGAGATTTCCACTGCTAGGTCTTGGGGTTGGGTTTGCTCGGTAGTAGTCGGTGTACTTTCGGAGCTTTTTGTCGGTTGATTCCGCAAGGCGTCGTAGCTGCGCCAAGTCGCCACCCCCGCTCCGCCCCCGAAGATCGTCTCCCCGGGTTTCAGTTCCCTCTTGATTGCTGGCATATCGTGTTCCTTCCAAGTATTTGTTGCGGTTGGTCGGCTTGTAGACCGGACCCCAGCTGCCCTGCATGTATTCGCTGTGAAACTTCTTCGGTGCAGTGACCTCGAAGTCCTCTGGCATCTGGTTGACAACATCGAAAATCGCATCCCTGAACTGCTCATCGGTCAGGGTCTTGACATCACTGTCATAGGCGGAGAAGTTGCCAAACACCAGAGCGCCCTCGCGCAGGCTGTCGCCATTGGCTTGGGGCACCGCTTTAGCGATTGCTAAACGAACTTGGTCAATTCTCTCCTGATTCATGCCCTCTGGCAAGACCACCTTTACGAAGGAGAACTGGCTGTCGGATGTGGTGTTGTTTTCGTCGAACGCTACCATGCCCATCTGATCAAGCAGGTAGCCCATCACGCGAGCCACTTCATTCAGCTGCTCGGGAGCCACGCCCTCTGGCGCGGACAGGAAGACGCTCGGGTTCACGCCACCCTTGAACATGCCGGTGGTGTACTCGGCGTTCCAGCCATCCAGACCCATCATGCGCTGCACGTTGGCAAACAGTGCGTCCATCACCTCTTTGGTGGTCTTGGCCTTATCCACGGCGGACAGGTCATTCCACTCGTCGGCAATGGTGTCCGCC